>NZ_SLXU01000009.1 GCF_004343505.1 Rhodovulum bhavnagarense | reverse complement strand
AACGGCCATCCCCAAAGCCGGCTCGACGAACTGCTCCCGTGGAATTTCCGGCCGTCAAGCTGAAAGCCGGGTGACCGTCAGACGACGCTTACGATGGTCGTCAGCCCCGGCATCTCGGTGCCGATCAGGAACGCATCGGCCGCCACGGAGCCGCCCTTCTGGCCGCCCTGCGCCTTCGTGTCCGTCTCCGTCACCGGATTAACTCGCGAACGGGACGACCCCATGAGCGCGGCAACCCACTGGAAATGCGAGGATGTTTCACGCCGTCCCGTGACAGTCGAGGGGCGCTCGAAGAGAGACGCAGGCCGTTCGGAGACGCATTATGCGTAAAGCGCCCAGTCTCCGAAGGGCGGATGGACCTGCCAACGCCCTTTGAAACAAAAAGAAAAAAGGCCCCAATCGGGGCCCTTGGACGGATTCAGTGTCTGAATGTGGCGGAGAGACAGGAACTGGACGAACTGAGCGAAAACAAAGCTCTACAGTGTCAAACCCGGTGAAATCGCCTCACTGAATCCCAACGCTTTTCAGAACGATTGTCAAACCTTTCGGAACTCTTCGGGGAAACGAATTCCGCCGCCCAGGGGCGTCATCCTGGGCGGCGGGAGCGAACTGAGGACTCAAGACGATAACCATCCACCATGGAGTTGGCACATGACTAGCGCGGTATCTAAATACCACACCAAGCCCCGCAAGGGCAACCCCACTGTCACCCTGGGCGACCTGAAGGAAGCCCCGATCTGGGTGGCGTGGAGGGAGAACAGCGACGGGCGAAAGCTGCCCGTGAACCCCTCCACGGGGCGCGCGGCGAAGTCTGATAGCCCCGGCACCTGGGGCAGCCGGAAAGCCGCTCACAAGCGCGCCCAAGGGCTTCAGAACGGGCGGCCTTCGGGGCTTGGCGTCATGTTCGCCCCCGTGCCCCAGGTGCGCGGCTGGCGGCTGTGTGGCGTCGATCTGGACGGGTGCCTGGACGGCGACAAGCTGGCCCCCTGGGCGTCCGCCGTGGTGGACCGCTTCAAGAGCTACACCGAACGGTCCCCGAGCGGCACGGGTGCCCACATCCTGTTCCTTTGCCGGGATTCGGACATGGCCGCGTTGCGGGACGCGGGGCTGGTCACGCCGAAGGGCGGTGCCGAATTCTCCCTGGGCGGTCATACCGAAATCGCCCTGTTCCTGGGCGGGCGATACTTCACTGTCACCGAAGACCAGCTTGGCGACGAGTCGACCATCCGCCCCGTGAAGCGCGCCGATCTGGAATGGCTGATCCGTGACCATGGCCCCGCGTTCAAGCGGGCCGCCGGGAAGGCCAGCCCCAAGGGCGGGGACGAGTCCGGTTCGGGCATCGGGTTCAAATTCCTTTGCGACCGATTCCGCGAAGGCATGAGCGAAGAGGAAGCCCGCGATGAAATCGCCCAGGATGACGGCGACGCGGGCGCGTGGTGGCATCGCGCGGGGGATCGACAACAGGACCGGACCCTTCAGAACGCCCGCGCGCGGATCACGGGCGAAGGGGCGGAAATCATCGCGCTCTTCGACGATCTGGACGACCCGGACGTGGAGGCTGCCCATATCCTGGGGATCGACCCGCCGGGAACGGACCACGACTTCGAACTGGACGAAGACGGCGTGATCCGGGCCTTCACGGCGGCCCACAAGGATGAATTGCGGTTCGATCATGCGGCGGGAAGCTGGTTCCGGTTCGACGGGAATTCCTGGCGGCGGGAAGAAACGAAGCTGGCGCACCACTACGCCCGCCAGCTTGCCACCAGCATGGCGGACGACGATCCGAAGGCGAAGCCGCTTCGCAAGGTCAATGTCTGGGAAGCCATCGAACGGGGCGCGCGGACGGTTCGGGAATTCGTCGCCACGTCGGCGGACTGGAACCGGGACCCGTGGCTTCTGGGGACGCCCAAGGGGACGGTGGACCTTCGGACGGGAGTCCTTCGGGACGGTGATCCGGCGGACCATATTTCCCGGCTGACCGCTGCCCCGCCGGTGCCGCTGGAACGGTTCGACCCGGCGCGCGACTGCCCCCGGTGGCTGGCCTTCCTGGACGAAGCCCTGGACGGGGACGCGGAAGCCATCCGCTTCCTTCGTATGTGGGGCGGCTATTGCCTGACCGGCGAAACCAAAGAACACGCTCTGGTCTTCGTCTACGGGCGCGGGGGTTCAGGAAAGTCCACGGCGATCAACACCATGGCGGACATCCTGGGCGAGTATTCCATCAACGTGGCGACCTCGACTCTGACGGCAGCCAAGCACGATGCACACCCGGAAGAGATTGCCCGCCTGGACGGGGCGCGGCTGGCCTGGGCGTCGGAAACCGAAAAGGGGCGGGCCTGGGCGGAAAACCGTATCAAGGCGCTCACGGGCGGGGACAAGATCACGGCGCGCTTCATGCGCCAGAACAGCTTCGAATTCACGCCTCAAATGAAACTGGTCATCGTGGGTAACAACGCCCCGTCCCTGACCAGCGTGGACGAAGCCGTGAAGCGGCGGTTCATCATCCTGCCCTTCGATCATCCCCCGAAACAGAAGGACGCCGATCTTCCCGCAAAACTGAAGGCGGAATGGCCGGGGATTCTGTCGTGGATGATCGAAGGTTGCCTGGACTGGCAAGCGCACGGGCTCTTCCGCCCGGAAGTCGCGCGGCGCGCGACGGAAGCCTACTTCGCGGAACAGGACATTTTCGCGCAATGGATTGAAGAGTGCTGCGAGACCGGGAAACACGTTGCGGACACGACGGCGAACCTCTGGGATTCCTGGAACGCCTTCGCCCTGGAAATCGGGGAACACCCTGGAAACAGGAAGCGGTCTTTCCCTGAGACGCTTTCTCAGCGTGGATTTGACGCGATCAAGGACACTTTGGGAATTCGGGGGCGTGGGTATCGCGGACTCCGCGTGCAGAAGGAGGACTTCACCGATGACTTCGAAATCCTCTAACCCGTTGAAATCCCTTGATCTGCGACATGTGCGACATGTCATCCAATTATCGCCTTACGCGCGCGAGAACACCGGAATCCCGGCACTAGGGGCTCATATGGAACACATGTCGCACTTGTCGCACGGGTCCCTCCTGGGCGTGGCGCGTCGCGGGGGGCGCGGAGCCCCGGCTTTTCACGCTCTCCAGAATTTCTGGAATCGGGAATCCAACTCCCGCGTTCCGGCTCACTCTGGAATTTCCAGAAATCCTAGAGAACGGGGGCGCGCATGACTGCCTATGACGCCGAGATCGAAGCCATCCTGGGCGGCGGCCCTGAAACCTCTCCTGGCGAGACCGTGACCGCCGCCGAATTGTCGGAATGGCTGAACCTGTCCACCGCCCGGATTCATGCGCTGGCCCGCGAAGGCGTCATCCCCCGGACGGACGGGCGCTTCGATCTGCAACCAACCATTCGCGCCTATGTGGAACACCTGCGGGCGGGGCAGCGGGGGCGACAATCGACGGACCCGGACCTGAACGCGGAGAAGCTGCGGCTGGCCCGCGCCAATGCCGAGAAGATCGAACTGGCGAACGCCAAGACCCGCGCGACGCTGGTCCCCGTGGCCGAAGTCGAATCCGCCTGGGCATCGGTCCTTCGGGACGTGCGCGCCGCCATGCTCGCCATTCCCGCCCGCGTTCAACAGCGGCTTGGGCACCTGACCGCCCATGACGTGCAGATGATCGACCGCGAAGTCCGCGACGCGCTCGAAGAGGCAAGCCATGACGAATGAAATCCTGACCGCCACCCGTGCCCGCGCCCTGGCCGCTCTGAAGCCGCCACCGCACCTGTCCCTGGGGGATTGGATGGAAGCCCACATGCGGCTTCCCGAAGGCGTCTCTGCCCTCCCTGGGCGCGTTACCCTCTGGCCCTACCAGCGCGGCATTGCACAGGCTATCAGCGACCCGCTGGTGGAGCGTGTGACGCTGGTGAAGCCCGTCCGCGTCGGGTTCACGACCTTGCTCACCGGGGCGCTGGCGTCCTACGTCGCCAATGAGCCGTCCCCGATCCTGGCCCTTCTGCCCACGGAAGCGGACGCCCGCGATTATGTCGTCTCCGACCTGGAACCGATCTTCGACGCTACCCCGGCCTTGCGCGGGCTCATTTCTGGCGACGCCGACGAGTCCGGGCGGTCCACGCTTCTGTCCCGCCGCTTCCCCGGCGGGTCGCTGAAGATCGTCGCTGCCAAGAGCCCCCGGAACCTGCGCCGCCACAATGTCCGAATTCTTCTGATCGACGAAGCCGACGCCATGGAACCGTCCGCCGAAGGCAGCCCGATCACCTTGGCCGAGCGGCGGACCCTCAGCTTCGCAAACCGGAAGATCATCTTGGGCAGTACACCGACTCTGCTGGACACGTCCAACGTGCTGCGGTCCTACGCCCAGAGCGACCAGCGGGTCTTCGAAGTCCCGTGCCCGGATTGTGGGGCCTTCACCGAAATCCAGTGGCGGCATATCGAATGGGAACCGGACAAGCCCCAGACGGCGGCCTTCCGTTGCCCCCATTGCGAGTCCCTGATCGACGAAAAGCACAAAGCGGGCATGGTGGAAGCCGGGGCGTGGCGGGCCATGCGCCCCGAGATCGAAGGCCACGCGGGCTTCCGACTCAACGCGCTGGTGTCCACGCTGGCGAATGCGTCCTGGGGCAAGCTGGCGGCGGAATTCATCGCGGCCAAGGCGCACCCGGACCAGTTGCAAACCTTCGTCAACACAATCCTGGCAGAAGGCTGGCGAGAGGCGGCGGAAGAGATCGACGAAGCCGCCCTGGCATCGCGTCGGGAACGGTTCGGCCTGGATGCGCTACCCCCGGAAGTGCTGGTCCTGACCGCCGGAGTCGACGTGCAGCGGGACCGCCTGGAGATCGTGATTCTGGGGCACGGGAAGACCGATTACTTCGTCCTGGCGCAACACGTCATCTGGGGCAGCCCCCACGAAGATCATACCTGGGCGGAACTGGACGACTTCCTTCGGGGCCAGTGGCCGCACCCCGGCGGCGGGACCTTGCGCCTGGACGCGGTGGCAATCGACGCCGGGGACGGCGAGACCATGGACCCGGTTATGTCTTTCTGCCGTCCGCGCTTCGCCCGCCGGATCGTGGCAATCAAGGGGGCACCTGGGGCGCGTCCGTCGATCAAGGCCAGCGAGACGCGCGGGTCCCGCCTGTTCATCCTGGGCGTGGACGGGCTGAAGGCCACGCTGGCGTCCCACCTGTCGCGGGGGCGAACTGTCCGCTTCAGCGATACCCTGGAAGACAGGTTCTTCGAAGAACTCGCCAGCGAACGCCGTCTGGTGCGCTACAAGCGCGGGGCACCTGTCCGCGTCTGGGAACGGATCACGGGGAGGCGGGCGGAATCCTTGGACTGCATGGTCTACGCGCTCGCAGTGCGCCCGCTGGTGGGAGTTGACCTGGGACGCCGGGAAGCGGAAGTCTCCACGAAAGCCGCCCCCACAAGAACGCCCCCCGTGGTAAAGTCGGCTTGGATGAATCGGTAACTGATTTGAGAAAAGGGCAGGAAATGGCAGAGACCAGATATGAAGAGCTTCAGGCGCTGACGAAGAAATACGGCGAAGAAACATGGGCTTTCTACAAGAAGGTGAAGGCCATTGGGCCGAAAATCGTGGAAGCCTATGTCGCCTATTTGGGTGGACCAAAGACGGCGGCAAATGCGGTCCCGCCGGAAGGTGATTTTGACCCACGCGCGCTTTACCGTGGCGCGGCCTTCGATAGCCATGGGCGGGGCACGATCTACCTGGAACCGATCCGCATGGGTGTTTGCACTGAAATCGGAAACCAATCGGACAGGGGCGCGACCTGGGTTCGAACCGTCTTGGAGTTTCACCCTTTCGGTGGGGGCGTCCGCCTAACTGTCGGGAACCGGGAACGACAATTCCACCTTGGGGAAGATGTGGAAAGCGTCATGACTGAAATTTGTGAAGCGATCTTCCAAGACGCCCGCGAAGCCTTTTCCATAGAATTGGACGAAGCCCAGGGGCGTTCCCGAATCGGCTTTACTTCGGAAAAGGACTGACCATGGCGAAGCAAATTGAAATCGGGGATCAAGTGACCTTTGCCGATGAACGGCGGGCGCTTGTTGTGGTGAAGATCGACGAAAAGGGCGTCCATTGCCAGATTCCCGGTGCCGGTGGAAAAATCGTGGTCCACAAGGCTGAAGACCTGAAGAACCACGGGAAGCCGGGTCCCCTGCGGCCCATTTTCTAGTCCACCCACCCCCTGGGCGGGGCCTTGTCCAGATAGGCTTCCGCGTCTCCGATGTGATCTGCCCACCATACTAGGCCGCCGTCTTCAGTGATAACGCGGTATCTGGGCACCCCATTTTCGGGATTGGGGCAGGACCGGAAGAACAGGCCGCGACGGCGGGCCTTGTAGTAAACGCGGGCTTTCGCCCTCTGAATGTCGCTTCTGTTCTGCATTCCTAATGCGTCGGGGGCGGCACTCGCAAACCGCCCCCGACTCCCCTTCACCATCACTGGAGAGACGACGCGCGACCAAACGCGCCGTGTCACCTGTATAGTCGGATTTGCACAATCCGACAATAGGTTTAGGGGTGTCAACTTGCAGTCTAAACCATTGAACTATAAGTTGTTAAACTGCCTGTTCAATTCCCAAGCGCCCCGAATCGGTGTATGAAGGTCCGGTATATAGCCGGAGGACCTACCGTGACCGATCAAGAATTTCCGACCATCCACTATCTGCCGCCGCTTGACCGCCAGCCGTCGCATCTGTCCCGCAAGGATGTGGTGGCGCGCTGTCTCGAACCTGGGCTGTCCCGCGACTCGCTGGAACCCTTTGTCAAGAAATGTGCGGCGCGGGACTTCCTGCGCCCCGTCGGGATCGACGCCGCCGACAAGCGCGCACCCTACCTCTATGAGATCGACTCCGTTCTGATCGCCAAATGCCTTCACACCCTGGCCTTCGCCAGCATCGAAGTGGACGGCCCTGACGGCATCGGGCGGGCGGTGTCCCTCGCCATGAAGTCCTTCGCCGTGGAAGACCACTTTCCGAACGGTGTCCCGAAAGGCGAGAACGTGAATGCCTATTTCCGGGCTTTCGGCCCCAGCCCTGCCGCGTGGGCCATTCTCGACTATCGGCGGGGCGTGACCGGCTGGTCCCTGCATGTCGCCGCGACGCTGGACGACGCGGGCAAGAAGCGTGTCGGGGCGAAGCTCTGGAACGTCCAGAACGGCTTCATGCCGAACCTCTTCGGCGGCCCCGAACCCGTCATCCCCCATGCGGAAACCGTTCTGTCGCTGGACCGGATTCTTCCGATCATCCTGGGCGACCGCGAAGGGATGAACTGACCATGGCCTTCCGCCTTCGACTCCCGAAACTGTTTCGGACGACCGAAACCCCGGCGCGTCGCATGATCGACGCCGCCGCTGGCGGGCGTCGGGGCGGCGGCTTCGGCACCTTCGGGCCGATCAATCCCGAAGTGGCGGCGGGGGCGACGCTCACGCGGTCCCGCGCTCGTTACCTCGCCGCCAACAATCCCTTCCTGGCAAATGGGGTGGACAACTGGTCCGCCGCGCTGGTGGGGGCTGGCATCCGTCCGACGCCCCGCGCTGAAGACGCGGGCAGCCGCCGCGCCGCAAGTCGCGCTTTCGAGACCTGGGCGGACGACGCCGACGCGGCGGGACGGACGGACTTCTGGGGGCTGCAACGGGACATTGCCCGCCACCTGATCGTGGACGGCGAAGCCCTGGTTATCATTCACGACGACGGGGACGGGCTGAGGCTTCAGACCGTCGCGCCCGAACAACTGGACGAATCGAAGACGGCGGAACTTGGCGGCGGGCGGATGATCGTCAGCGGCGTGGAATTCGACGCCCAAGGCCGCCGGGTGGCCTACTGGATTCTGCCGTCGCGCCCCCATGCGACCTTCACCGACTACGCCCCGTCGATCCGCTTCGATGCCGCCGACGTGCTGCACATCATGCGCCCCCTAGGCGCGGGGCAGGTTCGCGGCTTGTCCTGGCTGGCCCCGGCTGTCCTGTCCGCGAACGAACTGGACCAGCTTATGGACGCCCTCCTGGTGGGGGCAAAAACGTCCGCCATGTTCGCGGGATTCCTGACCGATCTGAACGCCACGGGCGCGCTGCCCTTCGACGGAGATCAGACGGGCGGTATTCTCGACACCGGCCTGGAACCTGGGGCGCTGAAGGTCCTGCCCGCCGGGATCGACGTGAAATTCTCTGCCCCTGACGCGGCCAAGGACTCGCCCGCCTTCCTGCGGATGAACCTTCAGGCGCTTGCCGCCGCTCTGGGGCTGCCCGAACACCTACTGTCTGGCGACCTGACGAACGCCAATTATTCGTCCCTTCGGGCGGGGCTTCTGCCCTTCCGGGCGCGCGTGGAACAAACGCAATACGGGACCCTTGTCCCGCAATTCCTGCGGCCTGTCTGGCGGCGGTGGATCGTCTCCGAAGTCCTGTCTGGGCGTCTCGATCTGACGCCTGACATGGCCGCCGAATGGATCATGCCGCGCCCGATGCAGGTGGACCCTCAGAAGGACTTGGCGGCGGTCAAAGAGGCGCTGGCCCTGGGGCTCACCAGCCGAACCAAGGCCATCAACGAAATGGGCTGGAACGCCGACGATCTGGACGAAGAGATCGCCGCCGACCGTGCCCGTGAAAGCGACCTTGGCCTGACCTTCGGGTCCCCCGACAAACCGGAGTCCTCCAATGACGACTGACACCCTGACGCGGGGGGCTCAGACCCGCCCGAACTCTTTCGACCCTGACACGCGAACCGTTTCGGCGGTCATCGCATCCCCGACTCCCGTGCGCCGCCGAGACGCGCGGGGGCCTTACCTGGAAGTCCTGACGGCGGACACGCTGGACCTGTCCGCTGCCGAAGGCTTGCCCGTTCTGGACAGTCACCGAACCGCATCGGTGCGTGACACCCTGGGGCGGGTTCGGTCCATCGCTCTGGAAGGTGGGTCTGTGACCGCCGTTCTGGAACTCACCGCCGCCGAAGATGCAGCGCCCGTGGTGCAGCGGATCGCGGACGGGACCGTGAGCGGAGTCAGCATCGGCTACCGCGTCGCGGGATGGACCGAGAAACAAACCCAGGCGGGACGGGTGAAGACCCCCACCGCCTGGACGATCACAGAAGTCACTTTGACCTCCAACCCGGCGGACCCGTCCGCCCGTCTGCGGCAACAAGAGGAGTCCCCCATGCCCGATGACATCACCGAAACCGTTTCGCCGGATGTGGCGGAACAGACCCGCCGCCGCGACATCCGCGCCCTGGTCCGCACCGCTGGCCTGGACGCCCAGGTGGCGGACGATCTGATCGACGCGGGCGCGGACATGACCCGTGCCAAGGCGGAAATCTTCGACGCGATGCAGGACCGCCGCCGCGCGGCCCCGATCATCCGGTCCCATGCCCCCGCGAACGACGATCCGGCGACGATCATCCGCCGCCAGTCCGACGCGCTGGCCTTCCGCATGGGCGGCGGCGGGGAACCCGCCGAAGACGTGCGTCCCTTCCTGAACCTCAGCCTTCGGGACATGGCCGTCGATTCCCTGACCCGTGCGGGCGTGTCCACGCGCGGCATGTCGGCGGACGAAGTGTTCACGCGGGCCGGTGAGCACACCACCAGCGACTTCGCCCTGACCGTGAGCAACGCCATGGGCAAGGTGGCGCTGGACACCTACAAGGCCGCAGAGTCCCCGCTCAAGACGCTTTGCCGCCAGCGGACGCTTCCCAACTTCAAGGACTCCACGTCCATCCGCCTGGGCGAAATGGGCCGCCTGGAAGAACTCGCCGAGTCCGGTGAGATCACCCACACCAGCCGCGCCGAAAGCGGCGAGACCATGCGCCTGAAGACCTTCGCGCGGGGCGTCACGGTTTCCCGGAAGCTGATGATCGACGACGATCTGGGCCTTCTGGGCGACATGACGGCGGCCCTGGGCGAAGCGGCGGCCCAGACGGAAGCGGACATCCTGGTCACGCTGCTGACCGGCAATCCGAACCTCAGCGACGGGACCCCGGTCTTCGACGCCACCCGTGGCAACCTGGGCAATGCTGGCGGCGGTTCCGCCGGGGCCATCGGTTCGGCGGGCGTGGACGTGTTCACGGACGCGCGGCAAGCCATGCGGACGGTCAAGGGCATGGACGGCAAGACCATCGTCGGCGCGGCCCCGCGCTTCATGATCGTCGGGCCGGAAATCGAGACCCTGGCGGAACAAATCCTGGCGGAAACCTACCCGACGAAATCGGACGAAGTGAACGTGGCCGCTTCGAAGATGACGCTTCTGGTGGAACCCCGCCTGGAAGGGGATGCGGTCTACATCTTCGCCGATCCGGCGCGGCTGGCGGCCATGCAATACGCCTATCTGTCGTCCGCCCAGGGCGTCCAGATTCAGCGGACGGAAGCCTGGGACACCCTGGGCATGAAATTCCGGGCCTTCCTGGACTTCGGCGCGGGCTGGCTCGACTGGCGCGGCGCGTATCTCCACGAAGGAAGCTGACCGTGGCCGTGTTGACGACCTCTGAACGGCTGGAAGAGGCGCAAGAGGCGCTTCACCAGCTTCTGACAGGGACGCAAGCCGTCGCTGTTACCGACCAGAACGGCGAGCGGGTGGAGTATCGCCCCGCGAACCGCGCCGCGCTGGAACGGTATGTGGCGGACCTCGAAGCCCAACTGGCGGGGGCAAACAAGCCCCCGCACACCATCCGATTCCAGACCTCGAAAGGACTCTGACATGAAGAACTTCGTTCAAGCCGGTGAGAACATCACCGTGACCGCCGCCGCCGCTGCCACCAGCGGGGACGGCGTGAAAATCGGCAGCCTGTTCGGCATCGCGGCGGGTGACGCCGAAACCGGGGACCCGCTGGTCCTGGTGACGGCGGGCGTCTTCGACATGCCCAAGGTGGCCGCCGACGACATCACCCTGGGCGCTGCCATCTACTGGCGGTCCAGCGACGGGCTGGTGACGACGACGGCGAGCGGGAACACGAAAGTCGGCGTGGCCGTCACCGCCGCTGGCAACGGTGCGGCGAGCGTCCGCGTCCGCCTGAACGGCGCGTTCTGACACCATGGCCGCCGCCCGTCATACCGCGCTGCCCCTGCCTGCACGGCGGGGACTGTCGCGTGAAGAGGCGGCGGCCTATGTCAGCGTGAGCCCGAATTTCTTCGATTCCATGGTCCGCGAAGGGCTCATGCCCGGCCCCAAGCGCGTGAAAGCCCGCGTGTTTTGGGACAGGTATCAACTGGACGTTGCCTTCGACGCCTTGCCTGGGGACACTCCGTCCGCGCATGATGAAGGTCCCGAAGACAATGAATGGGACCAAGTATGAAGCAACTCCGACGACCTCCGCCCTACTGTCAGGGCTTCACAGACAGACACGGAAAGGCGCGCTGGTATCTCCGCAAGCCTGGGATTCCCCGCACGGCGCTTCCTGGGTTGCCCTGGAGCCCTGAATTCATGGCGGCCTATGAAGACGCCCTGAAAGGCGAACCCGCCCAGGTGGCGGCCAAGAAGACCCGTCCGGGATCAATCGACGCGCTTGTGGTGAGCTACTATCAGACCGCCGACTTCGCGGGGCTTCGAAGCTCGACCAAGACCACCTATCGCGGAATCATCGAACGGTTTCGTGCGGAACATGGCGAAAAGCGCGTGGCGAAGATGGAAACCCGGCACGTCCGAAACATCATCGGCGCGAAGGCTTCGACTCCCACCGCCGCGAACAACCTTCTGCGGATGATCCACTTGTTGATGCGCCATGCGGTGGAACTTGGCTGGCGGCGGGATGACCCGACCCAGGGCGTCCGCAAGATCAAGGTCCGCTCTTCGGGTTTCACCACCTGGGAAGAACAGCACATCTCTACCTTCCTGGCGACGCATAAGCCTGGGACGCGCGCCCATCTCGCCTTCATGCTCTTGCTCTACACGGGGCAGCGGCGGAGCGATGTGGTCCGCATGGGCCGCCAGCACGTCCGCGACGGCGTTCTGTCGATCACGCAACAGAAGACCGGAACGACGATCCACGTCCCTGTCCTGAAGCCGTTGCGTGAGGCAATCGACGCCACCCCGCGCGACAACCTCACCTTCCTGACCACGGCCCAGGGCAAGCCCTTCAGCCCAGCGGGCTTCACGAATTGGTTTCGGGACGTGACGACGGAAGCGGGCTTGCCCAAGGGTCTGAGCCCGCACGGGCTTCGCAAGGCGACGGCGCGACGGCTGGCGGAACATGGGCGTTCCGCGAATGAGATCATGGCCGTCCTGGGCCACGCGGCGCTGGCGGAAGCCGCCAGATATACCGCCGCCGCTGACCGGAAGAGACTCGCGGCGGAAGGGATGCGCGCTCTGGAAGAGACCGAAGCGCGAACGAACATTGTCAAACCGGCCCCGAAAGTTTGACAATTTGCCCCGTAAGGGCTTGATTTTATTGATCTGAAAAGAGTGGATGGCGGAGAGACAGGGATTCGAACCCTGGAGACGGTTTCCCGCCTACACGCGTTCCAGGCGTGCGCCTTCGACCACTCGGCCACCTCTCCTCTGGCGTGTCTCTATCTTCCAATTCCCAACCCTATGCAAGGGTTCTGTGAAAAATTCCCGCATGTTGATGGCAATGTCGTGTTTGCAAAGGCTTCGTAGCCGGGGTGGAAAGGCGAATTCGGGCAGGGTGTACGCTGGTGGTGCATATAATCCTGGTGCGGGACGAAGGCGTTGCCGTTATTTGCGGAACTTGTCCAGGCTGACGATCTCGGCCTCGGTTGCGTTGCCCTCGGGATGCGTGGGCGCGGTCGAGGGTAGGGCGTCGTCGGCGGCCGGGTCGAGGCTTTCCTGGGTTTCGAACCGCAGGCCGAACTCGACCGAGGGGTCCACGAAGGTGCGGATCGCGTCATAGGGGATGAACAGAGGCTCGGGCGTATCGCCGAAGTTCAACGTGACGGAAAAGCCGTCCTCGCCCACTTCGAGATCGTCGAACCAATGCTGGAGAACGACTGTCATCTCGTCTGGATAGCGGGCGTGCAACCAGTCGGCTATGCCGACATCGGGCTCTGTCGTGCCGAAGGTGATGAAGAAGTGATGATCTCCCGGAAGACCGTTCTCGGCCACGTCCGACAGCACCTCGCGGATCAGCCCGCGCATGGCGGAATGCATCAATCTGCCGTAGTCGATCTGGCGCGGCATCGCGTTTCAAGCCTCATTCGAAACATGACCTCAGCATAGGGGATTCGAAAGCCAGCGAAAGGGGGGACGCGCCAAATTTCGATACAAGAGCCGGCGGTTCGCTGGATGACGCGAGTCCCGTCGTTCAGGCGATCCTTTGTCCGCCCATTCCGAGTGCCAGCGAATTCGGAGGCAGGATATCCATCTGTTCGAAAAAGGAGAAGAAGTCGAAGTTGTTGTAGGCCTCGGCGATCCGGTCGCCTTGGAACCGCGCCATCAACTGTCCGAAAACCCGGATTGGGCGGCCCGTATCTGCGCGGATCGCCTCGGTTTCGATCAGTGCAGCCAGCCAGTCGCCGGCCTCGACCGCGTTGACGATACGAAAGCGCGGTGCCTCGACCATGTGCATCAGAGCCATTGCAAACACCCGGATATCCTCGGGCCCGACGCAGCTATCGGCCAGCATACCCTCTGCGCGCGTATCAGCGGTAAAGAGGGTTTCGACCGCGTCGAGTTCGCCCAGCAGATAAACCCGGCGATACCATTCTTCCAGTTGCGATACGCGGCCCATCCTTGTCCCCTTGATACCTGGTCTGCCACAGGTTCTCGCCGTGAAAGCTTCAGGTTGGGTTAACGCAGGAAGGAGAGTGCAGGTTTCTGTTGCCAGGTACCTGCGGACCCCGCCTTACGTTGCTAGACGCAAGGGCTTAGATTTGGTTTTGCGGACCGCTTACGCGGCCAGCGCCACCGGAGCACGGTTGTCATTGGCAACTATCATGCTTGCACCGATAACGGTGGTAGCTCACCGGGCGAAAGCAAAACCCCTTTAGACGTCCGTCGATCCTGTTTCGGCCCCATGATCCCGCCAATGTGGGATTTATGGTGGAGCCGCCGGGTACCGCCCCCGGGTCCGATCCGCTTATTACGGGCGCGTTTATCGCCATAGTTCCCAAGGGAACGATATAAATCTAGGCGGGCGCGCGGTCGGGTTCAAGGGGTCTTGGAGGATCTTCGCAGGACTGGTCATCGCGAAAGGTCTCTGGCAGGAATGGGCAGAGGGAAACTGGGGCCGAGAGTTCCGGCAAGGGAGGTTAAAGATGTTCAGGGCGTTGGTGGTTGAAAAGGACGCGGAAGGCCGGACATCGGCGGCGGTGCGCGATCTGGACGAGGCGCAGTTGCCCGAGGGTGAGATAACCGTTGCGGTTGATTATTCCACTCTCAATTACAAGGACGGTCTGTGCATTGGGCCGGGCGGCGGCCTGGTGCGAAGCTATCCGCATGTTCCGGGGATCGATCTGGCGGGAACGGTGGAAACCAGCGAAGATGACCGCTATGGCCCCGGCGACCGGGTTGTACTGACCGGTTGGCGCGTCGGCGAAACGCATTGGGGTGGCTACGCGCAAAAGGCGCGCGTCAAGGCCGACTGGTTGGTGGCGCTGCCCGAGGGGCTGAGCACGCGCACGGCCATGGCGGTAGGCACGGCGGGTTTGACGGCGATGCTGTCAGTGATGGCGTTGGAAGATCACGGCCTTGAACCGGGGCAGGGGCCGGTACTGGTAACCGGGGCTGCGGGCGGTGTTGGGTCGGTGGCCACTGCGATTCTTTCGCATCTGGGCTATGAGGTTGCGGCCGTAACCGGGCGGCCCGAAGCCGCGGACTACCTGCGCGGGTTGGGTGCGAACGAGATCGTTCCGCGCGAAGAGTTGACCGAGATCACGCGAAAGCCGTTGGAGAGCGAACGCTGGGCGGGCTGCGTGGATGCGGTCGGGGGAGCGATGCTGGGCCGGGTTCTAAAGCAGATGAAATATGGCGGATCGGTCGCGGCGGTTGGGCTCGCGGGTGGCGCGGCGATCGAGGGGGCGTTGATCACGCCCTTTATCCTGCGCGGCGTAAACCTGCTTGGCATCGACAGCGTGATGCGGCCCCATGCCGATCGGGTGCGCGCCTGGAACCGGATCGCGACAGATCTGCCCCTGGAGAAGCTTGAATCGATGATTCAGCCCGCGGTCCTATCGGATTTGCCCAAGCTGGGTGCAGAGATTCTGAAAGGTCATGTGCGGGGCCGAATCCTGGTCGATCCGAACGCCTGAAAAGCGCGACTGCCTCACGGGCCCCGACTGCGCCGAGTACCTCTCGCGGGGGCGCTTGGCGCCGGGGCAAGCTTGCGGATGACGCGGCTGTCTGGTGCGCGATCCGGCGTCCGGTTGCGTGAATGGGACTTTCCCGCTAGGATCGTCGCCGGAAAACGGTGCGATCTCTGCCCTTTTCCGGATGACGCCACGACGTGCGCCCTGCCTCGGATTGCGGCAATGACCGAGTTGATGCGGGCGCCTTTGACAGGAGGGCGATGTGTTTACCCATATACTCGCGCCGGTGGATCTTGCGCATGTCGAAAGGCTTGGTCGCGCGCTGGAGGTCGCCGCCGACCTCGCGCGTCATTACGACATACCGGTAACCTATGTGGGTGTGACCACGCCTCAGCCCGGTACCGTTGCCCACAATCCAGAGGAATTCGCACGCAAGCTCGACAGTTTTGTCGCTGGCCAGACAGAGGAATTCGGGCATGTGGCGCAGGCCCGCACCATAAATTGTCACGATCCCGCCGTCGAGCTCGACCATGCCTTGCTGAAGGTCGTCAAGGATCTTGCCGCCGACCTTGTGGTCATGGGCTCGCATGTTCCGGGATGGCGCGATTACGTCTCGCCATCCCATGGCGGTAAGCTGGCACTGCATTCCCATGCCTCGATCATGCTGGTGCGCGACCACGACCGCTGAGGTCGTGGCGCGGCCAGTGACGAAGATTGAGAAACCCGAGCGCCTGCAAAGGGACTTAGCCATGACAGACGATATCACGGACCAGGGAATTCCCGAGCCCGAGGGCCCCACCGAGTTGATAGAGACCGACTATGAGATCGGCCAGGACAATATCGAAGGCAGCCTCGGCCCGTTCGGCTTTGATATTCACAACCCGGTTTTCATGATCTCTGGCCTGACGATCATGGTCTTTGTCTTCTACGCGCTGGCCTTGCCGGAACAGGCGGGGGCACTTTTCGGCTGGTTGCGACCGGCGCTGACCTCGACCTTCGACTGGTTCTTCATGGGCGCGGCGAACCTGTTTGTGCTGTTCTGCCTGTTGCTGATCGTCCTGCCGGTGGGCGGTGTGCGGCTGGGCGGTCGCGATGCGGCGCCCGATTATACCTATCTGGGCTGGTTCGCGATGCTGTTCGCGGCGGGCATGGGGATCGGGCTGATGTTTTTCGGGGTGCTCGAGCCTGTTTATCACATGGCAATATCCCAGCCGCTGGGCGTTGCTTCTCCATTTGGGCCGGATGGTGCGCTCATCGCGGAAAATGTCGAGGCAGCCCGCACCATGGGCCTTGCGGCCACGATCTATCACTGGGGCCTTCATCCCTGGGCGATCTATGCAGTCGTGGCGCTGGCGCTGGCGCTGTTCACCTATAACAAGGGTCTGCCGCTGACCATTCGCTCTGCCTTTTACCCGCTGCTTGGGGACCGCGTCTGGGGCTGGTGGGGCCACTTGATCGACACGCTCGCGGTTTTTGCAACGCTGTTCGGGCTGGCGACATCCCTGGGGTTCGGGGCGCAACAGGCTAATGCGGGGCTCGGTCACATCTTCGGGGTACCCGAGAACGTAACGGTGCAGGTCGTCTTGATCACGGCGATCACCGGCGTGGCGCTGGTATCGGTGATGCGTGGCCTTGACGGGGGCGTCAAGGTTCTTTCCGAGATCAACATGGGGCTGGCCGCGCTCTTGCTGGTTTTCGTGCTGCTCGCCGGACCCACTCTGACGATCCTGTCGGATTTCACCAGCGGCCTGGTGGCGTATGGCAAGGAACTGCCCGCGCTGTCCAACCCCTTCGGCCGGGAGGATGCCGGCTATGTCGAGGGCTGGACCTCGTTCTACTGGGCCTGGTGGATCTCCTGGTCGCCCTTCGTCGGCATGTTCATTGCACGCGTCAGCAGGGGGCGCACGGTGCGCGAGTTCCTGATCGCCGTGCTTTTGGTGCCCAGCCTGGTTTGCATATTGTGGATGGCGGTATTTGGCGGCACGGCGATCGACCAGGTGCTGAGCGATCCGGCAGGCAGCGCGGTCAAGGCGCAGGTGATCGATGCCTACAACCCGCCTATGGCGCTTTTCTCGATGCTGGAGGGGCTGCCGCTGGCCGCGATCACCTCGGTCATCGGGATCGTCCTGGTGGTCGTGTTCTTCGTGACCTCTTCTGACTCGGGTTCCCTTGTGATCGATACGATCACCG
This sequence comes from Rhodovulum bhavnagarense, assembly GCF_004343505.1. Classification (GTDB taxonomy): domain Bacteria; phylum Pseudomonadota; class Alphaproteobacteria; order Rhodobacterales; family Rhodobacteraceae; genus Rhodovulum; species Rhodovulum bhavnagarense. The sequence goes on along the minus strand of NZ_SLXU01000009.1, from coordinate 89,414 downwards.
CGGGAGGCAAGATAGATGCCCCGGTATCGCAGCGCGTGTTCTGGTGCACCTTCGAGGGTGCGGTCGCCATCGTTTTGTTGATCGGCGGCGGTCTTGGGGCGCTACAGGCCATGGTGATTTCAACCGGCTTGCCGTTCACGGTGGTGTTGTTGTTGATGTGCTTCGCGATCTTCCGCGGGTTGTTAAGCGAAACCCGCGGCCAGACGGGCTCGGATCAATAGGGCCAACACAAGCCATTTCAAGGCTTTGCAACGTCCTTGCGACCCGATACCACAGCCGCAACCTCGATATTTCCACCCGTGCGGAGGCTTGATGGTTGCGTTCGATGCGGATTATGTGCGCAATCAGTTCCCCGCCTTTCGCGCGCCCACCTTGCGCGACGAGGTGTTGGTTGACAATGCGGGCGGCTCTTATCCTTGCCGTTACACGGTCTGGCGGCTGAGCAGGTTCTACCAGGAACGCAAGGTTCCACCCCAGGCGTCGTGCCGTGCGGCGCAATTGGCCCGCGAAGAGATGGACGAGGCCCGCATCCGGCTGGCGGCGCTATTGGGTATCGCCGGGGACGAACTGCATTTCGGCCCCTCGACCGGGGCGAATGTCTACGTTCTGGCTCAGGCTTTCCGAGAATGGTTGCACCCTGGATCTGCCATCGTGGTCAGCGAGCAGGATAGCACGCCAAATACAGGGCCTTTGCGGCTCCTGGCCGATGCAGGTATCGAGATCCGCGTCTGGCGGGCCGATCCGGCAACGGGAATTCTTGATCCGGCGGGGCTTGATCGCATTCTCGATGGCAGGGTGCGGCTGGTGTGTTTTCCACATGTCTCCACCCTGCTTGGGCATGTGAATGACGCGAGAACAATCTGCGCGCTCGTGCGCGGGGCAGGGGCCTTGTCCTGCGTGGACGGCGATGGCTTTGCGCCGCATGGCTTGCCCGATCTGCGCACGCTTGGCGCCGACATCTATCTCTTTTCAGGCGAAATGGCATTCGGACCGCATCAGGGGCTAATGGCGATGCGGCGCGAACTGGCCCATCGCTTGCCGGTTCAGGTCCGTGATCGTGACGCCGCGGACCCCACCACCCGGTTCAATCCCGCCGGTGCCGATCCTGCGCAGATCGCCGCCTGCGCCGGGATCGCGGATTATTTCGACGCGCTTTACGATCATCATTTCAAGGCCGGTCGCGATGCGCGGGGGCGCGCGGCCAAGGTGGCTGAACTGATCAGGGCGCGCGAACACGAACTATTGGCGCCGCTTGCCGATTACCTTGTCACGCGTCCCGAGTTGCGGGTTCTGGGGGGCGTCCGGTCCGGTGCCGCGCGTATGCCGATCTTGTCGCTTGTCCTGGAAGAACCCGCGATAAAGGCCGTCCGCCGTCTGGCGCGCCATGCGGTCATCACGGGCGGGGGGGATTTTTCCGTGCCCGGGCTGTTGCGGGCGATGGGCGTGGACCCCGCGCGCGGCGTGCTGCGGCTCAGCCTGTTGCACTACGCCCTTCCCCAAGAGGTTGACCGCCTGATTGCCGCGCTAGATACCGAGATCTGACCGCCCGGAAACGGGCCTTTCCAGACCTGTGACATGGTAGAACTTTCCCCTGTAATCTGGTGGGTCCGGCGCGACCTGCGCCTGTCCGACAATCCTGCCGCCCTGGCCGCTTGCGCGGGCGGGCGTCCGGTGATCCCGGTCTTTATCCACGACGATGGCGTGGCACGGCTGGGGGCGGCACCTAAATGGCGGCTGGGGCTGGGGCTGGAATGCTTTGCGAGCACCCTGGCCCGCATCGGATCACGCCTGGTGCTGCGCCGGGGCGATGCGCTGGAGGTTTTGCGTGCGCTGGTGGCCCAGAGCGGGGCGGGAGCGGTGGTCTGGACACGTGCCTATGACCCCGACAGCGTGGCGCGCGATACAAGGGTAAAGACCGCGCTGAAGCAGGACGGGATCGAGGCACGATCGCTGGCCGGACATCTGCTGTTCGAACCTTGGACGGTCGCCACCGGGCAGGGGGCATTTTACAAAGTTTACACCCCGTTCTGGAAGGTGGTTCGCACGCGCGAGGTGCCCGAACCCTGTGCCGCGCCGCGGGCATTGCCCGCACCCGCCACCTGGCCCGAAAGCGACATGTTGGATAGCTGGCAGATGGGCACGGCGATGCGCAAGGGGGCCGAGATCGTGGCCACCCACCTGCGCGTGGGCGAGGAAGCCGCGCAGGCAAGGCTTGACGAGTTTGCCGCGAGCGCGATCGCGGATTATGCCACGGCGCGGGATTTCCCGGCATGCAACGGCACCTCGCGCCTGTCCGAAAACTTGGCCTATGGCGAGATTTCTCCGCGCACGTGCTGGCATGCGGGGCTGCGGGCAATGCACGAGGGCAAGGCGGGCGCAGAAACCTTTCTCAAGGAACTGGCCTGGCGTGAATTTGCCTATCACCTGCTTTGGCACAGTCCGCATATCGCGACGTCGAACTGGCGACCCGAATGGGACGCGTTTCCCTGGAATACCGATGAAAACGCGCCCGAAGTAATCGCATGGCGGCAAGGACGCACCGGCATGGAATTCGTCGATGCCGCGATGCGTGAGCTTTTCGTGACCGGCACCATGCACAACCGTGGCAGGATGATCGTGGCCTCTTACCTGACCAAGCACCTGATGACCCATTGGCGCATCGGGCTCGACTGGTTTGCCGACACGCTGATTGACTGGGACCCTGCGGCAAACGCGATGGGCTGGCAATGGTCGGCAGGTTCGGGCCCCGACGCCACACCCTATTTCCGGGTCTTCAACCCGGTCACGCAGCTTGCCCGGTTCGATCCGGGGCGGCGCTATGTCGATACCTGGATCGCAGAGGGGCGTCGGCGGCCCTCACGAAAGGCCCTGTCCTATTTCGAGGCGGTTCCGCCGTCATGGGGCCTGTCGGCACAGGATGCCTATCCCGCGCCTGTCGTGACGGCAGAGGCCGGACGAAAGCGCGCCCTTGAGGCCTACCAGGCACGAAAATTCTGAAACCCATTGCCGGTCGCCGCGGCTTGGGAAAAAATGAAATGGGAACGGGGAGCCGCAATGGACATCCTGACAACAACCAAGGGGCAGGAAAACCTGCCGCGCTATTTCACGCAAGTCTTCGACGTGGCCAGCGGCATGGGGCATGGACGGCTCGATTTCGTGCTGCCCGACGGGCGGCGTTTTCGTGCCGAGGGGCGCGGGCCGGGGCCAGTGGCCGAACTTAACATCCACGACCCCGAGGTCTTTGCCCGGCTGATCCGCGAGGGCGACCTTGGCTTTTGCGAGGCTTATCTCGATGAAGGCTGGTCAACCCCCGACCTGATGGCCTTCATGGACCTGGTCCATGCCGACAATGACGAAATCTATGATGGTTTTCCGGGGCAAGCCCTCGTGCGCGCCTACGAACGGCTGCGGTTCTGGTTGCAACGCAACACCAGACGGCAGGCGAAAAAGAACATCTCGGCACATTACGACCTGGGCAACGACTTCTACGGGCTGTGGCTGGACGAAAGCATGACCTATTCCTCGGCTTTGTTTCGGACCGGACAGGAAAGCCTAGAAAAGGCGCAGGAACAGAAATACGCCTCGATGGTCGACGAGATGGGCGTGCAACCCGGTGACCATGTTCTGGAAATCGGCTGTGGCTGGGGCGGGTTCGCCGAATATGCCGCTGGACAGCGCGGCCTGCGCGTCACCGGCCTGACGATCAGCCGCGAGCAACACGATTACGCGGTGGCGCGGATCGCACGGGCCGGCCTGTCGGACCGTGTCACGATCAAGTTGCAGGATTACCGCGACGAGACGGGGCGCTATGACGGTATCGCCTCGATCGAGATGTTCGAGGCAGTGGGCGAACAATACTGGCCGGTCTATTTCAACAAGCTTTCGACCTGCCTGAACCCAGGTGCCCGCGCCACCTTGCAGATCATTACCGTGCAGGAACGCCGGTTCGAGATCTATCGAAAAGGCGTCGATTTCATCCAGAAATACATCTTTCCCGGAGGGATGTTGCCCAGCCACACGGTCCTTGGCGACCTGGCCCGCGCCTCGGGTCTGGAGGTCATCCGTTCCATCGAGTTCGGCGAAAGCTATAGCCAGACGCTGCGGCGGTGGCACGACACCTTCAACGCGCGCTGGAACGAGATTTCGGCGCTTGGTTTCGACGCGCGCTTTCGGCGCATGTGGAACATGTACCTGACCTCTTGCGCGGCCACCTTTCACAGCGGAAACTGCGACGTGACCCAGTTTACCGTGACCCGGCCTGCCTGAGACATGCCTACTGCTGCAAAACTTTTTTCTGCCATGACCTACGGTCTTTTGGCGTGGTTCGTTTCGGATGCGCTTGTTCCCGCGTTTCCCGAGAACGCCGATCTTGGCTATTTTGCCGTTGTGAATAGCATCATTGGCATCATGGCAGGATGGCTGGTCATGGGGCGGCTGGTTGGTCATGGCTACGGGGTCGCGGTGACCTCGGGCATTCGCACGGTGGTAGTATTGACGGTTTACGCGCTTCTTGTTCATTCCCTCTGGGAAATGTTGCAACGCGCGCTGGGGATGCGGTATTCCGGGGTGATGGAGGCGTTGACCGGCCTCGTCTCGCTCTTCGGCGAGTTCACATTCGTGCTGGTGACATATCCGCCGGCCGTGGCGATCCTGCTGATCGGCGGAATTGCCGCGGCCTGGATTTCCGAATTCGTATCCCGCCGCTGGAGCTGATCGCGCAATGACCGCCGTGTTCCTGTTCGGCACGCTGCGCCACCCCCAGCTGTTGAGCCGGGTTCTGGATATGCCAGTTCAGGCGGTTCCAGCCTGGCTTGAGGATCAGGCCGCCTGCTGCTTGCCGGGTGAGGGGCTGGCCATGCTCTGCACTTCGCCGGGCGCGGTTGCGCAGGGCCTTTTGCTGGAGCCTCTGTCGCCGGAGGCTGTCGCGCGGCTGGATCATTACGCCGAAAGCCAGGGGTTGGTTGCGGTCACGGTCAAACCCAATCTCGATGATCGCCGCGTGATTGCGCGGGCCTATGATGCGCCACCTGGCACCCGGCCAGGCGCCCCCTTCGATCTGGTCGACTGGGTCGCGCGCTGTGGAATGTTGGCGACTGCCGCCGCGGGCGAGGTGATGCTGAGCCTTGGTTTGCGTTCGCCCGCGGTCAATGCCGGCCGAAGGCGCATGATCCTTGCCCGCGCGGCCTCGCGCCTGCGCGCGCAACTGCCGGGTCCGGCGACACTGCGCCGTGGGACCAGCCGGGGCGATATCGACGAACGCGCCCGCCGCCAGCCCTATGCCAATTTCTTTGCGGTCGAGGAATATGATTTTCGCCATCGTCGCTTTGACGGCGGCTGGAGCCAGGACATGAACCGCGCGGCTTTCCTGTCGGGGGATGCCGCAACCGTGCTGCCCTATGACCCGGCCCGCGATACGGTTCTTCTGATCGAACAGTTCCGCGTTGGCCCCTATGCCCGCGGCGATAGCGAATGCTGGTCGATAGAGGCAATCGCCGGCCTGATCGATCCGGGCGAGACCCCGGAAACCACCGCGCGCCGCGAGGCGATCGAGGAGGCGGGGGTCGAGATCGGCCGGTTGCACCCCGTGCATGGCTATTACACCTCGCCGGGGGCCAAGGCCGAGTTCATCTATTCCTATGTCGGTGAGGCAGAACTGCCCGAGGCGGCGGCAGGGCTTGGCGGTTTGGCCTGCGAGGGCGAGGATATCCGTGCCCATGTGGTGTCCCTTGATCGGGCGTTGGGCCTGCTCGATAGCGGAGAGATCAACAACGCGCCGCTGATCCTCACGCTGTTGTGGCTGACACGCAACCGTGAGCGGTTGCGGGCATCGGGTTGAGTTCGTCTGTCCCCGGCTTTAGCACTATGGGCAGGGGACGGGAGGGTTCATCGATATGCAACGCGATCTTGCCGGGCTGGTCGGCAACACACCGCTGGTTCGGCTGAGGGGGCCGTCAGAGGCAACCGGCTGTGACATTCTCGGCAAGGCCGAATTCATGAATCCCGGCCAGTCGGTCAAGGATCGCGCCGCACTGTGGATCATCCGTGACGCGGTGGCACGCGGCATGTTGAAACCGGGTGGAACGATTGTCGAGGGCACCGCGGGCAATACCGGTATCGGGCTGGCCCTGGTGGGTGCATCAATGGGCTTTCGCACGGTGATCGTGATCCCCGAGACCCAAAGCCCCGAGAAAAAAACGATGCTGCGCCTTGCGGGAGCAGAGTTGGTCGAAGTGTCCGCCGCGCCCTATTCCAGCCCGAACAACTTCGTGCGCTATTCCGCCCGGTTGGCCGAGCGGCTTGCCGAAAGCGAACCGAATGGCGCAGTCTGGGCCAACCAGTTCGACAATCTCGCCAACCGACAGGCTCATTTCGAGAGCACCGGTCCAGAGATATGGGATCAGAGCGGAGGCAAGGTCGACGGGTTCATTTGTGCCGTGGGCTCGGGCGGGACGTTGGCGGGCGTTGCCATGGCGCTTCAGCCCCGCGGCGTTCGGATCGGGCTGGCCGATCCCGAAGGCGCAGCGCTTTACAGCCATTACACCACCGGCGTCCTGAAATCCGATGGCAATTCCATAACCGAGGGCATCGGGCAGGGACGGATCACCGCCAACCTCGAAGGGCTGAGGCCAGATTTCTGCTGTCGTGTACCCGATAAAGAGGCTCTACCGGTCATCTTTGAACTGTTGCGGGACGAGGGCCTGTGCCTTGGCGGGTCATCCGGCGTCAACGTCGCCGGTGCGATGCGCATGGCGCGCGAGATGGGGCCGGGTCATACCATCGTGACGGTGCTGTGCGATTATGGCACGCGTTATCAGTCGCGCCTGTTCAACCCCTCGTTCCTGATTGAAAAGGGGCTTCCGGTGCCTGAATGGCTTGCCGATGCGCCCCGCGACATACCGAAGGTGTTTGCGACATGATTCATGCCTTGCGACTGTTTGCCCTTCTTCTGGCGCTGACGGCGTTACCGTTGTCTAGCGCGCCCCCCGCATTGGCGCAGGATGACACTCAACGGCAAGCCGCGCTCGATTACGAGGACTGGGAAAGGCTTGCCTCGCGCGCCGAAGACGTTCTGGGTGTCGGGCGTGCCTCTGATGCTGCCCTGGGTCAACTTCGTGCACAGCTTGTAGATTGGCGTTCGCAGTTTCTCGCCGCCCAGGATGTCAATGCGGCGCGCATCCAGACCTTGCGCGACCAGATAGCGTCGATCGGCCCGCCGCCCGTCGAAGGCGCGAGTGAACCCGAGGAAATTAGTGCGCGTCGCGACGCGTTGCAAAAACAGCTCAACGATTTGCAGGCCCCAGCGGTCCGCGCCATAGAGGCCCATAGCCGGGCCGATGGTCTGATACGCGAACTGGACACGATCATCCGCGAAAGGCAGGCCGATGCCCTTTTGAATCTCGGGCCAAGCCCTATCAACCCGGTCAATTGGGGCGAGGGGTGGCGCGTCTTGCGCCAGACGGTGCTGACGGTTGGGACCGAAGTCGGGGATAATTGGCGTAACCCCGTCGTCCGGGCAGATGCGCGCGACGCTCTGCCTGCGACGTTTCTATACTTGGTGATCGCGGTCGTTCTCTTGGCGCGCGGACGGCGCTGGATGGTCCGTCTGTCGCGTTTCGTGACCGCGCGCGCGCCCTCCGAGGGCGGCACTGTCTACGGCGCGCTGGTCTCGCTGGGCCAGATCGTGCTGCCGCTTGTCGGTGTCTTTGCATTGGCCGGAGCGTTGCAAAGTTCGGGGTTGCTGGGGCTTCGCGGCGACAGGCTCGTGCAATTGCTGCCCGTGCTGGGAGCGATCATCCTCATTGCCCGCTGGCTGGGTGGGCGCATCTTTGCAGAGGTGGGTGTTAGCCAGACAATCCTGGCTTTGACACCCGAACGCCAGCGAGAGGGACGGATCAATACGGGCATAATCGGCCTGATCCTTGCCTTGTCGACGCTGGTGGCGGCGACCGCCGAGTTCGAGTCCTACTCCGACGCGGCGGTGGCCGTGTTGTCATTTCCGCCGCTTCTGGCCGCGGGTCTGATGCTGTCGCGCATGGGACAGCTTTTGATCACCCATGCCATGACGGATTCACAACCGAGCGGGGAACTTCCATACCGGACGCGGGTGATGCGTCTTTTGGGGCGGGCCTCGGTGGTGGTCGGGCTGGCCGGTCCGGTGCTGGCAGCGGTTGGCTATACCGAGGCCGCCGAGTTCTTTGTCTACCCCTCGCTGATGACGCTGGCGCTGATGGGGTTCTTGTTGGTTCTTCAGCGTTTCGTGACAGATCTCTATGGTTTACTGATAGGCCATGCACAAGACAGCGAGACCGCGGGAGATGCACTTGTTCCGGTCCTGATGGGGCTTGTTCTGGCCTTGGCGGCGTTGCCGGTTCTTGCACTGATCTGGGGCGCGCGCGTGGCCGACCTGACCGAGGTCTGGTCCCGGTTCACGATCGGTTTCACGGTGGGTGAAACGCGTATCTCGCCCGTTGATTTCCTGACTTTCGCGCTGATTTTCGCCTTGGGCTATACATTTACCCGGTTGATCCAGGGCACGCTGAGATCCACGGTTCTACCCAAGACCAGGATCGATCCGGGCGGCCAGACCGCGTTGGTCTCCGGGGTCGGCTATATCGGGATTTTCCTTGCCGCCATCATCGCGGTCACGACGGCCGGTATCGATCTCAGTTCGCTGGCGATCGTCGCCGGCGCGTTATCGGTCGGCATCGGTTTTGGTTTGCAGAACATCGTGTCGAATTTCGTTTCGGGGATCATCCTTCTGATCGAAAGGCCCGTCAGCCAGGGCGACTGGATCGAGGTCGGCGGTGTGCAAGGCATCGTGCAGGATATCTCTGTGCGCTCGACCCGCATCCAGACATTTGACCGGACCGATGTGATCGTGCCCAATGCTGACCTGGTCTCGGGCATGGTGACGAACTGGACCCGTCAGAACCTGACCGGGCGGGTGATCCTGAAGGTGGGCGTTGCCTATGGCACCGATACGCGCAAGGTTGAAAAGATCCTGCGTGAAATCGGCGAAAATCATCCGCTGGTGATGATCAACCCCCCTCCGACGATCGTGTTTCAGGGGTTTGGCGCGGATTCGCTTGATTTCGAACTTCGGGTGATCCTGCGCGATATCAATTACGGGCTCGGTGTGCGAACCGAACTCAACCACCAGATTGCCGAACGCTTTGCCCTGGAAGGGATCGAGATACCCTTTGCACAGCGTGACATCTGGGTGCGCAATGTCGAGGCCTTGGCCCCCGCGATGACAGGTCGCCCGGTGGCACCCAGTGCCCCAATGCACCCTGACGAGATACCGACCGACCCACCTGAAGAGGACGGGGACGGAAGCGGCGAGGCAGACGCCCGTTAGCCTGAAGCACAAACAAGGCAAGTGCCCCTTCGGGCACGCGCCGAACGCCAGTCAGGTGCGCGTGGCCAAGCTTCTTTGCCAGCGAAGGTTATTCTCGGCTGCGAAGGCAAGGCCAGCCTCCAGCGCCGTGATCGTCAATGGCGCACGCAACGTGACATCGGCAAGACCAAGCCTCGAGGGACCGAAGTCATCCTGATCTGCATCGCGTGTGATCAGAATGATGGGCAATCCGGGGATTCGAAGGCGCAATTCGCACAGCGCCCCGGCCAGGATTTCCATCCCGCCAAAGTCGTCTACATTCACCATGGCACCACCCCAACTGCCGGCCCCGGTTCGAAGGGTGGACAGGGCCTGTTCTATTCCGTCCGCACGACCCACCGAAAAACCGCCGGCCCGCATCCAGCCGACAGCCTGGGCGAGGCCGGTATCCTTTTTCGACACCACGAGAACGGGCAGGGACGTATCAAAAGGCAGGGTGTACATGCGTGAAGGATAGGCGGGCAACAGCGTGATCGGATCGACGGACGACCTGGCATCGGCCGTCGAAGGCCCAAGGCGCATTCCAACCAGCCGTGCCGCAGTTACGTCTACGCGGCCACCCGTGCGGGGATAAACGGTAAGCGGGACCATGTAGTGCCTCGACGCAGGATTCACGTTCGGACACCATGATATTCCGTTCCCGCCCCCGGATGTCGGGGCAAGAGGGGTAGGGCGGTGCACATGGGGGCTAACCGCCTAAATCATTGCCCCGGCTTGCGTGACGCGCAACCGACCCTGTCGGTTTCAGGCCACGGCCGCCCCGTTGCGGCGCCAGACCGAGATATTCAGCGCCAACGCGTAACTCCCCCACGCAAGGTAGGGAACCATCATCACCGCCGCCAGCGGATCGAGCGCGGCAAAGGCGACCGTCGTGGCCAGCACCGCCGCCCAGAGGAGCGCGATGATGATCGCTCCCCCGAAAATCCGGTGTTGGCCAAAGAAAACGGCGGACCAAAGCGTGTTGATCGTGATCTGCAATCCCCAAAGTGCCATCGCAAGGTCGTTGCCCGCTAGCGTCGCGACCCGTGCAGCGGCCAGAGACATGAGCGTGTACAGTATTGCCCAAATCACTGGGAACAGACGGTTTGGCGGTGTCCAGCTTGGCTTGTCGAGGTCACGATACCACTGTCCGGGTTTGAAAAGGATGCCCGCCGCGGCCGGAACGGCGCAGGTGGCAAGAAAAATCGGGAACAGCGTCATTATTGACCTCGTTGGAGCTGGCTTGCTGGCTATGGCCTATCGCCCCGCTCACCATCTAGCAAGCCAACCACGGGTGCGCTGTCTTGCGGAGCCGGCCGACTATTCAGCATGAGCTACGGGCAGGATTATATTCCGGTGGGTATAACATTTGCTCGAAATAGCGCTCATTACCCTCATGAAGTATTGAGCGGCGCCGATGCGTTCACCTGCCACTCGCTCGGGCAATTGCTGGGCGCGCACCAGCCATTAGATATATTCTAGTTTGATGTTTCCTATTCTCGATCCCAACGCGAGGGTGCCGATGTTTGATCAGTGCGTCCAGTTTGAAAATAGCGCGATTGCGCCCGAGATCGCATCATACCTTTTGGGCGAGACGGCGCCCATGGTGGCTTTGAAAGAAACGCTCAGCCTGCTGGCACCCACGGATGCCCCGGTACTTGCCACAGGACAGACTGGCGCGGGCAAGGAAATGGTTGCCCAGGCGGTTCATGCCGCCTCTGGCCGGTCTGGGTCTTTCGTGGCTGTGAATTGTGCCGCGATACCTGCAGAGTTGCTTGAATCCGAGCTTTTTGGCCATGAAAAGGGTGCCTTTACCGGCGCAGAGAACCGGCGCATCGGGCGGATTGAGGCCGCGGCGGGCGGTACCCTGTTTCTGGATGAAATCGGCGACATGCCCGACGGGCTTCAGGCCAAGCTGTTGCGGGTGCTGGAAACCCGCCGCATAACCCGCCTGGGAGGAAGCCATGACATCGAGGTCGATTTCCGCCTTGTGACCGCGACCCACAGAGACCTGGAGGTAGCTGTAAAAGAAGGGAAATTCCGGGCTGACCTGTTCTACCGGATCAACGTTTTCCCGGTTCAGGTTCCGCCTCTTGCCCAACGTGTCGGGGATATCCCGCTATTGCTCGAGCACATGATCGAAACCCGTACCGCGCGCGCGCCACGGGGCGGGGCGCCTCATTTTACCGACGCGGCCCTGGCGGCGTTGGCGCGCCACGACTGGCCGGGAAATGTACGCGAGTTGCGCAACACGGTTGAACGCGCGATGGTTCTGTTTGCAGGCCGCGATATCGGCGCAGCCGATATCGAAAGGTTGTTGGGGGTCAGTCCCCTCGCATCGGCGGTAGAGGGGGCAGGGGATGCAGAAGCGCCTGTTTGCATTCTGAAACCGGGTGAAAGCATCAACTTGCGCCGTCATCTTCAAGAGCTTGAGGCAACCCTTATCCAGGCAGCGCTGGCGCAGGCAGATGGCCGCGTTGCGCAGGCCGCGAGACAACTCGGGCTTCAGCGCACGACGCTTATAGAGAAAATGAAAAAGCTGGGGCTAAGCGCGGCCCGTGCCAAAGCCGCCTGAGACCCTATTAAAGCAGTCCGGCGCGGGGGTTGTCATTGCACCCAGAGCGGCGTAACCGGTTCGAGGTAAGCGCCCTCACGGGAACCGGGATGACCGATAGCAACCCCACGAACCTGCCGCCATTACCGCGCGGACCGGCGCGCACGCCCCGCCGGACAGGCACAGCGCGCGTGGTTGCGGCGCTGGTTCTTCGCGAGATGTCCTCGACCTATGGCCGTTCAGCACTGGGTTATGTCTGGGCCATTCTAGAACCCGTGGCGGGAATCTTCCTTTTGACGTTCATTTTCTCGCTGGCATTCCGCTCGCCGGGGATCGGAACATCCTTTCCCCTGTTCTTTGCCTCGGGGATTCTGCCGTTCATGCTCTACATGGATATCAGCCAGAAAGTATCGACATCCATTCGATTTTCTCGACAATTGCTATTCTATCCCGGGGTCACCTTTCTGGACGCGATCATCGGGCGGTTGATCCTGAACACTTTCACGCAAACGATGGTCTCCGTGATCGTTTTGGCCGGGATCATCATGATTTACGATCTAGATGTCATCCTGGAACCCGTTCGTATCGCGGTGGCGTTTTCAATGGCCATCGCGTTGGGGCTGGGAATTGGGACGTTGAATTGTTTTCTCTTGTCCGTGTTTCCAGTCTGGGAACGGACTTGGGCGATCCTGAACCGGCCTCTATTCATCGTGTCCTGTATCATATTTCTCTACGATTCCGTGCCGATGCCATATCGTGAATGGATCTGGTGGAACCCGCTGGTGCAGGTGGTCGGCACCTCGCGCGACGGCATCTACGCCACTTACGATGCGAGTTATGTTTCCGAACTATACGTCTTTGGCGTATCCGCCATCTGCTTTGCATTGGGGATGCTGCTTTTGTATCGATACAACCGCGATATCCTGAACGACTAGGGGACCGAACTGATCGCTTTCGCGCGCAAGGGTTGCGGGATCAATTAGGCCGATAATAAGTATTATGTAAAAAAGACGTTATCGTGATTCCTATTGCGACGCCCGTTGCCATGCGCAGTGGCGTTGCGCGTTCGGCCTTGTGGCGCGCCCCTTTTGCAGGCTCGGGCTTGAATTTACCCGAACACAATATTAATCCGTGCATTCCAAGGCCGGTGACATCGCCAGGTTGTGGATCCCACAGGACGGAGAGCGTGATGATCGTGGACCATCTTCGCAGCGTTGTTGCGGCGACCACGATCGAAGAGCTTTGGGCGCTGCACACCCGCAAGATGGAAGAATATGGCTTTGACCGGCTGCTCTACGGTTTGACGCATTTCAAGACGCACCGGTCGCTGGGTGACCCCGAAGACGTTCGACTGCTGTCTAGCCATGACGAGGCTTATACGCGGGGTTTCGTTGACCAACGGTTGTTCGAGAACGCCCCGATGGTCCAATGGGCGGCAGAAAACGAGGGGCATTGCAGCTGGAAACTCATGCAAGATGCCTATCGTTCGGGCGCATTGTCCGCCGCCGAGCGACGCGTGGTCGAATTCAATCGCGAGCGTGGGGTTGTTGCCGGTTATACGATCAGCTTTCGCCAGATATCTGTCCGCTGCAAGGGAGCAATCGGCTTGTCGGCGAGTCCCGGAACGACGCAGGACGATGTAGATGCGGTCTGGGCCCTGCATGGGGCCGATATCATGCTGATGAACGAGGTGATGCACCTGAAGATCCTCGACCTGCCTTCGGGTGATTCCAGACGACTTCTGACGCCTCGGCAGTGCGAGGTGCTGGAATGGGTTGGTGATGGCAAGACTACCCAGGATATCGCCACGATCCTCGGCGTATCGCCCGCGACGGTGGAAAAGCACCTGCGCCTTGCGCGACAGGCGCTGGGGGTTGAAACGACCGCACAGGCCGTACTCAAGGCCTGGTTCCAAAAACAGATATTTGTCGTGCCACCAAGGAAGTCCTGATCGCGGGGGGCAGGTCAGGAATTCCCGTATTTGCCACGGCGTCGCGCTTGGATACATTCACGAGGTTCCGTGAGTGGTGGCTATTTGCCAAGGAACATCGGGATGGCGTGATCCGACAGTGTTTCGTCAGCGCGCTGTCTTGGCCGGGTATCCGGCGCGTGGTCCGCGGGTCAATTCTCGGCCGGCGCACTTCTTTCAGTCCGTTCTGTCCTCATCCCCGAGGTGCGGCTGTCAAGGGGAAGGGTGGGTTACCGCCCTTCCCCGCATCGTTTCCTTGCATCGTCCCCCTGCCCCCGGATCGATCGGCAAGACCTGGTCCCCGAACGAAAACGGCGCGACCCTTGGGCCGCGCCGCTGCGATAAAGGCGAAAGGAGGTTCAGCCCTGTACGGCCTTGGCGACCTCGGCCGCGAAATCCTCTTCTTCCTTCTCGATCCCCTCACCGACTTCGATACGAACGAACCCGGTGATGGTGGCGCCGGCATCCTTGGCGGCCTGTTCGACCGTCAGATCGGGATTGATGACAAAGGCCTGCCCCAGAAGCGTGACTTCGGACAGAAACTTTTTCATCCGGCCTTCGATCATCTTCTCGATGACCTGTTCGGGCTTGCCCGACTCCCGTGCAATCTCGATCTGCACCTGGCGCTCTTTCTCGACCACGGCCGGGTCCAGATCGTCGGCGCACAAAGATGCGGGGTTGGCGGCGGCGACATGCATCGCGACCTGTCGACCGAACCCTTCATCCCCGCCGGTCATCGCGACCAGAACACCGATCTTGCCCATGCCTTCGGCCGCGGCATTGTGCATATAGGCGACGACGGTTTCGCCCTCGATCGCAGCCATGCGGCGCAGGGTCATGTTCTCGCCGATGGTGGCGATCTTGTCGGTGATCGTGTCCGCCACCGTCTTGCCGCCCATGTCGGCCGCGTTCAGTGCCTCCAGGTCGTTGGCGGTCAGCGCCGCGTTGGCGATGCCGGCAACCATGTCCTGGAACTCGGCGTTCTTGGCAACGAAGTCAGTCTCGGAATTGACCTCCACGGCCACACCCTTGCCACCAGCGACGCGAACGGCGACCAGGCCCTCGGCCGCGGTCCGGCCCGATTTCTTGGCGGCCTTGGCCAAACCCTTGGTGCGCAGCCAGTCGACCGCCGCCTCCATGTCGCCAGCGGTCTCGGTCAGCGCCTTCTTGGCGTCCATCATGCCCGCGCCGGTCTGGTCGCGCAGCTGCTTCACCATTTGAGCGGTGATTGCCATCTGTTGGCTCTCCTCGATTTCGGATTCATTCGTCGGGCGCGGTATGCCCGCGCCCGGTATCAGAAAAGTGACAGGCCGATCAGGCCTCCGCGGACGCCTCGGCCTCGGCCAGCAGCTCCTCGGCAGGGGTTTCTTCCAGCGCACCGATATCGACACCGGCCGCGTCCATCTGCGCGGACATGCCGTCCAGGGCGGCGCGGCTGACAAGATCGCAATAGAGCGAGATCGCGCGAGCCGCGTCATCGTTGCCCGGGATCACGTAATCCACGCCATCGGGCGAGCAGTTGGTATCGACCACGGCCACGACCGGGATGCCCAGCTTGCGCGCCTCGGCAATCGCCAGGTCTTCCTTGTTGACGTCGATGACGAACAGAAGGTCCGGCAGGCCACCCATTTCACGGATGCCGCCAAGGCTGGCTTGCAGCTTGGTCTGCTCGCGCTCCATCCCCAGGCGCTCTTTCTTGGTCAGGCCCTCGGCGCCCGTGGCCATCCGCTCTTCGATCTCGGCAAGACGCTTGATCGACTGGCTGACGGTTTTCCAGTTGGTCAGCGTGCCGCCCAGCCAACGGTGATTCATGTAGTACTGGGCACATTTCTCGGCCGCGTCCGCGACCGGTTTCTGCGCCTGCCGCTTGGTACCGACGAACAGGATGCGACCACCCTTGGCCACGGTTTCGCGCACGACGTTCAGCGCCGCGTCCAGCATGGGGACCGTTTGCGTGAGATCGAGAATGTGAATCCCGTTGCGGTCGCCATAGATGAATTCGGCCATCCGCGGGTTCCACCGCTGGGTCTGGTGGCCGAAGTGAACGCCAGCTTCCAAAAGCTGACGCATGGAATATTCGGGAAGCGCCATAAGCATGTTCCTTTCCGGTTTGCGCCTGGGCGGGACGTTAAGGGCATTGCGCCCAACCGGCGGACCCAAGCGGGATTTCTCCCCGCAAGGGCCCAGCCCCGCCTGTCGAAGTGACCGCGCGCTTAGCCGGTTTTCCGGTCTGCCGCAACCCCCACCCCGAGGGGGCACGGATTTTCTGCCGAAATCGATGGCAGACCCGGCCAAAGAACGCCGCGTGGCTGGCCACCACACATATCTCACTTTTCATCGTCGGGCAGGCTATTGTGATCGTCATGGTCCGCGCCTAGCTATGTCGGGAAAAGGGACCGGGCCGATGAACGACGATAACAAGCTTTCCCAGACCTCGGGCATGGACCCGTCAGAGCCGCAGAAACCGGGCTTTGTCCGGGCGCTCCTCGCGCGGCTGCGCAACAACTTCATCGCCGGGCTGGTGGTGATCGCACCGGTCGGGCTGACGATCTGGTTGATCTGGACGGTTACAGGTTGGATCGATGGCGTCGTTCTGCCCCTGGTGCCCAGCCGGTTCCAGCCCGAACAGTATATCGGGATCGATATCCGCGGCCTGGGTGTGATTGTTTTCCTTCTTTTCACGCTGGTCATCGGCTGGACCGCCAAGGGCATGATCGGACGGTTCTTCATCCATTGGGGGGAACGCGTTGTCGGTCAGATGCCGGTGATCCGCTCGGTCTACAATGGGCTCAAACAGATCGCTGAGACTGTGTTTGCACAGTCCGAGACCAGCTTTGACCGCGCCTGCTTGGTTCAATACCCGCGAGACGGTATTTGGGCAATCGCATTCATATCGACCCGCGCCAAGGGCGAGGTGAACCGCCGCATCCCGCGTGACGAACAGATCGTGTCTGTCTTCTTGCCGACCACGCCGAACCCAACCTCGGGCTTCTTGCTGTTCGTGCCGGAAAGCGACGTGATCGAACTTGACATGAGCGTGGAAGAAGCCGCCAAGCTGGTGATCTCGGCCGGCCTCGTGGCCCCCGAAGACACCAAGGTGATATCCGCCCCGGATGCCCTGCACCGAACTGCCCGGCGCCATAAGATCGGCGCGTGATCTGGCCATGACCGGTGCGGCCATTACCGGCTTTTCAACATCATTTTCGTTGATTCTGGCCATTGGGGCGCAGAATGCCTTCGTGCTGCGCCAGGGCCTGGCCAGGCGGCATGTCTTCTGGTTATGCCTGTTCTGCGGGTTGTCGGATGCGCTCCTCATTGCTGCCGGGGTCGCGGGGTTCGGTGCTCTGGCCGCGGCCCTGCCTGGGATACCGCTCGCCCTTACGCTTGGCGGGGCGGGGTTTCTGCTGGTCTATGGCGCGTTGCGGTTGCGCGCGGCCCGTGCCGGGGGGCAGGCGCTGCCCGGCGCGCAGGATGGCGGTTCGCTGCCCCGTGTGCTGGGCGTTGCGGCGGCTCTGACATGGCTCAACCCGCATGTCTATCTCGATACGCTGGGCCTGATCGGCGCCGTGTCTGCGCAATACGAGGTGCCAGGTGAAAGGTTCGCTTTCGGACTCGGGGCGGTGGCGGCGTCGTTTGTCTTTTTCTTCTCGCTGGGCTTCGGTGCGCACCACCTTTCACCGGTCATGGCCCGCCCGGGCGCCTGGCGGCTGCTGGATCTCGGGATCGGCCTCTTGATGTGGGTAATCGCCGGGACCCTGCTGCTTGGCCTCTGAGCGTGCCTCCCCTTGTCAAAGTGCGGTCCAGCCGCCGTCCACGCTGATAGTGGTGCCAGTGATCTGTGCCGCCGCCTCAGAACACAGGAAAACCGCGGTTCCGCCCAACTGCGCGACGGTAGCGAATTGCCGCGAGGGCTGCCGCTCCAGCAGAACCTTCTCGATCACCTCGTCCCGGTCCATTGCGTATTCCTTCATGGTGTCGGGAATCTGCTGTTCCACCAGCGGCGTCAGAACGTAACCCGGACAGATCGCGTTCGCGGTGATCGGCTCGCGCGCTGTCTCCAGGGCGACCACCTTTGTCAGGCCGACCAGGCCGTGCTTGGCCGCGACATAGGCCGATTTGTACGGGCTGGCCGTCAGACCGTGGGCCGAGGCGATGTTGATCACCCTGCCCCAGCCGGCGGCGCGCATTTTCGGCAACGCGGCCGCCGTTGTATGAAAGGCCGACGAGAGGTTGACCGCGAGAACCGCATCCCACGTTCCGGCCGGAAAATCGTCGATCGGCGCGACATGCTGAATCCCGGCATTGTTCACCAGGATGTCACAGGCTCCGACCGTCTCGATCAGGGCGCGGCATTCCTTGCCATCGGCCATGTCAGCCTTGATATAGCGCACGTCCACGCCATGCTCGGCCGCCATTGCGGCGGCAAGGGCATGGTCCTCTTCGCGATCGGTATAAGAGTTCAGAACCACCGCCGCGCCCGCGCGCGCCAGTTCATGCGCGATCCCTAGACCGATCCCGGAATTCGATCCCGTCACGATGGCGGTCTTGCCCGAAAGAGACATGCTGCGATTCCCCATGCAGATACGAACGCCACCAGACTAGAGCAGCTTTCCGCAAAGATCACCGCCCCCTTCTTCTTGGGAAAAATACCCATGGCGCTGCGCGTGCCACGGGTGCGTCCCCCAAGGTGGCAAGCAGAAAAAAACGCCCGCGCAAGGCGGGCGTCAAGTTATTGAGGCAGGTTTCATACAGGCAAGAAACCTATCGAGCAGTACTTGGACTATACGCAATCCCGAACCCCGATCCAAGCTAAAAGTTTGAAATAGCACGCCGCTGCCCGTAGGTTCGGCGCCAAGAAAACAAGGGGCAAGCAGGAGTGTTGCGCAAATGAGACTAGATTTTTTCCTTCGGAACCTAGCGCGCGGCGGGCTTTGGGCGTTCGTGCTCGGTGTCGGATTCGCCCAGGCCGCGCCACAGCACGGGCTTGCCATGTACGGCACCCCCGCCCTGCCCCCGGATTTCACCGCGCTCCCTTACGTGAACCCCGATGCGCCCAAGGGCGGACGCATCGTGCTGGGCGAGGCAGGCGGCTTTGACAGTCTCAATCCCTTCATCCTGAAAGGCAACGCGCCGTGGGGTCTGCGGCTTCACAGCTACGAAAGCCTGATGGGCCGGTCGTGGGACGAACCTTTCACCCTTTATGGGCTGCTCGCCGAATCGATCGAAACAGGACCGGCGCGCGACTGGGTCGAATTCACCCTGCGCCCCGAGGCACGGTTCCACGACGGCAGCCCGGTGACGGTCGAGGACGTGCTATGGTCCTTCGAGATACTTGGCACCCGGGGCCATCCCCGTTATCGCGCCGCCTGGACCAAGATCGCCAGCGCCCAGGCCACGGGTCCGCGCAGCATCCGCTTTACCTTCAACACGCCGGATCGCGAATTGCCCCTGATCCTGGGCCTGCGCCCGGTTCTCAAAAAGGCACAATGGGACGGGCGCGATTTCACCACCAGCGGCATGGAGGCGCCCATCGGCAGCGGCCCCTACCAGCTCGCGGAGGCAATTCCCGGGCGCATGCTGTCGCTGATGCGCAATCCCGATTATTGGGGCCGTGACCTGGCGATCAATCGCGGGCAGCACAATTTCGACGAGATCCGGTACGAGTATTTCGGCGACGGCGATGTCGTCTTCGAGGCGTTCCGGGGGGGCGCCATCGACGTCTACCGCGAAAGCAGCGCCGCGAAATGGACCAGTGCCTATGACTTTCCCGCCATGCGTGAGGGCCAGATCCTCAAGGCCGAGATTCCGCATCAGCGCCCCTCGGGCATCGCGGGCTTCGTGATGAACACGCGCCGGCCCGTCTTTGCCGACTGGCGGGTGCGCGACGCGATGCTGCATGCCTTCAATTTCGAGTTCATCAACGCCATGTTGAACGGGGGAAAAGCGCCTCGAATAACCTCTTATTTCTCGAATTCCGAATTGGCCATGCGCTCTGGCCCAGCTGAGGGGCCGGTTCGTGCGATGCTGGAACCGTTTGCCGAAAGCCTGCTGCCGGGTGCGCTGGAAGGCTATGCCCTGCCCGTTTCGGATGGCCGTCCTTCCAACCGCAAGAACCTGCGCGCGGCCTTTGCCCGGTTGGAAGAAGCGGGCTGGACTGTGGGCGATGACGGAATGATGCGCAACGCGCAGGGCGACGCGCTGAGCTTCGAGATCCTGGTGCGCCAGGGCGCGACCGAAACTCAGCAAATCGTCGACATCTTCGTCGAACAGCTCAAACGGCTTGGGATCGTCGTGCGCGTCACCGCGGTTGACAGTGCTCAGTATACACAGCGCACGGATACATACGATTTTGACATGACGTTTTACATACGCGCCCTGTCATTGTCTCCCGGCAACGAACAGCGCCTTTACTGGGGCAGCGAAGGCGTCAGCGTGCCGGGTACCGGAAACCTGATGGGCATGCAAAGCCCTGCCGCCGAAGCGCTGATCGACGCGATCCTGACCGCGGAAACACACCATCAATTCGTCTCCGCCACCCGCGCGCTTGACCGGGTGCTGACCACGGGCCGTTACGTGATCCCGATCTGGCACACTCCCGTGTCGCGCCTTGCCCACCGGGCCTGGTTGCGATATCCGGCGACGATCCCTGCCTACGGGGACTGGATGGGGTTTTTGCCCGATATCTGGTGGTCGGACCTGTCGGAAAAGGAGTGAGGCATGATCCGGGTCGTGCTGTTGGGGCTTTTGCTGTGGCTGGCCGGCTGTGCAACGGTCGAGGGTCTGGGCGAGGATATCTCGGCCGGGGCACGCAAGACGCGCGCGATCCTGTGATTCCCGATTGCTGATCCCTAGCTGCCGAGGATCTTCACGACATAATCGCGTGTCTCGGCATAAGGCGGGATGCCCTTGTGGCGCTCGACAGCCTCGGGGCCCGCATTATACGCCGCCAGCGCCAGCCGCCACGACCCGAAACGGTCATATTGCTGGCGCAGGTAACGCGCGCCGCCTTCGAGGTTTTGACGAGGGTCCTCGGGATCGACCCCAAGATTGCGCGCCGTGCCGGGCATGAGCTGTGCCAGCCCGATCGCGCCCTTGTGCGATACAGCTTGTGCGTTCCATCCCGATTCTTGCTGAACCAGCCGAAGAAAGATGTCCTCGGGGATAGCATGCCTGCGCGCCGCGGCGCGCGCCAAGCCAAGGTATTCGCCATTATAGCTGCCCGAATAGGGCGGCGTTCGCGACGGCGTGATCACCGGGCGCGGCTGCAACCGGATGGAGTTCGCATATTGCTGAGCCGCGCGCCCGTCTAGAACCTTGAGCTGGCTCTTGAAAAGAGCAGCACGGGATTTCGACGATACCGTTGTCTCTGCCTGCGCAGGGATAGCCAATAACGCGCAGATCCCGAAAGCCATGAAACGCGGATTCACCCTGCCCCTCGATCCTCTGAGCAATTCCCGGACAGCTTACATTGAAACGCCGATACCGGCCAGTCCCCAGCGGCACTTCTGTGCGCTGTGGGGCCTGTGCGAGTTGTTTGCCGACCTGACCCGTGCGGCAGGTGGGCCGCCAATGGGCGTTTTCAACTTTCCTTAAACCTTTGGCGATGGTGTAAACGAGGAAACTCTAGCGGATTCGAAGGGGACGCACATGGCGGGATCGGTCAACAAGGTCATCATCATCGGCAATCTGGGCCGCGACCCCGAGGTGCGCAGTTTCCAGAACGGCGGCAAGGTGTGCAACCTGCGCATCGCGACCTCCGAGACATGGAAGGACCGCAACACCGGCGAGCGTCGCGAGCGCACCGAGTGGCACACCGTGGCGATCTTTTCCGAGCCGCTTGTACGCATCGCCGAGCAATACCTGCGCAAGGGCTCCAAGGTCTATGTCGAAGGTCAGCTCGAAACCCGTAAATGGCAGGACCAGTCCGGCCAGGACCGTTATTCCACCGAGGTCGTCTTGCGGCCCTACCGGGGTGAGTTGACCTTGTTGGACGGCCGGGGTGGTGAAGGCGGCGGAGGCGGCGCCAGCCATAGCGGCGGCTATGACCAGGGTGGCGGCTATGGCGCTGGCGATTACGGTTCGAGCGGCGGCGGCCGAGGCGGTGCGGCCCCCATGGGCGACCTGGATGACGAGATCCCCTTCTGACAGCGAGGGATGCAGATTAGGCAGGTAGTGGCGCGACGATGGTCTGGTCCTTTTCGATAGGCAATATCCTCGGCTCGCAACTGCGCGTCCATGCAACCTTCTTCCTGCTTTTGGCCTGGATCGGGGCCGCGGCCTGGATCGAGGCCGGACCGTTTGCAGCGCTGGTCAACGTGATCTTCGTGCTGACACTGTTTGCCTGCGTCGTTGCCCATGAATTCGGTCACGCCCTGATGGCGCGGCGGTATGGAATCGCCACGCCCGATATCACGCTTTTACCGATTGGCGGGCTTGCGCGGCTCGACCGGATGCCCGAGAAACCTGCCCAGGAAATCGCCGTGGCACTGGCCGGACCCGCGGTAAACATCGTGATATGGGCGGTACTGGTCGCGCTCGGGGCCGAGACCGATCTCGACAAGCTGGCAGTAATCGAGGACCCGGCGGGCGGGTTCTGGGGCAAGCTTGCGGCGGTCAACCTGTTCCTGGTGCTGTTCAACATGATCCCCGCTTTTCCGATGGATGGCGGCAGGGTGTTCCGTGCAGTCTTGTCGATCGGAATGGGCCGCGTGGCCGCAACGCGGGCCGCGGCGCGAAGCGGGCAGGCCTTGGCATTTCTCTTTGGTTTTATCGGCCTGACCTGGGCAAGCCCGGTCCTGGTCCTGATCGCTGTCTTCGTCTTTATAGCCGCCGGGGCCGAAAGCGCCGAGGTCAGCCTGCGCGACATGGCCCGGCACATGCGCGCGCGCGATGCCATGATCACCCAGTTCGAGACGCTCGCGCCCTCGGACAGATTGCAGGCCGCCTCGAGCGCGGTAATCCGGACCACCCAGCACGAATTCCCGGTGGTGGACCCGGGTGGCGGCCTGCGCGGCATTCTCACGCGCACGGCGCTGTTCCGCAGCCTTAACGAAGGCGGGCAGATGCGCCCGGTCGCCGAGGCGATGACCGAGGGAATTCCGGCTGTAGCCCTGAGCGCCCCCCTGGATGCCGCCTTGGACGCGCTTCAGGATAGTGGTGCGCCCGCAGTGGCTGTGACCGACCTTTCGGGGCGGATGGTCGGCTATATCACGCGCGAGAATATCGGTGAATTGATGGTTATCTCGGGGCGCGATGCCCGACGCTGAGGGGGCCGCGCCCGTGCCCGGGCGCAGGTTCCGGCGGCAGGGCCGGGATCATGGGTATTTAGGCCAAGAAGAAGGGCCGTATCAGAGCGCGGAAAGGCGCGCGGCACGCGCCGCCCTGAGGCGCGCGAAATCCTCGCCCGCGTGATAGCTGGAGCGCGTCAGAGGGGTTGCCGAAACCATGAGGAAGCCCTTGCCATAGGCCGCTTTCTCATAGGATGCGAACTCTTCGGGTGTCACGAAGCGCGCGACGGCGTGATGTTTCGGCGTGGGTTGCAAATACTGGCCTATGGTCAGGAAATCCACGTCCGCGGCACGGAGGTCATCCATCACCTGAAGGACGGCCTGGCGATTCTCGCCGAGACCTACCATGATGCCTGACTTGGTAAAGGCGGATGGATCGATTTCCTTGACCCTTTGCAACAGCCGCAAGGAATGGAAATAGCGTGCGCCGGGCCGCACCTGTGGGTAGAGGCCGGGCACGGTTTCGAGGTTATGGTTGAACACGTCGGGTTTCGCCGCAACCACGGTTTCAAGCGCGCTGGCGGGACATTTGAGGAAATCGGGCGTCAGAACCTCGATCGTGGTCTCGGGCGCGCGATGGCGCAGTGCGCGGATGGTCTGGGCAAAGTGCTCGGCCCCGCCATCGTCCAGGTCGTCGCGATCGACCGAGGTGATCACCACGTGGCGCAGACCCAGCCGCGCCACGGCATCGGCGACCCGGCCCGGCTCGAACGGGTCCAGCGCGTCGGGCCGCCCGGTGGCCACGTTGCAGAAGGTGCAACCGCGTGTACAGATCTCGCCCATGATCATCATCGTGGCATGGCCAAGCGCCCAGCATTCGCCCACGTTTGGACATCCTGCCTCTTCGCAGACCGTGGCCAGCCCGTGTTCGCGGATCACCTTGTGAGTGTCTTGGTATCCCTGCCCGCCCGGCGCCCGCACCCGGATCCAGGCCGGTTTCCTGGGCTGAGCATTGTCGGGACGATGCGCCTTTTCGGGATGGCGTTGATCGGGAAGTTTGAGATCGCGCGGGCGCATGGGAACTCCTGCTGCTGCTGGGGTGGACTTAACCCGCGAGAGCGGGCTTGTCCAATGGCCGGGACGCTTGCGGGGCGCGTCTTGCGCTGTATTCTGGCGCGACAACGGAGCAACAGCAATGTCCCCCATTCCCAAGCGGCCGCGCATGCTGGGTCGAACGCAGGAATTCCTCAAACAGATCGTCTATGGTGGAAATGACGGGATCGTCACGACATTTGCCATCGTTGCGGGCTTTTCGGGCGCACGCGCCGAGGGAGTGGCCGGGATCGGTGCGCTGGCGGTGTTGGTCTTCGGGCTTGCCAACCTTTTCGCCGACGGGGTGTCGATGGGCCTTGGCGAGTTCCTGTCGGGCCGTGCGCAGCGTGACCTTTACCGGACCGAGCACGACAGGCTGATGACCCGCATCCGGCGCGAGCCCCCGGATGCGCGCGCGCGCCTGGCCGGACATCTCAGGGCGCGCGGCCTGTCCTCGACCGATGCCGCAGCGACCAGCGCGATCATGGCGCGCAACCCGGAGATGATGGCCGAGATGCTGATGCGCTACGAGACCGGTCTGGCTCATCCCGACGAAGACAGCCCGGCCATAAACGGGCTGGCCACGTTCATTGCCTTTGTTCTTTTCGGTTCGGTGCCGCTGATTCCGTATTTTCTCTTGCCCCCGGAAGCGACTGCGCTGGTGCTTTCGCTGGTTGCCACCCTTGCGGCGCTGATCGCTCTGGGGCTGTTGCGTTGGAATGCAACCGGTTTGAGGCTGGCGCGCTCTGTCGGAGAGACCGTGCTGGTCGGCAGCCTGTGTGCACTGGTGGCATACGGGGTGGGCGTGGCGGTGGCCGCATCCTAGCCGATCAGGCCCCCACCGCCCTGCCTCGCGTAATGCTGCCTGAGCCTTTGAAGCGCGATCTTGAGCACGATCTTGCCAGAGCGAGCCGACCAGCCAAGCCGCTTCTCGGCCTGTTCCATTCCCTCGAGAAAACAGCAACAGCGCAAGGCAACATCGCCCAGGCCAGGGCCGAGTTCGCGTAGCGCGGCCAAAACCCTTTCCCGGGCGGCCGCGGGGCCTTCTGCCGGGCCACGGCCGGAAAATCCGCCACGCTCGGCGCCGGTCAGAAAGCGCTCCCAGTTCTGTGTAACCCGCGGTCCCATCTGGGCGATCTCGAAATCCTCGCGCAGCCGTTCACCCGCCGCCACCAGGTCGGAACCGAGGAAGGGGGCGCCGTCGGGTCCCCTTCTTCGGGCAAGGATCGCGAGTGGCGATTCCGCCCGGAGACCACGGATACGACCCTCCCCATTCTCTTGCGGGCCCATCCACTCGCCGTGCTGCCGTTCAGGAGATGCGCCCTCCTCTGCACGGCGGCGGGTCTGTTCCTGTGTCAGCAACCGTCCAAGCGCGGCGCGCCCTGTCGGCGTGATGACATAGGTGGTCACACGGCTGCCTCGGCTGTGCACAGCGATCCAGTCCTTGACGGCAAAGGCCTCGGCGACGGCGCGTTCCAGCACGGCGATGCGTGTGGTCTGTCCATGCGATCCTTCACGCAGAACCGCCGCCTTTTCAAGATCGTGCGCCACCGCCAACAGCGATCCCGGTTCGCTCATTCGGCGCAGAATACGCCGCGCCTCACGCGCGATCGTTGTCTCATCGGCGGAGGCACGCGGTTTTCGGATGGTTGCAGTCATCGCAGAACACTCCATCAAGGGGGACAGGAAACGAGAGGGTGAACGCCCGGCCAATCGGTCGAGCGCGCTATCGATCAAAGGGTCATCGCGCCGTGCTTCGATGCGGCGCACCGCACGCTGCACCGTCGAGGCATGGCAGCCTGCTTGTTGCGCCAGCATGCGCATCGACAGGCCTTGTTCGATATGGGCGAGGTACCAGCGCGCGCCCCGGGGCAGCCAGGACGGTGCGTTGTCAAACGAAGATACGCGGTCCATCATCGGGGTTCTTTCGAAATCGTTAACAGGGATCATCTGTATCCGGATGCAATCCAAGGTTGTAATTGTTACCGTTTCGTTAACAAACGCCTCTTACCCAATCATTGTTTCCAAAAGATAAATTTTCCTGAAAGCTGCGCGCGGAGGTCACGCTATTTACGCAACACACGTTTAGGTTGCGCATTCTCGATCCCGATCAACGATCGGAGAAAGTGTAATGGCCACCTTGCCCCATGACCTGCTGACCCTTCGTCGCCCGCGCCTGTTGGTACAAGCCGCCCGCGCCGGACAGGCCGACTACCGGCGAGAGCGTGTTCTGGCCCGACTCATGCCGGGCGGATATCCGGGCGGGGCGCTTGCAGGTTTGCGTCGGCTGATGGAGATGGAACAGGGGCTGGACGCCGCGCGCCGCGCGGGCGAGGCCACCTATCCGGTGGCCCGACACGTCGAAGTGATGATCGCGCTGCTGGCCGAGGCCAGGCTGATCTCGGCCAGTTCGGACGATCAGTAGGCGCTGTCGGGAAGTTCGGCCTTTCGCCGGGAAACGAACTCTTCCAGCGCCTCTTTCAGGCCGGGATCGATCGCTGGTGCCTCGTAACGGGCCAACAACGCGCGAACCCGGTCTGCGGCAAGCATCGAGGTGTCGCGCGCACCCTCCTCGTCCCAGGTTTCGAAAGGCTTGTAATCGAGCAACTCCGAACGCCAGAAGGCATCGCGGAAATTCGCCTGGGTATGGGCACAGCCCAGGAAATGCCCTCCGGGTCCGACTTCGCGCAGCGCGTCCATTGCCTGCGCCTCGGGGTCGGTGGCCACGCCTGCTGCCAGCTTGTGCAGCGCGCCAAGCTGGTCGGCATCCATCACGAATTTTTCATAGCTCGCAACCAACCCGCCCTCCAGCCAGCCACAGGCGTGAAGCATGAAATTCACTCCGCCCAAGAGCGCCGCATTCAACGTATGGGTGGTCTCGTAAGCGGACTGCGCATCAGGCAGCTTTGATCCGCACAATCCCCCACCCGAACGGAATGGCAACCCCAGCCGCCGGGCAAGCTGGCCCGCGCCATAAAGGATCTGGCTGGCCTCGGGCGTGCCGAAGGTTGGCGCGCCCGAATTCATGTCGATGGACGTCACGAACGCCCCGAAGATCACCGGCGCGCCGGGACGTACGAGCTGAGAATAGGCAACCCCCGCCATTACCTCGGCCAGCACTTGCGTCAGAGTGCCCGCCACCGACACCGGCGCCATCGCGCCGCCGACGATGAAGGGCGAGACGATGCAGGCCTGGTTTGTCGCAGCATAGACCTCGAGCGCGCCCATCATCGTGGCATCGAACGTGAGCGGCGAGTTGATGTTGATCAGCGAGGTCATCACCGTGTTCCCGGCCACGAAATCGCGCCCGAACAGGATCTCGCACATCTCGATGGAATCGCGGGCGCGCGAGGGTTCGGTGACCGAGCCCATGAACGGCTTGTCCGTCAGCGTCATATGGGCCAACAGCATGTCTAGATGGCGCTTGGCGACCGGCACGTCCGTCGGCTCGCAGACGGTGCCGCCCGAATGATGCAGCCATTTCGACATGTAGCCCAGTCGGACAAAGCGGCGGAAATCCTCGATCGTGCCATACCGCCGCCCGCCGTCCAGGTCGCGCACGAAGGGCGGCCCGTAGACCGGCGCCAGCACCAGCGACCGGCCGCCGATATCGACATTGCGGGCCGGGTTGCGGGCATGCTGGGTAAAACGTGCCGGCGCCGTGGCGCAAAGCGTCCGGGCCAGACCGCGCGGAAGGCGCACCCGCTCGCCCTGTACATCCGCGCCCGCCTCACGCCAGCGCGTCAGCGCGTCGGGATTCTCGGCGAATGTGACGCCGATCTCTTCCAGGACGATCTCGGCATTCTGCTCGATGATCTCCAGCGCCTCGGCATTCAGCAAATCGAAATCAGGAATATTGCGCTCTATGAAACGCGCGCATTCAACACCTGCAGCCCCACGCGCCGCACGCCGTGCCGCGCCGCCGCCGCCCCTTCGCCCTGTCGCTCTGCCCTCTGTCATGACCCTCTCCCCTGGGGTGCAATCCGTCCGGTCCTACCTAGCGGCAAAGCCCCCCCCGGGCGCGGCCGGTTTGCGGCCTTTCCTCCGCCATCCGCGACATGGCCTCGCTTCTTCTTGGCTGAAATACCCAAAAGGGCCGGAGGCCCGCTATTTTCGTCGAGAAATCGGCATTATCGGGCCGGGCCTTGCGCGGCGCGCAAAGCCCCCCTATCAGGTGAACATGACACAACACGCCCGCCTTTTGATCATCGACTTCGGCTCCCAGGTGACGCAGCTGATCGCGCGCCGCCTGCGCGAATTGAACGTCTATTGCGAAATCCATCCCTACCAGAATGTCACCGATGCCTTCCTGCGCGATTTTGCGCCCGAGGCAGTGATCTTCTCGGGCGGTCCGGCCTCGGTGCTGGACGAAGGATCGCCCCGTCCACCCCAAAGCGTTTTCGAGCTTGGTGTGCCGATCCTCGGGATCTGCTATGGCCAGCAGGTGATGATGCAGATGCTGGGCGGCCGCGTCGAGCGCGGCCACGGCACTGCGGAATTTGGCCGGGCCTATGTCACGCCCTCTCATGATCGCATCGATCTACTGACCGGCTGGTTCCTTGAGGGGCGCGAGCAGGTCTGGATGAGCCATGGCGACCATGTCTCCGACATCGCTCCGGGTTTCCAGGTTTTCGGCACCTCGCCCAACGCCCCATTTGCGATCACCGCGGACCTGTCGCGCCAGTTCTACGCCGTCCAGTTCCACCCCGAGGTGCATCACACCCCCAACGGCAAGACGCTATATGAGAATTTCGTGCGGATGGCGGGCTTTACCGGCGACTGGACGATGGGCGCCTACCGCGAAGAGGCCATTCGGAAAATACGTGACCAGGTCGGCGACAGCCATGTGATCTGCGGCCTCTCGGGGGGCGTGGACAGTTCCGTCACTGCCGTTCTGCTGCACGAGGCCATCGGCGATCAGTTGACCTGCGTCTTCGTCGATCACGGTCTGTTGCGCCTGAACGAGGCCGACGAGGTCGTCGCGATGTTCCGCGACCATTACAACATCAAGCTGATCCATGCCGATGAGGCCGATCTCTTCATCGGCGCGCTCGAGGGTGTCTCCGACCCCGAGGTCAAGCGCAAGACCATCGGCAAGCTGTTCATCGACGTTTTCCAGCGCGAGGCGAACAAGATCGAGGGCGCGGAATTCCTAGCACAGGGGACACTTTACCCCGATGTGATCGAATCTGTCAGCTTCTCTGGCGGCCCCTCGGTGACGATCAAGTCGCACCACAACGTGGGCGGCCTGCCCGAAAAGATGGGCCTGAAACTGGTCGAACCCTTGCGCGAACTGTTCAAGGACGAGGTGCGTGCGCTGGGCCATGAACTGGGCCTTCCGGCCAGTTTCATCGGCCGGCACCCTTTCCCCGGACCGGGCCTCGCAATCCGTTGCCCGGGCGAGATCACCCGCGACAAGCTGGAGATCCTGCGCAAGGCCGACGCCGTCTATATCGACCAGATCCGCAAGCATGGTCTCTATGACGAGATCTGGCAGGCCTTCGTCGCTATTCTGCCGGTGCGCACGGTGGGCGTGATGGGCGACGGCCGGACCTATGATTATGCCTGCGCGTTGCGCGCGGTGACCTCGGTCGACGGGATGACCGCCGACTACTACCCGTTCAGCCATGAGTTCCTTGGCGAAACGGCCACCCGGATCATCAACGAGGTCAAGGGGATCAACCGGGTCACCTACGATATCACCTCCAAACCGCCAGGGACCATCGAGTGGGAGTGATCCTGTCGGGATATTTCAAGGTTCCGCCGGCGCATCTTGACGCCGTTCGCGCGGCCCTGCCCCTCCATGTCCGCTTGAGCCGGGCGGAAACGGGTTGCCTTTGTTTCGACATAACGGAAGACGCCGAAGAGCCTGGCCTTTTCAACGTTTACGAGGAATTCACCGATGCTGACGCGTTGCGCGCACATCGGCGACGCTGCGATGCCTCGGACTGGGCCTGGGTCAGTCGCGACATCCAGCGACACTATACCGTGACGGGTCTGTCGCCATGACAAGCCATGTTGCGCGGGCCGCGCTCTGGATGACGGGGGCAATCGCCTCTTTTTCCTCCATGGCAGTTGCCGGGCGGGAGGTTTCGCTGGAACTCGATACGTTCGAGCTGATGCTTTATCGCTCGCTGATCGGGATCGTCGTCGTGATTGGCATATCGTCATTGGCGGGCCGACTGGGCGAGGTGTCGACACGGCAGATGGGACTGCACCTGGTTCGCAACATTAGCCATTTTACCGGCCAGAACCTGTGGTTTTTGGCAATCGCCACGATACCGCTGGCACAGGTTTTCGCCCTTGAATTCACTTCTCCGCTCTGGGTGGCGGTTCTGGCACCTTTGATCCTTGGCGAACGGCTGACGCGCGCGCGGGCGCTGGCGGCGTTCTTGGGCTTCGTTGGCACCCTTATCGTTGCCCGGCCAGACCCCGCCGCGCTTGATCCCGGCGCGCTCGCCGCGCTGGGGGCAGCCATTGGGTTCGCCGGATCGGCGATGTTCACCAAAAGGCTGACGGCCACGCAGTCCATCGTATCGATCCTGTTCTGGCTAACCGTGATGCAGGCGGCGATGGCGCTGCTCTGCGCGGGCATCGACGGGCAGATCGCCCTGCCCTCTGCTGGCAATCTCTTGCCATTGCTCGTGATCGGCTTGGCCGGGCTTGGCGCCCATTTCTGCCTGACGAACGCATTGATGGTTGCGCCCGCGATTATCGTGATGCCGCTTGATTTCCTGCGGCTGCCGGTGATTGCGTTGGTCGGCATGGCCCTTTACGGCGAGCCGATCGAACTGGCTGTCTTTGTTGGCGCGGCGGTGATCCTGGCGGCAAATTTCGTCAATCTCCGTTCAGAGCTGCGGCCCCGGTGACACGCCTTGCAGGAAATACCGCCCCTAGAAGGATTTACGCGGCGTCAAAGATTGACCGGCAAAATGTTGCCGATAACGTAGACCGACATCCGGAACGGAGGGGAGGAAGAATGAAGAAAATCACAAGCCTCAGTGCGCTGGCCCTGTGCTGTGTCGGCACGGCACATGCCGGCGGGATCGAACGGTCGACCGGATCGGTCGGTTTCATGTTCGAAGAGGGGACTTATGCCGAATTCACCTATGGCAGTGTCAGCCCGGATGTCAGCGGCATGCAGGCCGTACCGCTGTTTTCACCGGGCGAAGTGTTTCCCAGTTCGTCGGGTGACATGACCGGCGACTACACGACCTGGGCGATTGCGTTCAAGACAGACCTGTCCGAGCGTCTGAGCCTTGGCTTCCTGATCGATCAGCCGTTGGGTGCCGATGTCAATTACGCGCCTGATTCCGGCTATGCCTATGGCGGCAGTTCGCTGCTTTTCGGTGGGTCGACCGCAGAGATCGAAAATACCGGCTTTACCGCCATTCTGCGTTATGAATTTCCCTCGAATTTCAGCATCCATGGGGGCTTGCGCCACTTGCGGACCTCGGGCGAGGTCGCCTTGTTCAATGGCTATCAGATGCGTACCGACACCGCAGAGGATTTCGGCTACCTCGTCGGGATAGCTTGGGAAAAACCCGAGATCGCGGCGCGAGTAGCCCTAACTTACCAATCCTCGATCACCCATGATTTCAACGCCTCCGAAACCATTCTACCCGCCGGGATCATCGGCGCGGCAACGTCTTTCGCCACGGAAGTCCCGCAAAGCGTGACGCTGGATTTCCAGACCGGGATCATGGCCGACACGCTTTTGTTCGGCTCGGTTCGCTGGGTGGACTGGACAGCCTTTGATATCACGCCAACGCTTTACGCAACGCCCGCGGGCCTGAATCTGGGTTCGCTGGTCGATTACACCAATGACACGATCACCTATTCGTTGGGCTTGGGGCGCAAGTTCTCGGACAAGTGGTCGGGGGCGGTCACGCTCGGCTATGAAAAGGAAGAGGACGGCTTCTCTGGCAATCTCGGGCCCACCGACGGCTACAAGTCGCTTGGTCTGGCGCTTACCCGCACCGCGGGCAATGTCAAGATCACTGGTGGCGCGCGTTATATATGGATCGGCGATGCCGAAACCCAAGCACCCGCGCCCTACCCGGCCGGAACAACGCTTGCAAGGTTCCAGGATAACGAGGGTGTCGCCCTGGGCCTGCGCATCGGCTACATGTTCTGAACCGCGCGATTTGACGCGCCCGGCCGCCCGGTCCGCGATGGCCGGGCGGTTTCGTTTGACCGCCTTGCGCGGGCTGGCTACGAGGGTTGTCAAACGGGCGATGAGGGCGCGGATGATCTACGAAACAGCCGGGGATTGGCGGCAGGCACAGGACAAGCGGGTTCTGCTGTTCGGGATGTCGGGGCTGGGAAAAACCCATGTCTCGTCCATGTTGCGCGAAGAGGGGCAATGGTTTCACTACTCGATCGATTACCGCATCGGCACGCGCTACATGGGCGAGCATATCGCCGACAATTTCAAGCGCGAAGCGATGAAAGTACCCCTGTTGCGCGAGCTTTTGCTCAGCGACAGCGTTTACATCGCATCCAACATCACATTCGATAACCTGGCACCGCTCTCGACCTACCTGGGCAAACCCGGGGCCTCCGAAAAGGGCGGTCTGCCCTTCGACGAATACATGCGGCGGCAGGAACAGCATCGCGTGGCCGAGATCAGCGCATTGATGGACACGCCGCAATTCGTCGCGCGGGCCAGGACATTGTACGGGATCGGCAATTTCGTTTGTGACTCGGGCGGGTCGATCTGCGAGGTCGTCGAGCCGGACAACCCCGATGACCCGGTCCTCAAGACACTGTCAGAGAATCTGTTGCTGGTCTGGATCGAGGGAAGCGACGCCCATACCGAGGAACTGATCCGCCGCTTTGACCGCGCGCCCAAGCCGATGTATTACCAGCCGGCCTTTCTGCACTCGGCATGGCAAGAATATCTTTTCGAAAACAAACTTCAAGAGAACGACGTTGATCCGGACGCCTTCGTGCGGTGGGCCTATGCCCGCGCGCTGGCGCACCGCCAGCCGCGTTACGCGGCGATGGCCCGGAACTGGGGGGTCAGGATCTGCGCCGAGGATGTCGCACGGGTCCGGCATCCCGACGACTTCGTCGATGTGATCGCCGCGGCCCTTGAGGCGCGATGAAAGTCCGCCTACCTGTCTGACGATCCGAGGAAAAGCGGCCATGCCCATCAAGATTCCGAGCGACCTGCCCGCCTATGACGTTCTGACACGCGAAGGCGTGATGGTGATGGGCGAAGAAGCAGCCGACCGCCAGGACATACGGCCCCTGCGCATCGGGCTTTTGAACCTGATGCCGAAGAAGATTCAGACCGAAACACAATTCGCCCGCTTGATCGGGGCAACGCCTCTTCAGATCGAACTCAGCCTCATCCGGATGACCGAGCACCGCACCCGAAATACCGCAGCGGCGCATATGGAGGCATTCTACCGCCCTTTTGCCGAGATCGAAGCCAGCGACGAGAAATTCGACGGCCTGATCGTGACCGGCGCACCGATAGAACATTTGCCCTTTGACGAGGTGACCTATTGGGATGAACTGACGCGCGTTATGGACTGGACGCAGACCAATGTGCTGTCGACATTCGGGGTGTGCTGGGGTGGCATGGCGATGATCTACCACTTCCACGGCGTGCAGAAACACATGCTGAAGGCCAAGGCCTTCGGGTGCTTCCGCCATGACAACCTGGAACCTGCATCGCCTTACTTGCGCGGATTCTCGGACGATTTCGTCATCCCCGTAAGCCGCTGGACCGAAATGCGCCAGGACGAGATAGATGCCGCGCCGGGGTTGAAAACACTGTTGGGCAGCGACGAGGTCGGCCCCTGCCTGGTCGAGGACCCGGCGCATCGTGCGCTCTACATTTTCAACCATTTCGAATATGACAGTGACACGCTGAAACAGGAATACGATCGTGACCGTGCCAATGGCACGCCGACCGCCGTCCCCGAGAATTACTTTCCCGCAAACGACCCGGCCCGACCGCCGCGCAACCGCTGGCGCAGCCACGCGCACCTGCTTTACGGCAACTGGATCAACCAGATTTACCAGACCACGCCTTACGACATCCGAGAAATCGGAACCGGTTGATGCCGGAGCGGTTTTCCCCGACAGGCCGGGTATTGTGTATCGACGGCGCTCGCGTTCATGCCCACCAGGAGGGGGCCGGAACGGACCTGGTTCTTCTGCACGGCGCGGGCGGCAATACCCGAGATTTCACATTTGACCTTATGGGGCGGCTGACCGACCGCTTCCGCGTGACGGCGTTCGACCGACCGGGGCTGGGCCATACTGATCGGTTGCACACCCATGGTGAAAGTCCGGGCGAACAGGCCGCGATACTGGAAAAGGCCGCCCGCCGCCTGGGTCTGGGGCGGGCCGTTCTGATCGGCCATTCCTATGGCGGCGCGGTCGCGCTGGCCTGGGGGCTGGACCACCCGGATCGTGTCGGGGCCATAGTGTCGCTTGCTGGGGCGGCAATGCCGTGGCCTGGGGGCCTAGGTCCGTATTACACGCTGCTTTCGTCGCGGATCGGCGGCGCGCTGCTAGCGCCACTCATTTCGGCACTCGTTCCGGGCGCTTTGGCGCGTCGGGCCATCGCGGGCATCTTCGCCCCCGACCCGCCCCCACCCGGCTACGCCGAGCATATCGGAATCGCTCTCACCCTGCGCCCGGACAGCCTGCGTGCAAATACTCGGCAAGTGAACGGGTTGAAACCGCATATCCGCGCCATGGCCGCCCGCTACGGCGAGTTGTCCATGCCGATCGAGATCCTGCACGGCACGGCTGACAGGACTGTTCCTCTCAAAATCCATTCCCGCCCCTTCGCGGCGCTGGTTCCCACGGCCCATTTGGTCGAACTCTCGGGCGTGGGTCACATGCCCCACCATGCCCGCCCCGATGCGGCGGTGGCGGCCATCCGGCGTGCCGCGGCCCGCGCGGGCCTCTCGTCCGGCCGGGCTGGCAAAGGCGCGGCGGACTGCTAGGTAGATCCACATGTCATCGGCAGAGCGATATCCCCGCCGCACGATCCTGGCCTTGGCCGCCGCGTCCGGACTTAGCGCCTGCGCGCCCGCGCCTACCGAACACGCGCCGGCCCGGACCCCGCCGCTGGGCCAATTTCTGACCCTGCGCGGGCGCAGGCTGCATTACGTTCAACAAGGGCGCGGGCCGGACGTGATCCTGATCCACGGAGCCTCGGGCAACCTGCGTGATTTTACGTTCGATCTGACAGCGCGCCTCGCAAACAGCTATCGCGTCACCGCATTCGATCGCCCAGGCCTGGGTTATTCCCAGCCTTTGCGCGAAACCGGCGACAGCCCCGAAGACCAGGCCGCCCAACTCGAAAGAGCCGCGGCCGAACTCGGTATCCGCCGTGCGGTGGTTGTTGGACATTCCTATGGCGCCGCGGTTGCAATGGCCTGGGCGCTTGACCACCAGGCCCGCGTCGCGGGGCTGGTCACGCTGGCCGGCGTGACAATGCCCTGGCCCGAGGGGACCCTTGACCCTTGGTACGGGTTCGCCGCCTCTGGACTCGGCAGCACGCTCGTCACCGCCTTCGTTACCGAAAGGGCCGCGCGCCGCGCCCTGCCCCGGTTCTTCACCCCCCAGCCCGTCCCGCGTGGCTATGCCGATTATGTGGGCCTCGACCTCGCGCTCAACCCCGCGATTCTGCGCGCCAGCGCCCGGCAGGTCGATCGCCTGCGCCCTTCGCTGGTGTCCATGTCGGCCCGCTACCGGAGACTTCACATTCCGGTGGAAATCCTCCACGGCACGGCCGATTCCATCGTAGGGATCGACCTTCATGCACGTCCCATGGCCGCTGTCTTGCCCAATGCCCGCCTGACCGAATTATCGGGCATCGGTCACATGATCCATCACGCCGCACCGCGCACAACGCGTGCCGCGATCGACCGTGCCGTCGCGCGGGCGCGATTGCGACCGCAAGGCTGATCGGCCCGCAGTCATCCCCGACAGAAAGGAACGGCCATGAAACTGCCTTTCGATGGTGCGATCAGCGAATTCCACGACACCCGGGCCCCCGAAAGCATCCGCCGCGCCATTCGGAACGCAAAGAAATCGGACATCCTTTCCGACAGCTATCCCTATGATCGCGAAATGGACAGCGATGCCTACAAACGACAACTCGCGGCGCTGCAAATCGAACTGGTCAAGCTGCAAGCCCATGTCAAGGCAGAAGGCAGCCGTGTCGCAATCGTCTTCGAGGGTCGAGACGCGGCCGGAAAGGGCGGTACGATCAAGCGCTTTCGCGAGAATCTTAACCCTCGGGTTGCGCGCGTCGTGGCCTTGGGCACGCCCTCCGACCGCGAAGCCAGCCAATGGTATTTCCAGCGCTACATTCCTCATCTTCCCTCGGGGGGCGAGATCGTATTCTTTGACCGCTCCTGGTATAACCGCGCCGTGGTCGAGCATGTCTTCGACTTCTGTACGCCCGCCCAGCGCACCCATTTCTTCGCGCAGGTTCCCGATTTCGAGGCGATGCTGGTCGAAGAGGGGATTCACCTCTTCAAGCTCTGGCTCAATGTCGGCCGCGCCGAGCAACTGCGACGCTTCCTGGATCGCGAGCGCGATCCACTCAAACAGTGGAAACTCAGTTGGATCGACGTCGAGGGTTTGAAGCGTTGGGATTCCTATACCGAGGCGATCCTCGAAACTTTCGTCCACAGCCACTCCTGCTGCGCGCCCTGGACGGTGATCCGCTCCGATGACAAGCGCCGCGCGCGGCTCGCGTCGATCAGGGCGGTTTTGTCGAGGCTGGATTACGCCGGCAAGGACGATGCGGCGGTCGGTCTGCCCGATCCCGCGATATGTGGCGGCCCGGAAATCTGGGTATCCTGATCTTCTTCTTGGAAAAAATACCCAGATTCCGCCCTCGCCACGCGTGGATCGCCCGCCAAGGGCGCTTCAGACGGCCTTGACCTTCTCCGCCAGGTCGCGGGCGATGGCAAAGGCGCCCTTGATCTTGTCGCTGTCCTTCTTCCAGTCGCGGCGCAGGATGATCTTGTTGTCCTTGACCTTGGCCAGCCCCTGCTGCGCCTGGATGAATTCGACCAGACCGGCGGGATTGGCGAACTTGTCGCCCCAGAACTGGATCGTCGCGCCCTTGGGTCCGCCATCCATCCGCGCAATCCCCGCCCGCTTGCACATCGCCTTGATCCGCACCACCAGCAGCAGCGTGTTGACCTCCTTGGGAAGCTTGCCGAACCGGTCGATCAGCTCGGCGGCAAAGCCCTCCAGTTCCACCTTGGTCGAGAGCCCCGACAACCGCCGGTAAAGACCCAGGCGCACGTCCAGATCCGGCACGTAATCCTCGGGGATCAGCACCGGCACGCCCAGGTTGATCTGCGGCGACCAATCGCCATCAGCCTCGGACAGCCCCTCCATCTCGCCCGCCTTGATCTTGGCAATCGCCTCTTCCAGCATCGACTGGTACAACTCGAAGCCCACCTCGCGGACGTGGCCCGACTGTTCCTCGCCCACCAGGTTGCCGGCGCCGCGAATGTCCAGATCCTGGCTGGCCAGGGTGAACCCGGCCCCCAGCGTGTCCAGGCTGCCCAGGACGCGCAGCCGCTTCTGCGCCTGCGGCGTCAGCGGCGCGCGCGGCTTGGTGGTCAGATAGGCATAGGCCCGCGCCTTGGACCGGCCCACCCGCCCCCGGATCTGGTAGAGCTGCGCCAGACCGAACATGTCCGCCCGATGCACGATCATCGTGTTGGCGGTCGGGATGTCCAAACCGGATTCCACGATCGTGGTGGCCAGCAGCACATCGTATTTGCCGTCGTAGAAGGCGTTCATCCGATCATCCAGCTCGCCCGCCGCCATCTGGCCATGAGCGGTGATGAAACTCACCTCGGGCACCTGGTCGCGCAGGAACGCCTCCATCTCCGGCAGGTCCGTGATGCGCGGCACCACGAAGAAGCTCTGCCCGCCGCGGTAATGCTCGCGCAGCAATGCCTCGCGCACCGTCACCGTGTCGAACTCGCTGACATAGGTGCGGATCGACAGCCGGTCCACGGGGGGCGTGCCGATGATCGACAGGTCGCGCACGCCGGTCAGGCTCATCTGCAGGGTGCGCGGGATCGGCGTTGCGGTCAGCGTCAGCACATGGATGTCGCTGCGCATCTGCTTCAGCCGTTCCTTGTGGGTGACGCCGAAATGCTGTTCCTCGTCGATGATCAACAGCCCGAGATTCTGGAACTTCACCGCCTTGGCCAGCACCGCGTGGGTGCCGATCACGATATCCACCGTGCCGTCCGCCAGCCCCGCCCGCGTCTTCGCGGCATCCTTGGCGGTGACGAAGCGTGAAAGCTGCCGCACCTCGATCGGGAAGCCGCGGAACCGCTCCATGAAGCTTTTCGCGTGCTGCCGGGCCAGCAGCGTCGTGGGCGCGATCACCGCGACCTGTACCCCGGACATGGCCGCCACGAAGGCCGCGCGCATCGCGACCTCGGTCTTGCCGAACCCCACGTCGCCGCAGATCAGCCGGTCCATCGGCGTGCCGCTGGCCATGTCGTTCAGCACATCCTCGATGGCGGCCAACTGATCGTCGGTTTCCTGATAAGGGAAGCGTGCGGAAAACGCCTCCCACATGTGGTGGCTGGGTTCCAATATGGGCGCGTTGCGCAACGCTCGCTCGGCTGCCACACGGATCAGCTTGTCCGCGATCTGGCGGATACGTTCCTTGAGCCGCGCCTTCCTGGCCTGCCAGGCGCCGCCGCCCAGCTTGTCCAGCAACCCCTCGTCATGGCCGTAGCGCGACAGGAGTTCGATGTTTTCCACCGGCAGGAACAGCCGGTCGCCGCCGGCATATTCCAGCGCCAGGCATTCATGCGGCGCCCCGGCGGCGGTGATGGTTTCCAGGCCGTTGAAACGGCCCACCCCATGTTCGACATGGACCACCAGATCGCCTGGCGCCAAGGTCTGAGCTTCGGTCAGGAAGTTCTCGGCCTTGCGGCGTTTCCTTGGCGCGCGGATAAGGCGGTCGCCAAGGACGTCCTGTTCCGAGATCACCGTCAGTCCGGGCCCCTCGAACCCGTGTTCCAGCGCCCAGACGGTCAGGTAGACCCCGCGCGGATCGGACACGTCTCGGATGTCGGCGATCATCCGGGTATCGATGATGCCCTCATCTTCCAGCAAGCCGTTCAGGCGTTCGCGCGCGCCCTCGGAATATGACGCGACGACGACTGAGCCCTCTTGACGTCGTGCTTCAATATGCTGCTGCAATGCACTGAAAAGGCTTACTTGTTCTAGTTTTCGCTCGGGCGCGAAATTGCGACCAATCCGCCCCCCCGCATCGACAACACCTGGGCCGGTTCCCTGCGCCAAAGGGTTCATCTGCACTACACGGCGCCCGGCCAGCGCCGCATCCCAGGCATCGTCATCGAGATACATGAGCCCAGGTGGGCAGGGCTTGTAGACGGAATCGATCCGCCCCTTCTGCATCATAGCCTCGCGCCGTGTTTCGTATTGATCGGCGATGGTTTCCCATCGCGTCAGACGGGTCGGTGTGGCCTGGTCGTCAAGATAGATGCTGGCCCCCGGCAGGTAATCGAAAAGCGTTTCAAGCCGCTCGTGGAAAAAGGGCAGCCAGTGTTCGACCCCGGCATGCTTGCGCCCTGCGCTGACAGCCTCGTAGAGCGGATCATCCGTGCCCGCCGCACCGAACTCGATCCTGTAATTCTGCCGGAACCGGGTGATCGCGGCATCGTCCAGGATCACCTCGGATACCGGGGCCAGTTCGACAGTGTCCAGCCGCTCGGTCGTTCTCTGGGTTGCGGGATCGAACCGCCGTGCCCCGTCCAGCACATCGCCGAACAGGTCCAGTCGAACCGGCCCTGCCTCGCCCGGAGGATAGATGTCGATGATACCGCCGCGCACCGCGTAATCGCCTGGCTCCATCACCGTTGGGGCTTGGGAAAAACCCATGCGCACGAGGAAGGCCTTGAGCGTCTCCTCGTCTATCTGCCGCCCGACACGCGCAACAAAGGATGACTCACGCAACACCGCGCGCGCGGGCAAACGCTGCGTGGCGGCATTGACCGTGGTCAACACGATGAACGGGCCCGACAATCCAGAGGCCAGCGCGGCCAGCGTCGCCATCCGCGCGGCCTCGGTATCTGGATTGGGCGAGACACGGTCATAGGGCAGGCAATCCCAGGCTGGGAATTCCAGGACCACCACTTGGGGGGCAAAAAACGCAAGCGCCGCGCGCATCGCCACCAACCGCCTGTCGTCGCGCGCGATATGCAATACGGGCGCGCCGCTACGGTCGACCTCTCGGGCCAGAAGCCGGGCGTCGAAACCTTCGGGCGCGCCTCCGGCGGTAATGTGCATGGGCTCGGACATGGGCGGCTCAGTTAAGGTGGGGGGCGATCCGGGTCAACCGCCCAGAACGCCGATCTGCATGTTCTGCCACATGCCCCACATGGCCGTGACGAAAATGGACACGATCCCGACGAATTGAACGCTCAACCGGTGCATCCGCAGCATCCGGTAAAGCGCCTCGTCGACGGGGGCGCGCCGTTCTATCAGGTGCGCCGTGCGCACCGAGATCAGGCTGACCAAGGCAAAGGGCGCCCCCAGAAGGAACACGGCCTGGCAGAATTCAGAGCCATAGCCAAATCCAAGCGTCAGCAACAGTGACCCCCCGAACCCGCCAAGCGCCACGATCCAGATACCTGCCTCGCGCGCGATGAACAGGATACGACGCGTGTTGATGGCCACAAGCGCCGCAACATCAGCGGCGGCCTGCCCGCCATGCACGCGGGCACGCTGCACCATGTCATATGGAACGCCCAGAACCCAGTGGCTGGCCGTCGACCATGTCACCGCAAGCGCGATCCAGTACCACAGGTTCGAGAACGACCGCATGTCGATAAGCTCATAGACATTCTCGTACCAGTTCAAGGTAAGGTGCTCCGTTGTGCCCGCGCCAATCGTGCTGCGGGGGGACGAATCCCGCACTTGAGATAGCGCGCGATCCGTGTAACCCAGTCGGTCGAATTGTTGAAGGAGACATGCCCAATGCGTCCCACCGTCGCGCCCTTCCCCACCACCCGCCTGCGCCGCACCCGCCGCACACCAGCCCTGCGCGACCTCGTGCGCGAAACCACGCTGACCACGGGCGACCTGATCTGGCCGATCTTCATTCGCGACGGCGAGAATATCGAGGAACCGGTGCCCTCGATGCCGGGCGTGGTGCGCCGCTCGGTCGATCTGGCGGTCAAGGCCGCCGAGGAGGCGGCGTCCCTCGGCATCCCGGCGATCTGCCTGTTCCCCTATACCGACCCCTCCCTGAAGACGGAGGCCTGCGAAGAGGCGTGGAACCCCGACAACCTGTCCAACCGCACGATCCGCGCGATCAAGGCCGCGGTGCCCGATATCGCCGTGATGACGGATATCGCGCTGGACCCCTACAACGCCAACGGCCATGATGGCATCGTGCGCGACGGGATCATCGTCAACGACGAAACCGTCGAGGCGCTGGTCAAGATGGCGCTGGCTCAGGCCGAATGCGGCGCCGACATCTTGGGCCCCTCGGACATGATGGACGGCCGGATCGGCGCGATGCGCGCGGCGCTGGAAAAGGCCGGGCATTCGGACGTCACGATCATGTCCTATACCGCGAAATACGCCTCGGCCTTTTACGGGCCGTTCCGCGATGCCGTGGGGGCCAGCGGTGCGCTCAAGGGCGACAAGAAGACTTACCAGATGGACCCGGCCAATTCCGACGAGGCAATCCGCCTGGTCGAGCGCGACCTGATGGAGGGCGCCGACATGATCATGGTCAAGCCGGGCATGCCCTATCTCGACATCTGTCGCCGCGTGAAGGACGAGTTCGGCGTGCCGACCTATGCCTACCAGGTCTCGGGCGAATACGCGATGCTGATGGCAGCCGCCCAAAACGGTTGGCTCGACCGCGAAAAGGTGATGATGGAAAGCCTGATGAGTTTCAAGCGGGCTGGTTGCGATGGCATTCTCACCTATTTCGCCCCCCAAGCCGCCCGTGTTCTGAACGCCGTCTAGACCGGGCGTGAACTTGCCCATCCGCCCCGTGCCCCGGTGACAAAGGGTGCGGGGCAGATTATAGTTCTTGCAATCGGTCCCAAAGGCCTAATGCAAAGAGGCACGAGCAATGCAAGACGGCAAGATGGCAGGCGGGGTATCCCGCCGCAGATTTATCGCGGCAGCGGGCGCTGCGACGGCTCTCTCGGCCTGCGGCAACGGTGTGGGCAGCACCGGAAGCTACACCATAGACAGCCGGGTCGACGCCACGCGCGATTACCTGTTCATGCGCTATCCCGACACGCAGACACTCGCTGAAAAGGCCCAGGGTATCCTGTGGATGCCACTGATCACCAAGGCCGGGCTGGGCGTTGGCGGGGCCTATGGGCGCGGGGCGCTGCGGGTCGATAACGTGACGGTGGATTATTACTCTGCCACGCAGGCCAGCTTTGGCTTTCAGATCGGGGCACAACAATATGCCCATGCACTGTTTTTCATGACACCCGAGGCACTGCGCGAGTTCCGCGCAGGGGCGGGCTGGTCGGCGGGCGGCGATATCGAATACGCGGTCCGCGACCAGGGCGGAAACCTCTCTGCGCGCACGATGACCGCGCTTGACCCGGTGATCGCGCTGATTTTCGGACAGCAGGGCCTGATCATCGGCGCCTCGCTCGAGGGAACGAAATACACGAGAATCATCCCCTAACTGCTTTGAAAGCAGAGACGGTTTGTTCCGTAAAGCTATTACCAGCGCCCGGCCATGGCCCGCCACAGAAAGGCGGCGCGCCGGGCGGATTCCGAAACCTCCAGCCTGCCGGCAGCAACCCGTTCTGGACTTTGAGCCGCGCGCCGCAAGACGGGATCTGCACGCCATGCCATGCGTGCGGCCGGGATCGCGGCGGCAGGAATGACATCACGCGCAGCCCGGACCCGCGCCAGCCGCTCCGCCCCGGCGCGGGCCAGCGCCGATACCGCCTCTGGTCGTCCGTCGATCAGCGGGATACGCCCAAGTTCCTCAAGCTTGGGAACAGCGATCAACCAATTGGCCAGCCCCATCGCATAACCCAGCTCATGCAGCGTCGAGAGGCCG
Organism: Rhodovulum bhavnagarense; assembly: GCF_004343505.1. Taxonomy (GTDB): domain Bacteria; phylum Pseudomonadota; class Alphaproteobacteria; order Rhodobacterales; family Rhodobacteraceae; genus Rhodovulum; species Rhodovulum bhavnagarense. The sequence continues at coordinate 46,094 of NZ_SLXU01000009.1, read as the reverse complement.
CTGCGCGCACCCAGCACGCGTGCAGCCACGACCAGAAGGGTTGCCGCGCTTGCCTCGATATGCCTCTCCAAAGCGGCTTGATCGGCAAAAGGTTCACGATAGGCATCCCAGCGCCGCGCCAGGACCAAGGCGTCAAGCGCCCGCGCATCAGCCGGTGACAGAACCTCCGCCAGCGGCTCGGCCACCTCGTGGCGGCGTGTCTTGCCGCCCTCGACGATCTCTGCCAAAACATCTCGCCACCATTGGAGGCGCATCTCGGCGATCATGGGCTCGCTGCTGACCCACGGGGCGCGCGCCACCTCGACATTGAAAGCGAAAAGCGGCAAGAGCCGCGCGCGCGCCGTCAAGGGTGCGGCCATCGCGACGCGAAAGCGGTCGGGATCGCCACGCCGCACGATCTCGGCGCAGGCTTGTAACGTCATGCCCGGTACATCGTCATGCCTGGTGCATCACGGCCTGAACACTGCCATCCTCGGTCGAGTTGGCGCGATTTTGGGGCGCGGGACATCATTCCAGCCTATCCAGCCCCGAGGGGTCGAAGTCGGGACCGGGGACAAGTTCGACGCCATCCCTGGACATACGTACCTCGACGCCGGCTGAAACAAGCGCGGCCTTTAGGCGATCGACCTCACTGAAATCCTTTGTGGTCATGGCCTTGACCCGCGCCAACGATAGTTTCTCAGTCAATGGTGAAAGATCCGAGGACGCCCGTTCCCATCCAGAAAGTTCCTCGGTCAACAATCCCAGAAGCCGCGCAGAGGCCACGAACTCGCCATGGGCAGAAGCTACATCGAAATCAGGCAAAGCCGCCCCGCCTTCCCAAGATTGAAGCAGGTTGGCGAGTCTGTGCAGTTCGGCCATGGCGCCCGCCGTGTTCAGATCGTCAGCCAAGCGATCCAATACCGCCTGGCTTGGTGTTGATGGTTCGACCCCATCGGCAATGGCGCGCCACTTGCGTAGAACCACCTCCGCCTCCCGCGCCTTTTCCGCCGTCCAGTCCATCGGCTTGCGGTAATGCGTGGACAAGAAGGCAAAGCGGATCACCTCGCCCGGCACACCCTGTTCCAACAGATCGTGTACGGTAAAGAAATTGCCCAGAGACTTGGACATTTTCCGGCCTTCGACCTGCAACATCTCGTTATGCAACCAGTAACGCGCGAAATCGCTACCCGGATGGGCACAGCAGCTTTGCGCGATCTCGTTTTCATGGTGGGGAAATGTCAAGTCGTTGCCGCCGCCGTGAATATCGAAACTTTCTCCTAGCAACTCTCGCGACATCGCCGAGCACTCGATATGCCAGCCCGGACGCCCGCGCCCCCAGGGACTGTCCCAGCCCGGCTGATGATCCGTCGACGGTTTCCAAAGGACGAAATCCATCGGATCACGTTTATACGGTGCCACCTCGACGCGCGCACCGGCGATCATGTCGTCCACCGATCGCCCTGAAAGCGCGCCGTAATCGCGATAGCTGCGAACGTCGAACAAGACATGGCCATCTGCGGCATAGGCGTGACCCTTTGCGATCAACACCTCGATCATGGCGATCATCTGGCCGATATAGGCGGTCGCACGCGGCATGTAGGTTGGTTCCAGCGCGCCCAGCGCGCCCATATCCTCAAGGAACCATTGCGTGGTTTCGGCGGTGATCTCCTCGATGGGTCGCCCGTTTTCATCGGCCCGCGCGATGATCTTGTCGTCCACATCGGTGAAGTTGCGTACATAAGTGACATGATCTGGTCCATAGACATGGCGCAACAGGCGGAACAGGACGTCGAACACCACCACCGGGCGTGCGTTACCCAGGTGCGCCCGGTCATAGACCGTGGGACCACAGACATACATCCGCACATTGTCGGGGTTGATGGGATCGAACCGCTCCTTCCGGCGGGTGCGGGTATTGTAGAGGCTGATCTCGGTCATGGCGTCCAACTCTCTCGCGCGTTTCGCGGCGGTTCTTGCATATCTGGCGCGTGATGGGAATACGGGGGGGCAAGGGCACAGCGTCGGCCGATATGGTGATGATACCGGCCATCCTGCATGACCTGACATGGACATGAGCGCCCCCGCGCCGTTGCAACCGGCTGGACAAGGCGTGCCACTCGCGGCTAGCTCTGGTCGCCGATATTCACGGGAGGGATGCACATGCAGATCAGTGAAACAAAGGCGATCGTTACCGGGGGAGCCTCGGGGCTGGGTGCCGCGACGGCACGCGCGTTATGCGATGCAGAGGCGGCGGTGACGATCCTTGATCGCGATGTCGCCGGGGGGGCGGCGCTTGCTTCGGAAATCGGTGCCGGATTCCTGCCGGTTGATGTGACCGATGCCACATCGGTTGCGCAGGCCATCAGCGAGGCCAGCACGCAAATGGGCGGCATCACCGCCTGCATCAACTGCGCAGGCATCGCCACCGCTGAACGCACGTTGGGCAGGTCGGGTCCGCATGCGCTGGACAGCTTTCGCAAGACAGTGGAAATCAACCTGATTGGAAGTTTCAACGTTCTGCGCCTGGCCGCGGCCGAAATGGCAGGCAATGCCGATGATCGCGACGGTTGCCGGGGCGTGATCGTAAACACGGCCTCCGTCGCGGCCTTTGACGGCCAGAAGGGTCAAGCGGCCTATGCGGCCTCGAAGGGTGGAATCGCGGCGATGACCTTACCGCTGGCGCGCGACCTTGCCAGCCTGAAAATCCGCGTCATGGCCATTGCGCCCGGTGTCTTCCGAACCCCGATGCTCGAGGGGCTGGGTCAGGAGGTAATGGACGCGCTCGCTGCCGACGTGACCGCGCCCCCGCGACTGGGCGAACCGGCGGAATTCGCGGCCCTTGTCATGCACATCGTGCAGAACTGCTATCTGAACGGCGAGGTGATCCGGCTCGATGGTGCGTTGAGGATGAAATGAGGGCGTTCAGCCCTCAGCCTTTTGCGCAAGATCCAGCCATTCCTCTTCGGCTGCGGCAAGCGCTGTCTGACGCTGAATCAGGGCGCTGCTTGCCTTTTCGAACTTTGCCGGCTCTCGGGTGAACAACTCGGGGTCGGAAAGGAATTCTTCCAGCTTGGCGATCTCGGCCTCCAGCCGTTCAATTTCAGCGGGCAACACCTCTAGCCGATGCTTTTGTGTAAAACTAAGCCCTTGTGGGTCATTTCTTTCACTTGACCTAGACTTTGGCCCGGAACGATTTGGTTTTTCTATGACTTCCGGCATCTGGTGTGCTTTGCGCTGTGCCTGGTAGTCAGACCAGCCTCCGGCATAGACCGCGGCACGACCGTCACCTTCCATCGCGATGGTGGTCGAGGCCACGCGGTCGAGAAAGTCGCGGTCATGGCTGACCAGCAGGACGGTACCCTCGTAATCGGACAGCAATTCCTGCAACAAGTCCAGGGTTTCAACGTCCAGGTCGTTGGTCGGTTCGTCCAAGACCAACAGGTTGCTTTCCCGCGCCATGATCCGGGCCAGCAACAGCCGCGCCCGTTCGCCGCCCGACAAGGAACGCACAGGCGCGCGTGCCTGTGCTTCGTCAAACAGGAAGTCCTTGAGATATCCTACGACATGCCGCGGCTGGCCGCGCACCATCACCTGATCGGCACGGCCCGAAACGCGCATATCCAGATCGCCGGTCAGGCTGTCCCAAAGGCTCATCTCGGGGTCCAGGGCCGCGCGGTTTTGATCGAAAATCGCCATTTGCAGGTTGGTGCCCAGCTTGACCTCGCCGGTATCGGGGGGCAAATCGCCGGTCAGAATTTTCAACAAGGTGGTCTTGCCCGCCCCGTTTGGCCCCACGAAGGCAACCCGTTCCCCGCGATGAATGCGCAGACTGAACTCGCGCAGGATCGTCCGGTCGCCAAAGCGCTTGGAAATCCCCCGCGCCTCGATCACGCGCTTGCCCGATTGCGACCCGCCCTCCAGGGCCATGGCGGCGGCGCCTTGGCGACGTATCATACCCGCGCGTTCCTCGCGCAGCGCGGCCAGGTTACGCACCCGACCCTGGTTGCGCTTGCGCCGGGCCGAAATGCCCTCAACCGCCCAGCGGGCCTCGGCCTTTATCTTGCGGTCCAGTTTGTGACGGGCCTCATCCTCGTCGGCCCAGACCTTGTCGCGCCACTCTTCGAAATGGGCAAAGCCCCGGTCCTGGCGGCGCACCGCACCCCGGTCGATCCACAGCGTACCGCGGGTCAAGGCGCGCAGGAAAGCCCGGTCGTGCGATATCAGCACATAGGCCGAGCGCGTTTCGGCCAACTGGGCCTCAAGCCAGCCAATCGCCTCGATGTCGAGGTGGTTCGTGGGTTCGTCCAAAAGCATCAGTTCAGGCGCCTCGGCCAGCAGCTTGGCCAGCGCCGCGCGCCGGCGCTCGCCGCCCGATGCGGTCGCAACCGGCGTGGCCGGATCGAGCTTGAGCCCCTCGGCAACCATCTCGACGCGGTATTCCTCGCCATGGGCCAGGTCGCTGGCCGCGAAATCGCCGAGCGTGGCAAAGCCCGAGAGATCCGGTTCCTGTTCCATGTAGCCGGTGCTGGTACCCGGCGACAGGATGCGCGCGCCCGCGTCTGGTTCCACCAGCCCGGCCATTACCTTCATCAAGGTGGATTTACCCGACCCGTTGCGGCCCACCAGCGCCAGCCGGTCGCCCGGCTGCACGACGAGATCCAACCCGGCAAACACCGGATTCCCCCCGAAGGTCAGAGAAATATCGTTGAGTTGCAAAAGCGGTGCGCGTGCCATGGCGTCGGGCTAGGCCATGGCGCCGCCCACGTCAACGCCCCTCAGCGCGGCGGAATCGAATAGGTCAGGCTGGCGCGCGCGACGACACCGTCCATCCCCTCTGACCGGATCAGAGCGTCCCCCACCGCCAGCACGCGGCCCAGTTTCAGAAGCCGCGCCTCGCAGATCAGATCCTTGCCCGCCGCCGGTTTGCGCATGAAGTCGATGGAACAGTTCGTGGTCACCGCCAGAGCCTTGGGGCCGATCATTGCCAATACCGCCAGGTAGATTCCAACATCGGCCAATGCAAACATAGAGGGACCGGACACCGTGCCGCCGGGACGCAAATGCCGCTCGGCCACGGGCATGCGCATGCACAGTTGCATCGGCGACACCCCCTCGATCACGAAGTCGGCGGCCACCTGCGGGAATTCCCGTTCCATGAACGCGGTCAGCGCCGCGGCATCCATCTGTAGATCCATGCTCTTTTCCATCCTCCCTTTGGCGCGTAGTCTGCCGGGAAACGGGGAGGAGAAACAAGATGAGCGATATTCTGTTACGCGACGACAAAAGCGGCATTGCCACGCTGACGCTGAACGCACCCGAACGGCTGAACGCGCTGTCGGACGCGATGCTGGCCGCGCTGCAAGGCCAGATCGACGCCTTGTCAGGAGACCAAGAGACGCGGGTGGTGATCCTGAAAGGCAACGGCAAGGTGTTCTGCGCCGGTCACGACCTGAAGGAAATGCAAGCCGGGCGTCAGACCGAGGATGGTGGACAGGCCTATTTCGCCGACCTGTTCATGCGTTGTGCGCGCGTCATGACCGGATTGATGCGCCTGCCCCAACCCGTGATCGCCGCTCCGCACGGGATCGCCACCGCGGCGGGCTGCCAGATGGTGGCCGCCTGCGATCTGGCCGTCGCGGCAGAGGGTACACGATTCGGCGTGAACGGCGTGAATATCGGGCTGTTCTGTTCGACCCCCATGGTTGCGTTGTCGCGCAATATCCCGCGCAAGCACGCGTTCGAGATGCTGACGACGGGCGAGTTCATCGAAACCGGCCGCGCCGAAGCCCTTGGCCTGATCAACCACGCCGTACCGCATGAAAATCTTGACGAAGAGGTGCTCAAGCTAGCCGAAAAGATTGCCGCAAAGTTGAACCCGGCCGTGCGGATCGGCAAGCGGACGTTCTATGACCAGATCGAAATGGGAATTGACGCGGCCTATGCGCACGCCGGCGCTGCAATGGTCGAAAACATGATGTGGCGCGATACAAACGAAGGCATTTCTGCGTTCCTGGAAAAGCGCGCCCCGGATTGGCGGCGCTGAACCTGCTGATCGGGGCCGAGCGATCCGCACCGGCCCCGATCCTGTGAAGGTTACTCGGCCGCAAACGCCTTTGCGGCGGCCTGCGCCTTGCGGCGACGAGTTTCGGCCAGTTTTTCTTCGGTCTGGCGCATGTTGATGTAGGCGAAGGCAACGACGAAGCCGAGCGTGCCGAGCATCAGGGGGCCGATGATATCCATTGTCTGTTCCCTTTCCTGTTTGGTGGTTGTGCAAGGGATACGGGCCGTTTTTCGGGCTGGATCACCGGAGGGTGGAAATTTCTTTGTTTTCAAAAGTATACATGGGCATACGCATCGGCAACCCCTTGATCCGACGTATAAATTACGCGCCTTCACGGTGACTTCAAACGAATGTGAGCGCGCTATTGGATCAGAAAAATGACCAATAGGAAAAAGACCAACAGCCCGATCAGCCCCCCTTGGGCAAAGATCAGGCTGGTCAGGAACAGGGCGGCCAGCACCGCGGCGACGATCAGCGTCTGTTCGAAGGGAGGACGCTCAGAGATCCGCGCCTCGATCTGTTCGCGGCCGCGGTCACGCAGGATACCGGCCAGCACCGAAAAGGCAACGCGCCGGGCGCTATCGCGTATTGCGCGAAGAAAACTATCAAGCATCGTCATGGTGCGCGTTCTACCATTCGGCTTGGAACTGCGCCAGCCTGCGCCCGCCTATACCCCGTAAAGCGCGCCGAACTTTGTATCGAGATAGTCAAGCAGCGGCCCCTCATGCGGTGCGAACCCACAGGCTCTCTCGATCAGCTCGGCCGGCTGGTAAAGCCCGCCATGACGTTGAACGGTCTCGCGCAGCCAGGCGGTTGCAGATTCGGCATGGCCACGCGCGAGGTCATCCTCCAGCGTCGGAACCGCGGCCCTGAGCGCAGTATGAAGACAGCCCGCATAGACATTGCCCAAGCTATAGGTCGGGAAATATCCGAAAAGCCCCACCGACCAGTGGACATCCTGCAACACCCCGTTCGAGGGTTTGTCGACCGCGACGCCGAAATCGGCCTCGAACCGCGTATTCCATGCCTCTTCGAGGTCATCTGCTTCCAGCAGGCCGGCGATCAATTCGCGCTCCAAATCAAAGCGCAGCATGATGTGCAGATTGTAATGAACCTCGTCCGCCTCGGTACGGATATATCCCGAATGCACCCGGTTCACCGAGGCGTAAAATGCTTCGGCATCCGCTGCGCCCGCCAGGCCGAAAACCTCACCCATCCGCCCGAACAGCCAGCCGCAAAAGGCACGGGATCGGCCAAGCTGGTTCTCGTAGATCCGGCTCTGGCTTTCATGCACGCCCATCGACACGCCATTGCCCAGCGGCGTCAACAGGTAGGCTGGATCGATGCCCTGCTCATAGGTGCCGTGCCCAACCTCGTGCAGGGTCGAATAGAGACAGTTCAACGGATCGGATTCATCGACCCGCGTTGTGATCCGAACATCCGTGCCAGAGCCCGAGGTAAAGGGATGCACAGACCGGTCCAGCCGGCCATGCCGCCAGTCATAGCCGAAATGAGACGCGATTTCACGGGCAAGCCCCATCTGGCCCTCGGTTTCAAAACGGCCCATCAACGGCGCGGGGGCGCGTTGCGCTCCCATCACGCGTTCGCGCAACTCCACCAGGCGCGGACGCATCCGGTCGAACATCGCGGCCAGACCAGCGCCGGTCGCGCCGGGTTCGTAATCGTCCAGAAGCGCATCGTATGGATCGCCCCCCTGCGCCAAGGCCGCAGCCTCTTCTCGTTTGAGACGGACCACCTCGCGCAGGGTTGGCATGAAATGGGCCACGTCATCAGCCGCACGCGCCTCGGCCCAGATGCCCTGGGCGCGGCTGGTCACGCGCGCCAGCTCTGCCGACAGGGTGTCCGGCAGCCGAGTCGCGCGCTCATGGCCTCGGCGGATGTGGCGAACCTGGGCGCGGGCCACATCGTCAAGGGCTTCGCCCTCCAGCGCGGCCAGCCACTCGCCCACCCGCGGATCGGTACGGCGACGGTGAAGGGCCGTTTCCAACGCTCCGATTTCCTCGGCCCGCTGATGCGCCGCGCCCCTGGGCATCATCGTCTCCTGGTCCCAGCCCAGACGGCCGGCAACCAGCGCCAATGCCTCTGTCTCGCGCTGGAATGCAATCAGATCGTGATAGGCGGTCATGCCCTACCCCCGGATGGATTGTTGAAACGGGTATCGCGCCAAAAATCGCGCCCGAAGAACCAGAACGACCAGGGCCACCGCGCCCAGGTTATGCGCCAGCACGATATGCCACTGCGCGCCGTAAAGAACGCTGCCGATACCCAGAACCACCTGCCCGAATAGCATAACCGCCATCCAGTGAAACGCCATGCGGGTGCGCCGATGGACGTTCTTGCGCCCCCTGACCCAGGCAATGGTCCCCACCAGGACCAACAGATAGCCGAGCCCGCGGTGAACGAATTCTGCCAAAACAGGATTGTCATAGAGGTTGTGCCAGCCGGGCGTCATCGCCCAAATGCCGGGCGGCAAAACATGCCCCCCCATGAGCGGCCAGTCAACAAAGCCGCGCCCCGAATCGCGACCCGCCAGAAGCGCCCCGAACAGGATTTGCGCGAACACCAGGTGCATCACGACCGTTGACAGTCCAAAAGCCCTGGCATCGCGCGCACGGCGCGCTTGCATCAGCGCCGCCTCGGATCTGCCAAGCTTCAGGATGTACCACGCGATCAGGCCAAGCGAAACAAATCCAATCCCGCTCATCGCCGCCACCCGAAGCGATGGCGCGTCGAGTAGGGCGGGCACATGCCCCGCCGGCCCCAGCGCCCAGTCGGCCAGCCCGATCAAGGCAAGCAGCGCGCCGATCCCTGCCAGACGCAGGCCCCAGCCCTTGGGCATGAAGCGCGGCACCGACATGCCCATGATCCCGAGAGCCCAGAGCGCGGCGGCAAGGGTGCCGGCCTGCCTGACCCCCCATTCCCACCAGAAAGCGCGCTGGAACGCGGCAAGGTCGGAGATGGCCGGCGGCGCCTCCGGCGGCAGCCCCGCGAGATAACGATCGAAGGCCGCAAGCCAGGCCTGGGCATCCATCGGCGGCAGCGTGCCATATAGCGGAAGGCCGCCGCGCAGCGTAACGCCCTGGCCCAGGAGCCGGGAAATCGCCGCGCCGATCAGCATGGCGGCCAGCGCAAAGAAAATCGACCCAAGCCATAGTCGCACGACCCCACGCGCCCCCGATCGCGCGGCGCGGTCGATCGCACCGGGCTGAACCACGGGGCGTTCCCGCGGTGCATCGGTGCCGACATCCTCGAAAATATTGCGGGTCTTGCTCATCGGCCGCCCTCCGTCCTTCGCGCGCAGACTAGGCCCGCGGCGACGCAGTCGCAAGTCACTGCTCGCCGCCCGGGCGACGGGTCAACTGCCGCAACATCCCGTGAAAAACCTGTACGTCGGATCGGGTCAGCGGCATCCGGCTCCAGAGATTGCGCAGGGTGCGCTTCATGCCCTCGGCCTTTGTCTGAGGGAAAAAGAACCCGGCCTCGTCCAAGCGGGTTTCGTAATGTTCGGCCAGCTTTTCGACCTCCAGCGCGCTGGCAGGTTCGGCACCCGCCATCTCCATCCGCTCGGGCAGGATGCCGGACGATTGACGACGCCACTCATAGGCGGTCAGCAACACGCATTGGGCAAGATTCAGCGAGGCGAAACCGGGATTTACCGGCACCGATATGATCGCGTTAGCCCGCACGATATCGTCGTTTTCAAGGCCCGCGCGCTCTGGGCCGAACAGGACGGCGACGCGGCGCCCTTGTCCGATCATGGCGCGCGCCTGTTCCATCGCGCGTTCGGGGGTAACGACCGGCTTGGTCAGGCCGCGCCCCCGTGCGGTGGTCGCGAAGACATAGTCACAGTCGCCCACCGCGTCGGCCAGGCTGTCGAAGATCCCCGCCTCGTCTAGCAATCGCCCTGCCCCGCTGGCAAGCGCCACGGCGCGTGGATTGGGCCAGCCGTCACGCGGATCGACCATGCGCATCCTCTCAAGGCCGAAATTCCACATCGCCCGCGCGGCAGCTCCGATATTCTCGCCCATTTGCGGACGCACGAGGACAAAGGCGGGTTGCTGCATCATGGGATCATTCGCATCAGACATGGGCCGGGGTGATACGCGTGGGTGCAAGCCATGGTCAAGCGCCTCGAGTCCGGCTATAGCAGCGAACCACGAAAGACCGGAGAGACGCCATGGCCGACCGTGAGCTGCCGCAAATCTATCTCGTCACGCCACCCGCCTTTGCGCTGGCCCCCTTTTCCGAGAGGCTGGCCGCGGTGCTGGACGCACATCCCATCGCCTGCATGCGCCTGAGCATGGCCAGTGCCGACGAGGATGCCGTGGCGCGCGCGGCGGACACCTTGCGCGAGATTGTCCATGCCCGTGACATCCCGCTGGTGATCGACAGCCATATCGCGCTGGTCGAGCGGCTGGGGCTGGACGGGGTTCACCTGCCCGATGGCGCGCGGCGCGTTCGCAAGACGCGCGAAGCCCTTGGCAGTGATGCGATCATCGGGGCGTTTTGCGGGGCCTCACGCCATGACGGGCTGAACGCGGGCGAGGCGGGCGCCGATTACGTTTCTTTCGGGCCGGTGGGACAAAGCGGTTTGGGCGATGGTACGCTCGCCCCGCAAGAGTTGTTCGCCTGGTGGTCCGAGGTGATCGAACTGCCCGTGGTGGCCGAGGGGGCGCTGGACGAGGATTGCGTCGCGCGGCTGGCCCCGGTCACCGATTTCTTTGCCTTCGGCGAGGAAATCTGGCGACAAGAGGATGCCGTCGCAGCCCTAGGACGCCTGATCGCGGCAGTTTGAGGACATCGTTGCCGCAAGATACCGTGCCTCAGGCGGACAGGCCGCTGCGCACCGACTCTTCGCAGGCTTTCGCCAATGCCTTGCGGTCGGCAAAATCTGCCACCCGCAAGGGGGGGTGATAGATCACCTCGACAGAGCCTTGCCGCTTGGCCGCAAGCACCTTGAGCAGGTGTTCCCCGAAGCCCATATCGCCCCACCATCCGTAAAACGCAGGATGCTGGCCGCGCGGCGCGGTATAGACCACAGTAACCGGCTGGATATGCAGGATATAGCGCAGGTCATCGGCAAAGAACGCCGCAAAAAGCGTTGTTTTGAAAGGCAGGACACGCAAACCGTCAGTCGTGGTGCCCTCGGGAAAGAACAACAGTTTGTGATTGGCCTTCAACCTTTCCTCGAACAGGCCGTTATGGGCGCGCGCGTCGCGCCGGTCGCGATTGATAAACAGTGTGCCGGTGGACCGCGCAAGCCAGCCGATACCGGGCCAGTCGGCCACCTCTGCCTTGGATACGAAATAGATCCGCTTACGCGCGTTGAGCGTGAATATGTCCAACCAAGAGCCGTGATTGGCCACCACGGCCCCGCGTTCGCGCATCTGTCGTCCACGCACAATGTGTCGAATGCCAAGGATAACAAAGGCCATCCGGCAGACAAATTGCGTGATGAAGGGGGTCACCGGTCGATGCCAGCCGAAAATCGGACGTTCGATCAATCGCACGACCAGCAACAGCAACAGGCAGCCGAAGGTCACGATGCCAAGCGCCGTGCCGCGCCACAGGATACGCAGCCAGTCGCCCGCCCCCTTTTGCGGCACAACGGGCGGTGGCGGACCCTGCCATGGGGTCATCCGCGCCCCCGCGTGTAACGGGCGCGGGATTTCTGGTTCATCCGCGCGGTATCCATGACAAGGCAGACATCGGTCGTGTTGAAGGCATGGTCGATGAATGCCCCCTCGCCAACGAAGCCGCCCAACCTGAGATAAGCCTTTATCAGTTGCGGCATCGCCAGCATGGCGCGCTTGCGGTCGATCTGGGCCTCGGGCAGCAGGTCCATGGCCTGGCACTGTTCCGGACGCACCCGCACACGCAATGGCACGGGGGCGAGGAAATGATGGTGCAGATAAGACAACGGTTCAGCCAGCGCGGCGGCGTCTGTGCCATGAAAGCTGGCAACGCCGAAAAGAACCTCGATCCGGCGGTCGAGAACGTAATCGGCAAGCCCGTTCCAGAGATGGAACAACGCCGTACCGCCCCGATAGTCGCGATGCACGCAGGACCGTCCCAGTTCCAGAAGCCGGCGACCGCTGTTCTTGAGAGGGGTCAGGTCGTATTCATCCTCTGTATAGAACCGGCCCAGTCGCTCGGCCCCTTCACAGGTCAACAGCCGGTACACCCCGACCACGCGGTCATCGGGCTCGCGCCGGGTATCGATCAGCAAAAGGTGATCGTAATAGGGATCGTAATCGTCGCGTTCCAGCCGCGCGGCATGATCGACAAGCGGTCCGTCGCCACCAAGCTCGGCGACGAAGATTTCGTAACGCAATCGCTGTGCAGCACGCAGGTCGGCCTCGTTCTCGGCCAGCTTGAGCTGAAAATGATCGTCGGGCAGGTGCATCAGGGAGGCTCGCGCCGGTTTCAAGGCCACAGCGCGCCTTCTAGGCGGCAAGCAACCGGGTTGCAACAGTACGCCCTGACGCGGGGACAGTGGCGTTAAGGCACTGTTAACACACTTGCGCAAAGCTTCGGGTCATATCGAGCTATGGATTATGTACCGGCATGAGTTCCACACGCGTCCCATCTATCACCTGTTTGCCCGCCTCGCGGAAATTGACCGTGATTCGCGCCCCGATCACGGATTGCACCTGCCCCGGCCCCCAATCGGGCTGGCCCGGATGGCGCACGATCATGCCGGGTTCGAGGATGGTGTTTAGGGGCTGCATCGGACGGCTCCTGTTTCGGGAGGGCGGGGAATGAATGACGTCACGGCCCTGGTCGGTTCAAGGATTTGCCACGACCTAGTTAACCCGCTTGGCGCGATTGGCAATGGCATGGAACTTCTGTCGATGTGCCACTCCGCGCTGGCCAACAGCCAGGAAACCGCACTGATCGCGGAAAGCCTGTCCAGCGCGACTGCTCGCCTGCGGATGATGCGGTTGGCCTTTGGCACCGCGACCGGCGGGGCGGATATCGCTCGGGACGAAATCGAGGGCGGGCTTGCGGGCTTGTATTTGGCGGGACGGGTCTCGGTCAGGACCGCGATGCCGGTTTCGGTATCGCGGCCAATTGCAAAGGCGCTGATCCTTGCGGTGATGTGCGCCGAAACCGCCCTGCCCCGCGGCGGCAGGCTTGATGTGACGGTTGGACAGGGCCAAGTGCGGATCGCGGGGGACGGACCACGCATCGCGATGCCGAGCGAGCTATGGGACCCCCTGACCCGGACCGCAGTGCCAGAGATTGCCCTGCGTCCGGCCGAGGTGCAATTCGCCTTGCTTCCCGTGGCGGTGACCGAGGCGGGATGCGGTCTGAAACTGTCGCGGCATGATGACGGTTTCGCGGTCGAATTCTACACGCTCAGGGCCGGGTCGTTCCATCCCCCTCGACCAGATATTTGAAACTGGTCAACTGCACCGCCCCTACCGGCCCGCGCGCGTGCAGCTTGCCAGTCGCGATCCCGATCTCGGCGCCCATCCCGAACTCTCCACCGTCGGCGAACTGGGTCGAGGCGTTGCGCATCAAGATCGCGCTGTCCAGCCGTTCGAAGAACCGCGCGGCGGCGGCATCATCCTCGGTCAGGATCGCGTCGGTATGGCCAGATCCGTGGATTCGGATATGGGCGATCGCGGCGTCGATGTCATCGACGACCTTAGCGGCGATATCCATGTCCAGGTATTCGCGCCCCCAATCCGCATCGGTGGCGGGAACAGTGCCGGGCAGCTTGGCCAGCACCTCATCTGCATGCACCCGCACCCCCGCGGCCACCAGCGCGGCGACCAGCTCGGCGCCCAGGGTGGCCGCCACGTCGCGATGGATGAGCAGGCATTCCGCCGCGCCGCAGATGCCGGTGCGGCGGGTCTTGGCATTCAGCACCACGTCCAACGCCTTTTTCGGATCGGCACCCTTATCGACATAGACATGCACGATGCCCTCGAGATGGGCAAAGACCGGCACCCGTGCCTCGCGCTGCACCAGCCCGACCAGACCCTTGCCACCACGCGGCACGATCACGTCGATCGTATCGGTCATGGCCAGCATCTCGCTGACCGCCGCGCGATCGCGGGTCGGCACGCGCAGGATGGCATCCTCGGGCAAACCGGCGGCGCGCAGCCCGCCCACCAAGCAATCATGCAGAACGCCTGAGGAATGGAAGCTTTCCGAGCCCCCGCGCAGGATCACAGCGTTCCCAGCCTTGAGGCACAGCGCACCCGCATCTGCCGTAACGTTGGGGCGGCTTTCATAGATCACCCCGATCACGCCAAGGGGAGTGCGGACCCGGCGGATATGCAGCCCGCTGGGCATGTCCCATTCGGCGATCACCTCGCCCACCGGATCGGGCTGGCCGGCCACCATGCGCAGGCCCCGCACGATTTCCGCAATTCGGCCCTCGTCCAGCCGCAGCCGGTCCAGCATGGCCGGGCTCAGCCCTTTTTCGCGACCGAAGGCCATATCCTTTTCATTGGCCAAAAGGATCTCTTGTTGCCTGGAAAGAACCGCCTCCGCAGCGGCGTTCAACGCAGCGGCCTTGGCCTCGGTGCTGGCAAAGGCCAGTTCGGCGGCGGCACGCTTGGCACGCGCACCCAGATCGGCCATCAGTGCGGGAATGTCTTTGGTGTCGGTCATGTTGCCATATCATCCCTGTGGATCAGCGCCGCACGCCCCGGATAGCCCAGGATCGTCTCGATATCACCCGAGCGGCAGCCCCGTATCAGCCGAGCCTCGGCCCCCGTATACCGGGCCAGCCCCGAACCAAGCCCCTCGCCGTTCGGCCCAAGAATGGATACCGGGTCCCCTCGCCCGAAATCGCCAGTCACGTCGGTCACACCCGCCGGCAACAGCGATTTACCGCGCCGAAGCGCCGACATCGCGCCCTCGTCGATGGAGACGAAGCCCTGGGGCTTCATCGAGGCGATCCAGCGTTTGCGCGCGGCCTGCGGGTCCCCCTTGGGGCGGAACCAGGTGGCGGGCGCGCCATTTTCAAGCGCCTGGATCGGGTTCAGCGCCGCGCCCTGGGTAATGACCAGCGCACAGCCCGCCCCGGTCGCGGTCTTGGCGGCCATGAGCTTGGTCTTCATGCCGCCCTTGCTGAGCCCAGAGCCTGCATCGCCCGCCATCGCCTCTATCTCGGGGGTGATGTCCTCGATCAGGTCAAAGCGGCGCGCAGCCGGGTCTTGCGCAGGGTTGGCGGTGTAGAATCCGTCAACGTCGGACAAAAGGACCGTTGTATCGGCCCCGACGGTCACGGCGACCTGCGCCGCCAGTCGGTCATTATCGCCGAAACGGATTTCATCGGTGGCAACCGTATCGTTTTCGTTCACGATCGGCACAGCGCCATAAGACAAAAGCGTTTCCAGCGTCGCCCGCGCGTTGAGATAACGCCGCCGATCGGCCGAATCCTCAAGTGTCACCAATACCTGCGCGGCGGTGATGCCGTGGGGGGCCAGACAATCCTCATAGGCACGCGCCAGACGGATCTGACCGACGGCGGCAGCGGCCTGTGACTCTTCCAGCGCCAGCGCCCCAAAGCCCAGCCCCAGCGCCCCCCGACCCAGCGCGATCGAGCCTGACGAGACCAGGACCACGTCAACGCCGCGCGCCTTGAGCATCGCCACGTCCTCGGCCAGCGCGCGCAACCAGTCATCGCGCAGGCTGCCCCTTGTCCGATCGACCAGCAGGGCCGATCCGATCTTGATTACGACGCGTTTCGCATCACTCAGGGACGCCACGGCGCGTCCTCCTCGTCCATATCACCATGGCGCAGTCGGTCCTCGTCAATCTCGGCCCGCAGCGCGCGCAAGACCTCTGCGACGCCCTCGCGCGAAACGCCCGACATCATCAGGACGCGCTGTCCCGTTTCGGCCTCAAGCTCGGCCCTCTTCTCGTGGCGCTCGTCCTCGTCCAAAGCATCGATCTTGTTGAGAACAGTCACGCGCGGCTTGTCGGCGAGGTGCCCGCCATAGGCCTCAAGTTCGTGGATGATGGTGCGGCAATCGCCCGCGACATCATCCGAGGTCGCGTCGACCAGGTGCAACAGAACCGCACAACGTTCGACATGGCCAAGGAACCGATCGCCCAGCCCGTGCCCCTCATGTGCGCCCTCGATAAGGCCGGGAATGTCCGCAATCACGAATTCGACGCCGTCAATCCCCACCACGCCCAGGTTTGGATGCAGCGTGGTAAAGGGATAGTCCGCGATCTTGGGCCGCGCATTCGAGGTCGCGGCCAGGAAAGTCGACTTGCCCGCATTGGGCAATCCCAAAAGCCCGGCATCGGCAATCACCTTGAGACGCAGCCAGATCGTACGCTCCACCCCGGGCTGGCCGGAATTGGCCCGCCGCGGCGCCTGGTTGGTCGCGGTCTTGAAATGCAGGTTGCCAAATCCCCCATTGCCGCCGCG
This sequence comes from Rhodovulum bhavnagarense, assembly GCF_004343505.1. Lineage (GTDB taxonomy): Bacteria > Pseudomonadota > Alphaproteobacteria > Rhodobacterales > Rhodobacteraceae > Rhodovulum > Rhodovulum bhavnagarense. Next base: position 29,628 of record NZ_SLXU01000009.1, on the reverse strand, counting down.
GGCCAGCAGGACGCGTTGGCCGACCTCGGTAAGGTCGGCGATCACGGTTTCCTCGTCCTCGTCCAGGATCTCGGTGCCCACTGGCACGCGCAACACGATGTCATCGCCCGAGGCACCGGTCTTTTGACGACCCTGACCGGGCCGTCCGTTCTGGGCAAAAAAGTGCTGCTGGTACCGAAAATCGATCAGCGTGTTCAACCCGTCGACCGCCTCGGCCCAGACATCGCCGCCGCGTCCGCCATCGCCGCCGTCGGGACCACCGAATTCTATGTATTTCTCACGACGGAAACTGGCGCAGCCATTCCCGCCGCTACCGGAACGAATATGGACCCGTGCAAGGTCAAGGAATTTCATGTCGAGCCTCGAATGAAGAGCGCCACAGGCGATAGTGGATGTTGGCCGCAGGCTCAAGCCGCGCGCGAGAATGGCCGATCCCTCGGCCCGTTGGGCGAAAGCCCAGTTTTTCCAGCACACGGCCAGAGGCGGGGTTGTCAAAGTAATGATCCGCCCCGACCACGTCGAGGCCGGGAAAGCGCGCGAAGCACCCGGCTAGGAAAACCCGAGCGGCCTCTGTTGCATAGCCGCGCCCCCAGTGCGCTGGATCAAGGAAGTATGCCAGCGATGCCGGTGCACCGCCAAGCCCGATCGTCCCGATCACCCCACCCTGCCGCTTGGCGATGGCCAGGCGAAAGCCCACCGTGCCCCGGAAACGCGCCCTGTCAACCCAAAGCCGCATCTCTCGTTCAGGCCAGGGGACAGGAATCGTTCCCATCATCGGCGCCACGCGCGGATCGGTTGCGATCCGGGCAAGCGTACGCAAATCTTCACCGGCGAAAGGCCGCAGGGTCAAGCGCGGCGTCTCGATGTGAAAATCGTCCGCCGCGTTCATGGCTCAGACAAGCCGCTTGAGATAGGTCCAGGTCGCCACTTTGGCCTCGCGCGCTACCGAATAGGCCTCGGCATCGCCAATATAGTCGAACCCAGCATTGGTCAGAACCCGGGCCGAGCCCGGATTATCCTGAAAGACCTCGGCAAAGATCGTGTCGGCCTTCTGGGGATTGGCCGCGATCAGCGCACCGACCGCCTCGGAGGCGATGCCGGTATTCCAAAAGGCAGGGGCCACCCAATAGCCGATCTCGGACTGGTTGCGATCCATCCGGTTGAGAGCGATCACCCCCAGAACCTCTGACAGGCCCCGTTCGGCGCCATCCATTACCCAGACATCCTCGGACCGCTCGCCATTTTGCGCCCGCGCGATAAACGCCTCTGTCGCTCCCGGTGGCATCGGATGAGGCAACGATCGGGTGAACCGTGCCACGCGCAGATCACCGGCGTAAAGGTTCAGCAGACCCGCATCCGACTGACGCACCGGCCGCAAAACGAAACGCTCTGCCCTTATGACGGGTTGGGCGGCGATTGAGTCATGCTTCATGGCTTACCTCCTCGGGCATTTGCCCCCGGAAAAAAGACGGGGGACCGGCTGCCGCCGATCCCCCGCCCTGATGTCAACGCTCGGGCTCTCGGCTTACTCCGCGGCCTCCGCCGTCGGGAGAACCGAAATGAACGTGCGCCCTTTCAGGCCCTTGTGAAAGGTCACTGCGCCCTCGGCGACGGCAAAGATCGTATGATCCCGGCCCATGCCAACGCCCTCACCCGGCCAGAACTTGGTGCCGCGCTGACGCACGATGATATTGCCGGGAATGACGGCCTGACCGCCGTAAAGTTTAACCCCGAGGCGGCGACCGGCAGAGTCGCGCCCGTTGCGCGAGGAGCCGCCTGCTTTCTTGTGTGCCATGTCGTCTTCTCCTCTCGATTAGCCCTTGGCCAGGTCCGCAGCCTGTGCGATCCAGCCTTCTTTCTCGATCTTGCCCTTGAGGCCCAGCCGCGCGTCCATCGCGGCGGCCTGCTCATTCGTCCAGGCGGCGATCTGGGCAAATCGGGTGATACCGGCCTCGTGGAACTTCTTTTCCATCGCGGGGCCGACGCCGGACAGTTTTTTCAGGTCATCACCACCGGCGGAAACTTTGTCCTTGGCCGCATTGGCAGGCGCGGCGCCGGACGGGGCCGAAACACTGCCTGCGCCGATCGCGGCCTTGACGCCAGACGCCTCGGCACCAGCCTCTAGGATCTCGGTCACGCGCAGCAGGGTCAATTGCTGGCGATGCCCTTTTCTGCGCTGCGAGCTGTGCTTGCGGCGGCGCTTGACGTAATGGATGACCTTGTCACCCTTGATCTGGTCGATCACCTGGGCCTGAACACCCGCACCTTGCACGAACGGGGCGCCGACGGTGGCACCAACCATGAGAATGTCGTTGAACTGCACGGTTTCACCGGCAGAGGCGGCAAGCTTTTCGACACGCAGCAGGTCACCCGACTGCACCTTGTATTGCTTGCCACCGGTCTTGAGGACCGCGAACATGGGTCATTTCCTTTTCTTTGCCGCATCCTGTGGCCCCGCCCCATGCTGGGCGGCGTTCTTGCCTGTGGCGCCTCGGACAGCGCGCCCCGCGAGGGACGATTGTTCAAACATGAATGGCCCGAGGGAAGCCCCGGGCCGAGTGCGCTAACTGGATCATTTTCCCGCGCAAGTCAAGCCCCGCCCGAGCCAGCCGCCTCAGATATCCTCGCCCGCCACGAAACGGGCCGCCACTACCCCCAGCTCGTGTGAGATTCGAGAAAAGGCCCGGTCGAAGCCGGCAAAAAGCGCACCGTTCAGTGCCTGCCCTTCGGCGCTTCGCGACAACGCGACGTACTCATCCAGCACCGCGTCAGACAGCGGCGCATAGGCCAGCGCGAGATAGGAATATAGCCATTGCTCGGTTTCGGCGCGAATCTCGGGCTCCTGCTCCCAGACATCGCGCAACATCTCATCCTCGGTCGGCGGCCTGGCAAAGGCGCCGCCCTCTGCCAGCCCGGCGTAGAAGGCGAAATTGGCATTCATTGCGCCCACGACATTCTGTTCGACCAGATCGTTGACACCGATCACGCGACCCAGAAGATCAAGACGCGGATCACGATTGGCGCGCATGTCCCGCAACCGTTCAAGGCTTGCCGCTTCGATATCGGGATCCAGCAGTGCCCACCGTGCCTCGATCTCGCGCGCAACGACACGAGAACCGCGCCCAGAGGCAAGGAATGTGGCGAGCGGACCTTTATCCTCGCGCGCCAGGTCGCGCTCCAGCGTGTCGGTCAATGTCGCAAGCATGCGGGCACTGTCATAAATGTCACTGACGGCAACGGCCCAGCGTTCGCCCCCGCGACCCACGAACAACTCTTGTTCCATCCTCGCACCATGGGCCAAACCCTCGGCGCGCATGACCTCGACCATGTCGGCCAATCGCAACGCCGCCAAAAGCCCGCCCGCCCCATCCGAAACCCCGGCGGGACCCGGCATGGCCAGGCCCAAAACCATCAAACACGCAATCAGAACACGACGCATGGCGGCCTCCTTCCGCAATTGCGAAGGACCTAGTAACAGAATGTCCCCTTTCCAACCATGGCTCCGGCCCAATGCGCAAAAATGGGTTGCACCCGACTCTTCTTCGCTCTATGCCGCGGTCCACGAGCCACAGGCGTGCGGAGAGGTGCCGGAGTGGTCGAACGGGGCGGTCTCGAAAACCGTTGAGCCTTCACGGGCTCCCAGGGTTCGAATCCCTGTCTCTCCGCCACTTGCACATTGCAAACCCGAAAACAGGTCCCTCGCGGGGCCTTTTTCTTTATGTGACAAAGGGGTTTGCACGGACCATCCGCCCTTCGGAGACTGGCCGACTGCGCGAGATCGGTCTCCGAACGCCCACCGTCTCTTTCCAGCCGCCCCTCGCTCCCGGCGAGACGGATTCAAAACCCCCATACATTTCAATGAACTGACGGGCGCGCGTTGCGCCCGCGTTTCGCTGGTTCCGGCTTGTCTCAAAGCAGGCGGAGACGCGACACGGGCGGCGTGGTCGTTAGTATGACTTGGGAGTTTTGCGCGAAGTCTCTGATGACAAACGCAGTTTCCGCCCTTAGCCTGGCGCGATGTCAAACGGGGCCTGGACCGATCAAGAGAACGACCTGATCGTCGCGGATTACTTCGCGATGCTGGCGTACGACGTCTCTGGTCGCCCCTACAACAAGGCCGAGCACCGGCGCGGGCTTCTGCCCCTGTTGAATGATCGCTCCGAGGGATCGGTCGAGTTCAAGCACCAGAACATCAGCGCCGTGCTGAAGGGGCTGGGTGAAGACTGGATCCCCGGCTACAAGCCCGCCTTCAATTTCCAGATGACGCTGGTGGATGCCGTGGCGCGCTGGCTGGCGCTGAACCCGGCATGGCTCGGCCGCCATTCGGGTACCAGAGCGACGACCGGCCTCGCGGAGGCGCGGCCGATCTGGATTGGGCCGCCGCCCACGCTGTCGAACCAGCCGCCGCCGCAGGAGCTGGAGCAGATGCTGCACATCGCCCGCAAATTCGATGTCGCGGCGAGAGACGAGCGAAACCGCGCCCTCGGCCGTGCCGGTGAGGAACGTGTGCTGGCGCACGAACGTGCCGCCCTGAAATCAGCAGGCCGCGACGATCTTGCGCGCAAGGTCAGGTGGGTGTCGGAGGAGGATGGCGATGGTGCCGGCTACGATATCTCCAGCTTCGCGCCGGACGGCCGTCCGCGCCTGATCGAGGTGAAGACGACGAATGGCTGGGAACGCACCCCTTTCCACATCAGCCGCAACGAGCTGGCCGTGGCCGAGGAACGGCGCTCGGAATGGTCCCTGTTCCGGCTCTGGAACTTCGCGCGCGAACCGAAGGCGTTCGAGCTGCACCCGCCGCTGGACGCGCATGTCTCGCTGACCGCGACGTCCTTTCAGGCGAGTTTTCATTGAAGCACACAGCGGATGATCGAGACATCAGGGATTGGCCAGTGCATCGATAGCCACGCATCGACACAAACTTCTAAATGTGACCGCCGTCGTTTAGAATTTTCTCATAGTTCTCGTGGCTTAACGTGCATTCGACCAGCTGCTGAAACTGCGCCTTTGTAAGTTTGCACTGTCGCGCCATCTGAGCCACAAGCGGCGACCCTAACATCTTATATTTTGAGCCAAAAGATGTCTTGGTATTTACAATCGTCTTCTTCCCGTTCTTATCAAAGAATTGATAGTACGAGTGATCGGTATTGTTCTTCTGGAAGCCCTTGCGCAGAAGTGCCGATTCAACGTCATCTCTCTGCATGGCAACTACTCACTGTCCATTGAAAATCGCGCTCGTAAATTATTTGCAAGCTCAATAGCCTTAGGTGACAGCGCATCGTCATTCTCTTGGGCGTACTCAAGCCAAAGCATCCGAAGCGCTTCGTCGATTTCGTCTTCAAGTGCAGGCCTTGTTTCTGCACAAACCAAAATCTCGAAATCACTCGAGGATGAAAGCATGCCGCTATCCTCATCGAGCTCGATCTCGAAGTTTAGCGGAGGAACGACCGAGATGACGCTTCCAGCGACTTCAAAATGCTTGATCGCAATCGGAGAGAGGTCGAGTTCGGTGACGTCGTCAACGTCAGAAATCAGCGTTGGATCATTCTTTTCATTATACTGAATGTTCCCATGAATCTGGATTAGGCCCCTGGCATTCTCCAGCAGCGTCGGCTCGAAATCATCCTGGTAAACCGCTTGGACCGTATTTCCACTCAATAGTTTGAGAGATAGTGACCTTTGGACAAAATCCATCTTCACGAGCGTCCCGGTCAGGTAACCGTGGGTTTCTCCAAACTCATGAACCTTACCCGATGACTCAATTCGTTCGATCTTATCAAGCGCGTTCTTCCCGCCGAAAAGCCGTTTGTGCCTGTAGTCCTCAATGGAAAGCACCAGCCCCGATCTCTTAGGCGGCTGAGCAGCCTTGTATCGTTTCAGGATTGCAGACCGATAGATGTGGTCAGGGACGATTTGGCTAACCTTCGCGGAATCTTCTGCCTCAATCGCCTCGCTGAGAGCCCTGAATTTATGCGCGACTGATTTTATTTCGTCTTCGTTAAAAAAATCGTCGGAAGGATCGCCAATCTCCTGCGGCAGCGCATATCCACCGTTCTCGGGGACTTGGCAGATTATCGCGAAAGTCTTTTCAATCTCCCGTGAAACCCTTGCGCGCTGCTTCATAACGTTTCCACGTTCTTGCTTTGCCAAGAGATAAACGATTTGCTGAATGTTTTCCAAGGCGCGCACCATAACCTGTGCTGGTACGGTGTGCCCTATTGTCTTTGGGCCTTCAAAATGCAGGCGAATGTTTCTATCGTCCATAGCAGACAGCCCAAAGTATAGAAGATCACGGCCCCCTCAGACGGATTTCCGTTTGGAAGCGTGTCACGCGTTTACGTCAAGATTTCGCAGGAAGCAAACGCCGCGCACGCGGCTCCCTTGATTGTTCATCATTTGTGTCCTCAAGGCAATCCAGTTGCGACTTGTCCTCCAGCAGCAGTCACCAGCTCAGAACGAGGTTGTTCACGGCATTGAGAAGACTGCGCTGGGTGCTACGCACCATGACAAAACGCCCGCTCAGCCTGCTCCTGCCATGTCTCCCCGGCCAGAAAGCACAGGTCGTAGAGGCTGAACGGCGCGTTCTGATGCGCCACAAGCCAGATAGACCCGAACACCGGTGCCAGGCCCGATCATGCCCCATCCACCGCGCGGATCAGACGCGTCAGCGCCGCCTCCGCAATATCGCTTTCGAACCGCAGCACGCGCCCCTTCGCCAGACGAAGCTCAATCCAGACAGCAGGCACAGGATTGGTCACCGCGGGAAGATCCGGAACGGACGGCGCGCCAACTGGCAGGAACAGCGCCCCTGCATCCGGTGACAGAGGCCTTTTCGCTTCAGCTCATGGCGCCACGCATAAATCTGTTGCCGTGTCACCTCGTAGCGCTGCGCAACCTGCGTCACCGTAGCGCCGCCCACACCCACCGCGCTCACGATCGCCAGCTTCTCGTCGTCACCCCAATAACGGCGCCGCTCGACCCCCAGAATTTCGCCCCGCATGATCCCTCCGCGCATAAGAGACGTCGCAAACGACGTCGCTATGCACGTGTCTTAGGCTATCAGGCCGCCTCACGGCAGGCGGTGGCAATCGGGCGGTTACGTCAGAACGCCTGCGTCAGCACCAGCTTTTGAAACGGCATACGCGGGAACTTTTCGGCATTCTCCAGGGCGATTCATAAGGCGCGCCCCACACCCCGCCCGATCGGGGCGCGGGCCGGTTTGCGCCGGGGCGTTTAACTGGCCGCCGCGTCTGGCGATGCGGGTGCCGCCATGGATGGTGCCAGCGGATCGTCCAGCACATCCTGCGTCACCGGCCCAAGCCCCAGCACCGCGCGGAAACGGTTGAGCATCTCAAGCGTGTGCGGGGCCATCTCGTTGATCGGGCCGGGGACATATTGCACGACACGCGCGGCCAACTCGCGCTCTGCCCCCTCGTGCAACAGGCTGGGCAGCGCCGCGATGGCGCCTTCGGGATCGTAGGTGGCGATCAGGGTCTGTTCGTGGATGATATGGGCGCGTACCTCCGTCGGCAGGTCACGGAACGGCGCGTCGCGGTTCAGCACCCGGGCCGAGCGTTCCAGCCGGTCGCGCCGCACCGCGCCCCGGCTTTCAGCCAGAAGCACCAGCATGCGGATCACCGCCTCGATGAACCCGCCCTGCGCGATGCGCGACAGCGTGCCTTGCACCATGGGCAGCGCGCGCAACTCATCGGCGCTCTTGCGGGTGCGGCGCAACGCCATCGGCTGACCAAAGGCGCGCGCCCAGGGGGTGTTCCACAGCGCGAAAAAACTCATCTCGTAGGCCGCGTCGCGCATGTCGCGCGCAAGATCGATCCATTGCTCGGTCAGGTCGACTGCCAAACGCTCCATCGCCAGGAAGGGGTTGGCTGGATCGACGGGGATGCGCGTTTCGCGGATCTTCGCGGCCGCCGTCGCCACCGTCGCCATCGCGGGGTTGAGCGAAGATAGCGCCACACGCTGGGCACGCAGCGGATGCAGGGCACGGGCCGCACCGGCGGCACGCGGGCTGACCATGGCGCGGATGGCGGGGCGGATCAGCGTGTCATAGGCATCGGCCTGCATCTGGCTGGCGCGCGCGACCGCGGCAAAGGCGACCTCTTCCTCGCGGTTGCCGCCCAGGGCCTCAAGGTCGGCAAAGCTGCGCTCGGCGAAACTGACGAGAAACCGCTTGTCCGCGCCCGCACCCTCGATCTTGTCGATCTGCATCTCGTAAAGGCCGGGCGCAAGCGCCTCGATGGTCTTGAGGGTCGAGGACACCTCGGAATGTTCCTTGAGGGCGATCCGGGATGACACGAAGATACCCAGGTGGCCGACCTCTTCGTGCACCATGTAGACGATACGCTGGCCGCGGATACGGATTTCGTCGACATCGGCATAGGCGTCGAGAATCCAGTTCAGCGCCTGCTGCGGCGGGGTGATGTTGTCGCCGTGGCTGGCAAAGACGATGATCGGCGCGCGGATCTGCTTTATATCGACCAGCCGGCCCGGTTCCAGCATCGCGGTATTCTTGGTCAGGCGGTTGCCGATGAACAATTGTTCCACGATCCAGCGGATTTCCGCCTCGTTCAACATGAAAAAGCCACCCCACCAGCGCTCGAACTCCAGGAATCGCGCGCGGACCCTCGGGTCATCGACATCCGCCATCATGTCGGCATATTTGCGAAACCACGTCCGGCCGGGGTTCAGCATCTCGAAGTTCATCACCAGGTTGGCGCCGTCGAACACGCCGCCGCCCAGGTCGGCCCACATCATCGGCTGCCACGTCCCGCCCAACAGCCCGCCGTTATAACGCATCGGGTGGCGCCCCACCTCGCCCGACCAGGTGGCGACCGGCGCACCGTTCAGAACGATCGGGCCGGTCAGGTCCGGGTTGGTCGCGGCCAGCAAGAGCGTGGCCCAGCCGCCTTGGCAATTGCCGGTGATGACCGGCTTGGCCGCGTCAGGGTGGCGGCGGGTGACTTCGCGCACGAATTCGGCCTCGGCGCGGGTGACATCGGCCAGCGTCTGGCCCGGCACCGGATCACGCCCGAAGGCCACGAAATAGACCGGGTGGCCATCGCGCAGCGCAACGCCGACCTGGCTGTCGGGCTTGAACCCACCGATGCCGCCGCCATGGCCCGCGCGCGGGTCGATGATAATGTAGGGACGCTTGAAATCATGCACCGTGACACCCTTGGGCGGCAGGATACGCAAAAGTTGATAATTGCACGGGTGCGGCAGGTCGGCGCCATCCATGATTACCTCGTAATCGTAGATCAGCACCGGCGGGCAACCCGCGGATTCATGGGCGCGAAAATTGTCGCCACGTTCGCGCATCACGTCCAGCGTCAGAACCCAGCGTTCGGTCGCGTCCCGCAGCCAGGCCCCCCAGGCCGCGATAGGTTGGGTGCCGGGGCGCGCGATATCGGCCGCCAGCCCGCTCAGCGCGCCAAGCGTGGCCCGCGCCCGGGCGGTATGGCCGTCAAGGATCGCGCCGCCATGACGCGTGGCAACCTCGCGCATCAGTTGCGTGCCCTCCAGCGCTTCGGCCATCTGGGCGCTCATTGCTGCAAACCGGTCTTGCGGCATCTGTCCCAAACCGCCCAGCGTTGCGGCGATCATGTCGGCAGCATCCAGGGTCGAGGGGCGCGGGGTCGTGATATGCATAGGCTGTCTCCGTTCAGGCCGTGATGGAATAGCCGCCGTCAATGGGATGAACACCGCCGGTCACGTTCGACGCCTCGCGGCTAGCGAGAAAGGCGCAATAGGCCCCCACATTCTGGATCGTGGCAAGGTGATGGGTGGGGGCGCGGCGCGCGGCGGCGTCCAGCAACTCGTCGAATTCCGCGATGCCCGAGGCCGCACGCGTGGCAAGCGGGCCGGGGCTGAGGGCATGGACCGAGATGCCGCGCGGCCCCAGCTCGGCGGCGGCATAGCGCACCACCGATTCCAACGCGGCCTTGACCGGGCCCATGATGTTGTAATGCTCCACCACCCGGCTCGCGCCTTGGAACGACACGGTGATACAGGTTCCTCCCTCGGGCATCAGGGGCTCGGCCCGGCGGATCATCCGCAGGAAGGAATGCACCGAGATATCCATCGCCAAGCCGAACCCCTCGGCCGAGCAATCCACGACGCGACCGTGCAGATCGTCCCGCGGGCAGAAGGCGATCGAGTGCAGCACCGTGTCAAGCTTGCCCCAGCGTTCGGTGATCTCGGCGAAAAGCGCGTCCATCTGCGCCTCGTTGCGCACGTCGAGCGGGGCCATGATGTCGGCCTCCAGTTCCTCGGCCAGGGGGCGGACATGGGGTTCGGCCTTGTCGTTTAGCCAGGTGACAGCCAGTTTCGCGCCCTGCGCCCGCAATGCCTGCGCACAGCCCCAGGCGATGGATTGCGCATTGGCAATACCGACAACCAAAGCCGTTTGACCCCGTAGTGAAAACATGCCGCCCATGCCGCAACCCCCGGTTTTCGCGGATGCAGCATAACCACGCCAGATGTCGGGCATGTTACACTGGCATGACAACCAGCGCCCCGCTCGCGCACGGTATTACGGGGTCTCTCACGGGGCTGTGCGCATGAACCAACGCGTGGGAATAGAGCAGGAAGGGAAACACCGCGTCGACATTCCCAGGAGACACATGCGATATTCGGCCAGCATTGCCCACACCGAGCCATTCCAAACATTCAGGACAGCGGACCATGACAGCCGCCTCTTTCAAGGGTTTGACCGTTGCCCAGCTACGCGCGGTAGAGGCCGTGGCGCGTCTGGGCAGTTTCTCTGCAGCCGCGCAGGAATTGAACGTCTCCCAGCCCTCGGTGTCGAACCACATTGCCGCGGCAGAGAGGCTGTCGCGGGCGCTGCTGTTCAACCGGCAGGGTCATTCGATCCGGCCCGGCCCCGCGCTCGAGGTGCTGTTGCCCCGGATCCGCGCGCTCTTGGCGCTTTATGCCGATGTGGAGCGGGATCTGGTGGCGGCGCGCGATCTGGCGATGGGGGCGCTACGGATCGGCTATTCCACCTACCAGATTGCAATGCCGGTGATCGGGCGGTTCATGCAGGCCCATCCCGGTATCGAGATCGAGGCGCGCGCGCTGGCCTCTGCCGACGTTCTGGCGGGGGTGGAGGCCGGGCGGCTCGATATCGGCTTTGTCACCGGGCGGGAAGTGCCCGCCGGGATGCAGGGCTGGGCTCTTGTCGAAACGCCGGTGGTTCTGGTCGCCCCGCCGGATCATCCGCTGGCGGACAAGGGCTGGGCCGATTGGGCCGAGATCGCGGAACTCTCGCTGATCCAGCGCGAGAAAGGCTCTGGCACTCGGCAACTGTTCGAAGGGGCGGCGAAGCTTGCCCGAATCGCGCCGAAAACGGTGCTTGCGCTTGGCTCTTGGGGGTCGATCGTGGCGATGGTACGCGAAGGTTTGGGGCTAGGGGTGGCGCTGGCGGCGGAACTGACCAAGGGCGACGGGCTGGTCCCGGTCCGTATCTCCGAAGGTCGCCTGACTGCGCAACATTTCATTATCTGTCAAAAGGATATGGCCCATGTTGCGGCGGTTCAGGCCTTCGTCTCGCTGGCGTCGGCCCAGTATGACGGCTCTGTGAAGCCCGCAAATTCATAGCGTTTTGCTATATACTCACTCATTTTACATGTTCGTCATATGGCCACGCCAAAGCTCCGGGGTCGTTTCGTTTACCGGAGACTTTCCCCATGACCAAAGCCCTCCTCCTGTCCGGCGGTGCCGTACTGGCGCTGACGCTTCCGGCGCTGGCCAACTGCCCCGCAGTGACCGTCGCCGATCTTCAGGGTCTCAGCCCCGATTATCCGCAGCAATTCGAACTGGCCGAGTTCGAAGCCAAGGCCGCCTGTGACCTCGGCTTTGCCGAGAACCCCGAGATCGCGGCGCTGAACGGCGAGATCCTGGGCAATGGCGCATTGCCGCCCGTGTCCGAGCGCCTGCCGCAAGAGCCGCTGGTCGTGGCGCCCTATGCGGCCATCGGCAGCTATGGTGGCACCCTGACCGGCCTGTCACGCGGCACCGAGTCGGGCACCTCGGACCTGCTGTCGGTGCGCCACGTCAACCTGGTGCGCTACTCCGACGACCTGCAGACCATCGTTCCGAACGTCGCCCGGTCGTGGGAATGGAACGACGATTTCACCAAGCTGACCTTCACCCTGCGCCAGGGGCACAAGTGGTCGGACGGTGCACCCTTCACCGCCGAGGATGTGGCGTTCTGGTACAATGACGTGCTGATGAACCCCGCCGTCATCGAAAAGGCGCCGGGCCGCTGGCTGTTCGACGGCCAGCCCGCCACCGTCGAGGCCATCGACGAGACCACCGTCACCTTCACCCTCCCGGTCGCGCAGCCGAACCTGCTGAACCGCTGGGCCATCGACTATGGCCAGACCTTCCTGCCCAAGCATTTCCTGGGCCGCTACCTGGACAAGTACAACGCCGATGCCGCCGCGCTGCGCGCCGCGCACGGCTTTGCCGACGAGGCCGAGGCGGTCAACTTCTTCTACGGCAATTCCGACTGGAAGGACGTGCCCTCGCCGCTGATGAAGGATGCCGACAAGGTCGCCGCCATCGGCACCGCGGTCATGCCGACGCTGGAATCGCATATCGTCGTCGAAGAGAATACCGAGGGCCGCCACCTGGTCGCCAACCCGTATTTCCACATGGTGGACACGGCCGGCAACCAGCTGCCCTACATTTCCGAGATCAACGAGGAATACGTGCCCGAGCGTGAGGTCGTGAACCTGCGCATCATGAATGGCGAGGTCACCTGGAAGCAGCAGGCGATGCAGCTGAACGACTTCCCCCTGTTGAAGGAAAATGAGGGCAAGGGCGATTACACCGTCGCGTTGGCGCCGACGCTGGGCCAGTCGCCCTATTACAGCTTCAACCGGACCCACAAGGACCCGGTCCTGCGCGAGATCTTCTCGGATGTGCGGTTCAGCCAGGCGCTGTCGCTGGGCCTGGATCGTAACGAGATCAACGAGATCGTCTATCTCGGCCAGGGCAAGCCGATGCAGACGGCCGCGGCGGAACACGTCACGGTACCGTTCCTGTCGGCCGAGGATTTGACCGACTTCACCGAATACGATCCTGCGCGGGCCAACGCCCTGCTGGACGAGATGGGTCTTGCCCGCGGCAGTGACGGCGTCCGCCGCCGCCCCGACGGCAAGCCGCTGTCGATCCGCATCACCTTTGCCAGCCAGGGCACCGCGTCCCAATTGCATGAATTGGCCGCAGGCTACTGGTCGGATCTGGGTATTCAGGTCGACGTACGCGAGGTCACCTCGGACGAGTATCGCGCCGCCGCCAATGCCAACGAGGTCGACGTGCTGACCTGGAAGAACGACGGCGTGTCCGGCCCGAACATCAGCCAGGACGTGACCGACGCGCTGTTCCCGGGCGATCCGTTCAACCCCAAGGGCCATGCCGACTGGGCGACCTGGATCGAGACCGACGGCGCCGAAGGCATGGAACCCCCGGCCTATATCAAGCGCCTCTTCGAGGTGGCGGGCGCTTTCATCAAGCATCCGCTGGGCACCGACGAAAGCAACGCCCTGGGTGCCGAGATGATGAAGATCCATCTCGACAACATGATCAAGATCGGCGTCGTGTCCGAGATCCCCGAACCGTATGTCTATGCCAACGCGCTGAAGAACGTGCCGGCGCTGACGGCCAAGGCCTACGACTACTACTGGACCTACCCCTACCGCCCGCAGCAGTGGTGGCTGGAGCAGTAAGCGCACCCCCGCGTATCTGACGCAAGGCTCCGGGCGCTCGCGCGCCCGGGCCACACCCCACCCCATGCGATCGTGCAAGGACAAGGCCCATGCTGCGGTTCACCGCCGAACGCTTCGTCGGAATGATCGTCACGATGCTTCTGGTGTCGCTGATGGTCTTCATCATCATGGAACTGCCACCCGGCGACTATGCCGACCGCTACGCCTTCCGCAAGTATTCCGGCACCGGCGTGTCGGTGACAGAGGCCGACATCCAGGCGATCCGGGTCGAGCTGGGCCTCGATAAGCCGATGCTGCTGCGGTATTTCGACTGGATCGGGAACATCGTCCTGCATGGCGATTTCGGACAGGCGTTTGCGTTTGAAACCTCGGTGACCAAGGTGATCGGGGACAAGGCGCTGCTGACCACGGCGATCCTGTTCGGCACGCTGATCATCACCTATCTGGTGTCGATCCCCATCGGCATCTACGCGGCCGTAAAACGGGCCTCTTTCGCCGATTACGGGCTGACCACCTTTTCCTATCTCGGCCTTGCGCTGCCCAACTTCCTGCTGGCGCTGATCCTGCTCTATTTCGCCAACCGCTGGTTCAACGCCGATATCGGCGGGCTGTTCTCGGCCGAGATGAAGGACGCGCCCTGGTCGCTGGCCAAGGCCGGCGACCTGATCGCGCATCTCTGGCTGCCCGCCATCGTCCTGGCGTGGTCGGCGGTCGCCTACCAGTTGCAAACGGTTCGCGCCACCATGTCCGATGAGTTGAACAAGCTCTCGGTCACGGCGGCCCGGGCGCGGGGCGTGCCGGAGACAAAGCTCCTGATCAAGTATCCGGCACGCCTCGCGATCAACCCGGTGGTCTCCACCATCGGGTTCGACGTGAACCGCATCTTTTCCGAACTGCCCATCGTGGCTGTGGTCCTGGGCCTGACCGAGCTGGGCGAGCTGCTGCTGCGGGCCTATCTGGACCTCGACATGTATGTGGCCGGCGCGATCCTGCTGCTGCTCACCTTCATGATCGTCTTCATGAATTTCATCTCCGACATCCTGCTGGCGTGGCTGGACCCGCGCATCAAGCTGGGGGGCTGACGCGATGACCGACACCGCGAAACCCGACCGCGACGAGGCGCAGCGCCTGCGCTATTACTCGGCCTCGCAATGGACGCTGATCTGGTGGCGCTTCCGCCGTCACCGTGCGGCCATGGTCGCGGCCACCATCCTGGGGATCATGGCCCTGATGGGCGTCTTTGCCGAGGTCGTCGCGCCCTATGGGCCGACCTCGCGCAACGCCTCCTATCTTGACGGGCCGCCGCAACTGCCGATGTTCTGCGACCGGCAGGGCTGTTCGATCCGCCCCTTCGTCCACGGCATCAAGACGGAACGCGATCCGATCACCCTGCGCGCCATTTCCGTGCCCGACCCCGAAACGCGGGTCTATGTCAGCTTTCTGGCGCGCGGCGAACAGGTTCGGCTGTTCGGCGTGATCCCGACCGACATCCACCTCTTCGGCCTCGACCACGACAAGGCGCGGCTGCATCTCTGGGGCACCGACGACCTGGGGCGCGACGTGTTCTCGCGCACGATCTACGCCACGCGCACCTCGCTTTCCATCGGGGTGATGGGGGTGCTGATCTCTTTCGTGCTGGCGCTGATCATCGGGGGCACGGCGGGCTATGCGGGCGGCCGGGTGGACGGAGGTATCCAGCGCGTGACAGAGGTTGTCCGCGTCGTGCCGATCATCCCGCTTTACATGGGGCTCGCGGCCGCGATGCCACCCGAATGGTCCACCACGCAGGTCTATTTCGCGATGACCCTGATCCTGGGCCTGTTCGGCTGGCCGACGCTGGCCCGCCGCATCCGCAGCCAGCTGTTGTCCATCCGGAACGAGGATTACGTGGTCGCCGCCCGCCTGGCCGGGGCGCGGCCCTCGCGGATCATCGGCCAGCACATGCTGCCCAGCTTTACCAGCTTCATCATCGTCGATCTGGTGATCTCATTTCCCTACATGATCCTGTCCGAAACCGCGCTGTCCTTTGTCGGGCTGGGCCTGCGCCCGCCCTCGGTCTCCTGGGGCGTGATGCTGCAACAGGCGCAATCGGTGCGGGTGATCGAGCAGACGCCGTGGCTGTTCATCCCCGCGGGCTTCGTGGTGGTGGCGGTGCTGGCCTTTACGGTGATCGGCGACGGGCTGCGCGACGCGGCCGACCCCTATTCGGAGGCGCGGTGATGGGCGATCTGCTGACCGTCGAAAACCTGACGATTTCCTTTCGCACCGACGAGGGGCTGATCACCCCGGTGCAGGATGTCAGTTTCTCGGTCCAGAAGGGCCGGACACTGGGCTTGGTGGGCGAATCCGGCTCGGGCAAGTCGGTGTCCACCAAGGCGGTGATGCGGCTTCTGCCCGGCAGCGCGGTGATCGCACCGGACACGCGGATGCACTACACCGCCAAGGACGGCCAGCGGGTCGAGGTCGAGAAGCTCGACCCGCGCTCGCGCGCCATCCGCCGCCTGCGCGGGGGCGAGATCGGCATGATCTTCCAGGAACCGATGGCCAGTTTCAGCCCGGTCTACACGATCGGCAACCAGATGATCGAGGCGATCCGGCTGCACCGGGAACCCAACAAGCGACAGGCCCGCGAGATCGCCATCGCGATGCTGGAGCGTGTGGGTCTGTCGGACCCCGCCACCCGCATCGACCAGTATCCGCACGAAATGTCGGGCGGGATGCGCCAGCGCGCGATGATCGCGCTGGCCCTGTCGGCCGGCCCCGCGCTGCTGATCGCGGACGAACCCACCACCGCGCTGGACGTGACGATCCAGGCGCAGGTGCTGGACCTGATGCGCGAATTGCAGCGTGACCTGGGGATGGGGATGATCTTCATCACCCACGATCTGGGCGTGATCGCGCAGATCGCGCAGGACGTGGCCGTGATGTATCTGGGCACCATCGTCGAACGCGGCCCCACGGCCGAGGTCATCCGCGACCCCAAGCACCCCTATACCCAGGGGCTGCTGGCTGCGATCCCCAGCCTCGACCGGCTGAACGCGCGGATGACCCCGGTGCCGGGCGACATTCCCAGCCCGACCGAGCGGCCCACCGGCTGCCCGTTTCACACGCGCTGCGTGCATGCCATCGCCGGGCTTTGCAGCGCGCGCACCCCGCGCGAAATCGCACCTGAACCGGGCCGCGCGGTCCGCTGCTGGCTGCATGACGAGGCGGGAAGGAGCGCGGCATGACCGACACGCTGATCGAAGTCCGGAATCTTTCTGTCCGCTTCCCCGTGACGACCCGCAAGCTGTTCCGCACCGAGGTACGGGAACTCGCCGCTGTGGACGATGTCAGCTTCGACATCAAGCGCGGCGAGACCGTCGGGCTGGTGGGCGAATCCGGCTCGGGCAAGACAACAGTGGGCCGCGCGATCCTGCGGGCAATCGACCCCTCGGACGGCGAGGTGATCTTTCACACCCATACCCGCGACGTGGACGTGGCCCATGCCGAGGGCGAGGATTTGCGCCGCTTTCGCACCCATATGAACATGATTTTCGCCGAGGGGCCGGTGCAGCTTTCTTCCATGGCGCAGGACCGACTGCGGCTGTTCCGGTCGCGCATGAGCCTGGTGTTCCAGGACCCCTATTCCAGCCTGAACCCCCGCATGACCGTGCGCGACATCATCGCCGAGCCGCTGGTGGCCTCGGGCATGATGAAGAACCGCGCCGAGATCGACGCCAGGGTTCGCGAGATCGCGGCGCGCTGCAAGCTGAACCTCGAACATCTGCGCCGGTTCCCCCATGCCTTTTCCGGTGGCCAGCGGCAGCGGATCTGCATCGCCCGCGCGCTGGTCTCGCGCCCCGATTTCGTGGTCTGCGACGAAAGCGTTTCCGCGCTGGACGTGTCGATCCAGGCGGAAATCGTGAACCTGCTGAAGGATCTGCAGGACGAGATGGGCGTGGCCTTCCTGTTCATCGCCCATGATCTGAGCGTGGTCGCGCAGATGAGCCACCGGGTCGCGGTGATGTATGTCGGCAAGTTCGTGGAATACGCCCCCACCGACCGGCTGTTCTTCACCCCGCGCCACCCCTACACCCACGCGCTGTTATCCGCGATCCCGCAGGCCGACCCGGACGCGGCCTTCGACCCGATCAAGCTGGAGGGGGAAATCCCCAACCCGCTGGACGCGCCCTCGGGGTGCCGGTTCCGCACCCGCTGCCCCCATGCACGGCCCGAATGCGCCGCGCGCGAACCGGACTGGCGCGAGATCGCGCCGGACCATTACGTCGCCTGCCATTTCGCCGAAGCGTTCGACTTCACCCGCGCGCAGGCCAAGGCCGCCGAATAGAAGGAAGAAAGATGGCACCGCACGATCCGCTGCCCGGCCCGCGGCTGGGCGAACCCTACCTGTTGACCCCCGGCCCGCTGACCACCGCCTATGAGGTGAAACAGGCGATGCTGCGCGACTGGGGCAGTTGGGACGACGATTTCCGCGCCCTGACCGCCGAGATGCGCACCCGGCTGGTGGGGCTGCTGGGCGCGGGGCATGAGGCCTATGACTGCGTCCCGATGCAGGGCTCGGGCAGCTTCGCGGTCGAGGCGATGCTGGGCAGCTTCATCCCGCGCGATGGCAAGGCGCTGGTGCTGGCCAATGGCGCCTACGGGCTGCGCGCGGCCGAAACCCTACGCTATCTGGGGCGCGATCACGTGGTTCTGGACAAGGGCGATTACCTGCCGCCACGCGGGGCCGAGGTGGCGCAGATCCTGGCGGGCGACCCCGCGATCACCCATGTGGTGGCGGTCCATTGCGAAACTTCCTCGGGCATCCTGAACCCGATCGAGGAGATTTCCGACGCTGTCGCCGCCGCGGGCCGGGTGTTGCTGATCGATTCCATGTCGGCCTTTGGCGCGGTCCCGCTGGAACCCGCCCGCCTGCAGTTCGATGCGATGGTGTCCTCCGCCAACAAGTGCATCGAGGGCGTGCCGGGCTTCGGCTTCGTGCTTGCGAAAAAGACCGCGCTGGCGGCGGCCAGGGGCAACAGCGCCTCGCTCTCGCTGGATGTGCATGCGCAATGGGCGCACATGGAAAAGACCGGACAGTGGCGGTTCACGCCGCCCACCCATGTGGTCGCCGCCTTTGTCGAGGCCCTGCGCGCCCATGCCGAAGAGGGCGGCGTCGCGGGGCGCGGCGCGCGCTACGTGCGCAATCGCGACGTGCTGGTCCAGGGGATGCGCGACCTCGGCTTCGAGACGCTGCTGGCAGACCGCTGGCTGTCGCCGATCATCATCACCTTCTTTTGCCCTGCCGATCCGGCCTTCGACTTCCCGACCTTCTATGACGCGATGAAGGCGCGGGGCTTCGTCCTTTACCCCGGCAAGCTGACGGTGGTGGACAGTTTCCGCATCGGCTGCATCGGCCAGCTGGACGAGCATGTGATGCGCCGCGTGGTGGCCGCCGCCGGGGAGGTTCTGGCGGAAATGGGCGTAACAAGCGCGGCACCGCCCCAGGCGGCATTGGACGAACGTTCGAAACTGGCAAGTTGAGGAACAGGAAAATGAGCAAATTCAAGGCCGCTGTCTTTGACTGGGCAGGCACGACGATTGACTTTGGCTCTTTCGCGCCCATGGGCGTGTTCGTGAAGGCCTTTGCGGAATTCGGGATCGAGGCCACGATCGCCCAGGCCCGCGCCCCCATGGGCAGCGCGAAATGGGACCATATTCGGGCGATGATGGACATGCCCGCGATTGCCGCGCAATGGGCGGCGAAATACGGCGCCGCGCCTACCGATGCCGATGTCGACAAGGTCTACAAGGTCTTCGTGCCGATGAACGAAGAGGTCGTGGCCGATTACGCCAAGCTGGTCCCCGGCACGGTCGAGATGGTGGAGAACCTTCGCGCCCGGGGGATGAAGATCGGCTCGACCACCGGCTATACCCGCTCGATCATGGAACGCGTGCTGCCCAGGGCCGCCGAACAGGGCTATGCGCCCGATAACCTGGTCTGCGCCGACGACCTGCCCGAGGGGCGGCCGGGGCCGCTGGGCATGTATCAGTGTTTCGTCGATCTGGTGGCCTACCCGCCGCACGCGGTGCTGAAGGTCGACGACACCGCGCCCGGCATTGCCGAGGGTGTGGCGGCGGGCTGCGTCACCGTGGGCGTTGCGCTGTCGGGCAACGCGGTCGGCAAGACGCCACAGGAGCTGGCGGCGATGTCCGCGGAAGAGGTCGACGCGCTGCGGGCAAAGGCCACGGAAATCCTGCGCGCCGCGGGCGCCGACCATGTGATCGACACGGTGGCTGACCTGCCCGCCCTGATCGACCGGCTGGACGCCGAATAACCTCACGGAGAAACAGATGCAGCCCACCGCCTTTGCCCGCCCCGGCCGGTTCTTCCGGGGCAATCTGCACACCCATTCCACCCTGTCCGACGGCGCGCTGGACCCGGCCGAGGTCTGCCGCCGCTATCGCGCGGAAGGTTATGACTTCATCGCGCTGACGGATCATTTCGTCGGCGAATACGGCTATCCCATTGCCGATACCCTGCCTTATCGCGGTGACGGCTTCACCACGATCCTCGGGGCCGAGTTGCATTCCGGCGCGATGGAGAATGGCGAGCTGTGGCACATCCTGGCCGTCGGTCTGCCCGCCGATTTCGCCCCGGCCAATGCGCCGGGCTTTCACCCTGTCGAGGGGCAGGAAACCGGCCCCGAGATCGCGGCACGGGCGCGCGCGGCCGGGGCCTTTGTCGCCATCGCCCATCCGCAATGGTCCGGCCTGACGCTGGCCGATGCGCGCAGCCTGCAGGCCGCCCACGCGGTCGAGGTCTACAACCACGGCTGCGCCACCGGAGCGGACCGCGCGGACGGGTTCCATACGCTGGACCTGCTGCTGTCCGAGGGGCGCGACCTGACGCTGGTGGCCACCGATGACGCCCATTTCACCGAGCCGGATTTCTTCGGCGGCTGGGTCATGGTCAAGGCCGCCGAAAACACGCCCGAGGCGTTGCTGGCGGCGCTGAAGGACGGCGCGTTCTACGCCACCCAGGGACCGGCCTTCCACGACCTGCGGATTGTGGGCGACACCATCCAGGTCGAAAGCTCGGCCGTGGCCAGCGTGATCGTGCAAGGCGCGGGTTCCGCCGCGCAGGCGCTGCATGGCGAAAGCCTGACCCGGGCAGAGATCGCGCTGGGGCGGGTGGCCCGCAGCCCGTGGCTGCGCGTCACGCTGATCGACCGGGCCGGACGGCGGGCCTGGTCCAACCCGATCCGGCGGGGCTGAACATTCCTGCGGGCGGCTACTTGATCCCCGCCCGCAGGAACGCCTGCACGAACTGACGCTGGAACACTAGGAACAGCACCAGAAGCGGCGCGATCACCATGACGGTTGCCGCCGAGATCACCGAGATATCAACCCCGTTTTCCGGCGCACCGAAGATGGACAGGCCCACGGTCAGCGGGCGGCTGGATTCGTTGTTGGTGACCACCAGCGGCCAGAGAAAATTGTTCCAGTGGGTCGAGATAGAGACCAGCGCATAGGCTAGGTAAGTGGGCCGGGCCGCCGGCACATAGACGCGCCAGAGTACGCCCAACAACGAACAGCCCTCGATCCGCGCGGCCTCGTCCAACTCCTTGGGCACCGATTTGAATGCCTGCCGCATCAGGAAGATGCCGAACGCCGAGGCCATGTAAGGCGCCCCGATCCCCAGGATCGTATCCAGCAGGCCCAGTCGTGTGGCGACCTTGTAATTCTCGACGATCAGCACCTCGGGCAGGATGAAAAGCTGCAACAGGACCAGCACGAAAAGAACGTCCTTGCCCCGGAAATCGACCTGCGCAAAGCCGAAACCGGCCAAGGTCGTCAGCAGGAATTGTCCGATCAGAACACTGGTGACCAGAAGGAACGAGTTCAGGAAATACCGCAGCCAGGGTGCCCCGTCCCAGGCGGTGCGGAAATTCTCCAGCGTCCAGGGCGCGGCCAGGTTGAAGTTCACCGCATCCGTGCTGGCGTGAAAGGCCGCCCAGAACGCGAAGAGCAGCGGCGAGATCCAGATCACCGCCAGCAGCAGCGCCAGAAAGGGCTCGATGCGGTGCAGCACGTTCATCGGTAATGGGTCCTGCGGTCGATCACGAAGAACTGGAAGGCCGCCAGCGCCCCCAGAACGCCCAGCACCAGCACGGTCATCGCCGCCGCGGCGGGCGCGTCGAAGAAGGCAAAGGCGTTTTCCCAGATGTAATAGAGGATCAGTTTCGAGGCATCCGACGGCCCGCCCTTGGTCAGGATGAACAGGTGGTCGATCAGTTTCACCGAGTTGATCATCGCGTTGACCAGGATGAACAGCGTCGTCGGCATCAAGAGCGGCAGCACGATCCGGCGGGTATAGGCCCAGCGCGACGCGCCCTCGATCTGGGCGGCCTCTTTCAGGTCGGGCGGGATGGTTTGCAGCGCGGCGAGGTAGAAGATCATGAAGAACCCCGCTTCCTTCCAGATCGTCACCGCGCAGACGGCCCAGAGCGCGGTTTCGGGCTGGCCCAGCCAGTTGACGGAGGGCGCACCGAACAGCGCGCCGATCTGATCCAGCACGCCGAAACCGGGCGTGTAGAAGAACAGCCACAGGTTGCCCGCCGCAATCATCGGCAGCACCGTGGGGGTGAAATAGGCGGTGCGCACGAAGCTGCGGGCGGGGATCTTCGAATTGGCCCACAGCGCCATGGCCAGCGCCAGCACGATGGAAATCGGGATCGTGACGCCGGCGTAGATCAGGTTGTTCTTGGCCACCAGCCAGAAGGTCGGGTCGTCGATGAGCCGCTGGTAATTCTCCAACCCTACGAACTCGGTGGGCCGCCGCCGGGTGCCCCGCGAAAACAGGCTGGTCCAGACCGTCGCCACCGTAGGGTAAAAGGCAAAGGTCGTCAGCATCACCAGCGTAGGCGTCAAGAGCAGCCATCCGTGGATGGCCTGACGGCGGCGGCGAAGGGCGGCAAGATCGGGCATGTGCAACCTTGAAGGACCGGCGCCGGGCGGACCCGGCGCCGGAGGTGGGTCTTACCGATAGGCCGACAGCAGACGCTCGGCGGCGGCCTGCGCCTCGGCCAAGGCCTCGGCCGGCGACTTGGTGCCGGTCAGGGCGGCCTGGATCGCGTTGTTCAGACCTTCGCGCACGCGCGCGGTTTCAAAGGTCGAGAACTCGGCCACCGCATGTTCCAGCTGGTCGCGAGCGACCAGCGCCGGCGGGAACTCGGCGGTGTAGGCTTTCAGCGCGTCGGTTTCATAGGCCGCAGGCGAGACGCCCATGTAACCCGTGGCGATCGACCATTCGGCGGCCTTTTCCGGCGAAGTCATGAACTGGATCAGCTTCAGCGCGGCGGCTTTCTCTTCGTCGGTGGAGTCCTTGAAAAGGTAGAAATTGCCGCCGCCGGTGGGCGAGCCCAGACGCTCGTTCGCGGGCAGCATGGCGACGCCGAAATCGAAGCTGGCGTTGTTCTTGACCGCGGTCAGGTTGCCGGTGGAGTGCCACATCATCGCGGTCTTGCCCTCAAGGAAGGCCTGGCGCAGGGTGCCCCATTCCACGGTGCCCTCGGGCATGATGCCATGCTCGACCGACAGCGATTTCCAGAACTCCAGCGTTTCCACCACGGCCGGATCGTCGAAATAGGTGGTCAGCCCGTCGTTCGACATCAGTTCCTTACCGTTCTGGATCGCAAGGGCCTGGAACATCCAGTAGGGATAGCCGGTAGAGGGAATCATCAGGCCATAGTGGTCGTCAGTGGTCAGCGCCTTGCCCATCTCGACCATCTCGTCCCAGGTGGTGGGCGCCTTTTCCGGGTCCAGACCCGCCGCGCGGAACATGTCCTTGTTGTAATAGGCCACGATGGTCGAACGCTGGAAAGGCACTCCCCAGGTCTTGCCCTCGATCTGGCCGTTGGCCATCAGCGCGGGGTAAAAGCTGTCCAGCCACGCGGCGTCGTCGGTCACGTCGTCGAAGGGCACGATCAGATCCTGCTCGATCAGATCGTAGGCGTCGATCGAGAACATCACGGCCAGCTGCGCCGGTTCGCCCGAATTCAGCGCCGACAGCGCCTTGATGCGGGTGTCGTCGTAGTTGCCGGCATAGATCGCATTGACCTTGATATCCGGGTTGGCCTCTTCGAACTCGGCCACGATGCCGTCGACCACCTGGGTCAACGGGCCACCCACGGCGATGGGGTAATACATGGTCAGTTCGGTCTGGGCCTGGGCCGGATTGACAAGCGCGGTGCCCGCGGCAAGCATGAGGGCGGCAGGTGCATGGCGAAGCATGGGTCTTCCTCTTCAGTCGGTTGACGGGTGGGATTGAAGTGCCTTTCGGCTATCACGGGGTGCTGTTTGGCGACGGTCGCCCCCGTAATCCTGCTGCGGGTCCTTTTTGGCTTTGCCCGTCTGGGCGTCGAAAAGGACCCGGTGTTCCTTCGGCAGCGTCAGGCTGATCTCCTGGCCCGGCTGCCACGCGGCATGGCCCGGCACCGACAGGATCAGCCCCCGGGCGGCCGGGTGGTCGACGATCAGATGCGTCTCGGCGCCCATGTACTCGACCTCGCGCACAACCCCGGTCAGGTCGCCCTGTCCAGAGGGCGCCAGTGCCAGATGCTCGGGCCGCAACCCGATCAGCGCGCCGGACACGCCCAACGCTGCGCCCTCGATAATGGCCATCGGCGGGTCGCCGATAAATTCAGCCGCGAAAGTGCTGACGGGATCGGCGTAAAGCGCACGCGGGCTGCCCACCTGCTCGACCCGGCCGTCGCGCATCAGGACGACCTGGTCGGACAGCGACATCGCCTCGGTCTGGTCGTGGGTGACGTAGATCACTGTCAGGCCCAGCCGCCGTTGCAACCCCTTGATATCACGGCGCACCGAATGGCGCAGCTTGGCGTCGAGGTTCGACAGCGGCTCGTCCATCAGACACAGCGGATGGCCCGAGACCACGGCACGGGCCAGTGCCACGCGCTGGCGCTGGCCGCCCGACAGGGCGGCGGGCTTGCGCCCCTCAAGC
Organism: Rhodovulum bhavnagarense; assembly: GCF_004343505.1. Taxonomy (GTDB): domain Bacteria; phylum Pseudomonadota; class Alphaproteobacteria; order Rhodobacterales; family Rhodobacteraceae; genus Rhodovulum; species Rhodovulum bhavnagarense. The sequence goes on along the minus strand of NZ_SLXU01000009.1, from coordinate 4,869 downwards.
CCTTCGAGCCCCAGCATCGCCACCGCCTCGGCCAGCTTTTCGTCCCGCGCGTTGCGTGGCACGCGGCGCACACGCATGCCGAACAGGATATTCTCGCGCACGCTGAGATGGGGAAACAGTGCATAGGACTGAAACACCATCGACAGTCCCCGCCCTGAGGCCTGAAGATGCGTTACCTCCCGGCCATTTATGTGGATGCTGCCGGCCTCTGGCGTTTCAAGCCCCGAGATCAGGCGCAAGAGCGTGGATTTCCCGCACCCGGAGGGACCAAGGACCGAAACGAAGCTGCCCTCTGCCACGTCGAGCGAGACATCGGCAACGCCGCCCCGTCCGCCCCATTGCCGGGTGACGCCGTCAAGCGCGACATAGGCGGGGTCACTCATGCGGGGGCCTCCGCTTCGGCGGCCACGATCAGCCGGTTGCCCAGCGGATCGACCAGCGCGCCAAAGGCATCCTGCGGACGGCGGTCCAGCACGACCAGGTCCTGATCGGCCAACCGCCCGCCCACGGCGGCGGCGCGGCGGCCGAACTTGGTGCTGTCGGCCACCAGGATAGAGCGCCGGCTGTTCGCCCGGATCCGTTCGCGCGCGCGCACCTCGGGTTCGTGGAAATCCAGCAGGCTGCCGTCGCTGTCGATGCCGCCCACCCCGTAGATCCCGATATCGGCCCGATAGGCCGAAAAGACCCCGATCGCCGCTGCATCCAGGAAATCGCGGTCGGGCAACCGCATCTCGCCGCCGGGCAGGACGATCCGGTTCGTGGTATTCTCAGACAACGCCATCGCGGCGTTCAGGTTGTTGGTGACGACTGTCAACGCCTCTTTGCCAGTCAGGGCCTGGGCGACGATGGCCGGTGTCGTCCCGATAGAGATGAAGACCGTCGCGCCATCCGGCACCAACCCTGCCACCACCCGCCCGATGGCCTGCTTGGCCTCTAGGTGCAGGACGGCGCGGGCGGCGTAGGACATGTTGGCGCTGCCGTCTATGAATTCTGCCCCGCCATGCAGGCGGCGCAGCTTCGATTCCTCGCACAAGGCGTTCAAGTCGCGACGGATCGTGTGGGCGGACACGCCCAATTCTATCGCCAGGCTCTCCACCATGACCCGCCCTTGCCGCTGTGCCGCGGCGAGAATCGCTGATCGTCTGTCCATAAGCGCACCTCTCATGCTCAAATGAGCATACGGGCGTAACGCGGGGATGACGGACCGGACCCCGATGCCGGGGCGTCTGCACCCGCTCCGGGTGGGCTGACAGATCGGCCAGCAACACGGCCGTCCCTGCGCTTTCGCGAAAGCGACATGTTTCCGACACTCACCTGTTACGCCCAAGCCCCATCACGCAGGGATAGTCATTTATCGACGAGGATTCCCATGACCGCACGCCTTCTGGGCCTGACATCGGTTCTGGCGCTGGCCGCTGGTACTGCGAACGCCGAAATGAACTTCAACCGCATCGCCTCTTTCCCGGTGGTGGAAAACATGGCCGCCGGCGAGGACATTACCCGCGAAAGCTCGGCCGAGATCATCGACACCACCGCGGACGGCATGACGCTGGTCTACACCGACAGCCCGCTGGGCGTGCTGGGCATGATCGATATCACCGACCCGGCCAACCCCGCCCCCAAGGGCAACATCGCGCTGGATGGCGAACCCACCAGCGTGGCCGTGATCGGCACCGTCGCCTTTGCCGGGGTGAACACCTCGGACAGCTATACCGATCCCTCGGGCAAGATGGTCGCCATCGACACCGCCAGCGGCGATGTGATCGGCGAATGCGCTCTGGCCGGCCAGCCCGACAGCGTTGCAAAATCCCCCGATGGAAGCTTTCTTGCCGTGGCAATCGAGAACGAACGCGACGAGGATCTGAACGACGGCATCATCCCGCAGATGCCCGCCGGGTCGCTGCAACTGGTGCCGGTGAAACGCGGCAACCTGGATTGCGGCGGCATCAAGACCGTGGACCTGACCGGCCTGGCCGAGGTCGCACCCAGCGATCCGGAGCCCGAATATGTCTCGATCAATGCCGAGGGCGAGGTTGTCGTCACCCTGCAGGAAAACAACCACCTTGTGGTCGTGTCGAAGAACGGCGAGGTGCTGTCGCACTTCTCTGCCGGCGCGGTCGACCTGGAGGGCATCGACGCCACCGACGAGCGCGGCGCGCTGATCTTCACCGAGTCCCAGCAGGGCCGCAAGCGCGAGCCCGACGCCGTGACCTGGATCGACGACAGCCATTTCGCCACCGCCAACGAAGGCGATTACGAAGGCGGCTCGCGCGGCTGGACCATCTTCAGCCAGAACGGTGACGTGGTCTATGAAAGCGGCACCAGCTTCGAACATGCCATCGTGCAGATCGGCCACTACCCGGACAAGCGCTCGGATGCGAAGGGCGTGGAGCCGGAATCGGTGACCTTCGGCACCTTCGGCGGCACGCCGATGGTCTTCGTGGGCGCCGAGCGTGCGTCGGTCGTGGGCGTCTATGACGTGACCGACCCGGCCAACCCCGAACTGACCCAGTTGCTGCCCTCGGGCGTCGGGCCGGAAGGCTATGTCGTGATCCCCGAACGCAACCTGCTGATTTCCGCCAACGAGGCCGACCTGATCGAAGATGGCGGCGTGCGCGCCCATGTGATGATCTTCGAATATCAGGATGCCCCGGCGGTCTACCCGCACCTGACCAGCGCCGGGATGGACGAACTGACCGGCTGGGGTGCGATTTCTGGGATGGTCGCGGATGAGGGCGGTATCGTCTGGGCCGTGAACGACAGCTTTTACGGCTACCAGCCGACGATCTTCAAGATCGACACCACCCAGACGCCCGCGCAGATCGTCGATGCGATCCGCATCACCCGTGCCGGTCGTCCGGCGCAGAAGCTGGACCTCGAAGGGATCACGCTGGACGGCCAGGGCGGGTTCTGGGTGGCCTCGGAAGGCCGCACCGACCGTGTGGTTCCCCATGCGCTCTATCACGTCAACGCCAGCGGCGAGATAAAGAAAGAGATCGGCCTGCCCGCCGACCTGATGGCCGTGGAAAAGCGCTTTGGCTTCGAGGGCATCACCAAGGTGGGCGACACCCTGTGGATGGCCGTTCAACGCGAGTGGAAGGACGACCCGAAGAACCACGTCAAACTCGTCGCCTACAATATCGAGACCGGCGAATGGGGCGCGGTGCGTTATGAAAAGGCGCAGCCGGAAAAAGGCTGGGTCGGTCTGTCTGAAATCACCGCCCATGGCGATTACGTCTATGTGGTGGAACGTGACAACCAGCACGATTTCCGCGCGGTGACCAAGAAGATCTACCGCATCCCGCTGGCCCAGATGCAGCCCGCGCCCTTGGGCGGTGACCTGCCGGTGGTCTCCAAGGAACTGGTCCGCGACCTGTTGTCCGACCTGACCGCCACCGGCGGCTATGTGCTGGACAAGGTCGAGGGCCTGGCCATCGCCGAGGACGGCACGATGTGGGTTTCCACCGACAATGATGGTGTGGACGACCACTCGGGCGAGACGATGTTCTTTGCGGTCAAGCCGTAATCAGTCGGACTGCCCATCGCGGCAAGCGGCGGCCCCGCCCAGATGCGGGGCCGTTATCCATTCGGTTGCTGGCGGCGTCCTTTTGAAACGAGACGTCGAGTCGCCAGTGAAGCACAGTCTCGATCCCGAACACCCGCGCAAGGTGGCCGGTAGAAAGTCTGGTGTGGGCGCCCAAGACAACCAAGACGAAGCAGCGGGTCTCGCTGGCTTGCGGTGCCATCTATCTAGCAGAGTGCCGTCATACGGCCGAATGCCTTGAGTTCGGGGCGACCGTGGTGCTCTGGCAGTCCTTTGCGCGGAAAACACCGCCGCTGTCCGGGTCACCTGCCAGAGAGCACCGCAATTCTCTTTTCTATCAGGGGATCGGCCCGCTCGAAAATAGAATACCGGTCGTCAAAATGCCTGAGTTCGTAACCGCCGTCGCCAGAAAGCTGGTCTCCATCGCACTTGCATTGTGCAAGAGCCGTCAGGATTGGGCACACCCAACAGGCTGATAGAAAAATTTTTTGTTCAGCCTTGTCACATGAGCAGGGCCCTGTTGTACAAATCAGCTGATGGCCAAGCTCCCCCTTTCTCAGGACACACTTATCCCGCGGCCTCGGTCACGGGTACCCTTGTTTCAGAACGGAGTGACAGCGATCTCATTCTATGTTCGAGAGCTTGAAGCAGCGTGCAAGGTCCAATCAACTCACACAGTGCTTGCCCCCTAAGCGTACCTTCGCGGCCAGCCGCGATGCCACCCTGCTCTGCGAGGATGATCCTGATCTTCGGGCCTGTTTCCGGCGTGGAGAGCAGGTCTGTGCGTTCGAAGCCGAGCAGCGCGGGCTGGACCTGGAGACCGGCCGCCACCAGACAGAGCGCGCCAAGGCACCGGATCGCGCAATGCTCCATACCGACAGCGATTCAGAACCGATCCAGGTGAAACGAAAGGTCCGCGATCGGGTCCGTACACGTTAAGCCTACAGCGGCAGCGGGGGTTCATTCCCCTCGCTGCCCTCATCCTGCTCGCCGTCGCCCTTCGACCTGCCTGTCGTTTTCGAGCTGCGGGCCTTGCTGGATGTCCTGGATGCAGCCGACAAGAGTTTCACGATTTCGTCGCGCTCGCCCAGCCTGGCATTCGCCTCATGGAGGGCCTTTTCGGACGCGGCAAGCGCCTGGGCGAGTTCGGTCACCTTGGCCTGGGCTGCCTCAGCCTCTGCGCGGGCCGCATCGCGCTCATCCTCGACAACCCCAAGCGCTTCGAGGAATGTAAACGGTGTTCTGTCCCCACCTTCCTGTGATTTTCCGGTTCTGCGAGTCCTTTCCTGTTGGATGACAGGGGTGGAGTTTCTCCATGGAGACTA
>NZ_SLXU01000008.1 GCF_004343505.1 Rhodovulum bhavnagarense | reverse complement strand
CTGAGAAACTCCGTCATAGTCTCCATGGAGAAACTCCACCCCTGTCATCCAACAGGAAAGGACTCGCAGAACCGGAAAATCACAGGAAGGTGGGGGCTGAACACCGTTTACGATCTTCTTCTTGGCAAAAATACCCCTGCCCGGCATCCGCCTGGGGCTCATGGCCGGGGGTGGTCGTCCCATTCGTCACTGAGAATGCGATGCTTGTCGCCCTCGGGATCGTCGAACTGCCGCGTGCGCAGCGCCCAGAAGAACGCCATCAGCCCCAGCCCCCCAAGAAACAGAGAAACCGGGATCAGGTAGGCAAGAATCTCCATTCGCTCACCTCAGCCGAAGCGCGTTCAACGACACGGTAATCGACGAGGCCGACATTGCCAGCGCCGCGGCAAGGGGCGTTGCCAGCCCCACCAGCGCGATCGGCACCGCGACCAGGTTATATCCCGCCGAGATCGCGAAATTCTCGCGGATACGACGGGTGGCGCGGCGGGCGGTATCCACGACCTCGCCCATGGGCGCAATGTCGCTGCCCAGCAGCACGATGTCCGAGGCCACCCGCGCGGCGTCCAGCGCGCTGGCCGGCGAGATCGACACATGGGCCGCGGCCAGCGCCGCGGTGTCGTTCAGCCCGTCGCCCACCATCAGAACGCGCGCGCCACCCTCGCCCAGCGCCTGCACGGCTGCCGCCTTGTCCTCGGGCAGCGCCTCGGCGGTCCAGTCCTCGATGCCCAGCCGCGCCGCAAGCTCGGCCACCGGCCCGCGCGCGTCGCCCGAGATCAGCCGCACCGCCAGCCCCTGCGCCTTCAGCTGCGCCAGCGCCGCTTCGGCGCCGGGGCGCAGCCGGTCGGTGAAGGTGAAGGCCACCGGCAGGGCCTGCCCCACCCGCAGCCAGGCGGCGGTGTCCTGCCCGGTTTCCGCGCCCACCCAGGCGGCGCGGCCAAAACGGACGGTTTCGCCCCCCAGCCGGGCCTCGACCCCGTGGCCGGGCACCTCGCGCAGATCGGACACCGTGGCCGGGCGGATGCCCACGGCCTCTGTCGCGCCAGCCAGGGCGCGGGCCAGCGGATGGGCCGAGGCCCCCGCCAGGGCGGTCGCGATTTCCAGGGTGCGGCGCGGATGTTCGCCCAGGTTGGTCAATTCGGGGGTGCCCAGGGTCAGCGTACCGGTCTTGTCGAACACGACCGTGTCGACCTCGGCCAGCCGCTCCAGCGCGGTGCCGTCCTTGATCAGCATGCCGCGCTTGAACAGCCGCCCCGAGGCGGCGGTGGTCACCGCCGGCACCGCCAGCCCGAGCGCGCAGGGACAGGTGATGATCAGCACCGCCACCGCGATGTTCAGTGCCAGCCGCACATCACCGCCGGAAATCCACAGCCACGCGACAAACGCCCCCAGCGCCAGAAGGTGCACGCCGGGCGCATAGACCCGCGCGGCGCGGTCGGCCAGCGACGTGTAGCGGTTGCGCGCGCTTTCCGCGACGGCCACCAGATCCGCCATGCGGTGGAGCGAGCTGTCCTCGCCCGCCGCTGTCACCGTGACCGCCAGCGGCCCGGTCAGGTTCACCTCGCCCGCGCTCAGCGCCATGCCCGGCCCGGCAAAGGCGGGCAGGGTTTCGCCAGTCAGCAGGGAGCGGTCGATTTCCGACTGCCCCTCGGCGACGATGCCGTCCACCGGCACCCGCGCGCCAGGTTTGACCAGCACCGTGTCGCCGACCGCGATCCCGGCGATGGGCACGGTTTCCTCGGTGCCGTCCGCCCGACGGCGCAGCGCGCGGGGCACCTCCAGCGCAGCCAGTTCCTCGGCCGCCGAGCGGGCAATCGCCCGGGTCCGGTGGTCCAGGTAACGGCCCGCCAGCAGGAAGAAGGTCAGCGACAGCGCCGCGTCGAAATAGGCGTGCCGCCCGCTTTGCGCGGTCTCGTACAGCGACATGCCGGCGGCCAGCAGGATCGCCAGCGAGATCGGCACATCCATGTTCAGCCGCCCGTGCTTCAGCACCGACAGCGCGCTGCGAAAGAAGGGCTGCGCCGCAAAGCCGATGGCCGGCAGCGCGATCATGGCCGAGATCCAGTGGAACATGTCGCGCGTGGCGTCCGACGCCCCTGACCAGACCGCGACCGACAGGATCATCACGTTGGCCATGGCAAAGCCGGACACCGCGATCCGCATCAGGATGTCCCGGCCAGCCTTGTCCGTGGCGGTGGCCGCGATCACGCCGGGGTCCAGTTCGTGGGCCTCGTAGCCGATGCTCGCCAGAACGGCGATCAGGTCCTCGGCATTGACCTCCGGGTTGCCCTCGACCGCCACGCGCTTCAGCGTCAGGTTTACCCGCGCCTCGTGCACGCCGGGCGTGGCGTTCAACGCGCGCTCCACGGCGGCGATGCAGGCGGCGCAATGGATCGTGGGCAGCGACAGGAACAGGCGCGCGTCCTTCGGTACCGCGGCAGATGCCAGTTGTTCGGCCGAGGGCGCAGCCGAACAGGCCGGACAGGCCGAGGGTCGGGAATGCAGCGTACCATCCATGCGGTCTGTCTATCCCCTGACGAAGAGCTCTAGCCGCTGACGAAACCGTGTGCCATCCTCGGCGACCGCGTTCAGCCGGATCGTCCAGTTACCCGGCCCGAGAGGCACCCCGGCAGAATAGGTGCCGTCGTAATAGATCAGCTCGGGGCGCTTGTCCTCGCGGTTGGAGGTCTTGCGCCCGATGGTCAGATCGATGCCCGGCACCTGCACGGCCTGTCCCTGCGCATCGGTAAAGCGCAGGCTAAACAGTTCTTGCGCGGGATCGTAATCGACCGCCGCACTCCAGCCCAGCGCCTCTTGGGCGGCACGCTGGGCATCGAATTGCTGGCTGGCGACATAGCTGTTCTTGACCTCCAGTCCCGGAAAGGTGCGCACCGCCTGAAAGGCAAGGGTCAGGTTCACCGCGACCACCACCGCGAACGCCGTGACCGTGAAGATCAGAACCTTGCGCCCGGTGATTTCCCTGCTGCTCATCGGGCATTCCTCCCGTTGAAGACCGTATCCTTGTAGGTGCGCGTATCCGCCTCGACATCCAGCAACCAGATGCGCAGATCGGTGCTCTGCGCGCTGGCCGCGGCGCTGCCGGGGGGGGCCATGACATAGACGCGGTTCAACTCTATCGCGTCGGGAGGAACCTCGACCAGGCCATTGCGCGCGCCCTCAACCTCGACCCGGAACAGATCGCTTGGCTGCACCGAAATCTGGAACAGCCGAGATTCACCCTGCATGTTGCGCACCCGTACGTCATAGGTATTGCGGATCGTACCATCAGAGAGGGTGACATAGGTCGGATTGCGCACCGGCGACACGGTGATGTCAATGTCAGAGCGCACGAACAAGGCCACGATCAGCCCCACGCCCACCGCAGACCAGAGCGCGGTGTAAAGGATGGTGCGGATGCGAAAGACATGTTTCCAGACTGGCTTTGGCGGTTGTCCCGCCCTCTCGCGCCCCTCGTCCGACAGGGCCATGTAATCGACCAGGCCGCGCGGCTTGCCGATCTTTTCCATCACCTCGTCACAGGCATCTATGCACAACCCGCAGGTGATACAGGCCAGTTGCTGGCCGTCGCGGATATCGATCCCCATCGGGCAAACGTTGACACAGGCGTTGCAATCTATGCAATCGCCCAGGGTCTCGGCCCCCTCGGCCTTGCGATGCTTGCCGCGCGGCTCGCCCCGCCAGTCGCGATAGCCGATGGTGAGCGTATCCTCGTCCATCATCGCGGCCTGGATGCGCGGCCAGGGGCACATGTAGATGCAGACCTGTTCGCGCATGAACCCGCCCAGGACCAGGGTCGTCGCGGTCAGCACAAGGATCGTGGTATAGGCCACCGGATGCGCCCGAAGCGTGACCAGTTCGCCCAACAGCGTCGGTGCATCCGCGAAGTAGAACACCCAAGCCCCGCCCGTGGCGACAGAAATGGCCAGCCAAACGGCCATCTTGGTCACCCGCAGCCGGATCTTGTGCGCATCCCAACCCGATTTCCACAGCTTGATCCGCCTGTTGCGGTCACCCTCGATCCAGCGTTCGGTCAGGATGAACAGATCGGTCCACACGGTCTGGGGACAGGTATAGCCGCACCAGACCCGGCCCAACGCCGAAGTGAACAGGAACAGGCCGAGACCGGCCATGATCAAGAGACCCGCGACGAAATAGAATTCATGCGGCCATATCTCGATCCAGAAAAAGAAGAAACGGCGATTGGCAAGGTCGATCAGCACCGCCTGGTCGGGCATGCTGGGCCCCCGATCCCAGCGGAGCCAGGGCAACAGGTAGTAGATGCCGAGCGTGATGCCCATGATCCACCATTTCAGGGTGCGGTAGCGGCCTGACACGCGGCGGGGAAAGATCGGCTCGCGGGCAGCGTAAAGGCGGTCGGGGTCTTGGTCTGTCGAGCTCACGGGCTCACTCCGTTCGGTCTGCGGTCTCCTCCGCCGCGAGGCGCGGCGCGGACCGGCAAGCATGTTCAGGCTAGGCCCCGCGGCCCGCGAATGAAAGCGTGAGAGCGTTCACGATCGGGCCAGCGGGAAAAATGGGCCGGGGCGCGGTTCCGCGGGTCCGGGCAAATCGGCGCGTTCATCTGGGGCCGGAAGGTGATAACACCGGCCCCCGTGGAAACGCGCGAACAGGATGGGGGCCGGTGCCATCGACCGAGAGCCTTGCAGCCCCCGGAAGCCGATAATCACTCGCCGCCCCCCAGTTGATGCACGTAGACGGCAACCGCGCGACGTTCGGCATCGGTCAACCGTTCCTGGTGGCTTGGCATGATGCCAAAGCGCGCATAGGTCACGGTCTCGGTCAGCGTCTCGACATCACCACCGTATAGCCAGATCGCGTCCGTCAAGTTGGGCGCGCCCTGGTACCGGTCGCCGGTTCCGTCCTCCATGTGGCAGGCGGCACAATTATCAAGGAACACCGTTTCCCCCGCGCTTGCCAATGCGGCATCGTGTTCCTGCCCCGAAATCTTGCGAACGTATTGAACAACCGCGTCGATTTCCTCCTGCGGCAGGTAGTCGTCGCCGAAAGCGGGCATCTGTGACCAGCGCGCATCGGGGTCATCCTCGTTACGGATGCCGTGAGTCGCGGTGTAATATATGTCTTCCAGCGCACCGCCCCAGAGCCAGTCATCATCCAGCAGGCTGGGATAGCCCGCCGCCTGAACCCCGTTGGCCCCCGAGCCATGGCACTGGGCGCAATAGGTGCGGAATACCGCCGCGCCGCCCTGCACAGCGTAGTTATAAAGATCGGCATCGGCCTTGATCGCATCTGTCGTCAACTCGACCTGCGTCAGCTTGGCCACCAGGTCGGCATTCGCCTCTTCGAAACGCTGGATGTCCTTTTCCACCTCGGCCCGCGTCGAATAGCCCAAAAGACCCGGTGTCGCGCCCTTTACCAGCGGAACAGCCGGGTAAAGCACCGCGTAGACCACGGCGAACGCGATGCAGGCATAAAAGGTCCATAGCCACCAGCGCGGCATCGGGTTGTCGAGTTCCTGGATTCCGTCCCAGCTATGGCCGGTGGTCGGAACCTCGCCATCCTTGGTCTTGTCGTGATCATTGGTGCTCATGTCCGCGCCTCCTTGTGGCACGTCGCCTCCGCGCTGTCGTCGGAATCGGGCGGGGCGGGTTTGTCGTCATGTCGGAAAGGGATGTCTGCGGTCTCGCGGTATTCCTTGGTGCTGCCCGGGCGAAACACCCAGGCGATCACACCGAGAAAGAACAGCACAAGCGCCAAAAGCGCCCAGCTATCCGCGAATTCCCGCATGGCGGAATAGGTTTCCATCATCCCACCTCAGCGGCTTGCATGCGGCTCGAAGGTCGAAAAATCGACCAGCGTGCCAAGCATTTGCAGGTAGGCAACCAGCGCATCCATTTCCGAGATCCCCGGCTGACCGTCAAAGTTACGGACCTGCGCCCCCGGATAACGTTCAAGAAGACCGTCAACGCCATCGGCATAGGGGTCGATCTGGGCGTTGAAATCCGAAACCGCGTTTTCCAGCATCTCGTCCGTGTAGGGAACACCGACGGCCAGATGGGTCCGCAGCTTGTCCTCGATATAGGTCGGGTCGATCATCCGCCGTTCGAGAAAGCCGTATTTCGGCATCACCGATTCCGGCACCACGGATTGCGGGTCGCGCAGGTGCTGCACGTGCCAGTCATCCGAGTAGCGCCCGCCGACGCGGGCCAGGTCCGGCCCCGTCCGTTTCGACCCCCATTGGAACGGATGGTCGTACATCGACTCGGCCGCCAGGCTGTAATGGCCATAGCGTTCCACCTCGTCGCGCATCGGGCGGATCATCTGGCTGTGGCAGACATAGCACCCTTCGCGCACGTAGATGTCGCGCCCGGCCAGTTCCATGGGCGAGTAGGGCCGCACGCCTTCCACCTCCTCGATCGTGTTTTCGAGGTAGAAGAGTGGTGCGATTTCCACCAGGCCGCCGATGGTGACGACAAGGAAGCTGAACACCAGCAGAAGCGACGCGTTCTTCTCAATGACCTTGTGTTTGTCGAGAATTGCCATGCTCGCCCCTCCTCATTCCGCCGGGGCCGCAACGGGCATGACCGATTTGGCCGGCGCCGAGGTCGCGGTTTTCCAGATGTTGTAGCACATGATCAGGCCGCCGGTGACGTAGAGGGCACCGCCAAGGGCGCGGACCACGTACATCGGGAACTTTGCATCGACCGTGTCGGCGAACGAGTTCACCAGGAAGCCCTGCGCGTCGACCTCGCGCCACATCAGGCCTTCCATGATGCCCGAGACCCACATCGAGGCCGCGTAGAGCACGATGCCGATGGTTGCCAACCAGAAGTGCCAGGACACGAGTGCCAGGCTGTAAAGGCGCTCCTTGTTCCAAAGCCGCGGCGCGAGGAAGTAAAGCGCACCAAACGTGATCATGCCGTTCCAGCCCAACGCGCCGGAATGCACATGCCCGATCGTCCAGTCAGTGTAGTGGCTAAGGCTGTTGACCGCGCGGATCGACATCATCGGGCCTTCGAAAGTCGACATGCCGTAGAACCCGACCGAGACCACCATCATCCGGATGACCGGATCGGTACGCAACTTGTCCCAGGCGCCCGACAGCGTCATAAGACCATTGATCATGCCACCCCAGGACGGCATCCACAGCATGATCGAGAACACCATGCCCAGCGTACCTGCCCAATCGGGCAGCGCAGTGTAGTGCAGGTGGTGCGGACCGGCCCAGATATACATGAAGATCAGCGCCCAGAAGTGGATGATCGACAGCTTGTAGCTGTAGACCGGGCGTTCGGCCTGTTTGGGCACGAAATAGTACATCATCCCCAAAAAGCCCGCGGTCAGGAAGAAGCCCACTGCGTTATGGCCATACCACCATTGCGTCATCGCATCCTGCACGCCGGCAAAGACCTGCACCGACTTGGACCCGAAAATCGAGATAGGCAGGCTGAGGTTGTTGACGACATGCAGCATCGCGACCGTCACGATGAAGGACAGGTAGAACCAGTTGGCCACGTAGATGTGGGGCTCCTTGCGGCGGAAGATCGTGCCGAGAAACACCGCGAGATAGGTAACCCAGATGATCGTCAGCCAGATATCAACGTACCATTCGGGCTCGGCATATTCCTTGGACTGGGTCACCCCCAGCAGGTAGCCGGTCGCAGCCAGAACGATGAAAAGCTGATAGCCCCAGAAAACGAACCATGCCGCGTTTCCACCCCAAAGGCGCGCGGCGCTGGTGCGCTGGACAACGTAGAACGAGGTGGCGATCAAGGCGTTGCCCCCAAAGGCGAAGATCACCGCCGAGGTGTGCAGCGGCCGCAACCGGCCAAAGTTCATCACCCCCTGCGCCCATTCGAAATTCAGTGCGGGAAAGGCAAGCTGACTGGCGATGAAGGTGCCGACGACAAAGCCCACGACCCCCCAGAACGCGGTCGCGATGACGCCCGCACGCACCACATCGTCCATGTATCCCGTTTCGGGCTGGGGCCTGGCGCGGCCCAATGTACGCAGCGAGTAGAGCACCATGCCACCGGCCACCGCGAGCACGATCATCATGTGCACCTGGTAGGCCATGTCGCGCGCCATGTACGCCGCGAACGCGGCACCAGCCGCGATCGCGCCATAAATGGCGACTTTCACGTAATCCCACATCGGATTTCCCTTCGTCTTTCATCGGCCGTTCCCAGGCGGCCGACTCCCTCACGATACCGTGACGTATCCCTTGGTATGCAAAGCTTTGCATGGGTCAAAGTCAAGCCTTCTTTGACCTTTTCCAATTCCAGATCGATGCGCATCAAAGCCCGCCCCCTTGATCCTTGTCAAAGCCCGTGCCCCGTCGTCGCCCTAGACTTGACGGGAACGCGACGACCGACGCGAAGGAGTAACCCGATGGCCTACAAGACAATTCTGACCATCATCACCGACACCGACATCTCGGCATCTGCGCTGGAGCCCGCAATCACCCTGGCCGCCCGCGAAGAGGCACATCTCGATATTCTCTGCCTGGGCGTGGACCGCACCCAGACCGGGTACTACTATGCCGGCACCAACGCCTTCATTCAGCAGGAAACCCTGCAAAAGGCACAGCAGGACGCCACCACGATCGAGACCGCCGTCAAGGCGCGCATGGCGCCCGAGGGTATTGCCTGGGCCGCAGAGGCGGCAGTGGCGCAGATTGCCGGGCTCAGTCACTTGGTCGCACAGCGCGCCCGGTTCTCGGATCTGGTTGTTATGCCGCGCCCCTATGGCGAGGGGCGCGGGGTCGAGGACGAGGCCGCGATCGAGGCAGTGCTGTTCGACGGCCACGCGCCCCTGCTGGTGGTGCCCGGGAACGCGGATACCGCGAATATCGGCCAGAAGATCGTCATCGCCTGGAACCAGAGCGCCGAGGCCATGGCCGCGATCAAACAGGCGTTGCCGCTGATGCAGGCCGCCGAGGTGGTCAATATCGCCGTGGTCGATCCGCCCAAACACAGCCCCGACCGTTCCGACCCGGGCGGGGCGTTGTCGCAGATGCTGTCGCGTCACGGGGTGAAATCGGAAATCTCGGTGCTGGCCAAGACGATGCCGCGGGTGTCGGACGTGCTGATGCGCCATGCCCAGGATGTCGAGGCGGACATGATGATCATGGGTGCCTATGGCCATTCGCGCTTCCGCGAGGCGATCCTGGGCGGCGCCACGCGCAGCATGCTGGAGAAAACCGAATTCCCTGTGCTGATGGCCCATTAGCGCAGGTCGGGGGCGGTGCCGGGATCAGGCCGGCATGCCCCCGTCATTGTCGTCGCCCGTCTCGCCAAGCAGCCGATCGAAATCCGGGATCGTCACATGACGCTTGCCTTCAAGAACGATCACGCCGTCGCGTTTCAGCGCCGAGATCTGTCGGCTGACGGTTTCCAGCGTCAAGCCGAGGTAATCGGCCATCGCCTCGCGCGTGAGAGGAAGGTCGAACACGATCTTGCCGCGGGTGGGCCCCGGCCTCAACGTGGCGTCGCGCCGGGCTATGATCGCCAGCAGGCTGGCGATCTTTTCCCGCGCCGTCTTGCGGCCCAGAAGCAGCATCCACTCGCGCGCCGCGTCCAGTTCGTCCAGGGTCATTTCCAGCAGGCGCTGCCCGATATGGGGGGTGCGCACCATCATCTCTTCGAACGGCTTGCGACGGAAGCAGCACATGGTCAGCTGCGTCGTCGCCACCACGTCATAGGCCGCGGCCTCGCGTCCGGGACGGCCGACGAAATCGGACGGCAGCAAAAGACCGACCATCTGCGTGCGCCCGTCCTCCATCGTCTGGCTGAGCGTCGCGATTCCCTCGACAACGGACGCAACGAAATCCATGCGGTCGCCCGACCAGATTACCGTCTGCCCCGCATCGAAGGTGCGGTAATATTTCATGTTCTCAAGCTGGTCGAGTTCGTCACTCTCACAGCGAGCGCAAACTGCGCGGTGCCGGATCGGACAATCCGCACAATCGGAATGCACAACAGGAGGGTCGGTAACGGCCATTCCGTTTCCAGTTTTGACTTCGATCAAGGAGCAAGCCCTTGGGTGACCCTAAAGCTAGTCCAATGAGCACAGAATCGCAACTCACACGTCTTGGTCTATTCGATGCCAAGGTGCCCCGCTACACAAGTTATCCGACGGCACCGCATTTCAACGCGTCCGTAGACGACGGAGACTTCGCCGGCTGGATCGACCAGATCGAGCCCGGTTCGCAGATTTCCCTTTACATGCACATCCCCTTCTGCCGGAGGTTGTGCTGGTTTTGCGCCTGCCGGACGCAGGGCACGCGCTCGGATGCGCCCGTCCGCGCCTATCTCGACACCCTGAAAGACGAGATCGCGATGCTGGGCCGGCGCCTGCCGCGGGGCGTGACGCTGTCGCGCCTGCACTGGGGCGGCGGCACACCGACGCTGTTGACGGCCGACATGATGAAGGAGCTGACCGAGGCCACCTTCGCCATCGCGCCGATGCATGAGGACGGCGAATTCTCGGTGGAAATCGACCCCAACGAGATCGACGCCGCGCGTCTGGACGTGCTGGCGGCGGCGGGGATGAACCGCGCCTCGATCGGCATCCAGGATTTCGACCCGCAGATCCAGTCGGTGATCGGGCGCATCCAGAGCTATGACATCACCCGCGAAGCGGTGGACATGATCCGCGAGCGCGGCATCGACAGCCTGAATGCCGATATTCTTTATGGCCTGCCGCATCAGTCGAACGAACGGATCGCCGAATCGGTTCAGAAACTGCTGTCGCTTTCGCCCAACCGCGTTGCGCTTTACGGCTATGCGCATGTCCCCTGGATGTCGCGCCGCCAGTCGATGATCCCGGCCGAGGCACTCCCCTCGCCCGAGGCCCGCCTGAAGCTGTATGAAACCGCCAAGGAACTGTTCCTGTGGGACGGCTATCGCGAGATCGGCATCGACCATTTCGCACGCGAAACCGACGGGCTGACCAGGGCCCTCGATTCGGGCAGGTTGCGCCGCAATTTCCAAGGCTATACCGACGATACGGCGCCCGCGCTGATCGGGCTGGGCGCCTCGTCGATTTCGAAGTTCCCGCAAGGTTTTGCCCAGAATCTCAGCGGTACGTCTGACTACACCGCGCGCATCCGCGACGGGCGTTTCGCGACCGGTCGCGGCCACGTCTTCACCCCCGAGGACAACATGCGTTCGCGCATGATCGAGCAGTTGATGTGCGAATTCCGCATCTCGACGGCAGAGATCACGGAAACCTTCGGCATCTCGAAATCCGAGTTGAACAGGATGTTTGCCGAGGTTGCCGAACGTTTCGCGGGGTTTGTCGACCTGACCAATGAGGGTCTCGTCGTGCCCGAACATGGCAAGCCGCTGACGCGCATGATTGCCCGCGGATTCGACGCCTACGACCTGTCAAAGGCTGGCCACAGCTCGGCAATCTGATCACCTAGGCCCCGGCGGTTTCGACGAATTCGATCAGCCGGGGCAGACAGACCCTTTTCAGATCATAGCGATCGACCACCGTCTGCCGCGCAGCTGCGCGCAGATGGTCCTTTGTGGCCGGGTCGGCCAGACCCTCGATGATCGCGGCCGACCAGCCCGCCACGTCGAAGAAATCCACCAATTCGCCATTGTGACCGTGGGTGATGACCTCTTGCACCGGGCCGGTGGCAGACCCGATGACATGGGCGCCCATCGCCATGGCCTCAAGCATCGACCAGGACAGCACGAAGGGATAGCTGAGATAGGCGTGAACGCGACTGACCTGTATCAGCGCCATGAACCGGGGATAGGGCACGCGCCCTACGAAATGCACGCGTCCCAGGTCCAGCCGGTCGCCGACCTCGTCCAGCATGACCTGTTTCCAGGTCTTGCCATCCACGGGCATCCGGCCATAGCCGCGATCCTCGCCGCCGATCAGCACGACCTGCGCTTTTGGCCGTGCCTTTAGAACCTCGGGCAAGGCACGCATGAAGACATGAAATCCGCGATATGGTTCGAGGTTACGATTGACAAAGGTCAGCACCTCGTCGCCGGGGCGCAGAACGCGGCCATCGGGCAGGTCGAAACGTGCCTCAGGGTTCGGGCGGATCATGTCGGTATCCACCCCGTCATGGATCACCGTGATCTGCTGGCGCAGGATCGGGGGAAAGCTGTCCGCCTGCCACCGGGTCGGCGACAACGACGCGTCGGCCAGCACCAGCCCATGGACAAGATGCGCCTGCCGGGCCACCGTGTTCAGCCGCTGTGCGTTGTTCAACATCCCGAATTCGGGATCGAAATTGGTATCCAGCCCCTCGGTCCTATAAAGAAACTCGGCATAATTCAAAAGCCGCGCCTCGGGCCAGACTTCTCGCAGGAACAGCGTCTCGCCCCAGCCGCTATGGCCAAAGATGACATCCGGGCTGTAGCCATGCCGGTCGCGCAGGCCAAAGGCCGCCGCCGCCGCAGCCCCGCCTCGCCCGGCATGGTCGCTATAGGAACTGCCAAAGCCCTGCACCGGCGTTTTCTCGTATTTGTAGCGCGCAAGCCTGATCGCGGTCTTTTGCGCGTTATCGAAACGGGTCAGCGCAAGGCAGTCATGGCCCCGTTTTGCCAGCGCGCCGGCCAGGTAACGGAATTGGCCAGGAAAATTCTGGTGAACGAAAAGGATTTTCATGGATATCTCACGCGACAGAGGCGCCAAAAGCCGCCCGCATCAGGGTTTGGGTGTAATCGGTCTGCGGTGTTGCGAACACCTCCTCGGCGCTACCGGATTCAACGATATCGCCCTGCCGCATGACGATGACCTTGTGCGACAGCGCACGCACGACACGCAGATCGTGGCTGATGAACAGGTAGGCGAGGTCGTATTTGCGTTGCAACGCGCGCAGCAGATCCACGATCTGAACCTGCACGGTCATATCCAACGCCGAGGTCGGTTCATCCAGCACCAGCAGGCGCGGCCGCAGGATCATCGCCCGCGCAATGGCGATGCGCTGGCGCTGGCCACCCGAGAATTCATGCGGGTAGCGGTGCATCATGGCCGGGTCCAGCCCGACCTCGGTCAGCATCTGCGCGACCTCCTCTCGGCGTGACCGGCCTGTGGGCGAGCCATGCACGCCCAGCCCCTCGGCCACGATCTGTTCGATCGTCATGCGGGGGCTGAGACTGCCGTAAGGGTCCTGAAAGACGATCTGCATGTCGCGCCGCAGCGGTCGCAGCGCCCGCGATTTCAGCCCGTCGATGTCGCGGCCCTGAAACGCGATCCGCCCCTGGGACGAAATCAGCCGCATGATCGCCAGCGCCAGCGTCGTCTTGCCCGACCCCGATTCGCCCACGATCCCCAGGGTTTCGCCGGCGCGGACAGAGATGTCGGCCTCGTTCACCGCCTTGACGTGACCAACCGTCTTTTTCAGCAGCCCGCGCTGGATCGGGAACCAGACGCGCAGCCCCTCGGTGCGCACGATTTCCGGCGCGTCGGGTTTGACCGGGTCGGGGGCACCACCTGCCGCCGCGGCCAGCAGTTTCTGCGTATAGGGGTGGCGCGGGTTGGCAAAGATCTCTTCGGTCCGGCCGCTTTCGACCAGTTCGCCATCCTTCATCACGCAGACCCGGTCGGCGATGCGCCGCACGATGCCAAGGTCGTGGGTGATGAACAAAAGGCTCATGTTCTCTTCGCGCTTGAGATCGGCCAGCAGGTCCAGGATCTGCGCCTCGATCGTCACATCCAGCGCGGTGGTCGGTTCGTCCGCGATCAAGAGGTCCGGGCCATTGGCCAGCGCCATGGCGATCATCACCCGCTGGCGCTGCCCGCCGGAAAGTTGGTGAGGATAGGCGCCCAGCCGGCTTTCCGGGTCGCGGATACCGACCTTGGTCAGCAATTCCAGAACCTTTGCCCGCGCCGCGGCCCCGCTCAGCCCTTGGTGCAGGGCCAGGCTTTCACCGATCTGGCGTTCCACCGTATGCAGCGGGTTCAGCGATGTCATCGGCTCCTGGAAGATAAAACTGATATCGTCGCCCCGGATATCGCGCAGCCGCGCCTCGGTCGCGCCGATCATTTCCTCGCCCTCGTATGTGATCGAGCCTGTCACCGTCGCGCTCTCCGGTAACAGCGACACGGTGGACAGCGCCGTCACCGACTTGCCCGAGCCGGATTCCCCCACAATCGCCACGGTCTCGCCACGGCCCACGCTAAAGCTGACCCCCCTGACGGCGGGGATGTCGCGCCCATCCTGCCGGAAACTGACCGACAGGTTCTCAACCTTGAGAACCGCACTCATTGAAAGGTCTTCCTCGGGTCGAAGGCATCGCGCACGCCCTCGAAGATGAACACCAAGAGCGACAGCATGATGGCGAAGGTAAAGAACGCGGTGAAGGCCAGCCAGGGGGCCTGAAGGTTCTGTTTCGCCTGTAAGGTCAATTCGCCCAGCGACGGCGCCGAGGACGGCAGGCCAAAGCCAAGGAAGTCGAGGCTTGCCAGCGTCCCGATCGTGCCGGTGATGATGAACGGCAACAGCGTCAGCGTGGCCACCATCGCGTTGGGCAGCATGTGGCGGAACATGATGGTCCAGTTGCTGACCCCCAGCGCCTTGGCCGCGCGCACATATTCGAAATTGCGCGCGCGCAGGAATTCCGCGCGCACCACGCCCACCAGCGCGGGCCAGCCGAACAGCGCCGTCAGGAAGACCAGCAACCAGAAACTGCGCCCCAGGATCGCGAACAGGATGATGATGATGTAAAGCTGCGGGGTCGAGGTCCAGATCTCGATAAAGCGCTGAAAGATCAGGTCGGTCAGCCCCCCGAAAAAGCCCTGCACCGCGCCCGCCGTGATCCCGATCACCGACGCAATCCCCGTCACCATCAACGTGAACAGGATCGACAGGCGGAAGCCGTAGATCACGCGCGCCAGCACGTCACGCGCGGTGTCGTCGGTGCCCAGCCAGTGATCGGCATCGGGGGGCGAGGGCGCGGTGCCCTCGATATTGTTCACGGTGGAATAGCTGTAGGGGATCGGCGGCCAGATCAGCCGGCCCTTCTGGATCTCTTCGCCGTTGATCTCCCCGTCCTGCGCATCCTCGATCAGCTCTTCGGGATAGTCCCAGCAATCTATCAGCCCGCCGGTCACGATCAGGCATTGCACCTCGATATCGCGATAGACGGCCTCGGTCCGCAGATCGCCGCCAAAGGCGGTTTCCGGGTAGAACTGGTAGATCGGGAAAAAACTTTCGCCGCGGTACTGCACATAGATCGGCTTGTCGTTGGCCAGAACCTCGGCAAACAGCGACAGGCCAAACAGGATGGCAAAGACGATCAACGACCAGTAGGCGCGGCGGTTGCGTTTGAAGTTGCGCCAGCGACGCTGGTTCAGGGGCGAGAGGGTGAACATCGCTTACGTCTCCCGGCTTTCGAAATCGATGCGCGGGTCGACCAGCACATAGGTCAGGTCGGAGAGCAGCCCCACCAGCAGGCCGATCAGGCCGAACACGTAGAGCGTGGCAAAGATAACCGGGTAATCGCGCGCCACCGCCGCCTCGAACCCCATCCGGCCCAGACCGTCCAGCGAGAAGATCGTCTCGATGATGATGGAGGCGCCGAAGAACACCCCGATGAACAGGGCCGGAAAGCCCGCGATCACGATCAGCATCGCGTTGCGAAAGACATGGCCATAAAGGACGCGGTTCTCTGCCAGCCCCTTGGCCTTGGCGGTGATGACGTAGTGTTTCTTGATCTCGTCAAGGAAGGAGTTCTTGGTCAGCAGGGTCAGGGTGGCGAAGCTGGAAATCGTGGTGGCCAGAACCGGCAGGGCGATGTGCCAGAAGTAGTCGCCGATCTTGCCCAGCAGGCTGAGTTCTTCGAAATTGTCAGAGGTCAGGCCGCGCAGCGGAAACCACTGGAAATACGACCCGCCCGCGAACACCACCAGCAACAGCACGGCGAACAGGAAGCCGGGGATCGCGTAGCCGATGATGATCGCGCCGGAGGTCCAGGTGTCGAACGGCGTGCCGTCCCTGACCGCCTTGCGGATGCCCAGCGGGATCGACACCAGATAGGCGATCAGCGTGGACCACAGCCCCAGCGAGATCGACACCGGCATCTTTTCCAGCACCAGGTCCACCACGCTGACGGACCGGAAATAGCTTTCCCCGAAATCGAAGCGCAGATAGTTCCACAGCATCGTCCCGAACCGTTCCAGCGGCGGCTTGTCAAAGCCGAATTCCTTTTCCAACTCGGCGATGAACTCGGGCGGCAAACCGCGCGCGCCCATGTATTTGTCATCCCCGCCAGTGGCAAAGGATTCGCCCACGTCACCACCCCCGGCGATGCCCTGGAACACGTCACCCTGCCCCTCCATCTGGGCGATGATCTGTTCGATCGGCCCGCCGGGGACGAACTGGGTCAGGGTGAAGTTGATGACCATGATCCCGATCAGCGTCGGGACGATCAGCAACAACCGCCTCAGGATATAGGCGCCCATGGGCTGCTCTGCCTTTTATCTGATCGCGCCTGCCTTGCGCAGTTTCTCGGCCTTTTCGGCGTTATACCACCAGAAATCCAGCGCACCCAAGTCATAGGGCGGTAACGGATCGGGATGATCGTAGATGTCGTAATAAGCGACGGTATGGCTATCCTTGAACCACTGGGGCACCCAGAAACGCAGGCTGCGCAGCACCCGGTCCAGCGCCTTGACCGCGGCGGTCAGTTCGGCCTCGCCTTTTGCGGCCAGCACATGCTCGATCAGCCGATCGACAGCCGGGTTTTTCAACCCCATGGTGTTGAAGACCGAACTATCGGCGGTTTCAGATCCGAAATACTGCCGCAGGCCAGAGCCTGGAACGTAATCCATGGGAAATTGCGCGGTGATGATGTCGAAATCGTGGGATCTTTCTCGATTGGTGGCCTGTGCGTTGTCGACGAAACTATGTGTCGCATCGATGCCCGCCCGGCGCAGATTCTCGACATAGGGATCGATCACCCGGTTGAAAGTCTGGCTGTCATTGAGAAATTCCACCCGCAAGGTCTGGCCATCCCTGCGGCGTATCCCGTCATCGCCCACGACCCAGCCGGCTTCGTCCAGCAGGGCCGATGCGCGGCGCAGATTGCCCCGGTCAAGCTGACGCGTCCCCGATACCGGCGCCATGATCGCGGGTGTCGTCAGGATGGTGTCTGGCAAGAGACCTTCGGCGACCAGCGGGGCAAGCAGGGCGATCTCGTCCTCGCCGGGCAGACCCTCTGCCGCCAGATGGCTGTTTTCCCAAAACGAGTTGATACGCGCATAAAGCCCGTAGAACAGCTTTTCGTTGGACCATTCGAAGTTGAACAAAAGACCAATTGCCTCGCGCACGCGAGGGTCTTGGAATTGCGGGCGGCGCAGGTTCATCACGAAGCTTTGCCCGCTCGCCAATGCCCCGTCGGGCAATTCCTGCCTTATGACCCAACCGTTCTGGACCGCCGGAAAATCATACCCCGTCGCCCAGCTTTTCGACGATGCCTCATTGCGAAACGTATAGGTGCCACCCTTGAACCCCTCGAAGGCGGCGTTGTAATCGGCATAATACTCGACCCGGATACGGTCGAAATTGTTGCGCCCTACATTGATCGGCAAGTCGGCGCCCCAGTAGTCTGGGTCGCGCGCATAGACAACCGTCTGTCCGACCTCCAGATCCTCAAGAACATAGGGGCCAGAGCCCATCAGCGGCTTCAGGCTGCTTTCCTCGAAATCGCGACCGTTCTCGATATAGAACGACTTGGAAAACACCGGCAGCCCCCCCACCAGTTGCGGCAGATCGCGGGTCGGCACGCCCTCGGCGAAGGTGAATTTCACCCGGCGATCCCCCAGCACCTCGGCACTGGCGACCTGGCGCGACAGCTGCACGCGGAAACTGGGCAGCCCCTTATCGCGGAACAGCTCGAACGAGAATACGACATCCTCTGCCGTGACCGGCGTGCCATCGGAAAACTGTGCCTCGGGCCGGATGTCGAAAATCGCCCAGCTGCGGTCCTGCGGATATTCGATCCGCTCGGCCAGCAGGCCATAAGCGGCGCCGATCTCGTCGGCGGTGCCGCTCAACAGGGATTCGAAAAACACCGACGCAAGGGCGCCGGCCCTTCCCTTGGTCGTATAGGGATGCATCGAGTCAAAGGACCCAAAGGCCCAGATCGATATCTCGCCTCCCTTCGGCGCCTGCGGGTTCACATAGCCGAGATGGGAAAAATCGGACCCGTATTTCAGATCTCCGAAAGTCGAAATGCCGTGCGAGACGATCACGCCCTCGTCGGCCTGCGCCTGCTGCCCGGACAGCGCCAGAACGATCCCGAGCGCAAGCACCCCGACTGTAAGCCGCACCTGGCAAAGGACCCGGGCAAGGGCAACCGCGACAGGGCGGACAAGGGGGGTCGGTTTCATCGGCGCTCTCCCTGCTAACCGGGCCGCTTCACGCGGCCCCGGCACAGGCTAAAGGCCGTGCCTTGCCCTGTTCAAGTTGAGATTGCGTGAGCCCGACCGCTCAACCACCGATGCTTTCGAGGTAGGCAATGACATTGGCCCGGTCTCGTGCGTCGCGCAGGCCGTTATAGCTCATCGCGGTGCCGGGCGCGTAGGCCCGCGGGTTAGTGATGAAGGCATCGATGGCCGCGGGAGTCCACGCATCGCCCGTGCCGTCCAGCGCGCCAGAATACCTGAAATCGTCAAAGGACGCGACCGCGCGCCCTACAACCCCGTAAAGCGACGGACCGACCGAATGCACACCGGGCTCTGTCTTGTGGCAGGCGCGGCATTCCTTGAATACCCGTTCCCCCGCTTGGGGGTCGGCCTGGGCCAGCAATTCCTCGAAGCTGGGCTCTTCTACCGGTTCGTCGGCGGGCTCTGCGCTGGCCTCGCTCTCGTCGACCGGCGGATAGCTGGGGACGTCGAGCACGGGTCGCTCATACAGCGCCCGGCCACCTATATTGATAAGAACAAGCAATAGAAGCGCACCACTCGATGCGCCCGCAAGCTTGGTAAAGCTTGGCGATTTGGCCATGTCGCGTTCCCGTTCGCGTCGTCTCCCTGTTGAATACCTAGGCGCTTCACCTTCTTGATTGCAAGGTATATTACCCCGCGTCAGATCTCAGACCCCAGCCCAGAGGCCACCATGACCCGCCGAATCGCCTTTCAGGGAGAGCCCGGCGCCTATTCGCACCAGGCCTGCCAGGACACACGCCCCGACATGGAGGCGCTGCCCTGCCGCACCTTCGAGGACGTGATCGAGGCAGTGCGCGGTGGCACGGCCGATCTGGCGATGCTGCCGGTGGAAAACTCGACCTACGGGCGCGTCGCCGACATTCACCAACTGCTACCCCATTCCGGCCTGCATATCGTGGGCGAGGCCTTCGTTCGGGTGCATATCAACCTGTTGGGCCTGCCCGGCACGCCGCTCGATCGCATCACGCGCGCGATGAGCCACACCGTCCTGTTGGGACAGTGCCGCGATTTCCTGCACGCCCACGGCATCCACAGGGTCACCGCGGCCGACACCGCCGGATCGGCCAGACATGTCGCCGAGGCCAACGATCCTACCTTGGGCGCGCTGGCCGGCGATCTGGCGGCGGATATCTACGGGCTGGACATCCTTGCCCGCCATATCGAGGACCACGACAAGAACACCACCCGGTTCCTGTTGATGGCACGCGAGGCCGACCATTCCCGGCGCGGCGATCTGGGAATGATGACCACCTTCGTTTTCCAGGTACGCAACATCCCGGCCGCCCTTTACAAGGCGATGGGCGGCTTTGCCACCAACGGCGTGAACATGACCAAGCTGGAAAGCTACATGGTGGACGGATCGTTCACCGCGACCCGGTTCTATGCCGACATAGAGGGCCATCCCGATGATCCGGCGGTGCGCCGCGCCATGGAAGAACTGGCCTATTTCACCTCGCATCTCGACATCCTCGGCGTCTACCCGGCGGACCGCAAACGCCACTGAGGATGTGCGCGCATCACTTTCGCAAGTTGCCTGCCTCGATTTCGCGGCCAAAGCGGTGAACCGCCGCGGCAAACCTCTGTTTCAGCTTGGCACGGGCCAGGCGCAGGGTTTGCAGGAAAATACGCCCCGACATCGAATGCGGCGTAAGTTCCAGGGCCACGACCAGACGGGTCTGCCGGGGGGCCAGCGGCACCAGTTCGACGCCGGTCAGACCGTGCAGGCCCCCGACCTGCGATTTCAGGCCGATCACCTCGGGCGGGTTGAGCTGGACAAGTTCGGTCGTCAGCACCCTGTCCTTGCCCCGAAAGGAAAACCTTGCCTCCCAAGACATGCCGGGACCGGGCATGGCAAGCGTGTCTGTGCGCTGGACCTGCGCTCCGCGGCGCAGCACGGCGCGCTCCATCGCCTGGAAGTCGGTCAGGGCGGCAAAGACCTCCTCGATGGGGGCGCCGATATCGTCTCTGGCTGAGAATTTCATCCCGCTCCTCTTGCGTTGCGGTCGGACGTGGAACACGTTGTCACCTCAATCCAGCCGGTCCGCAAGCCACATCCTGAGAAGGAACCGGGCAATTGCCCCTTCGCGGGCGGGCTGAATGACGGGATTCTCGCCGGCCTCGACGGCCAGCAACTCCTCGCGGCTCACCCAGAGGGCCTCTTCGATTTCCGTGGGGTCGACGGTGATCGTACCGCTTTCGGCCCGGCCATGACAGCCGATCATCAACGAGGCAGGGAAAGGCCAGGGCTGGCTGGCAAGGTAGTTGACCGGCCCGACTGCCACGCCGGTTTCCTCGGCCACCTCGCGGCGCACCGCGGCTTCTACGGTTTCGCCCGGTTCGACGAACCCCGCCAAGAGCGAGAACATCCCTTCGGGCCAGCCCGGCGACCGCCCCATGAGGACGGAATTGCCCCGCGTGATCAGCATGATCACCACCGGGTCGGTCCGCGGAAAGTGGCGCGTGCCGCAAGCCGGGCATTGCCGTTGCCACCCCGCCTCGGTCACGACGCTTTTCGTTCCGCAGGCGGCGCAAAACCCGTGCGTGCCATGCCAGCCAAGGACCGCGCGGGCGGTCGCGGCCAGTTCTGCCTCAAGCGGCGAAAGTCGCGTCATCTCGCGACGCAATTCGGCAAAGGCATGGGTGTCGGGCAGGCCGGGATGGCGTTGTTCCGACGGGTCGAGAAAGGCGCCCAGCGTGGTCGGCATCTCGTCGGGCTGCCAGTCGGACAGGTCCAGCGCGAAGCGGGCCCCGCCATGGGCCAGCCCCAGGAAAACCGCCTGATCCCGCCCCCGCGATACCACCTGCTGTGCGCATGGCAACCAGCCCAACCCGCCCGGCGCGCATAACGGTTTGCCCCGCCAAAACGGCAGGACACGTGTCGCACCATCCGCCCACAGCCGCTGCATCGCGGCCGCATCCCCGCGCAAGATAGCTGCACGCTCAAGGCCCCCG
Organism: Rhodovulum bhavnagarense; assembly: GCF_004343505.1. Taxonomy (GTDB): domain Bacteria; phylum Pseudomonadota; class Alphaproteobacteria; order Rhodobacterales; family Rhodobacteraceae; genus Rhodovulum; species Rhodovulum bhavnagarense. Next base: position 119,741 of record NZ_SLXU01000008.1, on the reverse strand, counting down.
CCACCGAATGTAATCTGGTTCGCCTGCCGCATCTCTCGCCCCTTGCCTTTGCCGTTGCCTGCCATGGAACGGGTCCGGGGCGCAATCGCGACAGACACCCCCTTTGGATGAGTTTAATTTTGCATTTTCAATCAAAAGTATTTATCTGACAGTCCGTCACCGGGACGGCTGGCAAACGGGCACGGCGAGCAGATGGCGCAAGCCCATATCTCGTGCGCGGTCCGGTTCAACCTCTCTTGCCGGCACGCCGATGCCGGCACCGCTCCGGGGGCGCCGTTGATCGTTCCGCATCGCTTCACGACCCTGGCCTCGAAAAACCAGGCACATCTGAGGCTGATGGGAACGACCGACCTGCATATGCATGTCTTTCCCTACGACTATTACGCAGACAGGTGCGCCGATGGGGTGGGGCTGGCCCGAACCGCCGCCCATGTTGACGCGATCCGCGCCGAGGCGGCCAATGCCATGCTTCTGGATAGTGGGGATTTCCTGCAAGGCAACCCGATGGGCGACTATATCGCCTACGAGCGGGGAATGCGCGAGGGCGACCTGCACCCGGTGATCGCGGCAATGAACGCGGTCGGCTTCGATGCCGCGACGCTGGGTAATCACGACTTCAACTACGGGCTGGACTTCCTGGTGAAATCGCTGGCCGGCGCGCGGTTTCCCGTGCTCTCGGCCAACGTGGTGACAGGCATGGGCACGACGCCCTACGACGACACCCACCTGGTCAAGCCTCATATCATCCTCGAAAGGACACTGATCGACGGGACAGGCAAGGCGCATCCTTTCAAGGTGGGGCTGATCGGGCTGGCACCGCCCCAGATCACGACATGGGACCGCCATTACCTTAAGGGCAGGGTGCGCACCCGCGACATCGTCGAGACCGCGCGTGCCCACGTGCCCCTTATGAAGGAAAAAGGCGCGGATATCATTGTCGCGCTGGCCCATTCCGGTATCGGCGAGCCGCGTCATGTCGAGGGGCAGGAAAATGCGTGCCTGCCCCTGGCCACACTTGAGGGGATCGACGCGGTGATGAGCGGCCATCAACACCTGACCTTCCCCGGTCCGGCCTTTGCAGGCATTCCCGGCGTGGATGCCGAACGCGGCACGATCCACGGCAAACCGGCGGTGATGAGCGGGTTTTGGGGATCGCACCTGGGGGTGATCGACCTCATGCTTGAACGCGATGCGGGCCACTGGCGAATTGTGACCCATGACTGCGCGCTGCGCCCGATCTCGCGCCGCGGCAAGAACCGCGAGATCGCGCCGCTGGTCGAAAGCCGCGCCCATGTGCTGAATGCGGCGGCAAGGGCACATGTCGAAACGCTGGGCTATATACGGCGCCCGCTTGGCAGGACAACGGCGCCACTGCACAGCTATTTCGCCCTGGTGGCGGACGATCCTTCGGTCCAGATCGTGTCGAACGCCCAGCGAGACTACATGGAACGTATGCTGAAAGGGGGGCCGCATGAACATTTGCCGCTGCTGTCTGCGGTGGCCCCATTCAAGACCGGCGGCCGCGGCGGGCCGGATCACTATACCGATATCCCCGCAGGCAGACTCGCACTCAGGCACCTGGCCGATCTGTATCCCTATCCCAACACCGTGCGCGCCCTGCGGGTGAGCGGCGCGCAACTCAAGGGCTGGCTGGAACGGTCGGCGGGAATCTTCAACCAGATCACGCCTGGCGGGACGGACCAGGAACTTTTGAATCCCGCCTTTCCCGGCTATAATTTCGACGTGATCGACGGGGTACGCTACCAGATCGAAATCAGCCAGCCTTCGCGCTTTGACATCGAGGGAAACATCGTGAACCCCGGCGCAAGCCGCATCGTGGCCCTGACCTGGCAGGGCAGGCCGGTGAGCGACGACATGGAATTCGTCATCGTCACGAACAATTACCGCGCGGACGGGGGTGGCGCCTTTCCCGGCACCGGGTGCGATACGGCGATCGTGAAGAGCCCGACGACCATTCGCGACGTGATCTTGCGCCATGTCGTCGAGACATCCCCTCTCACGCCCGGCGCCGACGGCAATTGGCGCCTTGCGCCACTGCCCGGAACGACGGTGCTGTTCGACACCAGTCCCCAGGCGGCCCATCATGCCACCCGAGTGCTTGGTCTGGCGATCGAACCCGCAGGCGAGGGTGCCGGGGGCTTTGCCCGGTTTCGCCTCCGGCTTTGACCCCGAGCCGATGAGGCAGGATTTGCCGGCCTCGCCAATGGCAACCGGCGCGCGGCCTTGCGAATCCGGTTCGTGACGCCTATGTAACGTCGCGAGAGGTTGGCGCGGGCGAGCGCCTCGCCAACCCGGTCAGGTCCGGAAGGAAGCAGCCGTAACGAGTCCCGCACGGGTCGCTGTCCAGCCTCTCACCCTCCCCAAACCACTGTGCAGGATCGTCGCAACACCCTATGCTGACTGGCAAAGGGAGTTTCATCCATGCGCCTCATGCCCATCCTCGTCGCCCTTTTGCCAAGTGCCGCCCCGGCGCTGGCAGGACCCGTGATCGAAACACAAGAGGTCGCGCCGGGCGTTTACGCATTGATCGGCCCGACGGGACAGCGCGACCCTGAAAACCTGGGTAACAATGCCACCTTCGGCCTGGTGGTGACCGCGGAATGGGGCGCGGTGCTGATCGATCCCGGCGCCACTTGGGAGGGCGCAGCAACGATCCACGAGACCGTTCGCCAAATCACCGATCAGCCGATAGAATACGTCGTCAACACCGGCGGGCAGGATCACCGCTGGCTGGGAAACGATTACTGGCAGGCCATGGGCGCCATGGTGATCGCGTCGAAAGATGCGGTCGCCGACCAGCAGGCGCGCGCATCCAGGCAACTGAGCGCGCTGAACCAACTCGTGGGCAAAGGCGCCGAGGGCACCTATCCCTCTCATGCAGACATCACCTTCGAGGACAGCTATCGGCTGGCCATCGGCGACGCGATCTTGCACATCGTCCACCCCGGCCCCGCGCACACACCGGGCGACAGCTTTGTCTGGCATCCCCAAAGCGGCACGGTCTTTACCGGCGACATCGTCTATATCGAGCGGATTGCGGGGGTGATGGAATTTTCCGACCCCGCCGCATGGATCGACAGTTTCAACGCTATGGCCGCGCTGAACCCGGCGCATGTCGTTCCCGGCCATGGCCCTGTGAGCGACCTGGCCACAGCCGCCCGCGATACGCTGGACTACCTTGTCAACCTGCGCACCCGGATCGGCGCCCATATCGAGGCGGGCGGCGATATCCTCGGGTCGGTCGATGTCGACCAGTCGGCCTTTTCCTATCTCGAAAATTTCGACCAGTTGGCCGGGCGCAACGCGCAAGAGGTCTATTCCCGGATGGAATGGGAGTAACACCCGCCGCTGGACGGCGGCTGTCCGCCCCCCTACCCTGAGACCCGCCCGCGAATCCGAGAGGCCCCATGTCCGAGACCCAAGGCACCGCCTACCAGGTGCTCGCCCGCAAGTATCGCCCCGCGACATTCACCGACCTGATCGGCCAGGACGCGATGGTGCGCACACTGAAGAATGCCTTTGCCGCGGACCGGATCGCGCAGGCCTTCGTGATGACGGGCATCCGCGGCACCGGGAAAACCACCACCGCGCGGATCATCGCCAAGGGGATGAACTGCATCGGCCCCGACGGCACGGGCGGCCCCACGACCGAGCCTTGCGGCGTCTGCGAACATTGCGTCGCGATTGCCGAAGGCCGCCATGTCGACGTTATGGAAATGGACGCCGCCAGCCGAACCGGCGTGAACGACATACGCGAGATCATCGACAGCGTGGCCTATCGCGCGGCCTCGGCGCGCTACAAGATCTATATCATCGACGAGGTTCACATGCTGTCCAACAACGCGTTCAACGCGCTGTTGAAAACACTTGAGGAACCCCCGGCCCATGTGAAGTTCATCTTTGCCACCACGGAAATCCGCAAGGTGCCGGTCACGGTCCTGTCGCGATGCCAGCGATTCGACCTGCGCCGGATAGAACCCGAGGTGATGATCGCGCATCTTAAGAAGATCGCAGCTCTGGAAAACGCGTCCATCACCGACGATGCACTGGGCCTGATCACTCGCGCCGCCGAAGGGTCCGTCCGCGACGCGATGAGCCTGCTTGACCAGGCGATTTCCCAGGGCGCGGGCGAAACCACTGCCGATCAGGTCCGCGCGATGCTGGGGCTGGCCGATCGCGGCCGGGTGCTGGATCTCTTTGACCTGATCATGGCGGGCGATGCGGCGGGCGCGCTGGCGGAACTCTCGGCGCAATATGCCGACGGGGCCGACCCGATGGCGGTGCTGCGCGACCTGGCCGAGATCACCCATTGGCTGAGCGTGATTTCCATCACCCCTGAGGCCGCCGACGATCCCACCGTTTCCCCCGACGAACGTGCGCGCGGGCTGGCGATGGCGGATCGCTTGCCGATGCGGGTCTTGACGCGCATGTGGCAGATGCTGCTCAAGGCGCTGGAAGAGGTGGCGATGGCCCCGAACGCCATGATGGCGGCGGAAATGGCGGTGATCAGGCTGACGCATGTATCCACCCTACCCTCACCCGAGGAACTGGTGAAAAAGCTGTCCGAAACACCACCGTCGGGCGGCCATGGCCCGGCCGGCCCGGCGGGGGGCGGTGCGGGAGGCGGCCCGAATGGCGGCGGCCCGGTCGGCCTTGCCGCGCCTCGCCCCCCCGCGTCCATGTCAGGCAGGGGCGGCCCGGTTGCCGCGCTGGCCCGCGAACCCGAGACGTCGCTTGCGCAGTATGCCTGTTTTGACCAGGTGATAGAGCTGATCCGCGCCAACCGCGACGCGAAACTCCTGGTCGATGTGGAAACGGGCCTGCGCCTGGCCAGCTACAGCCCCGGCCGGATCGCATTCGAACCGACCGAGGACGCCCCCAAAGACCTTGCAGCGCGTCTGGCCCAACGCCTGCAAACCTGGACCGGGATACGCTGGGTCGTGTCGGTCGTGGGCACGGGTGGCGCGGCCACCATCGCCGAGGAACGCGACGCAGAATTCATGGCATTGCAGGCACAGGCAAGGCAACACCCCCTGACCCAGGCTGTATTTGCCGCCTTTCCAAAGGCAAGGATCATCGACATAAGAACCCCCGAAGACCTCGCCGCGCAGGCCGCCCAAGAGGCCCTTCCCGAGGTCGAGGATGAATGGGACCCCTTCGAGGACAGCTAAGCAAAGGAGCGACTGAATGCTGAAAGGATTGGGCGGTCTTGGCGACATGGCCAAGATGATGAAGGCCGCGCAGGAAATGCAGGGCAAGATGGCCCAGCTTCAGGTCGACCTGGCCAATATCATCGTCCTGGGCGAAAGCGGCGCCGGCCTGGTCAAGGCCACCGCGACCGCCAAGGGCACCCTGACGGGCCTGGACATCGACCCCTCGATCTTCAACGCCGAGGAAAAGGAAGTGGTCGAGGACCTGATCCTGGCCGCGATCAAGGACGCCCAGGAAAAGGCGCTGGAACGGACCAAGGACGAGACCCGGAAACTGGCCGAATCCATGGGTCTGCCGCCGGGCATGGACCTGCCGGTCTGAGACCGTGACCGACCGGCCCCGCGAGATCGAGACGCTGATCGAGATGATGGCGCGGTTGCCGGGGCTCGGCCCCCGATCGGCGCGGCGCGCGGTGCTGCATCTTGTCAAGAAACGGGCGGTGCTCCTGGTGCCGCTTGCCCAGGCCATGCAGCAGGCCGCCGAAACCGCCCGCGAATGCCAATGCTGCGGCAATATCACGACCACCGAAATCTGCGAGATCTGCACCGACCCCGAGCGCACCACCGGCACGATCTGCGTGGTCGAGGATGTGGCCGACCTGTGGGCCATCGAACGCGGGGGGGTGTTCAAGGGACGCTATCACGTCCTTGGTGGCACGCTTTCGGCGCTGGATGCGGTAGGCCCGGACGAATTGCGCATCCCGACCCTTGCGGCACGGGTGCGCGACGAGGGCATATCAGAGGTGATCCTGGCATTGAATGCCACCGTCGACGGCCAGACCACCGCCCATTACATCGCCGACGCCCTGGCAGATACCGGTGTTACCCTGACCTCTCTGGCCCAGGGCGTTCCGATCGGGGGCGAACTTGATTACCTTGACGATGGAACCATCAGCGCAGCCCTGAAGGCCCGCAAGGGATTCTGATCGGGTTGCATGGCCGCCGCCCAACTCGGCCCCCCCCGTGAATGGAAAAACCCGGCCGCGCGGGGCCGGGTCATTGCGGGGACGGCTCAGCGGAGATCGTCCTCGTCGTCGTCAGTGTCCGGCAGGTTGAAGAAACTGTCGGCATCCGGCAGCGTATCCTCCCTGTCGTCGTCGTCGCGCCCGCCCAAGGTAAAGGTTTCCAGCCCCGAAATCGCGGTGGGGATCTTGGGTTCCGTGGCCATTTCCAGAGATTGCTCGGTCGAAACCAGCTTGCGCCGCTCATCATCCGACATCAACTCGCCCGCTGCGGCCTTGGCCTTGGCGGCCTTCTGCACGGCGGCATCAAGTTCGGATTGCTTGCAAAGACCCAGCGCGACCGGGTCGATCGGCTGGATGTTGGCGATGTTCCAATGCGTTCGCTCGCGGATCGTCTGGATCGTCGGCTTGGTCGTGCCAACCAGTTTCGAGATTTGTCCATCGCTCAGTTCAGGATGAAACTTGACCAGCCACAGGATCGCCGCGGGCCGGTCCTGCCGCTTGGACAGCGGGGTATAACGCGGCCCGCGGCGTTTTTCCTCGCCCACCGAGGCGGGGTTGAACTTGAGCTTGAGGCTGTAAAGCGGATCGGCCTCACCCTTGGTGATCTCTTCGGGATTGAGCTGGTTATTCGCGATCGGATCGAACCCCTTGACCCCGGCGGCCACGTCGCCATCGGCGATGCCCTGCACCTCCAGTTCGTGCAGGCCGCAAAAATCGCCGATCTGCTTGAAACTCAGCGTGGTGTTGTCGATCAGCCAGACGGCGGTGGCCTTGGCCATAAGCGGCTTGTTCATTGGCCTCACTCCTCTAAACGCACATGGGGCTCCCCTGCCGGGAAAACGGCTGCGCCCTGCGGCGCCGATCCTCGTTTTCGGGGAGGTTGCGACGTTCTATACTGCGCCCGAGGAGCGGATAAAAGAGAAAATGCGCTGGATTGCACTCCTGATGCTGACCGCAACGCTGGCCCGGGCCGAGGGCGAGACGGTCGGCGCGTTCGACTACTACGTTCTTGCGCTGAGCTGGTCACCGACCTGGTGCGCGCTTGAAGGAGATCGTCACAACAGCCCGCAATGCGATGCCGAGGCCGGTCATGGCTGGATTCTGCATGGTCTATGGCCGCAATTCGAACGTGGCTGGCCCAGCGATTGCCCGACGCCCCACCCAAACCCCTCGCGCCAACAGACCGAAGCGATGATCGACATCATGGGTAGTTCGGGCCTTGCGTGGTACCAGTGGCGCAAACATGGACGGTGCAGCGGGATGGATGCACCGGCCTATTTCGACGCCGCGCGCCGCGCCTATACCGCGGTGAATCGCCCCGATGTGTTCCGCAAGCTCAGGGGCTCGGTGCGATTACCCGCCGCCGTGGTCGAAGAGGCTTTCCTGCAAGCCAACCCCGACTGGCGCGCAGACATGGTCACCATCACCTGCAAGGCCGGGCGCATCCAGGAGGCCCGGCTATGCCTGACGCGCGATTTCGAACCGCGCTTGTGCGGCGAGGACGTGGTGCGCGATTGCCCGCTGCAAGACGCGCTGATGGCGCCGATCCGGTCTGGCGGGGCCTTTTGACACAGGGGCGAGCCCTTTGAAACGGCCAGCATGGGCATAGCTTTGGCCCAGCCACCCGCTGATATACGCGGGAAACCGGCCCTTGAAAGTCACATTGCAACGGAGACCACCATGACCAACGATACCCGCAAGGCTGTCGCCGAAGCCCTCGCCCGCGTATTGGGCGATACCTTTGTCCTTTACACCAAAGCCCATAATTTTCACTGGAATGTCGAGGGGCCGAAATTCTTTGCCCTGCACGAGATGTTCGAGGCCCAGTATACCGAACTAGCCGCGGCCATGGATGACATCGCCGAACGCATCCGCGCGCTGGACGAATACGCGCCTGGCACCACTGCGGCCCTGACCGCGCTGGCCAGCGTCACTGAAACCGACGCACAGCTTTCGGCCGAGGACATGGTTGCCGAAACGATCAAAGACTACGAAACCGTCTGCGCCACGCTTACAGAGGCGCTGAAAACCGCGCAGGACGCTGCAGACGAGGCCAGTGCCGGGATGCTGGGCGACCGTCTCGAGGTCCACCAGAAAGCACTCTGGATGATGAAAAGCCTTCTGAAATGATACGGTTACGCGTGCCCTCAGCCCACGGGGCCGAGCGGCACGCGGCCGTTTTCTGTCAACACGAATACCTCGCGGCCCTCGATCACGACGGCTGAAACGGGCCCGCCATAGCCTGCGCCGGTATCGAGGTTCACCCGATTGCCGTAATGGGTCACCTGTTCAACCGGGCTGTGACCATGCACGATCAACGCGCCGTGATCGCGCGGATCGTCAAGGAATTCGCCGCGAATCCAGATCAGGTCATCCTCGACTTGGTCCTCCAGCGCCCTGCCCGGCCGCACGCCCGCATGGCAGAAAAATACTTCGCCGCGACGAAAGGCGGGTAACAAACACTCCAGCAGGTCGCGATGGCCGCCCGGCACGGCGGCCACAGCCGCATCATGCAGCGCCGCAAGGTCGGGATGCATCCCGGTCTCGACCCCGTAAGAGGCCAGGGTCTCACGACCGCCTACATTGGGCGACAACCAGTCCAGGTCCGGGCGCCGGGGCTCCGGCTTGCAACCGGGGCGCAGGAAATACTGCATGAACCGGTCGTGATTGCCCCTGAGCAAGACCCAAGGCTGCCCCTCGACACGACCTTGATCCAGAAAGTCAAGAACACCGCGACTGTTGGGACCACGATCCACAAGATCGCCCAGATGCACCACGGGCGCCTGGTCGTCGCCGGTCAAGGCCCGGTCGGACGCGATCAGCGCATGCGCGGCGCGCAGCTTTTGTAGATGGCCGTGAACGTCACCGATGGCATAGCTGCGCAGCATGGGCCGCCCCTCTCCTGGCTTGAACGAAAAAGGTCCGCCGCAGCAAACGCGGCGGACCCCGGTCCTGTCAAACCCGAAAAGGCTCAGGCCACGTCGAATTCCAGCGGGCGCACGCGCTGGAACAGGCCCGTGGCCTTGAGTTCCTCGACCACATGGGCCGGGATCGGCTGGTCGAGGTAGAGAAGCGCGATCGCACTGTCCCCGATCGCGGTGCGGCCAAGCGTGAAGTTCGCGATGTTCACGCCATGCGCGCCCATCGTGCCACCCAGCGCACCGATGATGCCGGGCACGTCCTTGTTGGTCGTATAGAGCATGTGCTCGCCGATTTCGGCGTCGATATTGATGCCCTTGATCTGGATAAAGCGCGGCTTGCCATCCGAGAACACCGTACCGGCGATGGAGCGTTCGCGTTCGGACGTGACGACAGTGATCTTGATATAGCCGTCGAAAGTGCCCGACTTGTCCTGCGTGGTAACAGAACTGGCGATCCCGCGCTCCTTGGCCACGACCGGGGCAGAAACCATGTTGATGTCAGGATTGGCCACTTTCAACAGGCCGGCGATGGCCGAGGCGCTCAGCGCGGCGGTATTCATCTCGGCGGCGACACCGTCGTAGAGGATGTTGATGGCCTTGATCGGCTCATCGGTCAGTTGCCCGATGAACGACCCGATATGCCCGGCCAGCTTGATCCACGGCCCCATCACCTTGGCCTCTTCGGCGGTGATCGAGGGCATGTTGATCGCGTTGGTTACGGCACCGGTCAGCAGGTAATCGGCCATCTGCTCGGCCACCTGGAGGGCGACGTTTTCCTGCGCCTCGGTGGTGGAGGCGCCCAGATGCGGGGTGCAGACCACGTTGGGCAGGTTGAACAGCACGTTTTCCTTGGCCGGTTCAACCGCGAAGACGTCAAAGGCTGCCGCCGCGACATGGCCCGATTGCAGCATCTCGGCGAGCGCCGCCTCGTCGACCAGCCCGCCGCGGGCACAGTTGACGATGCGCACGCCCTTCTTGGTCTTCTTGAGGTTCTCGGCCGACAGGATATTCGCCGTCTTTTCGGTCATCGGCACGTGCAGGGTGATGAAATCTGCACGCGGCAGCAACTCGTCCAGCTCGACCTTGGTTACACCCAGCTTGTTGGCGCGTTCCTCGGACAGGAACGGGTCATAGGCCAGAACCTTCATCCGCAGCCCAAGCGCGCGATCGGCGACGATGGACCCGATATTGCCACAGCCGATCAGGCCCAGCGTCTTTCCGGTCACCTCAACACCCATGAAGCGGGATTTTTCCCACTTGCCCGCATGGGTCGAGGCGTTGGCCTCGGGGATCTGCCGGGCCGCGGCCATCATCATGGCGATGGCATGCTCGGCCGTGGTGATCGAGTTGCCAAAGGGCGTGTTCATTACGATCACGCCTTTTTTCGAGGCCGCCGGAATATCGACGTTGTCCACGCCGATGCCGGCGCGGCCGACGACCTTGAGGTTTTCGGCCGCCTCCAGGATCTTTTCAGTCACCTTGGTGGCCGAGCGGATGGCAAGGCCGTCATAATTGCCGATCACCTCGATCAGCTTATCCTTGTCCTTGCCCAGTTCGGGCATGAAATCGACGTCGATCCCGCGGTCGCGGAAAATCTGGACGGCAGTTTCGGACAGCGCGTCGGAAACGAGAACTTTGGGGGCCATCTCGGGCGCTCCTTTGTCACGAATGGGGGGATGGGGCCGGACGGGTATCACCCGGCCCCGAATTTTCGCAGAAAATTCGTCTCAGCCCTGAGCGGCTATCTCGGCCTCAAAGGCCCATTCCAGCCAGGGCAGCATCGCCTCGATATCGGCGGTCTCGACCGTCGCACCGCACCAGATGCGCAGCCCCGCGGGCGCGTCGCGATAGGCGCCGATGTCCAGCGCCACGCCTTCGGCTTCCAGCCGCTTGGCGACGGCCTTGGCAAAGGCGGCCCCATCGGCGATGCGGGCATCGGTGAATTTCAGGCAAACGCTGGTGTTCGACCGCGTGGCCGGGTCGACGGCCAGGTTGTCGATCCAGTCGCGCGCCGCGCAGAAATCGAAGATCGCTTGGGCATTCGCATCGGCCCGCGCCATCAGCGCAGGCAGCCCGCCGATGGATTTCGCCCAGTCCAGCGCGACGAGGTAATCCTCGACCGCCAGCATAGAGGGCGTGTTGATCGTCTCGCCGACGAAGATTCCCTCGATCAGCTTGCCGCCCTTTGTCAGGCGGAAGATCTTGGGCAGCGGCCAGGCCGGCGTGTAGCTTTCCAGCCGCTCGACCGCGCGGGGGCTGAGGATCAGCATGCCATGCGCGGCCTCGCCGCCCATCACCTTCTGCCAGGAGAAGGTGGTCACATCCAGCTTGTCCCAAGGCAGGTCCATCGCAAAGGCGGCGCTGGTCGCATCGCAGATCGTCAGACCGTCGCGATCCGCCGGGATCGCGTCACCGTTCGGCACACGCACGCCGCTGGTGGTGCCGTTCCAGGTAAAGACCACGTCCCTGTCGAAATCGACCTCGGCGAAATCGACGATCTCGCCATAGGGGGCTTCGCGCACGGTGGCGTCCAGCTTCAGCTGCTTGACCACGTCGCTGACCCAGCCCGCGCCGAAGCTTTCCCAGGCCAGCATCTCGACGCCGCGTTCGCCCAGCATCGACCACATCGCCATCTCGACGGCGCCGGTATCCGAGGCGGGAACAATACCGATCTTGTAATCGGCGGGGATGCCAAGGATCTCGCGCGTCTCTTCGATCGCGGCCTTCAGCTTGACCTTGCCCACCGCGGCGCGGTGCGAGCGGCCCAAGGCGGCGTCGTTCAGCTTGTCGAGAGAGAAGGTAGGAATCTTGGCACAGGGGCCAGAAGAAAAACGCGGATTAACCGGCCGCGCGGCCGGAGTCTCGATGACCATTGCTGGTATCCTTCCAGATATACGCCCCTCGTTGGGGAGGGGTGTCCCACGGACGCCTCTACGCTTGTTGCCCCTCTGGCGCAAGGGGGAAAACTACGCTATCGCGGCGCCTGAGCACCAAATTGCGACATGCGCCGCAGCCGATCGGAAACTTGCCCATGCACATCGTCACATTGCTGACCAATCCCGCCCATCCCACGCTGGAAACCGCCACGATCGAGGCCCTGTGCAACGCCTGGGGCGGCGCTGACATGCGCTGGCTGGCCCATGGCATCGCCGCCGAATTCGCGGTGGATACCCTGCCTGGCAATTTCTGGGATATCTGGTCCGAGTTGCAGGGGATCGGTGTCGACCTGGTCGCCCAGCCCGCCGAGGGGCGGCGCAAGAAGATGCTGATCGCGGACATGGATTCGACCATGATCGGGCAGGAATGTATCGACGAACTGGCCGACGAGGCCGGTATCGGCCCCCGCGTGGCGGATATCACCGCGCGCGCGATGAACGGCGAACTGGATTTCGAGGGCGCACTGCGTGAACGCGTGGGCCTGCTGGCGGGGCTGGATGTCGGCGTGGTCGACAAGGTGCTGGCCGAACGCATCACCTATACCCCCGGCGGGGCGGCCCTGGTCGCCACGATGAAGGCGAATGGCGCCCATTGCGTCCTGGTCTCGGGCGGATTCACGAATTTCGCGGCCAAGGTGGCGGCGGACCTGGGCTTTGACGACCACCAGGCCAATACCCTGCTGGTCGAAGACGGGAAGCTGACCGGCAAGGTCGCCGAGCCGATCCTGGGTCGCGAGGCCAAGATCGAGGCCCTGACGCGCATCTCCACCGACCTCGGCATCACGCCGGATCAGGTCATGGCGGTCGGCGACGGGGCCAATGACCTCGGCATGCTGGGCCTTGCCGGGGCGGGCGTCGCGCTCCATGCGAAACCGACCGTGGCCATGCAATGCGATATCCGCATCAACCATGGCGACCTGACCGCGCTTTTGTACCTGCAAGGCTACATGCAGGACGCGTTACGCGTCTGAGCACGCGCCGCCCGATCTCCACTTGGCCGCCCCGTCGTCACGACTGCGCAAATTTCCGCCAAGGGGGCTTTCAAATTTCGGCACGACTACGTTAGGTTGACGCCTATCGAGGTGCACAGAGCCGCGCCACTTAAAATCACGGGCGACAGGGCCCGGTCGGCGGGCAGCGGCGCATGAGACAGCAGGAGGCCGCGGCAGAAATGACATCCCCATTGCGAACGGCCCTTCTGGGCGGGGCGCTGGCGCTGATCGCGCTGGCCGGTCACGCCCAGGAGGAATCGACCAACAACGTCGCCGTCAAGACAGACTGGAGCGTTTTCGTCGAGGACGACCCGACCGAATGCTGGGGTGTCTCGCCGCCCAAGGAAACCGTGAACACGCGCGAAGGGCGCGTCGTCTCGGTGCGCCGGGGCGAGATCCTGCTTTTCGTGACGTTCCGGCCGGGGGCGGACGTATCGGGCGAGGTCTCCTTTACCGGCGGCTATCCCTTCGCATCGGATTCCACCGTCAGTCTCCAGATCGGCGATAACAGCTTCGAGTTGTTCACCGACAGTTCGTCGCCGGAATGGGCCTGGTCCGCCACGCCCCAGGACGATACCCGCATCGTCGCCGCCATGAAAGCCGGCGCAGAGGCCGTTCTCACCGGCCGTTCCGCGCGCGGCACGACCACCAGGGACACCTTCTCGCTGCTGGGTTTCACCGCCGCCCATGACGAAGCCCAGCGCCGCTGCGCGGGCAACTGAGTCCCGACAGCCGTATACCGCCTGCCCCTTGCGAGACGGGCGGGCGGCTTTATTTATGATGCTGATTGCTGTAGACCCCGCGCCCTGACCCCAAGGAGACGCGCCATATGTCCGTGACACCGCCCATCGCGCCCGAGGCAATGCTGATTCCCCGCAAGCCCGTGGTGTCCGACCGGCAAAACCTCGTGGGCCTGACCCGAGAGCAACTGCGCGCAGCACTTGTCACCGCAGGCACGCCCGACCGCCAGTCAAAGATGCGCGAGGTCCAGCTATGGCAATGGATCTACCAGAAAGGCGTGCGCGACTTCGACGCGATGACAAACCTCGCCAAGGAGTACCGGGCCCGGCTGAAGGAACACTTCGTGATCGAGGTGCCCGAGATCGTCACCCGCACGGTCTCTGCCGACGGCACGCGCAAATACCTTGTCCGCATTGCCGGCGGCCACGAGGTCGAGGTGGTCTATATCCCCGAGGAAGATCGCGGCACGCTGTGCATCTCGTCACAGGTGGGCTGTACGCTGACCTGCACCTTCTGTCATACCGGCACCCAGCGGCTTGTGCGCAACCTGACGGCGGGCGAAATCGTCGGCCAGATCATGCTGGCCCGCGACGACCTGGGCGAATGGCCCGAACCGGGGCGTCACCCCAAGGATGAAACCCGGCTGATTTCCAACATCGTGCTGATGGGCATGGGCGAACCTCTCTACAATTTCGAGGCCGTGCGCGATGCGATGCAGATCGCGATGGATGGCGAGGGGATATCGCTGTCACGCCGCCGCATCACGCTTTCGACCTGTGGGGTCGTACCCGAAATCGCCCGTACCGGGTCGGAAATCGGCTGCATGCTGGCGATCTCGCTACATGCCACCACGAACGAGCTGCGCAACACGCTGGTGCCGATCAACCGCAAATACCCGATCGCACAACTGTTCGAAGCGCTGCGCGCCTATCCGAAACTGTCCAATTCAGAACGCATCACCTTTGAGTACGTGATGCTGAAAGACGTGAATGACAGCGACGCGGATGCCCGCCGCCTGGTCAAGCTGATCGAGGGTATCCCGGCCAAGATCAATCTCATCCCGTTCAACGAATGGCCCGGATCGCCCTATGAGCGCTCTGACTGGGACCGGATCGAGGCGTTCGCCAATATCGTCTACAAGGCGGGCTACGCCTCGCCCATCCGCACGCCGCGGGGCGAGGACATCATGGCCGCTTGCGGTCAGCTCAAATCCGCGACCGAACGCTCGCGCAAGAACCGCTTCCAGATCGCGGCCGAGGCGGGGCTGCCCGAACCTGAACGCATTGTCCGCCGCCCCAACGCCCCCGACGTACACTAGGCACCGCCCTGCCCCTTCTTCTTGGGCCAAATACCCCGACACGCGGCCCCCGGACGGGGGCCGCCCACAAAAGGCGTGCGCGCGCCAGCGCGCGCAATCAACCGGGCGCTATCTGCTGGGCGCGCGGGTGATCTGCACCGCGGCCTGTACATCGGCAACCAACCCCGCGCCATCCAGCCCACGCTTGCCGACCTCGTCGATCCACTCGGCGATCACCTCGTCGCCCAGGGTCCTGACGCGGGCGGTTTCCGCCGCGCTCAGCGTGGCGAGGGCATTACCCGCCGCTGCCATCTGCCCGCGCCCTTCGGCATCGCCGATATCATGCGCCCGCCCTGCCATGGCCGAGGCATGAAAACCCGAATTGGCGTCGATCACCGCGCGCAGGTCGGGCGGCAGGCTGTCATATTTCGCCTTGTTCATCGCCCAGAGGAAGAACAGGTTATAAAGCGACCGGTCGCCTGCAACGTCGGTATGGCTGTCGGTCAACTCGTCCAGCTTTAGCGAGGGCGACATTTCCCAGGTTATCACGCCACCATCCAGCACCCCCTTGGCAAGTGCCTCGGGAAAGGCGGGTACGGCCATGCCGACAGGGGTGGCGCCGAGTTTTTTCAGCAACAGCGTCGCAGGCCGCGAGGGACCGCGCAGTTTCAACCCCTCGAAATCCTCGACCCTGGCAATGGGCCCGCCCTTTTTATGAACGATGCCCGGCCCGTGCATGTGGGCGGCGATCACCTTTACATCGGCGAAATCGTCCATCAGGTGCTTCTGGGTATAGACCCAGGCGGCCTTGCTTGCCTCTTCGGCAGTCTTGGTCGCGATAAAGGGCAGCTCCAGCGCCTCGGCCTGCGGAAAGCGGCCGGGCTGGTAGCCGGGGATCACCCAGCCGCCGTCGATCGCACCGTCGCGGATCAGGTCGTACTGGCTTGGCGCTTTTCCGCCCAGTTGCATAAGGGGATAGAGTTCCACCTTGATCCGTCCGCCAGACTCCACCTCGATCTTGTCGGCCCAGGGCTGCATGAAGTAGGTCGGGTTCGCCGAAAGCGGCGAGACGAAATGCTGGAACCGCAGCGTGACCTCTTGCGCGGCCGCGGCGGTAGCCAGGGCAAGAGAAACAAGCGCGGTCAGGGCAAGGCGCGGCAAACGCATGGGCATTCCTTTCGACTATACGCGGGCGGATCGCCTGAAACTGTATCGCATGGCCGGGCTACGCATCAACAGCCCGCCTCAGGCCTGGAACATCGGAAAGGTCACGCCCAGCGCCCAGGCCAGGAACAGGCCCAGCCCGATCCCCGCGCCCGCGGGCCGGGCCGTGGCGCGGCCGACCCAACCGCCCATCATCCCGAACAACAGGAAAAAGACCAGAACCACCGGCAGGATGATCAGCAAGAAGAACAATCGCTCGAAATCCAGCGCAGTTGCCAGCCCCAGCGACACCAGGAACGCGCCACGCGCCGTAACAGAGCGCCACAGGGGCGCGCGCCCGCCCTCGACCATCAGCGCATCGGACAGCATGTAGGGCACCGTCCCCACGGCCATCGCCGCGATGATCACCCCGCGCACGGGAACCGGGTAGAACGACATCACGTAACGATCCACGGCAAGGCCGAAAACGCCGATGCCGTAAAAGGCCACCAACCCGGCAAGGACCAGGATGCGCCGCACCTCGGCGCGGCCGGGCCATCGCACCTCGCCCCACCACCATAGCAGGCCCAGCGCCACAACACCGTAGGCCGCGAAATGTACCGCCAGGTAATCGGCCACCAGAACCGGCAGGAAGCGCGTGTCAAACGGCGCCAGTACCAGCGGCACGACCACCGCGGGCAACAGCGCCACCACGAGGAACCGGCGGCGCGACAGCGGTTCCGGGCGGGCGTCGTGCATCTTGCCGCGCAGGCGCGCCAGCGGCCAGCCCAGCGCCACGATGCCCGTCAGCAACAACGCGATCCAGCCGCCCATATGCGCCACCGGCCCCTGGCTTTGCGGTCGTCCAAAGGTCGCGTCCAGCCATCGCCGCGCCTCGCGCAACATGGTCGGGGCGTAGATCACGCCGATATGTTCCACGTTGGGCGCCAGCACCGCGCGCCGCCCGGTCCCGTTCGCCGGATCGCCCACGGTGTCGCCGAATTGCGCGGCCGGGTCGGCCATCTGCAAGGATTCGCGCGCGTCCCCGACCAACCGCCCCTCCCATTCGCCATTCACGATCAAGAGGTTGCGCGGCTCGCTCGCGGTGACATCGTCGCTGGACATGGCCACGGCGACGGTGGCGGCCAGCCGGTCATCCTGCCGGGCCTGCCGGATCGCGATATAGCTGCCCATGGAATGGGCCAGGATCGCGGCGCGCCCGTCTGCCCAGGGCCGGGCGAGTGCGGCATCGATGACGCGGCGCGTTTCATCCATCAACAACAACGCGGTACCGTCGGGGCTGGCCACGTCGCCCGACATCGGCACCGGGTTGCGACCATGCCCCTCGTAATCGAAAGCCACCACTGCGTATCCCGCCCGCGCCAGCGTCAGCGAACTGGCCTGCATCAATTGCCGCGACCCGGCAAAACCGTGCGAAACGATCACGACAGGGGCCGGGGGGGCATCGCGCAGGCGGTAGACGGTGGCCGGCGTGGTCCCGGTGCCCGTCAGCGGCTCGATCAGCACGCCGCGCCTTTCGTCCTCCAGTTGCCAGACCGAGATCGCGACAGCCAACACCGCCACGATCGCCACCGCCCAGCGGGCCGGCGTCAGCCGCCAGCCCGGCCGATGGGTGGACATCCTGTCATTCCGGGTCATGCCGTGTGCCATCCTTTCGCGTAACGTCCATCGCCCCGAAGTGTCGGGGCAAGCCCACGAAAGGCCCGCCGCCAGCACCGCCGTCTCAGGCGTAGGTCGGGTGGAACTTGCCCGCGGGCGAGAGGGTAAATATCTCGAATCCGGTCGCGGTCACGCCGATGGAGTGCTCGAACTGGGCCGAAAGCGACTTGTCTCGCGTCACCGCCGTCCAGTCATCGGATAGAACCTTGGTCTCGGGACGGCCGAGGTTGATCATCGGCTCGATGGTAAAGAACATGCCTTCCTCCAGCACCGGGCCGGTGCCTGCGCGGCCGTAATGCAGGACATTGGGCGGCGCGTGAAAGACGCGCCCCAACCCGTGACCACAGAAATCGCGCACCACGCTCATGCGTTGCGCCTCGACATAGGTCTGGATCGCCGCGCCGATATCGCCAAAGGTATTGCCGGGCTTGACCGCCTCGATCCCCAGCATCAGCGCATCATGGGTGACCTGGATCAGGCGTTCGGCCTTGCGCGGCAGTTTGCCGGCCACGTACATGCGCGAGGTATCGCCGAACCAGCCATCGACGATCACCGTCACGTCGATGTTCAGGATATCGCCGTCCTTGAGTTTCTTGTCGCCGGGAATACCGTGGCAGACCACGTGGTTGACCGAAATACAGCTTGCATGACGATAGCCCTTGTAGCCGATCGTGGCCGAGGTCGCGCCCTTGGCCTTGACCATGTCGGTGATCAGCCGGTCGATTTCCGCGGTGGTCTGGCCGGGAAAAACCGCCGGCGCGATCTCGTCCAGGATTTCCGCCGCCACCCGGCCAGCCGCGTGCATTCCCGCGAAATCCTCGGGGGCGTGGATACGGATGTTGTCCCTGGTGCGGCGGCCGCCGGATTTTTCGTCCAATGCTCTCTCCTTGGCTTTCGGCAACTAGATAAGGCGCTCTTGGCGGGAAGGCCAGAGGGCGGGGTCCATCTGCGGCGCAAGGTCCGGGCGGGGGCGGCGGGCCCGTGCCCGGGATAACGCCCCCCGCACCCCGCGCGCACGAGAGGGCTTTGAAACCGCATGGGCGGCACCTATACCGGGACCCAGGGCCGGACAAGGAGGGCGCCATGACCAACCCAACCGCCGCGATGCTTGTGATCGGGGACGAGATCCTGACCGGGCGCACGCGCGATGCAAACATGCATTTCCTCGCCGGAGAGTTGACCAAGCACGGGATCAGGCTGGCAGAGGTGCGGATCGTGCCCGATGTGCAAGACCGGATCGTCGCGGCGCTGAACGCGCTGCGGGCCGATCACGACACGGTGTTCACCTCGGGCGGCATCGGGCCGACCCATGACGATATCACCGCCGACGCGGTCGCGGCAGCCTTTGGCACGGGTATCGACGTGCGCGACGATGCCCGCGCGATCATGCAGGCCTATTGCGACAGCATGGGCCGCGACCTTAACGAGGCACGGCTGCGCATGGCGCGTATCCCCGACGGCGCCACTCTGATCGAGAACCCGGTTTCGGCCGCGCCGGGGTTCACACTTGGCAACGTGCATGTGATGGCCGGCGTGCCCTCGATCTTTCAGGCGATGGTTGCGGGCGTCCTGCCGACATTGACGGGGGGCGATCCGCTGTTGTCGCAAAACCTGACGGTAATGCGTGCAGAGGGCGATATCGCGAACGAGTTGCGCCGCCTGGCCGAGCGATTTCCCGATCTCTCGATCGGTTCCTATCCCTTCGTGCGTGAGGGGGCCTATGGCGCGAATATCGTGATCCGGGGCACCGACGGGGCGCGCATAGATGCCGCCATGACGGCACTGTCGGCCCTTTTTCCCGAGGCCGCAGCGTGAACATCACCGACCTCCTGGACCGGCAAGAGGCAACCTGGCCCCCTGCAGCGAAACACCGCGCGGGCGCGTTCTGCATCCGCGAGGGCCGGGGCGGCGGCAAGCGGGTCTGTGCCGCCACCGCCGAGGGACCGCTTGCCAAGACGGATATCCCCGCTGCCGAGCAGGCTATGGCCGCCCTGGGGCAAGAGGCCCTGTTCATGGTCGGCGCAGACGACGAGGCGCTGGACCGGGCACTGGAGGCGCGCGGCTACCGGATCATCGATCCGGTTCTTGTCCTTTCGGCGCCAGTTGCACTGCTGGCGGCCAAGCCGCCGCCGCCGGTCTCTGCGTTTACCGTAGAGGCCCCGCTGGCGATCATGCACGAAATCTGGGCCGAGAACGGTATCGGCCCGGCTCGCCTCGCGGTGATGGACCGCGTCACGAGGCCGAAAACCTACCTGCTGGCCCGTCAGGCCGATCGAGGCGCGGGTGCGTGCTTTGCCGCGACCTGTGACGGGATGGCCTTTGTTCACGCGCTGGTGGTTTCGCCGCGATATCGCCGCCAGGGCGCGGGTGCGAACATGATACGCGCCGCCGCGATCTGGGCACAAGATCACGGCGCAACGCGGGTGCTGGCCCTGGTGACGGATCATAACGCGGGCGCGCGGGCGCTCTATGCTTCATTGGGATTCGAGAATGTGGGACAGTTCCACTATCGAACCAATGCGCAATGATAATGGGGCCACGCCGTGACCAAGGACCAGGACTTGCCGACCGCGCTGAACCTGCCGCCGGTCGATCCGCTGCCGCCGGAGACACAGAAATATTTCGATCTCTGCACGCAAAAGCTGGGCCTCGTGCCCAACGTTCTGCGCGCCTATGCCTTTGACATCGCAAAGCTCGATGCCTTTTCGGCGATGTATAACGACGTGATGCTTGGCCCCAGCGGGCTGAGCAAGCTGGAACGCGAGATGATCGCCGTCGTCGTCTCCTCGATCAACCGGTGCTGGTATTGCCAGGTGGCCCATGGCGCGGCCGTGCGCGAATTGTCGGGCGATCCTGAACTGGGCGAGGCGATGGTGATGAACTATCGCGCGGTCCCGCTGGCACCGCGACAGCGGGCGATGCTGGATTTTGCGACCAAGCTGACCGAGGAAAGCCACAAGATCGAGGAACCTGACCGCCAAGCGCTGCGCGATCACGGTTTCAGCGACCGCGATATCTGGGACATCGCCGCGGTGGTGGGGTTTTTCAACATGTCGAACCGGATCGCCTCGGCCAGCGGGATGGAACCGAACACGGGCTATCACGGCGCGCACAGATGAGGCGGCGCGCCCTGACAATGGCGCTCGGGCTGGCGCTGGCTGCATCCGGCGTCGGGGCGGCGGGCCTTGACTGGCCCGCAGAGGCCGTGCTGGCCGCCGATGAGACCGTCACGCTGGACAGTGTCCAGATCCCTGTAGGCCCCTTTGACGGCACCGGCGTGGCGACGATACGCGCCGAAGGCACGATCGCGCGGCAGGTCTGGCAACAACCGCTTGAAGGTCGCAGCAGTCTGCAATTGTTGGCCCCCTTGCGGGCACAATTGCAGGCGCAAGACTTTCAGACGATCTATGAATGCGCCACGGAGGTTTGCGGAGGGTTCGACTTCCGTTTTGCCACCGACACCCTGCCGGAACCGCAAATGCATGTCGACCTGGGTGATTTCCGGTTCCTCTCGGCCCGCAGGCTGAGCGCAGGCGTGCCCGAATACATCACGCTCATGGTCAGCCGGTCAGCCAGCCGGGGGTTTGTACAGATCACAAGCATCACCGCACAGGCCAGTGACGCGACGGGGCCTGGGGGCAGGCACGGCCAGCCGCGGCCGACCCTGTCTGACACGGCCTGGGCCTCGGACACGGGTACGGACCTTGTCGCCCGTCTGACGCTCGACGGCCACGCGGTGCTGGATGACCTCGCCTTCGCCACGGGGGCAACAGAACTTGAAACAGGCCCCTTCGTCCCGCTTGAGGCGCTGGCGGCCTATCTGAATGCCAACCCCGCGCGCAAGGTTGTGCTGGTGGGACATACGGATGCCGAGGGCGGGCTTGAGGGCAACATCGCCCTGTCGCGCCGGCGCGCCGAGGCAGTGCGCCGCTATCTGCTGGACAGGCTGGACGTGGCGGCGGCACAGGTTTCGGCCGAGGGCGTGGGATATCTCGCGCCGCGGGACGACAACCTAACCGAGGCCGGCCGACGACAAAACCGGCGGGTCGAGGTTGTCTTGCTGGGCAAGGAATAGGACCGCTCAGACCAAGGTGTCACTGCCCGAAAACTTTTCCACCAGGAAGTCGATGAAGGCGCGCACCTTGGGCTGGGTAAACCGGCCCGGCGGATAAACGGCATAAATGCCCAGTGTTTCCAGAGGCAGGTCGGGGATCGCTTCTTCGACCAGGCCCTTGGTCATCGCCTCGCGGAACAGAAAGCTGGGCAGATAGGCGATACCCAGCCCTGACACCGCAGCGTTCAAAAGAGATTGGCCATCATTGACCGTCAGCCAGCCCGCGGTACGCACCTGCCGACGCTCGCCCGAGGGGGCGGTGATCTTCCAGACGTTGCCGCTGGCCTGGTTGGAATAATGCAAGAGCTTGTGCTCGTTCAGATCGTCAATCTTGTGCGGGCGGCCGTATTTCTCGAAATAGGAGGGCGCACCGATCATCCGCTTGGTGGTCTCGGCCAGCTTGCGCGCGCGCAGGCTGCTGTCTTCCAGGTCGCCGACGCGAACGGCCATGTCGAACCCTTCCGAGATCAGTTCGACATAGCGGTTGCTGAGCACCATGTTGACCGTCACATCGGGAAATTCGCTCAGGAATTCGCCCAACAGCGGCGACAGGTGGTTCACCCCGAAATCGGTAGCCACGGAAATGCGCAACAGCCCGGAGGGCGCCGATTGCATCGAGGTCACCAGCGCATCGGCCTCTCCGGCGTCGTTCAGCACACGCCGCGCGCGGTCGTAGTAGACAAGCCCGATCTCGGTAGGACTCACGCGGCGGGTGGTACGGTTGAGCAGGCGCGCGCCAAGCCGCGCCTCCAGCGAGGACACGTGTTTGGAGACCGCGGATTTCGAAATCCCCATCTTCCTGGCCGCGTCGGTGAACCCGCCCTGGTCAACGACCATGGCAAAAGCTTCCATTTCTGTCAGTCTGTCCATCGGGGACTCCCTTGCCCACACTGCCCACACGCGATGCCAGCCTCGCTGTGAAATCGGGCAGCATTTTGAAAGGCACAGGACAATACTGCGGTATCGCACGGATCGTTGGCCGGCCGGGAACAAGGCCGCAAGGCAGCATTAAGCCCAGTTGCGGAACGCGAACGGCGGCGGGCCTAGAGTTGCGCGGCCAGTCGAGCGCCCTGCGCGATGGCGCGCTTGGCGTCCAGCTCGGCGGCAACATCAGCCCCGCCGATCACGTGGCAGGCAATACCCCGCGCACTCAGCGCCTCGGCCAGGCCACGCCGCGGAACCTGCCCCGCGCAAAGGACGACCGTGTCGGCCGGGATCAGCCGCCGGTCGCCGCTCGACGCGATCTCGATCCCCTCGTGGGTGATCCTCTCGTAATGTACGCCGCCCAGCATCTCGACCGCCTTCATCCGCAGCGCGGCGCGGTGGATCCAGCCCGTGGTTTTGCCCAGCCGGCGGCCCGGCTTCTCGGGCTTCCTTTGCAACAGCGTCACCTGCCGCAGGGGCCGCGAGGGGCTGGGGCCGCCCGGCGCCAGCCCGCCGCGGTGGATCGCCGGGTCGCCCACGCCCCATTCCGCGCGCCAGTCCGTGGGGTCCAGCGTCGGGCTGCGCCCGGTCACCAGGAATTCGGCCACATCGAACCCGATGCCCCCCGCCCCCACGATGGCCACGCGCGGCCCCACCTCGGCCCCGCCCGCAAGCACGTCGGCATAGCCCAGCACATGGGGCAGGTCTTGCCCGGGGATGCCGGGATCGCGCGGGGTCACGCCGGTGGCGACCACCACCGCGTCGAACCCGGCCAGGTCCGCCGCCCCGGACGCGGTCGAAAGGCGCAGGTCGACCCCGCGCCGGTCCAGCATGGTTTCGTACCAGCCCACCAGCCCGTCGAACTCTTCCTTGCCGGGGATGCGGCGGGCCAGGTTCAACTGCCCGCCGATACTCTCGGCCTTGTCGAACAGCGTGACCCGGTGCCCGCGCTCGGCCGCGACCAGCGCCGCCGACAGCCCCGCGGGCCCGGCCCCCACCACGGCAATGCGTTTCGGCGCCTCTGCCTTTTCGTAGCGCAGTTCCGTTTCGAAACAGGCGCGCGGGTTGACCAGGCAGGTTGAAACCTTGCCCGAGAACGTGTGATCCAGGCAGGCCTGGTTGCAGGCGATACAGGGCGCGATCTCGTCGGCGCGGCCCGCTGCGGCCTTGGCCACGAACGCCTCGTCGGCCAGCCAGGGCCGCGCCATCGACACCATGTCGGCGCATCCCTCTGCCAATACGCGTTCGGCCAGATCGGGCGTGTTGATCCGGTTCGAGGTGATCAGCGGGATGCCCACCTTGCCCATCAGTTTCCGCGTCACCCAGGCGAACCCCGCCCGCGGCACCGAGGTGGCAATCGTCGGCACCCGCGCCTCGTGCCAGCCGATCCCGGTGTTCAGGATCGAGGCGCCCGCCTTTTCAACGCGTTGCGCCAGTTCCCGCACCTCGTCAAAGGTCGACCCGCCGGGGATGAGGTCGATCATCGACAGCCGGTAGATCAGGATGAAATCCGGCCCGACCGCCGCGCGGACACGCGCCACCACCTCCAGCGGCAGGCGCATCCGGTTTTCATAGCTGCCGCCCCAGCGGTCATTGCGCCTGTTGGTATGGGTGACCAGGAACTGGTTCAGGAAATACCCCTCCGACCCCATCACCTCGACCCCGTCATAGCCCGCCTCGCGGGCGCGGGTCGCGGCGGTCACGATATCGGCGATCTGCTTCTCGATGCCCTCTTCGTCCAACTCGGTCGGCGCAAAGGGCGAGATCGGCGACTTGATCGCGCTGGGGGCCACGCAATCGGGGCCATAGGCATAGCGGCCGGCATGCAGGATCTGCATCGCGATCAGCCCGCCCTCGGCATGCACGCGGTCCGTCACGCGGGCGTGGTTGGCGATGTCGTCATCGTTGTAAAGCCCCGCCGCGCCGGGAAAAACCCCGCCCTCGGGGTTCGGCGCCATACCCCCGGTCACGATCAGCCCGGCCCCGCCACGCGCGCGCAGCCCATAGAACTCGGCCACCCGGTTCCAGTCGCCGCGTTCCTCAAGCCCGGTATGCATCGAGCCCATCAGCACGCGGTTTCTCAGCGTCACATGGCCCAGGTCGAGCGGCGCCAGAAGATGCGGGTAATCGGTCATCAGATCGGTCCTCCCGCGGGACACACTGCGCCGCCCACGCGGCGCTGTCACCCGGAACGCGGCGTCACCCGCAGCATTCCGGACAGACCGGGAAAATGGCTACATCGTTTCGACACAGTGTCGACGAAAGGCCTTTTTCAGCATGTCCAGCTCGGCCCGCAACAGGTCGATCTCGGCGCGCAGATCCTGTTCCAGCGGGGCGCCTGTCACGATGGCGAAACTGTCAAGCGTCGCGCCGGTTGCCGCATCGCAAACCAGAAACGTCTGTACCCCGTCCGACAACAAGGCAGCCGGGATCGGCACCGCCAGAGAATAACGTCCGGGCATTTCCGGGTCTGGGGCCAACACGACACCTTCCAGCGGCGTTTCCTGGTGCAAGATCTCGATTTTAGGCATCTCGCCTTCGGCGCCCGCGTTCAACACCCCCTCCCATACGCCCGCGCGCAAGCGGGTTGCGGTCAGGTGAAGCGCGCCCGGTGCGGTGTCTTTCATAGCTCTGCCCTCGGTCGGCGACTCAACGTCACGTCTCGCAGGATGATCTGGTTCATCTCTGGTCCCTCGAAGATCAGGTCGAGCCAGGCCTTTTCGACCCGCTTCTCGTTGAGATTGGTGTAAGCCAGGTCGAACTCGACCGCGATATCCTGCTCACCCAGCGGCAGTTCGCGCACGACCTGTTCCACGTTTGGCCCGTGCTTGACGTTCAGCCGGGCAAAGATTTCAAGTGGGTACTCGGTCTCGACGATGGTCTCAAGGCGCACCAGGTGCTTGCAGCGCAGCCCCGTGCAGGCCTCTGGCGGCAGGTCGATGACCAGCGACAGAAAACTGCCATCGAACCGGAAAACGTCCAGCCGCACACCGAAGGGCGCGATATCCTCGGCCCTGGTATTGCGGATCTGGCGAAAGGTCAGTTCGGACCGGATGCAGTCGTGATGAATCGTCGCCTCCTCTCCGAAAGAGGTGCGCGTCGCCACCGAGGCCGCTCCAGGTGGAAAGATGGGGCCGCGGAACAGTTCGGGGCGATAGGCCCAGTCGGTTCCCAGCGGCTTTCGGATCGCGTTGGACCCGATCGGGGGCAATGTCAGACGCCCTTCGGCCACATGGATCACCCGGTCGAGGCTGCGCCGCAACTGCCACGCCCGTCCACGCAAAGGCCGGAGCGCGACCAGGTCCATCGCGTCGGCGGCGACCCCGGCTCGGGCCCACGCGGCAAGGCTGCGGCGAAACAGGACGCGTTCAAGGAAACCTTCGGTCTTGGGAATCATGGCCGATTTGCCTTTGTCACACCGGCAAGACTCTAGCCCAGTTGCGCACAGACTTCATCCCGGCAAATCCTGCCCGGCAAAGATCGCGGCAAACCCGGCCGCGCGCGTGACCGGCACGGCCCCGGGCGCGGGCAGGCGCGCGGTTTCACGCCGGATTCGCCCGGCAAAGTCACGCAACAGCGCCTGCGCGGCGGCGGGGGTAACGGGGCGGTCCGCGAACGGTGTCACGGTCGCGGTGACGATCCGCCCGTTCACATCGAAAATCGCGCGCCAGTAATCTGGCCGAAGCCCCGCGCCAAGACCGGCGCTGCGATCGGCTGCATGCAGGAAAAACAGGCCGTCGCGATCGAACATGGCCTCGATCGACACGCTGTCGGCCCGCCCGTCGCGGGCCAACGCAGCACGCCCGGCATCGGTATCGAAGTACCGCGCCAACACCAGCGCACGATCCTCGTCGCGGCCGCCAGGCCCCGGATTGGCGGCGACCGAGGCGGTCAGCAGTGCGTCGGGGCTGGGGCTGGGGGCGTCGGAAACACGGGTCAGCGCCGCGCAACTGGCCAGCAGGACAAACGCGCCATCCCGCCCCTCGCGCAGCGTGGAACGGTCCACGCAAAACCCGTAAGGCGCGGCGATCACGACGCTGTCATCGGCAACGATCACCCGCGGCGGCGCCTTGGGACCGAAGGCACCGCCCCGCCCGACCTGCGGCGCATCGGCCATGCAGCCCGACAACGCCATAATCAGGCCGAGGCCGAAACTAGAAATCGTGCCGTTCTTAGGGGGGCGCATCCCATTCTCCCGTCGGTGACGCCCCGCCATAAACAGCACCAGCCTCAGAAACAAGTAATCGATGACCAAGGCATGAAGGCGGATCAAAGCTTTCAATGAGACCCGCCCGAGGGTAAAAACCGGGACATCACGGCGACTGGCCCCGGTTTTTCGTCGGGTTGCCGAGAAATGGTGCGGTCGAGAAGACTCGAACTTCCACGGGAGTTACCCCACAGCGACCTCAACGCTGCGCGTCTACCAATTCCGCCACGACCGCACGTGTCGGTTAGTGCGCGGGTTCATAGCGGCTTGGCCGGGGGATGTGAAGGGGAATTTTCGTCTTTTCGACATGGTGCGGCGCGGCTGCCCGACGCGGGGCCGCGCCGCGATATTGGGCCTAGTTCGGGATACCGAAATTCGGCACCCCCGTTGGCTGGGCTATTCCCTGGGACGCCCCTGCCCCGCCGCGTCCGACCAGTTGGTTGGCCGCGGCCCGGATAAGCGCGCTGCGTTCGGGCTGATCGGGGGCAAAGACCGGGATCGCGCCGGTTTCCAATGCGCCCAACGCGATATCATACCAGCCCAGCGCCAGATCCGGCCGAGGTGTAACGCCAAAACCCTGGCCCAGGTGATGGCCCACGAGTTCGGCATAGACCCGTTCGCCCAGTGCAACCATCAAAAGCGCCGAACCGATAGCGACATCCATGCTTTCGCGGTCATAGCCGACCGACAGGCATATCTTTGCAGTACCGGCAAGCTGACCCGGCGGCATGCCCGAATTCTGAACAAAGGCGTTGACCCCCTGCAACACCGCGTCAGGCGATTGTACCGAAAGCCCGGCCACGTGATCGGCCAGCAAGGGCCCCAGGCCGTCGCATTGCGCGGCGACCTGGTCCGGGCTGAGCCCCGCGACCTTCCTGGCAAGATCCTGCCCCTGGGCGACGGCCTGGCCGCGCGCAAGGCAGAACTGTTCGTTCAGGGCAAAGGCCGGGTCGGTCATGTCGGCCAAAACGGTCATGCCACCACCGGCATTGGTGCGCATCGTAACGGACGCGCAATGCGATGTCAGCGAGGGGCCGGTGCCCTGCACCATGAAATTGGGAATCGCCAAGGTCGGGGCGACCGGCGCAACAGGCGCTGCAACCGCGGGCGCGGCAGGCACGGCAACGGCGGGCGCGGGCGCGGGCGGTGCCACCTGTGCCGCTTGCGGTGTGGCCGCAACAGTCCCCAAGCCACCCGCCGCAAGTTCCTGCTGATAGGTTTTCAAAAGACCGCGCATTCCCATGGGGCTGGATGCCGCCACCTGCGCCGTAACCGCCCCCCCGGCAAGGGCCCGGTGGTAGGAAGTGACCAGGAAATCCTGTTCATAGGGTGAAAGGACGCCGGTTATCGGGTATCCCATGAAAGCCTGGTATTGCGAAATCGCGTTGCGGGTGTTCTGGCCGATGACGCCATCCACAACGCCCGCGGAAAATCCGAAATGGTTCAGCGCGGCCTGTATCTCGCGGTTTACCGCGACGACCTCGGGCGCGATGACCGGCGTGGCGGGACGCACGACAACTGTCTTGTTGCGATCTTTCAGGCGTTCGCGAGCGATCTCTCGTGCCTTTGGACCGCCAATGATCACCACGCGGTCGTTTTGGGCCACCGCCCGAGGCGCCGGGATGACGGCCAGACCTGCCACAAGGCAAGCGACTAGAACATGTTTCGGTTTCACGCTATTCCCCCCCAGATGACGACGGCGCGGGCCAGATGCCGCCATGACAACTCCGAGGAAAACCTTCATGGCCCCGGACTGTGCCTGTCAAGACTGGAGCGCAGAGAGATGACCCCCGAATGGCAGGTCTTGCCGGGCCTGAGCCCCTACGCGGAAACCTGTGCCAGGATGGAGGCGCGGGCCGAGGCGATTGCCGCAGGTACCGCGCCCGAGGCGATCTGGCTGGTGGAACATCCCGCTCTTTACACTGCGGGCACCTCTGCCGATCCGCGCGACCTAACCGATCCCGGCCGGTTTCCGGTTTTCGAAACCCGGCGCGGGGGGCAATACACCTATCACGGTCCGGGCCAACGTGTGGTCTACGCGATGCTGGACGTGGGCGCGCGCGGCCGCGATGTGCGCCGGTTCGTCTGGCAACTCGAGGAATGGGTAATCGTCACGCTATCCGAGTTCAACGTCACGGCAGAGCGGCGCGCGGGCCGCGTGGGGGTCTGGGTGGTACGCCCCGATTTGCCCCCCGGCCCCGGCGGCGATGCGCGCGAGGACAAGATCGCCGCGATCGGCGTGCGCCTGCGCCGCTGGGTCAGCTTTCACGGGCTCGCCATCAATGTCGAACCCGACCTGACCCATTTCGACGGGATCGTGCCCTGTGGCATCCGCGCACACGGCGTGACCAGCCTTGTCGATCTTGGCCTGCCGGTCACGATGGAAGATGTCGACATCGCCCTGAGGCGCAGTTTCCCGCGCGTCTTCGGCTAGCGTATTCGCCTCGGTCAGTCCTGCGACTTGCGTCCGGTAATGTCGCGCATGGCCGCCCGCCCCTCGATAAGAAGGTTGGGGTGCTTGTGCTCGTGCTTATCGTGCTTCAACTCTTCGAGGTGCTTTTCATATTCCTCTGCCTTGAGGCGGAAGAAGCGCTGCGCCAAATCCTCGTACATTTCACGCGCGAGCAGCAGGCCCATGATCAACGCGGTCGGCAACGAGATTTTGTGGGAATACAGGAAAAAACCGATGAGATGGCTGACGATCAGGATCAGGGCCGCCCCGCGCAAGAGCACGGCAGGCCAATCCTCGGGTTTGACGTTCTTGAAATAGTTCAACATCTCGCGCTCCGTCCTTGGGTGCCGACATGACGGCCCCTGCCCTTTTCCCTGCAATCCCGGCGCGGAGGTTTCCGCGCAACGCCGCCTTCTAAATGGCACCCTCGCTGCGCGCTGCAAGCCCGCTGCGGCAAGAAAGGCGCCTTTCCGGGGCGCCCTTTTTGTCGCAGGCCCACCGTTTCGCACCGCGGCGCCATTGAGATCAGCTCGTCAGCCGCGCCCGCACCATCGGACCAACCTGGCCGAAATCCATCCTGCCGGCATAGTTTGCCTTGAGTTGCCCCATGACCCGGCCCATGTCGCGGATCGACTCGGCCCCCAACTCGGCGATCGCGGCATCGATCGCCGCGGCGACCTCGTCCTCGGTGAGTTGACGAGGCAGGAATTCCTCGATGACAGCGATCTCGGCGCGTTCGGCCTCGGCCAGGTCCAGCCGCCCGCCCTCTTCGTAAGCACGCGCACTTTCCTGGCGTTGCTTGACCATACGGCCGAGAATAGCCAGAACCTCGGGGTCTCCGACACCGTCTTCGGCGCCCTCGCCTCTGAGCGCGATATCGCGGTCCTTGATCGCCGCGTTGATCAGGCGCAGCGTGCCCAGACGCTCGGCCTCCTTGTTCTTCATGGCCACTTTCAGCGCCGCGGCGATGCGCGTCCGCAAGTCCATTTTGATCCCCTTTTGTAGGCACTCTGCCGGGAAATGCCAAAGTACAGCCTGCCCACACCCGAAACAAGCGCAGGCGAACATATCTAAGCTATTGTTTTATAATAATTTTACATTTTTCACCCCCCCTTGATTCTTTCCCTCGCCCCCCATAGGTTCCGCGCGATCACCGTCAGGAGAGTGTCATGCCCCCGTCAAACGCCGCCCGCCCGACCGCCTGCCTGACGCTTGCCGACGGCACCGTGTTCTACGGCCAGGGCTTCGGCGCCACGGGCGAGACGGTGGCGGAACTGTGTTTCAACACCGCGATGACGGGCTACCAGGAAATCATGACCGACCCCTCCTATGCGGGCCAGGTCGTGACCTTCACCTTCCCCCATGTGGGCAATGTGGGCGTCAACCCCGAGGATGACGAAACCGCGTCACCGGTCGCCGCGGGCATGGTCGTCAAGTGGGACCCGACCGAACCCTCGAACTGGCGCGCGGCCGAACCTCTTGTGGACTGGTTGTCGAAACGCGGCAGGATCGGGATCGGCGGCATCGACACCCGCCGCCTGACCCGCGCGATCCGCCAGCAGGGCGCGCCCCACGTGGCGCTGGCCCATGACCCCGAAGGCCGTTTCGACATCGAGAAGCTGGTTGCCAAGGCGCGCGGGTTCTGCGGGCTGGAGGGGCTGGACCTGGCCAAGGATGTCACCTGCGCGCAAAGCTACCGCTGGGACGAGATGCGCTGGGCCTGGCCCGAGGGATACCAGCGGCGCGAGGGGCCGGGCCACAAGGTCGTCGCCATCGACTATGGCGCGAAACGCAACATCTTGCGCTGCCTCGCCTCGGCCGGCTGCGATGTCACCGTCCTGCCCGCCACCGCCACGGCCGAGGACGTGCTGGCGCTGAAACCTGATGGTGTCTTCCTGTCCAACGGGCCGGGCGATCCGGCGGCGACAGGGGAATATGCCGTGCCGATGATCCGCAAGGTTCTGGAACAGGACGTGCCGCTGTTCGGCATCTGCCTGGGCCACCAGATGCTGGCGCTGGCGCTGGGGGCGAAAACGATCAAGATGAACCACGGCCATCACGGCGCCAACCATCCGGTCAAGGATCTGGAAACCGGCAAGGTCGAGATCACCTCGATGAACCACGGCTTTACCGTGGACAGCCAGAGCCTGCCCGCGGGCGTCAAGGAAACCCATGTCTCCCTCTTCGACGGGTCGAATTGCGGTATTCGCATGACCGATCGTCCGGTCTTCAGCGTGCAATACCATCCCGAGGCCAGCCCCGGACCGCAGGACAGCTATTACCTGTTCGAGCGTTTTGCCGCCGCGATGGCCCAGCGCGCCTGAGCGCCGCACGCATTCACCAAATATTAACCATACAGCCACCAGAAGGGGTCGTTCCCTCCTGGTGGTACCCCATGACCAAGCTCACCCCGAAAGCCGCCCGCCCCATGCCGGCGCGCGCCCCCGCCATCGCCTTGCCGGGCGATCTGTGGCTGGGCGATACACTGCTGCGGATGGGGGCGATCACACCTGCCGCGCTGAACCGGACACTTGCCGACAAGGCGCGGATGGATATCCGGCTAGATGCGCTTTTGGTGGCCGATGGCACGACCGATGGCGAAACGTTGGTCAGAGCACTGTGCCGACGATATCGCACAACACCCGCGCGGCCCGACCTGTTCCCCCCCGATCGCGGGCTGGTCGACATGCTGGGCGCCGCGCGCTGCCTGCGCGAAGGCTTCGTTCCATTGCGCCGGATGGGCGCGGCAACACTGATCGCCACCGCGCATCCAGAACGCTTTGGCGAACAGACCGCCGCCTTGCCCGCCGGCATGGGAACGCCGGTCATGCTGATCTGTAGCGAACGGATGTTGCAGGACACCCTGGCCCGGCATTTCGGCCCCGCCCTTGCGCTGGCCGCGGCGACTCGGGTCCCCGAGGTTGAAAGCTGCCGCTTCTGGTACGGGGCCGCCCCGCGCGTGGCGGTGGCGGCCATCCTGGTCACGCTGATCTGCCTGTTTCTGCTGGCCCCGCGCGGCACCTTGGCCGCGCTGACAGTCTGGGCGGCGGGATGGATGGCGCTGGGGACCGGGCTGAAAGCCGCCGGCGCCATTGCCGAGGCGCGTCACGCGGCCCGGCTGCGCCGTCAACCCGAGCCGCCTCCGCCGGTGATCGCACGGCTGCCGGTTGTCTCGATTCTCGTGCCGCTTTACCATGAAGCAGAGGTTGCGACGCGGCTGATCGAACGGCTGGCGCAGCTCGACTATCCGCGCGCGCTGCTGGATATCTGTCTTGTGACAGAGGCAAATGACGACGCCACCCGCGCCATGCTGGCCCGGACCGAGTTACCGGGCTGGATGCGCACGATCACCGTGCCCGACGGCATCCTCAAGACCAAGCCACGGGCGCTGAACTACGCGCTGGAATTCTGCCGCGGGTCGATCATCGGGGTCTATGATGCCGAGGATGCACCAGAGCCCGACCAGATCCACCGGATGGTGACACATTTCCACGCCCGCGGCGCCGATGTTGCCTGTTTGCAGGGACGGCTCGATTTCTACAATACCGGGCGCAACTGGCTGTCGCGCTGTTTCACGATGGAATATGCCGCATGGTTCCGCGTGGTTCTGCCCGGGCTTGCGCGGCTGGGCGTTCCGGTGCCCCTGGGGGGAACCACGCTGTTCTTTCGTCGCCCCGCCCTTGAGGCGCTGGGGGGATGGGATGCCCATAACGTGACCGAGGATGCCGATCTGGGCCTGCGCCTGGCGCGGCATGGCTATCGGACTGAATTTCTGGATAGCGTCACTGCCGAAGAGGCCAATTGCCGAACATGGCCCTGGGTGCGGCAACGCTCGCGCTGGCTCAAGGGCTACGCGATGACCTGGTCGGCCCATATGCGTGAACCGGTCCGGCTATGGCGACAGCTTGGCCCATGGGGGTTCTGGGGGGTCCAGATCCTGTTCCTCGGCTCTCTGACACAGGTCGCGCTGATGCCGCTATTATGGTCGTTCTGGGGGCTTGCGCTGGGGCTGGACCATCCGCTGGCTGCGCATGGAATGACGCCGGCGCTGGCGACCCTGATAAGCCTTTTCATTCTAAGCGAGACCGTCTCGCTGAGCGTCGGCATCCAGGCGCTGCGCCGATCCGGCAAGCCGGGATTGATCCCATGGCTGCCGACATTGCATTTCTATTTCCCGCTGGCCACGCTCGCCCTTTACAAGGCGATATGGGAAATGATCGCGCGGCCCTTTTTCTGGGACAAGACGCGCCACGGCATCGACTGAGAGGGTGGGCTTAACACTCTGCCATGAGACGGTCGGCATCGTGGCGCAGCCGCGATTCGAAAGCGACTGAGATATGTTTTTTCAGCGCGTCATAGGCCGCGTCACCATCCCCGGCCTCGATCGCCGCCACGATTGCCGCATGTTCGGCCAGTGCATCGCGGCCCCGCCCCTCCAGCGCCAGAGATGTCGTCGCCATCAACGCCATGGTGCGGTAGACAAGATCCAGTTGCTGAACGAGATAGCGGTTATGCGAGGCCAGGTGGATCTGTTTGTGAAAGCGCCGGTTGGCGCGGGCAAGCGCGGCGGAATCCTCGACCAGCGATTCGTCGTCCTTGACCATCGCGCGCAACACCCGGACCTCTTCGGCGGTTGCATGACGTGCGGCCAGCCTTGCAGCCAGCCCCTCAAGTTCAGAGCGCACGACGTAGAGTTCGGCCATCTGGTCATGGCCCAAAGAGGCGACGATCAGGCTGCGCCCGTCGCGCGCCAGCAAAGACTGTGTCTCGAGGCGTTGCAAGGCCTCACGGATCGGCGTACGCGAAACCCCGAACCGTTCGGCAAGTTCGCTTTCGACAAGACGATCGCCCGGCCCGTAAACACCCACGTCGATCGCTTCGAGAATCATCTCGTAGGCGTCCTTCTGGACGGGGCGCGCGTCTTTCATCGGGAAGCTCCTGCATACGACAGTCTACATTAAGGTCCAGCCACCCCTCATATCAAGCCCCGGCAATCGAGCCTATTGCCGCAGCGCGTAAAGGCCGTGTTCATGATTCATCACGATTTTTCTCATATCCGCGGCTGGGTCTTCGACCTCGACAACACGCTTTACCCGCCCGAGGCCCGACTGTTCGACCAAATCGAACAGCGAATGACCGCCTTTGTCATGGAGGCGCTGGGGGTGAGCGAGCCAGAGGCAGACAAGCTGCGCCACACCTACTGGGCGCGTTATGGCACGACGCTTGCCGGGCTGATGCAGGTCCACGGCGTCGCGCCGGATCGGTACCTGGTCGAGGTCCACGATATCTCGCTTGATCGGCTGACCCCCGATCCCGACTTGCGCGCCCGGATCGTCGCGCTGCCGGGCCGGCGGATCGTCTATACCAACGGATCGGCGGATTATGCGCAAAGGGTTCTGGCCGCGCGCGGTTTGGCCGGAGCCTTCGATGAAGTGTTCGGGATAGAGGATGCCGATTACAACCCCAAGCCCCGGCGCGACGCGTTCGAGACGATCTTTGCCAAGGGCGGGATAGACACGCCGGACTCTGCGATGTTCGAGGACGACGCCCGCAACCTAGCCGCGCCGCACGCAATGGGCATGCGGACCGTTCATGTCGCGCCCCGCCCCGAACCCGCACCACATATCCACTACCATACAGACGACCTGACGACGTTCCTGGACCGCCTGCGCCCCTGAGACACGCCGATTGCGCCGGGGGGGGGGTGCGAGGCACGCCTTGTTGCGACTATTTGTCGCATTTAGCATATTGCCGCATGTTGTGATATGCTCTGGCCAAAGGGAGATATTCATGCATTCGAATACTACGGAAGAAAAGCGTCGCCAGGGCAGTTTCCTCTTGTCCGTTCCGGTGCTGGGCTGGATCTTGCGCGACCTCATGCACGGGGATGCGGACAATATCTGGTACCTGATCGGCGGCGGCCTGTGCCTGTGGGCACTGGCCGTCATAAAGTGGGGCGTTCTTGGCCTTTACCTGCCTGCGGTTGCTGCGGTCCCGGTGGTGATGATCATCCTGCTGCTGATCACGCGCGGCTGATCCGGTTCCTCTTGGACCCCGGGCCGGGAGGGGCTATCTGGGGTTCAGGAGGCGCAACATGACCGATCTTTCCACCGATATCCTGATTTCCGGCGGCGGTGTCGCCGGACTGACCGCGGCCGCGGCCTTTGGTTCGGCCGGGTTTTCCGTTTCGTGCGTGGACCCTGCGCCGCCGGTGACCGATGAAACCGCCGATGGTGCAGACCTGCGCACCACGGCATTCCTGCAACCCTCGCTGAAGGTGCTGAAAGACGCGGGGCTGTGGGACCGGCTTGCCCCCCATGCAACCGAGTTGCAGGTAATGCGCATCGTGGATGCCGGCGGCAAGACACCCGCCCCGCGCGTCAGCCGTGCGTTCAAAGCGTCGGACGTGTCCGACCTGCCCTTCGGCTGGAACCTGCCCAACTGGCTGCTGCGCAGGGAAATGGTCGCCAGGCTGAAAGAACTGCCCAACGTCACCTTCCACCCCGGCACCGGCACAGCCTCGGTTCTGACCCGCGACGTCGAGGCGCGCGTGACCCTCACCGACGGCACACGGGTACGCGCCAAGCTTTTGATCGCCGCCGATGGCCGCAATTCCCCCGTGCGCGAAGCGGTCGGGATCGGCGCGAAAACCATCCGCTACGGGCAAAAGGCGTTGGCCTTTGCCGTTACGCACCCAGAACCGCACAACAACGTCTCGACCGAGATCCACCGTTCGGGCGGGCCGTTCACGCTGGTCCCGCTGCCCGACCGTGACGGCAGGCCCTGTTCGGCCATCGTCTGGATGGAACGCGGCCCCGAGGTTTTGCGCCTGGCCGCCCTGCCAGAGGCCGAGTTCAACGCCGAGATGACCGCCCGCTCGGGCGCCCTGTTCGGCCCGCTGCGCCTGGAAACCCGCCGCACCGTCTGGCCGATCATCAGCCAGATCGCACACCGGATGTATGCCGAACGCACCGCCCTGATCGCCGAGGCCGCCCACGTGGTGCCGCCCATCGGCGCGCAAGGGTTAAACATGAGCCTCGCCGACATCCGCGTGCTGCTGGAACTGTCGCGGGCCGCCCCGGCAGATATCGGAAACGACGGAATGCTGGAATTGTATCACCGCCGACGTCACCCAGAGGTAAGCGCGCGGGTTGCGGGCATCGACATCCTGAACCGCACTTCGATGCGCGGCGAACGGATCGCACGCGACCTGCGCGCCGCGGGCATTGCCGGGCTTTATGGTCTGCCGCCGGTGCGCAAGGCGTTGATGCGGGCGGGGATGGGGGTCCGGTTGTCCGCATAACCCGCGCGCCAGCTTGCCATTGCACTTTGTTGCCCAAACCCGCTATGGAACGCAGGATATGTTCCGGCAGGGGCCGGGAAACGTTACGACGAGGGATAAAACATGCGCGTCTATTACGACCGTGACTGCGATATAAACCTGATCAAGGACAAGAAGGTGGCGATCCTGGGCTATGGCTCTCAGGGTCATGCCCATGCGCTGAACCTGCGCGACAGCGGCGCCAAGAACGTGGCCGTTGCCCTGCGCGAAGGTTCTGCCTCGGCGAAAAAAGCCGAGGCAGAAGGGCTGACCGTGATGGGCATCGCCGAGGCCGCCGCCTGGTGCGACCTGATCATGTTCACCATGCCCGACGAATTGCAGGCCGAAACCTACCGCAAATACGTCCACGACAACCTGAAGGAAGGCGCCGCCATCGCCTTTGCCCACGGCCTGAACGTGCATTTCGGCCTGATCGAGCCCAAGGCTGGCGTCGACGTCATCATGATGGCGCCCAAGGGTCCCGGTCACACCGTGCGCGGTGAATACGTCAAGGGTGGCGGCGTGCCTTGCCTGGTCGCGGTGCACCAGGACGCCACCGGCAAGGCGCTGGAATTGGGCTTGTCCTACTGCTCGGCCATTGGCGGCGGCCGCTCGGGCATCATCGAGACCAACTTCCGCGAGGAATGCGAAACCGATCTCTTCGGCGAACAGGCGGTGCTGTGCGGCGGCCTGGTCGAACTGATCCGCATGGGTTTCGAAACGCTGGTCGAGGCGGGCTATGCCCCCGAGATGGCCTATTTCGAGTGCCTGCACGAGGTAAAGTTGATCGTGGACCTGATCTACGAGGGCGGCATTGCCAACATGAACTACTCGATCTCGAACACCGCTGAATACGGCGAATATGTCTCGGGCCCGCGCATCCTGCCCTACGAGGAAACCAAGGCCCGGATGAAGGCGGTTCTGACCGACATCCAGACCGGCAAGTTCGTGCGCGACTTCATGCAGGAAAACGCCGTGGGTCAGCCCTATTTCAAGGGCACGCGCCGGCTGAACGACGAACACCAGATCGAACAGGTCGGCGAAAAGCTGCGCGGCATGATGCCGTGGATTTCCGCCGGCAAGATGGTGGACAAGGAAAAGAACTAAGCCGCTCTTTTCCATCGGTTTTCGGATTGACCCCGGCCACGCGCCGGGGTCTTTTCGTTACGCCAGAGGAAAGTGATCTCCATGCAGACCAGCCCCGATATCCGCCCCTCCGACTGGGCCATGGTCGCCACGCTCGGCCTTGTCTGGGGGGCAACCTTCATGGTCATCGAGATCGCGCTCGAAGGCATCACACCATTCTGGCTGGCCGCCGGGCGCATCGGCTTTGCCGCGGCGCTGACCGGGGCGATATGGGCGATGCGTGGCGGGCGGCTTTACACCGGAGCGGGGCGGGCCGGGCCCTCGATCCTGGCCATCGGCGCGCTGAGTTCGGCAGTGCCCTTCATGTTGCTCAGTTGGGGGCAACAGCATGTCACCAGCGGATTCGCGGGCGTATCCATGGCGGCTGTTGCGCTGATGGTCCTGCCGCTGGCGCACTTCTTCGTGCCGGGCGACCGGATGAACGCGCGCCGCGTGGCGGGCTTTGTCATCGGGTTCCTCGGCGTGGTGGTTTTGATCGGCGGTCAGGCATTCGAAAGCACCGGCGCCGCCCGAGAGGCCGGGGGCCGCCTTGCCTGCCTCGCGGCGGCGGCATGCTATGCGGCCGGTTCGATCCTGACCCGGCGTCTTCCGCCGGTTGACCCCGTCGCGCTGGCGGCAGTGTTGCTATTGGTGGGAACGGCCGTGGTCGTGCCCGTCGCCTGGGCGGCAGAGGGGCCGCCGCCCCTGCCCGATACGCGAACCCTTGCCGCGCTTGCGGTCCTGGGGTTATTGCCCACGGCGGGCGCGAATTTCCTGCGCATCCTGGTAATCCGCAGCGCCGGCCCGACCTTCATGACCCTGACGAATTACCAGGTTCCAGTCTGGTCGGTGATATTCGGCGCCGTCGTACTGGGTGAGCCATTGCCGCCCGCGCTATTGGCCGCGCTGGCAATGATCCTGTCAGGCGTTGCACTTAGCCAATGGCCCGCTCTTCGGCGGTTATCGCGGTAACGGTCAAGCGCCCGCCTTTTGCGGAAAAGTCTATAATGCGACAAAGGGGCGGCATGGCGTCAATTCAATTCCCTGCGCCAGGCATTACGGTTAAATTCAACCGAAATCCTGCACTCAGCCTGCCCGGCTCGCGATCTCTATCGCGGCAACCACGCTGTCCACGACCTCGACCAGCAGGGCGTCATCCTCGCACTCTGCCATCACCCGGATCAGGGGTTCGGTCCCCGATTTGCGGATCAACAACCGCCCCGTTCCGGCCAGCCGTGCCTGTGCCGCGGCAATCGCCGCGCGCACCGGGACCGCCGCCAGCGGATCGCCACCCGGCGCGAAGCGCACGTTCTTCAGCAGTTGCGGCACCCTTTCGAACCGGCAGGCCAATGCCGAGGCCGACAGCCCCGTTTCCACCATCGCCGCCAGGAATTGCAGCCCCGCCAGCATCCCGTCCCCGGTCGTGGCGTAATCGGTCATCACGATATGACCCGATTGTTCCCCGCCCAGGTTCCAGCCGCCCGCGCGCATCGCCTCGACCACGTAGCGGTCACCGACCGCCGTGCGCTCCAGCCGCAGCCCAAGCCCGGCAAGGTGCTGCTCCAGACCAAGGTTGGACATCACCGTGGCCACCAGCGTACCCTCGCGCAACCGACCCTCGGCCGCCCAGCGCTCGGCGAACAGCGCCATGATCTGGTCGCCATCGGCCACCGCGCCGGTCTCGTCGATGATCATCACCCGGTCCGCGTCGCCATCCAGCGTGATCCCCACATCCGCCCCATGCGCGCGCACCGCCGCGGCCGCGGTCTGGGGATGGGTGGACCCGCAACCGGCATTGATGTTGAACCCGTCCGGGCCCACACCTACCGCGATCACCTCGGCCCCAAGTTCCCAAAGCACCTCGGGCGCCACCTTGTAGGCCGCCCCGTTCGCGCAATCGATCACCACCTTGAGACCATCCAGCCGCTTGCCCGCCGGAAAGGTCGTCTTGGCATATTCCGCATAGCGCCAGATGCCGTCGTCGATGCGCCGCGCCCGGCCGATATTCTGCGGCTGGGCAGGCATGATCTCGGCCTCAAGGATCGCCTCGATCTCGCCCTCGGCCTCGTCCGACAGCTTGAACCCCTCGGGGCCAAAGAACTTGATCCCGTTATCCTGGTGGGGGTTGTGGCTGGCAGAGATCATGATGCCGACATCGGCCCGCATCGACCGGGTCAGAAACCCCACCGCCGGCGTCGGCACAGGCCCCAGCAACAGCACGTTCATCCCCGTCGAGGTCAACCCCGCCGTCAGCGCGTTTTCCAGCATGTAACCGGAACGGCGCGTATCCTTGCCGATCACCACACGGTGAGCGCTGGACCCGTCGCGCCGGAAATACCGCCCCGCCGCCGCCCCGATCCGAAGCGCCATTTCCGCCGTCATCGGATAGCTGTTGGCCTGGCCACGCACCCCGTCAGTGCCGAAAATCTTTCTAGACATGGCCCCGGTCCAGTCCCTTCAGCGCCTGGTCGACGCGCAACGCCTGCCGCGTCTCGGCCGCGTCATGCACCCGCAGGATCTGCACACCTTGCTGAGCGGCGGCCAACGCCACGGCGATGGAGCCGGGCGCGCGCTGGCGCGCATCCTCGACCCCCGAAATGATGCCGATGAAACTCTTGCGCGAGGCGCCAAGCAGAACCGGACAGCCAAGCCCGTGAAACAGGCTCAGCCCCCTGAGCAGCGCAAGGTTATGTCCCAGCGTCTTGCCAAAGCCGATACCGGGATCGACCACGATATGCGACCGCGGGATGCCCACAGCTTGCGCGCGCGCCACCCGCGCGGCCAGCGCGTCATAGACATCCAGCAAAACGTTTTCATAACGCGGATCGGCTTGCATCGTCTCGGGAGTGCCCTGGGCATGCATCAGGCACACCAATGCCCCCGTCCGGGCTGTCAACGGGGCGAGCGCCGGGTCGAAATCGAAACCAGAGACATCGTTGACCATGACCGCCCCCGCGGCAAGGGCGGCCTCGGCAACGGGGGCCTTGCGCGTGTCGATCGAGATCGGGCGCGCGATGCCGGCATCGCGCAGTGCCGCGATCACCGGTGCGGTACGACCGATTTCATCCTGCACCGCAACCTCGGGCGCACCGGGGCGGGTGGATTCGCCACCGATATCGATCATGTCGGACGCGGCAGCCAAGGCGCGCGCCTGTTCCAGCGCCGCCTCGGGGCGGTCGAACCGGCCCCCGTCGGAAAAGCTGTCAGGCGTGACATTAAGGATGCCCATGATCCGGGGCCGGTCCATCGTCAGCCCGGCCAAAGCAGGGCGCGGCGCAGTCAGCGCGGCACGTTCCTCGAAAGGGATCGCATGGGCAGGGATGATCCGCGGCGGTCCGTCACGGCGCAGTTCCTCGGCGCGGGTGAACCACGCCCAGCCCCCGGCAATCGGCAAGGCATCGGCGGGGCGGGCGGGATCGTTCTGGACGATGGGGCGGAAATAACGGCGCATGCGACGCTGATTGGCGTGAAATACGCAAATTGGCAAGGGCTCAGGACGGGGGGGCCAAGACACCGGCGGGAATATGCGCCAGTTTCAGCCCATCGCAGGACGGCGGTGCCTCGCCCCCCACAACCAGCATCTCGGCGGCCTCCAGCCCCCGCGCAAACCAAATCGCAAGCGCCAGCGCGTCACGCGGGCCGGCAGAGGGGCCATCGAGGGCATCGAGCACGATCTTGTAAGGCGCCCAGACGCTCACCTGCCCATGCTTCATCGCCCAGTCGATCTCGGTACGGCTGCCGCGCACGACGCAGCGCGGATCGCGCCCGGCCAGAACCCAGGCATTCTGTTCGATGGCCAAGAGGTCTATGCGACGCTGTGCAGGGGGCACCGCAGATTGCGGGGCGGGCGTATCGGCCGCACCAACGCATAATACAACCGGGTGCGGCCCCTTGATCCAGCCATCCAGCCAGCGCGGCAAGCCGGGCGCGGCAATGGCCGCGTTCGACAGGAACACGACCAGGGGATGGTGGGCGGCCTCGGCACCGTGATCGGCGGGGATGACGGGGCGCGGGGCATCGGCGGGACGGTCGCGCACGATCTCGACCCCCAGCGCGCCGGGGCCACGATCCAACTTTTCAATGCGAATAAAGGCCCGCATCGCCTGTGGCTCGGCAAGTATACGTTCGGCGATGCGGTCGGCCAGCGTTTCGAGAAGGTTAAGACGTTCCGAGGACAGTTCTTCCTCGATTGCCTCTGTTATCGTGTCATAGGACAGCACCCGGTCGACATCATCCTCCAGCGGCGCGGGATTGGGGCGGACCTCGACCACCACGTTGAACCGAACTCGCTGGCTTGCGCCGCGCTCGGCCTGAAAGGCACCGATCTCGACCTCGACGACATGATCACGCAAAGAGATGCGATCGCGCAGCGGATGTGCGGGTGCCAGTGCCGCGGCGCGTTCCACTGGGCTGGCAAAGGCGAGGCGGATATCGTCTGTCATGCGAGACTCCGGGCGACTGTATGGCCCTTGATAGGGACCGGGGCATCTGCGCAAAGGCCCGTGGGCGGCGCAACAGCGCCCACGAGCGACAGCCCGCTCAGTTCGCCGCGCTGGCCTGCCGATAAAAGTGATGCACGCCGATGGTTGCTGTTCGCGGCAGGCGGTTGGCCCAGCCGGGATGAACGGCGGTGGTGTGGTAATGGGTGGCCCCGCCGGTCAGTTTGCGCGGCGCGCCGTCCAGCATGGCGCGCGCGATCTTGCCCAAGCGCCGATAGGTGGCCGGTTCGTTGATAACCTCGGCATGGCCGTCACAGGTATAGGTAAACTGGCACTGGTAACGCTTGCCGGTTCCCTGGTGGACAACATCGCAAACCGTATCGGGATAGGCCGCAGAGGCCACGCGGTTGAGGATGACCTCAGCCACCGCGAACTGGCCCTGCACGCTTTCCCCGCGGGCCTCGAAATACAAAGCCTCGGTCAGGCATTGCCATTCCTTTCCACCCTTGGCCAAGGGCTGGGCATCGACCCAGGCCAGGCTGTAGGTCGGGGCATCCGCGGCGCGCGGCGTGGTCGCCAGCCGCGTCAGGCGATGCGAACCCAATCGCTGCATGGCGGCGCTTTCGGTCTTGAGCAGGCGGGTCAGGTTGTCACCCAGCATGGCCGTCGGATCGTTCGACTGGGAACCGGTCATATCGGCCGGGGCGGCTGACGCGAAAACCGCGACCAGGCCGGCAAGGCCGGCAAGACGAACAGATGACAGCATGATGAACCCCCAGAGCTTCGGCACGCAAGGCCGCGGCCAGGCGGCGCAGACATATGGCTTTTGAGAGGAAAAGTCCACCCGCGCGACAAAAATGCAACAGTACATCCACCCGAGGCGCGTTTCGGCCCTTTTATCAGACGTCTGCCAGCACCTTGCCAAGGGCAAGCTGCGCCGCGGCCAACCGTGCCACAGGCACCCGGAACGGCGAACACGAAACATAGTCAAAGCCCGCCTTGCGGCAGAAGGCAATCGATTCGGCATTGCCGCCATGTTCGCCACAAATCGACAGCGTCACGCCGGGCCGCGCGAGGCGCCCCCGCTCTGCCCCGATGCTCAGCAACTCGCCCACCCCCTCGGTGTCGAGGGTATGAAACGGGTCCTCGGCAAAAACGCCCTGCTTGACATAGGACCCCATGAACCGTCCCGCATCGTCGCGCGACAGGCCATAGGTCATCTGCGTCAGGTCGTTTGTACCGAAACTCAGAAACGCCGCGTGCTGCGCGATATCGCCCGCGCGCAACGCCGCGCGCGGCGTTTCCACCATGACACCCAGCCGGTAGTCCAGATCGACCCCGTGCTCGGTACGCACGGCAGCGGCCAGCGCATCGATGCGGGTCTTGACCAGTTCCACCTCGCGCATGGCCGATACGAGCGGGATCATTATCTCGGGCACCACCGGCGCGCCCTGCCGACTGGCCTCGATCGTCGCCTCGAATATGGCCCGCGCCTGCATGTCATAGATTTCAGGCACCGCGATGCCCAGCCGCACGCCGCGCATCCCCAGCATCGGGTTGAACTCGCTCAGCGCCTGCACCCGCCGCGACACGTCCGACAACGGCAGATCCAGCGCCTCGGCCAGCTCACGCACGCCCTCGCGCGATTGCGGCAGGAATTCATGCAGCGGCGGGTCGAACAGGCGGATGCAGACCGGCAGGCCCTGCATGATCTCGAACAGCCGCTTGAAATCGGCCCGCTGCATCGGCAACAGCCGCTCCAGCACCGAGGCGCGATCCTCGGGGCCGGCGGCGAAGATCATCTCGCGCATCACCGTCAGCCGGTCGGCCTCGAAGAACATGTGCTCGGTCCGGCACAGCCCGATACCGTCCGCGCCGAAACGCCGCGCGGTCTGGGCGTCGGCGGGCGTGTCCGCATTGGCGCGAATCCCGATGTCGCAGGCGGCTTCGGCCCAGCCCATCAGCGCGTGGAACGCATCGTCCAGGGCGGGTTCAAGCATCTTCGCCGCCCCCGGCAGGACCTGGCCATTCGTGCCGTCCAGCGTGACGATATCGCCCTCGTGCAGCTTGTGCCCATCGGCAGTGATCAAAACCCCGTCGCGCCTGTTCAGGCGCATGTCGGAAATGCCCACGACACATGGCACCCCCAGCCCCCGCGCGATCACCGCCGCATGGCTGGTCATACCCCCGCGTTCGGTCATAACGCCCGCCGCGGCATGCATTCCGCGAATATCCTCGGGCGTGGTTTCACGGCGCACCAGGATACAAGGCTCGCCACGCGCCGCGCTGGCCTGAGCTGCGGCCGACCCAAAAACAAGCCGCCCGGTCGCCGCGCCGGGGCTGGCGGCGATGCCGTGGGCAATGGCCTGGCGCGGGACGGACGGATCAACCTGGCTGTGCAGCAATTCGCTGAC
The DNA here is from genome assembly GCF_004343505.1 of Rhodovulum bhavnagarense. Taxonomy (GTDB): domain Bacteria; phylum Pseudomonadota; class Alphaproteobacteria; order Rhodobacterales; family Rhodobacteraceae; genus Rhodovulum; species Rhodovulum bhavnagarense. Next base: position 74,839 of record NZ_SLXU01000008.1, on the reverse strand, counting down.
CGCGCGCGGCTCTATGCGCAACAATGCCTCTTCGCGCGGAATGATCCCCTCGTCCGCCAGCATGACCGCGATCCGCACGGCACCACGCGCGCTGCGGGCAACACGCACCGCGTCCAGGACGTGCAGCTTGCCGTTTTCCAGCGTGAACTCGATCTGCATCTCTTCGCGCAGGTTGATGCGGCAGGTATCGCCATAGCGTTTAAGCTGGGCAAAGACATCGGGACAGCGTTCCTCTAGCGCGGGACCGCGCGGGTCGCGGGTCAGGAAAAGCGTTCCTGCTCGCCCCCGCATCGCGGCCCTGCCCTGGCTCTGGCCGAGATAGCGCCCGACGATCCTGCGCTGTCCGGTTGTCCCGTCGACGAACTGGATCAGGCCAGAGCCGCTTTCGCCCGGTCCCAGCCCGATCGCCATGTCCTGCACCACCAGCCCGAGCCCCGCATCGGCCGGCGCGCCGCGCGCCTGGCGCAGAAGCCGCGCTGTCGTGCCCTCCCATGCCCGCGCCATCGACCGCAGGACCTCGGCCAGTTGCCTGGCGGGATCTTGCGGAAAGGGGTCGTCGGTTTCCTCGGTATACGCGTCAAGCGCGGCTGCCAGCGCCGAGGCGCTGGTGCCGTCCTCCTCGAACATCTCGGGATCAAGCCGCGCGACATGAACCGCGTAAGACTGGACGAAAGACAGGTAAAGCGCGTTCGCCGCCGCCTCGCCATGGCTGTCCACCAGCGCGGCGTGACGGGCGTCATTCATCCCGATATTCAGGATCGAGGCCGGTCCCCCCCAGTCGGGGTCTTGCGAACTGGGCCGGACCGACACCAGAGGGGCCGCGCCGAACCGCGACAAGAGCGCGGCGATGTCGGGCATTTCACCTTGCGCGATGCGATGCACCGCCCCGAAAGACAAGGCCACCGTGCGCGGCACGGGCAAATCCAGTCTGATCAGCCGTTGCAGGCACTTGGCCCGCCCCCCATGTCGCGCGGCCGCGATATCCGCGTCTGGCGCGATCTCGGTAAAGTCAACGATATCAGTTCGTTTCTGCACCGCAGCGTCCCCTTGCCCCGTTGCAGCATACGCCCCTTGCGGCGGCTGGCAAGCACCCCGTCAGACTAGCCCTCGATCCGTGTCAGGTCGGCCACCTTCAGGCAGGTTTCACGGATGTGGTGCAGCAGGTTCAACCGGTTGCGGCGCACGATGTCGTTGTCGGTGTTGATCTGTACCGCGTCGAAAAAGGCATCGATCGGTTCGCGCAGCTCCGCCATGGCCGACATGGCGGCGGTGAAATCCTCTGCCGCAAGCGCAGGTGCGATGGCCGCGTTGGCCTTGTCGAGCGCCTCGAACAGCGCCGTCTCGGTCGCGTCTTCGGCGAATCTCGCATCCGCCCCGAACCGATATTCGACGCCGTCCTTTTCCTCGGCCTGGGACAGGATGTTATTGGCCCGCTTGAACCCTTGGACGAGGTTCTCGCCATCTTCCGTCCCGAGCGCCGCATCCAGCGCCCGCGCGCGCCGCACCAGGAGGCTCAGGTCATCGGAATTCGGCATGGCCAGGCAGGCATCGATCACATCGTGGCGCACGCCCTCGCCGCGTAGATGGACTTTCAGCCGGTCATGGAAAAAGCCGATAAGGTCGTCGCTCATCGCGGGCAGGCGTTTGCGCATCCGCGCCAGCCATGTGCCCTCTTCGATCGCGAGAGGTTCATCCTTGTGGGTAAACCGGTCGATCAGCGCGTGAAAGGCCGCGCCGAACACGCCGTGTCGGGCGATCTCGTCCACCAGTTCCTCTAGGAAATAGACATCTCGCTCGTCTGCACTGTCGAGGTTCAGCGCTATGACATGAGTCAAAAGCTGCATATCGATCACCCGTTCCAGGCCGATGCGCAGGTCGTGATCCAGGATGATGCGGATCACCCCCAGCGCCGCGCGGCGCAGCGCGAATGGGTCCTTTGATCCGGTCGGTTTCTCGTCGATGGCCCAGAACCCGGCCAGCGTGTCCAGCTTGTCGGCCAGCGCCACGGCGATGGAGACCGGATCGCGCGGCAGGTCATCGCCGGGCCCCAGCGGCTTGTAATGCATCTCGCAAGCCGCGGCCACGCTGGCCGGCAGGCCCGCGGCCTCGGCGTAATAGCGGCCCATGACGCCTTGCAGCTCGGGAAACTCATAGACCATCTCAGAGGCCAGATCGAGCTTGGCCACGCGAGCGGCCTGTTCGACGAGGTCGGGCTCGGCGCCCACCGCCGGCGCAATCTCGCGGGCCAGATTGGCGATGCGGTCCATGCGCAGCGCCTGGCTGCCCAATTCGGCCTGGAACGTCACGTTGGACAGCGCATCGCGCCAATTCTCCATACCCGCACGTGCCTCGCGCAGGTCATTGGCCCAGAAAAACGCCGCATCCGAAAGCCGCGCCGACAATACCTTTGCGTTACCTTTCAGGATCGTCATGCCATCATCGGGTGTTTCGCGGTTGGCAACTGTCACGAATCGAACAATCCGGCCGGTTTTCGGGTCGCGCACCGAGAAAAACTTCTGGTGTTCCTTCATCGAGGTTTGCAGCACCTCGGGCGGCAGGCCCAGGAACGCCTCCCCGATCGCGCCCATGAGAACCACAGGCCATTCCACCAGGCCCGCAACCTCGGACAGCAAGCCCTTGTCCTCGACCACCTCCAGCCCGCTGGCAAAGGCGGCGTTGGTGGCGGCATGCCAGATGTGATCGGCACGCTCTTGCTGGTCCAGCATGACCTTGGCGCGCTTGAGCTTGATGGAATAGTCCTCAAAGGATGTGACGTGGAACGGTGCGGGCGCCATGAAACGATGGCCGCGCGTGGTATCGCCCGCGCGGATGCCGTCCACGTCCAGCGGCACGACCTCGGCGCCGTTTTCATCCGTGAGGATGCACAGGATCGATTGCAACGGCCGCACCCAGCGCAGGCTGCCCGCGCCCCATCGCATGGATTTCGGCCAGGGGAAGCTGCGGATCGTCGTCTCGAGAACCTCGGCCACGATATCCGCCGCCGGGCGGCCGGGCCTGTCGATGACCGCAAACCAGACCTGACCCTTCTTGTCGTCGCGGGCCTGCAACTGGTCGCGGGTCAGCCCGGTGGAACGCAAGAATCCCTCCAGCGCCTTTTCGGGTGCGTCCACACGCGGGCCCTTGCGTTCTTCGCGCTGGTCGGGGCTGCGGGCCGTCAGCCCCTCCAGCGCCAGTACCAGTCGGCGCGGGGTGGAAAACGCGCGCGCCGCCACATAGGTCAGCCCCGCCTCGACCAGCCCGTCGGTCACGCGCTTTTGCAGCGCCTCGCGGGCATCGGCCTGCATCCGCGCCGGGATTTCCTCTGAGAAAAGTTCGATCAGCAGGTCGGGCATATCACACCCCCTCGGCGGGCGCGGCGGCATCCGCCGTCCAGCCACCGGCATTGGTTTCTACAAAGGCATCCGCGCAGCGTTTCGCCAGCGCGCGGACCCGCCCGATATAGGCCTGCCTTTCGGTCACCGAAATCACGCCGCGCGCGTCCAGAAGGTTGAAGAAATGGCTGGCCTTGATGCACTGGTCATAGGCCGGATGAACCATGATGATGCGCTTGCCCGAGCGTGGGTCGTCCTGGGGATGGTCGAGAATGCGCAGGCATTCGGCCTCGGCCGCCTCGAAGAAATTCAACAGCTTTTCGGTATCGGCCACGTCGAAATTCCAGCGCGAATATTCCTCTTCGGTCTGGCGAAACACGTCGCCATAGCGCAGCGGAATGGACGCGTCGGGCGCATTGAAGGGCATGTCCATCACGTGGTCGATGCCCAGCACATACATCGCAAGCCGTTCCAGGCCATAGGTCAGCTCGCCCGAAACCGGGTGGCAGTCATGGCCGCCGACCTGTTGGAAATAGGTGAACTGGCTGACCTCCATGCCGTCGCACCACACCTCCCAGCCCAGGCCCCAGGCACCCAGCGTCGGGCTTTCCCAGTCATCCTCGACAAAGCGGATGTCGTGATAGTCGAAATCGATCCCGATCGCGGCGAGCGACCCGAGATACAGCTCTTGCAGGTCCGGCGGGCTGGGTTTGATCAGCACCTGGAACTGGTAATAGTGCTGCAACCTGTTGGGGTTCTCGCCATAGCGCCCGTCAGTGGGCCGACGCGAGGGTTGGACATAGGCCGCCGCCCAGGGCCGCGTGCCAAGGCTGCGCAGCGTGGTGGCGGGATGAAACGTGCCCGCACCCACCTCCATGTCATAGGGTTGCAGGATGGCACAGCCTTTGGCCGCCCAATAATCTTGCAACCTCAGGATGATTTCCTGAAAGCTCCGAGGCTTGTCCATGGTCATGTCGCGATGGCCCTTCATGCCCGAGAAAACGCCGCCTCAATAGGCAACCACCGTCCCGGGGTCAATCAAGCGCGCGAATGCAACGAGACTCTTGAGGTGCAATGCTGTGCGGGTTTGCTAATTTCCATAAGAGATTCGCCGCGAGTTTACATTTGTTTGCCATCCCGAGGGGACCGGACCCGATGAAAAGACTGTTCTTTATCCTTTTCCTGACGCTCGCCGCCGCGCTTCCGGTGCATGCGCAAGACCGATCATGGGTCCAGATCGAGGCACAGCCAGACCTGCAAACGGCGCAGGAACGTGCCAGTGCCTATTCCGGCGCGTTCCCCGATATCGCCGCCTTCAGGATGAGCACCGGATGGTATGCGCTGGCGCTCGGCCCCTATGCGCCCGAGCAGGCCGCCGCCGAATTGCGGCGCCTGCGCGCCGAACGGCTGATCCCGCGCGACAGCTTTGTCGCCGATGGTGCCGGTTTCGAAGGCCAGGTCTGGCCCGCGGCGGGCGCGCGTCCTGCGCCCGCAACACCCCCGGCCGCCCCGGCAACACCCGCCGCCGATCCCGCGATCCCCGCCCTTGACACCAACCCGCCGCCGCCGCCCGAGGAAACCCTCGCCCAGGCGCGGCGATCGGAACGCGAACTGGATCGCGATCAACGCGAACAGATCCAGATCGCCCTGAAATGGGAAGGTTTTTACGACTCGGGGATCGACGCGGCCTTTGGTCCGGGCACCCGGCGCGCAATGGCCGACTGGCAGGCGGCGCGGGGTTACGATCCGACCGGGGTTTTGACGACGCGCCAACGCGACAGGCTGTTGGGCGATTACCAGGCCCAGATCGCTCGCCTGGGAATGCAGCCGATCGAGGAAATCGAGGCCGGTATCCGCATAGACATGCCGCTAGGCCTGGTTCAGTTCGATCGCTACGAACCGCCCTTCGTGCATTTCGCCCCGCGCGATAATAGCGGTGTCCAGGCTCTCTTGATCAGTCAGCGCGGTGACCAGGGCACGCTTTACGGCCTTTACGACATCATGCAGACCCTCAAGATCGTACCCGTCGAGGGCGAGCGCAACCGCACACCGCGCGACTTCACCTTGACCGGACAAAACGCGCGGCTGCACTCTTACACCTATGCGATGTTGACCGGCGGAATGGTCAAGGGCTTTTCGCTGGTGTGGCAGCCGGGCGAGGAAAAGCTGATGCAGCGTGCCATCGCGATGATGCGCGAAAGCCTTGACTCGGTTCCGAACGTGGCGCTGGACGAAACACTGGGTGTGGCAACCCAGGAACAGCGAACCGGGATGCTGTCTGGTCTTGAAATCCGCACCCCCGAAAGCACGCATACCGGCTTTTTCATCGACGCAGCGGGCATGGTGCTGACCACGATCGAGGGGTTGTCATCCTGTGATCGCATCACCGTCGGCCCCGATCTGGACGCGACACTGGGCGCAACGGAACCTGGACTGGGCCTTGCGCTGTTGAAACCCTCGGCAACGCTGGCCCCGATCGCGCATGCTGCCTTCCAGGTGGCATTGCCCAGGCTGGGCTCTGATATCGCGGTGTCGGGCTTTTCCTATGGCGAGGCGCTGGACCTGCCGGTTCTGACCTATGGCAAGCTGGCCGACCTGCGCGGGCTGGGCGGCGAACAAGATGTGCAGCGGCTGGAAATCGAGGTACTTGAGGGCGATTCCGGCGGCCCGGTGCTGGATCAGACCGGCGCGGTTCTGGGGATATTGCTTCCGCCGCCGGGTGGTGATCGGCATTTGCCCGACAGCGTGCGCTATGCCGCCGATGTCGAGGCGATTTCCGCCTTTCTGACGGCCAACGGCATAAACCCCAGCGCGGCCAACGGCGCGGGCGCGATGCCGCCCGCGCGCCTCAGCCGTCACGCGGCGGACATGACGGTACCGGTTTCCTGCTGGAAATGACGATTGCGGGCGCGGGCGCGGGGCAAGGGCCCCGCGCTCAGGCCTGCCAGAATCTAACGGTCAGGATCGCGTAGACCACCAGCAATTCGAGGCGGCCCAGGAACATCGCCACCGTCAAGATCCATTTCGCAGTATCGTTGAGCCCCGCGAAATTGCCCGCCGGGCCGATCTGATCGCCCAGCCCCGGCCCGACATTTGCCAGCGCGGTTGCAGCCCCCGACAGGGCTGTGGTCGCATCCAGCCCGGTCGCGCCCAACAGAACCGAAATCGTGCCCAGCGTAACGACGAAGAATACGAAAAAGGACATCACCGAGGACAACACCTCGTCATCCACCGCCCGACCTTGGTAACGCGGCTGAAAGACCCCGTGCGGGGCATGGATCGACTTGATCTGCACGCGGATCGCCGAGAACAGCAACTGGTAGCGGAACACCTTGATCGAGCACGCGGTCGATCCCGAACACCCCCCGATCAACCCGATGAAGAAGAACAGGACCACCGGCAGGTTGCCCCAAAGCTGGTAATCGGTGCTGGCATAGCCCGTCCCCGAGATGATCGAGGTGACGTTGAAGACCCCCTCGCGGAAGGCGTGTTCGTAATGATCGTCGTTCACCATCACGCGGAACGCCGCCAGAAACAGGACCAGAGCAGATATGATTGCAAGGTAGACCCAGATCTGGCTGTCGCGCAGCAACGGCTTGGGCTGGCCTGCCAGCAACTGCACATAGCGCACGAACGGAAGGCTGGCGAGAATCATGAAGACCGAGGCCACGTATTCCGGCGCCCCCTGGAACGCCCCAAATGAGGCATCGGTGGTCGAGAAACCCCCGGTTGAAAGCGTGGTCAGCGCATGGTTCACCGCCTCGAATGGCGTCATGCCGACGGCCAGGTAGGCAAGCCCGCAAATGATCGTCAGGCCCAAATAGATCCAGGACAGGCCCGCGGCGATCTGCACCGCGCGGGGCAGGATCTTGCCCGAGGTCTCGAACGCCTCGGAGCGAAAGATCTGCATCCCCCCCACCCTGAGTTCTGGCAGGAACACCATCGCGACCACGATAATGCCGAGCCCCCCGAACCATTGCAGCATGGATCGCCACAGCAAAACACCCTGCGGCATGTGATCGAGACCGGCAAACACCGTTGCTCCGGTCGTGGTCATCCCCGACATCGCCTCGAAAAGGGCATCCACCGGCCGCGCCTCGGGCACGCCCAGAACGAAAGGCAGCGCCGCAAAGACCGGCAGCGCCAGCCAGACCCCCGATGCCACGAGAAAGGTCTGCTGCACTGACAGCCCCTCTTCGCTGCCATTGGCGCAGGCCAGCGCGATCAACCCGCCGGTCATGCCGGACAAAAGCGCCGCCTCGAAAAACGCGGTCCAGTTGGGATCACCCGCCCACAGATCAAAGGCCATGGGCACCAGCATCGAGGCACCCAGGATGGCCACAAGCAGGCCACAGACATATCCGACGGGACGCAGGTCAAGCATGGGTCAACGCTTGGCTGCGCCCGCCTGCCCTGTCAAGCGCCTCAGCCCGCGTGGATCAGCGTCGCGAACAGCTTTGGATCGAGGCTTTCACCGGCAAAGGTCGGCCCCTCGGTCAGGACGCTGATCGCATCGTGACTGTGCAGGCTTTCCTGGTGGCTGGCAACGACCCGGAAATCGCCTATGCGCGGATCACGCTGCAAGCCCTCGGCAAACAGCCGCGCGGCGTCCTCGACAAAGATCGGGTTGGCGGCATTGAGTTCGGCAAAGGCCTGTTCGTCCTCGCGTTTTACCATGACTTGGGTCTCTGTCGGCACGGCGGCGCGGCAAATCTCGATCAGGTCCTCGAACCACAGGCAGCCGACATCGGGCTCCAGCGCCACGGAAATGCGCGCGACCGAACGCTGCGAATGCGGCGTGGCCAATTGACCGCGTGCCTGTCGCGCATGTTCAGACAGTTCGAGCGAGCACGGGCAGGTCGAGCTGTAGACGTAATCGAGATGCATGATCTTGCGCGCCACGCCGGCCTGTTCCACCAGTTCCAGTGCAATGTCATAATACTGATAGCCCGACAGCCCCGAGCGCAGCGACCGCACCTTCATCGGAAACGAGAAGCGCATAGAGATACGAGCATCGAGGCTGTCCAGATCGGCCTTGTAGCTGTCCAGCGCCGCCTCGATCACCTCGAAACTGAAAGTGCGTTCCGCATGGGCATAAAAGCTGCGCATGATGCGCGACATGTTGATGCCCTTCTTCTCGGCCTCCAGGCTGACGCTTCCGGTGACAGAGGTTTCCAGCGTCAGATCGCCATTGTCGCGGGTGTGAAACCGGATCGGCAGGCGGAAATTCGAAATGCCGACATGCTGTATCTCGCGCCGCGCGCCGCGGATAAGGCTGGAGGGGCCGTTTTGCAGGTCAGGCAACGTCGCCTTGTAGGCGGCATCCGCTACGAAACGCTCTGGATAGCTGCGGCTGAGCGCGGGATAATCCGGCACCGGGCGGCCCGGCACCAGCCCATCGACAGCGGGATCGAGGGTATGACGTTCGGCCTCTGTGACCACCGACGCCCATTGGCGCAGGACCGCGAGCGCGCGTTCCGCGTCGTCGCGGGTCGGCTGACGGTCGATCTCGCGGTTGTGAATATTCATCGGGGCGCACTCCTTAGCAACCTCGGGGCCGGGTCACAAAGATGGGCGCGCGGCTGCGAAAGTCCAATTTTTTTCTGCGCTCCGACATGCGCCCCGACCAGAGGCCACCACCGGCTGGCCCAAATCGCTAAAGCAGGTCGAGTGCCGCGCTCAGGTCGGCGATCAGGTCGACGGGATCTTCCAGGCCAACGCTGAGCCGGATCAGCCCCGGCGTGATGCCAAGGGCCGCCTGCCGGTCGGCGGGCAGGCGTTGATGAGTGGTGGTTGCCGGATGCGTCGCAATGCTTTTCGCGTCGCCCAGATTGTTGGAAATCTGCCATATTTCCAAAGCGTTGAGCAGCCTGAACGCGCCCTCCTGCCCGCCCTCGACCTCGATCGACAGAACCGTGCCGCCCTCGGGAAACTGCGGATAACCCGGATCGCCGGGCAGGCCGGGATAGATCAGCTGCGACAGCCGGGGATGAGGCACAAGCGCGTCCGCAACCGCGCGCGCGCCCGCGGCCTGCGCGCGCACGCGCAATTCCAGCGTTTCCAACCCCTTGAGCATCACCCAGGCATTGAACGGACTCATCGCGCCGCCGGTATGTTTCATGTAGGTCTCTACGGGGCCGTGAATATCAGCCTCGCGCCCCAGGATCAGCCCGCCCAGGCACCGCCCCTGACCGTCGATATGTTTGGTCGCGGAATAGACGACCAGATCGGCGCCCTGTTCGATGGCCCGCGAAAAGACCGGGGTGACAAAGACATTGTCGACGACGACCTTCGCCCCCGCGCCATGGGCAATCGCGACGACGGCGGCGGCGTCGATCACCTCAAGCGTTGGGTTCGAGACGGTCTCGAAAAAGACCACCGCCGTGCCGGGGATGATCGCCGCGCGCCACTGGTCCAGATCGGTGCCGTCGACAAAGACCACCTCGACCCCGAAACGCGGCAGGATTTCCTCAAGAATATACAGGCACGATCCGAACAGCGCGCGCGCCGCGACGACCCGGTCTCCGCCCTTGACCAGTGCCATCAGCGCCCCGTTGACCGCCGCCATGCCGGATGCGGTGGCAAAGGCCGCCTCTGCCCCCTCCAGTGCGGCGATACGATCCTGAAGCATCGCAACGGTGGGGTTGCCGTAACGGGCGTAAATGAATTCATCCTTACCAGCGTGACGGAACCGGGCCTCGGCGGCCTCGGCGGTGGGATAGGCAAAACCCTGCGTCAGAAACAGCGCCTCGGACATTTCGCCATAGGCGCTGCGCCGCGTGCCTCCATGGACCGCCTGCGTGCGTTTCGACCAGTTTCGGTGACCCATCGCGCCCTCCCGCGCAAAGAAAACCCCCACCGTCCGAGACGTCGGGGGCAAGCCCTGGACTCTTTAGCGGCTTGTTTAACGTGGCCCGCAATCCGGCGAACAAATCACCACCGGTCGTGGCTACGCGCGGGTGCCGCCGGGGTCAAGCGGCAGCGGCCACCCTCAGACCTGTTCGATCCGCAGGGCGACCGGTTCTCCCACAACCACGCCCGTCGCGGCAAAGCCCGCCCGGGCGTGATCCAGCGCGTCGCGGGTGGTCTTGTGGGTGACGATCAGGACCGGCGCGGTTGGGTCCTTGTGCCGGTATTGGCGCATCCGGTCGATGGAAATCCCGGCCTCTCCCAGAACGGTGGCAACCTTGGCCAAGGCGCCGGGGCGATCCTCCAATTCCATCCGCAGATAATAGGGCGCTGCGGCACTGGCCCGCGCCGAGCGCGCGGTTGCCAGCCCCGCCGCGGGTTGGCCAAAGGTCGGCAGGCGGCAGCCGCGCGCGATATCCATGACGTCGCCCATGACCGCGCTGGCGGTCGGCCCCTCGCCCGCACCCGCACCGCGCAGCACCACCTGGCCAACCGAATCGCCCTCAAGCACCACCATGTTGGTCGGCCCCTCAAGCGTGCCCAGCGGCGAATGTGCCGGCACAAGGCAGGGCGACATCCGCTGTTCCAGGCCCCGGCCGGTCATCTGCGCCACGCCCAGCAACTTGATACGAAACCCCATATCGGCGGCATGTCGTATATCAACGATGGATACCCGCTCGATCCCTTCCAATTCGACCCCATCGAAATCGACACGCGTGCCGAACGCGATGGAAGACAGCAGAGCCAGCTTGTGGCCCGCGTCGATCCCGCCCACGTCCAGCGTCGGGTCAGCCTCTAGATAGCCCAGCGCGTTGGCCTCTTCGAACACCGTCTCGTAGGGCAGGCCCTCGCTTTCCATTCGGGTAAGGATATAATTGCAGGTGCCATTCATCACGCCCATCACCCGCTCGATCCGGTTGCCCGCCAGGCCTTCGGTCAATGCCTTGATGACCGGGATCCCCCCCGCGACCGCCGCCTCGAAACGGATCACGCGGCCCGCCTGTTCCGCGGCCTCGGCCAAAGCCTGGCCGTGAAGGGCAAGCATTGCCTTGTTGGCCGTGACCACGTCCTTGCCCTCGGCAAGCGCCGCCTCGGTCGCGGCCTTTGCCGGCCCGTCAGAGCCGCCCATGAGTTCCACCAGAACATCGACATCCTCGCGACGGGCAAGCGCGACAGGGTCGTCTTCCCACGCATAGGCCGAAAGATCGACCCCGCGATCCCTGGCCCGTGTCCGCGCGGACACGGCGGTGATGACCACCGGGCGTCCGCTGCGCTGTGCCAGAAGGTTGGCATGCGACTGCACGATCTTGACGACACCGGCGCCAACGGTGCCAAGCCCGGCAATGCCGAGGCGCAGGGGGGTGGTCATGGGCGATGCTCCCGGGTCAGGTCTGGGTTCGCGGGTTGTTAGCGCGAAGGGCCGCCCGGTGCAACGCGGCGCAGCGGGGCACGGCAGTCCGCCTAGATCGGTCGCAGGCGCAACAGCGCGGCGCGGTGGCGCAAATCGACGGCCCGCGCGGCCAGCCTCGCGCCATCATCAGACCCAGCCATCGGCTCGACCACCAAGGCAAGCCGCCCCATGTCCAGCGGGACGATACGCGGATAGTCCGCCACCGCGTTGCGGGCCGGAGCGGCAGCATCGATCTCGGGGAACTGGGCGCAGGCGGTCAGCAACAGCGCCCCCGCGATCCATCCGCCATGTCTCGTCATGAAATCCCCCGCGTTCATTGCGCAGAGCTTAGACGCCGCCCCGCGGCCCGGCAAGACGCGGCACGGGGGATTGAAATGAACGTGCGTTCATATAACCTTTGCCCCATGGCACGCACCTCCGGCTCTCATTCCGACATCACCGGCCCGCGGCTGCGCGCGGCCGCGCAAAGGCTGTTCGCACGGCAGGGCTATGCGGCCGTATCCATGCGCCAGATCGCGGCCGAGGTGGGGGTACAGGCCGGGGCCCTTTACAATTACATCCCCGACAAGCAGGGGCTGCTGTTCGACTTGATGAAATCCCATCTCGACGACCTGATCGCGGCATGGCAGGCCGAAGCCAAGGGACAAAACCCGCTTGACGCGCTGGAATGCTTTACCCGCTTTCACATCCGCTTTCACCTGGAAAGGCCCGACGCGGTGTTCATCGCCTACATGGAACTACGGAACCTGGAGCCCGAGAATTTCGCGGTGATCGAAGATCTGCGCAAACGCTATGAAACGGTGCTCGAGGACATCCTGCGCGCGGGCAAGGAAAGCGGCGTCTTTAGCCTGCCCGACACGAAACTGGCAACGATGGCCGTGATCGCCATGCTCACGGGCGTAACTACCTGGTACCGCGACGACGGGCGCCTGAGTCGCGACCGCATCGAGCGGATCTACTGGAACATGGTGCGCAAGGCCGTGGGCGCGTGACCCTTACAGCGCGCGCCACCCGATATCGCGGCGGTAGAACCCGCCTGGCCAGTCGATCCGGTCCACCATGGCATAGGCACGCTCGCGCGCCTCTTGCAGGGATGCCCCCCGCGCGGTGACGTTCAGAACCCGGCCGCCCGACGCGGTGATCCGGCCGTCTGCCTCTTTCGTTCCGGCGTGGAACACCATGTTCGTGCTGTCCTCGGGCAAGGCGTCCAGCCCGCTGATGACGCTGCCCTTTTCATAGGCACCGGGATAGCCCCTGGCGGCCATCACCACGGTCATCGCGTGATCTTCGGCCCAGTTCACCCGCGCCTCGGCCAGCCGCCCCTCGGCGCAGGCCAGCAGCAGGTCCAGCACCTGTCCGCCCAGCCGCATCATCAGCACCTGGCATTCCGGATCACCGAAACGCACGTTGTATTCCACCAGCCGCGGTTGGCCGTCCCGGATCATCAGGCCCACGTACAGAACCCCGCGATAGGGCGTGCCGCGCCGCGCCATCTCGGCCATGGTGGGGCGCACGATTTCCTCCAGCGCCTTGTCGCAGACCGCGTCCGCCATCACCGGCGCGGGCGAATAGGCCCCCATGCCGCCGGTATTGGGGCCGGTATCGCCCTCGCCCACGCGCTTGTGGTCCTGCGCGGTACCGATGGGCAGCACGGTATCGCCATCGCACAGCACGAAAAAGGACGCCTCTTCGCCCTCCATGAATTCCTCGATCACGACCTCGGCGCCAGCGCCGCCAAAGGCCCCGCCGAACATGTCGTCGATGGCGGCCTCTGCCTCTGCAAGGGTCTGGGCCACGATCACCCCCTTGCCGGCGGCCAGCCCGTCGGCCTTGACCACGATGGGGGCGCCTTGGGCGCGCAGATACGCCCTGGCCGCGTCCGCATCGTTGAAATGGCCGTAAGCGGCGGTGGGGGCGGCGCAGGCGTCGCAGATTTCCTTGGTAAAGCTTTTCGAACTTTCCAGCCGCGCCGCCGCGGCGCTGGGCCCAAAGCAAAGGATGCCCGCAGCCGTCAGCCGGTCGGCCACGCCGGCCGCCAGCGGCGCCTCGGGACCGATCACCACGAAATCCACGGCGTTTTCCTCGGCGAAACTGGCCACCGCGCCGCCATCCTCGATATCCAGTGCGGCGCATTCGGCCATCTGGGCAATCCCGGCATTGCCCGGCGCCACGATCAACCGGTCGCATTTGGGGTTCTGCTGGATCGCCCAGGCCAGCGCATGTTCGCGCCCGCCACCGCCGAGAATGAGGATATTCATGTGCCGCCCCCGCTTGGCCTTCGGTTCGCGGCGTTCTAGGCTCTGCCCCGCCCCAAGACAAGCGAGTGTCCATGCCCGACCTGATCGAAGATGACGGCCCCGCGCCCAACGCCCCCGAATTCACCGTCTCGGAAATCTCCGGCGCGGTAAAACGCACGGTCGAGGGCGCCTTTTCCCATGTCCGCGTGCGCGGCGAGGTGGGGCGCGTGTCGCGCCCACGCTCTGGCCATGTCTATCTCGACCTTAAGGACGACCGCAACGTGCTGGCCAGCGTCATCTGGAAAGGCGCCGCGGCCCGCCTTGCCACCCAGCCCGAAGAAGGGATGGAGGTGATCGCCACGGGGCGGCTGACCACGTTCGGCGGTCAATCCCGTTACCAGATGGTGATCGAGGATATCGCGCCCGCAGGCGCTGGCGCACTGATGGCCATGCTGGAAAAACGCAAGGCCGCGCTCAGCGCCGAGGGCCTGTTCGCGCCCGAACGCAAACAACCACTGCCCTATCTGCCCGAGGTGATCGGGGTGGTGACCTCTCCCTCGGGCGCGGTGATCCGCGACATACTGCACCGCCTGCGCGACCGCTTTCCGCGGCGCGTGCTGATCTGGCCCGTGGCGGTGCAGGGCGCAAGTTGCGCCCCCGAGGTGGCGCGCGCGATCCGCGGCTTCAACGCGCTGACGCCGGGCGGCGCCCTGCCCCGGCCCGACCTTCTGATCGTGGCGCGCGGCGGCGGTAGCCTTGAGGATCTTTGGGGCTTCAACGAGGAAATCGTGGTCCGTGCCGCCGCAGAATCGCAGATCCCGCTGATTTCGGCCGTCGGGCACGAGACCGACACCACGCTGATCGATTTCGCCGCCGACCGGCGCGCACCCACCCCCAGCGCCGCCGCCGAGATGGCCGTGCCCGTGCGGATCGACTTGATTGCAAGGCTGGACACGCTGGAGGCACGGCGCTGGGGGGCGCTGACGCGGTTGTTGCAACAGCGCCGCCAGCGCCTGGCCGACCTGTCGCGCGCACTGCCCCGTCCCCAGACCCTGGTAGAAAGCGCCGCACAAAGGCTCGACCGCGCGGCCGAACGCCTGCCCGCCGCCCTGCGCGCAAGAATCGTCCATGAAAAGCTGCGCCTGTCAGAGGCGGCGGCGGCCCTGCGCCCCGCCACGATGCGCCGCCGCCTTGCCGAGGACCGGCGGCGCCTGGACGACCGCGCGGTGCGGGTGCGCCCCGCCATGGACCGGCTGTGGCGCCAACGGCGCATGGAACTGGCCGCGCGTTCTGCCCGGCTGCGGCCCGAGAACCTGACCCGCCGGATCGACATGCAACGCGATCGTCTGGCCGAGTTGGACCGCCGCCTAGCCGCCGCACTCGCCACCGCGATGGACCGGCGCCACGCCCGCCTGGCGGCACTGGAACGTATGCGCGCAGGCCTCAGCTATACCGAAACACTGCGCCGGGGCTTTGCCGTGGTGCGCGCTGGCGAAACGGTCGTCACGACCCGCGCCGCCGCAGAAACCGCCAGCGCGCTGGAAATCGAATTCCACGACGGGCGCTTGACCCTGGGCACCCGCCGCATCGCGCCGGGCCGCAAACCGGGAAACCCGCCCGAACAGGGCAGCCTGTTCTGAGGCCGCAGCCCTGTCGGGCACGCAAGGCGGGGCTGCGGCCCACGGTCACACCGGGCCTGACGACACCCTGGCCCGCACTGCCTGAATCCGCCGCCCCCTCTCACACCGCCTCACCGCGATCCAGCCGCACCAGGAAGGCATCCGCGCCCTCCAGGATGGCCACGCGGCGCCCGGCATCCATCCGGTCCCACAGGCGATACATCTGCGCCATGCGCGGATTGGTTTCGAACCGCGCCCGGTGCCGATCCAGGAAATGCCAGTAAAGCAGATTGAAAGGACAGGCCCCCTGCCCGGTCTTGCGCGCAACCGAATAGGCGCAACCCCGGCAGTAATCCGACATCCGGTCAATATAGGCCCCCGAAGATACATAGGGCTTGGAGCCCACCACCCCCCCGTCGGCGAACTGGCTCATGCCCACGGTATTGGGCGCCTCGACCCATTCGATCGCGTCGGCATAGACGGCAAGATACCATTCATGCAGCCGGGTGGGATCAATCCCCGCAAGCAGGGCGAAATTGCCCGTCACCATCAGCCGCTGGATATGGTGGGCATAGGCTTCGTCCCTCGTCTGGGCGACCGCGTGTGAAAGACAGTTCATTCCCGTCTCGGCTCCCCAGTACAGCGCGGGCAAGGGACGATCATGGCCCAGCGCGTTGCGCCGCGCATAATCCGGTCCCTCTCGGAAATAGATGCCGCGCACGAATTCACGCCAGCCGAGGATCTGGCGAATGAACCCCTCGACCGAGTTGATCGGCGCGCGCCCCGCCAGGTATTCCGCCTCGGCCCGGCGGCAGACGTCCAGCGGGTCCAGGAGCCCCACGTTGAGATAGGGCGAGATCACCGCGTGATGGAGAAACCGGTCGCCCGCCAGCATCGCATCCTGAAAATCGCCGAACCGCGGCAGGCCATGGCGCAGGAAATGCGCCAGCGCCCGCTCTGCCTGATCGGCATCGGTGGCAAACCAGAACGGACGGAGCCGGCCGAAATTGCCCGCGAACCGCGCCTCGACAAGGTCCAGCACCCGTTCGACCGTCTCATCGGGCACAAAGCGCATGGGCCCCACGCGAAACAGGTCCTGCGTGGCAGGCTTGCGGTTCTCGTGGTCATGGTTCCACTTTCCCCCGGCGGGTTTGCCCCCCTCCATCAACAGTCCCGTCCTGCGCCGCATCTCGCGATAGAAATATTCCATCCGCAGGGTTTTGCGGTCCCGTGCCCAAACGTCGAATTCCTCATGGCTGACGATGAACCGGGTGTCAGGCAATTGATGCACATCGAGAGGCGCGTCCGACAGCGCCACGATCAGCCGCCATTCGCCGGGCTCCGTGGCAAGTACGCTGTCGGCGCCCTCGGCCTCGGCCCGGCGCATGAGTTCGCCCACGATGCTCTGGCTGTTCTCGGCGTCATCCAGCCGCGTATAGGCAACGCGCCAGCCCTCCGCCTCCAGCCGGGCGGCAAACTTGCGCATCGCGGCAAGGAAAAAGGCAATCTTTGCCGGGTGATGGCGAACATACATGGCCTCGTCCATCACCTCGGCCATTACCACGAGGTCGCGCGCCTTGTCGGCCCGTTGCAACGCGGACAGCCCCGCCGACAACTGGTCGCCCAGCACCAGGACAAGCCGGCTCACCACGGCACCCTGTCACCGGCCCAGTCAAAGAACCCGCCGCTATCCGCGGGCGTCAGCCCGTCAATCACCCGCAACAGGTTTCCGGCGGCCTCGGCGGGCGGCACGGCCGGGTGGCGCCCGGCATAGTCCGAGGTGAAGGGCGTGGCCACCGTGCCCGGGTGCAGCGCGACGCAGATCGCCTGCCTGTGGCTGCGCGCCAGTTCGATGGCGGCACAGTGCACCCCCTGGTTCAGCGCGGCCTTTGCCATGCGATAGGAATACCACCCCCCCAGCCGGTTATCCCCGATCGATCCCACCCGCGCTGACAAGGCCGCGAAAACCACGCGCCGGTCCCGCGGCAACAGCCGCAGCGCGTGTTTCAGCACCAGCATCGGGCCGGCCGCGTTCACGGCGAACTGATCGGCAAAAGCGGCAGGCGACAGCTCCTTCAACGCCTTCTCGGGCGGCCGCCCGGCCCCCCGCAACGCCCCTGTCGCGACGAGAACCAGATCGAACGGCCCCTCCAGCGCGCCCAGCCTCCGCGCCAGGCCGGCCTCGTCGGTCACGTCCAGCCCGTCGGCCGAGCGCGACATCCCGACCACGGCGCCCGCGCCCAGCCGGACCGAAAGCGCCGCCTGCACCGCGGCGCCGATGCCACCGCCCGCCCCTATGACCAAGGCCCGTTCCATTCCCCTCCTGCCCAGGGCATGCGCACTGCCCTGCATCTTCTTCTTGGCCGAAATACCCGAAACCTGCACCACCTGGCCAGGGGCGCAACCGAAAGGCACTTTCCCTCGCCCCCACCTGCCCCTATACTGTGCCCCGATGGAACGCCAAGGACATATCGCCCCCGCTGTACGCGCCATGCGCGCGCTGCCCCTTGGCCTACTGCTTCTCCTTAGCCGCCTCTGAGCGTGCCGTTTCGGCGCGACCGCTCAGAGGACATGAACCGCGCCATCGACACACGGCTCAGGATATCTAGAGAGTTTCAGAAAATGACCAATACCCGTGACCAGGACCGCGTCCTGATTTTCGACACCACGCTGCGCGACGGCGAACAAAGCCCCGGCGCGACCATGACCCATGACGAGAAACTGGAAATCGCCGAGATGCTCGACGACATGGGCGTCGACATCATCGAGGCGGGGTTCCCGATCGCCTCCGAGGGCGACTTCGAGGCGGTGCGCGACATTGCCCGGCAATCGAAGACCTCCGTGATCTGCGGCCTGGCACGCGCCAATTTCAAGGATATCGACCGCGCCTGGGAGGCCGTTCAACACGCCGCGCGCCCGCGCATCCACACCTTCATCGGCACCTCGCCCCTGCATCGCGAGATCACCAAGCTGACGCAGGACGAGATGGTGGAGCGGATCGAGGCGACCGTGACCCATGCCCGCAATCTCTGCGACAACGTGCAGTGGTCGCCGATGGATGCGACGCGCACCGAACACGACTACCTGTGCCGCGTGGTCGAGATCGCGATCAAGTGCGGGGCGACGACGATCAACATTCCCGACACGGTGGGCTACACCGCGCCCCGCGAAAGCGCGGACCTGATCGCGATGTTGCTGGACCGCGTACCCGGCGCGGACGAGGTGGTGTTTGCCACCCATTGCCACAACGACCTCGGTATGGCGACCGCCAACGCCCTGGCGGCCGTCGAGGCCGGCGCCCGCCAGATCGAATGCACGATCAACGGGCTGGGCGAACGCGCGGGCAACACCGCGTTGGAAGAGGTGGTGATGGCGCTGAAGGTGCGCAACGACATCATGCCCTTTGCGACCGGCATCGACACCACGCGCATCATGGGGATCAGCCGCAAGGTTGCCGCGGTGTCGGGCTTTGCGGTGCAGTACAACAAGGCCATCGTCGGCAAGAATGCCTTTGCCCATGAATCCGGCATCCACCAGGACGGCGTTCTGAAAAACGCCGAGACCTTCGAGATCATGCGCCCCGAGGATATCGGCCTGACCGCCACCAACCTGGTAATGGGCAAGCATTCGGGCCGCGCCGCGCTGCGTGCGAAGCTGAAAGAGCTGGGTTTCGATCTGGGGGACAACCAGCTCAACGATGTCTTCGTGCGGTTCAAGGCGCTGGCCGACCGCAAGAAGGAAATCTACGATGACGACCTGATCGCACTGATGCGCGACAGCAGTGCCGACGAAGGTCATGGCCGGTTGCAGGTCAAATTCCTGCGCGTGATCTGCGGCACCGAGGCGCCGCAATCGGCCGACCTGACGCTGACCATCGACGGGGTGGATCACCAGGTGACCGCCCAGGGCGACGGGCCGGTCGATGCGACATTCAACGCGGTCAAGGCCCTGTTCCCGCATAACGCGCATCTGCAACTCTACCAGGTGCACGCCGTCACCGGCGGCACCGATGCCCAGGCCACCGTCAGCGTGCGGATGGAAGAGGACGGCAAGATCGTCACCGGCCAATCCTCCGACACCGACACGGTCGTGGCCTCGGCAAAGGCCTATGTCGCAGCGCTGAATCGCCTGCTGGTGCGGCGCGAAAAGGGTAAGCCCGACGATACCGCCACGGCGGTGTGATCGCGGGCGAGCGGTCCGGGGCGATCGAGCGCCCCGGACGAAAACGCGATAAGTGCAAATCCGGCACCTTAAAGCCCCGGATTTCCGCGTTTTGAGGTTCGGGAACATTCGATATTCGATACTGGCGGAAACACGCCCTCGACCGTTTGAATGCGCCCTTTACCGCCCGGCCACCAAGCGCCTATAAGGCTGGCGGTCCGCGGCGTGGAATCGCGGGCCTGTTTTCCCTCGAACACGGGTGGCGCAAGACATGGCAGGATTTAGCGGGCTGTTCTCGTCGGACATGGCCATCGACCTCGGCACGGCGAACACGCTGGTCTATGTCAAGGGGCGCGGCGTGATCTTGAACGAACCCTCCGTGGTTGCCTTCCACGTCAAGGACGGGCGCAAGCAGGTGCTGGCCGTGGGCGAGGATGCCAAGCTGATGCTGGGCCGCACGCCCGGCAGCATCGAGGCGATCCGGCCAATGCGCGAGGGCGTGATCGCCGATTTCGACGTGGCCGAAGAGATGATCAAGTATTTCATCCGCAAGGTCCATAAACGCACCACCTTTACCAAGCCCAAGATCATCGTCTGCGTCCCCCACGGCGCGACCCCGGTGGAAAAGCGCGCGATCCGTCAATCGGTGCTGTCGGCCGGCGCGCGGCGCGCGGGGCTGATCGCCGAACCAATCGCGGCGGCCATCGGCGCGGGCATGCCGATCACCGACCCCACCGGCAACATGGTCGTCGATATCGGCGGCGGCACGACCGAGGTGGCGGTGCTGTCACTGGGCGACATCGTCTATGCCCGCTCGGTGCGCGTGGGCGGCGACCGCATGGACGAGGCGATCATCAACTACCTGCGCCGCCAGCAGAACCTTTTGGTGGGCGAGGCCACGGCCGAACGCATCAAGACCTCTATCGGCAGCGCGCGAATGCCCGATGACGGGCGCGGCGCGTCGATGCAGATCCGCGGCCGCGACCTGTTGAACGGCGTGCCCAAGGAAATCGAGATCAACCAGGCCCAGGTGGCCGAGGCGCTTGCCGAACCGGTTCAGCAGATTTGCGAGGCGGTGATGACCGCGCTGGAGGCCACGCCGCCCGACCTGGCCGCCGATATCGTTGACCGCGGCGTGATGCTGACGGGTGGCGGCGCACTGTTGGGCGAGCTGGACCTGGCGTTACGCGAACAGACCGGCCTTGGCATTTCGGTTGCCGATGAATCCCTGAATTGCGTGGCGCTTGGCACCGGCAAGGCGCTGGAATACGAAAAACAGCTCCGGCATGTGATAGATTACGAAAGCTGATCCACGGGGCCGTCCCCGCCCACGCGTGAAGCGAGGCAGCCTTGGCCGCAGACCGCAACAGCCCTCTCGACTATGCACGCCCGATCCGGACGATCCTGATCGGCGCCATGGTTCTTTTCCTTCTGGGTCTTTTCGTCTTGTGGCGCATCGATAGCCCGCGGGTCGAACGGGTGCGCGCGCAGATCGTTGACCGGGTGGTACCCGGTTTCGACTGGGCCCTGGTGCCAGTAACCAAAACCTGGGAACTGGTCGAAGGGTTTCAATCCTACGCGCGCCTCGCCGAACAAAACCAGGAATTGCGTCGCGAACTGCGCCAGATGAAGGCCTGGAAAGAGGCCGCACTACAACTGGAGCAGGAAAACGCCAAGCTGCTGGACCTCAACAAGGTCCGGCTAGACCCCAGCCTGACCTATGTCACCGGCGTGGTGATGGCCGATAGCGGGTCGCCCTTCCGCCAGTCGGTGCTGTTGAACGTGGGGGCGCGCGACGGGATCGTCGATGGCTGGGCCACGACCGACGGGCTTGGCCTGGTCGGGCGGATCTCAGGCGTGGGGCGGACCACCTCGCGGGTGATCCTGCTGACCGATTCCAACAGCCGCATTCCCGTCACCATCCAGCCTTCGGGCCAGCGTGCGGTCATGGCCGGCGACAACTCGGCCGGGCCGCTGCTTGATTTCATCGAGGATACCGAGCTGGTGCAACCCGGCGACCGGGTGGTATCCTCTGGTGATGGCGGGGTTTTCCCCGCCGGCCTTTTGGTCGGCCACGTAACGTTGGGCCGTGACCGGCAGCTTCGGGTCCGGCTGGCGGCAGAATATGACCGGCTGGAATTCCTGCGCGTGCTGCGCAGTCACCAGGGCGAGGTGATCCGGGATCCCGGTGCGCTGATTGCCCCGGCACCGATCGGCCCGGTGCCCGCAACACCGGACATGGCCGCGACACCGAGGGCGAGCGATGATTGATCCGCTCACGCTTGATCGCGGGTTTTACCGCCTGATCTATATCGGGCTGGCCGGCGCGATGACATTCCTGTTGATCCTGCCGCTGGACACGACGCCGGGCCATCTTCCTGGCCCTGACCTGATGCTGTGCCTGACCATTGCCTGGTTGCATCGTCGGCCCGACTACCTGCCGCCATGGCTGATCTGCGGGGTCTTTCTGATGCTGGATATCATGCTGATGCGACCACCCGGCCTTTTGACGGCGCTGGTGCTGCTTGGCAGCGAATTCCTGCGTACCCGCCAGCAAATGTCGGTCGAGACACCGTTCGGAACCGAATGGCTGATGGCGAGCGTGACGATCGTGGCGGTGTTCATCTGCCAAGGGGCGGCACTGGCGCTTTTCGCCGTGCCCGGCGCGGGGCTGGGCGCCTCTGGCGTTCAGGCGGTTCTGTCGGTTTTGATCTATCCCGTCGTGGCATTCGTTTCGCGCTATGCGCTGTTGGTGCGCGGCGTGACACCGGGCGAATTGGACCCGAGGGGGCTGTTGCGATGAGACGCCCCGGTCGCGAAACCGAGGAAAGCACGCGGCGCATTACCCGCCGCGCACTGATCCTGGGCGGGGTCCAGGCAGGCTTTGCAGGGATGCTCACGCTGCGGATGCGACACCTGCAAGTCACCCAGGCCGACCAGTTCCGCCTCCTGGCCGAGGAAAACCGCGTCAATATCCGACTGATCCCGCCCATGCGCGGCCTGGTCTTCGACCGTGCGGGCCGGATCGTGGCCGAGAACGAACAGAATTATCGGATCGTCATCGTGCGAGAAGACGCGGGCGATCCCGAAGAGGCGCTGGCGCGGCTGGCGCGACTGGTCCCGCTCGATGCCGAATCAGTCGAACGCGCATTGCGCGAAGTTCACCGGCACAGCCCCTTCGTGCCCGTGACCGTCGCAGACCGCCTGCGCTGGGAGGATGTCGCGCGCGTTGCCGTGAACGCACCGATCCTGCCGGGGATCACGCCCGAGGTGGGTTTGTCACGGCTTTACCCGATGGGGCCCGATTTCGCCCATGTGGTCGGTTACGTAGGCCCGGTGTCGGATTACGATCTCTCGCAGATAGACGCCCCCGATCCGCTGTTGCAGATTCCGCGCTTTCAGATCGGCAAGACCGGCGTCGAGGCAAAACACGAGGAATTGCTGCGCGGCAAGGCAGGCACCCGCCGGATCGAGGTGAACGCGGTCGGTCGCGTGATCCGCGAGTTGGACCGCGTAGAGGGCCAGCCAGGTGCCGCGCTGCAATTGACCGTGGATGCAGGGTTACAGAATTTCATGCAGGCCCGGATGGGCGAAGAAAGTGCGGCCGCGGTCGTGATGGACCTGGCCCAGGGCGATATCCTGGGCATCGCCTCGTCGCCCGGCTTCGACCCGAACAAGTTCGTGCGCGGCATCTCGGTCGCGGATTACAAGGCATTGACCGAAACCCCATACCGGCCGCTCTCGAACAAGGCGGTGCAGGGGGCCTATCCGCCCGGCTCGACCTTCAAGATGATCACCGCGCTTGCCGCGCTGGAAGATGGGCTGATCACGCCCGAGGAAACCGTCTACTGCCCCGGCCATCTCGAGGTCGGCGGGCGGCGCTTCCACTGCTGGCGGCGCGGCGGGCACGGGCATGTCAACCTCAACCAGAGCCTCGAACAATCCTGCGACGTCTATTACTACGATATCGCCCAGAGGGTCGGCATCGAGAAGATCACCGCCATGGCGCGCAAGTTCGGCCTGGGCGAACGCCACGATCTGCCCCTGTCAGCGGTGGTCTCGGGGCTGATGCCCGACAAGGCCTGGAAACGTGAAAACCGCGGCGCCGACTGGGTCGTGGGCGATACGCTGAACGCCGCCATCGGCCAGGGCTACGTGCTGGCCTCGCCGCTGCAACTGGCGGTGATGAGCGCGCGCATCGCAACGGGCCGGGCGCTGATGCCCCGCCTGGTCAGATCTGTCAACGGGATGGAACAGCCCCATCCCGCTGGCGCGCCGCTCGACGTGAACCCGGCCCACCTTGCGTATATCCGGCAAGGGATGAATGACGTGGTCAACAGCCGCCGCGGCACCGCCTACCGCTCGCGCGTGGTGGCCGAGGGCATGGCCATGGCGGGCAAGACCGGCACCAGCCAGGTACGCAACATCACCACCGCCGAGCGCGCAGCGGGCGTTTTCCGCAACGAGGATCTGCCGTGGGAACGACGCGACCACGCGCTGTTCGTCGCCTTCGCCCCGGCCCAGGCGCCCCGCATCGCTGTTTGCGTGGTGGTCGAGCATGGCGGTGGAGGCTCGACCGCCGCAGCCCCGATCGCCCGGGATATCACGCTTCGGGCGCTTTACGGCGACCTGCCGCCGCTCAGCGCATACCCCGACCGGCAGCGCTGGCAAAAGGAGCAGGACCTGCGCAAGCTGCCACTGCGCAAGCTGGACAGCGCGCCCGCCGCCGGGAGGAGCCGCGCGTGAGCTATCTCGAATACAATGTCAAGACTGTGCCTGCGGGACTGCGCAAGGTGCTATATGTCAACTGGGCGCTGGTGCTGTTGCTCTGCGCGGTGGCCGGCGTGGGATTTCTCATGCTCTACTCGGTTGCGGGCGGCACGGTCGAACGCTGGGCCGAGCCCCAGATGAAACGCTTTGCACTGGGCATGGCCGCGATGTTTTTCGTGGCCTTCATACCGATCTGGTTCTGGCGAAACATGGCCGCGCTGGCCTATGGCGTGTCGGTGATGCTGTTGGTCGGGGTCGAATTCTTTGGCAGCGTCGGCATGGGGGCGCAGCGCTGGATCGACCTTGGCTTTTTCAGGCTGCAACCCTCGGAGTTGACCAAGATCACGCTGGTGATGATTCTCGCGGCCTATTACGACTGGCTCGATATCCGGCACGTCTCGCGCCCGCAATTCGTGACGATCCCCCTGATCCTGATCCTGTTGCCGACCTTTCTCGTACTCAGACAACCCGATCTCGGGACCGCGCTGTTGCTGATCGCGGGCGGCGGGATCGTGATGTTCGTGGCCGGTGTTCACTGGCTCTACTTCGCGGCGGTGATCGGGCTTGGCGCGGGTCTGGTGACGGCGGTGTTCCTGTCGCGCGGCACGGGATGGCAATTGCTCAAGGATTACCAGTATCGGCGCATCGATACCTTTCTCGATCCCGCCTCGGACCCGCTGGGAGCAGGCTATCACATAACCCAGTCCAAGATCGCGTTGGGATCTGGCGGATGGACGGGCCGGGGTTTCATGCAGGGGACGCAATCGCGGCTGAACTTCCTGCCCGAGAAACATACCGATTTCATCTTTACCACGCTGGCCGAGGAATTCGGTTTCGTCGGCGGGATTTCCCTGTTGGCACTTTACGTGCTGATCGTGGCCTTCTGCGTGGCCTCCGCGCTACAAAACCGCGACCGCTTTGCCGCGCTGCTGACGATCGGGATCGCGGCGACCTTTTTCCTGTTTTTCGCGCTGAACATGTCGATGGTCATGGGTCTTGCGCCGGTGGTCGGCGTGCCTCTGCCGCTGGTATCCTACGGGGGGTCTGCCATGCTGGTGCTGCTGGTGGCCTTTGGACTGGTGCAAAGCGCACATATTCACCGGCCAAGGGGACGCTGATGCGCACGATCCTGTTTTCCGCACCACCCGCGCGCTGGCCACAATACGAGGTGCCCTTGCGCGCGGCCCTGGCAAAGGCCGGGATCGCCGCGCGGCTGGTGAACGCGACCGAGCACCCGGAACGGGTGGATTACATCGTCTACGCGCCGAATGGCGGGCTGTCCGATTTTACCCCCTTCACCGGATGCCGCGCGGTTCTGAGCCTATGGGCCGGGGTCGAAGGCATCGTGGGCAACCCCACCCTGACCCAGCCATTATGCCGGATGGTCGATGCCGGGCTGGAGGAAGGGATGCGCGAATGGGTGGCCGGGCACGTGTTGCGCCATCACCTGGGCATGGACGCGCATATCGTGAACCCCACCCACGACTGGGCACCGATTGCACCACCGCTGGCGCGCGACCGCAAGGTGGCGGTGCTCGGGCTAGGGGCGCTTGGGCAGGTGGCGGCGGGCGCGCTGGTCGGGCTGGGATTCGACGTGCTGGGCTGGAGCCGCACGCCGCGCAGTCTCGACGGTATCGCCTGCCACCACGGCGACGAGGGGCTGGTTGAGGTACTGACCAGGGCCGAGATCGTGGTCCTGCTGCTGCCACTGACCGCGCAGACCGAGAACCTGATCGATACGGAGCGCCTGGCATGGATGCCCCGCGGCACGGTCCTGATCAACCCGGGGCGCGGCGCGCTGATCGACGACGACGCGCTACTGGCGGCGCTGGCATCCGGCCGGATCGGCCATGCCACCCTGGATGTCTTTCGCACCGAACCATTGCCCGCCGAGCATCCGTTCTGGGCCCATCCCAAGGTGACGGTCACGCCGCATATCGCCTCGGAAACCCGCCCCGAAAGCGCGGCACGCGTGATCGTCGAGAATATCCGCCGCGTCGAGGCGGACGAGCCTTTGCTGCACCTGGTGGACCGCGCGCGGGGCTATTGAGAAGGCACTCCCGCCCCCGGCCGGCGCGGGCAAGCCCGCTTGTCCGGCGTTGGGCGGGGCCGCGCCCGCCGGGGCGGGCGCGGGATCGGGTACTTGGACCAAGAAGAAGACATCAGCGCAGGCGCGGGGGCGCATCGGGATCGCGCAGCGGCACGGGGCTGACGGGGTCGTGGTCGGGCGGGTCGATACGCACCCCGACCCGGGCAATCAGGTCAAGGAGGCGATCCCCGGCGGGCCGAAAGGCGATATCGAGCCTGCCGTCGTCCAGGCCGCTGAAACGCAGCGCCTCGGCCACGCCGCGGGCAAGCGTCTCCTCGGCGCCCGGCGCAGGGCCGACGAGGATCAGCAAGAGCCCCTGCCCCCCCTGGTCGAAGCGGGTGCCCGTCAGCCAGGCCGCCTGCACCAGCCCGCCCATCGCGGCAAGACAGGTATCGAGCGCGCAGAGCAGGTCTGGCGGCAGGTCGGCGGGAGGGCAAAGCGATCGCGGCACGAGGCGGGCGGGAGCGGGGGCTGGAACGGCAAGGGTGTCCGCCCACCAGGCGACGGCCTCGGCTGGTAGAATCTCGGCCTGCGCGGTGCCGAGGTTGACGCCGAGCCCAAGCCCCTGGGCGGCCAGCATCGGCGCAAGTGCCCGGCCCGGCAGGGCGGCATAGGGACTGGCGGTCACGGTGAAATCCACGAGCCGGCTGTCGCGGTCAAAGGCCAGCACGACCGGGCCGGTCTCGTCAGGGGCGAAGATGCGGGGACGGATGCGATCCCCCTCGGCCTCGCATTCGAGCAGGAGGAACAGCTCGCTCGCCGCGAGCCTGCCGTAATAGCGCAGGCGCGGCGCGGGATCATCCGGGGCGGCGGCCATGGCGGCATGGGCGCGGTCCAGCGGGGTTTGCTCGGTCATGCAAGCACCTCTTGGGGCGGGCGCGCGGGATTGTGACGGGATCGACGTCGACGCAGGGGCGCCCGGGTCACGCGGTATTGCCCCGTAACGGACGGGGCAAGGGAAAAACGCCCGCGGCGGCCAATCCGCCGCGCCAAGGATCCACAGGGGCGTACGGCAGGGGCGACACCAAGTCGCGACGGTGGAGCAGGCGGGCGGATGGCAAGCGCCTTGCAGGGTCGCACTGTTCGGAATCGCGCAGAAGACATAATATGGCCCCAAAGCCATCTTAGGTTCCAGAATAGAACCAGTCCGTTTCCGGCACCCGGCGCCGGGACTTGGACCAAGCGGGGATGCCGATGCTGGAGTTCGACCATGTCAGCAAGAGTTTCTGGACGGGCAAGCAGCGCAAGGTGATCCTTGACCGCGTATCCTTTCGCGTCGAGCTGGGCAATTCCCTGGGCATTCTTGCCCCGAACGGCACCGGCAAGACCACGTTGATCAACATGATGGCCGGACTTGAAAAGCCCGACGAGGGCACGATCACGCGCGCCTGTCGCATTTCCTTTCCACTGGGATTCATGGGCGGTGTCGTCAATCGCCATACCGGAACCGAGAATGCCCGTTACATCGCGCGGCTCTATGGGCTGGACCCGGATTATGTCGAGGCTTTTTCGCGCTGGCTATGCGGAATCGAAGAATATTTCGACATGCCCGTGGGCACCTACAGCGCGGGCATGCGGGCGCGGTTCAACTTTTCGCTGCTGCTTGCGCTTGACTTCGACATATATCTGATCGACGAGGGCATGCCCTCGACCACGGATGTCGAATTCAACCGCAAGGCGGGTGCTATCCTGCGCGAGCGGCTGGAACGGGCGACCATCGTGATTGCCTCGCACCAGCCCGCGACGCTGGAAAAATTCTGCCGCTCTGCGGCGGTGCTGCGCGATGGGCAGCTTTTCATGTTCGACAGTCTGGAAGAGGCCAAGGCGCTTTATGACTATCAAACCAAAGGCTAAGAAATTCCGGGTCCGGCGCAGCGGTTCGCTGCGACTGAACGAGGATGCCGCCAGTTCCGATCGGGCCGAGGACGGGCAGGTCGACGAAGACGGTTTTGGCCCGATGCCCTTTCCCACCGCGCGTGCCGCGGCGCAACAGGGCGGGGCCGGTGATCGCGCCAGCCAGGCCGCCGGCTATCCGGCGCAGGACGAGATGGGTCCCCCCGCCGGGCAGGGCATGGGCCGCGCTCAGGGCTCGGGACTTTCGGCAGACCAGGAAATCGACGCGATCCGGCGAGAGGGGCTTACGGGCCGACAATTGCGCATGGCCCGGCGTATCGCACAGAAACACGGGCTGGCGCCGACATCGGATTACGATGCGGTACGGCTGTTGCGGGGTGAAGGGATCGATCCGTTCCAGCGTGCCAACATGCTAGAGCTTGTGCAGGGCGAGGCGCCCGGACGTGGGGCGGAATTCGGCCTTCCCGCCCTGCCCCGCACCGCTGCGCAAGGCAACATGTTGCCAGCAACGCAAATCGAAACTCCGGCCGCGACACGGCTGCGCGAAGTGCATGACATCCAGCGCGACATCGCCCGCCGACGCCGGCGCAAGCTGGCGCTTCTGTTCGCGCGGCTGGCGGCCTTCGTGCTGTTGCCGACCATTTTCGTGGGCTATTACTATTTCAATATTGCCACGCCCATGTACGCCACCAAGTCCGAATTCGTGATCCAGCAGGCCGACTCGGCGGGTGGTGGGGGTCTGGGCGGCCTGTTCCAGGGGACGGGCCTGGCGATGCAACAGGATTCGATCGCGGTGCAAAGCTATCTGCAATCGCGCGACGCGATGCTGCGCCTCGACGAGGATCAGGGGTTTCGCGCGCATTTCAGCCAGGACTGGATCGACCCGATCCAGCAATTGCCGCCCGCGAGCACCGCAGAGGCGGCCTATAAGTTGTATCGAAAGGCGGTCAAGATCGGCTATGACCCCACCGAAGGCATCCTCAAGATGGAGGTGAGCGCCGCCGATCCGCAGACCAGCGCGGCCTTCTCGAACGCGCTGATCTCTTATGCCGAGGAACGCATCGACGGGCTGACACAGCGTCTGCGCGAAGATCAGATGTCCGGCGCGCGCGAAAGTTACGAGGATGCCGAACGGAAGGTGTCGCAAGCCCAGCAGCGCGTTCTGGAATTGCAGGAAAAGCTGGGTGTGCTGGACCCGGCCAGCGAAACCGGCGCGCTGATGGGGCAGATCACCACCTTCGAGACGCAGCTGCGCGAAAAGCGGCTGCAACTGCAACAACTGCTGGACAATACCCGCCCCAACCAGGCCCGCGTCGACGGCGTGCGCGGAGATATTCGCAGGCTCGAGGACCTGGTGGCAGAATTGCGCGCCTCGATGACCGAAAGCGGCATCGGGGGGGATTCGCTGGCCCGCATCTCGGCAGAGCTGCGTATCGCCGAGGCGGACCTCACCAACCGGCAACTCTTGCTGCAACAGGCGCTGCAACAGCTTGAAACCGCCCGGATCGAGGCCAACCGGCAAGTACGCTATTTGTCGATGGGCGTCAGCCCGGTCGCCCCGGACGAGGCCACCTATCCGCGCGCCTTCGAAAACACGATTCTGGCCTTCCTGATCTTTGCCGGGATATACTTGATGATCTCCATCACCGTTTCGGTCCTCAAGGAACAGGTATCGGCCTGACATGAAAGACATCGACATCGGCGGGCTGACCGTCGGAAATGCCCGTGCGCTGACCGTGATTGCCGGTCCCTGCCAACTGGAAAGCGTCGAACACGCGCTGATGATCGGCACCGAGATGCGCCGTATCTGCGCCGCGGCGGGTGCGGGGTATATCTTCAAGGGCAGTTTCGACAAGGCCAACCGCACCTCTATATCGGGTCGGCGGGGCGTGGGCCTCGAGGCTGGCCTGAAAATCCTGGCCGAGGTCAAGCACCGGCTGGGCGTTCCGGTTCTGACCGATGTCCATACACCGGAGCAATGCGCGCCGGTTGCCGCAATTGCCGATGTGCTGCAAATCCCGGCCTTCCTGTGCCGCCAGACCGACCTGCTTGTCGCGGCGGGCAAGACCGGGGCGGCGATCAACGTCAAGAAAGGTCAGTTCCTCGCCCCATGGGACATGCCCAACGTGGCAGCCAAGATCGAGGCCACCGGCAATAGCCGTATCCTGCTGACCGAGCGCGGCACGTCCTTTGGCTATAACACCCTTGTGGCCGACATGCGCAGCCTGCCGATCATGGCGCGCACGGGCTATCCGGTGGTGATGGACGCCACCCATTCGGTGCAACAGCCCGGAGGGCTGGGCGGGGCCAGCGGCGGACAGCGCGAATTCGCCCCCGTCATGGCACGCGCGGCTGTGGCGCTGGGGGTCGCGGCGGTCTTTATCGAAACGCACGAGACCCCCGATAGCGCACCCTCGGATGGCCCGAACATGATCCCGCTGTCGCAGATGCCGGCGTTGATCGACACCCTGATGGCGTTCGACCGTCTGGCCAAGAGCCACCCCCTTAGCATGTGATCCCCTGGAAAAAGAAGACACGATTTTTCGCCAGATTGGGCTTGCAGCCCGCCCGCTCTAAGCGTATTTACGCGCGCACCGTTGGGGTGTAGCCAAGTGGTAAGGCAGCGGTTTTTGGTACCGTGTACCGTAGGTTCGAATCCTACCACCCCAGCCAAATCCCACATTAAGTCACTGGTATAGAACGGAAACGGATAGCCCGATACCGGTGCTGGAACCAGGGTGTCATACACGGCTGTCCCACAGGGTGAACCTGCCTCGATATTGAGGTGGCCCCGATGACGATCCTTGAACATGTTTTCCGCCGCGGCGCGGTTTACACTTGGCGCCGGTGCATTCCGCACGCCGGTCAGCAATCAGCACAAAGTGCATAGATATACAGGTCAGCCTGATGACCCGTGAACCGGAGCTTGCCTTGGTCCGCGCCTGGCGGAGCCCTGGGCGTGGAGACCAATGAAACAAAGCCACCGCGCCCAAACGAACGCGGTGGCCATGTTTTGCGTGCCAGAATGGCCATTTCATCGGTCAAACGGCCAATTTATGGCTGGTTCGACAATAACAACAGTTGTCGAGGCAGGTGATTAAAGCCCATTGATCCGCCGTAAGTTATTGAAATTGCGTCAACCCAGAGTCAATCCGGCGGCCCATTCGCCCATTTTTCCAGGGCATTATCGCCCATTCCAACCAAGGCATTATCACCCATTCGCGGATGCCTGCGCCAGAACTCCGGAGACGGCACGAAAAAAGGCCGCCCGAAAGAGCGGCCTTAAAGGGAAAAATCGTGTTGGAAACGCAGGTCAGATATCCGATCGTCGATAGACATAGGCGTCGAGTTTCGGACGCGGGAGGATGGGTTCGATCCCGGCTTCACCGAAGGCCTTCCGGATCGCCTTCGCGGATTGACCTCGGCTGGCCACGAGCTCGCCCAGGGTCACGTAGGTGGCCCGGAACCGGTCGACTTCGGCTTGGGTGAAATAGTGCCGAACCGCCCCCTTCGAATTCGTCACCGTTTCAGGCACCAGGAACGATCGGCCATCGCGGTCGTGACCTGAGACCAGGTGGCCAGAGCCGCCTTGAGCGAGGAGCGCGTCCCTGAGAAAAGATCAGGGTGTGTCAGGGAGGTCAGCCGCTACCCAACAAGCTCCCTACCACTCCCCACGGCCCCGCAGAGCCGCCTTGAGCGAGGAGTGCGTCCCTGAGAAAAGATCAGGGTGTGTCAGGGAGGTCAGCCGCTACCGCTCAGCCGCTACCGCTCAGGCCACCCCATCGGCCTCGTTGAGTATCCGGTAGACGCTCGCCCTGCCGATGCCCACGCGGCGCGCGATCTCGGTCCCGCCCACGCCCTCCCGGTGCAGCTTCAAGACCTCATCCGCCTTCGCCCGTGCCGTGGGCTTGCGGCCCTTGTATTTCCCGGCGGCCTTGGCCTTGGCGATGCCTTCCCTCTGGCGCTCTAGCATGATCTCCCGCTCAAACTGAGCGATGCCGCCAAGGACGGTGAGAAGCAGCCGCCCCGTGGGTGTCCCGGTGTCCAGGTTCAGGTCCAGCACCCGCAGCGCAGCGCCGCGTTCGGTCAGGGTGTCGAGGATGTTCAGAAGGTGGGCCACCGACCGGGCCAGCCGGTCCAGCTTGGTGACAACCAGCGTGTCGCCCTCGCGGACATAGGCCAGCGCCTCGGCCAACCTCGCCCGCTCTTTCACGTCCACCGATGAGACCTGTTCCACGAACAGCCGTTCGCACCCGGCAGCCCTCAAGTCCCGCTCCTGCCCCTCTAGGCCCGCTGTCTGGTCCAGCGTCGAGGTGCGCGCATATCCCACAAGCATCGTCTCGCCTCCTGCCTCTCGGAATGTGTCTCACAAGGTCTAAAACGTGATAGGCTGCGCTGTCTCAGAATGTCAAGGCTATTCCATTGGGACAGATTTCCGGGCAGCCAGAGACGACTCACTAGGGCAAGCCCTGTGAGACAGCGAAGGGGGCGCGAAGGTGGTCCGGTGCGAGTGTCGCGCGGGAGTTGCCGGGGCTGGTGGGTGGGCCTCAGAGGCCGGGGCGCGTTGCATGGGCGACATGCCCGGCCAGCTACATCGAGAACGCCCCCCCCACGGGGGGATGCGCGGAACATCAACCGTCGAGTTCGCGCTTTCAGATTTTTCTGCTCTTTTCGCTTAGCCGTTTATAGGACAATACATCTTTTTGGAGAAACCTCAGAGAATTGATAAACCAATGGTCGCTTTATCAGAACATCGAATTAAGATTCGATACACGGGTGGTTTGGCTGACGAAAACGTCCTTCCGGGCTATGATGGAGCCACTTCGATTGATGGCATTACCCGTGCGCTGCACCTTGCCACACATGCATACATGACGGGAGAGGTAACAACGCGCGCACCCGCGATGAAAGGCGCATCAATCCACATAAAACCTGCCCGTCAAGGCAGCTTCCTATTTGAACTGATTGTATTGATGGAAACCTACCCGGCCACGTCGACAGCTGCGGTAGCCATAGGCGCGCCTATGTTCTACGATTTCATCAAGACTGCGTTCAAACGAGCCACAGGCTGTCTCGACGCGGAACCTGAAACAGCGAGTCTCAAGAAACTCTATCAGCGAAAAGAGCCGCCTCCGCTCAAGAAACCTCCCGTGGATTTTGATGAACTTTCGGAAATTTTGGAAGGAAGCCTGCAAGACGCTCATAGACCCATTGGTGACGAAGGGACCATAACTTCAATGTCCATTGGGACCCCGCGAACCGAGCTAGTCACGTTCAACTTGGAAACCAAGGATTGGGTGAACACCCAAGAAGAATCCATTGGCCTAGAGGTAGTGCGAGGTAACGTTACCCGCTACAATTCACTGTCGCGAAATGCGCGTGTCTTTGTCGACCAATTCAACCGCGTCATTCCCATTCGTCCAGACGGAGATTTCTCAATCGGGAATCTTCCGCTTCTTACTTGGTCACTTCACGGAAGCAATACTGGCACCCGAAACAAGTTAGACATGAGGGTTAGACGCGTAAGCTCTGCCAGCGGAAAAGTTAAGCGTTTGTTACTAGTAGACTGCCAACGAGCGCCGGAACAATAACCTACCCGAATGCCTCGCAAAGGACCGATTGCATTCGAACGTCGAATGAGGCACGCTCAGCACACAAATACACCACGTCCGGCACACACGCCGGGCAGCCGGGTTGAAGCGCATGTCGCGCAAAGCGTTGATATAAAGGTGTTTGAGGCCGGTCGGACCACGTTAGGTTTGGTCCCGCCAGCCCTACCGCCGGAGCCAAAACAAGCCCTCTAGGTTGATAACCCAGAGGGCTTTTTCATTCCCGAAACCTGTGCGATGCCCATGCGCCACCTGTCGCCAAGGCCGGGATAGCCCTTGCCGGCGCCAAGCGGCAGTCAGCCTGCCGCGCAGGTCACCCGGGATGCGCCAAAAGCGGTCTTGCCTTAGCCCGCGGCAAAACCTTTCACTTCGGCGCTGCTGGCGACATGGCAGTAGATCATGTTGATCACCTCCAGCTCGTGGCGGTGCAGCGCGTCCGTCGCCGCGGCACAGCAATCCTCCACGAGGACGACGTTGAAGCTTTCATCGGCCAGGCTGCGCACGCTGGACGAGATGCACTGGTCGGTGAAGATGCCCGCCACGATCACGTTCTTGATCCCCATGTTGTGCAGGATCATCCGCAGATTGGTGCCGGTCAGCGCGCTGTCGGTCGTCTTGGTCACGACGATCTCGTCGGCCTCCGGTGCCACCGCCGACACGATCTGGCTGTCCTCGCGGTCCTTGGGCAACAGCAGATAGTTGAACCCCGGCTTCTTCTGGCTGAGCGAGCGGTCGCGGCCATCCTCTTTCAGGCAGGCGATGCGGGCGTGGATGACCTCGATCCCCTTGCCCCGCGCCCAGTCCTGCAAGGCGCGCGTGTTGGGAATGACGATGTCGTTCATCCGGTCGAAGAAGGGCTGCCAGCGGGTGTTTTCCTCGGGCGAGTCCTTGGGCTCCAGGTAGGTGTTCTGGATGTCGATCACCAACAGCGCCGTTTCGTCGGGCGGCAGCACGATATCCTCGGGCTCGGGCGCGGTTTCGTAGTAGAAGGATCGGTAGGCGGTTTTCCAGCTCATCGTTCTCTCCGGTCTTTTCTCAGGCAACCTTGAGGGACGCACCCTGTGCGACCCAGTGGCCCGGTGCGATTTCCACCATCGGCAGGCGCTCTGGCCCCTGCCCCAGCGGCCAGACGGGCGAGCCCACCTCGCCCTCGCGGGGCAAGACGGGCGGGCGCATATGTTCGGGATCGGGGATCGGCACGGCGGACAGCAGACGGCGGGTATAGGCATGGGCGGGATCGCGCAGCACCTGGTCGCGGCTGCCGGTCTCGACGATCTGGCCGAGATTCATCACCGCCACGCGGTCGGCGACCTGGTCGATCACCGCCATGTCGTGGCTGATGAACAGGTAGGCGAGGCCCTGTTCCTCTTGCAACTCGCGCAGCAGGTCCAGCACCTGCGCCTGCACGGATACGTCCAGCGCCGAGACGCTTTCATCGGCGACGATCACCTTGGGGCCCAGCGCCAGCGCGCGGGCGATGCAGATCCGCTGACGCTGACCGCCGGAGAATTCGTGCGGGTAGCGGTCCATCTGCTCGGGCGTCAGGCCGACCCGGCGAAACAGCATCTCGACCCGGTCGTTCAATTCGCTGCCCGAGGCCAGCCCGTGGATCACCAGCGGCTCGGCCACCTGGCGGCCCACCGTCATCCGTGCATCCAGCGAGGCGCCCGGATCCTGAAACACCATCTGGATATCGCGCCGGATCGGTTTCAGGCCCTTGGCCGACAGCCCGGCCATTTGCCGCCCGTCGATCCGGATGCTGCCCTGCCAGGGCACCAGCCCCAGCAGCGCCCGTCCGATGGTGGATTTCCCGCAGCCGGATTCACCCACCAGCGCGAGCGTCTCGCCGGGGCTGATGCGAAAGCTGACGCCCTCGACCGCGTGGACCTGGGCGGTGACGCGGTTGAGGATTCCGCCGCGCATCGGGAACCGCACGCAAAGTTCCGCCACGTCCACGACATCGCGGATGCGGTCGGGCGCCGGGCGCGCGGGCGCGTTGCCAAGGCGCGGCACGGCGTCCAGCAGCTCTTGCGCATAGGCGGTCTTCGGCGCGGCGAACAGGGCACGCACGGGGGCGGTTTCTTCCTGCCGGCCATGGCGCAGGACGATCACCCGGTCGGCCATTTCGGCCACGACGCCCATGTCGTGAGTGATCATCAGGACCGTTGTGCCATGTTCACGCTGAAGCGCGCGGATCAGTTCCAGCACCTCGGCCTGGACGGTTACATCCAGCGCGGTGGTCGGTTCGTCCGCGATCAGGATCTCGGGATTGCAGGCCAGCGCGATGGCGATCATCACCCGCTGGCGCATGCCACCTGACAATTCATGCGGGTATTGTTTCAGCCGCCGTTCGGCATCGGTGATGCGCACGTCGCGCAACAGCTCTAGCGCGCGCCCTGGCGCCTCGGCCCTCGTGCAGGCACGGTGCTCCAGCAAAACCTCGGTCAGTTGCCGCCCCACCGTCATCACCGGATTGAGCGAGGTCATCGGCTCCTGGAAGATCATCGAGATGCGATTGGCGCGGATATCGCGAAAGTCACGCTCGCTGCATGTCGCAAGGTCTGTGCCATCCTCCAGCCGGATCGACCCCTTGGCGATCCGGGCCATCGGCTGGGGCAACAGCCCCATGATCGCCAGCGCCGTCATCGACTTGCCCGACCCGCTTTCGCCCGCAAGGCACAGGGTTTCCCCGCGCCGCAGGTCGAAGCTGAGATCCTGCACCACGGGTTTCGGGCCTTCGGGGGTGGCCACCTGGATGGTCAGCCCCTGAACGCTGAGAACCGGGCGCGATGTCTCTTCGCGCCCGGCGTTGTCCCTGTCAGCCGTCATTCGAACACGACCCGCGGCATGTAGAACGAGACCACCCAGTTGGGCTGATCCACGATCTCGGAAATCCGAAGATCGCCACAGACCGAACACAGCATGTAGGCCTCGACCGCGCTGAGTTTCTGGGTGGCACACAGCAGGTCGATCATGCCCGACAGCGCGTCACGCGCCCCGGTCATCAGGTCCGGCCCGATCCCCGTGGTCACCTCGTAGCCCTTGGAATCCAGGTGCCGCGTCACCGGCCCCGGCGTGGTGAAGCGGGGGAATTTCAGCGGCTGGTTCTTGATCAGGTCGATGGTCAGCGACACGTTCATCGGGCTTTCGATGGCGGTGCCGCAGACCTCGCCATCGCCCTGCGCGGCGTGCGTGTCCCCGATGGAGAACAGCGCGCCGGCCACCTCGACCGGCAGATACAGCGTGCTGCCGGCGGCCAGATCGCGGATATCCATGTTCCCCCCCATGCGCCGGGGCGGGATCACGGAATGCGCCCCCGGCTCGGCCGGGGCCAGCCCGACGGTGCCCGCGAAGGGTTTCAAAGGCACACGTGCGATCCCGCAGTAAAGCGCGGGCGCCAGCGTATCGGGGTCGTAGTTCCAGACATTGAGCGCCGCATCCTCGAACTGGTCGGCCAGCAGGCCGAAGCCCGGGATGTTGGCGGTCCAGCCCCAGCCCGACGGGGTGAACCCGTCGATCTGCACCTTCAGGATGTCGCCGGGTTCGGCCCCGTCGACGAAGACGGGACCGGTGACCGGGTTGATCTTGTCGAAAGACAGTGTGGCCAGGTCGGCCGTCGTGCTGTCCCTGGACAATTGCCCGCCCGAGCTGTCGAGGCATTCGAAATGCACGCTTTCGCCCGGCGCGATGGTCGCCGCAGGCGGGATCGAACGATCCCACCCGCAATGATGGTTGCGACCGTGGATGGTGTAGTCGCAGTTATTGCACATCGGTCGAATACACGAAGTCGTAGTTGACCGGCACATGCACCGGATCGACGAAGATCGAGTCCGGGCCGCCCAGCTTGGCCGAGCGCATGGTGAAGCGCTGCTCGTTGAAGACCGGCACCCAGGGCGCATCCTCCATGATCTTGAGGTAGATGTCACGCCAGGCGGCCTCGCGTTCGCTGGCCATGGCCGGGTCGGTCATGGCGTCGGCTGCGTCGGCGGCGGCATCCAGTTCCTCGTTGCAGTACCACGACCAGTTCCAGCCACCCTGCACCGCGCCGTCGCAGCCCAGGATCGGCCCGTAGAAGTTGGACGGATCGGGGAAGTCGGCGATCCATGCCATGCCGCCCGACCAGATCATCGGCGCCTGGTCCGGTTCGCCACCCGCCGCGATCACGTTGGCCTGGGCCAGCGACCGGATTTCCGCCTTGATGCCGATGGCCGCCAAGTCCTGCTGAAAGCTTTGCGCCAGCCGCGGGTTCGGATCGGTGTTGTAGACGTAAAGCTCGGTCTCGAACCCATCGGGGAAACCTGCCTCGGCCAGCAGGGCCTTGGCCGCCTCGGGGTCGTAGGGATAGCCCTCGTAGTCAGGCGCATAGCCCGGCATCGTGGGCGGCAGCGGCTGGTTGGCGGGCACCGCGCGGCCGTTGATGATGCGCACGGCGCGATCCTTGTTGATCGCCATGTTCACCGCCTGGCGCACCTTGACGTTGTCAAAGGGCGCCATGTTGACGTTCATGGTGATATAACCGGTGTGCAACTGTCCGCCCTCGATCACGAAATCCTTGAAGGCCGGGTCTTGAGTGACCTCGAGGAATTTCGCGGGCGGGATGCCATCGCCGGGAATGTCGGCCTGACCCTGTTGCAGACGCAAGAGCGCCACTATGGGTTCCAGTCCGATTTCAAAGGTGATCTGGTCCAGCTTGGGCAGACCCTCGTTCCAGTACTCGGTGTTGCGTGCAAAGGTCAGGGACTGGCCCAGCGTCCAGTCCGCAAGGTAGAAGGCCCCGGTGCCGACCGGGTTCTTGCCGAAATCGGGGCCGAACTCCTCGACCACCTCTTTCGGCACGATGGACGAGAAGTTGATCGCCATGACGTGCAGGAAGGTGGCGTCGGGGCGCGACAGCTTGATCTCGACGGTGTAGGGGTCGATCACGGTCACGCCCGAGAGGCCGTCGGCCTCGCCCGCGGCCATGGCGTCATAGCCCTCGATCGAACCGAAGAACCCGGCGCCCGGGCTTTGGGTTTCGGGGTTGGTCACGCGGTCGAGCGAATACTTCACGTCCTCGGCCGTCATCTCGCGGCCGTTGTGGAACTTGACCCCCTCGCGCAGCTTGAAGGTAAAGACCGTACCGTCCTCGGAAATCGTGTAATCCTCGGCGAGATCCTTTTTCAGAACCGTGGTGCCGGGTTCGTAGTCCATCAGACCGTCGAACAGCGACTTGATCATCGACCAGTTCTGCCAGTCATAGCCGATGGCCGGGTCCAGCGTGGACACGTCATCCTTGTAGGTGACGATCATCGACCCGCCCTGCTTGGCCTCGGTGAAATCCTGGGCAAGCGCCGGGCCGAAGGCCGTGCCCAGCGCCAGAACGCTTGTCAGAAGTGTCTTTTTCATTGGTCTTTCCCTCTCCTGTTGGTCATTTCAGCTTGATCCTCGGGTCCACCAGCGGCGCGATGAGATCCGCAAGAAGGTTCCCGAGGACGATGAAACAGGCGGACACAAGCGTGACCCCCATGATGATGGGAATGTCCACGCGCTGGATCGCCTGCCAGGCCAGCTGGCCGATACCGGGCCAGCCGAACACGCTTTCGACCACCACGATACCGGACATGAACAGCCCGATATCGATGCCGATCATGGCAATGATGGGCAGGATCGCGTTGGGCGCGACATGGCGCAGGATGATGCGCAACCGGCCCAGCCCCTTGGCCCGCGCCGTGCGGACGTAATCCTGCGCCAGCACGTCGATCATGGAACTCCGCATCATGCGCGAGTACCAGCCTGTGCCCAGCAACCCGATGGTGATCGCGGGCAGCACCAGATGGGCAAAGGTGCCGTAGCCCCCGATCGGGAACCAGCCCAGCTGCACCGCGAAAACATAGAGCAGCAGGATGCCCACCACGAATTGCGGGGCCGAGATGGTGACGAAGGAGAACACCATGAGCGACTGGTCGACGGCCGAGTTCCGCTTGAGCGCGGCGATGGCGCCGATGGTCAGCCCGATGATCAGCTCCACCACGATGGTCGCCAGCATCAACAGCAGCGTCGCCGGCATCCGCGCCGCGATCAGTTCCGAAACCTCGGTGCGTTGCAGGTAGGACCGCCCCAGGTCACCCTGCAAGAGATTGCCGAGATAGCGCAGGTACTGGATGTGGAACGGCTGATCCAGGCCCAGTTGCGCGCGGATATTGGCCACCGTTTCCGCAGTGGCAGAGCGTCCGGCAATCTGGCGCGCGGGGTCGGCGGGGACAAGATATAGCAGCGCAAAGGTGACCAGGCTGATACCCAGCAGGATCAGCAGGGATTCCCCGAGGCGGCGGATCACATAGGCCCACATCAGTGCCGCCCCTTCAGTCTGGGATCGAGGGTGTCGCGCAACGCGTCCCCCAGCAGGTTGAACGACAGCGCCAGCAGGACGATGGCCACGCCGGGAAAGAAAACCAGCCAGGGCGCGTTGGCGAAATAGGTCTGATTTTCAAAGATGATGTTGCCCCAGCTTGGCGTGGGCGGCTGCACGCCGACGCCAAGGTAGGAGAGCGTCGCCTCCAGCAGGACGGTCGTGGAAATCCCCAGCGTGCCGAAGACGATGATCGAATAGACCAGGTGCGGCAGGATATGCCGGCCCAGGATGCGGAAGGTGGACGCACCCATCGCGCGCTGCACGTCGATGAATTCCCGCTGCGCCAGGCTGCGGGTCTCGGTATAGATGACGCGCGCCATCTGCACCCAGTTCACCATCGCGATCACGAGGGCCACAATCAGTAGCGAGGGCTTGAAGATCGCCGCCAGCACGATGGCCAGCAATAGCGCGGGAAAGGCCATCATCAGGTCGGTAAACCGCATCAGGATCCCGCCGATCCAGCCGCCGAAATAGCCCGCGGTGATACCCACGGTGGCGCCCAGCAGCACGGCGATCCCGTTGGCCAGCACCCCGATGATCAGCGAGGTCTGGGTGCCCAGGATCAACCGCGAGAACAGATCGCGCCCCAACAGGTCGGTGCCCAGCCAGAATTCCGAAGAGGGCGGCAGCGGGGCACCCTCCAGGCTGAGGCCATCAAACATCTGGTCGTTCGGATCATAAGGCATGATCCATGGCGCAAGAACCGCCGCGCCCACCATGGTCAGGATGACGATCAGCGCAAAGGCTGATCGCGGCCGGCGCAGCAGTCGCACCATCACCGTGCTCGCGCCATCCGCCCGCGCGGGGGCCTTTTGCGCGGTGACGCTCGGCTCACTCATGCCGACCCCTCCGATGGCAAGGTGCCATTTTCGTTGAGCACCAATAGCGCCGCATCTTCCAGCGCCACGCGCTCGACCATGGCGAGGGTACGAAGTTTCCTCAGCGCCCCCAGTTCATCGACACCGTGGGTTTCCATGATCTGCATGACCGCGCGGATCAGAAAATGGCGCATCCCGGCCCGACGGGCGGCCTCTACGTCATGCTCGGTCCGGCGCGCGCGCTCTGTCCACCTGGCGGTTGCGATGACCAGCGAGGAATAGACGAGTTCGGGCGCCGCCTCGGACAGAAAGGCATCCAGGTTGTGACGCAAAGCCCAGGCCAGGCGTCCGGGCGTTTCCGACCGGATCACCCCGATCACCGGCATCGGTGCCTGCCCCGGTTCCCAATGCAGCTGCCCGTCATGGCCCATATCGATATCCACGAACAGGAAATCGATGCGCTCCGCGGGCAGGTCGGGCCAGTGCCCCTCGACCGCGAGCCCCAGAACGTCGAGGCGGCTGGCAAGGCGCGTGCGAACGGTTTCAGTCGGGTGCAGAACAACCGCGCGGCGGCCGGTAAAGTTCAGGTCCAGCATGGAAGTCATGACACGATCCTGAGTTCAGGTTTGCGTTGTCTCGGCGGGGGCGGGGTCACGCGGGTCAGGTACGGGTCAGGGGCGACCTTGTCCGACG
Source organism: Rhodovulum bhavnagarense (assembly GCF_004343505.1). GTDB lineage: Bacteria > Pseudomonadota > Alphaproteobacteria > Rhodobacterales > Rhodobacteraceae > Rhodovulum > Rhodovulum bhavnagarense. Next base: position 32,946 of record NZ_SLXU01000008.1, on the reverse strand, counting down.
CAGCGGAAACGATCTCGAAAACGCCTCTCCGCAGCCTTCCCATCCGGGGTACAAGCGTGGTGTGGCGCGTGGCCGGGTCGATCTCGACCGGGCCAAGCACCGTATCCAGAATACGCCCCGACACGGCATCGAAAACCGCTTGCGGCTCGTCATGGCCGACGCGGGCGATCCCCTCGGCCAGTAACCGAACGGCCGTGTAGGCCGTCGCAAAGTTGCACGACGCGCGGTAATCTGGCCCCAAGGCATCGGCAATCCTGGCGCGGAACAGCCGGTTCTCTGGCGTTTCGATGCCCTCGAACCAAGCGGCGATTGACAGCATGCCATCCGCCGCCTGCCCCAGCTCATCCAGGTCTGCCTCTGTCTGGTTGGCGCTGATCACCTGGCAACTACCCGTCATGTCGCGGATTTCCGCAAGCATGTGCATGAAGGCATGGTTGGACGGACCGATCAGGCTGTTGACGATCACGTCGGGTCGGCAGGCGCGGATTTCGTCGATCAGATGTGCGCAGCCCGTTTCGCCCAGCGGCACGAACCGCTCTGCTGCGATCTCGACACCGGCCGCCGACAGCCTCTCGCGCGCGACGCGCAGCGTTTCCCAGCCCCAGACATAATTCGAACCAACAAGCACCGCGCGCCGGGGCCGATCCTGCAAGACGTGATCGACAAGTGGCACGAGATGCTGGTTCGGACAGGCGCCGAGGTAGACGACATGGTCATTGCACTCGAACCCCTCGTAGGGACAGGGATACCAAAGCATTGCATCCCGCCGCTCCAGCACCGGGATCATGTCCTTGCGCGACCAGGACGTGATGCCGCCCACGATGTGACGCACGGCCCCCTCGCGCAGCAATCGCCGGGTGCATTTCTCGTAAAGGTGCGGGATGCCCTCGGGATCGCACATGACCGGCACAAGCGCGACCTCACCTTCGGCGTTGACTTCGTCGACCGCCATCCGCGCGCCGTCCAGCGCCGACCGGCCAAGCGCAGCGTAAGGCCCGGTGGTCGAAAAGAGCAGGCCAACTTTATGTGCAGATGTGGTTCCCATCTTGCCTCCGGTTCGGCGCACAAAAAACCCGCGCCTCTCAAATCAGAGACACGGGGGCCCAATTGCCGTCATACATTTGATACGAACCTAGCGAGCCGATCGTCCGGCCCGCAAGCATTTTTCCAGCCCCGCCAGCCCATACCCGAGCGATCGCCCTAAAAATAGGCAGATGGCGCAGGATTTCATCCCGCCAGGACTGCGCGGGCGGCATCCTTATCCCGGCGCGCTTGCGGGAACGTGACTTAAACGCATAAACATTGGCGAGTATTGGCCAAAAATGTTTAAGTCCTTTTCGTGCGCGCCGTTTTGTTCGGGTGAGGATCGTGGTATCTCAACATCTGAAACGGCAGCTTTTAGCGGGACCGTTGCGGTCTGCCCGACAAGAGATATGTGGCAGAGACACACTTACAGGACAGCCGAATCGATGACACAAGCGAAAGCCAGTATCCTGATTGTCGATGACGAGCCGCAGAACCTGTACCTGCTCGGCGAATTGTTGTCGGCGGATTACCAGGTCAAGGTCGCGACATCGGGAAGCGTGGCACTGGACATCGCCCGCACGGCGCCGCATCCCGACCTGATCCTGCTTGACGTGATGATGCCACAGATGGACGGGCACGAGGTCTTGCACCATTTGCGGGAAAGCCCCGAAACGGCCAACATCCCCGTTATTTTCGTGACCGCCAAGTCGCAACATATCGACGAGGAGGCGGGCCTGAAAATGGGTGCGCAGGACTATATCGGCAAGCCGATCGTCCCGGCGGTTCTGACGGCACGGGTAAGGGCGCAACTCGACCTCAAGGCGGCGCGCGACGTGCTGGCCGACCAGAATGAATGGCTCGAACGCGAAGTGGCGCGGAGGATGCGGGAAAACCTGCTGATCCAGGAGGTGACCATATCCGCGCTCGCCACCCTCGCCGAGGCGCGCGACAAGGATACGGGACTGCACATCCTGCGCACCCAAAGCTATGTGCGGCTGCTGGCCGACTACCTTGCACGGATGCCCGAGCACCGCGACGAACTCGACCCCAAGCACAGGGAACTGATCGTCAAGGCCTCGCCGCTGCACGATATCGGCAAGGTTGCGATATCCGACAAGGTCCTTCTCAAACCCGGGCGCCTGACCCCCGAGGAATTCGAGATCATCAAGACCCATTCGCGTATCGGCAGCGACGCGATAGAAATGGCGATGGACCAGGCCAGGGCCAGCGCCGGCCTTTCCGAGGAACAATCAAGGCACGCGCTGGAATTCCTGGCTGTCGCCGCCGAGATTGCCCATTTCCATCACGAGAAATGGGATGGTTCGGGCTATCCCGACGGACTGTCGGGTGACCAGATCCCGCTATCGGCGCGGATGATGGCGGTCGCCGACGTATTCGACGCGCTGTCCTCGGCGCGTGTCTACAAAGAGGCCATGCCGCTTGAAAAAGTGGACGAGATCCTTCTCGAGGGCCGGGGAACGCATTTCGATCCCGATGTCATTGACGCCTATGTCGCGATGCGGGATCATTTCTTTGAAGTCGCTGAAAAATTCAGCGATCCCGCGCCCGAAACCACCTAGGATCGCGCACCGTTCCGCCACAAGGGAGCGAGCATGGGCAGAAAAAGACGCACACGCCTTTCCCTGCCGGGCACACGGCGGGCGGGTCTTGGCGCGATGTTGCTCTGGTCTGCGTGGGCAGGTCTTTCTCCCGCCGCTGCCCAGTCGTCCGGGATGGCGGCAGACGCCGAAACGGCGCAACCATCGATCACCGTCGCCGCACCGGCCTATTTTCCGCCCTTCTACATCAAGGATAACGAGGGCGAACCATACGGGAGCCGCATCGACACCTGGCGCGCGTGGGAAGAGGCGACAGGCATCAAGGTCGATTTCGTGCTGACCGACCTTTCCAGCGCGATCTGGCTGTTCGACGAACGCCGTGCCGATGTGATCGATGGGCTCCAGTCCACGCCGAAACTGCGCGACAGGCTGACCTTCTCGGATGCATTCATCACGCTCGACGCCGCCCTTCTTTATTCCGACGACTTGCTGGGCATTACCGATCTCGACTCGGCAAGGCCCTTTGTCATCGGGGTCGTGGGGTCCGGCGCATGCGAGGAATACCTCCTGTCCCAAGGCGTTGACTATATCCGCGCCTATTCGGACCCGGGGGCGTTGACCGATGCCGCGGCAGCCGGAGAGATCCAGGTATTCTGCATGCTGGAACGGCAGGCCAACTACTTGCTGAACCAGCGCGGGGTCGACGAAAAGTTCCGCGCGGCGGCACAGCTTTTCCAGACGGGCATTCACTGGGCGGTACCCGAGGCCGACCTGGCCCTTTATGAAAAGGTAGCCGTCGGCTTTGCCCGGATTCCGCCCCAGACATTCCGGGCCATCGAGGACAAGTGGTATGGGCGCACCCTGTTAACGCCCAACAACCACTTGAAAACGCACCTGATCCAACTCCTGGAAGTGGCCGGTGTGCTCGCGGTTCTCGGGGTTGGTGCGCTGATCTGGAATCTCAGCCTTCGGCGCCGGGTGCGGATCGAAACCAGCGCCCGGCGCGAGTCAGAGGCCCAACTGATCGAGCGTGTCAAGGAACTGCGCACGATCGAACGGGTTACCGACATCACCCAGGAACATGGGGGCGACCTGGCGAAACTGACCCTCGAGTTGGCGCGTGCCTTGCCACAGGGATTCTGGTTTGCCGAGCATTGCCATGCACGTGTCACGATCGGCGAACATACGGGCGACCTGATCGGTTCCAACCGCAAGGTCGCCGTGCATACATGGCCGATCACCGTGGATGGCGCGGCCCGCGGCGAGATTACGATCTGCTATGACGAGTTGAGCCCCGAACAGGAAAAACAGGGCCCCTTCCTCAAAGAGCAAGACGAGATGATGGGGCTGGTCGTGGCGCGCATCACCAGCCAGATCGCCCGCCTGGAATCGCGTAACGCCCTCAGTCAAAGCGAGGATCGCTTTCGCAAGCTGTTCTTCAACACCGAACAACCCATCGCCACGATCGAGGGGGGCGTTTTCACCTCGGCCAACCGGGCCGCGCTGAACCTCCTGGGGTATTTCTTTTCCGACAGCATCGTCGGAAAAACGCCGGCAGAGATTTCACCAGACCAGCAGCCCGACGGCACAAGCTCTGTCGAGCGCGCCCGCCTGCTATTCGCAGAGGCCGATGCCAAGGGCAGCGTGAGCTTTGACTGGGAGCATCTGCATGCCGATGGGGGCAAGCGCCTGGTCCATGTCTTGCTGACCGCGATCAAGGGGGCGGAAAACACGATCTACCAGGTCATCTGGACAGATGTCACCGCCCAGCGCGAAGCCGAGGAAACCTTGCGAACCTATCGCAAGCGGCTGGAACGCGAGGTTGCGACCCGAACCCGGAAACTGACCAGCACCAATAACGAATTGCGCGCCATCCTCTCGGCGGCCTCATCCGGGATCGTCCTGATCCGGCAAGGGCGGATCGCGGCGTTGAACCCGGCCACTGAAACCCTGTTCCGCGCCCCGGCAAAGGTCTTGCTCAACACCGCACCATCCGATTTCTGGGCCAGCGATATTTCTTTCACACGGTTCGCCGCCCAGGCCACGGCGCGATTGAAAACGGGCAAGCCCGTCGAACAAGAGGTTCGCCTGCGCCGCCGAGACGGCACCGTTTTCTGGGCCAAGCTGCGCGCCACGATCGTTGACATCAAGGATATCGACAGCGGCTCTGTCTGGATCGTCAATGACGTGACCGAGGAACGCGAGGCCCGCGAAAAGATGAAAGAGGCCCGCGAAATGGCCGAAGAGGCCGCGCGGGTCAAATCCGACTTCCTGTCGAACATGAGCCACGAGTTGCGCACACCGCTGAACGCGATCATGGGATTTGCGCAAATCCTGCTGAAGACAGAGATGACCCCGCGCCAGCATGCGCATATCGAAAAGATATATGCCTCCAGCACGAACCTGCTTCAGATCATCAACGACATTCTCGATCTGGCCAAGGCCGAGGCCGGGCGGATCAATGTCGAGGAGATCGAATACGATCTCAACCAGATGGTGCGCAACACCGTGGCGATGATCACCGACAAGGCCGCCGAAAAATCGTTGGAAATCATCACTCGCGTCGATCCCGATTTGCACACGACCTTCGTGGGCGATCCGACCAGGACGGGGCAGGTTCTGCTGAACCTCCTCAGCAACGCGGTCAAGTTCACCGATATCGGAGAAATCAGCATAGAGGTCCGTCGCCGAAAGGAATCCGGCGAGGGTGAAATGCTGTATTTCGCGGTCACCGATACCGGGATCGGCATGGCCCCCGAACAGACGGAAAAGCTGTTCCAGAGCTTTACCCAGGTCGACAGTTCCACCACGCGCCGATACGGCGGCACCGGGCTGGGCCTTGCGATCTGCAAGCATTTTGTCGAACTGATGGGCGGAACGATCGGCCTTGAAAGCGAAGCCGGCAAAGGCTCTACCTTCTGGTTCCAGCTTCCCTATCGGCCGGGGAAGGGCATGTTGCAGCGCGAACTCGACCCCACGGCCTTCCGCAGGGATTCTCGCGTGCTCGTCCTGGACGACAACGACACCGCGCGCCAAACGATTTGCAAGCTGCTTGAGGCACTGACACTGCGGGGAACCGGCATAAGCGATCGCGAGTCCGCGATCGGCGCCATCCGCGAGGCCACCGCCAAGGGGGCACCTTTCGATGCCGTGCTTCTGGATGACGACCTGCCGGGGATCAGCCTGGATGACTGCGTCGCAACACTTCGGCAAGAGCTTGGCAAGGACAGCCCGCCGATCATCCTGATGGTCCATACAAGCGCCGCCGAAATACAGGCGGAACGGCAATCGGCAATGATCGACGGCGTCTTGCAAAAACCGGTGGACATCTCTCTGCTTCACGACGCCCTGACGGAGGCCTGGAGCAGGCGACATGCCGCCACCGTCCCGTCCGCGATTCCTCCATCTGTTGCCATGAACGGTATGCGCACACAGCACCCCGCGCTGAAGGGGCGGCGCGTTCTGCTGTGCGATGACAACCCCACCAACATTGAAATCGCAGGCATTTACCTGTCGGAAATGGGCATGCAGGTCAGCACGGCCTTCAACGGGGCCGAGGCGCTGGACTGGATGGGGCGGTTGCCGTTCGACATCGTCCTGATGGATCGCCGGATGCCCGTGATGGACGGCCTGGAGGCAACGCGCCGCATACGTGCGCTGCCGAAACCGGCGGGCGACGTGCCCATCCTTGCCCTCACCGCCAGCGGCAGCGCCGAAAGCCGCGACGAGGCGCTTGCCGCGGGCATGAACGACCTGGTAACGAAACCTATCGATTTCGAAGTCCTGCGCGACGCGCTCGTGCGGCTGTTGTCAGATCAGACCACCCCGCCGGACAGCGACGCGCGCCCACCCCGCCCCTACCCCGCCGCAAGCGAGATCGCCCCGCCCCCCGAGATGGCGGCGCTTCGGGCCGTATCGGGGCTGGATCCCGATAAAGGCCTGCGGCTGACGCGTGGACAGTTCTCGACCTACCGCACCCTTCTTTTGCGTTTCGTTCGCAATGTCCCGGCCGTGCTGAGGGCGTTGCGGACGATGACGCGAGAAACGGACCGCAAGGAAGTCATCGCCCGTTGTCACAAGCTGCGCGGCACGGCAGGTCAGATCGGGGCGACCGCCCTGGCAGACGCCGCCGCCGCGATCGAGGAGAGACTGGACGCAAATTCGACGGATCATCCCGATCCTGCCCGCCTGCGTGCCCTGGCCGACCAGACACAGGCCCTGGCCAAGGCCATTCGCGCCGCCCTGCCGGCAGAAACCGCTGCCATGCAGGCGCCTGTCACCCTCGAACCCGATCAGATCGCCACATTGTTGCACGATATCGGCGAGGCAGCGCGCGGGCATGAATTTCGGACACAGACCCTGGTAGAGAGCAACCATGCGATTCTTTGCGAGGCTCTGGACAAGGCGACCTTTGCCGAACTGGTGCGCGCGAGCGATCAGTTTGATTTCAAAACCGTTCAGCAGCTTGTCTCGCAAAAGGTATGAACGCGCAGGCGCGCGTACACTTTCTGGCAAAAGCGGCGCTCGGGCCGCCCGCCCCCCCGACGGGTGGCGGAACCCGTTCGCGGCTCTGGCCCATGCCCGGCCCGTGCCCGGCCTCACCTCTTGCGGGTAAAACCGATCAGACGCACCGCCTTGTCGTTCTCGTCACGCTCGACCCGGACCCTTGTGACCAGCTCGACCCAGGTGTCGTCCATCGTCATGTGGCGATAGAGGGCCTCGATCTCGCGCAGATCGCCATCATGGATAAGCGCCACCTGCTGGCGCAGCCCCTCGCGGTCGTCGGGGTGAATTGCATCGCCCTGATCCGCCGCCTCTAGCGGCAGCCAGCCCCGCCGCCCCGCGAGATAGGGCGTTCCCAGAACATTGTGCCAGACCGTGCCATTCACGGGATCAATCTCGAATATCACGTCCGCGGCCAGTTCCAACAGCGTGCCGACACGGGCTTCGTAGGCAATGCGATCATCGATATTCTCGACCGCGCCGATCACGCCGGAGGGCTTGCCATTGGCCCCGTGCAGAACCTTGATACGCAGATCCGTCCAGACATGGCGCCCATCCCCACAGCGCAGACGCACCGTGCCGGTGGCGGTGGCCAGCTTCATGGCCAGAACATCGTTATGTATTTCGGTGAGCCGATGCTGGTCATCGGGGTGGATGTGGTTTTTCCACTCCTCCATCGTGCGGATCTCGGAGGGATCGATCCCGAAATGTCGTTTCAGACCGCCATCCCAGACGAATTCATCGGCCTCGATATCATGTTCGAACGCCGCATCGCAGGCGACCTCGGCGATCAGGCGCTGGCGCTGCTGTTCCTTCATCTTGGCGCTGATATCGTGCAGGCTGGCCACGATGCGTTCCGGTTGCCCCAGCTCGTCCATCAGGGGGGCTGCATGGATTTCCGTAATCGCCCAGCTTCCGTCGGCGCGCTGCATCCGCAGTGTCAGGCTGTTGCTGTCTGCATCGGCCCGTGCCTTGAAGGAATTGAAGAGCGTCAGCGCCTTCTCTACATCCTCGGGATGGACGAGGCCGATGAACGAGGCCAGGCTCGTTCCCATTTCCTCGGCCGAAAAGCCTAACGTGCGCTCCAGCCCGTCGACATACCAGACCTTGTCGGTGCGCAAGTTATATTCGACCACCGCGTCGCTGATCGTCCGGGCCAGCACTGTGAACCGTTCCAGCGCCTGTTCGCGGGCGGTATTGTCGATCTCTGCGATGATGCCCCGTCCGATTTCGGGGTTCGGAAAGGCAAAGCGGACCTCGATCTTGCGCAAGGTGCCATCCTGACGCCGCACCACGCGCCCGGCCTCGAAAAAGGCCGCGCCCTCATACATCGCCACGAATGCCTTTTGCAGCGTTTCGCGAAACTCATCGCCGTTCAGCACCTCGTCGAATGCCACGATCAGCGCGGATTGACTATCGACCCCATAGCGGCGCAGGGCCAGCGGGTTGCCGCCGACCACCCTGACCGAGGCCAGCAACGCGGCGGCCCCCTCGGGATGCGCGGCGATATGGGCGGCCAGGTCGTTCACCCCCTGGGAGCGAAGCATTTCGAACAGCGAAAGCGTTTCGGTGAAATCCAGCTCGATCAGTGCCGTGGGCATCGCCTCGAACAGGAAACGGAATCGTTGTTCGGTCGCCTGCCCCTTGGTCTCGCGGTCCATGTACTGCGCCTTTAGTCGCAGCGTGTCCGCGATCTTTCCAAGGGTTCGGGCGCGATCCTGCTCGGGCAGCCCATCCTGCCGGAACAACAGCACCGCAACGGCATGAGGGTCCCCGTTCCATGGTTTCAGCGGCAGGCTATAGGCCTTTTGCCAGGCAGGTCCTTGCGGCAGGACGTCCGGGTTCCATTCCGTGAACCGCGCATCGGCCTCGATCGAACGGCGCAACGCGGTGTCGGGCGCGTTGGCCAGCGCCTCGCAGGCGGCGGCAGTGGCCTCGTCCATGCCGTGGCTGGCCACGCGCGACATGTGCCCGCGCTTGTCGGGGGACATGAACAGGACGGCCACCTCTGGAAATACCCGGCCGATGGCCTTGCCCACCTCGGCCAGCATCCAGTCCCGCGGAAACCCCATCGCTACCATCGACAACACCAACAAGTCGAGGCTTTGCAACGCCCGGTGGGTCAGGTCGCCATTCATGTCCCGCAGGCTGACAAGGCATGACAGGCCAGTGTCGTTTTCCACCTCGGGCAGGCGCGTGGCGATATATTCCAGAAAGACCGGACCACCAGCGCCACCCACAAGGATTTCGGCACAATGAGTGGCCCCGACCCCAGCCTCTGGCGGCAGCGGCAGCGCCGCGCGCCCGGCCTCGTCGCCCGGGGCGACCTGGGCGAGATCCCGGAAGGCGCATCCGACAAGTTCTTGCGCCGGCCGGCCGAGGATTGTCGCGGCGTGGTCGTCGGCCAGAACGATCCGGCCCCCGGCATCCAGCCCGATCAGCCCGCCGGGAACAACTTTGCCCGCACATCCCGACCGCCCATGCGCGATATGCAAAAGCTGGCTTGCCGCCAGTTGATCATGCAGGCCGATGATCGAACAATGCGTGGTGCCGTCATCGTGGCTGCCGTTCCCGGTGCGGTGGCAGAAAATCTCGATAAAGGGGCCCGGACCGCCCTTGGAACGGACTTGCGTCGCAAAAGCCCGTACCCCCCGCCCGCCGCTATCCTGAAGACAATCGTCGAGATCGGAATGGTTTTCTTCCGCCAGAAACGTTTTCAACATGACGCCCTCGGCGGTGCCGGTCTCGTCCAGATCGAGCAGTTTCCTGGCCTCGGGGGTGATCGCGACGATCCTTGCATCGGCATCGAGCGTCAGGCTGACAGCGCCCCGGCCGGCGTGGACCGCGGCAAGCGCGCCCTGGGCTTCGTCCAGATATCTCAATGCGCGTTCGGGGAAGTCGATATTGGCGGCCGCCACCAACGCGCAGTCCGCGCCGGTGAGCGGATGGCGATAGGCTATGCAGACGAGCCGATACCGATGGACGGCATCCTGGGGTCCGGTCTGCACGGACAATTTCAACGTCAGCGGGCGCCGGGTCTGGAGGAATGTCCGCCATGCCTCGCGCAGGTTCTCGGCACCATCGGGTTGCACCCTGTCCAGCCACGCCCCGGTTTCCAGATCCTCAAGCGTCAGCCCCAGCCGCACGGCCATGTCCGCATTGCCGTAAAGCAGCTCTTCCGAACCGGAAGTGGCGCAAGCCATCAGCGGTGAAAAGGCAAGGTCAACCGAAAGGATTTCCGGCTCTGGCCCGACGAATTCAGGGTAATAGGCGGTGAAAAGCTCTGCTATGGACGACATGTCAAAGTCCCCTCTCGCCGGATGGTTGCCGCGACGCCTGTCCGGCAACACCCGTGATGACGAAAATTTTACCGCATTTTCTCGACGAATACAGGGCCAGCTTTGGCGCGTGGCATTCAAAAGGCATTGCGGTCGTCTCCCCCGGCGAATTGAACCGGCTTGTTCATGAGGTATTTCTGTGCGGCCTGCCGGATCAGGCGATCGGCGATCTTGGCCGCCGCCAGGCCTGCGGCCTTGTCATCGGGGTATTCCGTGACATCGAGGTAATAGACACCGCTATGGGCCTCGCGCACACCGGCCCAGAACGGGTGCGCACTGGGATGGCGCTGTTGTTCGGGCGGCACCCAACCGGGCAGAACCGCCCGCGTCATCGCCGTCGCTCTTGCGGCATCCTGTTCGCGGCGGGCCTGTTCGAGTTCCCTTTCGGCGCCCGGCGTGTCGATGGTGCGGGGATGCCAGGCCACGGTCGGTTCGAAGGCCAGCTTGACGCCGACAACCTCGAACTCGAAACAGACCGGGAAAACGTCGGTATGTTCAAAGAACACGTCGCACCGGGGGGCCTCGTGGTAATGGGCGACGGAAACGGGCAAGTTGCTGAACGGAACGTTCAGCATCTCGTATCCCTCGCCATCAAGCCCGATGACCCGGTTGCCGATCTTGGTGAGTTGAGCGCACATGCCTGGATCCTGTACCGGCCACCTACCCGGAGCCACCCGCAACCAGCGCGAGGTTTCCCTTTTGTCTGACATATTTCGAGCGCCCGAACAATCGGCGCATGCGGGCGGCAGGCAACGCCTGCCCATCGCGCCCGTCATCGCCGCGCACCGGTCGTCCCACATGCCCCCCACAATCGCGAAAGACGAAAAAACGGTGGGAAAGCGGGCCGCAGCCTTGTAGCTTGATGGCCTGTCACGCCATGGTCCATGCGCCGCCCCTCGGCGGCAATCGGGCTTGAAGACCTCACCCAAGGGAGGCCGGGATGGAACACAAACCGGAACAGAAGCGGACGAGGGACCCGGCAGGATCAGAAAGATCACCCGGCACAGGCCAGTCCCGCAGCACAACGAACAACTCCCGGCCGCGGAACAATCGCGGCTCATTGTCGGGCTGCAAGGTTCTTCTGGTTGAAGATGATCCGATGAACCAGGAGGTGAGCAGCGAATTGCTTCAGTTCGCGGGGGCCTCGGTCGTCGTTGCCGAACATGGTGCGGCCGCGCTGGAAAAGGTTCAGCAAGACAGCTTCGACCTGGTGCTGATGGATATCCGCATGCCGGTCATGGACGGCCTGGAGGCGACCCGCCGCATCCGGAACCTCCCTGCCCCGCTGTCGCAGATACCCATCATCGCGCTGAGTGCCAGCGCACGGGCGGAGGACCGGGAAGAAGGGCTGAGCGCGGGGGTCGACGATTTCCTGAGCAAGCCGGTGCCGTCCGACCAGCTTTTCGAGAAACTGGCCAATATCCTCAAAACCCGGCCGACCGAATCCGACTCGGCACCACCTGTTACGGACAGCCCCCTGCCAGAGGCCCTTGCGGGGCTGGCGGGGATCGACGGGCTTGATCCGGCGCTTGGATTACGACTGGCCGCAGGCGGCACGGATCTCTACCAGAAGTTGCTCGCAAGTTTTTGCAAGAACAGGGCAGGCTCGATCGATACGCTCCGGCAAGCGCTGGCGGACAACGACACCGACAGCGCACGGCGCGTCGCACATACCCTCAAGGGCTCTTCGGCGCAGATCGGCGCGGTCGGGCTCCAGGCGCTTGCGGCCGAGCTGGAAGAGGCGATACACACCGGCAAGCTGACAGATCATCCCGGCCTGGAGGATCGGACAGAGACAGCGCTGAACGACACCATCGCCGCGATAACCCGCGCCCTGCCAAACCTGGCGCAACCCCCTGCAGAAAAAGCCAATTCCTTCTGCGCAAGCGAACTCGCGCAAACCCGCGACACGTTGATCGGTCTGCTGGAACGCTCCGACTTCGGCGCGATCAAACTGATAGAGCGTCACCAGCCGCTTTTCGCCGCGGCCTATGGTGCGGCTTTCGCCGAGACATTGGCCGGCCAGATCAGGAATTTCGACTTCGCGGCGGCCCGGACAACGCTTGCGGGGTCACACCGCAACCCGCATCCTCGCGCCTGAGGCTCGAACATCCTCAACCATGAATTGCATCCCGGATCGCATGGCCCGACATCAGCCCCGCGACAAAGTACGTGCGGCGCGTTAGCGCGTTGTGAAGGCAAGAAAATACTCCCAACTCGGCCGCTTTTCGTATACCCATTCAGAAGCCCGATATTATACGAAAGTTTTTCAGGGCCGGGACGTAACGAGGGCATGGCGGTGCCATGAACAGGACCATTTTGGAAGCCACTCATAGTGAAGACCGCCTGGCCAAGGGGCTCAGGCTGTGTGTCGATATCATCAACGATGTCTTGTCGGCCTCGGACGTGGAACTCGACAGGATGATCGACAAGGCGCTTGCCCGTCTGGGCGCGTTCACCGATTCAGACCGGACCTACGTGTTCAGGCTGCGTGACGGGCAATTCCTGGACAATACCCATGAATGGGTGGCCCCCGGAATCGAGTCCGTGCGCAACCAGTTGCAGGGCCTCTCGATCGAAAAGGCATCCGCCTGGTGGGAGGCTTTCGATACAGTGGGCGAAATGTATATCCCGGATACCGCGCTTCTGGACGATGACCGCCCCGACAAGAAGTTCCTGCAGCAACAGGACGTCAAGTCGCTCTTGGCCCTGCCGATGCGTCAGAACGGCGTTCTATCCGGTTTTGTCGGCTATGATGCGGTCAGGAAAAACCGTGGCTTCCAAGCCGGCGAGATCGACCTGATCCGCACCGTCGCCAATGTCTTTTCCGCCGCACTGGAAAAGCGTGACGCGATGCGGTTGGGCGTGATGGCGATGATCGACGACCTGACCGCACTGCCGAACCGGCGGCATTTCGACCTCAGCCTCGAACGCGCCCTGCGCAAGAGCAACCGTTCGGGCTATTTCGGCGCGATCTTCTTTCTCGATGTCGATGGGTTCAAGACGATCAATGATCGCTATGGGCACCGCGGCGGCGATGAATTCCTGAGCGCGTTCGGCGCTCGGCTGCGCGATGCGGTGCGATCGTCGGATCTGGTTGCGCGCTATGGCGGCGACGAATTCGTCGCGCTGGTCGATGACCTGCCCGCGCCGCGCGCAAACGCCGAGGCCGAGGCCCTGGCCCTTGCCAACCGTGTACTGAAAGCCCTGGGCCGCCCCGTCCGACTGGAACAAACCGAGCCCCCGGTCACGCTGAGCATGTCCTCAAGTCTTGGGCTGGTGATCTTCGGACCGGGCGACGACGATATCGAAGACATCATAAATCGCGCCGACAAGGCGATGTACAAGGCCAAGAAAAACCGAGCGGGCTGTGTGATCGGCTGACATCCGGCCTTTGGCAGTACCCCCAAGCCCCACGCCAAGTCATGGCGATACAGCTTGACCGAACGGGCATACTCACCCACCCGGAACGACTGACCGTCCGATGGACTGCTGGATTTTCCGGAAATGGTGGGCCTAACGGGAGAAAGCTCGAACCAGCTTTTTCAGGCCCTTGAAGAATGGCAGCACCATCTCGCATCGATAGACGCTAAGCGTCCGAGGTGCGAAAATGACGAATTCGCGCCATAAATTCAATGAGATAGCCAAGCCCGAGGCGAAAAAGGCGGATTATCCACCGCCTTTTTCGCTACGGCTGACCTATGACGAGCGGGCGCGGTTGGATGCTGAAAGGGGCGACAAGTCCCTGGCGGCATACATCCGAGAGCGTCTCTTCGGCGATGATGCTGCGCCGCGCAAAAGGCGCGGCAATAGCCCTGTTCAGGACAAGGAAGCCCTTGGTCGTGTAGCGGGTGCTTTGGGTCAGTCGCGCCTGTCCCAAAACATGAACCAACTAGCCAAAGCGGTGAACACGGGCTCCCTGCCTGTGACGCCTGAAACCGAAGCCGAGATCAAAGAAGCCTGCCGCGAAATCTCCGAACTGCGAACGGCTCTCTTGACCGCGCTCGGCAAGGCACCAGGGAGCGAGCCATGATATTGAAGGCCAAAGAGCGAGGCAACGCCCCGCAACTCGCCCGCTATCTTCTGGCGATGAAGGACAATGATCATGTCGAGCTGCATGACGTGCGCGGCTTTATCAGTGATGATCTGGTCGAGGCCTTCGGCGAAGCCGATGCCATCGCACGGGGAACGCGCTGCGAAAAGCATCTGTTCTCGATGAGCTTCAATCCGCCCGAAGGCGCGAATGCGTCTATCGAGGATTTCGAAAAAGCCATCGAGCAGGTCGAAGCCAAACTCGGGCTGGAAGGCCAGCCCCGCGCTATCGTCTTCCATGAGAAAGACGGACGGCGACACGCCCATGCCGTTTGGTCGCGGATCGACAGCGAACGGATGCGAGCGCTGAATATGAACCACTACAAGATCAAGCTGCGCGATGTGTCGCGCCAGCTCTACTTAGAGCACGGCTGGGCGATGCCGCGCGGCCTGGAAGATCGGCGCTTGCGCGATCCCCTCACCTTCACGCGAGAAGAATGGCAACAAGCGCAACGGGCTGGCCTCGATGCGAAGGAACTGAAGGCGGTCTTCAAGACTGTCTGGGAAGCGTCGGACAACCGCGCGGCCTTTGAACAGGCGCTCAAGGAGCGCGGGTTCTGGCTGGCCAAGGGTGATCGGCGCGGCTTTGTCGCGGTCGATTATCGCGGTGAAGTCTATGCCGTTGCCCGCTACGGCGGCGTGAAGGCAAAGGACGTGGCCGCCAAGCTCGGCGATCCGCAAGAGCTTCGTTCGGTCGAACAAGTGAAGGCCGATATCGCGCACGGTATGACGGCCAAGCTGCAAGAGTTCATCAAGCAGGCCGAACGGGACGCGGCGCGGCGGTCGTTGCATATCGACTTCCGCAAGGCGGAGATTGTCGGGCGGCATCAGGAAGAGCGCCGCCAGCTCAACGAAACCCAAGAGAAACGCTGGCAGTCCGAAACCCGCAAGCGGGCTGAGCGCCTGCCGAAAGGAGTCTCTGGCATCTGGCATCGCCTGACAGGAAAATATGCCAGGGTGAAGGAACAGAATGAACGCGAAGCGCTCGATGCCCTGCACCGCGACCGCGCCGAAACAGATGCGTTAATCTTCAAGCAGATCGAAGAACGGCAAGCTATCCAGCGAGACATTCGAGTGCAGAAGGAAGCCGCTCAAGAAGAGCTGCTACGGCTGCGCGAGGATGTGGTGCACTACATGCGTGATGATCAGCTTGACCCCGATCACACGGCTGCGCGTAAGCGCGAGAAGACCCGAAAAGAAGAAGACCGAAAGCGCGAACGCGCCCCGCGTCCTCGACTCAGACGCGGCTTCGAGCCGTAGCTTCCGTCAGTCTTCCAGGGCGATCTCGACAAGCCGCTCGATATATTCTTCGGCGCTCATCAGCCCTGCGAGTTCGTCAGCGGGGCCTTCTTTATCGGCGGCAAGGCGGGTCGCCTTCTCGAACGCCTTGCGGCTGATCGTGATGGTGATTTCGATCTCGTCTTCCGACATAGCTTTCAAGCTCCTATGTCTATCGTGGCATCGTCGCCGATGGTTTGGCGGGTTCATTACCCTGAATTTGGCGGGCGCTCTAGGAGCGCCCTTCGTTTTGCGGTGGGGTATCTTCGAGCGGAGCCCGTAGGACGATCCGTCCGTTGATCGGGCAAGTCTCAAGCTGAAGCGTGTAGCCCTGTCCGTCCTTGTGCGCCCAAGCTGCGCCGACTTTGTTCCAGAAGGATTTCTCGCCTCTCTGCGTGACGTGCCAGGCCAGAAATTCGGGTGCGTTGTGGGCTTGGGTGTTCGTTGTTTTTTCGCGTGCCATGATCTCATCTCCTTTGTTTGGGGTGGCTTGCTAACGCCCTCCCGTCAGGCCGAAGGCATAGGTGCGGAATTCATGGTCAACACGGCTGGCGTAGCCAGATGGTGCGGGCAGACCATTGAAGGCCGTGCCGCGTTCGGTCAGGGAAATTGGGTGTTTTGAAGCAAGCCAACCAATCAAGGGGGTGAGAGTTACGCGGTCAGAAAAACGGCGACTGCCCTTCAGCCAGCCGCATCTGTCACGACCTGCTGCGTGCCTCGCGCATCTCCGAGGTGATAATCCGCATCTGACAATCGGGCGCGCTGCCATTGGCGCGCTTGGGACGGGGTGAACCTGACGCCCGCTTCTTTCCGATCAACCGCGATCAATCCTATGGTGCTTTGGGCGATAGCAGCCGCAAACCGAGTCTGCGCTCCTTGCGCATCCGCCTGTGACGTTCTGGCGTCACCTCCGAACCATCAGAGCCTTCATTGGCCGATCATGATGGGTGCGGGGCCGAAAGGCCCTGAGCGGTTCGGGGCCTCCTTGAAGCCAAAGGAGGATGACATGAAACTTGCCTCTCGATTTGAGGCGGCAACGCTGAGCACACCTGAATTGTACGGTCTGCGAAAAGAAGCGTTCATCGCCTTCACCGCCGCCCCGCGCGGCTCGCAGGAACAGCGCGACGCGCTTGTGACGATGCGAACCATCGAAGATGAGCTGGCGACCCGTGCGCCAGGTCTCTAAATCCTGATGCGGCTGGCCGAAAGGCCAGCCGCGAATTTTTCTGCCCCCTAGAACAGGGAAAGCTGCGCCCCGCGCCACTTGGTGCGCTCAGCCTCCTGGTCGAGCCATGCCGTAACGAAGGCGACCGCGCCGCCGTACTCGGCAACACTGCCAAGGGCAAAGTATTCGGAGCGGTAGCCTGTCTCGGTGACGGGCAGCGGCGCTTTCCCTTTGGTGCGTAACTCGATGTGATCAGTCACTATCCATTTTTCGGGGGTGTGGGTAATCTCGATGGCGATACCGCGCCATGTGATGTTGTGTGTCTGTGCTATCATTGGAAAATCTCCTTTCTTGAAATAACGGGCGAAGCCGCCGCTTACGCGGCGACTCCTTCTTCGGCTTCGGTCTGGGTGTCTGCCCTGGGCTGAAGGCCATGCAGGAAATCTGCGGCCTTCTGGGCGTAGGCGGCGGCGCTGAAGATCGCGCGCTTGTCGTTCTTCAGAACCTTCAGCCAGCTCTGGATGTAGGCGGCATGGTCGGTGCCCGCCTCGGGCGTCAGGCCAAGATCGGCACATAGGAACGCCGCGCCGAGTTCGGCAACCAGCTCCTCGCGGGCATAGCCTTCATCGCCCCATTTCTTGCGCCCAAATTCACGGTCAAGGCGCTTGGGGTGCTTCGTCCAGTGCGTCAGCTCGTGCGCCAAGGTCGCATAATAGGCCTCGGGGCTGCGGAAACACTCGAAGACAGGCATCTGCACATGATCGCTGCCGCCAATGTAATAGGCACGATTGCCACCATGCCGCACGTTCGCGCCCGTCGCCGCAAAGAACCTGTCGGCGGTCTCGTCCCGCTGCGCGGGGTCGATGACGGGCTCGGGTTTGACGTAGTAATGATCGGGCAAGCCCTCGACCTGATCGACATTGAAGACGGTGTAAGCCTTCATGAAGCGAAAGCTGCGCTCTTCCTCGGTGCCGTCGTCCTGCTCTTCGGTCTTGTTCACCGTTCCCGCATAAACAACGTGTTCGCCGCGCTCGCCCTTGCGGACATGAGCGCCGAGTTCCTTGGCTTGGCGGTAGGTCATCCAGTACGGGGAGCAATAGCCCGCCTCCATCGCCGCGCCCCAGAGCATCAGAACATTGATGCCGCTATAGGCTTGGCCGTTATGGCGCAGCGGTTTCAGAACCCGCCCGTCCATGTTGCCTGCGCTCCATGGCTTCAGCCATGTAAGCTCGCCCTTCTCAAGATCGGCTATGATCTTGTCTGTAACTTTCTGATAAACATCTTGCTTCATTGGTCTTTTCTCCTTTTTGCTTAGTCGGTTGCGCATGCAACCGGACTAGGCCCGCGCCAATGAGCGGGGGGAGACCGTCAGGACCGCAGACAGCGGTGGGGGATCACCCGTCCTGCACAAGCGACTTGTCAGCCGAAGCCTCGGCGAAGGCGGAAGCGCGGAAGGATGGGGAGACCGCTGACTGCGCCCGCACCCCTGACTTGATCAGGGGGAAGGGCTTGGTCTTGACGGAGGACGGGGTCGTAGACCCCAACAAGAAAGAGAAAGTCAGCCCGAACGGGCTGGCATCAGATCAGCGCAAGGGATGGAAGCCCACTGGCCGAGACTGCCAAAGGCGTGCTCGGTTCACGACAGCCCGACCAGAAGGGATGCGTCCTATAAATTCCAAGTTTTCACTTGGGAGCTACGCGGCCTTAAAGCGCTTCGCGATGTACGTAGAAATCTCGCTCGGGCTATTGATAGGCTCAGAAGAATTACCAGAACGAACGAAGAATTTCTCACTCTTCGCGCCGTGCTTGTCAGCGACTTTCACAAACAACGGCGACGTACCTCTCGACACTTCCACGGAGCAGATCAATTCGCCTTCCACATCATGGAAGCGAATCCGGACGTTTGACGCAGCAAAATCGATACCAAATTCCGACTTCACCAAATTCCGCAGGTGTAATTCGTATGCATCGGCATCATCACCCTTTAGCGTACTCAAATCGTTTTCGAGGCCGAGAATGTTCCGATCATCGTCAACGCCGATAATCAAAGTTCCTCCGTCACCATAGCCGTTGTTGAATGCGGCTATGGTTTTGAGGATAACTTTCTCCAAGTCTTTGTTTAAACAGTTTTCCTTGGTGTCCCAACGCATGGAAGATTTGAACTCCAAGCCGTCATGCTCACCTTCGGCAATCATATCTGAGATGCTTACTTTGCCCTGTTCGGGCTGCATCTCGGTTATACCGGACAAAAACTGGTTCAACTCATCGCTCAGGAGCTTCCTGCGTGCAGCTAGAAAATTCTCGAAGGAGTTGATGCTCCAAAGGCTTGGATCATTCGGTATGCACTGCTTGGCTAGAGCCGACGGGAATTTCTCCGCGGCACTCTGAAGGTACTCCTTTGCGGCCTGGTCAGATTTGCCACGGTTTTCTACGGACGCGAGTACTGCGCGATTGGTTATCTCTTGGGCAAGGGCGTACTTGAATCGATTGTTAATATCGTACCCATTGGCCTTTAGCGCTGCGTAGGGGAATATGTGATCCTTCTCCAATAGATACTTCTTGCCCATATTCTGACGAATGGACACACCGCTGGTAAGGCACACTGCTCCCTTGCTCTTGAAGTACCAACGCATGAGCGAGAAGAGTGGGTGTCGTATATCACGACCAACGAATTCGCCTTCGGTAATCGTCAATGAGCGCTCCTGCTCAATAGCGCCGAGCAGCTCATCAAACGGCTGATCCGAGTCCCTAACGGTCGCCAGGTCTTTGTCGAGCTTTTGCGGGGTCTGGCTCACGTATCGTTGCCGTAGCTGAGAATAGTAGAACCATTTTACCGCCTTCTTGATTTCCGCTTCCGTTAGCTGACCTTTCGGTTTTTTGTAAACGTATGCGATCAGGGGAATGAGGGCAAAAACGGAGTTTATCTCATCGGAGTGGTCAACATAAGCATGAGTGCGCAATATCGTTGTCACGTAATCGAGAACCTGACTGTCGAGACGGCTCCAAGCTTCTTTGATTGCCTGAAGATTGTCGGCACTATGAAGGCGCTTCATCTCTGAGCCCATTGAATGGGTCACGGCAAGAAGAGCGTAAATGATAAAGTCGAGCTTAAAGACGAAGCCATTCTGCTCAAGCTCGAAAAGCTTTTTCTTGAAAAGGTCGCGAGCGTCAGGCCAGTAACCGCTTATCTGGGCCAAGGCGAGCTCCGCGTCGGTGAGGTTCACGCCGCTTGCGTTGACAATATAGAAGATATCAATCGCTTCCTTGATAGAAGCTGTAACAGGAATGATTTGCTCAGGAAATTCCCTGTCCTGGATCGACTTGACTACCTCAAAATTAGTGTCGATCAAGTCTTCTAGTTCATCACTGAGAAGTTCTTTCGCCTTTAGGCTCTTTCGCACATCTGAACTTTTGACGTCACCCTGAAAAATTTCCGTCAGATTGACCCAGAGCGGATTGTTCTGCATCGATTGTTTTTTGTAATACTCCAACTCAAGCGTCTCTAAGTTTACGTACAACCCGAAGACATTATTTTTGATTTCCGGCTGTTTGTAATATGGAGGCAGCTTCCCTTCGAGGATCATGTAGATCGTGGTAATGCGCTGCTGACCGTCAAGGATCAGCTTCACAGAGCCCATTTCACTAGTGTACTTTTTTTGACCTTTGAGCTCAGGAGGATTGGTCGTCTCCCAAGTTAGTAGCGTTCCCGTCGGGTATCGCTTTATGAGTGAAGTGAACAATGCCTTCGCATCGGGTCGTTTCCAAACGTATTCTCGTTGAAAAGCAGGAACGAAAATCTGGTCGTCATTAATTTTGTCAATTATTTGTCTTATTTGCATTCTTCACGCTCGGTTGGCTTGCACTTGTTTCGTATGAGGTCGCACGCCTCTCGTCCTATCGCAAGGATAACAGTCGTTCGACCGCATCACATGTCCCTATCTGACGATATCCACAACCGATGCTCATGAGAAGTGTTGCCCATGGAGAGGTGGTTCGGTTCCGAGAGCGTGGGGCTTACGGAGGGTGCTCAAGACCAAAACTACCTATGTACGCCCTTACACTACTCACATTCAAAGCTTTGGCAGCGGAAGTCTCTTCTTAGAGACCTGTGTGCGGGACTCAGCTAAGGGTTGTGAGTTGCCGCTTGTTCCCGTATTTTCTCACTTGGTGGCTGTTTTTTCCGAGGCTGAGCGCATGCAGACCGACATACTGACGATCAAAGAAGTCTCGGCCTACCTGAAGATAACGGAAAAGACAGCCTATCGGCTCACGGCAGAGGGGAAGATCCCAGGCTTCAAGGTTGGAGGCGCTTGGCGATTTAGAAAGCAAGAGATTGATGCGTGGATTGACGAACGAATGAAGGACAGCGGGGCGAGCAGCTAATGCTTTTGGACAACAAGAAGAATGGCAAGGTCGGAGACGCCCTGCGTGAACATCTGACCGAGGGCACCAAACTTTCGGTGATCTCGGGCTTGTTTTCCATCTACGGCTTTGAGTCCCTTAAGAACGAGCTCAAGGGGCTCGACAGGTTCCGCCTGGTACTGGCGCAAGAACCCGCAAACGACATGGCAGACGGTATGTCTGCTGCGCTAGCGGGAGATGAGTTCGAGCTTCGCTTCAGGAACCGCCTCGACCAGAACCGCATAGCGAAAGAATGCGCGAAATGGTTGGCCGAAAAGGCGGACATCAAGGTTGCAAAGAACCCTCGCGCGTTCGGACAGAACCTTCTACTTGCGGAAGGAAAGGACGGCGAGGCGATAGGCATTCAGGGTAGCTCTACCTTTACGTCCACGGGCTTTGGCTACTCCGAGTCCAACCGCTTCCACATGAATATGTGCGCTAAGGATGCGCCGAGCACGCAAGCAATGCTCGACTGGTTCGAGACGATCTGGAACGATCCCGCCGCAGTTGAAGATGCAAAGGCGATGCTGCTCGAAAGGCTTGAAAAGCTCGTCAACGATCAGACGCCCGAGTTCATCTACTTTCTGACGCTCTACAATATTTTCAAAGATTTCCTCGAAGATATCGACGAGGAAAACATCATAAAGTCGAAGACTGGCTTCAAGGACACGATCGTCTGGAACAAGCTCTATAAGTTTCAGCGGGATGGTGTTCTTGGCGCTATCGATAAGCTTGAAAAGTATAATGGCTGCATCATTGCGGACAGCGTGGGCTTGGGTAAGACTTTCGAAGCTCTGGCGGTAATCAAGTACTATGAGCTGCGTAATGACCGCGTTCTTGTGCTGTGCCCGAAGAAACTTCGGGACAACTGGACGGTCTACACGGTCAACGATAAGCGCAATCTGCTCGCTTCAGACCGCTTCAACTATGACGTCCTGAATCACACCGACCTGACCCGCCTGCAAGGCCGGTCGGGGGAGATTAATCTCGAAACGCTGAATTGGGGAAACTATGACCTCGTGGTCATCGATGAATCGCACAACTTCCGCAATTCCAGTTCTGCCAAGGAAGGGCTTACGCGTTACTCGCGTCTGATGGACGAGATTATCCGCTCGGGCGTGAAGACCAAGGTGCTGATGCTTTCGGCAACGCCTGTGAACAACCGCATGAACGACCTGAAGAACCAGGTCGCGTTCATCACCGAAGGCATAGATAGTGCCTACAGTGAACAGGGTATCGGCAGCGTTGAGGAGACGTTGCGTAAGGCGCAGACGCGCTTCAACAACTGGCTGCGCCATGAAGAGAGCGAAAGAACGGTCGAAGCACTGCTCGACAGCATGAATTTCGACTACTTCAAGCTGCTCGACCTTCTCACGATTGCGCGGTCACGCAAGCATATCGAGAAATACTACGATGTATCTGAGATCGGTTCATTCCCTGAGCGCCTCCAGCCGATCAACATCAAAGCGGATATCGATACGCTGGGGCAGTTCCCGCCACTGCGTGAGATCAACCGCACAATCCGCAAGCTAAACCTTAGCGCCTATTCGCCTTTAAAGTATGTTCGGGCGGACAAGCGTGAAGAATATAGCCGAAAATATGATGTGCAGGTAAAAGGCGGACAGTCTGTCTTCCGTCAGATCGACCGCGAACAGAGCCTCATCCACCTAATGCGCGTGAACCTTCTCAAGCGCATGGAAAGCTCCATTAATTCCTTTGGTCTAACGCTTGAGAAGCTGCTTGGGGAAGTGGAAAGCCTGCTTGAAAAGCTCGAAAACCATAGCGCCAGCGATATCGAGGAACTCGGTATTGAGGATGTCGAAACGGATGATCCAGAATTCGACGCCTATCTGATCGGGCGCAAGGTGAAGGTGCTCATCAAAGACATAGATGAGCACCGCTGGCGACAAGATTTGAAGGATGATCGCACCAAGCTGGCTGAGTTGCTAGAAGAAGCACGCAAGATCGAGGCTGCCCGAGATGCCAAGTTACACGGCTTGCGCGATCTGATCGCTGATAAGTGCAATAACCCGATCAACGCGGGCAACCGCAAGATCGTCGTCTTCACGGCCTTCAGCGACACGGCTAACTACCTTTACGAAAACATTGCGGGATGGGCTAAGGATACGCTCGGCATCAATGCTGCGCAGATCACGGGTAGTGGCACAAACAAGACGAACATGCCTGGCCAAAGCAACAACTTTGACAGCCTGCTCGCAGCATTTTCACCTTTCTCGAAGGAGCGTTCCAAGATCGATGAGGGCGCGACAGAAGAGATCGACTTACTAATCGCTACGGACTGTATTTCTGAAGGCCAGAACCTTCAGGACTGCGATTTCCTAGTCAACTATGACATCCACTGGAACCCTGTAAGGATCATCCAGCGGTTCGGGCGTATCGACCGTCTTGGCTCGAAGAACGA
The DNA here is from genome assembly GCF_004343505.1 of Rhodovulum bhavnagarense. Classification (GTDB taxonomy): domain Bacteria; phylum Pseudomonadota; class Alphaproteobacteria; order Rhodobacterales; family Rhodobacteraceae; genus Rhodovulum; species Rhodovulum bhavnagarense. Next base: position 9,162 of record NZ_SLXU01000008.1, on the reverse strand, counting down.
AGTCATTCAGCTTGTGAACTTCTGGCCGAACATGGAGCTGGATGAGTACATCAACCTTGAGGCTCGTGTAAGCGGACGCATGGTGCTGCTCGATATTTCCGCGACGGGCGAAGAGAACGTGATCGAGCAGGACAGCGCAGGCCAAATGAAAGATTTGGAGTATCGGCGTAAGCAGCTCGAACAACTCCAAAAGACCGTGGTTGATCTTGAAGATATGTCCGGCGGGGTGTCGATTGCCGATCTAACGCTGAACGACTTCCGTATGGATTTATCGGCATTTATGAAGGAGCACCTCGATGAGCTGGAGAGCGCTCCGACAGGGCTTTTCGCTGCCGCAACGCTCGACCATGCGCTCAAGCTCGACGGTCTGCCACCTGGTGTTGTTTTCTGCCTGAAAAACGTGGGTAAGCCCGTCAGAAATGATGACGGCTACGCGCTCGCCCCCTACTACCTCGCCTATGTCAGCGACGATGGTCAGGTCGCCTTGACTTTCACGCAATCGAAGAAAGTGCTCGATGTCCTAAAAAAGCATGGTCTCGGCACGCGCTCAGTAGACAAAGATGCGGTCGCTCGCATGAACGCAAGGACGAAGAACGGGCGCGACATGAGCCATTATCGCGCCCTGTTGGAAGCTGCCGTCGCAAGCGTGGTCGGCAAGTCCGAAGAGAAAGGTGTGGAGAGCCTGTTTTCGCGAGGCGGTACTAACCTCACCAAAGACAGCTTCCAGTGCATGGAGGACTTCGAGGTGATCAGCTACATGGTGGTGAACGCGCCATGACAGACATCCGCACCTTCGATCAGTTCCACGAAAATTTGGCGGTTCCCGAAGCCTGCCACCTCGGCAAGCGCCTGTTCAAGAAACAGTTTTATGAGCATGGGCAGCTAGGTGCGACAGACAAGAAAGCCTTTGTCGAAGACATCGACAGCATCGAATGGCGCTACACGATCAAGCCTTCAACGATCAATATCCCCAAGCTTGAGGACGACGCGCGCGAATATCTTGAGATCGCGATCTTGCAGGTGATGCTTACCGCCGCAGGTCGTCACGCTCGGATTGCATCGGTCATCCAGAAGGCAATCCCCTATCCGCTCCTGATCGTCTTCGTCTGCGGTTCACGGCTGGCGATCACCGCTGCCGACAAGCGGATAAACCGCGCCGACGCGAACAAGATCGTTACCGAAGGTAGCTATGACACGGGCTGGATAGAATTGGCCGCGCCTGATGAGGCGCAGGCCGCCTTCTTGTCCGATTTCCGCGTCACGAATTTCAGCTATCGCAACCTGTACGACTTCTACCAGGATGCGGTCGCGCGGATCATCGCATTGAACTGTGCCGTCCATACGGGACGCTACGCGCTTAAAGCCGAAGCGGGCAAGACGCCGAAGGGCAAGACGGAGCGCCTGGCGGCACTCCGACAGATCGAGAAGTTTCATCAAGAGCGGAGCGAACTCCGCAACAAGCTGAAGAACGAGAAAAATCTTGGAACGCAGGTCAGCCTGAATACCAAGATTAAGCAACTGAATGACCGCATCGAAGCGGTTCGCAACGAACTATGAGGAAAGAGCAATGGACGCATTGAAACACGAGGATGGCGAGAGCCTGAACCTCATCGAGGAGAATATCGAAGCCCTGAAGGCTATCTTCCCAGATGCCTTCAGCGAAGATGGCATCAACTTCGATACACTACGCCAACTTCTTGGAGATCAGGTAGCGGACGGTGAGGAGAAGTATGGTCTATCATGGCACGGCAAGAAGAAAGCCCGCCAGATCGCCCTCACACCGTCAACTGGTACATTGCGTCCGTGCCCCGAAGAGAGCGTCGATTGGGACACCACGCAAAACCTCTTCATTGAAGGTGACAATCTTGAAGTCTTGAAACTCCTGCAGAAGAGCTACGCAGGCAAGATAAAGATGATTTACATCGACCCGCCCTACAACACAGGCAAAGAGTTTGTGTACCCCGACAATTACCAAGACAACTTGGATACGTACCTCCGATACACTGGCCAAGTTGACGACGCGGGCTTGAAGTTTTCCAGCAATAAGGAGTCATCTGGAAGAAAGCATACGAACTGGCTCAACATGATGCTGCCGCGACTTAAACTCGCGAGAAACCTCCTGCGGGACGATGGTATAATTGTTGTATCTATTGATGAAAACGAAAACGCAAACCTAGTGAAACTCTTGGACGATGTTTTTGGCGAAGAAAACTTCTGCGGTGAGATTATTTGGAAGAACAGCAGCAAAAATGACCAGATGTATGTATCCATGCAGCATGAATACTTTGTGGTGTTCACCAAGAACAAGGATGCGAACGGCGGCGAGTGGGTCGAAAAGAAGGCTGGCTTGGACGAAATTTATAAAGCATTCGAAGGCTTTCGGAGGGAGCACGGGGACGATTGGGAAGCAATCCACAAAGCCGCTCTGGAGTTCTACAAGAGCTTCCCAGATTCAAACCCTATAAGGGACAGCAAGCACTACAGCTGGATGGACGAGCGCGGCGTCTACTTTCCTGACAACATCTCAGGCCCCAACGACGGACAATATGTGTACGATGTGAGGCATCCTGTGACGGGCGAGGTCTGCAAAATGCCCTCTACTGGCTGGCGTTATCCTGAGGAAACTCTACTTCAACGAATTAAGGAGAAGCGGGTTCATTTTGGAGCCGACCACACAACTGTTCCCAACAACAAGACCTATTTGAAGGACACGGAACAGCAAAGCTTAACGAGCATGCGGTTTGTTGATGGTCGTTCGGCGTCAAAACGCCTGCAAAAACTGTTTGGGGACAAACTGTTCACCAATCCAAAAGATGAATTTCTACTGAAGGACTTGTTCAAAGCCTTCGGAGTCAAAAGTGATGACGTCGTTTTAGATTTCTTCGCAGGCTCAGCGAGTACTTTGCACGCAGTTTCTCTGTTGAATCTTGAGCTCGGCAGCTCGTGTAGGGCAATTATGGTTCAACTTCCTGAAGACCTCCATGCCATGGAGAAAGCCGCTTCGGGAACGGCCAAAAAAACTTGCAAAAACGCGATTGGATACCTAACCAAGAAAGGGCTTCCTGCAAACATATGTGAGATTGGAAAAGAGCGAGCGCGGCTTGTGAAAGCCTCAATCGAGGCAGAGAACTCTGATTATAAAGGTGATCTTGGCTTCAAAGTCTTCAAGCTCGACAGCAGCAACATCCGCGCTTGGAACCCTGACATGGCTGATCTTGAGCAAAGCTTGCTCGATCATGCTGAGCACTTGGAGGAAGGCCGGAGCGAGAAAGACGTTCTGTACGAATTGCTGCTCAAGCGCGGTGTCGATCTGACCGTCCCGATTGAAGAGAAAAGTATCGTAGGAAAAACAGTCTATAGCATTGGCTTCGGTGTGCTGTTCGCTTGCCTTGACGAGAAGATTGCAAACAACGAGATCGAGCCGCTGGCGCGAGACATTAGCGCTTGGCATAAGGAACTTGAGCCTGCTTCGGACACACAAGTCGTCTTCCGCGATAGCGCCTTCGCGGATGACATCGCTAAAACCAACATGACCGCCATTCTGGAACAGAACGGCATCGCTCATGTGCGCAGCCTTTAAGATTGGAGAACGCACATGAAACTGCATTTTGAAGACAATCTTGATTATCAACAGACAGCGATTGAATCGGTCGTTGATCTTTTTCAAGGACAGGAAATCAACCGTACGGAATTCACCGTTACCTATCGCCCCGATGACACTGGGCAAGGCTCCTTCGGTATCACCGAAAGCGAACTCGGCATCGGTAACCGCCTTGAGTTACTGGATGATGAAATCCTTGAGAACCTACGCACCATTCAGCTCCGCAATGGCCTCCGTCCGTCAGAGTCGCTGACGACCGGTGACTTTACGGTAGAAATGGAGACCGGCACGGGGAAAACCTACGTCTATCTTCGCACCATCTTCGAGCTGAACAAGCGCTACGGCTTTACCAAATTTGTGATTGTCGTCCCGTCCGTCGCGATCAAGGAAGGCGTCTATAAGACGCTCCAAATCACCCGCAACCACTTCGAAAACCTCTACCCGATTGCGAAGGGGTATGAGTATTTCTTGTATGACTCGACGAAACTCGGCCAAGTACGGAACTTTGCGACGAGTCCGAACATCCAGATCATGGTCGCCACGGTCGGGGCGATTAACAAAAAGGATGTGAACAATCTTTACAAGGACAGCGAGAAGACGGGCGGCGAAAAACCCATCGACCTTGTTCGTGCCACCCACCCGATCATCATTGTGGATGAGCCGCAAAGTGTGGACGGCGGCTTGAAGGGTAAAGGCAAGGAAGCTCTGAATGACATGAACCCGCTTTGTACGCTGCGGTATTCGGCAACCCATGTGGACAAGCACCACATGGTCTATCGCCTGGACGCGGTGGACGCCTATGAGCGGGAGCTGGTGAAGCAGATCGAGGTTGCCTCGCTCGAAGTCGAGGGCGGGCACAACAAACCGTTCGTGAAGCTACTCTCAACCCACAATCGAGGCGGCTCTATCAGTGCGAAGATCGAAGCTGACTTCCTGCGCGGCGGCAACGTGCGGCGAGATATCCTGACGGTCGAAGACGGCGACGATCTGGAGCAAGAGACAGGTCGCACGATCTACGAGAACTTCCGCATAGGCACGATCAACTGCGGCAAGGGTAATGAGTCGATGGAGCTGAGCATGCCAGGCGGCGAAGTCACCCTTCACCCAGGGGAAGAAGTCGGCGGCGTCAACCCTGACGATCTTAAGCGGCTGATGATACGCCGCACCATCAAAGAGCATCTGGACAAGGAAATGCGCTTCGCTTCGCAAAAGCGCGATGTGAAGGTGCTGAGCCTGTTCTTCATCGACAGCGTGGAGTTCTACCGCCAGTACGATGAAGACGGGAACATTGTGAAGGGCAAGTACGCCCTGATGTTTGAGGAAGAATACCGCAAGCTCGCCAAGAGCGAAGCGTACCAGACGCTCTTCGAGAAGGTTGATCTCGATATCGAGGCGGATGAAGTCCACAACGGCTACTTCTCCATAGACAAGAAAGGCGGATGGACGGAAACGGCTGAGAACAACCAGACGAACCGCGACAACGCAGAACGCGCCTATAACCTGATTATGAAGGAAAAGGAGAAGCTGCTGAGCTTTGACTCGAAGCTCAAGTTCATCTTCTCCCACTCGGCACTGAAAGAAGGTTGGGACAACCCGAACGTCTTTCAGATTTGTGCCCTGCGCGACATGGGCACTGAGCGTGAGCGGCGACAAACGCTCGGTCGGGGTCTGCGTCTTTGCGTCAATCAGGAAGGAAACCGCCTACGTGGTTTCGATGTGAACACGCTGACCGTCATCGCGACGGAGAGTTATGAGCAATTCGCCGAGAACCTTCAGAAAGAGATTGAAGCGGACACGGGCATCCGCTTCGGCGTGGTGGAGAAACACCAGTTCGCCAACATCGCCGTGACTGCCGACGACGGCACGACCGCGCCGCTCGGCGTGGAGAAGTCGGAAGCGGTGTGGGACTTCCTGAAGGGCGAAGGGTTCCTGGATACTCGGGGCAAAGTGCTCGACACCCTGCGTACGGCGTTGAAGGAAGACACGCTGACGTTACCCGATGAATTCGGAGAGCAAGAAGCGGACATCAAGGACATTCTGCGCAAGCTTGCAGGCAAGCTGGATATCAAGAATGCCGACGAGCGCGTGACCATCCGTACTCGCGAGGCAGTTTTGGAGAGCGAAGAATTCAAGCAGCTTTGGGACAGGATTAAGCACAAGACCACCTATCGCGTGGACTTCGACAATCCGAAGCTGCTCGAGGACTGCGCGACAGCTATTCGGGACGCTCCGCCGATCACCAAGACACGGGCTCGTTTCCGTAAGGCAGACATCGCTATCGGCAAAGGGGGAGTGCAGGCAAATGAGGGCGATACGTCGTTATTCTCGACGATAAACGAGAGCGATATTGAATTGCCCGATCTGCTTACCGATCTTCAGGACAAGACGCACCTCACGCGTAAAAGCTTGGTCGAAATCTTGACGAACAGCCGTCGTTTGCACGACTTCAAAAAGAATCCGCAAGAGTTCATCGACATTGCCGAAGAAGCGATTAACCGCACCAAGCGCCTCGCGCTAGTGGACGGCATTCGCTATCAGCGCATCGGCGACGACCATTTCTATGCTCAAGAGCTGTTCAAACAGGAAGAGCTGACAGGATATCTAAAAAATACCTTGGAGACGCAAAAATCGGTTTATCAGCATGTTGTTTATGACTCAGCTGGCACTGAGAAGCGGTTTGCGGAAGACCTTGAAGCCAATGAGGCGGTGAAGGTCTATGCTAAGCTTCCGCCCTGGTTCAAGGTGCCAACGCCGCTGGGCACCTATAATCCTGATTGGGCGGTTCTGGTTGAGGATGACGGAGGCGAAAAACTTTACTTCGTAGTGGAGACAAAAAGTAGCGGCTGGTGGGATGACCTGCGCCACAAAGAAGGGGCGAAGATTAAGTGCGGCGAACGACACTTCGCTGTTCTTGCAGAAGGAAAAGACGCCAGTTCTGCGCGCTACATAAAGTCAACATCAGTCGAAGATATGCTCAAATTTGTTGAGGTAGAAGAGGTTTAAATAGTTATGGTACAGCAAGTTCACATCGGCATGAAGAATTGCTACGGGATAGACGCCCTAGAGCATACTTTTGACTTCTCCAACAACAATATGCCTGTCCTCGTTTACGCGCCGAACGGGGTAATGAAGACTTCGCTGGCAAAAACCATGCGCCAATACGCATTAAATAAGAAGCCAGAAGACATTTTCTTCCCCGAACGAGTGAGTGAATTATCGATTGCGGATGAGGGCGGCCAGGCAATCGACCGCGAGTCGGTCTTTGTCATCGACTCTGTTGATGACAAATATCAGTCGTCACGCATATCGACGCTCCTCGCCAGCGAAGAGCTAAAAGCACGGTATGACGACATTTTCGGAAGTATTGCGGAGAAGAAGGAAAAGCTATTCAAGGCTCTAAAAAAACCGTCCGGACTGAGCAAAGATATCGATGCTGCAATCGCCGGAGCCTTCAAGGTCCGAAAGGAAGACGTGCTAGTGGCGCTCGCGCGCTTGGAGCGTGAAGTCAAAGAGGGAGCTCATTCCCAGTTTTCCGGACTAAAATATAAGACGCTCTTTAGCGACAAAGTTTTAGAGTTTTTGCAGAACTCTGACGTCAAGACTCTGATTGACGACTATACGAAGATTTATGAGCAGATCCTCGATAGCTCCCTTTACTTCAAAAAGGGCGTGTTCAACCACAGCAACGCGGAGACAATAGCTAAGAATCTCAAGTCCAACGGCTGGTTCGATGGCGGCCATTCCGTCAACCTCAACCATCAGGGTGAACGTAGCGAAATATCAACAGAAGCCGAGCTGATTGACGCTATCGAGTCCGAGAAACAGAAAATCCTCACGGACCCGAAGCTCGCGGAGATGTTCCAGAAAGTAGACAATACACTGACGACCGCGGAACTCAGGAACTTTCGGGATTATCTAATCGAGAACCCTTTTGTTGTTGCAGAATTATCGGATATCGACGCGTTCAAGCAGCGGGTCTGGATTTCTTATCTCGTCGAAAGCAGTAGCGAATACTTCGATCTGATCGAGGAATACGATTCTAGTAAGGAGAAGATCAAGGAAATTATTGGCGAAGCCGAAAAAGAACAAACACGATGGGAGTCAGTGATCAGCCAATTCAATGATCGTTTCTCAGTCCCTTTTACAGTCAAGGTGGAAAACAAGGGTGATGCTGTCCTGAATGTATCCGCGCCGCAAATTACGTTCTATGTGGAGGATCGCGATAACGGAGCGCCTAGAAAAACAGACAGGAATATTCTGGATAAAGGTCTCAGCAATGGTGAAAAACGCGCTCTGTATATTCTGAATATTATCTTCGAGGTTGAAGCGCGGCGGAAAGCTGGCATCGAGACACTGGTTGTGCTTGATGATATTGCAGATTCCTTTGACTATAAAAATAAGTACGCGATTATCGAGTACCTGAATGACATGCGCTCCGAAGAGAATTTCCACCTTATTATTCTGACCCACAATTATGATTTCTACAGAACGGTGCGGGGTCGTCTTGGTGTTTTCGGTGATAACAAGCTCCTTTGCAACCGGCTGAATGGCGCACTACAGCTGATACCCGACAGCATCAGTGACAACCCGTTCGAGACCTGGAAGAACAATCTTACGACTCCGGTTGTCTTGGTGGCGTCGGTTCCTTTTGTCCGAAATCTTGCCGAGTATGTCGGCAATGAAGAGGCATTCCAGACCCTGACTTCTCTGCTCCATATGAAGGATCAGACGCAGGCGCTAACCGTGCAAGACCTCCATACCGTATATCAATCGGTACTAGCCGCAGGATCGTTCACGGATTTTAGTGGCATAGGAGGAAGCGTATTCGATCTGATCATGTCCGTCTGCGGCGAGATTTGCGATCTCGATGATGACAACCTGACGCTCGAACAGAAGATCGCGCTGTCTGTTGGTATCAGGCTCGTGGCAGAGCAAGTCTTGATCGACGAGATAAACGACCCTGAATACGTCGGGGCGATCCGGAAGAATCAGACTAGCAAGCTGATCCGCAAATATGAAAGGTCGGGAGATTGCGACGAGAAGGTCTTACGTGCGGTCAAACGAGTTGCGCTGATGACGCCAGAGAATATCCATCTGAACTCTTTCATGTTCGAGCCGATCCTCGACATGTCCGGTCATCACCTGAAAGCACTCTTCGCTGACATCAAGGCCTGCATCGAAGCGTGAACGCGACACTTATGCGTAATATGAGGAAAACCTCTGATCCGAGTAATAGCCATCATGGTTCGGGTAAAGCATACTTTGACGCCGCTCGCGTTCCAACCCGCCTCGGTTGGTCTCGATGAAGTCGTCTCCATGGCATGGCCTCCACGGCGTGGCGCGGGTCAATCGGGCGGTCGGTTGGACATGGTTCGGTGTCGGTGGAGAGGGAATTCTCCAAGTCTGACGAGCTGGGTTTGGGGGTAGCGATAGACCCCCGAGAGTGATCCATTTTCGGTAAGATGGTGACCTGCCCCCCGGTCGTCCCTCGTTCATAACGAGAGTCCTTGGGGTTGATAGTGTTCGGTTTCGGGTTGGACAAGCGCGCCGGGCGCGGAGCC
>NZ_SLXU01000007.1 GCF_004343505.1 Rhodovulum bhavnagarense | reverse complement strand
AGTCTCCATGGAGAAACTCCACCCCTGTCATCCAACAGGAAAGGACTCGCAGAACCGGAAAATCACAGGAAGGTGGGGACAGAACACCGTTTACGATGGCCCTGCCCAACCTGCACCTGATCCCCCGCAACATGGGCAGCCCGCTGGACGAGATGATCTCGGTCGGGCCGGGGGATGTGCTGATGGCGATGAGCTTCCCGCCCTACAGCGCCGAAACGATCAAGGCGCTGCGGCTGGCGCGCGACCGCAAGGCACGGGTGATCCTGCTGTCGGATTCGGAAATGATCGCCCCCGATATCCGGCCCGACCTGTTCTTGCAGGTCTCGACCCACTCAACCTACCATTTCGGCTGCCTGTCCGGAGCGATGGCAGTGTTGGATTGCCTGCTGGCCCACTTGGTTCAGTCGGGTGGCGAGGCGGCGCGCGCGCGGATCGCGGCCTATGAGGCGTTGCGCGAGGATTACGGCGCCTATTGGCAGCCCAAGCTGCCGAAAATCCGGCGCTGAGCCTCAGGTTTCGATATCGAGGGCGCGGATCATGCGGTCGCGTTCCTCCAACGCGTTGCGGGTCGACACGGGCCGGGCGGCGGCGCAGCCGTTGATCAGGCATTCCCCGGCAAGGATGAAGGTGGACAGGGAGTTCGAGATGAAGCTTGTTTCGTGCGGGACGAACAGGGCCACCTCGGCGTGCCGCATCAGGGGCGAGCTGACCATGTCCGTGATCGCAAGAATGCGAACCCCTTTCTCTGCCGCGGCGCGGGTCACCTTGATGACCGGGGTGGAATAGGGATTGCAGCTGGCCACGATCAGGACATCGCCGGCGTGCAGGGCCGCCAGCCCCTCGGCCTGGCCCAGGGCGTTGCTGTCCAGCAGGCTGACATCGGATCGGATCATGCGAAGCCCATAGACCAGAAAGCTGGCGAAGGCATGGAACTGGCGAATGCCATAGACCGACAGGCGCGGGGCCTCGACAATCATTTCGACCGCGCGATCGAAGGCTTGCGCATCGAACCCGTCCAGGAAGCGGTCGGTGTTGGCCTGGGTTTCCCGGCACAGCCGCGCGGCGTTGGCCTGGCTGGGCGCATCCGCGGTATCCAGCGCCCGGCGAGCCTGTTGGGTGTAGAATGCGCCGGGCGCGCTGGCCGAACGCAAGAGAACCTCTTGCAGGGCCCCGAAGCCGGGATAGCCCAGTGTGCGCGCCAGCCGCGTGATGGTTGAGGGGTTTACCTCCAACCGTTCGCCCAGTGCGGTGATCGACACCAGCGCGGGATCGCCCTGCAAATCCAGCATCTGCCCCAAGGCACGCCGGGCCTTGGGCCCCAGAGGAATGTCCACCTGACCGCGCGCGATGCCCAGCAACAGCGCGCGCAACTCATCAACGGTTTCAGGCGGCGCGATGTGGGATGTCGCCGCCTCGGTAGACGCTCTGCTTGCTGACCCGGTCATAAATGGTCCATTCCACGTTGTTCTTTCCGATGCGGAACAGTGCCGTGGCCAGCGTGTTCTCGCAATCCGGGTCTTCGGGATCGTCGCGCCGGATCGGCAGGCCCGGCCCGGCGGTATCGCGCAGGATTGCCAGCGCATCGTCCACGCCGCCGGCCAGAAGGGCGTTCCCGCGCGCCTGCCGGTCGCGGGACGAGTCGGTCACGATTTGCGGACCGTCCATACGCAGCGCATGGTTGGCATGCAGGGCAGGGACTGCGATCTGGTGTGTCGCAGGGTGGCCGGTGCCAAATTCGATACCGATCAAGCTGTGCTCCCCCCGTTGGCCGAGGGTGAAGTGAAAGCCGCCGCTCGGCAGAGCGGCCTGTAACAGCGGCAGGGCCTTGTCCCGTATGCCAGCGGCCAGCGTCGCGCGGCCCAACACCATACGCGGCACCTGAGGTTCGATACCCAGCAGGCGCAGGTTGTTCACAGCCTGTACCAGGCCCGCGGTTGTCAGCGCGAATGTGTGTCCGGGCAGCGAGCCGGGATAGCAGAAGGACAAGAAGCCGGGGCCGGTGTCGGGCTGCACCTCTGCGATGAAGCAATGCCCGCGGAAAAAGGGCAAACCGTCCTCGTTATGGGCAATCACCGGGTGTGGTCCGGGCAGTTGCACGGTGGTGCAGCCATCGGGTGCAGACGCCAGCAGATCGCCCCGGCAGTTCCACGCCATGACCTGGCCCACGGGCAGGTCCAGCCCGGCGGCCAGCCCCTCGATTTCGGCCCAGATTGTGGGGAACCGTTGTCGCGTGTTGCGGGTCAGGCGCGCCAGCCGGTCCGCGTGGTCGGGGGCATTCACCCTGTGCCAGATCGGGCTGGTGATCAGGTGGCGATGCACGGCATCGCGACCGTGCGTGCCAAGGCTGGCCCCGATGTCGAAGGGCGTACCGGCCGCCTGATGCCAGCCCAAATCGTTGCGCCCGCTATTCGACATGCTGCAAAAAGTCCTTCATCCGGTCGTTGGGGGGCGTGTCGATCACCTCGCGCGGGTGACCGTCCACGGCGATCTTGCCGTGTTCCATGAAGATCAGGCGCGTGCCAACCTGCTTGGCAAAGTTCATCTCGTGGGTGACGACGACCATGGTCATACCTTCGGTCGCCAACTGGCGCATCACGTTCAGCACCTCTTGCTTCAGCTCGGGGTCCAGCGCCGAGGTCGGCTCGTCGAACAGCATCACCTTGGGTTTGACCGCCAGGGCGCGGGCAATGGCCACGCGCTGTTGCTGACCGCCGGACAGTTCCGCGGGGTAGTGGCCCGCCTTTTCGGCAAGGCCGACCTTGTCCAGCAGGTCGATGGCGACCTCTTCGGCCTGTTCTTTCGACAGGTTCCGCACCTTGCGCGGGCCAAAGGCCACGTTTTCAAGCGCGGTCAGTTGCGGAAAAAGATTGAACTGCTGGAACACCATCCCGGCCTCTTGCCGGATCTCGCGCAGCTGTTTCTTGCCCCCCGTCACGCTGAGACCGTCCACGATCAGATCGCCCCCGGTGATCGTTTCCAGCCCGTTGATGCAGCGCAAGAGCGTGGATTTGCCCGACCCCGAGGGACCGATCAGCACCACGACCTCGCCCTCGTCGATGGACAAATCCACATGGTCCAGCACCTTGAGCGGGCCGAAATGCTTGGAGGTCTGGCGAAACTCGATGATGCTCATAGGATCTTCATCCGCTTTTCGGTCACACGCAGGATCAGGGTCAGGGTGCCGGTCATGATCAGGTAGATGATGGCGACCGCCGTCCAGATCTCGACTGCGCGGAAGTTGGAGGCCATGATTTCCTGGCCGGTGCGGGTCAACTCGCCCACCCCGATCACGATGAACAGCGACGTATCCTTGAGACTGACGATGAACTGGTTGCCAAGCGGCGGGATCAACCGGCGAAAGGCCAGCGGCCCGACGATGTAAAGCAGCACCTTCCAGTGCGGCAGGCCAATGGCCAGCCCCGCCTCGGTAAGGCCCTTGCTGATCGACAGGAACGCGCCCCGCACGATTTCCGCGATATAGGCACCTGCATTGACCACGATCGCCAGGATCGCGGCCGACATCGGATCGATGCGAATATCGGCCAGAACGGGCAGCGCGAAGTAAAGGAACATCACCTGCACGACGATGGGTGTGCCGCGGATGGCCTCGATATAGACGAACGCGATGGCGTTCAGCAGCCAGCCGCCATAGGCGCGCATCAGACCTGCCAGCGTGCCCAGGACCATGCCGCCGACAAGGCCGAGAATAGTGATGTATACGGTTGTCTTGGCACCGGCCAACAGCGCCGGCAGGTAGTCGAAGATGACGGACCAATCCGTTTCCATGGGAAACCTCCGCGATCAGGAGGGATGGGGAGGCCGGGCAACTCAGCCCGGCCCAGTGTTGCAACGGATCACTCGCCGGGCTTGGCGCCGAACCACTTTTCGTAGATGGCGTCATAGCGCCCGTCCGCGCGCATGTTGGCGAGGGCCGCGTTCACCGACTCGACCAACTCGCTGCCCTTGGGAAAGGCGATGCCGTATTGATGGGCCATCATCTGGCTGCCAACGGCCTTGACCTGGCCGTTGCCCGCCTGCGCGATGTAATACAGCACGTTGGGTGTATCGTGCATGGCGGCATCGACGCGGCCGGTGCGCAGTTCCAGATAGGCGTTGTCGATATTCGGGAACTTGCGCAACTCGGTATCGGGCAGGTTTTCTTCTGCCCAGTCAGAGGCCGAGGTCCCGGTCTTGACCGCCAGCGTCTTACCCGCCAGATCGTCCCAATCGGCGACCTCGCTGTCGGTCGGCACCATCAGGCGAAAGCCACTGTCATAGTAGCCGTCCGAGAAATCGATGACTTCCTCGCGTTCCGGCTTGATCGTGATCCCAGCCAGCGCGACATCGACCTGGCCAGTCTGCAACGCGGGAATGATCCCGGCAAAGTCCATCGGGCGCAACTCGTATTCCATGCCGATTTCCGCAGCGATGGCATCCCACATGTCGATGTCGAAGCCGGTATATTTGCCGTCCTGCTTGAATTCGAAGGGGACAAAGGCGGTGTCGGTTGCCACCACCAATTCGTCTGCGCTGACCTGTGCTGCGGTCAGGGAAAATGCGGCGGCTGCCGCGAGCTTTACGAGCGTCTTCATGGGCGTTCTCCCGTTGGTTTGCAAATTTTCTTGCATGAGTGTTCTTGTGCCGCGGAGCGTTACATGTCGCAATCATTCGTGCAAGTATTTTTGCAATTTTATCATATTGCATATTTTCTTTGCATTTCTGTGCGGGGGCGACGGGCAAACGCCTGAAAACAAGCGCCGGCAAGATCGGCGATGGCCCAGTCCTCGCCCCAGTCGAACTGGAAAGCTTCTCCGGGCTGAAAGATCAGCGGCACATATGTGCCGCGCCCCGTCGTCTGCTCAGCAACGTGCCGATCTGCACGTCATGCGCCGGCAAAAGCAGCAACGCGTCTGTCGGGGGCGCCTGGTCGCGTCAGGCGTGTTTGATGAAGGTCCCGTTGTCGAGGTCGTGCAGCGCCTGCCGAAGTTCCTCTCGGGTGTTCATGACGATCGGTCCATGCCACGCGACGGGTTCCCGGATCGGCCTGCCGGTCATCAGAAGAAACCGAATACCCTCGTCTCCGGCCTGGACGGTGATCTCGTCGCCCGAGCCGAACCGCACCAGTGTTCGGTTTCCCGTCATGTCACGGATGTTGAGTTCGGTGCCGCGGAATTCCTTTTCGACGCGGATGCCGACCGGGTCGCTCGCATCGCGGAAGGTGCCCGATCCAGCGAAGACATAGGCCAGCGCGTTTGCCCGCGTGTCGACGGGCAACACTTTACGTTGGCCTGCGGGAACGGACACGTCGAGAAGCATAGGGTTGGCGGCAATTCCGTCCACCGGGCCCGTCTTGCCCCAGAACGATCCGATGATGACCTTCACGATCGTCCCGTCATCGTCGATCTCGACCGGGATATCGGCTCCTGAAATGTCCTGGTACCGGGGGGATGTCATCTTGAGCGACGAGGGCAAGTTTGCCCAAAGCTGGAATCCGTGCATCTGCCCCTTGGCGTTGCCCGACGGCATTTCCTGGTGAAGGATACCGGACCCGGCGGTCATCCATTGGACGCTTCCAGCGTCGAGCAGGCCGCGATTTCCCAGCGAGTCGGCATGTTCCACCTGGCCTTCCAGCACATAGGTGATCGTCTCGATCCCGCGATGCGGATGCCAGGGAAAGCCGCTCGAATAAAGGCGCGGATCGTCGTTTCGAAAGTCGTCCATCATCAGGAACGGGTCGGTCAGTGATGGGTCGCCGAACCCGAAGACACGATGCAGGTGCACGCCAGCACCTTCCATGGTGGGCTGGGCCTTGCTGGTGGCGGACACGGGTCTGAACGTCATTGGATGCTCCTTGTCTCGTGAAAGACATGGGCGTCGTGCGAAAACTTGGTACTGGCAATGGATATCTGGTGTTTGTGCGTTTTCGCACAGACCGTGCATTCACGCCGAAACTCATCCTCGCCGCGGTGGCTGCGCCGCTGGGTCGGCTTGTGGATTCCGGGCCGGTTCGCCAGGCCGTGCCGGTCACGCGACGAGGACAGCAGGATCGTCACAACCATACCGATGGTCGCCCCGATCAATGTATCGAGGACGCGTTCGGCAACCATGCCCGCACCGACTGTCTTTGGATCGCCCAGGGCGGTCATCGGAAGCACCATTGCCGAGAACAGTATCTGTCCCGGGCCATATTTGAAGCCGATGATTACCTCGGTTGCGACTTGCAGGATGGCCAAAATAGCGATGACATCCCAGATGGCGAGGTCCAGCCCGAGGACGAGCCAGGTCATGGGAGCCCCGATGACGGTTTCGATCATCCGTTGCAGGGCGCGATGCATCGCAATTTGCAGATGCGTGCTCTGCATGACGGCGACGGGGGGCGTCGCCGCGCAGCGTCGGAACCCGCATGATGCCGGCCGCCCAGGCGGCCCCCATCGTCACCGAGAACCCGTCCCGTGCGACAGGGACAGGCCGCTCGACGATCTTGGCCCCTCTTCCGATGCTGCCGTCGGAACAAGGGCGCGGACAAGGTCCTTGACCGACAGGATGCCGACCTGTGTGCCGTGCCGCAAAACCCGATAGCCAAGCGCTGTATCCCCCCCGGACAGCGCGATCACCGATTCCAGCGTGTCCTCGGCATCCACGTCGCCCGCAAGCCCCGGCCGGTGCTGGTCGGTCTTTTGCATCACGGATCGCACGCGCAGCACTCGCGCCCGGTTTATGTCGGAAATGAAGTCCATGATATATGGGTCGTTGGGGTGCAGCAGGATATGCTGCGGCTCGCCTTGCTGGATGATCTGGCCGTCCTTCAGGATCACCAGGTGGTCGGCCAGTTTCAGCGCCTCGTCCAGGTCATGGGTGATAAAGACCACCGTCTTGTGCAACTCTTCCTGCAACTCCAGCAGCAGGTCTTGCATGTCGGTGCGGATCAGCGGGTCAAGGGCGGAAAACGCCTCGTCCATCAGCATGATGTCGGCGTTGGAGGTCAGCGCGCGGGCGATGCCCACCCGTTGCTGCATGCCGCCAGACAACTGGTGGGGAAACTGGTTGTCCTGCCCCTCCAGCCCGACGCGGTTCAGCCATTTGCGCGCCTCGTCTTCCCGGTCCTTGCGGTCATAGCCGCGCACCTCCAGGGGCATTCCGGCGTTTTCCAGAACCGTGCGATGGGGCAGGAGCGCGAATTTCTGGAAAACCATCGACATGTTCTCACGGCGCAGGCGGCGCAACTGGTCCTCGTTATAGGCCAGCACGTCCTCGCCGTTGACGATCACCTCGCCGGCGGTGGGCTCGATCAGGCGGTTGAGGTGGCGGATCAGGGTGGACTTGCCCGACCCCGACAGACCCATGATCACCGTGATCTTGCCGGCCTGCATGTCGACATTGATGTCCTTCAGGCCCAGCACGTGACCTTGTTCTTCCAGCAGATCGGATTTGCCCATGCCGGCGCGAACATGTTCCAGCGCGCCCTGCGGGTCAGGCCCAAAGATCTTGAAGAGGTTGCGGATGGAAATCTTGATATCGTCGCTCATCGCTGCGTCCTCAATGTTTCTGCGCCGCGTTCACGCGCGCCAGGGCTGCCTTGGTCACGCGGTCCAGCACCACAGCAAGCAGAACGATGCCAAGTCCCGACAGCAGGCCCACGCCCAGTTCCAGGTTGCGGATGCCGCGCAGCACCAGAACGCCCAGCCCCGGCGCAGAAACCAGCGAGGCGATCACGACCATTGCGAGACTCATCATGATGGTCTGGTTGACCCCCGCCATGATGTTGGGCAGCGCTAGCGGGATCTGCACGCCGGTCAGTTTCTGCCACGAGGTCATGCCAAAGGATTCCGCGGCCTCGATCACCTCCTTGTCGACCAGCCGGATGCCGAGATTGGTCAGCCTTATCACCGGCACGATGGCGTAAAGGATGATCGCGATGCCATAGAGTTTCGGCTCTGTCACCGAGAACAGGAAGATCAGCGGGATCAGGTAGACGAAGGGCGGCAGCGTTTGCAGCATGTCCAGAACGGGGGTGGTTATGTTCTGGAACGTGTTGCTGCGGGACATGGCGATGCCGATGGGCACCCCGATCAGCACGCATATCGCGGCGCAGACAAAGATGATCGCCAGCGTCTGCATCGCGTGATCGTAATAGTCGATGAAGGCGAGAAAGCCGAGGCATAACGCCACGAAGCCCACCAGTTTCACCGAGCGGGACACCAGTTGCACCACCAGCAGCAGAAGCGGGATCATGATCCACCAGGGCGCGGTCTGGAACAGCCACAGTGCGGCCTCCAGCGACCAGCTCAGCGGCTGGGTGATCGGGTCGAGAAAAAGGCTCAGCCCGTCCTTGATGGACAGAAAGCCGTTTTCCAGACCCTTCGTCAGTTCGCGCGCCTGGGGGAAGTTCGGACAGGCATCGTTCAGCGCATCCATTGACGGGAAAGGCAGTTCCCAGATTGTCGGGGCCGCTGCCTCGCCGCCTGCGGCCTTGCCGATCAGGTCGGCCATCGACATCGGGCCGTCGCTGGTGCCGGCCTCGCACCAGTCACGCAATCCAAGCCCGTCGAACAAGAAATCATAGCTCGCCATTCTCAGGTTCTCCGTTTTCGGGCTGGAGTGCCCCTTAAATGAAAGACGGGCCCGCAGGGGCAGGCCCGTCCCGCGACCGCGGTCGCGTTTACTGGTTCAGCAGCGGCGCCAGCTTTTCACGCGCGGCATCGTTCAGCCAGCCCGCCCAGGTATCGGGGTAGGTGGTCAGGAAGTGAACGGCGGCCTCTTCGCCCGAGGCGCCGTTCTCGTCCATCCAGGCCACGACGCTGTTCATCGTGTCCACGTCGAAGCTGACCTTGCCAAGGAATTCGGCTGCGTCAGGCTCGCGCTCGGCAAAGTCGGCGGTCACGACGGTCAGAACCGGCGCGGAGGGGAAGGAGGAGGGCTTGGGGTCGGGGTTGTCCGGGGTCTGGTTGGCCTCGTGCGCGGCGGCGTCGTATTCGCCCAGATCGACCGAGACCATGTCGTACTTGCCCAGAACCGCCGTCGGCGCCCAGTAATAGCCGAACCACGGTTCCCTGTTCTCGTAAGCCGAAGCCATCGAGGTGACCAGCGTCTCGCCAGAGCCGTGGTTGAACACTTCCAGGCCCGCCCCTTGCAGATCGAACGCCGGGATCAGGTTGTCGTTGACAATGCGGCACCCCCACCCATCGGGGCAGTTGTTGAACGTGCCGCCGACCAGGTCGGGATTGGCGAGAATTCCCTCGATCGTGGTCAGTTCGGGATGTTCTTCGGCCAGGTATGCAGGAATCCACCACCCCTCGACACCGCCAGGGTTCAGAACCTCGCCCAGTTCCACGATCTTGCCCTGCTCCTTGAGCTTGGAATAGACCTCGCCGGTCGAGTTGACCCACATCTCGGACACGGTGTCGGGTTCGCCATTCTCGGCAATCGAGGTCACGGCGGGCACGGTGTCAGAGGGGACGACCTTGACCGTACAGCCATAGCCTTGTTCCAGAAGGAATTTCTCGACCTCGGTCACGACGGCGGCAGAGGCCCAGTTCATTTCAGCAATCGAGACTTCGCCGCAATCGGCCTGTGCTACGGCAGGCAGGGCCAGCGCGCCGACAAGGGCGCCAAGGGTGGTTACGTGTTTCATCTGTTTCTCCTTTCCAGAGACCTGAACAGCACGCACCGACCGGCAAAAACGGGTTTGCCGCGGCGCGGAAAGGGTTTCGATTTTTCGCCCCGCAACACCGGATGTGCCGGGGATAGACCACGCAGGCCGCGTGACTGCCACTCATGCGACACGACGCGCCGGACGAATGCCCGGTGACCAGGCCGACAACGCCGCCCCGCCCGGGGTGAAGTCATCGGCAGCCTCCATGATTCGAGTGGATTGTATGTCACGGCGTCCCTTGTGCCAATCAAAAGCGCCAATTTACGACATACGATGTCGCTATTCGGCATTCATGCGGGTGGCCTGACAGGGGTGTGCCCCCGCAAGGGCGCACGGCGCGCGAGGGAAAGCCGTGGTGGGGATGGCGCGCCCTGCGCGGTGCCTGGTGGCAATCCGCCGCTCGCCCGTGCCGGGTAGGGGGGTGCTTGCGGCCGTGTTCAGGCGGGGGGGGATACCGTCACGTCGGTGCCCCAGTCCTGGCAAAGCTGCCGCAGTGCATCGGGCAGCCCGGCATCGGTGAAAAAACGGTCGACCTCGCTTAGCGAGGCCACGCGCACCGGGGCGTTTCGCTCGAATTTCGAATGATCTGCCGTCAGCCATGTCGCACGGGCGCGGCGGATGATGCTCTGGCTGACGCCGACCTCCTGGAAGTCGAAATCCAGCAATTCGCCATCGGGTGCGATCGCCGAGCAGCCGATCACCGCGATATCAAAGCGAAACTGTTCGAGCATCGTTGTCGTCAGATTGCCGACCAGCCCGCCATCGGCGCGGCGCAACCGTCCGCCAGAAAGCACGATTTCGCAATCGGGATTGGCGGCAAGGATGTTTGCGACGTTGATGTTGTTGGTGACGACCATCAGGTTGCGGTGGTGCAACAGTGTGGCCGCGACTGCCTCGGTGGTGGTGCCGATGCCCAGAAACAGCGCCGCGCCATCGGGGATGTCACGGGCGCAGGCCGCGGCAATCGCGGATTTGGCCTCTTCGTTGATCCCGCGCCGATCCTCGTAGCCGATATTGGCGACCGATGATCGCAGAACAGCACCGCCATGAACACGCTCCAGCCAGCCGGCCTCGGCGAGGTCGCTGAGGTCGCGGCGGATGGTCTGGACCGATACGGCAAAACGTTCGGCAAGGTCCTCGACCTTTACCTTGCCCTCATCGCGCGCGATTTCGAGGATGTCATGCTGGCGGAATGATTGCGACATGGCGGGCCCCGATGCGGTTTTCCGAGGATTAGCAAGGTTTGTCTCGCATGGCGAGCGAGGGGCGCAATTTTCTGGTCGCCGGGTTTCGTTTCTGCGCGAAATCGGTCCGAGAGGCGCGATCTGCCAATCTATCACGTTCGAAACATTCTTGGTTGCGTAGTGCAATAGGCGCTTTTGAGTAGGCGTTGAGGGTGGGGTGTGCTTAAAGCGATCAAAAACGAAAATCTTTCTTGACGGTTATTGCGCGACCATGGTTGTCTCATGTCGCAACGGTCAGGGAGGAGCGCAGTGCCAACTGCGGACCGCAACAGCGAGATTGCCGATCTGTTCGTGATCGGCGGTGGCATCAACGGCTGCGGCATCGCGCGTGACGCGGCGGGCCGAGGGCTTTCGGTCGTGCTGGCTGAAATGGGCGATCTTGCGCAGGCAACGTCGTCCTCGTCGACCAAGCTGTTTCACGGTGGCTTGCGGTATCTCGAATATTTCGAGTTTCGCCTGGTGCGTGAGGCCCTGATCGAGCGCGAAACACTTTTGCGAGCCATGCCGCATATCAGTTGGCCCATGCGCTTCGTGCTGCCGTATCACGCGGGTATGCGCTTCGAGTCCGAAACGCCCACCGCGCGCCTGCTGAACGCGGTCATGCCCTGGATGCGCGGGCGCCGCCCTGCCTGGCTGATCCGTCTGGGGCTGTTTCTTTATGATTATCTTGGCGGACGGCAAATCCTGCCTGGCACCCGCACGCTGGACCTGACGCGGGCGCCCGAGGGTCTGCCGCTCAAGCCCGCCTTTCGCCGCGCCTTTGAATATTCCGATTGCTGGATCGAGGATTCGCGGCTGGTGATCCTGAATGCGCGCGATGCCGAGGCGCGCGGGGCGACCATCCTGACCCGCACCCGCGTAACCGGTGCCATGCGCGAGGACGGTCTTTGGCGTATCGAAATGGAGGATACACAGACCGGCATCCCCAGCACCAGGCGCGCCCGGATGCTGGTGAATGCGGGTGGGCCATGGGTCGGGCAGGTGATCCGCGATGTCGCCCATATCGCCAGCACCGAAGGCGTGCGCCTGGTGCGTGGCAGCCACATCGTCACTCGCAAGCTGTTCGACCATGACAAGGCATATTTCTTTCAGGGCCGGGATGGGCGGATCATCTTTGCCATTCCCTATGAGCATGATTTTACCCTGATCGGCACGACCGATGCCGACCATCCCGACCCGGCCGCGCCGGCGGTTTGCACCGATGCCGAGATCGACTACCTGCTGGGGTTTGCCTCTGAATATTTTGCCCGGCCCGTGACGCGTTCGGACGTGGTCTGGACCTATTCCGGCGTTCGTCCACTTTATGACGACGGCGCGAAATCGGCCACGGCTGCCACGCGCGATTACGTTCTCAGCCTTGACGATGCGCAGGGCGCCCCGCTGCTCAACGTGTTCGGCGGCAAGATCACGACTTATCGGCGCCTGGCCGAGGCCGCGCTGGAAAAGATCGGTCGTCATTTCCCGCAGGCCGGCGGCCCCTGGACCGCCGGCGTGGCGCTGCCCGGTGGCGATTTCCCGGTGGACGGGGTGGGCGCATTGGTGGACGATTTGCGCGCGGCCTATTGCGAACTTGAGCCGCGACAGGCCCTGCGCCTGGTGCGCGCCTACGGCACCGAGGCCCGCGCGATGCTGGACGCCGCCAATGGACCGGGGCAGGATTTCGGGGCGGGCCTGACCGAGGCCGAACTGGATTGGTTGATGCGGCACGAATACGCGCGCACCGCCGAGGACGTGGTCTGGCGCCGCAGCAAGCTGGGACTGCGACTCGATGCCGAACAGGTCGCGGCGATCGAGGCCTGGATGGCGGCGCGCCGCCGTGCGCTGGCTGCAACCGCGGCGGCGGAATGAGGGAGGATGGAACGCGATGACGCTGGTTCTGGAGGGCGTGACCACAAAGGTCCGGGGCGAGGTGCATATCCACCCGACCGACCTGACGCTTGAAAAGGGCACGATGAACGTGCTCTTGGGGCCGACGCTGTCGGGCAAGACCTCGCTGATGCGGCTGATGGCGGGGCTGGACCGGCCGGCCGAGGGGCGCATCCTGTGGCAGGGCCAGGACGTGACCGGGATTGCTGTGCAAGATCGCAAGGTGGCGATGGTCTATCAGCAATTCATCAATTACCCCACGCTGTCGGTCTATGACAACATTGCCTCGCCGCTCCGGCTGCAACGTCGCCCAAGGGCCGAGATCGACGCAAAGGTGCGCGAGACGGCGGCACTGCTGAAACTCACCCCGATGCTGGGACGCAAGCCGCTGGAATTGTCAGGTGGACAGCAACAGCGCTGCGCGCTGGCGCGCGCGCTGGTCAAGGGGGCGGGGCTGGTCCTGCTGGACGAGCCGCTTGCCAATCTCGATTACAAGCTGCGCGAGGAATTGCGGGTCGAGATTCCGCGCATCTTCGAAGAGTCCGGGGCGATCTTTGTCTATGCCACGACCGAGCCCGAAGAGGCGTTGTTGCTGGGGGGCAATACTGCCACATTGTGGCAGGGCAGGGTGACCCAGTTCGGTCCCACCGCCGAGGTCTATCGCCGCCCGGTGGATGCCACCACCGCGCGGGTATTCTCGGACCCGCCGATGAATTTCCTGCCGATTTCCAAGACCGGCACCCGGCTGAGCTTCGGCGATGGCCAGAGCGTGACCGCAACCGGCCGGTTGGCCGGTCTGTCCGACGGTCGCTATATCGCGGGTTTTCGCCCCAACCATCTGGAGGCAGAGCGCCATACCGACGACGCCATGCTGTTCGTGGCCCGTGTCGCCGTAACCGAGATGACCGGATCGGAAACCTTCCTTCATCTCGACCATCACGGCGAACGCTGGGTGGGGGTGATCCACGGGCTGCGGGATTTTGCAAAGGATGCAGAGGTGCGCGTCTGGCTGGACCCCGCGCATGTCTACGTTTTTGGCGAGGATGGCCGCCTGGCCGCGCCCGCCGCTTATGCGCTGGCCGCCTGAAAGGAGGGGCGACATGGCACGGATCACGCTTGATAACCTGGCCCATTCCTACCTGCCGGACCCGCGGGGCGAAGACGATTATGCGCTCAAGCAGCTTGACCATGTCTGGCAGGATGGCGAGGCATATGCCCTGTTGGGGGCGTCGGGCTGCGGAAAGTCCACCTTGCTCAATATCATCTCGGGGTTGTTGCAGCCCTCGCGCGGGCGCATCCTGTTCGACGATTTCGACGTGACCCATGCCGCGACGGCAGAGCGCAATATTGCGCAGGTGTTCCAGTTCCCGGTGGTTTACGACACGATGACGGTGCGTCAGAATCTGGCGTTTCCGTTGAAAAACCGCGGCGCCTCGGCGTCTTATATCGCACAGCGGGTGCAGACGATCGCCGCCATGATCGGGATGGAGTCGGTCTTGGATCGCAAGGCGCGGGGCCTGACCGCCGATGCCAAGCAAAAGATCAGCTTGGGCCGCGGCATGGTGCGCGAGGATGTCAACGCGCTGTTGTTCGATGAGCCGCTTACCGTGATCGATCCACATATGAAATGGGAATTGCGCACACAGCTCAAATCGCTGCACCGCGATTTCGGCCATACCATGATCTACGTGACCCATGACCAGACAGAGGCACTGACCTTTGCCGACAAGGTGGTGGTGATGCATGACGGCCGCGTGGTGCAGATCGGCACCCCGGAGGACCTGTTCGAGCGTCCCGCCCATACCTTCGTGGGCTATTTCATCGGCTCGCCCGGCATGAACGTGATCCCGGCCAAGATCGAGGGTGCGCGTGCCTATGTGAACGGTGCCGAGATCGCGCTGGAGCGCGGCTATACTGCGCTGTCTGGCAAGGTGGAAATCGGGGTGCGCCCCGAATTCGCCCGCCTGTCTGCGACCGAGGGGCTGCCGGTGCGCATCCGCCGCGTCGAGGATGTGGGGCGCCACAAGATCGTGCGGGCCGAGTTTTTTGGCCATGACATCAATATCGTCGCGGCCGAGGATGAAAATATCGGTTCCGACAAGACCCGCGTGGCCTTCGATCCGGCCCGCGTGAACGTCTATGCCAATGACTGGCTGGTGGAAGGGAGCGCGGCGTGATGCAAAAGACCCCCAACCAGAAGGCGTGGTTCCTGGTGCTGCCGGTGCTGGTGCTGGTGGCCTTTTCGGCCGTCATCCCGCTCATGACGGTGGTCAATTACGCGGTGCAGGACACGTTCGGCAATAACCGCTTCTTCTGGGCCGGTCTGACCTGGTTCGACGATTTGCTGGCCTCGGACCGGATGTGGAATGCACTGGGCCGACAGGTCGCCTTTTCCGCGATCATCCTTGCGATCGAGATTCCACTTGGCATCTTCGTGGCGCTGAACATGCCCAAGCGGGGTGTGTGGGCCTCTGTCTGCCTTGTGCTGATGGCGCTTCCGCTGCTGATCCCGTTTAACGTGGTGGGCACCATCTGGCAGATCTTTGGCCGGGTCGATATCGGCTTGCTTGGCTATGCGCTCAGCGCAGCGGGGATCGACTACAACTACACGCAGGATGCGGTTGACGCCTGGATCACGGTGGTCGTGATGGATGTCTGGCACTGGACGTCGCTGGTGGCGCTGTTGGCCTATGCAGGGCTGCAATCCATTCCCGGCGCCTATTACCAGGCTGCCCGGATTGACCAGGCCAGCCGCTGGGCGGTGTTCCGCTACATCGAATTGCCAAAGATGGCTGGCGTTCTGATGATCGCGATCCTGCTGCGCTTCATGGACAGTTTCATGATCTACACCGAGCCTTTTGTCGTCACTGGCGGCGGGCCCGGCAACGCGACCACCTTCTTGTCGATCGACCTGGTCAAGATGGCGATGGGCCAGTTCGACCTTGGCCCGGCAGGCGCGTTCAGCCTGATGTATTTCCTCGTGATCCTGGCGGTTTCCTGGGCGTTTTACACCGTGATGGTCAATCTCGACAAAAGGGAGGGCTGAGCCATGGCCGATGCCAAGACCGCCTCTATCCCCGGCGACATGATCGCGGACACCAGCCGCAAGAGGCTGCGCGTCAAGGGCTCTGCCGTTGTGATGGTGCTCTATATCCTGTTCCTGATGCTGCCGATCTATTGGCTCTTGAACATGAGCCTCAAGACGAATGCAGAGATCCTGGGCGGTTTCTCGCTCTGGCCGCGGGATCTGACGCTGGCCAATTACGCCACGATCCTGACTGATCCGAGCTGGTACATGGGCTATGTCAATTCGATGATCTACGTGGTGATGAACACGGTGATCTCGGTAACGGTGGCCTTGCCGGCGGCCTATGCCTTCTCGCGCTATTCGTTCTTGGGCGACAAGCACCTTTTCTTTTGGCTGCTGACCAACCGGATGGCGCCGCCGGCGGTCTTCGCGTTGCCGTTCTTCCAGCTTTACTCGTCCGTGGGGCTGTTTGACACCCATATCGCGGTGGCGCTGGCGCATTGCCTGTTCAACGTGCCGCTGGCGGTCTGGATTCTGGAGGGTTTCATGCGGGGGGTGCCCCGCGAGATCGACGAGACCGCCTATATCGACGGCTATTCCTTCCCGCGCTTCTTCGTGAAGATCTTCATGCCCCTGATCGCCAGCGGCATCGGCGTCGCCGCCTTCTTCTGCTTCATGTTCTCATGGGTGGAACTGCTGCTGAGTCGCACGCTGACCAGCGTCGACGCCAAGCCCATCGCGGCCACGATGACGCGCACCGTGTCGGCGTCCGGCCTCGACTGGGGCGTGCTGGCGGCGGCCGGCGTGCTGACCATCGTGCCGGGCGCCTTGGTCATCTATTTCGTGCGGAACTACATCGCCAAGGGCTTTGCCCTGGGCCGCGTGTAAGGGGGGCTTCTACATGGACTGGATGGCATGGACCTGGCCGACGGCCGCGTTTTTCGGGGTGATTGCGCTGTTGCTGATCACATTCACGATCCTCGCGATCCGCTTCCCGGAAACCCCGCGCGTGGGCGTCCTGAGGATCGAGACGACGCGCGGCGACCGGCTTTTCATCACGCTTCTGGGCTCGGCCTTCATCAACCTCGCCTGGCTGGGGCTGTTGGGGGCGAACCAGCCCTATGCGCTCATTCTCTGTATGCTTTATGCCGCGGCGGTATTTCGCTGGGTATAGGCCACAGCCGGCCGCCGGGACAGGAGGGCGGCCTTGTCACGACACGGGATCAATAAAGGGAGGACCCAGATGATACGATCCTTGAAACAGAGCACCGCATTTGGCCTGGCGCTGACGCTGCTCGGGGCGCCGGCCTTTGCCGACATGCAGGCCGCACGCGCCTTTCTGGACGCCGAAATCGGCGACATGTCGGCGCTGACCCGCGCCGAGCAAGAGGCCGAGATGCAGTGGTTCATCGACGCCGCCCAGCCCTTTGCCGGAATGGAAATCAACGTGGTGTCGGAAACGATCACCACCCACGAATACGAGGCCAACGTGCTGGCCCCGGCCTTCTCGGCGATCACCGGCATCAAGGTCACCCATGACCTGATCGGCGAGGGCGACGTGGTGGAAAAGCTTCAGACTCAGATGCAGTCGGGGCAGAACATCTATGATGCCTATGTCAATGACAGCGACCTTATCGGAACCCATTGGCGCTATCAGCAGGTGCGCAACCTGACCGACTGGATGGCGAACGAGGGCGCTGATGTCACGAATCCGGGCCTCGACCTGGACGATTTCATCGGCACGAGTTTCACCACCGCCCCCGATGGCAAGCTCTACCAATTGCCCAGCCAGCAATTCGCGAACCTCTACTGGTTCCGTTATGACTGGTTTAACGACGAAAAGAACAAGGCCGATTTCAAGGCGGCCTATGGCTATGACCTCGGCGTGCCGGTCACCTGGTCTGCCTACGAGGATATCGCGGAGTTCTTTACCGGCCGCGATCTTGGTCATCTCGGTGTCGAGGGCATGATCTATGGCAACATGGATTACGGCAAGAAAGACCCAAGCCTGGGCTGGCGCTATACCGATGCCTGGATGTCGATGGCCGGGATGGGCGATGTGGGCGAACCCAACGGGCTGCCGGTCGATGAATGGGGCATCCGTGTCAACGAGAACAGCCAGCCGGTCGGCGCCTGTGTCAATCGAGGTGGCGCCACCAATTCGCCCGCGGCCGTCTACGCGGTGGAAAAGGCGATCAAGTGGCTCCAGGAATACTCTCCGCCGGCCGCCGCCGGCATGACCTTCTCCGAGGCTGGGCCGATCCCGGCGCAGGGCAACGTGGCCCAGCAGATGTTCTGGTACACCGCCTTTACCGCCGACACGGTCAAGGAGGGCTTGCCGGTGATGAACGAGGACGGCACCCCCAAGTGGCGCATGGCGCCCAGCCCGCACGGCGCCTATTGGCAAGAGGGCATGAAGGTCGGCTACCAGGATGTGGGATCGTGGACGTTGATGCAATCCACCCCCGAGGATCGCGCCAAGGCGGCCTGGCTTTATGCACAGTTCGTCACCTCCAAGACCGTGGATGTCAAGAAAAGCCATGTCGGCCTGACTTTCGTGCGGGAATCCACGATCCAGCATGACAGCTTCACCGAGCGTGCCCCGCGTCTTGGCGGCCTGGTCGAGTTCTACCGCAGCCCCGCAAGGGTGCGCTGGTCGCCCACGGGCACCAACGTGCCGGATTATCCCAAGCTGGCGCAACTGTGGTGGCAGAATATCGGCGATGCCATGTCGGGGGCCAAGACTGCGCAACAGGCACTGGATGCGCTATGCGTCGACATGGAAAACGTGATGGCGCGGCTGGAACGGGCCGGCATCCAGGGCGACATCGGGCCCAAGCTGAACGAGGAACGCGACGCGGAATACTGGCTTGGTCAGCCCGGCGCCCCCAAGCCCGCGCTGGACAACACCCGCGAGACGCCTGAAACCGTTCCCTATGACGAACTGGTGGCCTCCTGGAACCAGTGATCCGGGAAGCTTGACCCGATCACGGGCCGGGGCCTTGGGGCCCCGGCCGCTCGACCCGCCCCTTTCGTCACCGCGCAGCATGAGGCAGCAGGCACGATGACCCATATCCTTGCCATCGATCAGGGCACCACCTCTACCCGCGCGATCCTGTTCGACGCGCAGATGAAGATACGCGCCGTCGCCCAGGAAGAATTTCCTCAACACTATCCGACCAGCGGCTGGGTCGAGCATGACCCTTCCGACCTGTGGTCCACCACCGCGGCCACCTGCCGCGCGGCGATCGAAAAGGCCCGCCTTGCGCCCGGCGACATCGCCGCCATCGGCATCACCAACCAGCGCGAGACCACGATGGTCTGGGATCGCAAGACCGGTGATCCGGTTCACAACGCCATCGTCTGGCAGGATCGCCGCACAGCACCGCTGTGCCGCCGCCTGCGCGAAGACGGTCTTGAGGCCAGCGTGTCGGAAAAGACCGGGCTGCTGCTTGATCCCTATTTTTCGGGCACCAAGCTGGCCTGGATACTCGATAACGTCGAGGGCGCGCGCCGGCGTGCCGAGGCGGGCGAATTGCTGTTTGGCACCGTCGATACCTATCTGGTGTGGAAACTGACGGGCGGAAAGGTGCATGCCACCGACGCCACGAACGCCGCGCGCACGCTGCTTTACGATATCCGCAAGGGGCGGTGGTCGGCCACCATGTGCGACATTCTGGGCGTTCCGATGTCGATGCTGCCCGAAGTGCGCGATTGTGCCGCCGAGTATGGCCTGACCCGGCCCGACCTTTTCGGCGGGGCGATCCCGATCCTGGGGGTCGCGGGCGATCAGCAAGCCGCCACCGTGGGGCAGGCCTGTTTTCGTCCCGGCATGATGAAATCAACCTATGGGACCGGCTGTTTTGCCCTGCTCAATACCGGTGAGACACCGGTCATGTCTCGCAATCGGTTGTTGACGACCATTGCCTACCAGCTTGATGGCAAGCCGGTCTATGCGCTGGAGGGGTCGATCTTTATCGCGGGTGCGGTGGTGCAGTGGTTGCGCGACGGGCTGAAGATCATTCGCGAGGCGCGCGAAACCCAGCCGCTTGCGCAAACTGCCGATCCGGGCCAGCAGGTGATCCTGGTGCCCGCCTTTACCGGGCTTGGTGCCCCTTATTGGAACGCCGATTGCCGTGGCGCGCTGTTCGGGCTGACCCGCAATACCGGGCCGGCGGAACTGGCCCGCGCCGCACTGGAAAGCGTGGGGTTCCAGACCCGCGACTTGCTTGAGGCGATGCAGGCCGACTGGGGCGGGGCCGCCGCCGGGGATGCGGGCATTGCCACGCTGCGCGTGGATGGCGGCATGTCCGCAAGCGATTGGGCGATGCAGTTCCTGTCGGATATCATCGGCGCCCCGGTGGATCGACCCGACGTTCTGGAAACCACGGCGCTGGGCGCGGCTTGGCTGGCGGGGATGCGTGCGGGTCTTTACCCCGATATGGCGGGCTTTACCCGCGGCTGGGCGCTGGAGCGCCGTTTCGAACCGGCCATGGACGATCCGACCCGGCAGGCGAAATATGCCGCCTGGCGCCGCGCGGTGCAGGCGACGATGCAGGCATGACCAACCCTATCCTGCCCTTCGGCTTTGCGGCCCCGCGCGAGATCCGGTTTGGCCGGGGCGTCGCCGCCGAGGCCGCCCCGCGTATCGCCGCGATGGGCCGTCGCTTGGCGCTGGTTCATGGCGCGTCGGGCGCGCGCGCCGACTGGCTGGCCTCGGGGCTGATGGCGCAGGGCGTGCTTGCGCTGCGGATCGCCTGCGGGGCCGAGCCCGACCTGCCCGCGCTTGAGGCCGCCCTTGCCCAGGCGCGTGCCGCGGGGGTGGACGCGGTTGCCGCCCTGGGGGGCGGAGCCGCCATCGACATGGGCAAGGCGCTGGCCGCGCTCATCCCCTCTGTCACGCCGCCGCTGACCCATCTCGAAGTGGTGGGCGAGGGCCGTCCGCTCGGGGTGGACCCGTTGCCTTTTGCCGCCTTGCCGACGACGGCAGGCACCGGTGCCGAGGTCACGAAGAATGCCGTGATCGGCGTGCCCGAGGCCCGGCGCAAGGTCAGCCTGCGCGATGCGCGCATGATCCCCGATGTCGTTCTGATCGATCCGGCGCTGGCCGATGGCACGCCGCGGGCCGTCACCCTGGCCTCTGGACTTGACGCGATCACGCAGGTGATCGAACCGTTCCTGTCCTCGCGCGCCAATCCGCTGACCGATGCGCTATGCCGCGCAGCCATCCCGCGTGGCCTTGCCGCGCTTGCGCGGCTGATGCAGGGCGAGGATGCGGATGCGCGCGATGACATGGCGGTGGTGGCGTTGACGGGCGGGTTGGCGCTGGCAAATGCTGGTCTGGGCGCGGTGCATGGACTGGCCGGGCCGATCGGCGGGCTGGCCCCGGCCGCGCCGCATGGCGCGGTTTGCGGCGCGCTTTTGCCCGCGGTGATGCTGGCCAATGCGGCGGCTCTTTACCCCGGTCACCCGGCCGTCGCACGCATGCAAGAGGCAGAGGGGATGGTTTCTGAGGCCCTTTGCGTCGAGGGTTGGGCCGGGCTTGCCGACTGGAGCCGTCGCGCAGGCCTGCCTGGATTGTCCGCGATGGGTGTCACTCCGGCCGATTACCCCGCGCTTGCGGCGGCCGCGCTTGGGTCATCATCCATGCGTGGCAACCCGGTGCCCCTGTCGCAAGCGGTTCTGGAACGCGTCCTGGCCGAATCCGCCTGAGCGCGCCTCTCAGCCCGGCGGCGCCCAACTGGCGGCCTGCATCTCGCGCAGGCGGCTGGCAGTGCGTTCGAATTCGAACGATCCCGCACCTTCGAGATACAGCATCTCGGGCGCGGCGGCGGCCGAGGCGATCAGGCGCACGCGCGCCTCGTAAAGCGCGTCGATCAGCGTGACGAAGCGGCGCGCCTCGTTGTAGTTCTCGCTCGACAGCATGGGGATGTCTTCCAACAGCAGCACCCGCACCGCTTGGGCGATGGCCAGGTAATCGGCCGGCCCCAGCGGTTTGGCGCAGAGATCCCAGAAGGTCGCGCGCCCTACCCCGTTGTGAAACAACGGGATATCTACCGTGCGGCCCTGCACGCGCAAGATCAGAGGGGAACCCGCCCCGTCGGTGAAGTCGACCCAGATCGCGGCCATGGCCTCGTGTGCCAGGCGGTCGGCCGGGGTGAAATAGACATCCGCCCCGGTCAGCCTGTTCTGCCGGTAATCAGTGGGCGAGGCGAGGTGCATGACCTCGAGCCGTGTCTTGATCTGTACGATGAAAGGCAGGAACCGGTCACGTTGAAGCCCGTCCTTGTAGAGATCGTCCGGCACGCGGTTCGAGGTCGTGACCACGCAAACCCCGGCGGCGAACAACAGTTCGAACAGACGTCCCACGATCATCGCGTCGGTGATGTCGGTGATCTGCATCTCGTCGAGGCAGAGCAGGCGCAGCCCCTCGGCCATCCGTGTCGCCACGGGGCGCAGCGCATCGTCGGCCCCTTCGGCGCGGGCGGCGTGCAGGCCGGACTGCACCTCTTGCATAAAGGCGTGAAAATGGATGCGCCGCTTGCCCTCGATCCCTACATTTTCAAAGAAGAAATCCATCAACATGGATTTTCCTCGCCCTACGCCGCCCCAAAGGTAAAGCCCGCGCACGGGTTCGGGGGGCGGCGGTTTGCGGAAAAACCGCGTTCTTGGTGGGGGAGGGGCATTTTCCAATGCGTCGCGGATACGCTCCAGCGGGCCAATCGCGACGATCTGCGCCGGATCGGGCCGCAGGTCGCCCGCGGCCACGCGCGCGTCGTAAAGGCTGCGAAGCGTTTCGCCCATGTCCGGGTTCTAGGATGCTGCGTCGCAGAAGGAAAGGGTGACCAGCACGTTCAGGTGTCGCGGACAAACCCCTGTATGGCGAGGTGAATCTCTGGGGCATGGGTGACCACCAGGGCATGGCTGGCCCCCGCGATGCCGTGTTGTTGCGCCGTGCGGTTAAGTTTGGCCAGCCGACCAGGCGCGGTGGGCAGGATCAATTCGTCCTCGCCCGCCCAGACCGCCAGAACCGGCACCCCCGCACGGGCGATGCGCCCGTGATCGGGGGCGAAATCGGCGGCCAGCATGTGGCGCATGCTGGACAGAACCGCCGGAATAAAGCCGCGATAGCGGGTCTCGGCGATCTGTGCCTCGACCAGCGCGGGCGGCAGGGGGGCTATGCGCGCGGCCTGCCGGGTCATGTGCCGCAATTGCCAGCCGCCCGTCACCCGCGCCAGCCAGTCCCCGACCACCGGCAAACGCTGGGTCAGTCGCGGCAGCGGCGGCGCGGTATGGCCCAGCCCTGCGCTGGCCAGCAGCACCAGCCGCGTGACCCGGTGGGGGTGATCGGCGGCAAAGGCTGTCGCCAGCGCGCCGCCCATGGAATAGCCCACCAGCGTGAAAGGCGCCTCGATCCCGGCATGGTCCAGCATTTCCTCGAGTTGGCGCAGGAAAAAGGCGCGATCCTGCGCGCCCCGCGGCCGGTCCGAATAGCCGCGCCCGTAAAGGTCATAGCGCAGTACCCTGAACCCCATCCGGGCCAGGTTCGCAGCGATGTCCTCAAGGATGTAATTGCCCGTGGTCAGCCCGTGCAGGCAGACTGCGACCTGCCCGCGAACCGGTCCGTTCCAGCGGTAATGGGTCGCTCCCGAGGGCAGATCGGCGATCTGCCCCGGTGCATCGTCGCGAGCCGCCCGGTCCATCGGCCTGCGCCGCCATTCCGATAGCGGCCAGGCCAGGATGACCAGCCCCGCGATTGCCACGAAAAGACCCCAGATCATGCCGTGCGCCACGCATCGAGGATGTAGCGGCTGGTCATCAGGTCCAGATGCGCGCCGCCGCCATTCTTGAATAGCGTGATCTCGTCGTCCGATTGCCGGGCAAAGCCGCCCGAGGGCAGGTCGTAGTAATCGGCCAGCACGGTGTCCCGGCCGATCGCCCCGGCGGCCAGCGGGATTTTCAGCTCGCCGATATGGTCGAGCGTGGTATCGCGGCTGTCGACGAAGACCCGCGCCTTTTGCAGCGCGGCATCGTCGGCCTCGCGCATGTCGGGGCGGAAGGCGCCGATCAGGTCGACATGCTGGCCCGGTTGCAGCCACGCGCCCCGGATCAGCGGCTCTGTCGCCATGGTGGCCGAGGTGACGATATCGGCCGCGCGCACCGCCGTTTCCAGATCCTCTGCGATGGTGACGCCCGGGGAGGCGGCGGCCAGCCTCTCGGCCCCCGCGCGCGAGCGGTTCCAGACGGTGAATTCGGCCTCGGGGAAGGCGCTGGAATAGGCCGCGTGGAGGGACTGCGCCACGTTGCCGGCGCCCACGATCAGGATGCGGCGGCTGTCGGGCCGGGCCAGCCTGGTGGCCGCCAGCAGGCTGTCGCCCGCGGTCTTCCACTTGGTGACGAGGTGAAAGTCGATGATCGCGTCCAGCGTGCCGTCGCGGTCGGAATAGAGGCTGACGCCGCCATTGACCGCAGGCAGGTCGCGGCCCGCATTGCCGGGAAAGATCGTCGCCGATTTCACCGCCAGACCCATCCCGTCGATCCAGGCCGCGCGGGACAGCAGCGTATCGTCGCCGCGGTATAGGAAACTGTCGGCCACCTCGGCCCGTGGCAGGCTGTGCCCGGCCTCCAGCGCGGCGCACAGCCCCGGCCAGCTCATCCGCGCCTCGCCCTCGGCAAATCCGATGATCTCAACCATGGGGCGCCCCCTCCTTTTCGGTCAGAAGCCCTGCTTCGCGCAGCCGGGCGGCCCAGCCCTCGGGGCCCGTGAACAGATGTGTGTGCCAGCCGCGCGCGGCGGCGGCATCGACATTTTCGGCCTTGTCGTCGGTGAAAATCAACCGCTCCGGCGGATGGCCGGTTTCGGCCTCCAGGATTTCGTAGATGCCCGGCGCGGGCTTCATCACCCGCAGATGGGCCGACACGAAGCGGCGGTCGAAGAGATCGAGGAAGGGATAGGCGGCGCAGGCGGTCTGGAACGTCTCGGCGCCGAAATTGGTCAGGGCATAGACCGGCACGCCCCGGGCCTTGAGCGCGCGCAGCACCCGGACAGAGCCGGGGATCTCTGGTTGCGCCATCTCGATCCAGTGGCTGCGCCACAGCCGGATCTCGGCGGCCCAGTCGGGATGGGCGGCGGCCAGTGCCTCCACCGACTCTGCGAAATCGGCGCCCAGGTCCACGCCATCGTTCATCCGGTAAAGATCGACCGCGTCGAACAGCGCCCGCCGCCGGTCCGGGCCGATGGCACGGTCATAGAATTTCTCGGGCTGCCAGTCGATCAGGACCCGCCCGATATCGAAGACGACGGCGTCGATGGGCATCTTGCCTCCTGCCACTTGCCTGTCGCGGGCACGCCCGCGGATGTCACTGCGCCGCGATGGCCCGCAGCGCGCGTTCCAGCGCGTCCAGGAACCGGGTGCGGTCGGCCCTGGAAAACCCCTTGCCCCCGCCCTGCCGGAACGGATCGGCCGCGCGCAGATCGGCCATCAGATCGCGGGTGGCCAGTTTCTCACCCATGTTGGCCTTGGTGAACGCCTCGCCATTGTGGTTGAGCACGCGCGCGCCGGTGGCCACGCATTTCGCGGCGAGCGGCACATCGGCGGTGACCACCACATCGCCCGGCCCGGCCTGATCGGCGATCCATTTGTCGGCCTCGTCGGGGCCCTCGGGCACATAGACCATGCGCACCAGCGGGTGGTCGACCGGGCGCAGCCCGCCATTGGCGACATAGATGACGTCGGCCCCGTGGCGTTCGGCCACGCGCAGCGCCTCGGCCTTGACCGGGCAGGCGTCGGCGTCGACGAAGACCCGGCTCACGCGTAGAGCGCCTCGGCGTGGAAGGCGACGTGATCCTCGATGAAGCTAGAGACGAAGAAATAGCTGTGATCGTATCCCGCCTGCATCCGCAGGGTGCCGGGGTGGCGGGTTTCGGTGATCGCGGCGGCCAGCGCCTCGGGCATCAGCGAGTCGATGAAGGGGTCCTTGGTGCCCTGGTCGATCAGCATCGGCCCGGCGAAGCCGTTTGCGCGCAGCGACAGGCAGGCGTCATGCCGCGTCCAGTCCACGTTGCCCTCGCCCAGATAGGCGTGGATCGGCTTTTTCGCCCAGTCCGAGGTGCTGGGATGGGTGATCGGCGCCAGCGCCGAGACCGAGGCGAAGCGGCCGGGATAGGCCATGGCGATGGTCAGCGCCCCGTGCCCGCCCATGGAATGGCCGCAGATCGCTTGCCGGTCCTCGTCGATGGCGACGTTGTTGACCAGCAGGCGCGGCAGTTCCTCGGCCACGTAGTCCCACATCCGGTAGTTCGCAGCCCAGGGGTCCTGCGTGGCATTCACGTAGAAGCCCGCGCCGGTGCCCAGGTTGTAGCTGTCGTCATCGGCGATGCCCTCGCCCCGGGGCGAGGTGTCGGGGAAGACCAGCGCGATGCCCTGTTCGGCCGCCCATTGCTGCGCGCCGGCCTTGGTCATGGCGTTTTCATGGGTGCAGGTCAGGCCCGAGAGATACCACAGGACCGGCACCGGGCCGTCCGCAGCCTCGGCCGGCAGGAACAGGCCGAAGGTCATGTCGCAGCCGCAGACATCCGAGGCATGGGTATAGACGCCCTGTACCCCGCCGAAACACTTGTTTTCCGAAACCGCTTGCATGGGATCCTCCGATTGGCGCTGTCCCCGGCCTAGCGCGTCGCGGGAGGCCGGGCAAGAGTTGAGACCGGGTCAGGGGGCGCTGCCCCCGCCGCCGGGTTCCCCGGCGACTCCCCCGGGGTATTTTGCCCAAGAAGAAGGGTCGGGTGCGGTCAGGCGTTGTCGCGCAGCACCCGCCCGGCCAGGTAGAGCGAGCCGCAGATCACGATGCGGGCGTTCGGGGCGGCCCCGGCAATGCGAGCGATGGCCTTGGCCGGGCTGTCGGCGGTGGTGGCGGGCAGGCCAGCGTCACGGGCGATCCGGGCGGTGGTATCGGCAGGCAGGGTGTTGGCCTCGCCCGGGATGGAGACGGCGGTGAGGCTTTCGGCGATGCCGGCCAGGGGGCGCAGGAAGCCCGCCACGTCCTTGGTGTTCAGCATGCCGCAGACCAGGTGCACGGGGCGCGCGGGCAGGGTGGCAAGGGCCGCGGCGAGCGCCGTACCGGCGGCGGGGTTGTGGCCGCCGTCGAGCCAAAGCTCGGCCCGGTCCGCGGCTGTGACCAGCGGGCCCCGGCGCAGGCGCTGCATCCGGGCGGGCCAGTCGGCACGGGTCATCGCGGCCTCGGCGGCGGTGTCGTCCTGGCCCAGGGCGCGCAGGGCGGCCAGCGCGGTCCCGGCGTTCTGGATCTGGTGCGGGCCGGTCAGGCGGGGCAGGGGCAGGTCCATCAGGCCATGCTCGTCCTGGAAGATCAGCCGGCCGCGTTCTTCCCAGACATGCCAGTGCTGGCCATGGGCGATCAGCGGGGCGCCGAGGCGGGCGGCGCGGTCCTCGATCACCTCCAGCGCGGCGTCCTCTTGCGGGCCGACCACGCAGGGCACGCCGCGTTTCAGGATGCCGGCCTTTTCGGCGGCGATCTGCGCCAGGGTGTCGCCCAGGAACTGCTGGTGGTCGATCGAGACGGGCGTGATCACGCTCAGCGCGGGCCGGTCCACCACATTGGTGGCGTCCAGCCGTCCGCCGAGGCCCACCTCCAGCAGGCACCAGTCGGCCGGGTCGCGGGCGAAGGCCAGCAGGGCGGCGCAGGTGGTGATCTCGAAATAGGTGATGGGCGCGCCGCCATTGGCGTGTTCGCACTCGTCAAGGATCGCGGCAAGGGCAGGCTCGGAGATCAGCCCGTCCGAAAGACGGATGCGTTCGTGAAACCGGGCCAGGTGCGGCGAGGTATAAGCCTGGACCCGGTGGCCCGCGCCCTGCAGGCCCGCGCGGACCATCGCGAGCGTCGAACCCTTGCCATTGGTGCCCGCGATATGGACTACCGGGGCCAGGCGGCGTTCGGGATGGTCGAGCGCGGATAGAAGGCGCTGGACGCGATCCAGCGTCAGGTCGATCACCTTGGGGTGTAGCGCCATCATCCGTTCCAGCAGGATGTCGCTGGGGGCGCAGGTCACTCCTGGGGTTTCCGGTCAGGATAAGTGGGGCGCGGCAGGGGCTTTTCGGTCGTGGTCGGTGTTTCGATCTCGGCCTCGGCCGGTTCGGATTGCTGTGGCCCCTGGGCAAAGCTGGCCGGTGGCGGCAGATCGGCAATGACCGCGGGCGGCAGGCCCATCAGCATCCGGGTGATGGTGATCAGTTCCTCGCGCAGCTTCGTGCGCGGCGTCACCCGGTCCAGCATCCCGTGGTCCAGCAGGTATTCGGCACGCTGGAACCCCTCGGGCAGCTTTTCGCGGATGGTCTGTTCGATGACCCGCGGCCCGGCGAAGCAGATCAGCGCGTTCGGTTCGGCGATCTGGATATCGCCCAGCATCGCGTAGGAGGCTGTCACCCCGCCGGTGGTGGGATGGGTCAGCACCACGATATAGGGCAGCCCGGCCTCTTTCAGCATCTGCACCGCGACGGTGGTGCGCGGCATCTGCATCAGGCTGAGGATGCCCTCCTGCATGCGGGCGCCGCCGGCGGCGGAAAACAGGATGAAGGGGCGTTTCAGTTCCACCGCGCGGGCGGCGCCGGCGATGATGGCGTTGCCGACATACATGCCCATCGAGCCGCCCATGAAGCTGAAATCCTGCGCCGCCGCGACGATCGGAGTGCGGCCCATCTCGCCCTCGGCGACCAGCATCGCCTCTTTTTCGCCGGTCGCTTTCTGGGCGGATTTCATCCGGTCAGGGTATTTTTTCTGGTCGCGGAATCCCAAGGGATCGGCCAGAGGCCTGGGCACCTCGACCTCGGTAAAGATTCCACCGTCGAACAGGGTCAGGAAACGGTCGCGGGGGCGGATGCCCATGTGATGGCCGCAATGGGGACAGACATTGAGGTTTTCGGCCAGTTCGCGGTGGAACAACATCGTGCCGCAGCTGTCGCATTTGGTCCACAGGTTCTCGGGTATCTCGCGGCGCGAGAAGAGCGAGTTGATCTTGGGCCGGACGTAGTTGTTGATCCAGTTCATAGGCTGGCTGCCCTCCGCGTCGGTATGCTGGCCCAGATAAGCCCGGCGGGACCGAAATGCAATCGGGCGCGGGTGGTCAGATGCGCGCGCGCAAGAGTCGCCAGATCACGTAGATCACAAGGATGTCGAGACCCATGGATAGCGGCGCCCAGGTCGTATCGGACAGATCGAACGGGGTGACGTAGAGCGCAAGCCCGGTGATCGTGCCCTTGACCGAGCACATAAGGATCGCGCTGACATTGTTGACGAAATGCCAGCCCATCGCGATTCCGAGGCTGCCGGAGCGTTCGGTCAGGTCGGCCGCGGCCAGCGCAAAGGCCAGCACCGTGGCCATGATGAACCAGGCGTTGGCCCCGGCCGCGGGGTTGAAATGCAGTGCCGCGAAGATCAGCGCGGGCAGGCCCATCCAGATGGCGCGCGCGGCGAAGCGCGCGGCCAGTTGCTGTTGCAGGTAGCCGCGAAAGATCAGTTCTTCCGACCCGGTCTGGATCACGATCAGTACCAGCGCCAGCGGCAATAGCCGCAGCCAGGTGGTGGGGTCCAGGTTGGGCTCCAGCGGCGTGCCAAGCGCGATCGCGGCGAATAACAGCGCATAGAGCGGCGTCAGAACCGCCAGCGCCTTGAAGAAACCGCGCAGCGTGTCGCGCAGCGGGCCAAACAGGCTACCTGGTTCGCGGTAATGCAATGCGGGTGTTGCAATCAGCACGGCCAACCCCATGCCGACGAAACTGCCCAGCACGAATAATGTATGGCCCGGCGTGGCGGGCGCGGTCAGCCCCCGCAACCAGCCAAAATAGTTCAGCGGCCCGAGAACCGGAAAGGCCGCAACGATCATCAGCGCAAAAAAGCCGAGATAAATGAGAAGCATGACCGCGATCGCGGCAAAGGTTCGCCAAAGCTCGGGATACAGGCGGGCGGATTCGATATAGGCCTCGAAAAGGGCAGAGCGCATGCGGCGGGCGTCCTTGGCGGCGTTGGGTCAGGACCGAGAGGTAGCGCGCGGTGCTGGCCGGTGCAACTCCGGCTCGTGGCACACCGCGCCCGGCCGGGTCGCTTTGCGCGTATCGGTTGCGACTGGCCCGCAGGTGCCTGTCGTCAGCCGGGCGATCCGGGGTGATTTCCGTCAGCCGCCATAGCGTGCAAGGAACATTGTTACCGCGCCCTCGACCACGCGCTCGATCTCGGCCTCGCCGAACCTGTGATCGACCCCGAAGACGCAGCGCGTGTAGAGATCGGTTTTGCACAACTCTATGAACTGGTCGGCGGCGAGGTCGAGGTCGTCGATTGCAAGTTCGCGCCGGGCACGGGCCTGGTCGAGATGGGCCACGATTTCGTGGCGAAGGCGCAACGGCCCGGAATCGTAATAAGCCGCACCAAGGTCGGGAAAGCGGTCGGCCTCTGCGACGCAGATACGGAATACGGCCTGGTTGAAGGGCGCGAGAAACGACAGGACCATGTGTCGGGCGGCCTGGCGCAGAACCTCGGCGATGGGCGCGCAGAAATCGATTTCGTTCATCGCCGCGCCGGTCTGGCGGTCGCATTCCAGGCGGAACACCTCCATGAACAGCAGGCGCTTGTCGGGAAAATAACTGTAAAGCGTGGCCTTGGACACGCCTGCGGCGCGCGCGATCTCGTCCACGCTGGCGCCTTCGAAACCGTCGCGCAGAAAGACCTCGCGCGCACCATCCAGGACCTGGTCGAACTTTCGGCCCCTTTTGATCTTGTCGGTCGGTGCGTTCATCTCGGCCTCGTTGTCCGGGCAACAGTCTAGACCGCGCAGTTCACCGTCCGCAAGCGGGAGCGGCGAATCGCGTCATGGCATCGTCTTGCGAAGGTTGCATAGGATGACTTGCCGCCGAACCCGGTCGGACTATTTTAGAAGTATTCTAAAAATGGGAGGCCCCCATGATTCCCGGTGTCAGCCAACGCCGCCGTTTTTCCGATCTGTCCGAGAGGGAAATCCTGGCCCTCGCGATCTCGTCCGAAGAGGATGACGCCCGTATCTATCGCAGCTATGCGGAACGTCTGCGCCCCGATTACCCCGACAGCGCACGCATCTTCGAGGACATGGCGCGCGAAGAGGATCTGCACCGTCAGCGCCTCATCGACAAGCATCGCGAACGGTTCGGCGAGGTCATCCCGTTGGTCCGGCGCGAACATGTTTCGGGCTATTACGCCCGCCGCCCGGTCTGGCTGGTCCAGAATCTCGGGCTGGAACGAATCCGCGAAGAAGCCGAGATGATGGAGCGGGACGCCCATAATTTTTATCTTGAGGCCGCAAAGCGCACCCGCGATGCCGGCACGCGCAAATTGCTGGGCGACCTGGCAGCGGCCGAGGCCGGGCATACGGTTTCGGCCGAGAAACTGACCGGGGATCACCTGGGCGACGAAACCAAAGAGGCCGAATCCCGCACCGCGCACCGGCAATTCGTTCTGACCTGGGTACAGCCGGGGCTGGCCGGGTTGATGGACGGGTCGGTATCCACGCTGGCGCCGATATTTGCCACCGCCTTTGCCACGCAAGACACCTGGACCACGT
This sequence comes from Rhodovulum bhavnagarense, assembly GCF_004343505.1. Taxonomy (GTDB): domain Bacteria; phylum Pseudomonadota; class Alphaproteobacteria; order Rhodobacterales; family Rhodobacteraceae; genus Rhodovulum; species Rhodovulum bhavnagarense. The sequence continues at coordinate 115,501 of NZ_SLXU01000007.1, read as the reverse complement.
TCCTTGTGGGGTTGGCGGCCTCGGTCGGGGCGGGGATTTCGATGGGCTTTACCGAGGCGGCGTCGGATGACGGCCGGATCTCGGGGCGCGGTTCCCCGGTCAAGCGCGGTATCGCCTCGGGCGTGATGACTGCGGTTGGGGGGCTGGGCCATGCGTTGCCCTACCTGATTCCGCATTTCTGGACGGCAACGATCATTGCCCTGGTCGTGGTCTTCCTGGAATTGTGGGCAATCGCCTGGATACAAAAGAAATACATGGAAACGCCGTTCTTTCGCGCGGCCTTCCAGGTGGTGCTGGGCGGTGCGCTGGTCCTGGCGGCGGGCGTGCTGATCGGATCGAGTTAGGCGGGTGGCTTGCGCAGCGTGTCGCCGGGGTCGAGGACGGGGTCCAGCGCGATGCGGGCGTGAGCGCTTGCAAGGCCCCGTTGCACGCAATCGGCGATGATTTCCGCCGCCTTGCGGCCGATTTCACGGCGGCGGATGTCGATGGTCGCTGGCCGCAGCGGCAGGCCGTCCAGCAACTCGATGCCGTTGAACCCGGCCAGTCCCATCCGGCCAGGCACGTCGATCCCTTCCCCCAAGCAGTAAAGCAGACCGCCTGCCGCGATCATGTCGTTCGAATAATAAAGAAAATCCAGGTCCGGGTTGCGTTCGAGGATGGCGCGGGTCATTTCGCGCCCCTTGGCGAGTCCTGATCCGCCCGAGTAGAACTCGTGGTCGGTCACCTCGATTCCCTCGCGTGCCAGCGCCCCGGTGAACCCCTCGAAGCGTTTGCGCGCCCGGTGATCCATCGGCATCTTGGTGCCCAGGAATCCGATCCGCCGATAGCCCGCCGCGGCGATCGCGCGGGCCATGTCCGCGCCAGCCCGCCGGTGCGAGATGCCGACGACCGAATCCACCGGTTCGCCATCCAGGTCCATGATCTCGACCACCGGGATGTCGGCGGCGCGCAGCATGGCGCGCGATGCCTCGGAATGTTCCAGCCCGGCCACGATCAACCCCGATGGCCGCCACGACAGCATCTCGTAAAGCACCCGTTCCTCGTGCGGGGGATCATAGCGCGACAGGCCCACCACCGCCTGTAGCGGCGTGGCCTCAAGCACCTCGTTGATCCCCGACAGCACCTCGGGGAAAACCATGTTGGACAATGAGGGGATAATCACGCCCACGAGGTTCACCCGCTGGCTGGCCAGCCCGCCGGCGATCTTGTTCGGCACGTAACCCATCTGCTTGGCCGCCGCGAGCACCCGTGCGCGGGTCTTGGCCGACACGTCCGCGCTGCCGCGCAAGACCCGGCTGACCGTCATCTCCGATACGCCTGAGGCCTCGGACACATCGCGCAGCGTCAGTGAACGGCGCGGCGGGGGTGGGTCGGAAAGGGTCACGGCGTTGGCGTCCTGTCACAGTATCGGACCAGATAACCGCCCGCGCGCCGAAAGTCCAAGCCGATCGGACTTGCGCGTGCGTGCCGCATCGGAGAAAAGGACCCCACGCGGCCCCGTGGCTCAACAGGATAGAGCAATCCCCTCCTAAGGGATAGGTTGCAGGTTCGAGTCCTGCCGGGGTCGCCATTTTGGTGGGCTGTAAGTGGCCGATCGAACGATAGGGGCCTCATCCGTTCCCGCCCGGCCGATGCATCGCGTTCATGATCGTTGTCAGGTGGACCCGCATTGCGCCTTGGGCGGCCTGTGGGTCGCCCCGGGCAATCGCCGTGACGACATCGGCATGCTGATCGCTGTGCAGGCCGGCGAACTCCCTTACGCCGATACGGCGGTAGGTTTGATCCCATTCCCTTTGCCAGGCGGCGCGACGTCGCGCGCTTGCAAGGTAGTCAAGAAACCCGATGAGCACGGGGTTTCCCGCGGCCTCTGCCACGCCGTGATGGAATGCAGCATCCGCTGCCTCTGCCTCGACGCGTTCACAGGCGCCACGCCCTTGTGCAACGAGCCTCCACAGATAGGCCAGGTCGCGCGCCGAGGCGCGTCTTGCGGCCTCTGCCGCGATAGGGGGTTCGATCATCAGCCGGGCCTGCATGAGCTGCGCCGGGGCGGTTACACTCAGCAGGATCGTTTCTTTGACCGGGTGCCCGGGCGGGGCGGGTCCGCGAAACGTGCCCTTGCCGACCTGTCGCCAGATTTCACCTTCCCGTTCGAGTTCAAGCAACGCCGCGCGCACGGTCTGGCGGCTGCACTTCAAGAGGCCCGCAAGCGCGCGTTCTGTGGGCAGGCGATCCCCGATGCGCGCTGCTTCTTCGTCGAGCAACGCGCGCAATCGTTTCAATGCAAGGGCTGAACTCGTTCTTGGCATGGGGCATCCATCCGACAACTTGCATACCAATTTGCAGACCATTGTTGTCGCGGGCAAGAGCGGTCCGATGATTCCCGGGCCGGAGCATGCCATGACTTTCTATCTTGTTTTGATCCTCGCGGGCCTTGCCGCGGGCGCACTGAATGCCGTGGCCGGGGGGGGAACATTTTTGTCCTTTCCGGCCTTGGTCTGGACCGGCGTACCGCCGATCATGGCCAACGCAACCGCCACGCTTGCGGCCTTGCCGGGCTATCTCGGCAGCGCCTGGGCGTTCCGGGCCGACATCCGTCGAGCGCGCAGCCTGCCGGTGCGCCTGGTTCTGCTGGTATCCGCATTGGGCGGCGTACTGGGCGCGGTTTTGCTGCTGGTGACGCCGAGCGCCGTCTTTTCAGGTGTGGTTCCATGGCTGTTGGCCTTCGCCACGGCGGCCTTTGCCCTCGGCCCCTCGATCACGCGGCGCACCACCAGAACTGGACGAGGTGCGTTCGGGCTGCCGCTGGCGGCTGTCGTGCTTCTGGCCGTCACGATCTATGGGGGCTATTTCAATGGCGGCGTGGGGATTCTTCTGCTCGCGGCCTTTGGTCTGATCGGCCTGACCGACCTGAGAGAGATGAACGGGCTGAAAAACCTTGTTTCGTGCATGCTCTCGGCGGTTTCCGTCACGGTTTACATCGCGGCCGGCCTGATCGCTTGGAAACAGGCTCTGGTACTTGGCACAGCATCGGCCATCGGGGGCTATATCGGCGCGGCGCTCTCGCGGCGCATCCACAATGTGAGGGCGCTCCGGGCTTTCATTGTGCTGGTCGGCGCGACCATGTCCCTTGTCTTTTTCCTGAGGTGAGACCGTGGGCAAAGACCGGCGCGTTCATTGGACGTATTGAAGAGGGCAATCAGCCTTGCCTCGTCCGCGATTGCCAATATAGGCATTACGCTGTTGCCAGACCGCGGGTGGTTGACGCGCAAAAGATTTCCACCGAAGCAACGGGACCGCAAAGGAGAACCGATGATGATCAGAAGACAGTTTCTTGCCGCCACCCTGGGCGCGACCGTTGCCCTTGGCGCGCTGCCCGCCGCCGCGTCGGATTTCGACGCGATGGAGCCCATCACCCTGCGCCTGGCCCATGTGGTCAACGAACAGGACGGCTTCCATGTTGCCGCGATGAAGTTCCGCGACCTGGTGGCCGAGCGCACCGAGGGCAAGGTCACGGTCGAACTGTTCCCCAATGCCAGCCTGGGCGACGAACGCACCCTGCTGGAGGGCATGCAGATCGGCAGCGTCGACATGGGTGTCATCACCAACGGCCCGGTTGCCAATTTCGTCGAGGAAATGGCGGTGTTCGAACTGCCCTTCCTGTTCCCCTCGCGCGAGGCGGCCTATCAGGTGCTGGACGGCGAGATCGGGCAGGAATTGCTGGACCGGCTGGCCGACGTGAACCTCAAGGGCCTGGCCTATGCCGAACGCGGATTCCGCAACCTGACCAACAGCCAGCGCCCGGTGACCAGCCCCGCCGACCTGGACGGGCTGCGCATCCGCGTGATGGAGAACCCGGTCTATACCGACACCTTCCGCGAACTGGGCGCCAACGCGATCCCGATGGCCTGGACCGAGGCGCTGACCGCGATGCAGCAGGGCACCATCGACGGGCAGGAAAACCCGGTGGGCGTGGTCCATTCCTTCAAGCTGAACGAAACCCAGACCCACATGACCATGACGCGCCACACCTATGCGCCGGCGGTCTTCGTGATGGGGATGCCGGCCTGGAACAAGCTGCCCGAACCCGCGCAAGAGGTGGTCGCTCAGGCCGCGCGCGAGGCGGCCGCCCATGAACGCGCGGTCAATGCCGAGATGGAAGCCAAGCAGCTGGAAGAGTTGAAGGCCAGCGGCATGGCGGTGATCGAGGATGCGGACCTGTCGGCCTTCCAGGCGGCGGTGGCGCCGGTCTACGAGAAATACGGCGCGCGCTTTGGCGACTATCTCGACCGTATCCGCGCCGAGCTGAACTGACGTGCTGCGCCTCTTCGGCCTGGTGGACCGCGCCATCGGCGCGGTCCTGCGCCCCGTCCTTGCGGCGGGGATGGCGGCGCTTATCGCGGTGATCACGTTGCAGATCGTCTCGCGCGTGGCCTTCACCGCGGTCGGCTGGACCGAAGAGGTGGCACGGTTCCTGCTGGTCTGGCTGACCTTCCTGGGCGCGGTGCTGGCCTGGCAGCAGCACCGCCATATCGCGGTCGGCGTGCTGGTCGACGCCCTGCCCGAGCGCGCCGGGCGCGTTGTGTCGGGCGTGGCGCTGGTGGCGGGACTTGTCTTTCTTCTGGCGCTTGCGTGGATCGCACAGGACTACAGGGCTTTGCAAAGCTTTCAGAAATCGGCATCGCTGCGCATTCCGATGTCGTATGTCTACGCGGTGATCCCGATCAGCGCCCTTCTGATGGCGCTGCTCGCGTTGTCGGACCTGGTGCATCTGGCGGTCACCGGGAAACGGCCACAACCCTCGGAGCCCGTGGAATGAGCCTGCTGCTCTTCGGCCTGTTCTTCCTTCTGCTGTTGATGGGCCTGCCGGTCGCGCTGGCCATCGGGGCGGCGACGATGGTGGCGCTGCGGGCCGATGGCGTACCGCTGTTGGTGCTGCCGCAGCAGATGTTCTCGGGCATCGATTCCTTTGCGCTGGTGGCGGTGCCGATGTTCATCCTGGCGGGCGACATCATGGCCCAGGGGCAGGTCAGCGCGCGCCTGGTCGCGCTGGCTGATGCGCTGATCGGGTTTCTCAAGGGCGGGCTGTCGATCGTCTCGGTGCTGGCCTCGATGTTTTTCGCCGCGATTTCCGGGTCGGGCGCGGCGACCACGGCCGCCGTCGGCTCGACGCTGGTGCCGGAACTGACGCGCAAGGGGTACGACCCGGCCTCGGCGGCGGCGCTGATCGCGGCGGGGGGCACCATCGGCGTGGTGATCCCGCCCTCGGTGCCGATGATCATTTACGCCGTCATCGCGCAGGAGTCGGTGTCGAAACTGTTTCTCAGCGGGTTCCTGCCCGGCCTCGCGATGGGCCTGGGCCTGATCGCGCTGGCGCTGGTGCAGGGGCACCGGCGCGCCTATCCGCGCGGCAGCGCGTTTTCGCCCCGCACCATCTGGCGGACATTTCGCTCGGCGTTCTGGGGATTGCTGACGCCGGTCATCATCCTGGGTGGCATCTTTTCCGGCATCTTCACCCCCAGCGAGTCCGCAGTGATCGCCGTGAACTACGCGATCATCGTGTCTTTGTTCATTTACCGCGATCTGCGGGTTGCCGATATCTATCGGCTGTTCGTGCGCGCCGCGGTGACCACGGCGGTCATCATGTTCGTGATCTCGGCCTCGGCGGCGCTGAGTTGGGCCCTGTCGAACTGGCAGGTTCCGGCGCAGGTCGCCGATGTCGTGCTCGGGGTGTCCTCGAACGGGCTGGTGGTGATCGCGCTGATACTGGTGCTGATCCTGTTGACTGGCGTCTTCATCGAAACCGCCTCGGCGCTGATCATCCTGACGCCCATCCTGTTGCCGCTGGCGCTGCAACTCGGGATCGACCCGGTGCATTTCGGCATCATCATGGTGGTGGGGCTGGCCATCGGGATGATCACGCCGCCCGTCGCGATCAACCTCTATGTCGCGTCCTCGGTGACCGGGCTGGGCCTGGAACGTATCTCGCGCGCGGTCCTGCCCTATCTCCTGGTCTTGCTGAGCGTGCTTGTTGCGATCGCCTACATTCCCTTGTTTTGGTCACGCTAGGGTGGTGCCGGACGGGAATGTTCCTTCCTTTGGTCCGCCGCGTTCGCCACCACCATCACGCGCGACCTTGTAGGCATCGAACGCCAGCTGGGATGTCAGCATCATCAGATGATCGCCCCGCGTACCTTGGCCGAGACCCATTCGCTGACCACCACGAAGGCGAGGATCACCAGCAGGATCAGGCTGACCTGTGGCCAGGCCAGCACGTTCAGCGAGGATTGCAGCTGCAACCCGATGCCGCCGGCGCCGACCAGGCCCAGCACGGTGGATTCGCGGATGTTGATGTCCCAGCGGAACACCGAGATCCCCGCAAAGGCGGGCAGGATCTGCGGTACGATCCCGTAGGCCATGACCTGCCAGCGGCTGGCCCCCGTCGCGGTGATCGCCTCGACCTGGGTGTGGTCGATTTCCTCGATCGCCTCATAGAGCAGCTTGGCGCAGAACCCGATGGAGCGGATCGCGATGGCGATGACCCCGGCAAACACCCCCGGCCCGATGATCGCGATCAAGAGCAGCGCCCAGATCAGCGAGTTGATGGAGCGGGTGGAGACGATGATCAGCAGCGCGATGGGCCGGATGAACAGGCGCGACGGCGTGGTGTTGCGCGCCGCGAGGAAGGCCACGGGCACCGCCATGACCAGCGCCATCAGCGTGCCCAAGGTAGCGATGTTCAGCGTGTCCCAGATCGGCCGGCCCAGTTGCGCGATGTATTCCCAGCGCGGCGGGGTGGCGCGTGTCCAGATATCGCCGGCGATGCGCGGCGCGTCCCAGACGAAGAACCAGGTCGTCGCGCCGGAAATCTGTTGCCAGCAATAGACGAAGATGGCAGTGCCGATCAGCCAGCCGGCCCAGTGGGTCAGCGCCTGGCCGCGGGTGCGGCGGCGCCAGATCTGTGTGTCGTCCTTTTCGAGAACCGGCATTACTGAACCCTCGCCCGGATGATCCCAGACAGGTATTCCAGCGCCATCACGATCACGATGATCAGGATCAGGATCGCGGCAGCAGTGTCATACTCGTAGCGGTCGAAGGCGGTGTTCAGCGTGGCACCGATGCCGCCCGCGCCCACCAGCCCCAGGATCGCGCTTTCGCGGAAATTGATGTCGAGCCGGTACATCGACAGCCCGATCAGCCGCGGCATTACCTGCGGCTGGACCCCGTAATTGATCCACTGCATCCAGCGCGCGCCCGAGGCGCGGATCGCTTCGGCCTGCACGCGGTCCATGCTCTCGATATCCTCGGCCAGCAGTTTCGACAGGAAGCCGATGGTCGCGAAGCTGAGCGTCAGGAACCCGGCCAGCGGCCCGAAGCCGAAGATCGCCACCAGCAGGATCGCCACGATGATTTCCTGCAGCGCCCGGCTGATCGCCACGATGCCCCGGCAGATCAGGTAGACCGGCAGGGGCGCGATGTTGCGCGCAGCCCCCAAGCCTATGGGAATGGAAATCGCGATGCCCACCACCGAGGCGGCCACCGTCATCACGATGCTTTCGGCCATGCCGGTCCAGATGTCACCCGCGCGGCTGACGAAATCGGGCCGGGTGAACGCCATGACGAAGGCCGCGCCGCGGTCCAGCCCCTCGTAGACGCGGGACCAGTTCACCTCGATCGTGGAAAAGGCCGCGATCAGGTAGGCGACAAAGCCCGCATAGATCGTCCAGCGCAGCCATGTGCGCTTGATGAAGGGCTGCTTCTTCCACCCCTTGCCAAGCAGGTCGTGCAACTCGTTGCTCATTCGGCGGCCTCGATATCGTCCTCGTCCTCGACCTTTTCGATCGTGGCTTCCCAGTCTTCTTCGCCGTAGATCTGGGTCAGCACATCCGGCGTCAGCCCATCGGGCGCGCCGTCAAAGGCAATCTCGCCAAACCGCAGGCCCACGACACGCGCCACGAACATCTGCGCCAGCGCCACGTCATGAATGTTGATGATCGCGGCCAGCCCGCGTTCGGCGCACAGCTCGCAGATCAGCCGCATGATCTGGCGACTGGTCTTGGGGTCGAGACTGGCGGTCGGTTCGTCGACCAGAAGCAGCTTGGGGTTCTGGATCAGCGCGCGGCAGATGCCGACCCGCTGGCGCTGCCCGCCGGACAGCTCGTCCGCGCGCTTGTCGGCCATGTGCAGCAGGCCCACCCGGTCCAGCAGGCGGAACGCCTCGTCCACGTCGGCCTGGGGATAACGGCGGGTGAAACTGCGCCAGAACCCGACATAGCCCAGCCGGCCCGACAGCACGTTTTCCATCACTGTCAGGCGCTCGACCAGGGCGTATTCCTGAAAGATCATGCCCATCTCGCGCCGCGCCCGGCGCAGCGCCCCGGCCGAGAGATGCGCGATGTCCACCCCGTCCAGCAGCACCTTGCCGGCGGTCGGTTCCACCAGCCGGTTGATGCAGCGGATCATCGTCGACTTGCCCGCCCCCGACGGCCCGATCAGCGCCAGAACCTGGCCCTTGGGCACCTCAAGGTCGATATCCGTCAGCGCCTGGTCACCCGTCTTGTAGGTCTTTGTCAGACCCTCCAGCCTCAGCATTCCCGTTCCCCTTTTTTTTGGTTGGGGGCGGCGTGGTCACCGCCCCCGCCGGTCTTATTCGCAGGCGTAGCTGACGTCGTTGGCCGCGTCGATCTTGCGGATCACGTCCCAGTATTCCTGATAGGTGATCGGCAGGAACTGGCCCTCGCCGTTCTTGCCGAATTCTTCCTCAAGGCTGGTGCCTTCCCAGTCGAAGCTGAAGAACGCGTTCTGGATCTTTTCCTGAAGTTCGGGCGCGAGATTATACACCAGGCCATAGCCGGTCGTCGGGAAGGTCTGCGACTTGTAGAGTGACACGACCTGGTCCCCGGACACCACGCCGCGTTCCATCATCCGGCCCATGACCGAGTTCGCGACGGCGGCCGCCGGGTAGTCCTTGTTGGCCACACCGAGGATCGAGTTGTCGTGCTTGCCCGAGAAGACCGGCTCGAAGTCACGTTCGGGCAGCATGTCGTAATCGGCCTTCAGGATCGCCGAGGGCGCCTTGAAGCCCGAGTTCGAGGTCGGCGAGGTAAAGGCCAGCTGACCGCCCTTGATATCCTCGACCGCTTCGATGCCCGAACCGGGATAGGTGATCAGCTCCATTTCATAGCCGAAGCTGCCGTCGGGGGCGGCCATCATCGTGAAGGGGCGGAAGCCCGCGCAGTTCACCGCCAGCGGGTTGGAGCCGGTGTTGAAGCCCGAGATATGCAGCCGGCCCGAACGCATCGCCTCGATCTGGGCGGCGTTGGACTGGACCGGGAAGAACACGACATCCTTGCCCGTCTCTGCCTCCAGGTGGGTCAGGAAGTCGGCCCAGGCCTCCTTGTAGACCGCCGGATCCTCGACCGGGGTATAGGCAAAGATCAGCGTATCGGGGTCCACCCACTGCGCCGGATCGGTCGGAATGTCCGCGATCAGGTCGCCGTCACGGTCGCAGAAGCGTTCGTCCAAATCGCCGCGGGGGCAATCCTCTTGCGCCTGTGCGGCCATGCCGAAGGCACCCAGCGCCGCCGCGGTGGCGACCGTGGTCAGCAGTCGGGTCAGTTTCGTCATTCTCGTTTCTCCCATGGTTGAGGTCGGCCGAGTTGGTCTCGATGCTTTTTGTAAGAATTTCGTGACATGGCCGGAATTATTACCAGATGGCCCTGATCGTGGGCGGGCCTCGGCGCTCTGTCTGCTGCATGGGCGGCCCCGAACGATGCGATATCTTCGACAGTGGCGACTAGGTTCACGCCGCGTCGGCCGACCTTGGCGCGATTCACCAACAGATCGCTCTCGCGGCAGGGAGACGCCCCCGAGGCCCGTCAGCGGGACTGCACCGGCAGGGTAAAGCTTTGCTGTCTAAGGCCCAATGCCGCCGGTGCGGCCGGCAGCCGGCCTGCCTGGCGCACGGCCGCCAGGGCAAGCTGGTCGATCCGGGCGTTGCCAGACGACTTTGCCAGCCGCACCGTCAGGAGGCTGCCGTCGGCGGCTACGGTCAGGCTTATCACTGCCGTGCCCTGACCCGCGCCACGCGGCACGCCGCGCGCGATGCGGGCGCGGATCTGGGCGCCCCATTCGGCCATCAGCGCGCGGGATTGTGCCGGCGACAGGGTCGCGGCCTTGGCCTGTCCGCTCTGCCCCCGCGCCTCGCCGCCCGCCCCCTTGGCCCGCCGGGCGGTCTGCGCGACGGACGGGGCTGAGGGCGCGGGGCGGTTGAGCGTTTTCTGCGGCACCTCCGGCGGCTTGCTGTCCGTCTCGGGCGGGCGGGGCGATGAGCGCGACGCTGCCGCCTCGGCCGGCCGCAGCTCGGGCTGGGGCGCTGGCCGGGGCCGTTGTGAGGGCGGCGGCGGCGGCGGTTCGACGCCTGGTGTCATGGGCAAGGGCGACGTTTGCATTTGCATGGCAGCGGGCGGGCGCGGCGTTTCGGGGGGCGGTGCGGGCTCTGCGATGGGCGGGGGCGGCGCCAGGGAGGCCAGGTCGGGCATCTGCGGTGCCGCGGGCGCCTCCGTCACCGGCTCCGGCGGGCGATCCCACTCGGCCACCTGCGCGGCGAGCGCCGCGCTCGAGGCCCGCATCGTCAGCAACGCCTCGCCGCCGCCGCCCGCCGCTTCGACACCGCTATCGGGGTCCGCAGGCCACAAGGCCAGGTGCAGCGCGATCGCCGCTCCGGCAAAGACGAGGCTTTCGGCGACGCCGCGCATCCTGTTCACCCCCCCTCGGCGATCAGTTCCAAGGGGCCGATCCCGGCCGCCGACAGCCGCGCGATCAGCGCCGCGATCACCTGCCCCGGCGCGGCCTTGTCGGCGCGGATCATCAGCGGCCCGTCGATCTCGGCCTCGGCCAGCGCGGCAAGGGCGGCCTCCCCCCGCACCGCGCCATAGGCCAGCGCACCGTCCTGCGCGACATGCAGCACGGCGGCGCCCTGGGCGGGGTCGTCAGAGGTGGCGGCAGGCGGGGTTACCTCGAACGGGTCGGGCGGGGCCAGTTGCGCGCTGATCATGAAGAAGACCAGCAGCAGGAAGACCACGTTGATCATCGGCACCACGCTTTCGCGCGCCGGGCGGCGGGCGGGTTGGGGCAGACGCATGGGATCACTCCACAAGGATGAGTTGATCGAGGCCCGCACCTGCCAGCGCCTCCATGACCGCAATGACCCGTTGCAGATCGGCGCCCTCGCTGGGGCGCAGGACGACCGGATCGGCGGGGCTGTCGGTCAGCGGGGCCAGCGCGGCGGGCAGATCGGACAGCGCCACCTCCACCCCGTTCAGCGCCACCGCGCCGGGGCGGATATCGACCAGCCGGGGCGGGCCGGACCAGTCCGCGCCCGCCCCGCCGCCGCCCGCGACCGGCAAGGTCACATCCTGCCCGAAGCGCGAGGCCAGCATGAAGAACACCAGCAGCAGGAACACCACGTCGATCATCGGGGTCAGGCTGGGTTTGCGCCGGGGCGCGGGGGGGCTCAGGTTCAGGCTCATTCCGCGGCGGCGCGGTAGGGCGCCCGTTCAGGGCCGCCGCGGGTCAGGATGCGGGTCGCGGCGTCCTCGATATCGGTGCGGACGGTTTCGGTGACGCTTTCGAACCAGCTGAGTGCGACCGAGGCCGGGATCGCGACCGCCATGCCGGCAGCGGTGGTCAACAGCGCCTCCCATATTCCGCCGGCCAGCAGGGACGGATCGGCCCGCGACCCGCTGGCATGCAACGTTTGAAAGGCCGCGATCATGCCCAGCACCGTGCCCAACAGCCCCAACAGCGGCGCGATGGTCGCAATCAGTTCCAGCGCGCGCAGGCCGGTTCGCGCCCGCACCAGTTCGCCGGTGGCCACGCGCGCCACCTCTTCACGCGCGGTGTCGGCGTTCAGGTCCGGGTCCAGCCGGGCCTCTATCGCGGCGCGGGTGGCGATGCTGCGCAGGCCGCGGCGGCCATCCAGCGTCGCGCGGGCCCGCGCGACATCGCCCGCCAGCCAATGGTCCACCGCCCGACGCGCCGCGCCGCGCGACCAGGCCCCGGCCAGCGCCAGGCGCCACAGCTTCCACAGGATCAGTGCGGCGGTCAGAACCGACAGCGCGGCAATCGCCCAGATCGCGGGCCCGCCCTTGTCCAGAAAGGCGGCAATTTCATCGGCTTTCAGTTCCAGGTTCATGGGCAATCTCCGTTATTCGGCTGCAATCCGCCCGGCGGCATGGGGCAACAGGTACGGGCCACGGGCCGGCGCCGTGTTCACCCGGATCGGGCAGCGATAGGCCCGGCTGAGCAGGTCGTCGCGCAGCACGTCGGCGGGGGCGCCATGGCCCAGCACCCGGCCCTCGGCCAACAGGGTGACGGCATCGGCGAACATCGCGGTCAGGTTCAGGTCGTGCATCACCGCGACCACACCGCCGCCCGCATCGGCGAAATCGCGGGCGATCTGCATCACCTGCAACTGGTGGCCGATATCCAGGCTGGACACCGGTTCGTCCAGGAACAGCCAGCGTGGCTGACCGTGGGCCGTCGGATGCCAGACCTGCGCCAGCACGCGGGCCAGTTGCACACGCTGCTGCTCGCCGCCCGAAAGCTCTTGGTAATAGCGCCCCTCGAACCCCGCCAGCCCGACACGCGCCAGCGCCTTGGGCACCATCGCGTCCTCGGCGGCCTCTACCCCGCCCATCAGGCCCAGGCGCACCACCTCGGCCGCGGTGAAGGGGAAGGCCAGCGGCGTGGCCTGCGGCAGCACCCCCCGCACGCTTGCGAGCACCCACGGGCGGGTGGTGGCGATGTCATGGCCGTTCAGCCAGACCCGCCCATCAGGTGAGAGATCGCCCGTGAGCGCCCGCAACAGCGTCGTCTTGCCCGACCCGTTCGGGCCGACGATGGCGGTGACCGCGCCGGGCCGCGCGCGAAAGTCGATCCCTTTCAGGATCTCGCGCCGGCCCAGGCGAACGGTGATATCTTGCGCGTCCAGCATCGCGTTACAGGTCCAGAACGCCGCGCTTGCGCAGCAGGATCCACAGGAAGAACGGCCCGCCCAGCGTCGCCGTCACGATGCCGATGGGCAGTTCGGCCGGCGCGATGACGACCCGCGCGATCACATCCGCCAGGATCAGCAGTGCCGCGCCCAGCAGCGCCGCGTTCACCAGCAGGAACCGGTGATCCGGCCCGGTGGCCAGCCGCAGCAGGTGCGGCACCACGATACCCACGAATCCGATCCCGCCCGACACCGCCACCGCCGCGCCGGTGGCACCCGCCACGGTCAGGATCGCAACGGCCTTCAACCGCTGCACGGGGATGCCGATATGGTTGGCGGCGGCCTCACCCAATGCCAGGCCGTTCAGCCCGCGCGCCAGCATCGGCGCACAGGCCAGCGCCAGGATCATCAGCGGCGCGGCGGCGGCCAGTTTCGCCCAGGTCGCCCCGGCCAGCGAACCCAGCCCCCAGAAGGTCAGGTCGCGCAACTGCGCATCGTCGGCCATGTAGACCAGCACGCCCGACAGCGCCCCGGCCAACGCGCCCAGCGCGATGCCCGCCAGCAGCATCGTGGCGACCGAGGTCCGCCCGCGCCGGGTGGAAATCGCATAAAGCACCAGGGTCGAGGCCCAGCCGCCCGCAAAGGCCGCAACCGGCACCGCGTAATAGCCCAGCGCCGCAGCCAGCCCGGCGGGCAGCAACCCGCCCAGAACGATAGCGGTGATCGCACCCAGCCCCGCGCCCGCGCTGACCCCCACCAGGCCCGGATCGGCCAGCGGGTTGCGGAACAGCCCCTGCATCACCGCACCCGACACCGCCAGCGAGGCCCCCACCAGCGCGCCCATCGCCAGCCGGGGCAGGCGTATCTCGAACAGAACGACCCGGTCGGCCAGGGCGATCTCGCGCCCCGCGGCAAGATCGCCCAGAACCGCCCAGAGCGACACGCCGGACGCCCCCACGGTCAGGCTGAAGATCGAGACGACCGCCAGCGCAATGGCCAGAGCCAGCGTGGTGCGCCGCGCGCGGGGCGCGCGGTCCCAATCGGCGGTCACGTCGGGGCTGATCGCGACCATGGGGTCAGCTCCCCAGATCGGCCAGCGCGCGGGACAGGTCCTGCGCGGCCTGGGCCGTGCGCGGCCCGAAGCCCAGCAGGTAAAGCCCGTCCATCTGCACCAGCGCGCCGTTCCGGCCGGCCGGCGTGGTGCGGATTGCGGGATGCGCCAGGACCTCGGCCGACAGGTCCTCGGCCCCGTCGCGGGCCATCATCAGGATCACCTCGGGGGCGGCGCGGGTCACGGCCTCGTCGGTCAGGGGCTTGTAGCCCTCGAATTCCGTCACCGCGTTCTGCGCGCCCGCCATCGCGATGATCCCGTCAGCGGCGGTGTCGCGCCCGGCGGCCAGAATGCGCCCGCCCTGCACCGACATCACGAACAGCACACGGCGGGGCACGACATCGGCGGTCGCCGCTGCCGTGGCCCCCAGCGCGGCCTGCACCTCGTCCGCCAGCACGGCGCCCTGTTCGGGCAGGTCCAGCGCGCTTGCCACGGCGGCGATCTTGGCCAGCACCGCCGCACCGTCATGGCCATCGGGGATCTCGACGAACGGGATCGCGGCCGCCTCCAGCAATTCGATCGTCTCGGGCGGGCCGGCGCCCTCTTCGGCGATGATCAGGTCGGGCCGCACCGACAGCACCCCCTCGGGCGAGAGCCGCCGCATATAGCCCACATCGGGCAGATCGCGCGCGGCCTCGGGGAAGGTCGAGGTGGTGTCGCGCGCGACCAGCCGGTCGCCCGCGCCCAGCGCATAGACGATCTCGGTCACCGCGCCGCCGACGGACAGCACCCGGTCGGCCTGGGCGGGCAGCGCGGCAAGTATCAGCAGTGCAAGGGTGAGGATGCGGATCATGCCGGCACCTCCCCGACCTCGGGCAGGGTGGCGACCAGCGCGTCCCAGTCCGCGGTGTGATCGACATCGCCCACGCGCATGCCGAAGGCCTGCAGGATCAGCCCGCCCTCTGCATCGAACGCCTCCACCGACAGGGCGGGGCCGCGTTTTGTGGGCTTGGTCACGGCCCAGACCTCGGCCACGTGATCGCCACGCAGATGCAGGTTGAAATCGGGATCGAGGATGTTCAGCCAGGGTCCGGTGGGCTTGATCGTCTGCGCCGGGCCGCCATGGATCTCGATACAGCCGCGATTGCCGACGAACAGCATGAAGGGAAAGCCCTGTTCGCCCAGCCCGTCCAGCAGCGCGCCGAGGCAATCGGGGGCGAGCGGCCGAACATAGGGCGCCCCGGCGATGCGATAGGCGCCCAGCCGGTTCATCTTGAGCTTGCGCACCATCTGCAGGAACTGGTGGGTGTCGGTCAGCCGGTCCCATTCGGCGCGCAGGGCGTCCAGCTTGGCGGGGTTGGCCTTGGCCGGTTCCGTGGGCGCGCGCGGGGCAAGCTCAAGCGTCTGCGCCTGATCCTCGATCCGCAGCCGGTCCACCAGCGCGGGCCAGGCCGCCTCGGGCGCATCCGCCCCGATGTAGATCTTGTGCACCGCGTCGCCCGCCGCGTCGAAGACCTGGATCGACCGGCGCAGCGTGCCGCCCCGTTTCTCTTCGACGGCAAAGCCATGCACCCAGTGTTTGGGAAAGATGCGCAGGTCGATCGCCGGGCTCAGCACCATCGCGGCATGCTGGCCGGGGGTGTAGTCGCCAAAGGTGCCGGTCTTTTCGATCACCGCGCTTTCGTTCCGGGTCAGCGCCATGACCTCGCCAAAGCCGGGCATCAGCGGCATCAGCGCGTCGGGGTCTGCGGAAATGCGCGTCACCCCATGGCCGGTTTCGGCGGCCAGAACCTCGGCCTCTGCCACGCCCAGAGAACCGGCCAGATCGCGCGTGCGCATCGTGGATTTCTCTTGCCGAAGCACACGGATCTCGTCCGGCGCAATCGCGCTGCCATCAGCCATCTGAGGCTCCCTTTTCCATCATGTCGATTGAGGAGCGGTCTGGCTGGTCGGTCGTGTCGCGTCCCCGACACCGCTGGATCGCCGCTAGGACGAAATTACTCGCCCTATGTTGACAGTTTTAGTCGACCTTTGTAGCGAACGCAATACCGGTCTGTGCCAGCATACGTGCAGCGCCCGGAAACACGCGCCAGCCCCTCGCCAGCCACGTGGAAACAACACGACTGGAAAAGGGATTGACCATGTTCCGACAGATTCCGACACCGACCGCGTTGCTATGCAGCACCGCCATCACGCTCGCCCTGCCTGCGCAGGCGCAAGAGAGTTTCGCCCTCGACCCGGTCACGCTTGGCGAAAGCAAGCGCGAGGTTCAGACCGACACCGCCATCGCCGAAACGGTGGTCGATGAAGAAGAGATCGAGGACCGCCAGGCCAGCACCATCGCCGAACTGGTCGATTCGGTGCCCGGCGTGACGCTGATCAACGGCTCGACCCCGCAAGGGTCGGGGATCAACATTCGTGGATTTGGTGCCAACGGCACCTACGGGGCAGACCAGAAGGTCGCGATCCAGGTCGATGGCGCCTCGGTCGGTGCGGAAGAACTTTACCGTATCGGCACCCAACTGTTCACCGATCCCGAGCTTTACAAAGAGGTGACGGTGATCCGCGGCATGGCGGGCACGTTCGAATACGGCTCGGGCATCGTCGGCGGTCTGGTGCGGCTGGATACCAAGGACGCGTCGGACATCACCGGTGGCGTGCCCGGCTTCAATCTGCGCCAGACCCTGCAATACGGCACGAATGGCGATGGCTGGACCAGTTCCAGCATCCTCGCCTGGCAGCCGACCGACAACCTGGAGTTCCTTGGAAATTACACCTACCGGGACGAGGGGCTGCAAGAGGATGGCGCCGGCAACCCGATCGGGCAGGACCCCGCGGAATTGCCGTCCTGGCTGGCCAAGGGCAAGTACACCTTCGGCGAAAGCCGCGAACACGCGCTCAGCCTCAGCTTTTCCGACACGACATCGGACGAGAAGGATGTGCCCTACGACACGTTCGGCACCACCTCGGGTTCGTTCGGGAATGTCGACCGCGAAACGCGATCGCGCACGGCGGTGCTGGAATACAGCTACGATTCGCCCACGACGGACCTGATCAACCTGACGGCCACGCTGTCCTATGCCGACCAGCAGATTGACAGCGCCTATGTGCCCGGCTCCTCGCCTCTGGAAGGGACACCGAGCTTTCCGATGCTGCAACCGCTGGTCGATGCCGACCATCGCTATGAAACGACCAAGCTGACGGTGAAGAACCAGGCGTTCTTCGACACCGGCGCCTGGGGCCATGACCTGCGCACCGGCGTGGAGTTCACCCGCAAGGAACGGCTTGACGCCGCCTCGGCCCCCGGCGGCACCGACGATCGGATGGCGCTGTTCGTGGTCGACGACCTGACCCGGGGCGGACTGACGCTCAGCCCCGCCCTGCGTTACGAGACGCAGGAGATCGGCGGGCCGGCCTATGCCGATTACGACAACGACGCGCTGATGGGCGGGCTGTCGGCGCGCTATGCCTTCGGCAACGGCTGGGCGGTGTTCGGCAGCCTGGGCTATACCGAGAACCTGCCGATCATCGACGACCTGGGCACGCCGCTTTACATGACGCAAAGCGAAAAGGCCCGCAGCTACGAACTGGGCCTGTCCTACGACCGGACCGGGGTGTTTACGGCTGGCGACGATTTCGCCGTCAAGGCCACCGTCTATCACACCGATATCTGGGACATCACCTCCTACACGACATCGACGATGACGCCGATCACCGAGGCAGAGGTAGAAGGCTTGGAACTGGAGGCCGCCTATAGCCTGGCCAGCGGGTATTACGTCGATGTGAACGGCAACATCGCGCGGGGCAAGAACACGACGCCCGGCCTTTCCGGCGACTGGGTAGGCACGCCCGCCGACCAGTTGCGCGTGACCCTGGGCCGGAAATGGGGCGAGCGGCTGGACCTGAGCTGGGAGGTTGTTCACGACGCCAGGATGACGCGGGCGGCGACGCCGACACCGTCCAGCACCGTGCACAACCTGCGCGCCACATGGCGGCCCGATAGGGGCGTCTTTGACGGGACCGAAATCCGCGTCGGGTTGGAGAACGCGTTTGACCTCGACTACACGCCGCACCTGGCCACACGCCCGGCGGCGGGGCGCAACCTCAAGCTGACACTGGCGCGGACGTTCTGACCTTGCCTTGCGACCGCGTCGAAAGCGCCGGCGCATAGCAGGGCCCCGTGCCATGCTACGGTTGAAGGGAACACCTCTCTACCTCGGCCCGGGCGTCCAGCCCGGGCCACAGACCGGCGCACAACAGTCCTGGCTCAGCGGGATTCCCGTCAACCACAGGCGAACAGATCCAAAAGAGAGGCGCACGGGTTTCTGGGGCTTGCATTGCCTGATTATTTTTGTCAGATTTAATCAACTCACGCCAGATGCCCCCGCGGCCAGCCGAGAATCGAACACCGGACTTTCGGGGGGGCCTGCGGGTCGGGGCGCGATGCCACGCACCTGCCGCCTCTCCGGAAACGAAAGAGGAGAGGACGATGTTTTTCTGGTTCACAAACCTTGCCGCAGCCGACGCCGTCGCCCGAAGTGCTGGCGGCAAAATGCATCCGGGGCTGCGCGCCGCCCTGGCCCGGTCAGCGGGCCGGGACAGGCCCGAAACGACCCCCGCCGCCCCAGAACCGTTCGCCGCAGACCCCAGGATCGTCGCCTTTCCGGGTCCGCCCGCGCCGCTTGCCCATGAGCGCAGCGCATGAGCGCCGGGCGCTGCAACCGCACCCCGCTGCCCGGCGACACTCCGCTGGCCCAGGCTGGTTTCGACCCCATCGAACACGGCGTTCTGACCATCGCGCGCCTGTTCTTCCAAAGCTTCGCCTTTCCAAAGAGCCAGGCATGGATGTCGGCCTTTGGACGGGCCGGGCAGTTTCTTTCGCACGGACTTGTCAATGCGCGCAGCCGCGATGTGGCCTTCGCAGTGCTGGGCGCGGTTCAGGAAATGCGCAAGGCCCGCAAATCGGGATTTCGGTTTTCCAACCCCGACTGCCGGTGCTGCGCAAGCCTCCTCAGCGACCATGAACGCCATTTCCTGGAGGTGCTGCGCGCCCTGCGCCGCGGCACCCGCAGCCAGGCCCATTGCGCGGCGATGCTGGTCTGCGAGGGCAACCCGGCGGACGGTTTGCTGCCTGCCATGTCGGATCTTGCGACCCTGACGCGCGCGCGTCCTCCCTCAACAATGCGCGGATCGGGGATGCAAGCGGATCGGGGGCTTTCGGCCACCTGATCCCCTTCCCCTGCCGGCGCAGACCCGGACGGGAATGCCATCGCCCGTCCGGGCACCGGGGGGCCGGCAGGGGGCAGGTTATTGAAGAGCCCACGCAACCAGCACATTGCACACCCGGCCAACATCACCGGGCGTTGAGGCTGTTGTCGCGAGTGCCGCCCCGCTTTGGCGCGCGGCCCGGCCGACCGCGCAACAGGTCGCCAGCGGCCCCGACGCCGCTGGCAACGCTGTGCTGTATGCGCACCCGCGAGGCGGCGCGCTCATTTCGTCAGGATCAACTTGCCCGCGCGGGTGATGCGCAGGGTGTAAAGCGTGCCGTCCAGTACGATGATCGCCGTCGACCCGCCTTCGGTCAGGATGCGGGCATCGTGAACCGGCGTCGCGGTATTCGTGCGAATGTCGTGTATCAGGCTCATGTTTCGGTCTCCCTGGCCTCGGCCCGGTCCAGCAGGTGTTCCAGTGCCATCATGCCCGCATCCCCCGGCATGTCGGCGGCCATGGCCTCTGCCCAGACCTCCCGGCGGCACGGTGCGGTTTGGCCGGTCGGTGCCCCCGGACCTTGTGGGTGCGGTTTCGGCCTCATGCTCATCCCCTCCAAAGTCGCCTGTCCGGCTGCGGTGCCCGTGCCCGTTGCCCGGTCCGAAACGGCGGCGGTGCCCGTGCTCACACGACATCGGCCATCTCCCCGATTTCCTCTGCGATGATCGCGGCCAGCCCCTCGCGATAGGTGGGGTGGCGCAAGGCAAACCCCGGCAGGGCCTTTAGCCTGTCATTGCGGATGCGCCGGTTTTCGGCCCAGAAGGCGGCGGCCATCGGCGGCAACTCCGCCTCGGCAAAGGGAACGCGCGGCGGCGGCGGCAGGCCCAGCAGGCGCGCGGCATGGTCCAGCAGATCGGACGGCGCGGCGGGCAGATCGTCCGCAAGATTCAACACCCGCATACCGTCCGGATGGGCCATTGCCGCCCGGATCGCACCCGCGATGTCGTCGACATGAATCCGGTTGAAGACATGGCCGGGCTTGACCACCGCCCGCGCATTGCCCGAGCGGAGCTGCATCAGCGCGTTTCGCGTCCCAGGGCCGTAGATCCCGGCAATCCGCAGGATGTCCAGCGGGATGCCCCGCCGTTCGGCCAGCGCACGCCATCCCAGTTCTGCACCGATCCGGCCGCGCGCATCCGGTGTGGCCGGGGCGGGAAAGCGGGTTTCATCCACCCAAACACCGGCGCAATCGCCATAAACCCCGGTCGAGGACAGGTAGCACAGCCAGCGCAGATCGGGCAGGTCCGCCCCGCTGGCCAGCAGCGCGGCCAATACCGGGCAGGCATCCTCGGGTGGGGCGTTGGTGTCGGGCGGGACCGAGATAAGCAGGTCGGTGACACCCTCCAGCCATTCGGCATTCAACGGAGAGGTTCCCGCCTCGAACAGATGCGCCCGCACCCCGTTTTCGGCCAGGTCGGCGGCCCGCACCGGGTCGCGCGTGGTGGCCGAGACCTGCGCGCCCGCCGCCTGCGCCAAAGCGATCGCGCGTCCCGCGGCATAGCCAGCGCCAAAGACGAACAGGTGGCGGCCTGCCAGCGGCGCGCTCATGCCGGCACCTGTTGGGTCAGACGGTCGCGCAACGCGTCAAAGGCCGCGACCTGCGCCGGGATCAGCGCGCGATCCGCGTCACGGCCGAGATAAATCTTGAACATGCAAGAGCCCTGCGCGTCGAGGAATTGCACCGACCGGGTTTCCATCCCGAACAGCGACCGCGCGACAAAGGCCACCTGCGTGCAGGCCCCGGCGCGGATATGGCCACCGATGGGTTTGCCATGCAGGTTGAAATAGCCCTGGGCCACCTTGCCCGGGGGCAGTTCGCCCTTGGCCTCCAGGATGACGTCGCCGGTATTGACGACCAATGTGATTTCGCCCCAACCCGCGATATCGGCCATGGCCTGTTGGAAACACGCGTCGGGCACCAGCGCGGCCTCGCCCTCGGGCAGGCAGGCCAGCACCTGGGCCACGCTGGCCCCGGCGGCGCGCGCGATATCCTCAAGCGCGGCCTGGGGCGTGTCGGTCAACGCGGCGCGGATGGCCGCGCACAGGTCGGCGGAAATCGTCATGCTGTCATCTCCTTGCTGTTTTGCGTGGTCCGTGCCTCGACCCAGGCGATCAGGCGTGCGGTCATGGCCACCTGCCAGAACCGTCCGGCCAAGGTCAGCGTGTGGCCCTGTGCTGCGGGCCGCATCAGCCCGGCCTCGGTCCATTGTGCGGTCAGGGGCGCCGCGAGATCGGAAAAACCCTCGCCCATACCGCAGGCCGCAAGCGCGGCATCCACGGGCGCGGCATCCAACCGGCCGCGTTCCATCCCTGCCTTGATCGCGTTATGCACGGCGGCCAGCGGCGCGGGGCGCATCATTCCTGCGATCAGCCCCGCGCCGCCCTGTCCGGCCTCTGCTCGATAGGCCGCCAGATCGGGCGTCAGTCGAAAGCCGTGCCCGTGCAGATTGCCGCCCGCCCCGGCGCCAAAGGCCAGGCACTGCGCCCCGGCCTTGACCTCGAAATTGTAGATGCTGCGCTCGCGCGTGCCGCGGCGCCAATGGGTGGTGGAAATCGCCTCCCACCCGGCGCGGTCCATTTCCTGGGCCCCGTCGGCGTAGAAATGACCCAGGTCGCGCTGCCCGGCGGGGGTCAGCTTGCCCTTGTCCTGCGCGATCAGCAGCGGCGTGCCGGGGATCGGTTTCAGCGAATACAGGTCCAGCCCGTCCAGCCCCAGCTCTGCCGCCTGCCGCACATCCGCGCGGAATGTGGCGCGGTCCTGCCCGGGCAGGCCGTAGATCAGGTCGATCACCACCGCGCCCCGGTCCAGCGCGACCAGCCTGTCCAGAAACCGGATGGTTTCGGCCCGCGTCGACTTGCGCCCCATCCGGCGGCGCACGCCCTCGTCAAAGGTCTGCACCCCCAGCGAGATACGGTTCACCCCGGCGTCAAAGGCCGCGCGCGCCTTTTCCAGGCCAAAGCTGACGATGCGCCCTTCCAGCGTGATCTCGCAATCCGGGGCCAGCGGCAGATACCGGCGAAGCCCCTCGACCAGCCGCGCGATGTCGGGCGCGGCCAGCGCAGTGGGGGTGCCGCCGCCCAGATAGACCGCGCGCAGCGGGTGGCCCTGCTGCACCGCCGTTTCTGCCCCGGCGACCAGTTGCGCAAGGATCGCATCGACATAGGGCGCACCCTGATCGCGCCGCCAGGGGTTCTGGTAGAAACCGCAGAACAGGCAGTGGTTTTCGCAGAACGGAATGTGGACATAGGCGACCGAGGGGCCATGCCGGGGCATCGCCGTCAGGCGCGCCCAAAGACCGGCTACGTCCTCGCCCGCGACCGGCAGCGCACCGCCGCGCGCGTGCGCCCCCATCCGCCCCGAAAAGGCATCGGCCAGCGGGTCGTCCGACAGCCGGGCAAAATGCGGTTCGGGGGAAACGGGCATAGAGGGACTGTCAGCTCTTCGTGGGGTCATGCGCGGCACTCTGGGCTTGTGGCACAGGGGACCGGGCGGAGAGCTGGGGCCTGGCAGACGTGGGGCCGGCTGGAAAGACGGGCCGACCTATTCCCGACAATTTTTATCAGACTATTTTTGACCTGAAAAGCCCCTTCGGCATGTCGCCTGAATTTTCGCGCCGGGGCCTTACGCGGCAACTGGCGGGCCGGCGGCCGACGCTATTCCCCCTGGCACTGCTCCGGCCACGCTGGCGGGGCTGGCCCCCTCGACCAGGCGGGCCAAGCGATCTTGCTTGTTAGGAAACGCTGCCGGATGCCGGTGACGAGGCCGATAAAGGTCCAATGCGCGGTATTGCCCAGACGGGTCTGAACTTGTGCGGATGGAAATATCGATAGTTGAGCGGAGCGAGCGATTGTATTACCGTCAATCGAGGGCAGTAAAAATGAACAATGACATGCAGCGTCGATCGACGCCCAACAGGTTGTCGCGGACCATCCTTTTCCCGGCCGCTTTTCTGACGCTCGTGGCATGTATGCCATCCTCCCGCCAAGCCATGTCGCCCGAGATGCAGCGCGGGGTCGTAGGGCAGGGGATCGAGCTGTTGCAGCAGCGCCGCTATGAAGAGGCCTATCGGCATCTGCGTGGGATCGACCCGATGTCGACGGGCGACCACACGGCGCACATGGCCTATGCCGTCGCGGCAGACATGACGGGCAATTTCAGGACATCCGATAGGATTTATGCAGAGCTGGGCGAAACCTATCCCGAACGGGCCGTCGTGTTGAACAATCGCGGTTATTCCCACATGTTGCGCGGTGAACTGGACAAGGCGCTGGTCTACCTGCGAGAGGCAGAGCGGCTTGACCCTGGCAACGCGGTCATTCGCAACAACCTGGACATGCTGCGCAGCGTCGGGCCGACAAGATGACGGCCACGCCGATATCGGGCCCTGTTGCGGGCCGGCTGTGCGTGGCCTTGCTGGCCGTGCTGTCACTGGCATGGCTCAGCTTTGCAGCCATGCCGGCCAGGGCCGAGGCCCCTACCTCGCTTCGGCTGTCGCTGGGTGATACCCGGGTGATCGAACTGGATTTCGACGTCGCCGATATCATCGTCGGCTCCGAGGATGTGGCCAAGGCCATTCCGCTTTCGTCGCGCAGCGTGTCGCTTCAGACGGTGGGGCCAGGCGCGACCCGTGTCATCATTCGCGGGATGGGGGGCGCGCCCAGCCGCAGTCTCGCGGTTTTGGTGGCCGAGGATTTCACCCAGCTCAAGGCGGTTATCGAAGACCTTTATCCCGGCTCCGGTGTTACGGTGCGCAACGTGAACGGCAGGGTTCTCTTGACCGGACGCGCGGCGGACGCGGCACAGCGGGCGCGGATGGTCGAGATCGCGCAGGCCTATAGCGCCGGTGAGGTCGTCGACGGTCTCAAGGTCGCCGATCCCCGCCAGGTGATGATGAAGGTCAATATCCTTGAACTGACCCGAAGTGGCGGCAAGGAACTGGGTATCAACCTCTTTCGCAATCCCGCGCCGATGGACGGGCTGAACGGCGATCCGTTTGGTGTCGTCCAGGGCACCGGGGGGCTGGGCGAGGGTAGGATCGACTATTTGATCCAGGCGCTGGAGGTCAAAGGTCTTGGGCGCCGGCTGGCCAACCCGACCCTGGTCACGGTGAACGGGGCCACTGCCAGCTTTGTCGTCGGCGGAGAGATCCCGGTGGTGACGCGTGACGACACGGACAACACCGTCAGCACCGATTACCGCGAATATGGCGTGCGGCTTGCCTTTACCCCCGAGGTTCTGGATGACAGGCGCGTGCGCATCAAGGTCACCCCCGAGGTCAGCGAGGTGGATTGGAACCGGCGCGTAAACGACAATCCTGCCTTCATTTCGCGCAAGGTCGATACCACGGTTGAATTGGCCAGCGGCGAATCCTTTGCGATCGCGGGGTTGTTGCAATCCGACAGCATCCGCTCGGTGCGCCAGTTTCCCTGGCTGGGCAATGTGCCGATCCTTGGCGCGCTGTTCCGGTCGGCGGCCTATCAGAATAATGAAACCGAACTGGTGGTGGTCGTCACACCGTACCTTGTGAATTCGGACTCCCCCCAGGCGATGCAGGGCGATCCGCGTTTGCAGGCTGATCCGGTCGATGACGTGAACCTGTTCATCCTGGGCAGCGTAAAGGTGGATGACGCCATGAAGGAAAGGTTCAGGACGGGTTTCGGGGTCGACGGGCCTTATGGCCACATCCTGCCCGACTACTGAGCACTCGATGGGATAGCCAAGATGTACAAGGATGTCGTCCGCACAAAATTTGCCATTCCCGTGCGTCTGACCCTCGCCGATGGCCAGATCCTCAACGGGGTGTTCTACATATCTGTTGGCGAACGTATCCTCGATCTGCTTTGCGATGGGCGCCCCTTTATCCCGTTCAACACCACCGAGGGGATGTCGATCCTCAACAAGTCTTCGATGTCGCGGATCGATATCGTGTCTCTTGACGAGTTGCGCGCCGATCCCTCGCCCTTTCCCGACGTCGATATCGATTACATGGAAAACAACCGGTTCTAGACCTGGTTCATTCGACTAGCGACACGGCCCCGCCCCCGGGTTCGAAACCGGGGAACACCAGCGCAGAGCCGGTGCAGTCGCGTGTCAGGGTTGCCCGCCCCCCAAGAGTGACCGTATCCCCGACCAGTTGGAAACAGCCGGTGACCGCGCCATTGCTTGCAACCGAAATCGCCGATCCCGCCCCGTAGATGGCGCCGTCAATCGCGGCCTCTTCGAACGTGATATCGGGGCCGCCTGCGCGGCTGGCAAACAGGCTTACCACGCCCCAAGGGCCCGAGGATGGTGGGGCGAGGGCAATCTTGGCCCGGTTTTCCATGCTCAGACCGGCGTCTGAATCCGCAAGATAGATCAAGGCGCCGGCGCTTGATTCCAGTTCGGCGTTGTTACGGATACGTAGCTCGCCGCCCGAGATGATGTAGAGACCCGGATCGAGTGTCAGTGTCCGGTTCGGCCAGACCGTCACCCCGCCGCAAAGCCGCATCATCGGTAAACCGCCCGGATGGGGCTGGGTCGGGGTCAGGGTGGTGTCTTTCTTGATTTCCAACCCTGTTGCGTAATCGCACGAACCGTTCAGCGCCGGTTCTGCAAGGCCGGCCCAGGGGTCGGGCGGGCCGCTGCCCTTGTTGGCGTTCACGGCGGCGCATCGATCCAGCGTGATCGCGCCGGCAATGCTTGCCCCGCCGGTAATCCCGATACAGCCAGAACTTGTTTGCGATTTGCTGGCACTGACAAAGGCGGCCGGGTTTGCCGAATTCACGGCGACGGTGCAGGCCGGAAGGCTGACGACGGATTGCGCCTCCACGGTGACCGCGCCCGTTGCGTTGCTGGACAGGCTGTGCAGGCAAAGCGTTGCCTCCAGACCTTGTGTCCGGCCGGTGGCCGAGGCCGAAATCACGAAAGGACTGTCCGAGAAAAGGCTGGTCAGCGGGCGGGGATGGGCCTGTGTCAGGGTGACGGACAGCTCGGTTGCCGAAGGATAGCCCAGCACGATATCCCCCAGCGCCGGGTCAAAGCCGCTATTGTCGGCGGCGACATCGACGACAGCGGCAATCTCGGCGGTGCTGGCCCCGCTCGCCTGCCACGCCGCCCCGGCCAGTGCGGCCATGTCGGCCGCATGTTGCAGCTTGCGCTGCTTGACCATGACGAACCCGGTATCGACCCCGATTGCCATGCCCCCGACGAGAAACGGCAGCAACAGCGCGAACAGGATCGCGATGACCCCACCTTCATCGCGCGCAAAGCTGAACGCCACCGCGTGCGGCGCCCTTTTCCCGATCGGGAACGGGGGATCTGGACGGTCAGCCATGACGCCACCCTTTCTGTTGCTGGTCGGGAAACACAATGTGCCACCCTTGTATTGACCGGAATCAAGGCAATATTTTCACAATAAGTTAACATGGCGCGGGTTGGGCGCTTGATAAATAGGGGACGAAAAATGGGAATCATGACCATCATTGGCCGCCTGCGCGGCTATCTGCGTGAAAAGATGCGCGACGAGAGCGGCGCGACCGCCGTTGAATACGCGGTGATCCTTGCCGCCGTGGCGGGGGCCATCATCGCGGCTGGTGTGACTTGGGGCGATGATATCATTGCCGCGATCGACGCTATCATCGACGAACTCTGATCTCTCTCGACCCCCGCGTCGCGGGGGCCGGGGTTGGCCCGCCTGAACGGCGCGTAGGTGTCTCATGCGGCTTGGAAAGGACCGGCGCACGCGCGACCGCAATGGCCGCGTCTCGTCATCCGGAAACAACACGGAACGCGACGATCCTGCCTCGGGGCGGGAGGACAGGGCGCTTGAGGCGCTCCGGCTCAAGGTGCATGTCGCGCTGTTGGAACGGATGGACGCCACCGACCTGATCGTGATGAACCGCGAACAGGCCCGTGCGAGGCTGTCGGATGAGATCGCCTTGATTGCACGGCATGTCGCCCCGCGTATCGGCCCGCAAGAGTTGGCGGAGCTGAAAGACGAGCTTTGCGCCGACATGCTGGGCTTTGGCCCGATCGAGCCCTTCCTGTCCAGCGACGATATTTCCGACATAATGGTCAATGGCACCAACCCGATCTATGTCGAGCGGCATGGCAAGCTGGAACAGACCGATGTGCGCTTTCGCGACGACGAGCAGCTTTTGAATGTCTGCCAAAAGATCGTCAGCCTTGTCGGGCGCCATGTCGACGAGGCCAGCCCGATCTGCGATGCCCGATTGAAGGACGGTTCGCGCGTCAACATCATCCTGCCGCCGCTCAGCATGGATGGCCCGTCCCTGACGATCCGCCGTTTTGCCCGCGACCGGTTCACCATTCCGCAAATGGTCGATCTTGGAACGATTTCCGCCGAGGGGGCGGAAATACTGAGCGTGATCGGCCGAAGCCGCTGCAACATCCTGGTCAGCGGCGGAACAGGGTCGGGCAAGACCACGCTTTTGAACGCGTTGACCGGATGTATCGAACCGACAGAGCGGATCGTCACTTGCGAGGATACGGCAGAGTTGCAGTTGCAGCAGGATCATGTTGTCCGGCTGGAAACCCGCGTGCCCAATATCGAGGGGCAGGGCGAGGTCACGATGCGCCAGCTTGTGCGCAACTGCCTGAGGATGCGCCCCGACCGCATCATCCTGGGCGAGGTGCGGGGCCCCGAGGCGTTCGATTTGTTGCAAGCGATGAATACCGGGCATGACGGGTCGATGGGGACGCTGCACGCCAACTCTCCGATCGAGGCGGTGTCGCGTCTGTCGAGCATGGTCAAGATGGGTTTTTCCGGGCTGGACAGCGAGACCATCGAACAGATGTTCGGCGCCTCGGTCGATGTCATCATCCATATTGCCCGTTTCCGCGACGGGGTGCGGCGGATCACGCATATAACGGATGTGCTGGGCATATCCGAGGGAAGCCTCGTGTTGCAGGATGTCCTGGTTTTCGATTTCGACGAGGACCCCGCGACCGGGGAAATCCGTGGCTACCACCGGGCGCGCGCCGCCTTGCGCCCCTCGTTTTACCGAAAGGCGGCCTATTTCGGCGAGGACGAGCGGCTGATGCGTGCAATCGGGGCCGCGGTCGGCAAGGGACCGACCTGAATGGATCGGCTGGCGGTTTTCATTCCCGCGATGATCGCCATCGGCTGCCTGCTGGCGCTGGTGTTTTTTCGACCGGGCCGGTTTGCCGAGGCGTTCCGCGATTTGCGGGCACAGGCGCCATTGCTGTGGATGCTCGCGGGGGCCATGGCGGGGGTGGGGGGGGTCATGCTGTGGCGATACCCCTTGGTGACCGGGATCTGGGTCGCGGGTCTGGGTGGTACGGCCGCGGGCGGCATCCTGCTTGCCCGGTTGCGCCGCAAACGTCGGCTTGCGATCTTTTCCGAACAGTTCATGCGGGTGCTTGGCGTTCTCAAGCGCGGATTGCGCAGCGGGCTGCCGCTGAACCGGTGTATCGAGATCGTCGTGTCCGAGTTCGACGGCCCGATACGAACGGAATTCGCAAAGGTGCTGAACGATGTCGGTCTCGGTATGCCGCTGGCCGATGCGCTGGAACGGATGGCCGACCGGGTGCCGCTGCGCGAGGTTCGGTTCTTTGCGGTTGCCATGGCCGTCCAAAGCCGGACCGGGGGCAGCCTGACCGAAACGCTCGAAAACTTGTCAGAAACGCTTTATTCCTTCAAACGCTTGCGCCAGAAGATCGACGCCTTCAGCCAGGAGGCTCGGGTCTCTGCCACGATCATCGGGGTTTTGCCCTTTCTGCTGACGGTGGCGATCATCTTGTTGAACCCGGGCTATATCGGCGTTTTTCTCGAAACCGGGCTTGGGATGGCCTTGGCGGCCGGCGCATTGGCCTGGATCGGGATCGGGGTGATGGTGATGCGGCGGATGATCCGGTTCGATGGTTGATCTTGCGCCCCTTCTGCCGACTGGCCGGTTCATGGAACCAGTCTTGCTTGCCGTTTTGACGGTCCTTTGTCTGGTGAACGGCGTGCTGGCCTTGACGTGGCCGGCCCTGCGGGCGAGGGGCCGGGGCGCGGCGACCGATGAGACCCTTGCGGTGTCTCCCCCTCGCGGGGAGCCGGGGCGCGGGAACCATTGGATACATGTTTTGCCTTGGATATCTTTGCCGCCGATCCTGATGGGGCTAGTCTGGCTTGTCACGCGCTTGCCCTCCGGCGAAGGAATGTCCACGGGGGCGGCGCTGGCCATGACGCTGGCGGCTGGGAGTGCAAGCGCTCTGGTTGCAAATCGGGGGATAAGCTGGGCTCGGGGGCGCCACTTGCGAGAGGTCGAGCGGGTTTGGTCCGATGCGCTTGACCTGATGTTGTTGTCGGTCAGGGCCGGGATGGGCATAGACGCCGCCCTGTCAAAGGTCGCACGCGAGGTCGACGCGATGTCGCCCGCGCTGGCCTATCACTTGCGACTGACCGCGGCAGAACTGTCCCATACCTACCAGCGCAGCAGCGTATTGGACGGCCTTGCAAGTCGCCTGCCGCTGGACAGCATCCGGTATTTCGTCCAGGCGCTGAACTACGCGGAACGCCACGGCACCCCGTTGACCGAGACACTCGTGTCGCTCGCGGCCGAGGGTCGGGATAACCGGCTTGCCCGCGCCGAGAAAAAGGCCGCCGGTCTTGCGCCACGGCTGACCTTGCCGATGATCGTCTTCTTCTTGCCGCAACTCTTCCTGATCCTGATGTTTCCAGCGATCTCGGAATTTCTGACGCCCAAGTGAGGGCTGCCTCAGGGAAGGGGCAAAGAGCGCACCGCGCTTAGCGGGATACCCGGCGCTCCATCGAACAGCCGGGAAATGAAGCCAAAGCTATAGGACAGTTCCAGCACCCGGGTATCCGAGCCGGTGGTGCAGTTCACCGTCAGCCCGTCGGGGCCGGGTCCGGTGAATGCCGCCTGCAACAACGGGGTCAGGGCCGCCTCGACCGTCGCGTCGTCATCCGCAGCCCCGAGATTGCCCAGATAGAACTCGCGCATCGCGATATCCGAAAGGCGTCCGAGATCGCTGGAAATCGATACAGCGCGGCCGACCTCGAACACACCGAAGCACAGAATCAGGAACGGCGCCAGCACGAGGGCGAACTCGACCGCTGCCGTCCCCGCCTGTCCTTGCAGCAATCTTGGGGGGCCTTCGTTCACGGCAACCCCACCCAAAGCGTCGAGGTCAAAGGCGTCGAATAGGCGTTGCCAAGGAGACGGGTCTCATAGGTGAGTGTCCCTTGCAAAAGATAGACCGCATGGGGCGCCCGTCCCCCCGAACAGACCGTCCCGCAGGGCGGGGCCACGCCGGGTGCCACGTCGGGATTCTCGGGGCAGACACAGAACCGGGTGACATCCAGGCCGTGATTGCGAAAGGCCGGCTTGCCGAAGGCCGGATCGGTCAGGTCGGCGCGCACGGCCTGCATCGCATCCTCGACGGCCTTTTCGCCGGGATCGGTCTGTGCCGCGAATGCGCCTGCGCGCAGGATATGATCCAGCGCAAGCCTTTGCTGAACCGCAACACCGATTTCCGCCGTCCCCAGGACCATGATAACCAGCAAGGGAGCGATCAACGCGAATTCCACCGTCACGGATGCGTGGCTTTCGCTTTTGAACCGTTCGGGCGCTAATGCCGGGGAACCGCGCGCGTGCCCCTGTCTCATTGCCCGACCTCATAACTTTCGACCTGTGCGCCCTGGATGACGCGGATCGTTACAGAGGGGCGCGCGCGCGCTGTCGCGACCGGCGGGGCGGGCCGAGCGCCCGGCGTTACCGTGATCGGCGGCGGCGTCGTCTCTGACGGCGAACGCAGCGCGAGCCAGAGGTTACCCCCTGAAATCGCGGCAAGGATGTCGGGCACCTGTACCGTGGAAACCTCAAGTGTCAGGGTCGTGCCGACCAGTGCGTTCTCGTCATCCGTGACCTCAAGCGTCTGATCGATGGCCAGGACCCGGACGTCTCGCGCAATCACTGCTTTTGGTGCATCGGTCTGCGCGACGAGAACATCCACCCGGTCGCCCGGCAGAATGAAACCGGCAACCCCGCTTTCGGACGACACCGGCACGGACAGCGCGCGCATTCCCGGCGAAAGCCGCGTCGACAGCCGGTCTTCGGGCAACATCCGCAGGGCCGCCCTAGGCAAAGGCGCCCCGGCTGCGAGGTCAAGTGTTGTCCGCATCCCGACGATGTCGGACGGAGCGGATGGTGCGTTGCCCTGCTCGAAAAAGGTCTCGGCAAGGGTGTCGCTTGTCAGCTCTGCCCAGGTGAGGTCATCGGCGCTCAGCACGCTGCCCTGTCCGAGCGGGCGGCGCAAAACCAGAACCGTGGCGGACGCCTGGGCCGTGTTCGCCTGGGAAGGGGGCGCATCCGGCGTTGTGCCAGGCTGGTCTACGGGCGCCGGCGAAGGCCCCGAAAAATCGCCTGCCTCTGTCTGGGGGACGGGCGCGGATTGCCGGTCCAGCCGGTCGAGGTAGATCCATAGTGCGGTCCCCGCGGACAAGAGTGCCGAGACGAATAGAAGTGCGCGCACCATCCCGCTTACCTTTTGTTGTCCAAGCGAATGTAGTCGTTTCTTCATCCTATTGACAGGGCGGTTATCGGGATCGGCAAGGGCCAGTCAGCGATAACAGACCGAACGCGCTGTTGGTCCTGCCGTTCACGCGGGCGGATATGCAAATCGTGGCGAACCCTCTGTCGACGAGTCACGTATTGTCACAAGCCTGTCAGATAGGTCCGATACCAGCCGTGCTGGAACTGGAAAAGTTCTTGGAACAAGCCCCAGCGAAACAGGACCCCTGACATGACCCGATTTTCTCTTCTTTGCAGTTCGGCCGCCCTCGCGCTGAGCACCGGCGCCGTGATGGCCGCCGAAGTCGTCGCCGTCGAGTTCACCGATACGCCCGCGCCCATCGATACAGCCGAAATGGTGACGACCCATTCGAAATCCTCTGCGATCGTGCGCTACAGCGATGGTACGACGAAGGAATTTCCGCTGTCCTACGTGTCCATGTTCAAGACCACCGACAAGCTGGGCGAACATGCCGCCGCGCAATTGTTCAACGCCAAGGGTGAACCGCTCAAGGACATGAACGGCGATCCGATTATCGCCGAGACGCCCGATGCCAACAGCCTGCTGGAAATCGACGGCAAGCCGTTCCTCGTGACGCATTACGAATATGACTGGATTCTCGCCAATGGCGGCGAGGCGCGTCGCGCCGAAGGCTGGTATTCGCGGATGCCCATGTCGATGAGCGTCGCTACGCTGGACCAGGGCGCCGATGGCGCGCTGGTGGCCAAGTCGGTCAAGCCGATCGACTTTTCGGGTGTCGATGGCCTGTGGATTCCCTGCGCCGGTGGCCCGACGCCGTGGAATACCCATCTCGGGTCCGAAGAGGATTACGATCTCTACTTCCAGGCCGTCTCGGGCGATAAGAACCGCAAGAAAACCACCGAGGGCCTGCGCGCGCTGAGCGAAATGTACCTGGGCGGTGCCGAGGCCAACCCCTATGATTACGGCTATATCCCCGAGGTGACGGTCAAGGCCGACGGCTCGACCGAGGTGGTCAAGCACTACTCGATGGGCCGTGCCACCTGGGAACTCGCCCGCGTGATGCCCGACAGCCGTACCGCCTATTTCGGCGATGACGGCGATCATGTCGCGCTGTTCATGTATGTCGCCGACGCGGCCGAGGATCTGTCGGCCGGCACGCTCTATGCCGCGCGCTGGAACCAGGTCTCTGGGCAGGGCGGCGGGTCTGCCACGCTGGACTGGGTCAAGCTGGGCCATGCGACCGATGCCGAGGTCAAGGCGATCATTGACAGCGGTGTGACCTTCGACGACATCTTCGAGGCGACCACCGCCGAGGCGACCCCGGACTGGGCCGAGCAGGGCTATCGGATGATCCGCGCCGGTCATTCCGGCGACGAGATCCTGCGCCTGAAGGAGGGCATGGAAAAGGCCGCGGCCTTCTTGGAATCGCGCCGCTACGCGGGTTGGCTGGGTGCCACCACCGAGTTCAACAAGATGGAAGGCGTCGCCGCCGACCCGAAGAAAAAGAACCTCTACGTTGCGATGTCCTACAACGAAAAGGGCATGCAGACCGAAGAGGGCGCCACGCAGGACCATATCCGGGTCGAAAAGATCAAGGCCGGCGCCACCTACGAGGTTGCCATGGATGGCGGCCGCGTCGACACCGATGGCGAACCGATCAACTCGGACTGGGTCGGCACCGCGATGCGGGTGCCTGCCGCTCTGCTGGGCGAGGATATCCCGGTCGACGCGCTGGGCAACATCGCCCATCCCGACAAGATCGCCAACCCCGATAACCTGCACTTCTCGCCCGCGATGCGCACGCTTTTCGTCGGCGAAGACTCGGGGACGCATGTCAACAACTTCGTCTGGGCCTACAATGTGGATACCGGCAAGCTGAGCCGCATCCTTTCGCAGGCTTCGGGTGCCGAGGCCACCGGCCTCCAGGTCGTCGACAACATCGGGGGCCATGCCTACGTGATGGCCAACAACCAGCACCAGGGCGAGTGGATCAAGTCGATGCCCGAGGATGTCGTAGCCCGTCTGGAGGCCAAGGCGATCGAGATGTACGGCACCAACGCCCACGGCACGCCGAACTACAAGCTTGAGGCCCATGTCGGCTATCTGGGTGGTCTGCCTGGCCTGTGAACCGGCCCGATGAGACCGGGGCCAGGCCTGTCACAGGGCCCGGCCCCCTGCTTTTCCATGACCATTCCAGATTGGCACAGGGGGGATCGACCCATGAACCGCATTTCTTTTCGTCCGGTTTTTCTGGCGGTGGCCAGTCTCATCGCGCTGACCGGCACCGCGCCGGCCGGGGATTATGCCGCGCCACTGATCGGCAGCTACA
Source organism: Rhodovulum bhavnagarense (assembly GCF_004343505.1). Lineage (GTDB taxonomy): Bacteria > Pseudomonadota > Alphaproteobacteria > Rhodobacterales > Rhodobacteraceae > Rhodovulum > Rhodovulum bhavnagarense. Next base: position 81,336 of record NZ_SLXU01000007.1, on the reverse strand, counting down.
TCGGGCGCGAGGTGATGCCCAACCCCTATGCCCATATTCCCGCCCAATGCTATATCGAGACCGCGGGCGGCACCCAGAACCCCTGTCAGGTCTGCCATACAGACGGGCTTGCCAATCGCCGTTTCGGCAATAACGCGCCGCAGGGCGGGGCCTCGCCCTTCATCGGCGACCTGACGGCGGAATACGCGTTTGCCGCGCTGAACCATCCGTTTCAGCCCAACGGTTCGATCAACCCGTGGGAAAACACGCTTTTCCCCGAGAAGCTGCGCGCCGCCGTGGCCGAGGCGGGGCATGATCCCGCCGCCTGGGACATGGAAACCTGGATCCGCCATGACAACTGGTCGGTGGCTGCCGCGCGCCGCCCCGGCGATGCGCGCGCCTGGGACAGCGGCGTTCGCGACGACCCGTTCCGGCTGTTCCCGGCGCTTTCACCGGTCGATCTGCCCGCCGACGAGGACGGCTTCGTGCGCAGCGACCGCGAAGAGGGCGCGTTCTTCAACGACGGGCGCGGCTGGATCACCGGCTGGCGGTCGGTCAATTTCGTGCCTCACGGCATCTTTACGCCGCTGACCGGGTCGGTTTCGGGGATCTATGTCCGCCTGCCCGAACGCTTCATGCAGGATGCCAAGGGGCGGTTCGACCTGCCCACCTATGCCGCCAATCTCGACCTCGTGGCCGCTGCCGTGTCCGACCACCTGCCCGAGGATGCACCGGCCACCTACCTGGGGGCGGCCGGCGGCGATCCGGTCCAGCCCGGCCTTTATCCCATCGGCACCGAGTTCGCCCATCCCCTGCACTACGTGGATACCGAGGCCGACGGAACCGAAGGCGCCCCCGGCCGCTTCCCAGGGGCGCGCGCCGACCGGGTCAAGGAAATCCGCTACATGTACAAGATCAAGGCGTTCGACCCCGAATATGCCGGTCCCGAGATCAAGGAGGAAAGCGCCCCCGCCTATGCCAGCCGCACCGAGGGCTGGATCGACAATGGCGCGGGCTGGATTCTCGCCGGCTGGATCGAGGATGCCGACGGGGCGCTGCGCGCCCAGACGCCCTCGGAGCTGGTGCAATGCGTGGGCTGTCATTCCGGGCATGAACCGCAGCGCGAGACCGGGGGCCATGCGACCTTTCAATCCGGCGTGGGCGTGACCATCGACAGCACCTGGGCGCTGCCCCGCCGCCTGCCCGGTGACAAGGGCTGGGGCGAGAACACCGCGATGGGCTATCGCGCGCCCGAGGCCGAGGGCGAGATCGGGCGCAGTTCCTGGCCCGATCCGATCAACCGCGCGATGGAAAACGGTGAATTCGCGCATTTCCTGGAACATGTCGTGGGCGTAAGCCTTTATGGTGACATGCCCGCCAGCGTCGAGGAATTCCTGGCGCAGACGATCCGCACCGAGAACGGTTATTCCGCGGACTGGCCGGCCTTGGTGACGGACACGGCACAGGGCTATGTCGGCGCGCAGGAACAACGCGCCGCGCTGCTGAAAGAGGTGACCGCGAGGGGCGATCACCTGGACGCGGACGGCAATCTGGCCGGTGCGCTGCTCTACCCGACGCATTCCGCCGCGCTGGCGGCGGCGCGGGGCTATCGGATGGTCGTGACCACACAGCGTTACGATTTCGGCAAGGACGTGTTCGGCGAAACCCCCGTGACCTTTCGCTATTTCCGCGAGGATGCGACCGCGTTCACCCATCAGGACGGCACGCCCTATCGTGTAGGGGAAATCGTCACCGACCGCCCCATCGACGAGAACCGCGCCAGCCTGACCTGGGGCGTCGGCATCGCCGCGACCGAGATCACGGAATCGCCCGATTACCAGCCCATCCTCGATTACCTTTCCGGCGCCGAGTAGCAGGCCAGGGTATCACCCCGCCCCTTTGGGCCGCGCGAGAACCGGCCAGTAGACCATCGCGAAGCCGAGGAAGGCCGCGATCCATGCGGCGCCGGCAAGGTCAAGGAGCCAGCCTGCGAAAACCATGCCCTCGGCAAACCGGGCGATAATGGCGACAAGAAGCGCGAGGTAAAGCAAGGCAACCTTGGGGCCCGCGGACAACGGGCGGCCGGAATGGCCCAGGCTGGCGCGGGTCATGATCGCCAGCGTCATCATGCCCACGGCACCCGCCATCCAGACATGCTGTGCGGCGGTCGCCCCGGTCAGACCGGGGATCAATGACGCCAGCGCCACCGCCAGGAACCCGGCGGGGATGAACAGATACGAAAGGTGCAGCACCCAGACCAACGGCTCGGCCAGGGTCCGGTGCCCGGCCCAGCGGCCCTGGCGGATCAGGTTCGCCACGCCTGCCGCAAGACACAGGATCGCCGAAAGGGCGTGGTCGGGCGCTGCGGTCCAGGCCATAAGGGCGATGCCCGTAACCGCCAGCGCCGCCCGGTCAAGGATGCCGAATGGCCTCGGTAACTGTATGCTGTCCCGTTTTGCCAGCCAGTTGCGGGTAAAGCCGGGCACCACGCGGCCGCCGATCAGCGCGATCATCATGATCGCCGCCGCCAGCGCCACCCTTAGCCCCGTCCCGCCCGCAGCATAGCCGCCGCGCGCGGTCTCCAGGTGGAACAGCGCCTGGCCCAGTGTCATCAGAACCAACAGCCCCCAGACCGGAAGGTTGCGCCAGTTGCGGCCTGAAACGATCTCGCGCAGGGTGACGGCCGCCAGCGCGACCGGAAAGGCAAGATCGACCAGCGCCGCGATTCCGGCAGGCCAGAGTGCCGAGGTGGAAACCGCCAGCCGCCCCGTGCCCCACAGCAGGACCAGCCCCAAAAGCGGCCAGCCCCGCAACGGTAGCCGGCCAGTCCAGTTCGGTACGGCCGTCAGCAGGAACCCCGCGGTTACGGCGCCGAGATAACCGAAAAGGAAGGCATGCGCATGCCAACTGACCGGGTCCAGTGTCGTGGGCAAGGCAAGCCCGCCGGCCAGCATCGCGATCCATGCGGCCATGGCGCCCGCCGCCCAGAGGCTGCCCAGCAGGAAGAATGGCCGGAAGCCCCGGCTGAGGAATGCGGGCCCGGTCCAGGTGCGACGAAGATCGGAACTTGTGGCCATGAGGGGACTCTCTTTTAGTATTTCAAATACCGATTAGCCGATGTAATACGCATTGAAAACTCCAATTCGTGAGGCGCCATGCGACTGACCCAGTTCACCGATTTCGGCCTGCGCGCGCTGATGCGGCTGGCAGGCGCCCCCGACCGGGCCTTTGCCACCGCCGAACTGGCGCGGGAATTCGGTATCTCGCGTCATCACCTGGCCAAGGTCGTTGCGCGGCTTGCCTCGGCGGGGTTGGTGCGCACGCGCCGCGGCGGCGGCGGTGGGCTGAGCCTGGCCCGGCCAGCGGAAACGATCACCCTGGGCGAGGTCGTGCGCCTGCTGGAGGCCGATCAGGCGTTGGTGGAATGTTTCGCCACGACCGGCGGGGGCTGCACCCTGTTGCCCGACTGCCGTCTGAAAGGCCGCCTGGCGCGGGCGGAAATCGCATTCCTGGCCGAACTCGACCGATCCACGCTGGCGGACTGCGCCTGGAAACCGAGGGCGGCATGATGGGCGGATGGGGGGAATTGATACTGGCCTTTGCCGCCTTCCTGGCCTCGCACGCGGTGCCCGTGCAGCCCCCGGTCAAGCGTCGGCTGAAGGCGGCGCTGGGGTGGCGCGGCTATCTGGCCGGCTATATCGCGCTGTCGGTTGCGATGCTGACCTGGATGATCGTGGCGGCCAGTCGCGCACCTTTCGTGCCGTTGCTGCCCTGGGCGGCGTGGCAGGCCTGGGTGCCGAACCTTGCCATGCCGGTGGTCTGTCTGCTGATCGTGTTCGGGGTGGCGGTGCCGAACCCGCTCAGCTTTGGCGGCGCGCGGAACGAACGGTTCGACCCGGACCGGCCGGGAATTGCCGGGATGACGCGCCACCCGCTGCTCTGGGCGCTGGCATTGTGGTCGGCGGCGCATGCGCTGGCCAACCCGGATCTTGCCCATCTGCTGCTTTTCGGCGGGTTCGCGGGCTTTGCGGTGCTGGGCACGCGCGTCATCGACCTTCGCAACCAAAGGCAGATGGGGAGGGCAGAATGGCAGCGTCTGGTTGCGCATACCTCGAACCTGCCCTTTGCCGCGCTGGCCGCGGGCCGCTGGCGGCCCCGCCGCGGACCCGACCCCGCCCGCGTCCTGATTGCCCTTGCACTCTGGGCCGCCCTGCTCTGGGGGCATGCCCCGGTGATCGGTGTCTCACCCGTGCCAGCTTGAACAGGCAGCTTTCCGGTCAGGTCAAGGGATCGTCAACCAACGGTGCCGGCAGGGCGAAACGAAACAGGTCTTTATGGCCCCCGATCATGACCGTTAGCCCGTCGCCCTTGATCCCACGCTTCCCAACTGTCCTGGTTGTGCGCGATATTTTCAGGTGCCATCCCCAGACTGGGCGCGACTATGCATCCTGACGGGACGCATGCGTGCCGTCAGGATGGTGGATGACTGATCAAGGCAGATATCTATAAAATCGATATAATATATCAAAAATACTGTTTCCTGATCATATTTTGATCTTTGCTGAGTGCCCCGTGTTCATGTAAGTAAGTGATAACTTACTTTGGAGGCCTTTCGTGACAGCCCGAAAAAGCGCCGATCTGCGTCGGGCCGACATCGTCGAGGCGGTGCTTGACCTGCTTGCCTCGACAGCGCCCGAACATCTGTCGACCTTGCGCATCGCGGCCAAGGTCGGCGTCAGCCAGGGCGCTCTGTTTCGCCATTACCCGACCAAGGATGACATCTGGCGCAGCGTGATGGAGGAGGTCGAGCACCGCGCGCAGCGGGCCTGGGCGAAAGCCGCCGAGATCGGCGGCGGGCCTTGTGACAGGCTGCGCATGTTGTGCCTTGCCCAACTGAGGCTGATCGAACAGACGCCAGCCGTTCCAGCGTTGGTCATGGCGCCTGGTCGCCACGTCGCAGAGAATTCGGTCAGGCCGATCGTTCTGCGTCTCATGGCTGGCTTGATGGATCGGATGGTCGCCCTCGCGCGCCAGTCCAGGGCCGCCGGGAACCTGCGGGACGACCTGCAACCGGATGACATCGCGGCCCTGTTGCTAGGGATCTTGCAGGGTCTCGTGCTCCGCTGGTCGCTGTCAGGCCGGGGCTTTGATCTGGTGACCGAAGGCGATCGCATGGTGAGCCTTCAACTGCGCCTGATGGCGCCCAGTCGACCCCAAGAGGTCTCATGCGACTGAAACCCTTTATCGGCTTTCTCGTTCCCGTCGCCTTGGGTGTGGTCCTTGCGGCGGGTCTGCTCTCGCGTGCCGAACCGCCCGCGCGCAGCGCCATGGCGGAACGCAGCGCGGCGGTGCGCACGTTGATCGTGGCCGAACGACCCATCCGGCCAGTCGCGCGCGGCTATGGCACCGTCACCCCGTCCCGCACATGGGCCGCGGTCGCCGAGGTGGCCGGCAGCGTCGTCTGGCGCAGTCCCGAGCTTGAGACCGGCACCCTGATCCGCGCCGGGCAGGTCGTGCTGCGCCTCGACCCGACGGCCTACGAGCTGGCGCTTGCCCAGGCCGAGGCCGACGGCGCGGTGCTGCGGGCCGATCTGGCGCAGCTCGAGGCCGAGGCGACGAACACGGGCCGGTTGCTCGATATCGAGCGCCGCCGCCTGCGCCTGGCCGAGGCGGAGTTCCGGCGCGTGCGCGCGCTGGTCGATCAGGGCAATGCGCCCGATGCGCAGGCGGACGCGCAGGAACGCACCCTGCTCCAGATCGAGCGCGGTGTGCAGGAATTGTCGAATGCGCTAGAGTTGATCCCCGCCCGCCGGGCCCGGCTCAGCGCGCAAATGGCTCGTGCCGATGCGGTGCTGGCGCGCGCCCGGCGCGACCTGGAAAAGACCGAGATCACCGCGCCTTTCGATCTGCGGGTTGCCGAGGTCGCGGTCGAGCAGGACCAGTTCGCCGCCATGGGCCAGCCGCTGTTGCAGGGCGACGGGGTCGCCGCGGCCGAGGTGACGGCGCGGATTCCGCTGGACAGCTTTCCGCGGCTGCTGGGCGGCGCGCGGGCGGATGGGACCGGGGGGCTGGCGCTGCTGGAACGCGCCGACTTTCGGGCCGCCATCGCCGCCGAGGTCCGGCTGGTGGGCGCGCCGGGGCAGGTCTGGTCAGGACAGGTGACACGGGTGGGCAACGCGCTCGACCCGCGGACCCGGACGGTTCCGGTCACGATCGAGGTCGCCGATCCCTATGCCGGGGCCAATCCCCCGGACCGGCTGGCGCTGGTTCCCAACATGTATGTCGAGGTCGTGCTGACCGGCGCGTCGGGCGCGGCGCAGATCGCCATTCCCGACCCCGCGGTGCAGGCCGGGGGCGTCGTTTATCTGCGCGACGCCGAGGGCCGGCTGGCGCTGCGCGAGGTGACGGTCGCCTTCCGCCAGGACGGGCAGGCGATCATCGCGGACGGGCTTGCGCCCGGTGACGAGGTGGTTCTGGATGATCTTGTTCCCGCGATACCGGGCATGCGGCTGATCCCGGTGGAGGCCGGGCAATGATCCGCTGGTTCGCCGCGCATCCGACCGCAGGCAACCTGTTTTTGATCCTGCTGCTGGCGGCAGGTGCATTCGCGGCGCCGACGCTCAAGCGCGAGACCTTTCCCGATTTCCGGCCCGTCGAATCCGAGATCTCGGTCGTCTATCGCGGCGCCTCGGCCGAAGAGGTCGAGGATGCGATCTGCCGCCGCCTGTGGGACGCGCTCGACCCCGTCGAGGGGCTGGAGGAGCTGACCTGCACCGCCGCCGAGAACCGCGCCCGGGCGGTGGCGACGATGGCGCCGGGGGGGGACACCCTGCGTTTCGTCAACGACATCCGCACCGAGGTGGCGGCCATCGACGACCTGCCCGCCCGCGCCGATCCGCCCATCGTGCGTGAATTGCACCGGACCGATGCCGTGACCTCGGTCGCCGTGGCGGGCGATCTGCCGCCCGTGGCGCTGGACCGCTATGCCGAGGAGTTGCGCAGCCGGTTATCCGCGCTGCCGGGCGTGGCGCGGGTGGCCCTGTCGGGTTTTGGCGAGCGGCAATTCCGCATCACGGTACCGCGCGCGGTCCTTGCCCGGCACGGGCTGACCGCCGCCGGGCTGGCCGGCATCTTGGGGGCGCAAAGCGTCGATCTGCCGCTTGGCAGCCTCGAAACCCCCGGCCGCGATCTGCGCCTGCGCTTTGCCGACGAACGCCGCTCCATCGCCGATCTGGCCGAGTTGACCGTGCTGGCCACGCCCGAGGGCGGAACGCTGCGCCTCGGCGACATCGCCGAGATCGTCGAGACCTACACCCCCGAAGAGGAACGCGCCCGCCTCGACAGGCAGCGCGCCGCGTTCCTCGAGGTGCACAAGGCGCTTGAGGCCGATGCGCTGCGCGTACTCGACGCCGTCGCCGCCGTGGTCGAGGCCGAGAGTGCCGCCCTGCCGGACAGCCTGCGCCTTGAGATCGTGCAGGACGTGACCTCGATCGTGCGCGACCGGTTGCAGATGCTGGTCAGGAACGGCGCGGTGGGTCTTGTCCTCGTGCTGGCGGTGATGAGCCTGTTCTTCCGCCCCCGGTTCGCGATCTGGGCGGCGTTCGGGCTTCCGGTGGCCTTCCTCGGGGCCTTCGTGGCGATGGCACTGCTGGGGCTGTCGCTGAACATGATCACGCTGGTCGCGCTGTTGATGGCCATCGGGATCGTGATGGACGATTCCATCGTGATCGTGGACAGCATCGTTAGCCATGCCACCGACGGCCGGTCGCGGCTGGAGGCCGCGGTCGCGGGCACCCTTGCGGTTCTGCCGGGCGTGCTGTCGTCATTTGCCACGACGGTCGCGGTGTTCGGACCGCTGTCGTTCCTCGCGGGGGAACTGGGTGCCGTGCTCGAAGTCCTGCCGCTGGTGCTGATCGCCGCCCTTGCCGCCAGCCTGATCGAGGCGTTCTGGGTGCTTCCCCACCACCTAAGCCACGGGCTGAAGGCGGCCGAATGCCCGCCCTCGCGCCTGCGCCGCGGCTTTGACCGGGGGTTCGAGGCGCTGCGGGAAAAGGGTGTGGGCCGGGCCGCCGATCTGGCGATCAGGTGGCGCTATCCTGTGGCGGGGCTCGTTCTGGCGCTGATGATCGTCAGCGTGGGGGCCGTGCGCGGGGGGCTCTTGCCGCGCGAGGCGATACCGGCCATCGACGGCGACGTGTTGCAGGCGCGTATCCTGATGCCGCAGGGCACGCCGCTCATGCGCACCGAGGCGGTCGCCGATCACGTCATCGCGGCGCTGATGCGCACCGATGCGGCGCTTGCGCCCGACCAGCCGGGCGACGCGGCGCTGGTTCGTTCGGTCCAGACGCGGTTCAACCTCAACGCCACGGCGGGCGAGGGCGGGCCCCATGTGGCGACCGTCAGCGCCGACCTGCTGGGCGCCGAGATCCGGGCGACGACGCTGGACGAGATCACCGCCCGCTGGCAGGCCGAGATCGGCGCCGTGCCCGGTGTGACCGAGATCGTCCTGACCGAGCCCGGGATCGGGCCGCAGGGCATCGCCATCGAGATCCGCCTGTTCCATGACGACCTCGACCGCCTGCGTGTGGCTGGCGACAGGCTGCTGGCCGAGGTGGCGGCCTATCGCGGCGTCTACAACGCCACCCACGACCTGCGCCCCGGCCCGCCCGAACTGCGCCTGCGGTTCAAGGAGGGGGCGGCGGCGCTGGGACTGACCGCGGCCGATGTCGCGGGGCAGGTGCGCGCGGCCTTCCTCGGCACGATCATCGCCGACGTGCAGCAGGGCGATATCGCCCACGAGATCGAACTGGAACAGGCCCTCGCGGACCGCAACGGCCGGGACGACCTGACCGACTTCACCGTGACGCTGCCCGATGGCTCGGCCGTGCCGCTGACCATGGCCGCCGATCTCACCGAGGCCCGCGGCTGGGCCCGCATCACCCATGTGGACGGGGTGCGCACGCTGACCGTTCAGGCCGATGTCGACACCCGCATCGCCAATGCCGACGCCATCGTGAAGGCGCTGCGCGAGGGGGTCCTGCCGGACCTTGTCGCGGACACCCCCGGCCTCGGCGTCGAGATCGGCGGGCAAAGCGCCAATTCCGCCGAAACGGTCGGTTCCATCATTCGCGGCTTCGTCATCGGGCTGGTGGGGGTCTACCTGATCCTGTCGCTGCAATTCCGCAGCTATGTCGAGCCGATCATCGTGATGTTGACCATCCCGCTGGCCTTCATCGGGGTGATCTGGGGCCATGTCGCGATGGGCTACAACCTGTCGATGCCCTCGATACTGGGCGCGGCCTCGCTGGCGGGGATCGTCGTCAACAACGCGATCCTGCTGCTTCAGGTGATCAACGCCCGCGCGGCCGAGGGCATGGACCTTGCGCGCGCCGCCGGAAAGGCCAGCCGCGACCGCGTGCGCCCGATCCTGATCTCGGTCTCGACCACGGTGATGGGGATGGCGCCGCTTTTGGCCGAGACCAGCACGCAGGCCCAGACGCTGAAACCGCTGGTGATCTCGGTGGTCTTCGGGCTGCTCGGGGCGACCCTGCTTGTTCTGATCGTGTTGCCTGCGTTCTTCGCGATCCTTGGCGATTTGCGATCCATGACAGGGTATCTAAGCGGCTCGGAAAAAAATAACGACCGCCAGACCATGCCTGATGCGTCGTGAAGAACTGTCTTGGAGGCAGGTCGTCACGCACTCATGCGCCGAGACCGAGAACGGGATAGAGCGAGGCCACCAGCAGGATCGCCATGGTCACGTTGAACGCCCGAAGCCGCGCGGCGTTCGACAGCCACTGGCGGACCGCCGTCCCGAGCCAGGTCCAGACCGAGATCGCCGGCAAGCAGACCAGGGCGAAGGCGCCGGCCACGATGGCGACCGACAGAAGCGACCGGTCGGGGGCATAGAGCGTGACCGCGGACAGGCACATGGCCCAGGCCTTGGGGTTCACCCACTGGAACAGCGCGGCCTGACGAAAGGTCATCGGCCGGCTGTCCGCCGCCCGGTCCTCCGGCGGCGCCGCCATGGCGATCCGGGCCGCCAGCCACAGCAGGTAGCCGACGCATAGGACCTTCAGCATGACGGTCAGCGCAGGCACGGCGTCGAACACCGCCATCAGCCCCGCCCCCACCAGCAGCGCCATCACCGTCACGCCCCCGAGGATGCCCAGCATGTGCGGCAGCGTCCGGCGAAAGCCGAAATTCGCGCCCGAGGCCATGAGCATCAGGTTGTTGGGCCCCGGCGTGACGGTCGACACGAAGGCAAAGCCCAGAAGGGCGGTCAGCACAGCGAAACTCACGGGACTTGCCTCCTTGATCGGAACCCTGCAACATTAGACCGTGATCGCCGCAATGTTTCGCCCAAGATGCCGCCGCGCGGCTCAATTGCACAACGAATGATCGCCATGGATGCCACAGACCTGAAAATATTGCGCGAGCTTTGGCGCGACGGCCGGATTAGCAACGTGGCGCTGGCCGAGCGGATCGGCCTGTCGCCCTCCGCCTGCCTCAGGCGCGTGCAGGACCTGGAACGGACCGGCGTGATCCGCGGCTACCGGGTCGTCACCGACCCCGAGCGCATGGGCCGCGGCTTTGCGGTCTATGTCATGGTCGGCCTGTCGTCGCACACCAAGGCCACGCAGGAGGGGTTCGAGCGCGCCATGGCGGTCGCGCCCGAAGTCGTCGAATGCCACAACATCGCCGGGGCCTTCGAATACCTGCTGCGCGTCGAAAGCGCCGATCTGGCCGGGTACAAGCGCTTTCACACCGAGGTTCTGGGCACGCAATCCCACGTGAACGCGATCACGTCCTATATCGTGATGGGTTCGTCCAAGGACGAACGCGCCGCGTGACCCGACCCGTTGCCAGCGATGCAAACCGCCCTCGATGAGGTCATTCGTCCAGCGTACTGCCCAAATTATATGCGTTCAAAGGCGGTCCCCTCGCACCCCCATGTGCAAGGGTTTGCGCAACGGCACGCGCCCCGTAGATGTCGCATATGAGTATGGCGGCTAGGGTTCCGGCCTTTTCGGGGGTGTCTGGTCCGAGAGCTGCCGCCGGCGGGAGAGACATCCCCGCCGGAGCACGGCGGGACAAAAACCCGGGAGACCTCGTTGAGCCAAGGGATTGGCGGCACGGTGGTCGTCTTTCCCCAGATTGTAAGGAAAGGAACCATCATGTCGTTGCGCCTCTCTTCGGTTGTGGGATCACTCGTCGCACTTGGTGCGCTGTCGGCAATGCCCGTCTCCGCCGAACCGAAATCCGAGTTCAAGGTCGGTTGGTCGATCTACGTGGGTTGGATGCCCTGGGGCTATGCCGCCGAGGCCGGCATCGTGGACAAATGGGCCGACAAGTATGGCATCGAGATCGAGGTGACCCAGTTCAACGACTATATCGAGTCCATCAACCAGTATACCGCCGGTGCCTATGACGCGGTGACGCTGACCAACATGGACGGGCTTTCGATCCCGGCGGCGGGGGGCGTGGACACCACCGCGGTGATCGTGGGTGATTTTTCGGCGGGCAACGACGCGGTGATCCTGAAAGACAGTGCCAACCTGGGCGATATTGCAGGGCGCGACGTCAACCTCGTCGAATTCTCGGTGTCGCATTACCTGCTGGCCCGCGCGCTTGACAGCGTCGGGCTGAGCGAGCGCGACGTCAAGGTGATCAATACCGCCGATCCCGACATGGTGGCCGCCTTCCAGACCCGTGATGTGACCGCGATGGTGACGTGGAACCCGATCGTTTCGGAAATCGCGGCGCTGCCGGGGGCGAACCTTGTCTTCGATAGCAGCGACATTCCCGGTGAAATCATTGACCTGATGGTGGCCAATACCGAGGTGCTGACCGACAATCCCGATTTCGGCAAGGCGCTGGCGGGGATCTGGTACGAAACCGCCGCGTTGATGGTTGCCGATACGCCCGAAGGGGCGGCGGCACGCGCGGCGATGGGCGCGGCCTCGGGTACCGACCAGGCCGGTTACGAGGCGCAGCTTGCCGCGACCCGCCTGTTCGCCGACCCGGCCGAGGCGGTGGCCTTTACGCTATCGCCCGATCTCGGCACGACGATGGACCATATCCGGACTTTCCTGTTCGACAAGGGTTTGCTGGGGGCGGGTGCGCCGTCGGCGGATGTCATCGGCATCGAACTGCCCGATGCGACGGTGATGGGCGATGCGAACAACGTGAAGTTCCGCTTTAGCGCAACCTACATGCAGCTTGCCGCCGACGGCGCGCTCTGATCCGGGACGGTGCCGATGCGGCTTATCAACCGCCATCCGGGGCGTGCGGCGCGGCTGGTGCTGGGCAGCCTGCCGTTCCTGGCGATCGTGCTGGTCTATCTTGCCGCCTCGGCAACCCGGCTGGCCGACAACCCCGGCGACAAGCTGCTGCCGGCGCTATCCTCGTTTGCGCGGGCGATCGAGACGATGGCCTTTACCCCCGACCGGCGTACCGGCGCGTATCTGCTGTGGTCCGATACATGGGCAAGCCTGGGGCGTCTGTGGGCGGGGCTTGGCATTTCGGCGGTGCTGACGCTGATCGCGGGGCTTGCCATCGGGGTTCTGCCGATGGTGCGCGCGCTGCTGGCGCCGGTTATCGCCTTTGTCTCGATGGTGCCGCCGCTGGCCCTGTTGCCGATCCTGTTCATCGCGCTGGGGCTTGGTGAGACCTCCAAGATCGTGCTGATCGTGATCGGGGTGACGCCGTTCCTGATCCGCGATCTGTCGCTGACCGTCGCATCCCTGCCGCGCGAGATGATCATCAAGGCCGAAACCCTGTCAGCCTCGACCTGGCTGATCGCGCTCCGTGTGGTTCTGCCGCAGGCAATGCCACGGTTGATCGATGGCCTGCGGCTGCAACTGGGTCCGGCTTTCCTGTTCCTGATCGCGGCCGAGGCGATCTCGGCCGATGCGGGGCTGGGCTATCGGATCTTCCTGGTACGCCGCTATCTGTCGATGGATATCATCTTTCCCTATGTCGCCTGGATTACCCTGCTGGCCGTGGCGATGGATCTGGGCCTGGGCGGTTTGCGGCGGCTGATCTTCCCCTGGTGGGGGATGGAGGGCCGCAGATGACCGCGATCGTCATCGAGAATGTCTGGAAGGAATACGGCGACCAGGTCGTTCTGGAAAGCGTCAACCTGTCGGTTGAGACCCGCGCCTTTGTTGCCTTGGTCGGGCCATCGGGCTGTGGCAAGACGACCTTCCTGCGGATGCTGCTGGGGCAGGAAAAGCCCACGCGCGGGCGCATCTTGCTGGATGGCGCGGCCCTGCCGCCCGAGCCGGGCCCCGATCGCGGCGTGGTCTATCAGCGGTATTCGGTCTTTCCGCACCTGACGGTGCTCGGAAACGTGATGATAGGCCCCGAATTGCGCGGCGCGCGCTTGCTGGGCCGTCGTTTTGGTGCCGCCCGGCGGGCGCTGGCCGAGGAGGCCCGGTCGATGCTGGCCGAGGTCGGGCTTGCAGGTAACGAAAACAAGTATCCCGCCCAGTTGTCGGGCGGGATGCAGCAGCGGCTGGCGCTGGCGCAGGCGCTGATGATGAAACCCCGCGTGCTGTTGCTGGATGAACCTTTCGGCGCGCTGGATCCCGGCATCCGCGCCGATATCCACAAGCTGATGAAGCGGCTCTGGAACGAGGTGCCGATGACGGTTGTCATGGTCACACACGACCTGCGCGAGGCCTTCACGCTGGCCACCCGCATCGTCGCCTTTGAACGCCTGCGCGACCGGCCCGAGGAACGCCTTCGCTATGGCGCGACGCTGAGCCGCGACATCGACGTCTGGCCGCCGCGGATCGCGGGGCGCACCACGATCTACGATGCCGATATCCTGCCCGGTCAGGACGACCTGACCTCTTTGGGGCACTCTTTCGGGACGACCCGGCAGACCGGAGCATCAGAGCATGCAACACGTTTCCCGCACCCCTGAGGCCATCGCCGCCGATCGCGCCCGCTATGAGGAACACCAGAGGAAGGGACTGGAATTCGCCCCAAGGGCGCTGCCGGGGTCCAGCCCGCGTCCGGCGCCCCCGCCTGAACCCGGCCGGGTGTTGGTGAACGAAACGGTTCCTGGCGGCTGGTACTGGACCACGCGGTTGGCGGCGGGCGAGGGGCTGCGCATCCTGGCCGGGGGGCTGGGCGGCAGCGTTTCGCTGGCGGCCTGGTCCGCCGCCGACACGGCCGAGCGGATGAACCTGCCCGACACGGTCAAGGTCCAGTGGACGACCGACCTGCGCAAGGGCCGGGTGATCCTGTCGGATATGGGGCGGGTTCTTTTCTCGATCGCCGAGGACAGTTCGGGTGCCCATGACGCGTTGACTGGCGGCGCGCCCGCCAGTGAACCGGGCACGCCGCACGCGCGCAACACGCGCGACAACATGGTGCTGGCCGCAGCCAAGCTGGGTCTCGACAAGCGCGACCTGCACGCGCTCTTGACCTTCTTCGCGCCGGTGCGGGTCGATGCCGCGGGGCGGTTCTTCTGGAACGGCGCGCTTCTGTCGGGGGATGACTGGGTGGAGTTGCGCGCCGAGCAGGACGTGATGCTGGCGCTGTCGAACAACCGCCACCCGCTCGACCCCGACCAGGGGATTGTGCCCGCCGTTCGCGTGCTGCACCTCGCCGCGGTGCCGGTGGCCGCGGACGATCTGTGCCGCACCGCCACCGCCGAGGCGATCCGCGCCTTTCAGAACACCGCCCGCGCCTGAGGAGGGAATTTCATGGAACACGTTTTTGATATCCCCGCCGAAAAGCCCTGGTCCGGCATTGTTCGGGCAGGACAGACCATTCGCATCATCGACAGCCATGGCCAGCAGGCCGTCGATACGCTGTTCTACAACGCGCATGATTTTTCCGAACGCTATTCGGCCCAGGACACGATGCGCGCGCAGGGCGCGGCCTACATCACCACGGGAACGCGGCTGATGTCGTCCGAGGGACGGGTGATGCTGATCTTAACCGCCGATAGCGCGGGGCGGCACGATACCTCTGCGGGGTGTTGTTCATGTGAATCGAACACGGTCCGTTTCGGTCATGACACCCGCTATCTGCATGCCTGCCGCGAGAATTTCATCCTCGAACTGGCGCGCCACGGCATGAGCAAGCGCGATATCGTTCCCAATATCAATTTCTTCATGAACGTGCCGATCAGCCCCGATGGTGCCATGACGATCGATGACGGCATATCCAGCCCCGGCGATCACGTCGATCTGCTGGCCGAGATGGATGTGCTGTGCGTGATCTCGAACTGCCCGCAGGTCAACAACCCCTGCAACGGGTTCGACCCGTCGCCTGTCCGCGTCATCATCCGGGGGTAGGCGCATGTTCAGCAAGGTTCTCGTGGCCAACCGCGGCGAGATCGCGGTGCGGATCATCGCGACGCTGCGCAAGATGGGGATTGCCTCGGTCGCCGTTTATTCAGATGCCGACCGATTTGCCCCCCATGTGCGCGATGCCGATCAGGCGGTGCGGCTGGGCCCCGCGCCCGCGGCGCAAAGTTATCTGGATATCGACGCGGTGATTGCCGCCTGCCGTGCCACCGGCGCCGAGGCGGTGCATCCGGGTTATGGATTCCTGTCCGAAAGCATCGTCTTTGCCGACCGCCTGGCCGAGGCCGGGATTGCCTTTATCGGCCCCCGGCCGGACCATATCCGCGCCTTCGGATTGAAACACGTCGCGCGCGACCTGGCAAAGGCCGCGGGTGTGCCGCTATTGCCGGGCTCGGGGTTGCTGGACGATGCCGGCATCGCCGCTGCCGAGGCTGCGCGCATCGGTTACCCGGTGATGTTGAAAAGTACCGCGGGCGGAGGCGGCATAGGGATGCGGCTTTGCCCCGACGAGGCGGCGCTGCGCGCGGCCTTTGCCTCGGTCGCGCGCATGGCGGCGGCCAGTTTCGGCGATGCGCGCGTCTACCTGGAACGCTTCGTTTCGCCCGCGCGTCATGTCGAGGTGCAGGTTTTCGGCAATGGTCGGGGCCGTGTCGTGGCACTGGGCGAACGGGATTGTTCGCTGCAACGACGCAATCAAAAGGTGATCGAGGAAACCCCCGCCCCTGACCTGCCCGAGGGGGTGCGCGCGGCGTTGCACCGCGCCGCGGCCGATCTTTGTGCCTCGGTTCGCTATGCCTCTGCGGGCACGGTGGAATTCATCTATGATCCGGCGCGCGGGGCCTTCTATTTCCTTGAGGTCAACACGCGGCTTCAGGTCGAACACCCGGTGACCGAGGCGGTTCTTGGCATTGACCTTGTCGAATGGATGATCCGCCAGGCCGCCGGCGAAGACCCGACCCAGGTCCCCCTGCCCGAACAGCGGGACGCCGCGATCGAGGCGCGGCTTTATGCCGAGATGCCTCATGCAGAGTTCCGCCCGGCGGCGGGGCGGTTGACCGAGGTGCATTTCCCCGCAACTGCCCGTGTCGACGGCTGGGTCGAGACCGGGACCGAGATCACCCCCCATTATGACCCGATGCTGGCCAAGATCATCGTTTCGGGCCGTGACCGCCCTTCTGCCATCGCGGCGCTGCGCGCGGCACTGGCCGAAACGCGCGTGGCCGGGGTGGAAACCAACCTTGGCTATCTTCGTGCGATCGCGGGGTCCGACTTTCTGGCCTCGGGGCGGGTTTCGACCGCCGCGCTGAACGATTTTTCCCATGCCCCTGACGGGGTCGAGGTTCTGGCGCCCGGCGCACAATCCAGCCTTCAGGAACTGCCGGGACGGCTGGGGCTGTGGCATGTGGGGGTGCCCCCCTCGGGGCCGATGGATTCGAAAAGCCACCGCAATGCCAACCGTCTGCTGGGCAACCCCCCAGACACCGCGGCGATCGAGATCACGGCGACCGGCCCCACCTTGCGCTTTCTTGGGCCTGCGCGTGTCGCGCTGGCGGGGGCCGCCCTGCCGGTTACGCTGGATGGCGCGGCGGTGGCCGGGCCGGTGATCGACGTGCCTGCGGGGGGCGTGCTGGCGCTGGGCACGATAACCGGGCCGGGGCAGAGGGCCTATCTGGCGGTGGCGGGCGGGTTCGATGCGCCGATGATTTTGGGCTCACGCGCGACCTTCGCGCTGGGCCAGTTCGGCGGCCATGCAACGGGCGTGTTGAAAACTGGCGATGTCCTTCATTTCGCCCGCGCGGCAACCGGCGCCCCGACACCGCCCGAAGAGGCGGTGCTGACCCATGACTGGGACATCGCGGTGGTCTACGGCCCCCATGGCGCACCCGATTTCTTTTTGCCCGAGGATATCGAGACGCTGTTTTCAGCCCTCTACGAGGTGCATTTCAACTCTGCCCGGACCGGCGTGCGCCTGATCGGCCCCGCGCCGAAATGGGCCCGCCCGGATGGCGGCGAGGCGGGGTTGCACCCCTCGAACCTGCATGACAACGCCTATGCCGTCGGCGCGATCGACTTTACCGGGGACATGCCGATCATCCTGGGGCCCGACGGGCCAAGCCTCGGCGGGTTCGTCTGCCCCGCAGTGGTCGCCGCCGAGCACATGTGGAAGATCGGTCAATTGCGTCCCGGCGACAGGGTGCGGTTTACCCCGGCGCCGCGTCCGGCCGACCCGGTGGCCGGGCCTGCCTATGCGCGCGCCGGCGCGGCGGTCCTGGACGAGCACAGCGCGGGTGGGGTGAACGTGACCTATCGTCGGCAGGGCGACGAGAACCTGTTGGTGGAATACGGGCCCATGGTTCTGGATATCGAAACCCGGCTCAGGGTGCATCTGCTGCAACGGGCGGTGGCCGAGGCGGGCCTGCCGGTGATCGACCTGACCCCCGGCATCCGCTCGTTGCAACTGCATTACGACCCGGCGCGCATCGCGCGGGCCGATCTGCTGGCCGAGTTGCGCGTGATCGAGGCGGGCCTTGCCCCTGCCGAAACGGTCAGCGTGCCCAGCCGCACCCTGTATCTGCCGCTGTCTTGGAACGACCCGGAGGCGGCACGCGCGATGCAGAAATACCAGGAACTCGTGCGTCCCGACGCGCCCTGGTGTCCCTGCAATATCGAGTTCATCCGGCGCATCAACGGTCTTGAGGACGAGGCGGCGGTGCAGCGCACGATCTTCGATGCGCGCTACCTGGTGATGGGGTTGGGCGATGTCTATCTGGGGGCGCCGGTTGCCACGCCGGTCGACCCGCGTCACAGGCTGGTCACGACCAAATACAACCCCGCCCGTACCTGGACCCCGGAAAACGCGGTGGGCATTGGCGGGGCCTATATGTGCATCTACGGGATGGAGGGGCCGGGCGGCTACCAGCTTTTCGGGCGCACGATCCAGGTGTGGAACACCTGGCGGCGCACGGGTGCGTTCCGTGACAAACCGTGGCTTCTGGATTTCTTCGATGTGATCCGGTTTTTCCCGGTCAGCCCTGCGGAACTCGCCGAGGCCCGCGAAGCTTTTCCCCACGGTGGCTATCCGGTGCGCATTGATGAGGGCCGGTTCGATTGGGCCGCCGAGAAACAACGTCTCGCGGCTCAGGCGGGTGATATCGCCGCCTTTCGTGCCCATCAGCGCGCCGCCTTCGACGCGGAACGCGACCGCTGGAAGGCCGAGGGACTGGACAGCTTTACCGCCGCGGACGCCCCCCCCGCATCCACGGGCGCGTTGCCCGAGGGCGCGATCGGGATCGAAAGCCCGGTGCCGGGCAATATCTGGAAATTCCTTGTCGAACCCGGCGCAAGGGTCGCGGCGGGTCAACCCGTGGCCATCGTCGAGTCTATGAAGATGGAAATCGCCGTGCAAAGCCCCGTGGCCGGACGGGTGCAAGGCTTTCATACCGCGCCGGGGCGCACGGTGTGCGCCGGCGACATTCTTGCCGTGATGGAGGTAGACTGATGCTGCCCAGGATGCTGACGCTTGCCGCGCTGCGGGCGGCCTATGGCGCGGGTGCCACCCCGATGGACGTTGTCGAAGAGGTCATCGCGCGCCGCGCCGCGCTGGCCGATCCGGCAGTGTTCATCACCCCCACCCCCGATGACGCGTTGCGCGCCGAGGCGCGCAGGTTGATGCAGGACGGGCCCGCGAACCGGCCGCTTTTCGGTATACCCTTTGCCGTGAAGGACAATATCGACGTGGCCGGCCTGCCTACCACCGCCGCTTGTCCGGCCTATGCCTACCTGCCCGCCGCCGATGCCGCAGTGGTGGCGCGGCTGCGTGCGGCCGGGGCGCTGGTGATCGGCAAGACCAATCTCGACCAGTTCGCCACCGGGCTGAACGGCACCCGCTCGCCGCACGGCGCACCACGTTCGGTTTTCGATCCCGCCGATATCTCAGGTGGATCGTCATCTGGCTCGGCGGTGGCGGTGGCGTCGGGGCTGTGCGCCTTTGCGCTGGGTACCGACACGGCCGGATCGGGGCGTGTGCCCGCGGCCTTTAACAACCTTGTCGGCCTCAAGCCGACGCCGGGGCTTGTGCCGAATACGGGCGTGGTGCCCGCCTGCCGCAGTCTTGACGTGGTGACGGTTTTTTCCGGCACGGTACCCGAGGCCGCCGAGATCCGCCGGATCATGCAAGGCGAGGACGCGGACGATCCGTTCTCGCGCCCGGCCCTGCCGGTGCCGCTGCCCGTCGCGCCCAGGATCGGGGTGCTTGATGGGGCCGAGCGCGAGTTTTTCGGCGACAGCGATGCCGAGGCGCTTTACGATGCGGCCCTGGCACGGGCCGAGGCGCTGGGTGCCACGTTGGTGCCCTTCGACTACGCGCCGTTCAGAGAGGCCGCTGCGCTGCTTTACGAGGGGCCATGGGTCGCAGAGAGGCTGGCCGCCATCGAGGATTTCCTGGCCGAACATCCCGAGGCCCTCGACCCCACCGTGCGCGAGATCGTGCAAAGCGCGCAAGGTATGTCCGCGGTTGAAACCTTTCGCGGGATTTACAGATTGCAAGCGTTGCGTCGCGCGGTTGCCCCGGTCTGGGACGCGGTCGATATCCTGATGCTGCCTACTGCACCCACCAGCTATACGGTTGCCGAAATGGTGGCCGACCCGGTGCGCCTGAACAGCCGGCTCGGGCGTTATACAAACTTCGTCAACCTGATGGGGCTTGCCGCCATCGCGGTGCCTGCGGGTTTTGCCGCCTCGGGCCGGCCCGCCGGCGTCACCCTGGTCGGGCCGGGTTTCAGCGACGAGGCACTGGTGCCTTTCGCCGCCGCCCTGCATGGCGCCACCGCGTCGGGGGTCGGGGCAGACCGCGCCGCTGCCTTGCCCCTTGCGCCGTTGGCGGGGCAGGTGCCTGAGGGCTGGACCTCGCTTGCCGTGGTCGGCGCGCATCTCAGCGGCATGCCGCTGAACCGCGAACTTGTCGCCGGAGGCGGTGTTTGTCTGCGGGCGACCCGGACCGCGGCCGATTACCGGCTTTTTGCGCTGGCGAACACCGACCCGCCCAAGCCGGGGCTGGTCCGCGCGCCGGGTTTTGCGGGGCCGGGGATCGAGGTGGAACTCTGGGCGCTGCCCCTGGCCGGGTTCGGCGCCTTCGTGTCGGGCATCCCCGCGCCGCTTGGCATCGGCAAGATCGCGCTTTGCGACGGAACCAGCGCAAGCGGTTTCCTATGCGAGGCCCATGCGGTCGAAGACGCGCGCGATATCACCGCGTTCGGGGGATGGCGCAGCTATTGCATGAAAAAACAGGCCGGGCCGGGGGACTGGTGAACGCGTCTGGTCCCCCGCTTAACCCAGGGCGTAACCGGCACCGCGCACGGTGCGCACCGGGTCGGCGCCGCCATGCTGGCACAGCGCCTTGCGCAGGCGGCCGATATGCACGTCGACAGTGCGCGTGTCGACATATATGTCGCGCCCCCAGACCCGGTCCAGCAATTGTTCGCGGCTCCAGACGCGGCCGGGCTTTTCCATGAAGGTGGATAAAAGGCGAAATTCGGTCGGCCCGAGTTTCAACAGCTTTTCGCCGCGAAAGACCTTGTGGGTTTCGGAATCGAGAAGGATATCCTCGAATTCCAGTTTCTGACCGACCGCGGCGGGGCGAGTGCGGCGCAGATGCGCACGCACCCGCGCCATCAACTCGTTCACGGAATAGGGCTTGACCACATAATCGTCCGCGCCTGTTTCAAGCCCGCGCACCCGGTCCACCTCTTCGGCGCGGGCCGACAGCATGATGATCGGCAGGTTGCGCGTTTCCTGCCGGGATTTCAGCCGGCGGCAGACTTCTATCCCCGAGACCGAAGGCAGCATCCAGTCGAGGACAACGATATCGGGCGACACCTCGTCGACCAGCAAGAGCGCCTCATCGCCGGTCGCGGCCCTCGCCACGACAAAGCCCTCGGCCTCAAGGTTATAGGCCAGCACCTCGCGCTGTGCCGGTTCATCCTCGACGACCAGAACCGTGGGTTGTTCGACCGTGCTCATGTCACTGTGCCGTCGTCGGGTCTATGGCGGTCCGGTCGGCCTTGGGGCGCTCGTCCTCGGGCAACTCGCCGGTGACCAGGTAGATCACCTGTTCCGCGATCGAGGTGACATGATCCCCCATCCTCTCGATGTTCTTGGCGATGAAGTGAAGATGCATGCAGGCGGTGATGTTGCGCGGGTCTTCCATCATGAAGGTCAGGAATTCGCGGAACAGTGCATTATACATCTGGTCGACCTCGTGGTCGCGCAGTCGCACGTCCTGGGCCAGTTCGACGTCGCGCTGGATATAGGCGTCCAGCGCATCTTTGAGCATGATCTCGACCGCCTTGGCCATGCGCCGGATCGCGCCCGACGATCCCTCGATCGGGGCCATCTGCAAGAGAACCCCGGTGCGCTTGGCCATGTTCTTGGCGTAATCGCCAACGCGTTCCAGGTTGGCAGAGATCTTCATCACGGTCAGAACCGTGCGCAGGTCACCCGCCGATGGCTGACGCAGTGCCAAAAGGCGTGCGGCCTCTTCGTTGACTTGTTCTTCCAGCGCATCGATGGCCTTGTCGCCCTTGCGCACGCGTTCGGCCTGTTCCTCGTCCCGTGCCTCAAGCGAATTCGCCGATTCCAGGATCGCGGCTTCGACAAGGCCGCCCATCTTCATGATGAGTGCCTGGATCGCCTCGAGGTCGCGGTCGTATGACCTGACGATATGTGGGCCCTTTGTAGATTCCGACATGGACAATCCTCCCTCAGCCGATCCGGCCGGTGATGTAGCTTTCGGTCCTGGGGTCTTGTGGATTTGTAAAGATCTGCCCCGTCTCGCCATATTCCACGAGATTGCCGAGGTGGAAGAACGCGGTCTTCTGGCTGACGCGGGCGGCCTGCTGCATCGAGTGGGTGACGATCACCACCGAATACTGCTCGCGCAGCTCGTCGATCAACTCCTCGACCTGGGCGGTTGCGATCGGATCGAGCGCCGAACAGGGCTCGTCCATCAACAGAACCTCGGGTTCGGTCGCCACCGCGCGCGCGATGCACAGACGCTGTTGCTGGCCGCCCGAAAGCCCGGTGCCCGGCGCGTCCAGCCTGTCCTTGACCTCGTCCCAGATCGCGCCGCGGCGCAGCGCGCGTTCCACGATCTCGTCCAGCTCGGCCTTGTTGCGGGACATGCCGTGGATCTTGGGGCCATAGGCCACGTTGTCGTAGATCGACTTGGGGAACGGATTGGGTTTCTGGAACACCATGCCGACCTTGGCGCGCAATTGCACCGGGTCGACCTTGGGGTCGTAGATGTCCTCGCCGTCAAGTCGGATATCGCCCTCTACGCGGCAGACATCGATGGTGTCGTTCATTCGGTTCAGGCAACGCAGAAAAGTGGACTTGCCGCAGCCCGAGGGGCCGATGAATGCCGTCACCGTCTTGTCCTCGATGTCCACGTCCACGTCCTTGATGGCATGGGTGTCGCCATAATACACTTGGCAGCCGCGGGCCGAGATTTTCACCTCTTTGGTCACTGCGTCCCTCTTCGTCAATGGATTGTCGTACATGTTACGGGTCCTTTCCCGGCCCTACCAGCGGCGCTCGAAGCGACGGCGCAGGATGATGGCGATCGCGTTCATGATCACGAGGAAAACCAGCAGAACGATGATGGCGCCCGAGGCCCGTTCGACAAAGGCCGGGTCGCCGCGCTGGGTCCAGTTGTAGACCTGCACCGGCAGCGCGGCAGCGGGTTCGAAAAAGCCGTCGGGCGGGCCCGAGGGATATTCCCGCACGAAGGCCACCATGCCGATCAGCAAGAGCGGCGCGGTCTCGCCCAGCGCCTGCGCCAGCCCGATGATCGTGCCGGTCAGGATGCCCGGCATCGCCAGCGGCAGAACGTGGTGGAACACCGACTGCATCTTCGACGCCCCGACCCCCAGCGCCGCGTCGCGGATCGAGGGCGGCACCGCCTTGAGAGAGGCGCGCGTGGCAATGATGATCGTGGGCAGCGTCATCAGCGTCAGCACGAGACCGCCCACGATCGGCGCCGATTGCGGCAGCCCGGCGAAGTTGATGAAAACGGCAAGGCCCAGGATACCGAACACGATCGAGGGCACCGCGGCCAGGTTCGAGATGTTCACCTCGATCAGGTCGGTAAAACGGTTCTTGGGCGCGAATTCCTCGAGATAGATCGAGGCAGCCACGCCCAGCGGCAGCGCCAGCACCAGCACCACCAGCATCATGTAGGCCGAACCGAGGATCGCCACGCCAAGCCCTGCGGCCTCGGGCCGTGTGTCGGACGCATCGGGCGCGGTGAAGAAGTCGAGGTTGAACTTGGTGCGCAGCATCCCGGCCTCTTTAAGGCGGTCGGCCAGCATCAGTTGTTCGGGCGAGACGTTGCGGTCAAGCGCGGCGCTTTCCATCGTCACCCGGCCTTTGAAATAGCCGTCGATCCGGCCCGCGGCCAGCACGTCGAATGTCACTGTTTGTCCGATGCGTGAAACATCGGCCATCACGTAGCGACGAAGCTGCGCGGGGGCCTCTTTCGAGATCAGCTCGGCCGCCTGTTTTGCTGTCAGACCATCCAGTGCGATACCTTGTGCGGCCATCGTATCCACCAGCCCCTTTTGCAGAAGCGGTGCGTAGCCGAAGGTGGTGACCTTGGAAATCGCCTCTGGATCCCGGGTGCCCGCCTTGTCGAGTTTTGCCGGGTCCAGGTAGACATCCAGCGTGATGAAGGTCTGGCGGAACGAGGACGCCCCGTTGAACAGGATCGACGAGATGAGCCCGATCACCGCCAGGATGCCGATTGTCACGGCGATCAGCCCCATCAGGCGAAAGCGTGCCTCGGCGGCATTGCGGCGGCGGGTGCGCTCGTCAAGCTGCAACAGAGAGGATCGGCGCTGGGGCGCTGCGGCGGGTTGGGCCGAGGGGTCGGTCGCGTCGGTCATTCGTACTGTTCCCGGTATTTGCGCACGATATAAAGGGCGAGGACATTCAGCCCCAGCGTGAAAACGAAAAGCGTGAGACCCAGCGCGAAGGCAACCAGCGTCTCGGGGCTGGCGAATTCGGTGTCGCCGGTCAACTGGCTGACGATCTTGACCGTGACGGTCGTCATCGCGTCGAAGGGATTCAGGCCCAGTTTGGCCGCGGCCCCAGCCCCCAGCACCACGATCATCGTCTCGCCTATGGCGCGGCTCGCCGCCAGCAGGATCGCGCCCACAACGCCGGGCAACGCGGCGGGCAGAACGACCTGGCGGATCGTCTCGGAGCGGGTCGCGCCCAGGCCGTAGGCGCCATCCCGCATCGCCTGCGGCACCGAGTTGATGATGTCATCCGACAGAGAACTGACGAAGGGGATCAGCATGATGCCCATCACGACGCCCGCCGTCAGAACCGAGGACGAGGACGAGCCAAGGCCCGTCGGTTCGGCGATCCAGTCGCGGATAAAGGGTCCGACCGTGATCAGCGCGAACAGGCCGTAGACGATCGTTGGAATCCCGGCGAGGATCTCGATCGCGGGCTTGGCCAGGCTGCGAAGCGTCTTGCTGGCATATTCCGACAGGTAAATCGCGATCATCAGCCCGATCGGCACCGCGACCACCAGCGCCACGAACGAGACGTAGAGCGTGCCCCACAACAGCGGCAGGATGCCCAGGTCAGATCCTCCGCGGAACTGCGGGTTCCACGTCGTCGAGAAAAAGAACTCGGAGGCTGGATACATCTGGAAGAAGTGAAATGTTTCGACCACCAGCGACGCGACGATGCCGACCGTGGTCAGGATCGCGACCAGCGACGACCCGATCAACAAGGCCATGACGAAGGTCTCGCTGATGTTGCGGGCGCGCAGATCGGGTTTGATCCGCAGGTAGGACCAGGCAAAACATGCCGCAGCCACCGCAAGAACCGCGATCGTCATAATCAAGCCGCCGGTCCGGTTGGCGTCGCGATAGACCTTGGCAGCCTCGAAAACACCGGGCGACACGTTAGACCCCAGTGCGATGCCCACCTCGCCGAGCCGACCGCGGACATTGGTAAAATCGGCGCGCATCGTTGCTAGGTCGGTCTCGGACACCAGGCCCTGATCGACAAGTTGTTCGATGCCGTCTGCGATGCGGCGCACGTCCGACATCACCAGGCCGCGGCTTCCGCCATCGGGCACGGCGCTGTCGGGGATCATCTCGCCGATGCGGCCGTCGATCACGACCGGTTGCATGAACAGCCACACCGCCATCAACAACAGTGCCGGCACAGCCGCGAACAGCGCCACCGACTGGCCGTAATAGCCTGGAAGAGAATGCAAGCGCCTGCCGTCGCCGCCCGCTGTCGCCACGGCGCGCCTGCGACCGAGAACGAAGCCAACGATCGCCAGAACCAGCACGATCGTGATGAGGATGCCTGCGCTCATGAAATATCCACCCCAAAGAAAAGGGGACGGGCGGCGCGTGCTGCGCCGCCCGCCTAGGTCTTGATCAGTTCAGCGGCCCCATCGGGGTGCGGTTGCGAACCATTTCCTGCGTCTTGGCCAGTTCCGGGTCGGACACCAGGCCATAGGCGGCCAGCGGGCCGTCGGGGCCGGCCATGTCGTCGGACACGAAGAACTCGATGTATTCCTGCATGCCCGGGATCACGTCGAGATGCGCGTTCTTGACGTAGAAATACAGCGGACGCGACACCGGGTATTCGCCCTTCGCGATCGACTCGACCGAGGGAACCACTCCGTTCATCGTGGCGACCTGAAGCTTGTCGGTGTTGTTCTGGTAGAACGACAGGCCGAACACGCCGATGCCGTTCTTGTTGGCATCCACGCGTGCCAGCGTCTCGGTGTAGTCGCCGTCGATGTCGA
The DNA here is from genome assembly GCF_004343505.1 of Rhodovulum bhavnagarense. Classification (GTDB taxonomy): domain Bacteria; phylum Pseudomonadota; class Alphaproteobacteria; order Rhodobacterales; family Rhodobacteraceae; genus Rhodovulum; species Rhodovulum bhavnagarense. The sequence continues at coordinate 55,194 of NZ_SLXU01000007.1, read as the reverse complement.
TCGACACGCCGTCGGTGCGCAGCTGCATGCAGGCGTCCTCGGCGTCTTCGGCGCCGGCGGCCTCGTGGGCGGCCAGGGTGCCATTCTCTTCGCAGCCGGCGATGATCACTTTCTCGTCGAACACTTCACGGGTGCCGTGCTTGGTGCCCGGGATGAAGGCCAGGATGTCCTGCGCCGGCAGGTCGGCGCGCACGTCGGCCCAGGTCTTGTTCGGGTTGTCGACAAGCTGGCCGTCCTTGACGACCTTGGCGGCCAGCGCGGCGTGCCAGTCGGCCGGGGTGAAGGCGAAGGAGGGGCCGTTGATGTCCGAGGCAAAGACGATGCCGTCATAGCCGATGCGGACTTCCTGGATCTCGGTCACGCCGTTCTGGGCGCACAGGTCGATGTCCGACTGCTTGATGCGCGAGGACGAGTTGGCGATGTCGATGGTGTTTTCGCCCACGCCTTCGCACAGTTTCTTGCGGCCCGCGCCGGAGCCGCCCGATTCCACGACGGGAGTCGGGAAATCGAAGTTTTCGCCGAAGGCCTCGGCCACGATCGAGGCATAGGGCAGCACGGTCGAAGAACCGGCAATCTGAACGTTGTCGCGCGCGGCGGCGGAGGTGGCCGAGACGGCCGCGATCGCCAGCGCCGAGGCGGTCACTTTGATATAGGACATGCGTGCTCCTGAAGATTTGCTTTCGGGTGCAGATTCGCACCTGCCGCTGTTGGGTACCGGCCGTCAGCGACCCTTTTGTAAAATTTTTACAACGGTTTTATGACAGATGCGAGGGGCGGTTCCGCCGTGTGAATCGGGGTAATGTTGATCGCGTCCGGGGCGGGCAAAGCAAGGCCATCGGATGCGCGGCCTGTCATTGCGTGCCGGTCGTTGCGCGATCTGCCGCAGCCCGATCGGTAACGTGACACGGATTTGTCATGTGGCGCCGTTAACAGGCGTGCAATTCAAGGATGTGCACTGAAAGGAATTGCCCATGTCCATGGCCCTGGATGGCATGGCGCCGGTTGCCGAACCTGGTGGGGCAGCGCAGGTGTCGGTCCGCGCGCCCGATCCTCTCGTGACTGACGCTCAGTGGCTGCCCCGGCGGTTCCTGATCGTCAGCGACGCCTGGGCACCGCAGGTCAATGGCGTTGTGCGCACCTATGAACATATTGGCGCCGCTCTTGAGGCGCGCGGTTGCAGCGTCAAGGTGATCGGCCCGGCGGAATTCCGTAACGTGGCCTTGCCGTCCTATCCGGAAATCCCGCTGGCGGTCCGACCCTTTCGCGCGCTGGCCGAGCGGATCGAATCCTATGCCCCCGAGGCGATCCATATCCCCGTCGAGGGGCCGCTGGGCTGGGCCGCGCGGCGCTGGTGCCTGGAAAAAGGGGTCGGATTCTCGACCGCCTTCCATACCAATTTCCCTGCCTACGTCGCCGTGCGCATGCCCGGTGCGCTGCGCCGCGGTGCCGCGGGGTTGTCGGTGGCGATGTTGCGCCGGTTCCATGCGCCGGCGCGCCATATCTATGTCGCCGCCCCCTCGATCGAGGCCCAGTTACGGCAATGGGGATTTGCCAACCGGATCGTCCGGTTGTCGCGCGGTGTGGATTTCGACCAGTTCAATCCCGGCAGCCAGCCCCGCACACCCGGTGCCGGTCCGGTGATGCTGTTCGTCGGCCGGGTCGCGCCGGAAAAGAACATAGAGGCTTTCCTGAGGCTCGACCTGCCGGGGCGCAAGGTTGTGGTCGGCGACGGGCCGCAACTGGCCGTTCTGCGCGCCCGCTATCCGCAGGTCGAGTTCCGCGGCACACTGACCGGCAAACCCTTGGCCGACGCCTATCGCGCGGCGGATGTCTTCGTATTTCCCTCGCGCACAGACACCTTTGGCAATGTCCTGCTTGAGGCGTTGGCTTGCGGCCTGCCGGTGGCCGCCCATGATGCGCCGGGCCCGCGCGACATCGTTGCCGGCGAGCCGCTGTTCGGGGCAATCGACGACGACCTGGGCCGCGCTGTCGCGCGCGCGTTGGCCGCGCCGGGTACGCGGGCCGATCGTTACGCGGCCACGCGCGCGCGCTATAGCTGGGACGAGGTGGCGCGCGATTTCCAGGCCCACGCGGCGGGCCTGCGCACATGAGCAACCCAAAGCCGAGAAAGGTCCGCAGCGTTTTCGTCTCTGACCTGCATCTGGGCTACAAGGGGGCGGATATCACGGCGTTGAACGCATTTCTGCGCGCCCATGAATTCGAGCGTATCTATCTTGTCGGTGACGTGCTGGACGGTTGGAAACTGGAAAGCCGCTGGTACTGGAACCAGGATTACAGCGATCTTGTAGACATGTTGCTGGAACGTCGCCGCCGCCGGGTGCGTATCACCCTGATCACCGGCAACCATGACGAAAAGCTGCGCGACATCCTTGCGATCCTGTTCCGTCCGGTTCTGTTGCGCAGGTTCGGCATCAGGGTCGAGGAACGGATCGTCCACCGTGCCCGCGATGGGCGGGAATATCTTGTGATGCATGGCGACCAGTTCGACGGCGCGCTGACGCGGAGCAGTTCCCGGTTTGCGGATCGGATCTGGTCGTTCCTGGTTGAACGGGCGCTGGTCCGCCCGCGCCCCAGTGACGAAAATGCCCCGGGCCGGGGACGGCGCTGGTCGCTGGGAAAGGAAATCGCAAAGAACGCGCTCCATCTTGCCAATCGCTATGCGCGCCGGGCGCTGCGCCGCGCCTCGGAGGACGGGATGGACGGGATCGTCTGCGGCCACAGCCATTTGCCCTTGATGCGCAGGCAGGGCGGCATCCTGCTGGCCAATTGCGGGTCATGGACCGGTGCCAAGCAGGAGGGAGGGCACCATACCGCCGTCATCGAGACTCTCGAAGGGCAGTTCGAGATGGTCGAATGGCCCGCGATGCGTCCCGCCCCCGGCCATCCCCGCATTCAGGCCCTGCCGCCCCATGCGCCGGGCACGCGCCACCCCGATGCCGCCAGGCTGGTTCGTCTGATTCATGCGCTGTGGTCGCCACCGCGCATGGCCGAGGGCGATGCCGCCCCGGTCGCCTTGCCGCCCCATGAGGGTGCCCGCCTGATCGCCGGGGAAACCCGGTTGCAACAGGCGGGCTGACGCGCGGGCGGGTTCAGACGTTGCGCGGGCCGCCTTGTGACAACAGCGCCTCGGCGGCGATGCCCCGCTTGCCCGCGCTGTCGCGCACGCCCGCGCGCAGGATCGGACTGCGTTTCAGAAGGCGGCGGAACCGCGCCTCGTCAAGCTCCAGCAAGGTCGAGGGCGCGATCGCGCGCACCTCGGTCCGGCGCGGCCGCTGCATCAGCACCGCCAATTGACCGAACATGTCGCCCCGTCCCAGCCGCGAGGTCTGGCCCGCGCTTTCCAGTTCTACTGCGCCCGATGCTATGAAATAGACTTTGCGCGGCGTACTGTCCTTGCGCAGGATCACCTCGCCGGCATCGACATAGCGGCTGGTCAGCGCCTTGCAAAGCCGGGCCAGCCGTTCATCGTCGAGATCGGCAAATAACGGAAACTGACGCACCATTTCGGTCGCGCGTGCGGCCAGGTCCAGCGGCGGGCGCTCTTCGGCGGCGGCGCGGCGCGCGGTGATGTCCTGCATGAGCGCGGTGAACAGCTCTGGTCCGATCAGGCCGTCCTCTCGCATCAGCGTGTATTCGCGCTCCTCCAGCCTCAGCGCTGTGCGGCGGATCAGGCGGCGTTCCAGTTCCTCGGCATAGCCCGGATATTGCAGGTGCAGCCCCTCAAGAGCGGTCTCGACCGCCTCGATCCGACGCGAGAGCAACTCTTGCAGCAATTCGGCCACGCGCCGGCCATGGATTCGGCGGATGCGCCCCTCGATGAAGCCGCCGAGATCGCGCAGGATCAGGCGTTTTGACAGCAGCCGTTCAAAGCGGTCGGCGGTCAGCCGCGCAAGTGGCCGCGTCAGCCCGACGCGGTTGTGCAAAACCACCGCGACCCGGAACGACCAGCGATAGGTCAGCCCCTCGCGCGCCGCGCGCATATAGCCCAGCCGCCCACCGGTGCGTGCCCCTTCGATCAGGCGGTCGGCATCCGACAACAGCCTGTCTGCCAGCCGCCCCGATACGCTGCGTTCGCGCAGGCGGCTCACAACCGCGTCACGCTCGGCGCCGGCCAGCGCGATCAGGCCCAGGGTGATGCGGTCGCGGTCGAGAATCTCGGTATTTTCCTCGGCGCTGCGCACGGCTTCTTCCAGCCGCGCGCCGAACTGTTTGGCCTCTGAACGGACGACGTCATGGGGCAGGTCATAATTTTCCGTGGTTTTCGCCACGTCTTCGCGCACTGTCTGCAAGGCCACGGCGACCACCTGCCGCGACAGCGCCTCGTCCAATGGTGATAGCCGTTCCAGCCCCAGCCAGCGGATCACGGGACGCAACGTTATCCCCTGCACGATCAGGGTGAATAGAGTGAACCCGGTGGCCAGGACGCCTACCTCGCGCTTGACCTCCAGGGGCACGCGGAAACTTTCGGTGACTGCCAGTGCCAGCGCCAGCGTGACCGCACCGCGCAGACCGCCCCACAGGATCGCGACGCGATAGGGCCGTTCAACTGCCGGTGAAAGCCGTATGAGCCGCAGCAATGGCAACAGGCCAAACAAGATGATGGCGCGCGCCGCGATGGCGGCCAGGATCACCACGCCCAGAAGAACGAAATCCTCGGTTCTGACCTCTTCCAGCAGGCGCGGAATCAGCAGCGCGGCAAGGATAAAGATCAGTGCGCCGGCCCAATGCGCCAGCAGATCCCAGATTTCGCGCAGGTTCGCCCAGGCCTGCGGGGCAAGCCGCCCCGGCCCCGAAAGGTTCAGCGTGAGGCCAGCCGCCACCACGGCGATCACGCCCGAGGCGCCCAGGCTTTGTTCCGCGCCGATATATGCCAGGTAGGGCAGGGCAACCGAGATCGAGATCTGCGCAAGCTCGTGACGCTCGAACAGCCCCATCACCCAGATCGCCACCCGCGCGGCAACCCATCCGGTCAGCGCACCGCCCGCGATCAACAGTGGAAAGCGGGCCAACGCGTCCCCGAGGCTGGGGTCGGGCACACCCAGCATCACAAATCCCATGAACAGCCCGAACAGCGTGATCGCCGCAGCATCGTTGAGCAGGCTTTCGCCCTCGATGATCCGCGCCAGCCTGCGCGGCGCGGAAAGCGAGCGGAAGATCGACACCACGGCAGAGGGATCGGTGGTCGAGACGATCGCCCCGATCAGCAGGCAGGCAACCAGGGGCAGAGGGCTGACCCAGGCCAATGCATAGCCGACCATCATGGTCGCCACCACCACCGCAACCACCGCCAGCACCAGGATCGGCACCCAGTCGTCCAGCATGCGGCGCAGGTTCATGCCCAGCGTGACCTGGAACAGCAGAGTCGGCAAGAAAACGTAGAGAAAGACGTTTGACCGGATCGGCAATCCCAGGATTGCCTCGGCCGCCGGGTTCAGCGCATCCGTGATTTCGGTGCGCAGCAGCAAAATCGCCCCGGCCGCGATCAGCATCCCGAGCATCGCGAGGATCACGCTGTAAGGCAGGCGCAACCAGCCGGCCAGGGGCTCTGCCAGTCCGATCACGACGAATAGCGACGCGACGATGGTGGTGAGAACGACGATATCCATATCCTTGCCCTAGCGCGATTTGCCAAGGCGGGGAATGGTCTTGCCGTGTGCGGGGGCGCGGGATGCGCGGCTTGCCCGCTGGTTGGGCATCTTGTTGCCGGGCCGGTGCCGGGCCGGGCACCCGCCGGGCGTGTCAAAAGACCGCGTGTTCGCCCAAATCCACCGTTTCCTCGCCCGCGATCAGCCGGGCGTAGAACACCCTCAGGGTATCGCGGCCCGCCTCGGGGGTGGCGTCGGCGTCATACCGGTCGGTAACCGGGTCCAGCACCAACATCGATTCGGTCGCGTAATACTTGCCGATCCGGGCAAACTCTGCCTTGTTGCGCATCTTTGCCGAGACTTTTCCCAGAAGGGTCAGCACCGCGATGATCGTGTCCATCATCGCCACCGGGACATGTTTGAATTTCGGCTCTTGCCCCAGCAACTCGAACAGCATCCGGCCCTGGTCCAGCGGCGTGATCGCGGGGCCGGGGCCGCCGATGGGCAGGATGCGGTTCTGCCGCGCGGGATCGTCCAGACACTCTGCGATATAGGTGCCAAGATCGGCATCGCTGATCGGCTTGCAGGCGGTCAGCCTGCCATCGCCGAAGACGAGAAAGGGCTTGCCCTTGCGCACCCGCTCCACCTGCCCGGACAGCGACTTGAAGAAGGCCGTCGCACGCACGATGGAATAGGTCAGGCCGGATTTCACCAGCTCGTCCTCGAAGGCCAGTTTCGCCTTCTGGAATTCCAGGTCAGGTTTCTGCACGCAGATCGCCGACAGCAGAACCATCTGGCCCACACCGGCGGCCCTGGCGGCGGCCAGCGCATCGGAATGGGCCTTGTGGTCGATGGCCCAGGCGTCCGCAGGCGCGCCGCTGCGCGAGGCCAGGCACGAGACCAGCGCATCGAACCGCTCGCCCCGGAACCCGTCGCGCGCCAGCGATCCCGGGTCGGTCACGTTGCCGGTGCGGATCTCCGCCCCCTCGGGCAGGCCGCGGCGCGGGTCCGCATCGGGGCGGGGGCGCAGGAAACAGACCACCTCGTGCCCCTTGTCCAGCAGGGCGGCCACCGTCGCCCGGCCGATCGTGCCCGTCGCCCCCAGCATGAAGACGCGGCGCGGATTGGGAGAGGTATCTGGCATGTCGGGGTCCTTGTCCGGGGCGGTTCGCCGGCAGCTTAGGCAAGGCAGACGCGATGATGAAGGGGCAAACCCGCCTTGCGACTCCGCGCCTTGCGGCCGCTGCGCTTTTGCGGTTTTCTCGCGCGGCCCCAAGACAGGAGATCAGCGATGTTCGACACGGTTCCCGGCCTGATGCAGGAGATCCGCGCGCGGTTCGCCCATGTCGAAAGCTGCCCCTTCCAGGGCGAACGGGTGTTTTTCGAGAATGCCGGCGGCGCGCTGACCCTGACGTCCGTTGTCGACACATCCGCGAAATTCGCCGCGATCCCCGACAACCAGGGCCGCGCCAACCCCGCCGCCGCCGCGCTGATGGAGGTCATCGCCAGGGCGCGCACCGACATGGCCACCTTCTTCAACGCGCCCGACGGCCAGTTCATCGTCGGCGAAAGCGGCACGGAACTCTTGTTCCGCCTGATCGGCACGGCGTGCCTGGGCACCGGGTCGGGCCGCGTTCTGGGCTCCACCCTCGAACACCCGGCCTCGCGCAGCGCGGCCGACCGCTACGCACCGCTCTCGGGAAAGACCCATGTTCTGGTCGCCCATGACGATGCCACGGGCTCGGTCGATGCGGCGGCCTATGCGCCGCAGATCACCGCGGACACGCGGGTTGCCACGATCCTGCACACCTCGCCGGTGACCGGCATGGGCGTGGATGTCGCCGCAATCGCCGCCGAAATCCGGGCCATCGCGCCCGAGGCCTATATCATCGTCGACGGCATCCAGCACGCCGCCCATGGCCGCATCGACCTCTCGGCCTATGGCATCGACGGCTACGTGATCTCGCCCTACAAGGCGTTTTCGCGCCACGGCTACGGGCTTGCCTGGCTGTCCGACCGCCTTGCCGCGCTGCCCCATGACAGCCTGATGAACGCCCCCGGTTCCCCGTGGGAACTGGGCACCCGCGATACCGGTGCCTATGCCACCTTCTCCGATGTGGTCGCCTATTTCGACTGGCTGGGCGGCCAGTTCACCGACAGCGCCGATCCCCGCACAAGGATCGAGGCCGCCGGCCGCGCCATCCACGCCCATGAGGCCCGGCTGACAAACGCCATGCTGCACGGCACCGGCAACCTGCCCGGGCTGGCACAGATCGCGGGCGTTACCGTAATCGGCGGCATCGACAACCCCCGGCGCGAGGGGCTGGTCTCCTTCACCCTCGACGGCATGCCCGCCGCCGAGATCGTGGACCGGCTCAACGCCGCGGGCATCCGTACACATACACGCAAGGCCGACCATTACTCTGGCAACATCCTGACACCTCTGGGGATGGAGGCCGCGGTGCGCGTCTCGCTGTGCCATTACAATACCGAGCAGGAAGTTGCCCTCTTCCTTGCGGCGATGCACGACATCGTTGGCTGCGGGCGTCAGGCGAACGGATCGGGATCATAGCCGACCCCGGCAAGATACAGCCCCTGCGGCGGACAGACCGGCCCGCAGGCGGCGCGGTTTCTTGCCGCGAGTGCGGTTTTCACGTCTTCGGGCGCCCAGGCGCCCGCGCCTACCCTTTCCAGCGTGCCCACGAAACTGCGCACCTGGTTATGCAGGAAACTGCGCGCGCGGACATGGAACCGGAATTCGGCGCCGCCGGGATAGGCAAGCTCTTCGATCTCCAGCGCGTCCAGCGTCTTGACCGGGCTGGCCGCCTGGCAGATCGAGGCGCGAAAGGTCGTGAAATCGTGCCGCCCCAACAGGTGGCGCGCAGCCTCTTGCATCGGGGCAAGCGCCAGCGGATGACCTACCTGCCAGACCCGGCCCCGGTCATGGGTCACCGGCGCGCGGCGGCTGACCAGTCGGAACAGGTAGCGCCGTTCATGGGCAGAGAACCGCGCGTGAAATTCCTCGTTCACCCGCGCGCAGGCCACCACAGCGACCGGGGCGGGTTTCAGGTGATAGTTCAACGCCTCTGACAGGCGGAACGGGTCCCAGTGCTTTTCGAGATCGCAATGGGCAACCTGTGCAAGCGCATGCACGCCCGCATCCGTCCTGCCCGCCGCCGAGATCGAGGGCACGCCCTGTTCCAGCCGCGCCAGTGCGGCCTCGACCGCACCCTGGGCAGAGGGCTGGTCGGCCTGGCGTTGCCAACCAGAGAACGGCGTGCCGTCATATTCGATTTTCAGTGCATAGCGGGGCATGGCGCCCCGGTTACCGCGACAATGCTTCCATGGCAATCGGGTGCATCGGGGGCTGGCAGGATGCGTCAGGCGTGCTTAACTGTCAGGCAGGCTTGCGAGGGGACATGGTTCGTATCGGTGATATCGCAGACGGGATCGGTCGGGGCGTTGAAACCTTTTCGGCCAACCTGTCGGAGACCTTTTTCGAGCCGGTGATCCGGTTGGGGGTCACGGGGCTGTCGCGGGCGGGCAAGACCGTTTTCATTACCTCGCTGGTGGCCAACCTCATGGAACGCGGACGGATGCCGCAATTGCGTGCGGCGGCCTCGGGCGCGATCACGGCGGCCTATCTGCGGCCCCAGCCCGATGACACGATCGCGCGGTTCGATTTCGAAACCCACCTTTCCGCGCTGACCGGACAGGCGCCGCACTGGCCGCAATCGACGCGCGCCGTGTCAGAGTTGCGGCTGTCGCTCAAGGTGCGGTCCTCGGGCCTGTTGGGGGCGGTGACCGGGCCGCGCACGGTGCATATCGACATCGTGGATTATCCGGGAGAGTGGATTCTCGACCTGGCGCTCCTGGACAAGACCTATGCCACCTGGTCGGGCGACATGCTGGCGCGGATGGCCCAACGGCCGGGGGGCGACGGGTTCCGCGTTATGCTGGCGGAAACCGACCCGGCCGCCCCCCTTGACGAGCCGCAGGCGCAGGCCCTGACCGGTGCCTATACCGAGGCGCTGAAAGAGGCGCGGCTTGCGGGTTTTTCGGATTGTTCGCCTGGGCGTTTCCTGTTGCCCGGCGAATTGGAAGGCTCTCCGGTGCTGACCTTCGTGCCGCTTCCCGAACCGCGGGGCGCCACGCCGCGCGGCAGCCTCTGGCGCGAAATGGATCGCCGCTTCGAGGCATACAAGCGCGAGGTCGTGAAACCCTTTTTCCGTGACCATTTTTCAAGAATCGATCGGCAGGTGGTACTGGTGGATGCGCTGGGCGCGATCCATGCCGGCCCCCGTGCGGTCGAGGACATGCGCCTTGCGATGACGGAAATGTTGGGGGCGTTTCGGCCTGGTCGCAACCCGTGGCTTGGTGCGCTGCTGGGCGGAAAGCGGGTGGAAAAGATCCTCTTTGCCGCCACCAAGGCCGATCACCTGCACCATACACAGCATGCCCGCCTGACCGCGATCATGCAGGAGCTGATGCGCGATGCCCGCCGCCGCGCCGATTTCGCGGGGGCCGACACCGCGGCCATGTCCATCGCCGCGCTGCGCGCCACCGTCGAGGAAATGCGCACCTACGAGGGCGAAGACCTGGCCTGCGTTCGCGGAACGCTGCTGGAAACGGGGCGCCAGGCGGCGCTTTACCCCGGCGAATTGCCCCAGGATCCTGCCGTTTTGCTGGACCCGGCGCGCGCGGGCGCCGATGCCTGGCTGGAGGCCGATTACAACATCATGCACTTTGCGCCCGCCGGGCTGACACTGCGCCCGGGCGAAGGTCCGCCGCATATCCGGCTGGACAAGGCGGCCGAGTTCCTGTTCGGGGACCGGCTGCGATGACCCGGCGGCCCATTCTCTTTGATCTTGGTGGCGAGGGCGAGGAACGCGGCCAGGACAAGCCCGCCGATAATGGACAGGCCGAACGCGATCGTGCCGAACGAGAGAGGATCGCAGGGGAACGCGCCGAACGGGAACGCGCCCAGCGTGAACAGGCCGAACGGGAACCGGCAGAGGCCGCGAACCCGGCCAAGGGCCTGGTCCCTGCGCCGCAGGATGCCCCTCGCGCGCGACCACAGGCCGCCCAGCCGAAAACGGGCGCCCGGCCCCGACCTTCCCCCCGGCTGTTCGATGCCGAAAAAGCGATGCCCGGCTCGGCGACGGAGCCTCTGACGCCCGCCACCGCCCCCCCGGTTCCCGACCTGGGTGCGGACGGGGCGCCAGGCCCCGAGGGACGCGCGATGCAGACGCTTGCCATGTTGGCCGCGCGCCGTTCCTCGCGCCTGTCACGCTTTTTCTGGACCGCGCTGGGCGGGTTATTGGCCTTTATCGTCTCTGTTGCGGCGTGGGATTTCGTCACTGGCCTGTTACAGCGCAGCGCGGCGCTGGGTGGGGTCGCGCTGATCCTTCTGGGGGTGGTCGCGCTTGCGCTGCTGCTGGTTATCCTGCGCGAACTGGCAACGTTTTCACGCTTGCGCCGTCTCGACGCGCTGCACCAGCAGGCCAATGCCGCCATTGCCGCGCAGGATCTCGAACAGGCCCGCGCGGTATTCGACCGCCTGATGCGGTTCTATGCCCAACGCGATGACACGGCCTGGGGGCGCGACCGCCTCGCGGAACGGCGCGACGAGGTCATGGATGCCGATGGCCTGTTGACCATGCTGGAACGGGAATTGCTGGCTCCGCTGGACGGTGCCGCCACCCGCGAGGTGGAACTTGCCGCGCGCACCGTGGCCGCGGTTACCGCGCTGGTGCCGATCACCTTGGCCGACATGATCGCGGCGCTGTCGGCCAACCTGCGAATGATCCGCCGCATCGCCGAAATATATGGCGGGCGCGGGGGGCTGCTGGGCAGTATCCGGCTGGCCCGCGCGGTTCTGACCCACCTGGTCGCCACCGGGATCGTTGCGGTGGGCGACGACATGATTTCATCCATCGCCGGGGGGGGCGTGCTGGCCCGTGTCTCGCGCCGATTCGGCGAGGGTGTGGTCAATGGCGCGCTGACCGCCCGCGTGGGCGTGGCCGCGATGGAGGTTTGCCGTCCGTTGCCCTTCCGAGCGTTGACGCGCCCCTCGGTCGGGGCGCTGGTCAAACGGGCGCTGGCCGGTGTGTTCGACAGGTCGGACGGTTGATGCCGCGGCGCGGCGTCCCTTTACGCCGCGCCGCGGCCGGCCTATACAACGCCCATGATGCTTGGCCAGACGCCCATCCGTCGAATTACCGGCCCGGCGCTCTGAGACCAGAGTCGCCGGGACAAGGCGCTTGACCTGTCGCGCCGCCCCTTTCAAGACATTGCCCGAGACCCTGTATCCCGAGGACCAAGTCCCATGTGTGCCGAGACGCCCGACTATAAAGACACCCTGTTCCTGCCCGAAACCGAGTTTCCCATGCGCGCGGGCCTGCCCGCCCGCGAACCCGGCTGGCTGGAACGGTGGAACCGGATCGGCATCTATGACCGCCTGCGCGAGAAACCGGGCCGCCCGCCCTTCATCCTGCATGACGGCCCGCCCTACGCCAACGGGCACCTGCATATCGGCCACGCGCTGAACAAGATCCTCAAGGATTTCATCGTGCGCTCGCAGCAGATGATGGGCAAGGATGCCCGCTATGTCCCCGGCTGGGACTGCCACGGCCTGCCGATCGAGTGGAAGATCGAGGAGCAATACCGCGCCAAGGGGCTGGACAAGGACGAGGTCGACGTCGTCGATTTCCGCCAGGAATGCCGCCGCTTCGCCGAGGGCTGGATCGACATCCAGCGCGACGAGTTCCGGCGCCTGGGCATCACCGGCAACTGGGCCGATCCGTATCTGACGATGGACTACCACGCGGAATCCGTCATCGCGCAGGAATTCATGAAATTCCTGATGAACGGCACGCTCTACCAGGGATCCAAACCCGTGATGTGGTCGCCGGTGGAAAAGACCGCGCTGGCCGAGGCCGAGGTCGAATACCACGACCACCAGAGCCACACGATCTGGGTGAAGTTCCCCATAATAGGGTATTCTGATCCCGCTTTTGATGCTGACTGGATCGCGCTTCAGGCTCACCCAAACTACCGTTCTGAGGATGTTGGATCCTTCCCTTCGGATCGTCGCGTCGAATTGACTGTCGAGGTAATGAAGGCTCGGAACGCAGAATGGCAGGACGAGGTTAGACGGATTTTGGCCGATAACCCTGACTACTTCTCGCTTAAGGATGCAAAGGTCGTCATCTGGACCACCACGCCATGGACCATCCCGCAGAACCGCGCGGTCTGCTTCGGCCCCGACATCGCCTATGGCCTCTACCGCGTGACCGAGGCGCCCGAGGGCAGCACGGCCAAGCCCGGCGAAGCCGTGATCCTCGCCGATGCGCTGGCCGAAAGCGTCGCCGCCGCCGCCAGGGGCGCCACGCTGGAACGGGTCCGCGATGTGAGTGCCGAGGAACTCGGCGCGCTGACGCTGGCCCACCCCTTCCGTGGCATCGAGGGCGGCAACGGCGAATGGGACTTCGACGTTCCCATGCTGCCCGGCGACCACGTCACCGACGACGCGGGCACCGGCTTCGTCCACACCGCGCCCAGCCATGGCGACGACGACTACCAGATCGGCCTGAAATACGGCCTGCCGATGACCTACAACGTGCTGGAAGACGGGTCCTTCCGCCCCGACCTGCCGATCTTCGGGGGCCAGCACATCCTGACTTCCGAGGGCAAGGAAGGCCCCGCCAATGTCTCGGTCATCAAGCAACTGGCCTATGCCGGGGCCCTGCTGGCCAAGGGCAAGCTGAAACACAGCTATCCCCATAGCTGGCGCTCCAAGGCGCCCCTGATCTACCGCAACACCCCGCAATGGTTCGCCGCCATCGACCACAAGCTCGACGATGGCATGGGCACCTATGGCGACACGATCCGCAGCCGTGCGCTGACCTCCATCGACCAGTTGGTGAAATGGACGCCCCAGACGGGCCGCAACCGGCTTTACTCGATGATCGAGGCCCGCCCCGACTGGGTGCTCTCGCGCCAGCGCGCCTGGGGCGTGCCGCTGACCTGCTTCGTGAAAAAGGGCGCGCAGCCGACCGACCCCGACTTCCTGCTGCGCGATCCGGCCGTCAACGCTCGCATCGCCGCCGCGTTCGAGGCGGAAGGCGCCGATGCTTGGTACAAACCGGGCGCCAAGGAACGCTTCCTCGGCGACGATCACAACGCGGACGATTACGACCAGGTGTTCGACGTGCTCGACGTGTGGTTCGATTCCGGCTCCACCCACGCCTTCGTCCTGCGCGACCGCGCCGATGGGTCCGACGACGGCCTCGCCGACCTGTATCTTGAGGGCACAGACCAGCACCGCGGCTGGTTCCATTCCTCGATGCTCCAGGCCTGCGGCACCATCGGGCGGGCCCCCTATCGCGGCGTGCTGACCCACGGCTTCACGCTCGACGAGAAGGGCAACAAGATGTCCAAGTCCTTGGGCAACACCGTCGCGCCCGAGGAAGTGGTCAAGCAATACGGCGCCGACATCCTGCGCCTCTGGGTGGCGCAGTCCGACTATACCGCCGACCTGCGCATCGGCCCGGAAATCCTGAAGGGCGTGGCCGACAGCTATCGCCGCCTGCGCAACACCATGCGGTTCCTGCTGGGCAACCTCGCGGGCTTCTCGGATGCCGAACGCGTCGACCCCGCCGACATGCCGGAACTCGAACGCTGGGTGCTGCATCGCCTCGCGGAACTGGATGACACCGTGCGCCAGGGCTTCGATGCCTACGATTTCCAGGGCGTGTTCCAGGCGCTGTTCAACTTCTGCACGGTGGATCTCTCGTCCTTCTATTTCGACATCCGCAAGGACGCGCTCTATTGCGACGGCCCCGACTCGATCCGCCGCAAATCCGCCCGCACCGTGCTCGATATCCTGTTCCACCGGCTGACCACCTGGCTCGCCCCGATCCTGGTGTTCACGATGGAGGATGTCTGGCTCGACCGCTTCCCGGGCGAGGACAGCTCCGTCCACCTCCAGGACATCCCCGAAACCCCGCAGGCCTGGCGCGATGACGCGCTGGCCGCGAAATGGGCGGGCCTGCGCCGGGTCCGCCGCGTGGTTACCGCCGCCCTCGAAATCCAGCGCCGCGACAAGGTGATCGGCGCCAGCCTCGAGGCCGCCCCGGTGGTCCATGTCCGCGACAAGGATGTCCTGGCCGCGCTCAAAACCGTTGATTTCGCCGATATCTGCATCACCTCCGCGATCCAGTTCACCGGCGATCCCAGCCCGAACGAGGCCTTCCGCCTTCCGGAAGTGGATGGCGTCGGCGTGGTCTTCGAAAAGGCCGACGGGCAGAAATGCGGCCGCTGCTGGAAAATCCTGCCCGATGTGGGCAGCCATGCCCATGCCGAGACCTGCGCGCGATGCAACGCTGCCCTGGGCTGAGGTGATCGCGGCGGTCCCTGTCTTTCGTGCCTGACGGTCGCGCCGGGGCTGTCATCGGTCCGAAGGGAACCCTGATCGATGCGGATCGGGCGCGCGGTGGCTGTCGTCTTCGCTCGCGTTGATCTTCTTCTTGGCACAAATACCCAAGAAAAAAATCTTCTCGAAGATTTTTCCAACCCAAGGGTTTTTCCAAAAACCCTTGGGTCCTCATGCCTTGGGATGCGCGGCCTCGTAGACCTCCATCAAACGCGCGGTATCCACGGCCGTATAGGCCTGTGTCGTCGACAGCGAGGCATGGCCCAACAATTCCTGTATCGCGCGCAGATCGCCGCCCGCGTTCAGCAGGTGAGTGGCAAAGCTGTGGCGCAGGGCGTGCGGCGTGGCCGTGGACGGCAGGCCCAGCCGGGCGCGCGTCTGTTCCATTGCCCGCGCGATCAGGCGCGGGTTCAGCGCGCCCCCGCGAACGCCGCGAAACAAAGGCTCCTCGGGGGACAGATCGTGCGGGCAAAGGGCCGTGTAGGCGTTTACCGCGTCACGGGCGGGGGCGATGACCGGCACGATCCGCTCTTTGTCCCCCTTGCCCCGGATGCGCAGCACCTCGCCCAGCGGCGCGTCGGCCCCCGACAGGGACAGCGCCTCGGAAATCCGCAGCCCGCAACCGTAAAGCAGGGTTACCACCGCCGCATCGCGGGCGGCCACCCATGGGACGCTGGCGCTCTCGCCCACGCGGTCCAGGACCGCGCATGCGGCGTCCTCGGCCAGTGGGCGGGGCAGCTTGCGCGGGAATTTCGGTGCCCTGGCCGACAACACCGCAGTCGGTTCGAACCCCTGCTGCCGGCCCAGCCAGCGGTAAAAGCTCTTGACCGAGGACAGCGCCCGCGCCAGCGACCGCGGCGCGACCCCGCGGCTGCGCTCATGCGCCATCCAGGCCCGGATGTCGCGCAGATCTACCCGCGCCAGCCTGGCCAGCCCGGCCGGTTCGCCGTGATAGCCGGCCAGGAACGCCAGGAAACCCTGCACATCCGCAACATAGGCCTTCAAGGTGTTGTTCGAGGCCCCGTTCAGCGCGCGCAGCTCGTCCTGCCAGCGCGCCAGCGCATCCCGCGCGCCGGGACAAAGATCCAGGCTCATGCCAGCCAGCGGCGCATCACCCGTTCGAACACGCCCCCGAAAAAAGCCAGCAGGTCGGTGCCTTGTCCGGGGGCAAACTGGTGGGGGTCTTCCGATCCCAGCGCCAGCATCCCCGGCAGCCGACCTGTTCCCAGGTCCAGGCGCAGCAGCGCCTCGGAACGCAGATCGCCGGATTTGTCCCCGTAGAGTTCCTCGCCGCCCGGCACGCCCTGGCGCAGCGTCACGGGGCGCGCCGCGGCATCGCGCCCATGTGGCCCGCCGGCATACTCGTCGACAAAGCCGGGCCGGGCGACATGCACCATATCGCCCAGCGCACCCAGCGCCTCGCCCTGGGCATTGCGCGCCGATTCCAGCACCAGCCGGACGCAATCGACGCGCAGGATCGTGGCGACGTCCTTCGACAGGCCGGACAGGAAGCTTTCGAAATCGACCGGGTCCAGCAGGCGAAGCACCGCGCGGTGGATCTGGTTGGTGCCAGCAAGATTGTCATAGGCCGCCGCGATAACCGAACGGTGAGTTTCCTCAAGCCTGTCCAGCCTTGCCTCGAGTCGTTCCATCGCGATGCCACGAAGGTCGACGATATTGGCGCCCAGCGCCTTTTCATTCGCCGCGACCAGCGCGCGCATCACGTCGGGGTCGTCAAGGATCATTTCAGGATCGGCGATGATCCTTGCGCGAAGATCCTCCGCGATTGCCGGAATGCTGCCCATCTGCCCCTCGTGGTATTTGGTCATTTGCCGCCAGATTACCCGAAATCTATAGGATTTTCTGCCCCGTTTTTTCCCAATCCGCCATGAAGATGGCCAACCCCTTGTCGGTCAGGGGGTGGGCGGCCATCTGCTTGATGACGGCGGGGGGCGCGGTCACGACATCGGCACCGATCTTCGCGGCCTCGGTGATGTGGTTGACCGACCGGATCGAGGCCGCCAGTATCTCGGTCCCGAAGCCATAGTTGTCATAGATCGCGCGGATGTCGGCGATCAGTTGCAGGCCATCCAGGTTGATGTCGTCCAGACGCCCGAGAAACGGCGAGACAAAGCTTGCCCCGGCCTTGGCCGCCAGGATCGCCTGCGCGGCAGAGAAACAGAGTGTGACATTGACCTTGTGGCCCTCGCCCGACAGCGCCTTGCAGGCTTTCAGCCCCTCCCAGGTCAGCGGCACCTTGATCGCGATGTTAGGGGCGATCCGCGCCAGTTCGCGGCCCTCCGCGATCATCGCGGGGGCGTCTGGCGCCACGACCTCGGCCGAGACCGGACCCTCGACGATGGCACAGATCTCGCGTGTGACCTCAAGGATATCGCGTCCCGATTTCATGATGAGCGAGGGGTTTGTGGTCACCCCGTCGGCCATGCCCAGGTCGGCAAGTTCGCGGATCGCGTCCACATCGGCGGTATCGACGAAGAATTTCATGGGGCCCTCACGCCTTGCTGCGTTCTGTCGCACCCGGTCTAGCCGATATGCTGCACCGCCGAAAGCCCTGGCAGGAGGGCGGGCATGACAGGTGCGGAATTTGCCCGGGGCGCGCGCATCGCGGTGCTGACGGCACAGCCGCTTGGCCGCCCGTTCGATTATCATGCGCCCGAGGGGGGCTGTTCGACAGGCGAGTTCGTCGAAGTGCCCCTGGGCCCGCGCAAGGTTCTTGGCGTGGTTTGGGGGGCGGGGGCTGGCGACGTGGATGCGGGCCGGCTGCGCGCGGTCATCCGCGTGCTGGACGCCGCCCCGATGCGTGACGAGATGCGCCTCTTTCTGGAACGCGCGGCCGATTACACCCTGACGCCCCTGCCGGCGATGCTGCGGCTGGCCACCCGTGCGCCCGGTCTTGGCGATCCGCCCTCGATGCGGCGGTTGTATCGCCGGGGGGCGGGGGGACCCGACCGCATGACCTCCGCCCGCGCCCGCGTGCTGGAGGTGCTGGAGAGCTATGGCGGCCTGGCCTTCACGCTGGGGGAACTGGCTGAACAGGCGGGCGTGTCGCCCTCGGTCGTCAAGGGGCTGATCCCTTCGGGCGCGGTGCTGGAAGAGGACGCCCCCCGCGACCAGCCCTATCCCCGTCTCGACCCGGCGCGGGGAGGCGTGAGCCTGGCCGAGGACCAGGCACGCGCCGCGGCGCGGCTGCGCGCCGGCGTGGCGGGCGGGTCCTATGGCACGACGCTTCTCAAGGGGGTGACCGGGTCGGGCAAGACCGAGGTCTACCTTGAGGCCGTGGCCGAGTGCCTGTCAGGTGGACGCCAGGCGCTGGTTCTTTTGCCCGAGATCGCCCTGACCGCCGAGTTTCTGACCCGGGTCGAGCGCCGTTTCGGTGCGCGGCCCGCCGAATGGCATTCCGGCATGACCATGGCCGAGCGGCGGCGTCTCTGGCGCATGGTCGGACGGGGCGGTGCGCAACTGGTGGTGGGTGCGCGATCAGCCCTGTTCCTGCCGTTTCGCGACCTGGGCCTGATCGTCGTGGATGAGGAACACGACAGCTCCTACAAGCAGGAAGAGGGCGTTCTCTACAACGCCCGCGACATGGCCGTGCTGCGCGCCTCGCTGGCTTCGGCGCAGGTCGTTCTGGCCTCTGCCACGCCCAGCCTTGAAAGCTGGGCCAATGCAGAGGCGGGCAAATACACGCGCCTCGATCTGACATCGCGGTTTGGCGAGGCCGGCCTGCCCGAGATGCGCGCCATCGACATGCGGTCCGAAACGCTGCCCGCCAGTCACTGGATTTCACCTACGCTTGAGGCCGCGATGCGCGCAAGGCTGGCCGCCGGCCAACAGGCGCTGTTGTTTCTCAATCGCCGTGGCTATGCGCCGGTCACGGTCTGCCGGGCCTGCGGCCATCAGATCGGCTGCGCGCATTGCGACGCGCGGATGGTCGAACACCGGTTTCTGAAACGGCTGGTCTGCCATCAATGCGGCGAAACCAGGCCGATGCCCGAAGCCTGCCCGTCCTGCCATGTCGAGGGAAAGCTGGCCGCGGTTGGCCCTGGCGTGGAACGGCTTGCCGAGGAAACCGCCGAACGTTTTCCCGATGCGCGGGTTGCGGTGCTGTCCTCGGACCTGTTTGCCACGGCCCGCGCGTTGAAGGCCCAGATTGATGCCATCGCGGCGGGCGAGGCCGATATCATCATCGGCACGCAACTGGTGGCCAAGGGGCACAACTTTCCGCTGTTGACACTGGTTGGCGTGATCGACGCTGATCTCGGGTTGCAAGGGTCCGACCTGCGCGCGGCCGAGCGCACCTTTCAATTGATGCGGCAGGTGGCGGGCCGTGCGGGGCGCGGGGCGCAAAAGGGTCTGGCGCTGTTGCAGACCTTTCAGCCCGAGCACCCGGTGATCCGCGCGATCCTGACCGGCGACGAGGAAGGTTTCTGGCGGGCCGAGGCGGCAGAGCGGCGCGCGGCAGGCGTGCCGCCCTACGGGCGGATGGCGGGGATCGTGATTTCCGCGCCCGAGGCAAAAGCGGCCTTTGACCTGGGCACCATGCTGGCGCGCAATGACGGGCCGCTCAGGCGGATCGGCGCGCAGGTGTTTGGCCCTGCGCCTGCCCCGATTGCCCGCGTGCGCGGACGCCACCGGGTACGATTGTTGATCAAGGCGGAAAAGGGCGCCCCGCTTCAGGTGGCGATTTCCGACTGGCTGGCGCCGGTAAAACTGCCCGCGCAGTTGCGCCTTGCGGTGGATATCGACCCGCAAAGTTTCCTGTGACGCCCGTAGGCAGGGGATATGATCACGAAGCTGTGAGCCGCATGGCAGAACCACAAGGCGCCCTCGGGCGTATCCGACCCCAAAGGGAGGATACAGCATGACCCATCGTGAATTGTCCCGCCGTCTGATCGCCATCGCTCGTCACCAAGGCGATCCGACCAACCCGCTTGCGACCGCGCGCCGCCGGGGCTGGATCGATGCGCAGGGTCAGCCGACCCGTGACGGGCGTGCCCTTGTGGCCGCGATGCTGGGCCAGCGCGGGGCACGCGCGCATCTGCGGCTGGTCTGACGGGTGCTGGGGGGATCAGGCCGTGCGCGCCGCGCCGCGGTTCTGGTCCACCAGGTAATCGGTCGCCATGCCGCCGACCCACATCGCGGCCAGCGCAGCCCACATCGTGCCGGCAAAGATCGACCCGCCGGTGACCCCCGCCCCGATCGAGCAGCCCCCGGCCAGCATCCCGCCGAAGCCCATCAGCGCGGCGCCGATCATCGCCTTGCGCATGTTCACTTCGCTTTCGAAGCCCTGCAATCGCAGGTCTCGCGCGATCCAGGCGGCCAGGAACGAGCCGAGGAACACGCCGGGCACCAGGCCGATGTCGAAATGCAGGATCGCGGGTCGTTCGAGGAAGAACATCAGCGTGTTGGCCGAGGGGCCGGTGAAGGTCAGGCTTTCGATCTGGACCGGGTCGAAGCTGACCTCGGACAGGCCGAAGGTCAGAACCCAGCCCACCGCCACCGAAAACCCGACGCCCGCGCCGAAGACCAGTTTGCGGATCGAGATGCGGTTGCGATAGGCCATCCATAATGCGATCGCGGCACAGAAAATCCCTAGCAGCAGTCCCGATATATCCGGCAGCCCTGCCGCGTCGATCAGGTTCACGTTGCGCCCGCCCGGCGTGATCCACAGCGCAGCCAGCTTGTCGCGCAGCGGTGACAGCCAGCCATGCAGGCTCATCTGTGCAAGCACCGCAAAGATCAGCCCCGACACGACCGAGCGCAGGTTGCCCGTGGCCGCCAATACCAGCAGCCGCCCCGGACAGCCGCGTGCCAGCACCATGCCTGCGCCGAAGATCAGCCCGCCGATGATTGCCCCCGACCATGATCCGGGCACGGCCATCATCCGCGCATCTTCTGTGCGCATCAAGCCGGCCAGGTCTGCCGCCTGGACCCAGACCAGCGCGGTGGAAAAGCACAACAGCCAAACCGCCACCGGGTCGCCTAACCGGCCGCGGGCGAATTCGATCGTCGCCGCGCGCAGGCAGAAACTGGAACGCTGTGCCGCAACGCCAAAGATCATGCCGGTGATCAGGCCGAAAATCGCCGCGGTCGGCGCCTCGCCGATGCGTTCCACGAGGGCTAGGATATCCATGCGCAGGTCTCCCGGTCTGCGAATTTCATTGGCTTTGCAACAAGGGCGGGGGCGGTGCCTTGATTCAGATCAGGCGATGCGCTCATTTGCGCTCGCCCGCCGAGAGGTTTGGGCGTAAAGGGCAGGAATGATGCACCTGGTCCGCCTGTCCGAGGCCGGTACGCTGCCGTTATGGCGTCGCCCGGTCAGCCTGTTGTTCGTGATGGCCTTTGCCATGCCGGTGGCCTTTGCTACCTGGTCGGCGCTGTTGAACAATTTCGTCATAGAGGTTGCCGATTTCGACGGGGTCGATATCGGCTGGCTGCACACGGTGCGCGAGATACCTGGTTTCCTGGCCATCGGGGTAATCGCGCTGATCATGGTGATCCGCGAACAGGTGCTGGGCGTGGTGGCGTTGATGCTGCTGGGGGCGGCGACGGCCGTGACCGCGTGGTTCCCGTCGCTGGGCGGGCTTCTGACCGTCACGATGCTCAGCTCCATCGGGTTTCACTATTACGAGACGGTGAACCAGTCGCTGCAATTGCAGTGGATCGACAAGGATCGTGCGCCGCAAACGCTGGGCTGGCTGGTGGCGGCGGGTTCGGCGGCCTCGCTGGTCGCCTATGGTCTGCTCGTGGTCACATGGAAGGCGTTCGATCTGTCCTATGCCTTTGTCTACCTGACCGCGGGCGGGTTCACCGCCGCGGTGGCCCTGTTCTGCCTGCTGGCTTATCCCCAGTTCGAGGCGCCCAATCCACAGGTGAAACGGCTGATCCTGCGCCGCCGTTACTGGCTGTATTACCTTTTGCAATTCATGTCGGGCGCGCGGCGGCAGATTTTTGTCGTGTTCGCCGCCTTCATGATGGTCGAACGCTTCGGTTTCGAGGTGCACGAGGTCACCGCGCTGTTCCTGATCAACTTTCTCGCCAATATGGCCTTTGCGCCGCTGATGGGGCGGGCCGTGGCGAAATGGGGGGAACGGCGCGCGCTGGCCTTTGAGTATGTCGGGCTGATCGCGGTATTCCTGGCTTATGGCGGGATTTATTATTTCGGCTGGGGCGTGGCGTTGGCCGCGGCGCTTTACGTGATCGACCACCTGTTCTTTGCGCTTGCCTTCGCGCTCAAGACCTATTTCCAGAAAATCGCCGATCCGGGCGACATCGCGCCCACCGCCGCCGTGGCCTTTACCATCAACCATATCGCGGCCGTGTTCCTGCCCGCCGCGCTGGGCTATCTCTGGGTTACCTCGCCGGGCGGTGTTTTTGCCTTGGCCGCGGGCATGGCGGCGATGTCGCTGATCCTGGCGCTGATGATTCCGCGCCATCCCGAACCTGGCAATGAAACGGTGTTCTCGGCTCTGGTTGCCACCCCGGCGGAATAGGCGCGCACAGCCTGTGGGCCTTTCGTCCGGGCACGCTATATCCCGGAACAGCCAGAGTTTGCAGGAGACGCCATGTTTTCGCTTTTCAGCCGCAAGACCGACATGATCAGCCCGACCGAAGCCTTGCCAGGGCGCCGCGACCCTATCGCGACCGCCGAGACACATTTCGTCTTTCACCGTCCGCTCAAGGCCCCCGTTCCCGAGGGCATGCAAGAGGCGATCTTCGGCATGGGCTGTTTCTGGGGCGTGGAACGGATGTTCTGGCAACTGCCCGGTGTGTGGATGACGGCGGCTGGCTATGCGGCGGGCTTTACCCCCAACCCCAGCTATGAAGAGGTCTGCACCGGCCGCACGGGCCATAACGAGGTGGTGCGCGTGGTCTACGACCCGGCCGTTATTTCCTACGACGAGTTGCTGCGCACCTTCTGGGAGGGGCACGACCCGACCCAGGGCATGCGCCAGGGCAATGACCGGGGTACACAGTACCGATCGGGTATCTACACCTTTGGCGAGCCGCAGCGCCAGGTCGCCGAGGCCAGCCGTGAGCTGTATGCCGCGCGCCTGCGTGCGGCCGGCCATGGCGCGATCACCACCGAAATCCTGCCCGCGCCGCATTTCTACTACGCCGAGGGCTATCACCAGCAATACCTAGCCAAGAATCCGGGCGGCTATTGTGGTCTGGGCGGCACCGGGGTTGTGTGCCCCATCGGTACCGGGGCCTGAGCGCGCTTGACGGTGGGCAGGGTGGGGTCTATCGCGGCCCCGAACCCAGCGAAAGGATGCCCCATGCCCACCTTTACCGCCCTGACCACGCTGACCGGCAAGGACCAGGCCGAGGCGCTGGCCGCCGCGATGGAACAACTCGATCCCGAACCGACCGGCGTGGGCGTCTTCGAGATCGAGGATGGCTCTGGCCTCTGGGAAGTCGGCGGCTATTTTACCGAAACGCCCGACGCGGCGGGACTGGCGTTGTTGGCGGCGATGCATGGCGCGCGCGATTTCACCGTTTCGCAATTGCCGGAAACGGATTGGGTCGCAAAAGTGCGCCGGGAACTTGCCCCGGTCGAGGCGGGGCGCTTCTTCGTTTATGGCAGCCATGATGCCGACAAGCTGCCCGAGGACAGGATCGGCCTGTTGATCGAGGCATCGATGGCCTTTGGGACCGGTCATCACGGCACCACCCAGGGGTGTTTGCGGGCGCTGGACCGGCTGGCGGTGCAGGGCATCCGTCCCCGCGCAGTTGCCGATATAGGCTGTGGTACGGCGGTTCTGGCCATGGCGGCGGCGCATTTGTGGGATGTCCCCATTCTGGCCTCCGATATCGATCCTGTTGCCGTCGAGGTGGCCGAGGCGAATGTCGTGGCCAATGGCCTGGCGGGGCGAGTCCGCTGTCTTGAGGCCACGGGCCTTGACCATCCAGATCTTGCCGCGGCCGCGCCGTTTGACCTGATCTTTGCCAATATCCTCAAGGCCCCCTTGATCGCACTTGCCGCCGACATGGCCGCGGCCCTGTCATCGGGGGGTATTGCCATCCTGTCTGGCCTTCTGAACGAACAGGCCGACGAGGTCTGCGCCGCTTATGCCGAACATGGCCTCACCGTTCACGCCGCCGAGGAAATCGGCGACTGGACAACTCTTTGTCTACGAAAAACTGCCTGAGTGGTCATATTTCTGCCCTGATTTCATCGCATTGTGGCCACGGTGGGGCACAAGGGAGCGTGCCATGTACGATCCGCAGATGCGAGAATTTCACGGCCGCCTTGCGCGGCTTGACCGGATGCACCGGCGCGGTTTCGGCTTCGAGGCGCCGGGCACGATCGGCCGGTCCTGCTACACGCGCCGAAATCGCGCGCGCTTGCCGATCCTTCGTCCGTTGATCGTGGTCGCGGCTTCGGTGCTGGTCATCAAGGCGCTGATCCTGTCACAGGTCGGGGCGCTGGATTACAACGACCGCCTGGCGCGGGCCGCTGACGGGTCGTTGGTCGAACGTGCCGGGGCTTACGTGATGCAGGTCGATCCCCTCACCGCATGGCTGGGCGACGCATTGCGTGAGATGGTCCCGGCCCGGGGGCGGGGCTGAAAGAACCAACATTTTCGTTCCCGGAACATGGCGGGCCCGCCTTGCCCCCCCGGATGCGCCGCATTCCTGCTGGCCGATGTTCTCTTTTCGTGCTAACCGCTGAAACAGACGGAGTGATCGGGGCGCGAGGATGCGTGTTTTGGGGATCGATCCCGGCCTGCGTACCACCGGCTGGGGCGTGATCGAGGCAACGGGCAGCAGGCTGACCCATGTCGCCAACGGGCTGTGCCCGTCAGGCGAGGGGGCACTGGCGGCGCGGCTGTTGTCCCTGCACGATCAGTTGACCGACATCGTTTTGCGGTTCGCCCCGGACACGGCCGCGGTCGAACAGACCTTCGTCAATCGCGATGCCGCGGGCACGCTCAAACTCGGACAGGCGCGCGGTATCGCGCTTCTGGTGCCGGCGCGGGCGGGCCTGGAGGTGGGCGAATACGCGCCGAACGCGGTGAAAAAGACCGTTGTGGGCGTGGGACATGCCGACAAGCGGCAGATCGATCACATGGTGCGGCTGCAATTTCCCGGCGTGGCGATCGCCGGCGCGGATGCCGCCGACGCGCTTGCGGTGGCGCTTTGCCATGCCCATCACATGCAGACCGGCGGGCGGCTGGCCGCGGCGCTGGCCCGGGCTGGCGCATGATCGGGCGGCTGGCGGGACGCCTTGTTCATCGCGGGACCGACCGGGTCATGATCGACGTGGGCGGGGTCGGCTACGAGGTCCACGTCTCCGAGCGCACGCTGGCCAGCCTGCCGGGGCCGGGCGAGGCCGTGGCGCTTTACACCGAGTTGCTGGTGCGCGAAGACCTGCTGCAACTTTTCGGGTTCCCGACACTGCTCGAACGCGAATGGCACCGCTTGCTGGTCGGTGTCCAGGGGATCGGGGCCAAGGCGTCGATGGCCATCCTCGGCACGCTGGGCCCAGAGGGGGTCAGTCGTGCGATCGCGCTGGGCGACTGGGGCGCCATCAAGGCCGCCCCGGGCATCGGTCCCAAGATCGCGCAGCGCGTGGTGAACGAACTGCGCGACAAGGCGCCCGGGGTGATGGCATTGGGCGGCAGCCTGCAAGAGGCGACCGGGATCTCAACCGTCGACATGGCGCCCCCGCCCAATCCTGTCGGCCCCGCGCCCGGGCAGCGCCCCCCTTCTGCGGCTTCGGCACAGGCCGAGGCGCTGTCGGCGCTGGGCAACCTTGGCTATGCCCCCTCCGAAGCCGCGCAGGCCGTGGCCCAGGCTGCGGGTGCGGCGCCGCAGGCCGATACGCCCGCGCTGATCCGCGCGGCGCTTAAACTGCTCGCGCCGAAAGGATAGCGAATGCGCCTCATCGTCGAGATGGGCGGCATGGGCCGCAAAAAAACGCCTTCGGCGAGGATATTTGGATCAAAGCAGGTTCGAATGCTTTGGGAAAAATATCCCCGGGGGTGCGGGGGCAGGCAGCCCCCGCTGCGCGGGCAACCATGCGCGGGGAGTTGCGAATGACCACGCCAGACCCCACCCTGCGCCCCGAGGCCCAGCCCGAGGATGCCGACCGCGCCCTGCGCCCCCAGCATCTGGGCGATTTCATCGGCCAGGCCGAGGCCCGCGCCAACCTGCGCGTCTTTATCGAAAGTGCACGGCGCCGGGGCGAGGCGATGGACCACGCGCTGTTCCATGGCCCGCCGGGCCTCGGCAAGACCACGCTGGCGCAGATCATGGCGCGGGAACTTGGCGTCAATTTCCGCATGACCTCGGGGCCGGTTCTGGCCAAGGCGGGCGACCTGGCCGCGATCCTGACCAACCTTGAGGCGCGCGATGTCCTGTTCATCGACGAGATCCACCGCCTCAGCCCCGTGGTCGAGGAGGTGCTGTACCCGGCGATGGAGGATTTCGAGCTGGACCTGGTGATCGGCGAAGGCCCGGCCGCGCGCACCGTGCGCATCGAGTTGCAGCCCTTCACGCTGGTCGGCGCGACCACCCGGCTGGGCCTGTTGACCACGCCGTTGCGCGACCGCTTCGGTATTCCGGTGCGGTTGCAATTCTACACGGCCGGGGAACTGGAACAGATCGTTGGCCGTGGCGCGCGGCTGATGGGGGTGCCGGCCGATTCCGAGGGCCTGCGCGAGATCGCGCGCCGGGCGCGCGGCACGCCGCGTATCGCGGGGCGCCTGCTGCGCCGGGTGATGGATTTCGCGCTGATCGAGGGCGAGGGGCGGATCACCCGCGCCGTGGCCGATCACGCCCTGACCCGGATGGAAGTGGACGCTTTGGGGCTGGATGGTGCCGACCGGCGTTACCTGCGCCTGATCGCTGACAATTACGGCGGCGGCCCGGTCGGAATCGAAACGATCAGCGCGGCGCTGTCGGAATCCCGCGACGCGCTGGAAGAGGTGATCGAGCCCTACTTGCTGCAACAGGGCCTGATCCAGCGCACCCCGCGCGGGCGGATGCTGGCGGCCAAGGCCTGGGCGCATCTTGGCCTGCCCGCGCCCCGGACGCCGGGGCAGGGCGGCCTGTTCGAGGATTGAGGCGCCTCATGCCTCGATCCAGATCGTCACCGGCCCGTCATTGACCAGCGACACTTTCATATCAGCCCCGAACCGTCCGGTGGCGACCGCGATGCCCTGTGCGCGCAGCGCTTGCGCGAAATGTTCGTACAGGCGCTCTGCCTCGGCCGGGGGGGCAGCGGCCGAAAAGCCGGGCCGGTTGCCGCGTGCTGTATCGGCGGCCAGCGTGAACTGGCTGATCACCAGCGCGGCGCCGTGGGTGTCCAGAATCGACAGGTTCATCTTGTCATCTGCATCCCTGAAGATGCGCATCCTCGCGATCCTGCCAGCCAGCTTTTCCGCCTGTGCCGTTCCGTCGCCCGCCATCGCGCAGACCAGGATCATCAGCCCCGGCCCGATTTCGCCCAACGATGCGCCGTCAACCCGGACCGCGGCCTCGCTGACACGTTGAACCAGGGCCCTCATGCCAGCTCCCCTGCCCAGGGCGGGTTTGCGCCCGCGCGTGTGACGGTGGCGGCCGCGGCACGCGCCGCGAGGTCAAGCGCATTTTCCAGGGTCGTGGCGGACAGCCATGGGATCGCGGTCTTGTTCAGCTTGCCCCCCTCTTGCAGTGCGGCCAGGATTCCGGCGTTGAAGGTGTCGCCCGCCCCGACGGTATCGACCAGCTCGACCTGTGGGGCCGCGATATGGGCTTCTGCCGCCTTGCCAAAGGCGCTGGCCCCTGCCGAACCGCGTGTCACCAGCACCAGTCGCGGCCCCCGCGCCAGCAGTCTTTGCGCCAGTTCTGCCGCCTCGCCCTGACCTTCCAGCCAGTGCAGGTCTTCATCCGACATCTTGACGATATCGGCCGCGGCGATCATCCGCGCGATACGGGCGCGATAACGGGTCTCGTCGACGATGAAGCCCGGCCGGATATTGGGGTCGAGCATTGTCACCCGCGCCTCTTGCGCGCGCGCAAACAGCGCCTCGAAGGCGTTGCCACAGGGTTCGGTCACCAGCGAGATCCCACCGCAGAACACCGCCTCTACCGCGTCGGGTAACATCGGCAGGTCGGTATCTGTCAGCATGCGACCCGCGGTATTCTCGTCGTGAAACTCATAGCGCGCCTGCCCGTCCGTCAGCGTGACGAAGGCCAGCGTTGAAGGGCGTGCCGAGCGGGGGCAAAGCGTGATGTCGACCCCCGATCCGGTCAAGGTCTGCTCTTGCAACGCGCCGAACATGCCGGTGGACAGACCGGCCAGCAACCCCGCCCGCGCCCCGAGCCGCCCCAGCGCGACGGCCGTATTGAAGACCGCGCCACCGGGATGCGGGGTAAAGGCGGGTGCGCCCTCGGCCGTCTTGCACGGCAGCATGTCCACCAGGGCTTCGCCCGCGCAAAGGATCATCTGGCCTACTCCCGATTGCCCGTTTCGCATCTTGCCGCTCGGGCCTGTTGCCTTGGCATGATTGCCCCCTGAAAGGCGGGGGTGCAACCTGTGCCGGGTTGTGTGACCGTGTTCGCTCAGCCCTGCCAGAACGCTGCGAGATAGCCGAGACCGGCCGCCAGCAGCACGGCCAGCGCGATTTTCCACGCTGACCAGGGCCGTTCGCCCCTTACCCGTCCGGTCTGGCCGTTCACGACAAAGCGGTAGGTCTTGCCGCGATACTTGTAGGCGGCCGTCCATACCGGAAGCAGCACATGCTTGAAGGTCACGCCGCGGACCTGGGTGTCCAGGGTTTCGATCCGCTGCCGGTCGCCGCCGATGTCAAGGCGCACGTCGTGCCGGATTGCCCGGTCCATCCTGGCGCGCGCCTCGTCATAGCCCTCGGAGAGGTCCATCGTGTAGCCCTCGGCGCGAAAGCCGGCCAGGTATTCGGGGTGGTAGGGGCGCAGCGCCGAAAGATTCCACGGCTCCAGCGCGTCGGTATAGGATTTGGGAAGGCTTGTCGCGGCCAGCACCAGAATATCGTCGAAGAACCGGGCTACATGGCCCGAAACCGGGGTCCAGCGGATTTTTTGTGCCCTTACGGTCCGGGGTTGACCGTTGCGGGGCACCCGGTTGTTCTCACGCACTACCATGCCGCGCGCGCCGGAATAGCGGCTTTGGGTGTCGGCGTCGAAGGTCCAGTAAGGGACATAGACGCCCTGCATCCGGCGGCCCTTGCGGGCATGGTTCCGCAGCCCGTTCGGGGCGAACCACAGCCCGCCCAGCCAGTCGGTCATTGCCTTTTGGGCCTCGCGTTCCTCCAGGGCAAAAGGGATCACGGCGCGGGGCTTGATCAGGCGTTGGGGGCCGGTATCGGTCACCATGGGCGTGGCGCAGAACGGGCATTCGCCGGCATGGGCCCCAAGGTCGAGTTCCAGCTCGGCGCCGCAATTGGGGCATTTCAGGCGGTCGATATTTTCGGCCTCGGCCTGCGGTGTCTTGGCGTTCAGCGCGGCCAGAAAGTCATTTTCGGCAATCCCATCGGGGCCGGGGCCGTCATCGTCGATCTTGGCACTCTGCCCGCAATGGTCGCAAACCAGCCGTCCCTCTGACGGAGAAAAGCGGAAATCCGCCCCGCATTGGTCGCAGGGAAAACGGTGTTCGGATCGGGATGAGCGGGGCATCAGGACCGCCTTTTCCGCCAAAGTTCAGGACCGGGCCGCGCAGGTCAGACACCCGGTGGCGGGGGCGGGGGCGCGACGGTGAAAAGCTGGGCCAGCTCGCGCACGTCCTCGGCGCGCAGCCAGCCGTCCTGGCCGGGCGTCCAGACATGGGTTTCGCGTCTCAGGCTGCCATCGGCGGCCATTCGGCCCATTGTGGCGCGGCTGAAGGGCCCCCGTGTCTGACCGTTCTCGGCGATGTGCCAGACATGTTCGACCGGTGGGGGCGGGGGCTGAACCGGTGCAGGGATGGCGCCCCAAGGCCCCATCTGCGCCCCGATCGCCATCCCCATGCCCGCGCCAAGACCGGCGGCCATGCCGCCCCCGGCAGGGGCCTGCGCGGCGCTCGTCATGGCCTCGGCGGCGGAATAACGCGTGAACTGTCCCAGATCGCCTGCCAGCCCCAGCGAGGTGCGCTTGTCCAGCGCCTTTTCGACGGGGTGAGGCAACGAGATGTTCTCGATATAGAATTCCGGCATCGCGAGGCCGTAACCGGCCAGCGTCTTAGAGACCTCCGCCGCGACCAGGCGCCCCAAGTCGTCGGTATTGGCGGCCATGTCCAGCACCGGGATTCCCGCGCCCGCGATAACGCGGGAAAATTCCTGCACGATTATGTTGCGGATCTGATAGCTGATCTCGTCCATCGTGAATTCGCCGTCGGTGCCGACGATTTCCACCAGGAAGCGCGCCGGGTCCGTCACCCGTACCGAATAGGTGCCATAGGCGCGGATGCGGGTGGGGCCGAATTCGGGATCGCGCAGGATCACCGGGTTCTTGGTGCCCCATTTCAGATCGTGGAACCGCGTGGTGTTGACGAAATAGATCTCGGACTTGAACGGCGATCTGAACCCGTGATCCCAGTGTTGCAAGGTGGTCAGCACCGGCATGTTGTTGGTTTCCAGCATGTAAAGACCGGGGGTAAAGACGTCGGCCAATTGACCCTCGTGGACAAAGACGGCGGCCTGGCCCTCGCGCACGGTCAGCTTGGCGCCATACTTGATCTCGTGGTCTTCGCGCTCGAAGCGCCAGACCATCGTGTCGCGGGTGTCGTCGGTCCAGTGGATGACGTCGATGAATTCACCGGAGAGAAAGTCGAAAATACCCATGGGTCAGTCTCCGTGAAACGGTCGGTGAAAAAGCAACGCGGGGCTCAACTCTCGCCCCCCATCAATTCCGCGGCAATCGTTTCCACGATGGGCCGGGCCGCCGCCGGGGTCATGCCGGGCGAGAGGCGGCGGTCATAGAGGATCTGCAAAAGCAACTCGTCATGCGGGGTGAGCAGGGAGAATTCCTCGTCATCGTTGAAGATCGACGGCCGCGCGAGGGGGCTGTCATTGGCAAGCCCCATGCCCTGGGCCAGTTCCTCATGGATGCAAGATCTGCGCATACGGTCGGGATGTTCGCCCCGGATCAGGGCCACCGCGCGCGAATAGCTTGCGCTTTCGCCCTTTGAAAAGGCCAGAACCAGGCAGAAGGTCGAGCGTGGTACATCGGTGATCATGCGCGCGGCCGAGGGCGCAATGCCCGGCACTAGTCGCTGTAACTCGGGGGCGAAGTCGCGCCTTTCATCCTCGTTCAGGATCAGGACGTGGAAATTTGCGTTTTCTGGCGCGGTGATCTGGATCGGGTGCCCGGTCAGCCGCGACAGCCGCCTGGCATAGGCGGTGACGGCCACACGATCCCTGGCCTGCTGTGCGGCGGGGATCGAGGGGCCAAAGACCAGTCCCATCCGGATCGGCGTCTCCCAACGGCGCAGGCGGCTTTCGGTTTGGCGCGCGACCAGCTTGCCCGACTCGGAAACATATTCGTCGTAAAGCGCGATGCGGATGAAGTTGTCGACCACGGCGCGCTGTGAAAAGGGGGCATCCTTGCCGCCGCCATCGGTGCGCAACAGTCCCCGCGACAGAAGATCGGCCTGCACCTGTGCGAAATGGCGGGCGATCTCGGCGCTGGCCGGACCGGGGGGCGGGGGATTGTCCGGGGCGCTCATCCGGGGCCGGGGAGAGGGTGCGAGAGCGGGATCGGGCACCGCCACCTGGCACGAGGCCAGCCCCAAAAGGGCCAGCCCCGCCAAGAGAACAGTTCCCGAAACCTGCCGCACGATCCTGTTCAGCCTCCCGGTGCCGCGGCCGCAGCGGTGGCGCGCGACCTTGCAGCCGCCAGCGTGTCGCGTAGTTCTGTCTCCATCTTCTTGAGGTCTTCCTCTGCGCGGGCGCGGCGTGTCTTGCCCTCGTCTGCGATGGCCAGGCTGTCCTCGATCGTGGCGATAAGTTCGGAATTGGCCTTTTTCACCGCCTCGATATCAAAGACGCCGCGTTCCATTTCCTCGCGCACGATCTTGTTGGCAGCGCGCAGGTTCGCGGCATTGGCAGTCAACAATTCGTTGGTCAGGTCGGCGGCACCGCGCACGGCCTCCGCAGCCTCTTTCGATCGCTGGATCGTGACGGCCTGCGCAAGCTGGGTTTCCCATAGCGGTACGGTATTGACCAGTGTCGAATTGATCCGGGTCACCAGCGACTTGTCGTTTTCCTGAACCAACCGGATCGAGGGCAACGATTGCATCGTGACCTGGCGGGTCAGTTTCAGATCATGCACCCGCCGTTCCAGGTCGTCGCGCGCGGCGCGCATGTCGCGCAATTCCTGCGCCTTGAGCACCTGGTCGCCCTCGGGGGCGGCGGTCACCTCGGCCTCCTTGGCGGGTATGGCGTGTGCGTCCAGCTCTTTCAGCTTTTCCTCGCCGGCGGCAATATACAGCGCCAACTCGTCGTAAAAGCTCAGCGTCTTTTCATAGAGCTTGTCCAGCGACCTGATATCCTTGAGCAAAGTATGCTCATGCGTCAGTAGGTTGTCGGTAATCTTGTCGATCTGTCCCTGCACCGTTTCGAACCGGGCCAGGAAATTGGCGAAGGGCGCGGTGCGGCCCAGGAGTTTCTCCCACCAGCTTCGGTCGCGGCGCACGTCCAGTTCGGAAACCGAAAAGCCACGGATCGTGGTTACGATCTCGCGCAGGCTGTCCCCGGCCGGGCCGATATCCTTGTTGCGCACATCGGCCAGCATCGACTGGCTGATCTCCTGCAACTCGGCCTGGGCCGAAGACCCGAAAGAGATGATCGAATTGGTATCTGCCATGTCGATCTCGTCCATCCGGGTGCGAATGCCCAGTGCGACGGTTGCATCGGCCTGTTCCAACGGGACGATCTCGCCCGCGGGGTCCGGCAGGATGACGGAGGTAAGCTGTTGCACATCGGCAAGGGTCGCCTCGGCCTTTTGACGAACGGTTTGCGACATGGTCTATTCTCCCTTGATGGCTGTTTCTGGCCGAAGCCGCACGCCTTCACGTTGCAACCTTTCGCGCAGCACTTCAATCTCGACATCCAGATCGCTGCGATCATCCAGAAGCATCGCGCGCGTTCTTGCCGAAAAATTCGTTTCCAGGTCATCCAGAAGCGTTTCGAAATCCTTGCGGGCCGCATTGTCGCGGGTGCGGCCGTAAAATTCTGAAAATTTGCGCGTCGCATCGCGCGCACCCAGGAGATAGACCACCAGGTATTTGCGCGCCGCGGCAAGATCGCGGGGATCTTCCTCGATGGTGCGAAACATCTCTCGCACGGTGTCCTGAAACCGCGCCATGCGCGCCTCAAGCCCGCGATCACCTGCCCGCCGGATCGCGTCGGTCATTGCACCGAGATGTTTCTCGGCCTCGTCGATCACGCGGGCGACGCGATCCTGCTGAAAGGTGTCGATCCCCTCGATCCCCTTGTCCGACAGCGGGTCCAGCCCGAATGCCAGACTGTGCAGACCCGCCCCCAGGATGGCGTAAACCAGCGGCGTTATCAGCCCGGTGCCGTCCAACCCTGCCAGGAACAGTCCCGTTCCGGTCAGGGCCGAGCCGAAGATCTTGCGCGGGATGGCCGGGCGGCGCGCGATCTTGCGCGTGGACCAGGCATCTTCGGCCTTCAGGCCCTCGCGGGTAAGCCACGCGGCCAGGATCAGCGCACCAAAGGCCACCAGTGTCAGCGCCAGGCCGTTCGGATCAGAACCAAAGGCCCTCGGCAACAGGACCAGCGGCACGAAGAACATCATGTTTGCCCGCCCGCCCGCGCGGCTGGGCGTCTTGCCATGGAACGGGTGGCGCGGTGGCGGCGTCCCGCTGGCGGGCGGCTGTTGCGCGGGACTGTATTTTCCGCCGAACCGCTGTGCCATCACGCGCCCCCCGCGAAGGCCACGTAGATGACAAGTGCCATCAGCAGGAAAAACGCCAGTTTCCGAAGCCCCGAACCCGACATGGCCGCCCTTTCCACCTCTGCCTACCCATGGGATGCGACAGCGCGATGAAATGCAAGCCTCATGCGGTATTTCAGCGTCTGGGGCCGCGTTTCGGGCGGGGTTTGGACTGTGGCTGGAATGCCTTGTCCAGCCCGAGCTGTTCGCGCAACACGCGTGCGCGCACCTCTTCGACGGCGCCCGGTTTCAGATCGCCCAGGCGGAAGGGGCCGTAACTGACCCGGATGAGGCGATTCACACTCAGCCCGATTGCCTCCATCGCGCGTCGAATTTCGCGGTTGCGGCCCTCGCGGATGCCAACGGTGATCCAGGCGTTCGCGCCTTGCTGGCGGTCAAGTGTCACTTCCATGGGCTGGAACTTTTCGCCATCGATCGTGATCCCGCGGCGCAAGGGCGCGAAATCCTCGTCCTTGGGGGTGCCCTTGACCCGCGCGCGGTACTTGCGCAGCCAGCCCGTGCTGGGCAGTTCCAGCCGCCGCTTGATCTCGCCATCATTGGTCAGCAGCAGCAGGCCCTCAGAGGTCAGGTCAAGCCGTCCAACCGACATCACCCGCGGCATATCCTCGGGCAGCTTTTCAAACACGGTCGGCCGGCCCTTTTCGTCCCGTGCCGTGGTCACAAGGCCACTGGGCTTGTGATAAAGCCACAGCCGCGGCGGTTCGGGCGTGGCAAGGGCCTTTCCGTCCACGGTGATCTTGTCGGCCGCAGTGACGTTCAGGGCGGGGCTGTCGATCTTGTGGCCATTGACGCTGACGCGACCGGCCTCGATCATGCGTTCTGCTTCGCGGCGCGAGGCGATGCCGGCCCGCGCCAGAACCTTGGCGATACGATCGCCCTTTTCGGTTTGGTTTTCCATGCGTTTCCTTTACGCGGCTTCGCGGTGACGGGAAAGCGCCTTGCGCGGCGGGCAGTCAGGCGGCATGAAAACCGCATGAGCCCCTTTCGCAGTCACATGAAGGCCGCCCTTGCCGCGGCCCGCGCCGCGGCGGCCCGCGGCGAGGTGCCGGTGGGGGCGGTGGTGGTATCGCCCGGTGGAACGGTGATTGCCGCCGCGGGCAATCGCACACGCGAATTGAACGATCCCACCGCCCATGCCGAGATTCTTGCCTTGCGCGCGGCCTGCGCGGCGGCCGGGTCGGAACGCTTGCCGGGCCATGATCTTTACGTCACGCTGGAACCCTGCCCAATGTGTGCATCTGCGATCAGCCAGGCACGCATCGCGCGGCTGTATTACGGGGCGGCCGATCCTAAATCGGGCGGCGTGGCGCATGGCCCCCGCATCTTTCAGCATCCCCAAAGTCACCATGTTCCAGAGGTCTATGACGGCATCGATGCTGCCGAGGCCGAGGCGCTTCTCAAGGCGTTCTTTGCCGCACGGCGGGGCTGACCTGTTCAGCCTCCAGGCAATTCCAGCATCGTGCTGCGCCCGCCCTTGACATAGCTAAGGCTGTCCTCGCCGATCGCGGCAACCTGGCCGCCATCCACCCGGTCGCCGACCTGGACCTTGACATAGCGCCCCGAAGGCAACCGAAGCAGCGCGCGCCGGGCGTTGTCTGTTCCGTAAACGCCGATCAGGTTGATCTGGCGCAGGTTGATCGCGTTGGGCAACGTTGCCTGCTTGGCCACCGAGGCCGTGGTGGGTATCGCCGGGGGCGCCGCAGCGGCGGCCTTTGGAACGGCCGGGGCAAGCGCTGCGACCTTGTCGGGCAGCCCGGAAGGACGTGAGCGCGGTTGTGGCGAGCGCGCGAGCGCAAGCGCCGATAGAGGGCCCTCGCCTGTACCGGCTGTCGCCTCGTCGTCGGCGGGCGCGGTGGCGTCCTGCCCGCCTGACGACTCGGCGGGGGGGGCGTCAGCCGCGTTGCCAGGACCGGTCGGGGCGATCGTTTCCGGACGGCGGGGCGGGCTGATCCCGAGGGGAGCGGATAGTGCGGGGGCGGGGCCTGTCGCGGGATCGAGAGCGTCGTCATCGACCGCAATGCCGGGCGCAGGCACGGCGGCGGGTGTCAGCCCCTCCGGCCGCAGGCGCGGCCGGAACGGGGCCAGCCGGGTGGCCGCCGCGTTGCTAGGCGCCATCACGACACCATCGGGCAAGTCGGGAACCAGGCCCTCGGGCCGGGCCGGGGGAACCATGGCCGGGCGGCCGGCTGTCACCGTGATGCCCAGCGGCGTCACTGCCCCGTCTGGCGTGGCCTCGACAAGGCCACGATCGTCCAGGTCAAAGGTCTGGCCGGGGCCGGGCGGGTCCACCTGCACGGCAAGAGCCGCGTCATTCGCGCGCTGCCTGTCGGGATCGGGCAGCGATATCTTTTGCGGGGGCCGGATCGCGGGATCGATACCCGCCAGGTAAAGGCTGTCGATTCGTCCCTCGACAGGCAGCGCCGGCGCCTCTGGTGCGCGCTGCCAGAGGCCGGTCGCGGCATAGGTGCCCTGGGCCTCCTCCAGCGTCAGCGTGGGCGCCGCAATACCGCGCGGCGCGGACGTGCCCGGCGCATCCTTGGCCGTCATGTCGGGCGCGGCTGCGTCGGGGGCGGCTGGCGCGACGGCCGGTATTTCAGCGTCTGCCGCTTCGCGGGGCAGGGCTGGGGCAGTGCGTTCGGGCAGGGCGGCGATCTGCTCCGGGCTGTTGCCGGGGGACTCTTCCCAGAGCAACAACATCCACAGCCCGGCCACCGCGGCAAAGGCCACCCCCCCCGCACCCAGCATCAGGCCGCGGCGCCGGGCGGGCGACATGGTCAGCGCACTACTCACACGTCTTGCGCCGAACGGGGTCAACGCCCCGGTTCCGGGCCGTGCCGGCATGGACCCCGATCGCTTTGCGGAAAGCTTTGCCCCGGCGCGCGCCTTGCCAAGCCTCCGGACCCCGCGCGACACCCCGCTGCGCACCTGTTCCAGTGCCCCGGCCATCGCCCCGCCTGCCCTTGAGGCCAACAGACCCGCCGATGCGGCGCCCTTGGCCAGGGTGGGCGCGATCACCTTGACCGCCTTCGAGAGTTGATCGGCCGAAACGGGCGCGGCTCGGCCCATCCTCTCGTCGGCCTGCCGCGGCGCGGATACGGCGGACGCAGTTCCGGGGGCGAGGGGGCGCTCTGGCGCGGCGGGGGATGCCGTGTCCGACGCTGCTTTCGTGATCGGGTCGGCCTTTGCGCTTGCCTTGTGGGGCACGGGTGCGAGCCTCGGCGCGGCCTCGCTTGAGGCTGCCGCCAGATCCAGCCTGCGCGGCCCTTGCACGGTGGGCGACGGTTCATCCCGTGACGGCACGAGCGGTTGGACGGGGGGCGTATCGGTTTCGCCGCGCCGCGATCTGAAGGTGACGGCGGGCGGCTCTGGCGCGCAGGCAGGCTCCGGCTCGGTGGGGTTAGCCCGAGGCGCTGTCGCCTTGGAATGGGCAGGCGCCATTGCCCCCGGCCGTGCTGGATGGTCGTCGGCCCGAGGATGGGTGGCACCCTGCAACAACTCGGCCGCCAGTTCCGAGGCGCCAAAGAAAGGCTCGCCCCCGAAGGCGGCGGCCTCTTGCGGCGCGGCAACGAAACAGACCGGGTCGAACGCATGTTGCACGGCAAAGGCCTCGGCCTCGGCCAGCGTCTCGCGCGCCACCACGGCCAGGCGCGCGCTTTCGCCGTCATCGGTCCAGTCAAAGACCAGTTCGTCCAGCGCGTAAGGTGTCCGCCCGTCCAGCGCCTTGCGCAGCGCCGCGCGTTTCTCTGCCCGGCCATGGCCATGCAACGGCAAGGTGGTGTAAAGGATCTGGCTGTCTGGAATGACCAGCTTGGTCAGCATCGGGCCCTGGGCCAGCGATTGCGCGGTCTCGCGCATCAGGCGCAACGTCTCTCCCAACCCCGGATCGTCAAGCGACGTCTCGCCAAGGCTGCGCCATCCACCCTTGGCGCGGTACAGCAATCCGATCCCGTCTTCGGACAGCGTCAGGGCAAAATCAGGTCTCATCGCGGCTATTTATACCAACCCATCGCCGGGGAAAAAGAAAAACCAAGGCCCTGTGCGGGAAATCGCCATCCGACATGCAGGGCGCGGAATTTCCTTGCAACGCAAGGCATCGCAGCCGACCCTCGGGGCCGGGCATCATCCGAAGGAGCACGTGATGCGCATTCTGACGCTTGTTTTTTCTGCCCTTTTATTTCCTGCCGAGGCTGTCCTGGCCGACGATTCGCCGCGCCTGACCGTGACGGGGATGGCAGAGGTCGCCGCCGCGCCCGACATGGCCATGCTGCGCCTGGGCGTCGTGCGCGAGGCCCGCAGCGCCCAGGCCGCGATGGCCGGGGTCTCGTCGGACATGGGCGCAATACTTGACCGTCTGGGCGCCGCAGGGATTGCGCCGCGCGACCTTCAGACCAGCGGGCTCGACCTGTCGCCGGTCTGGTCCAGCCATGACTCCGGTCAGCGGCGCGAGATCACCGGGTTTCGTGCGGCCAACACGCTCAGCGTGCGGGTCCGTGGCCTTGAGGGGCTTGGCGAACTGCTTGACCAGGTGATCGGCGAGGGCGCCAACAGCTTCGAGGGCATCGGCTTCGGCTTGCAGGATCCCGCCTCCGCGCGCGACGAGGCACGACGACAGGCTGTGGCCGATGCGATGCGCAAGGCCCGGCTTTATGCCGAGGCCGCCGGTCACGACCTGGGCGCCCTCGTTTCGATCTCTGAAACCGGCACGGCGCAGCCCGTGCCGATGATGATGGAGGCCGCGCGCCTGTCGGCCCCCGTCCCCGTGGCCGCGGGCGAGGTGACGCTCTCGGCCCGGGTCACGATGGTGTTTGAACTGGCGAACTGAATCTCAGATTCCGGCCAGCGCCTGGTCGAGATCGGCGATCAGGTCATCGGCATCCTCGATCCCGATCGAGACGCGCACCACGTTGGGGGCCGCGCCCGCGGCGACCTGCTGCTCCTCGGTCAACTGGCGGTGCGTGGTCGAGGCCGAATGGATGATCAGCGACCGGGTATCGCCCAGGTTCGCCACATGGCTGAACAGGTTGACCGAATCCACCAGCTTGACGCAGGCGTCGTATCCGCCCTTCAGGGCAAAGGTGAACAGGCCCCCGGTGCCGCGCGGGCAGATGCGTTTCGCCCGCTCGGCATAGGGCGAGGACGGCAGCCCGGCATAGGTGACCGCGGCCACCTTGGGATGGGTTTCCAGCCAGGTCGCGACCTTGACCGCGTTTTCGCAATGGCGCGCCATGCGCAGCGACAGCGTCTCTATCCCCATCAGCGTGTAATGCGCCGCCTGCGGGTTCATCGTCATGCCCAGGTCGCGCAGCCCCACGGCGATGCCGTGAAACGTGTAGGCCAGGGGGCCAAAGGTCTCGTGGAATTTCATCCCATGATACGCCGGTTCCGGCGCGGAAAGCGAGGGAAACTTGTCGCTGGCCGACCAGTCGAATTTCCCCGAATCCACGACTGCGCCGCCGGTGACTGTGCCGTTGCCGGTCAGGTATTTCGTGGTCGAATGCACCACCAGCGTCGCGCCATGTTCGATCGGGCGCACCAGGTAGGGCGTGGCCGAGGTATTGTCCACGATCAGCGGCAGGCCCGCCGCATCGGCCACCCCCGTGATCGCATCAAGGTCGGTGACATAGCCGCCGGGGTTTGCCACCGCCTCGCAGAACACGGCGCGGGTGTCGTCGTCGATGGCCGCCCTGACCGCGTCCGGATCGTCGAAATCGACGAATTTCGCCGACCAGCCAAAGCGTCGGATCGTCTGGGAAAACTGGGTGATCGTGCCACCGTACAGTCGCGTCGAGGCCACCACGTTGCGCCCCGGCGCCATCAGCGGGAACAGCGCCATGATCTGCGCGGCATGTCCCGACGAACAGCATACCGCCCCGACACCGCCCTCCAGCGTCGCGATCCGCTCGGCTAGAACCGCCACGGTGGGGTTGGTCAGGCGCGAATAGATATAGCCGACCTCCTGAAGGTTGAACAATGCCGCGGCGTGATCTGCATCGCGGAACACATAGGCCGTGGTCTGGTAGATCGGCACCTGCCGCGCCCCGGTTGCCGGGTCGGGCCGCGCGCCCGCATGCACCTGCAAGGTATCGAATCCGTATTGCCGGTCGTCGCTCATGGAATGGTCTCTCCCAAGTCCCGTTTCGCCACAGGATTAGGCCATTGCCGCCAGCCCGGCAACATCACCTCCCCGCGAAAAGGACAACCTTCCGGGCGCGGCACGCCGGCTGGAACAGCCATGCGCCCGGCAGGGTCCGGCGCGCAACCCTGTTCTTCTTCTTGGTGAAAATACCCATGGCGGACCCTCTCACAGGGTCGGCAAGCGGCCGGGGAAGCAGGCTCCCGCCCCCCTTTGCCGGCTCAGCGCAGCCATAGCCTGTTTTTCTTGAGCATGTTTCGGATCGTCCTTTCACGCCGGGGCAATTGCGCCCGGTCGAACAGCGCCCGCGCCTTGGCGCCCCTGCCCTGGAAGACAAAGCGCTTGAACGGCTCATGCGCCTTGAGCACCTTCTTGACCTTGTTGGGGGCGGTGATCTCCTCCATCACCGCCACCGCCCTGTCGCTCTCGCGCGCATAAAGCAGCGGCAGCAGGCGCCAATGGCAACTCACATCGCCATCCAGCCCGTCCAGGTCCGGCCCCGGCCGTCCGCCACCCAGGGAATGGATCACCAGCGGCAACGCCACCTGGTCGAGCCAGGGGTCGAGCGATTGGCAGACCAGCTCGGCGGGCGGGTCGTCGCGGATTGTGCGGGCATAGTCGAGAAACCGCTGTCCAAAGACGCGCGGACAGCGGAAAAAGAACCAGCCCGCGTTGAAATAGAGGTATCGCTGCCAGTATTCGTCGGGCCAGCGGGTATCGAGCGACGTTTCGAAATCCAGCCCGAACCTGTCGTAAAGGGCTTTCCAGGTCGCGCCATAGCCAGGACCGTAAAGCTCGATCTCGGGCCAGGTTGCCTCGCGCCGCATCGAGGCCGAGGGGCGGTCGAAATCGAAG
Organism: Rhodovulum bhavnagarense; assembly: GCF_004343505.1. Taxonomy (GTDB): domain Bacteria; phylum Pseudomonadota; class Alphaproteobacteria; order Rhodobacterales; family Rhodobacteraceae; genus Rhodovulum; species Rhodovulum bhavnagarense. The sequence goes on along the minus strand of NZ_SLXU01000007.1, from coordinate 14,228 downwards.
GGCACGGCGCTCAGCGCCCCGGTGATCAAGGTGTCGGTGTCGAAGAACACGAAAGGCTCGCCCTCGGGCAGCGCCAAAAGCGCCTCGATCTTGTTGCCATGGGGATAGGACGCGCCGAAGACATGGTTCTCGAAGGGCACGATCTGTGCGCCGAAGCCTTCCAGCAGGTCGCGTGCGGCCTCGTCCCTCATTCTCGGATCGCCGTTCCAACGCGGGCCCGGCTGGGGCTCCGCGACCAGCAGCCGGCCGTTGAACCCGGGGTCCGAGGCGCGCAGCGATGCGGCGAATGTCACGGCCTCGTAGGTCAGTCGCCCGTTCTGTCCGACGATCACGATGTTGAAAGGCTGGCCCGCCTTGCGCTTTGCCGCCATGTCCGATCCTGCCTCATGGGTCTGGCCGTGACTATAGGGGCAAATCCGCCGGGCCAAAACCCTGACCTCCACCGTCACGCGGGATTTGCTGGGTCGGGGAGGATCGTGGGGGGAAGTGGTGGGCGACCCTGGAATCGAACCAGGCATGGGTCTCCCCGGCGGATTTACAGTCCGCTGCCGCACCTTGCAGCGCGTCGCCCTAAGTGGGCGGTTGCATAAGGCCGGGGCGGCGACCCGTCAACAGGAAAATCCTTGCCGTGGCGCAGGGGATTGCGCATGGTCGCGCCCTGATCCGGCGAAAGGGTGCAAACGTGGCGAAAAAGCCGACCTGGGTAATCGAGAAAGAGCGGGCGCGCCGGGCAGCGGCGGCCGAGACGCTGTGGCTGTTCGGATTGCACGCGGTGCGCGATGCGCTGGCCAACCCTGCGCGCGTCAAGCTGCGGCTTGTGGTGACCAGGAATGCCGCCGACAAGCTGGCCGATGTGATCGCGGCGGCCGGGATCACGCCTGAAATCGCCGATCCGCGCAAATTCCCCGTGCCGCTGGACCCCGGCGCCGTCCACCAGGGCGCGGCTCTTGAGACCCGGCCGCTGGATTGGGGCAAACTGGCCGATCTGTGCGCGCCGGGGGTGGGCCCCGCGCGGGTTGTGCTGCTGGACCGGGTGAGCGATCCGCATAATGCCGGCGCGATCCTGCGCTCGGCCGAGGTCTTTGGTGCGCGCGCGGTCATCGCGCCCCATCGTCATTCCGCGCCCGAGACCGGGGCGCTGGCGAAAACGGCCTCTGGCGCGCTGGAACGCCAGCCTTACCTTCGCGTGACCAACCTCGCGCGTGCGATGGAACAGTTGCGGGGTCTTGGCTATACCTTGCTGGGCCTCGATGGCGAGGCTGAGGCCGGGCTGGGCAATACGCTTGCCGAACTCGGTGATGCGCCGGTGGGGCTGGTTCTTGGGGCCGAGGGGCCGGGCCTGCGGCAGTTGACGCGCGACACCTGCGACCGGCTGGTGCGCATTCCCTTTGCGGGGGGGTTCGGGTCGCTCAACGTGTCGAACGCGGCGGCGATTGCCCTTTACGCGGCGGCGGAGGCCGCGAGGGCATGATCACGCCAGAGGCGAAAGCGTTATCCAATGGGCGCGCGCGGCGCGTTACGCCTGGGCGTGGCGATCACGGTTGCATGATCCGCATTGGAAAGCGCGGCCCGTGCCCCCACCTGTTGCGCATGGGGCAGGGCCCTCGGAACGGTCTTGTCCCGCTTCACTGTCCCTCGTTCCGCGACTCGCGCCCGGCGCCCTGGCCCGGGCGCCTTTTTTCGGGTGGGGACGTGTCATGAACGCGCCGGGGGACAAGGATCTTCGGACCATTCTGCGCGATACCCGTGTGATCGCGGTGGTGGGTCTGTCTGATGACCCAATCCGGCCCAGCCATTATGTCGGGCGCTATCTGCAACGGCGCGGCAAACGGGTGATCCCGGTCAATCCGCGCCTTGCCGGCAGCCAGATCCTCGGCGAAACCGTCTATGCCGACCTGGCCGCGATACCCGCCGATCAGCCCGTGGACATGGTCGATATCTTTCGCCGCCCCGAGCATGTGCCGCCCATCGTGGACGAGGCGCTGGCCTGTCTGCCCTCCTTGCGTACAGTCTGGATGCAGATCGGGGTGCGCAACGAAGGTGCCGCGGCGCGCGCGGGGGCGGCCGGATGCACGGTGATCCAGGACCGCTGTCCCAAGATCGAGTATCAGCGGCTTTTCGGCGAGCTGGGGCGCCTCGGGTTCGTGACAGATATCGTTTCCTCGCGGCTTTAGCGCACGCGTTTCCACTTGCCGCCATTGCGGCATATGCCCATCACGCAGCCTGAAATCGACAGGAAATCGCCCTCTAGCAGCATCTTGGAATTGTAGGTCTTGTCCCGGTCGGGGGTCCAGACCTTGCCATTGCCATAGCGCCCGCTGCCCTGGGGTTGCATGTCCCAGACAATGGGTTTGCCCACGTTGCCGGTGTCGATCTGCCGACCTGTGCCGTCATAGGCGCGCACCAGCGTGCCGCAGAGCCGTTCGCCGCAGGGGGCGATGCGGATGTGACCGAAATTGCCGTTGTCGTCCAACCCGGTCTGCCAGGTGCCCTCGACGGGGTCGGCGGCAAGGGCGGGGCCCGCCAGTAAAAGGCCAAGGGCCGCGATGCGAAAGATCCGTGTCATGTTGTCCTCCCCTTTCGGGTCAGTCTGGCGCGGGAGAATGCGGTTGGGCAAGCGTGACGTCGGGTTTTATTGCATTCGTTGGGGAATGCTGCATAAGGGCGCGCAATTCAGCCAAGCGGAGCACGCCCCATGATCCTTTACCCCGCCATCGACCTGAAAGACGGCCAATGCGTGCGCCTGCTGCGCGGCGAGATGGACAAGGCGACGGTGTTCGGCGACGATCCGGCGGCCCAGGCGCGCGCCTTTCAGGATGCGGGCTGCGAATGGCTGCACCTGGTGGACCTGAACGGCGCCTTCGCGGGCAGGCCAGTCAACGCCGCGGCGGTGGAGGCGATCCTGGCCGCGACGGATGTGCCCGCCCAACTGGGTGGCGGCATCCGCGACATGGCCACGATCGAGATGTGGCTGGACAAGGGGCTGGCCCGTGTGATCCTGGGCACCGTGGCGGTGGAAAATCCCGATCTCGTGCGGCAGGCCGCGCGCACCTTTCCCGGCAAGGTTGCGGTCGGTATCGACGCGCGCAAGGGCCGCGTGGCGACCAAGGGCTGGGCCACGGAGACCGACGTGATGGCAAGCGACCTTGCGAAATCTCTCGAGGATGCGGGCGTTGCCGCGATCATCTACACCGATATCGACCGCGATGGCGCGATGGGCGGGCCGAACATCGCCGCAACCGAAGCCTTGGCGCGGGCCGTGTCGATCCCGGTGATCGCCTCGGGCGGGGTGTCCTCGCTGGCCGACCTGGTTGCGCTGCGCAATACCGGGGTTATCGGCGGGGCGATCTCGGGGCGGGCGCTTTATGACGGGGCGCTGGACCTCGCCGCGGCCCTTGAGGCGCTTGCGGGCTGAGACCGGGGAACGGGGCGCGCGCGGCGCTTTCCTCTGGCGCGGCGCCGCGTTATGAGAACGCGAAAGGAGCCGCCCCATGCTGAAGACCCGCATCATCCCCTGTCTCGACGTGGCCGACGGCCGCGTGGTCAAGGGCGTCAACTTCGTCAACCTGATCGATGCCGGAGACCCGGTGGAGGCCGCCAAGGCCTATGACGCCGCCGGCGCGGACGAGCTGTGCTTCCTCGATATCCACGCCACCCATGAAAACCGCGGCACGATGTTCGACGTGGTCCAGCGCACGGCGGAACAGTGCTTCATGCCGCTGACCGTGGGCGGCGGCGTGCGCACGGTCGAGGATGTGCGCGCCCTGCTGCTGGCGGGCGCCGACAAGGTCAGCTTCAACTCGGCCGCGGTGGCCAATCCCGACGTGGTGCGCCAGGCCGCCGACCAGTTCGGCAGCCAGTGCATCGTGGTTGCCATCGACGCCAAACGGGTCGCCCCGGGCAAATGGGAAATCTTTACCCATGGCGGGCGTAAATCCACGGGTATCGATGCGGTGGAATTCGCGAAAACGGTCGTGGCCAAGGGCGCGGGGGAAATCCTTCTGACCAGCATGGATCGCGATGGCACCAAGTCGGGATTTGACCTGGAACTGACGCGCACGATTTCCGATGCGGTCGATGTGCCGGTGATCGCCTCGGGCGGGGTGGGCGAGTTGGACCACCTGGTCGAGGGCGTGACCAAGGGCGGTGCCAGCGCGGTTCTGGCGGCCTCGATCTTCCATTTCGGCACCTTCACCATCGGCGAGGCCAAGGCCCACATGGCCGCGGCCGGCATCCCAGTGAGGCCGGCATGAGCGCGCTGGAGCGACTGGCCGCCACCATCGAGGCGCGCAAGGGGGCCGATCCCGACAGTTCGTGGACGGCGAAACTGCTATCCAGGGGGGCCGAGAAATGCGCCGAGAAATTCGGCGAGGAATCGGTCGAGGCGATCATCGAGGCGGTCCGGGGCGATCGTGCCCGCCTGACGGCCGAGGCGGCGGATGTGCTCTATCACCTGCTGGTGATGCTGGCGGCGCGCGACGTGACGCTGTCAGATGTTTTCGCCGAACTGGAACGGCGCGAGGGCACATCCGGTATCGCCGAAAAAGCCGCCCGCTGAGCCGCAAGCCTTTCGCGCGGGCCGGAATGCGCGCTGCGCGGGATGCATCTGTCCCGGCGCGCGCGTCAGTCCAGCCGCAGGAACTCTGACCTGCCGGTGCGGTTGTTGAAGAACGGCACGCTATCGGGCGGCAAGCCCTGTCGGGACAGCCGCGCAACCTCTGCCAGAACCACCTCTGTTATGAAGGGCAGGTCAAAGCCGCGCGCCTCGGGCAGGGGGACCCATTGCAGGTGGCTCAGCTCTTCCTGGGCGCCCGAGAAATCGTCGGGATCGTTGACCACCGCCTCGGCCTCGACAAGGAAAAAGCGTGCGTCGAACCGGCGTGGGCGGCCCGGTGGCGTGATCGCGCGAAAGACAAAGTGAAATCCCCTTGGCGAGGGCAGGTGCCCGCTGGCGGCAAAGCCTTCCCATCCTTCGGGCGCGGGGCGGTCCCAAGCGCCGGGCACACCAAAGATCAGCCCGGTTTCCTCCCATACCTCGCGAATCGCAGCGGCAACCAGGGCGGGGGCAAGGGCGGGATCGGTCTCTGCCCTCAACCGGGTTTCGCACGCGGCGTTTAACGGGCAGGCCAGCGGCACCCCGGCATCGGCGGCATCCACTGCGCCGCCGGGAAAGACGAACTTGTTCGGCATGAACGCCGCGCCCGACCCGCGCTGGCCCATCAGCACGCGCGGGGCCGTTGCCGCATCGCGCAGCACGATCACCGTCGCCGCGTCGCGGATCGGCGGGCCGTCTATCTGTGCTCTCCGAAGCCGTGCATCCGTTTCGCCCATTGCAACGCCACCATAACGCCTTTCAGTCGGGGCAGAAGGTATAGCGCCAGCGCCACGCAGCCAACGGTGAAAACGGAGGTGACCACCAGCGGATCGGGATCGAGGGCCGATACGGCCCAGGCCAGCAGCGGCGTCACCAAGGCACCCACGATCAGCACGGTCAGGTAGGCCGGGCCATCGTCGGAATGGTGATGATGCAACTCTTCCATGCAGACCGGGCAATGGTCGCGCACGGTCAGGTAATCGGCCAAAAGCGGCCCCGCGCCGCAGCTGGGGCATTTCTTGCGCCACCCGCGGAGCATTGCAGACCCAACCGGTCTGCGCTCGGTATCGCACATATGTCCGTCAGTTGTCGCCATGGACGCGCCTCCCTTCCGCGCGCATTCCCAAGGTAGGAAACCGGTGGATTTTTCACAGATGACGCGCTGTCCGTGCGGCGGGATGTCGCAAAACCTTCGCATGGGCCGCGACGGAACCTCGGGGTCCGCCCGTAGAAAGGGAACAAGGCGGCCGGAACGGTCGTCGCGATGCCCAACGGCGAACTGGAACAGGAGAAAGAGATGACACGCATTCTGAAAGATGTGGCGCTAAGCGCGCTGGCGGCGGGGACGGTGGCGGTCTTGCTTGGTGCGCTGCCGGGCATGGCCGAGGCACGGGGAATGGGCGGCGGCGCATTTGCGATGATCGATACCGACAAGGACGGCAATCTCAGCCTCGATGAATTCACTGCCCGCGCCAAGGCGCGTTTCGAGGCGCTCGATAACGATGGCGACGGGCTGTTGTCCGCCGATGAGGCGGCGCGCCTGGGCAAGCCGTCGGGCCGCCGCGATGGCGCGCGGGGGGGCTATGGTATGGGGTCGGGCAGGATCCAGGGTCATCCGGGGATGGGCTATGGCATGTTCGGCGGGATGCAGGGCACGGGGCCGATGCAGGGGGGCTTTGGCGATCCCGCGCTGACCGACGAAGAGCGTGCCGCGCGGGCAGCCGATATGGTCGAGATGCTGGACGCCGATGGCGACGGTAAGCTTTCGGCCAATGAAATGGCCACTCGTCCGGGGCCCGAAATGATCTTTAACCGGGTGGACGCCGATGGAGATGGCACGATTTCGCGCGACGAATTCGACGCGGCCGCGAAGAAATTCGGCGGACGCTTCGGCCCGCAGGGTGTGATGCGCTAAACTGGCTCGCGGCGGCGCGATGATGCGCCGCCGCGATTGCCGCAGGGACCTCGACGGGATAGGCCACAGGCAGGATGGACATGCCTTTCGATGCAGCGGGCGCTCAATCGGACGAGGCGTTGCTGGCCGCCTATGGGCGGGGCGACGCCCAGGCCGCGCGTGCGCTGACGCTTCGGTTTACGCCGCGGGTGCTATCGCATGCCGCGCGGCTTTTGGGGGACGCGGCCGAGGCCGAGGATGTCGCGCAAGAGGCGATGCTGAGGCTCTGGAAGATCGCCCCGGATTGGCGCGCGGGCGAGGCGCGTGTGTCCACCTGGCTGTTCCGGGTAACCGGGAACCTGTGTACCGACCGGCTGCGGCGGCGTCGGGGGCAGGGGCTGGACGGAGTGCCCGAACCACATGACGAGGCACCCGGTGCCGAAGCGCGCCTGTTGTCAGGGCAACGGGCGCAAGCGCTGCAAGAGGCGCTTGACGCGTTGCCCGTGCGGCAGCGGCAGGCGGTGATCCTGCGCCATATCGAGGGGTTGTCGAACCCCGAGATCGCGCAGGTCATGGAAATCGGCACCGAGGCGGTCGAAAGCCTGACCGCCCGTGGCAAGAGGGCGCTCAAGGCGGAACTCGCCGCGCGGCGCGGGGAATTGGGGTTGCAGGATGACTGAGCGGACAGAAATCACGGACGAAGCGCTTGAGGCGCTGTTCCAGGTTGGTCGGGACACCGGACCCGCCCCGTCGGCGGCGCTGTTGGCGCGGGTGATGGACGATGCCATGGCCGAGGCAGGCGTGCGCGCCGCACCCCTCGTGGTGGGCAAGCAGACCCCGACGCCCGCGACGCGGCGCGGGGTCATCGGCGCGATGCTGAGCACGCTGGGCGGCTGGCCGTCGATGGCCGGCCTGGCCAGCGCAACAGTGGCCGGCATATGGATCGGCTATGCCGATCCCGCGGCCCTGGACATCGTCACGACGGTCATGCTGGGGGGCGGATACGAACCGGTCGACCTGGTTCCCAGCCTCGATACGTTTCTTCAGGAGGGATGAGCTTGGCAGAGGGTAGAACTCGAAACGAAACTGCGCCACCGACCCGGACCTGGGTGCGGGTGATGCTGATCGCAAGCCTTGCGCTGAACCTGTTGATCCTGGGCATGGTCGGGGGCGCGGTGGTCGGGCATCGCGGTGCGTCGACGCGCGCCGACCTGGGCGAGGCGGCCTATGGTCCATATGCTCGTGCGCTCGCTGATGAGGATCGCGCCGCCCTGCGTGCGGCGATGCGGTCCCAGGCGCCGCGCCTGCGCGAAAATCGCAAGGCCGTGCGGCAGGGATTCAACGATCTTCTGGATGCGTTGAGGGCAGAGCCTTACATGCCCGAACACGTTGCTGTCATCCTGGCCACGCAAGAGGCCCATGCCCGTGACCAGGGCGAGATCTGGCGTGACCTGATGACCGAACGGTTGGCGGCCATGACGCCCGAGCAGCGCGCGGCCTTCGCCGACAGGCTGGAGCGTGTTCTGCGCCGGGGGCCGTCCCATCCGCGCCGCGATGGTTCCGCGCCGCGCTAGCATGGTGTTCAGGCGGCGCAGCGGCTGAAATGAACCGCGTTGCGCCCGGCGGCCTTGGCGGCATAAAGCGCGCGGTCCGCGGCCTGCATCAACGCTCTCACGAGGTCGACCTGCGTCGGGCCATCCGGCAGGCCGCCCCCCCGGCCGATCGCCACGCCGATGCTGATCGTTACCGCGATCTCGCCAGTGCCGCAGGGCAGCGCGACAGGGTGCCCGGCCACTGCCTGTCGCAACCTTTCGGCGATGGTTTCGGCGCCGTGCCGGTCGGTCTGGGGCAGGGCAAGCAGGAATTCCTCGCCGCCGACCCGCGCCACGAGGTCTATCTCGCGCATCGCCTGTTTCAGCCGGCAGGCGACCGTGGTGAGAACGGCATCGCCCGCGGCATGGCCGTGACGGTCGTTGACCTGTTTGAACCGGTCGATATCGATCGAGATAACGGCAAAATCCTCGCCGGTCTTCGCGGCGCGCGCGGCAATCCGGGCCAGGTAGGGCAGGGCATAATGACGGTTGTGCAACCCCGTCAACGCGTCGGTGACCGCCAGGCGCAACCCGTCCTTCAGCGTGTCGCGTAACGTTCGTTCCAGCCGTAGCCGCGCCATCTGGTTGCGGATGCGCAGCGCAAGTTCGCGCGCGTCCACCGGCATTGTGACCAGGTCGTTCGCCCCGAGGTCCAATGCCATGGCGGCGCTGTCCTGTGCGGTCTCGGGCGCGGCAAGGATCAGCGCGGCATGCCGCGTCTCGGGCCGTGTGCGCAATTCGCTGACAAGGCGCAGCCCCGATGCCTCGCAGCCCGGATCGGTTCCGATGACGAACAGATCGGGCGCAGCGCCTCCCTTGTCGAGTTGCAACGCCTCTGACTGTCGCATCGGGATCAGCCGGTCGCTGGAAACCCGGCGCAGCCCGTCGCGCCAGGTGCGGGTGACGCGCGGAGGGGCGATCAGGGCGATCCGCGCCGGGCCATGAAACCGCGCCGTCGGTTCGGCAAAGCCCAACGCCCTGTGGGTGTCGCGGCGCAAGGTCAGATCCTCGAGGGTGGCGCGCGCGCGCAACAGGCTGCGCACACGCGCCAGCAGCGATGCCTCGTTCAGGGGTTTTGTCAGGACCTCGTCGGCGCCGGCCTCAAGCGCCCGCAGCCGCGCGCCCGGATCAGGGGACGCGCTGATCGCGATGACCGGCAGATCGGCGGTGTCGGGGGACGATTTCAACTTTTTGCAAAAGGCGATCCCGTCGATGTCGGACAGCCGCATATCCAGCAGAACCAGGTCGGGGCGCGCATCGGCAATCCGGTCCAGTGCCGTCGCCGCGTTCGCGGCTTGCGCGACGTTGTAATGTGCTCGGTCCAGCATGACCTTGATGACGATACGGTTGGTTGCCAGGTCGTCCACGATCAGGATCGTTCGAGGCATACGGCCTTTTCCCTGCATGTGCCGCGACGCGGCATTCAATCCCCATGTCACACCCTTCAGTTTCCGGTAGGAAGCGTTAAAAACCTTTTAACCTCGATCCGGAGATGCCGTCCCGTGGTAGAACATGCCGAAACCATTGCGCTCAGGGCGCTGACATGGCTGGTGGGCAATGACGAGTTGTTGCCTGTCTTTCTCGGGGCGACCGGCGCGGGTGAGGACGATCTTCGTGCGCGTGCCGCAGAGCCCGAATTCCTGGCTTCGGTTCTGGATTTTCTGCTGATGGACGATGCCTGGGTGCTATCCTTTTGTGCTGCCGAGGGCGTGCCGGGCGAGACGGTGATGCGCGCGCGGGTGGGCCTGCCCGGCGGAACGGGGCCACATTGGACCTGATGGCTTGCGGGGCCGGGGCCGGTCCGGCAAAAGGGGCGCGGAAATGAGCGGAACGATTGCCAGGCTGGGCGCGATCCTTTTCGACAAGGACGGCACGCTTTTCGATTTCCATGCCACCTGGGGCATATGGGCGTCAGAGTTCCTGGCCGAGCTGGCCGAGGGTGACCTGGCGCGGCGCGACGCGTTGGGGGCCGCGATCGGGTTTGATCCGGGGGCCGCGCGGTTTGACCGGGCCAGCCCGGTCATCGCGGGAACACCAGGCGAGATCGCGGCGCTGATGCTGCCGCACCTGCCGGGGATGACGCCCGAACGCCTTTTGACCCGGATGAATGCAAGCGCGGCGCAGGCCCCGCTATGTCCGGCCGTTCCGCTGCGGCCCTTGATGCAGGATCTTGCCGGCCGCGGGCTGGCGCTGGGCGTGGCGACCAACGATGCCGAGGCGCCCGCGCGCGCCCACCTGTCCGCCGCGGGCATCCTGGAGCATTTCGATTTCGTTGCCGGTTGCGACAGCGGTCACGGCGCCAAACCCGGCCTCGGTCAGCTCTTGGCCTTTGCCGGCGCGATCGGCCGCCCGCCAGGCGAAATCGCGATGGTCGGCGATAGCCGCCACGACCTGGCTGCGGGGCGGGCGGCGGGGATGACCACGATCGCCGTTCTCACCGGCCCGGCCCGATCAGGCGACCTGTCTGACCTGGCCGATGTGATCCTGGCCGACATTGGGCACCTGCCGTCATATCTCGACAGCCTCGCCGACTGAGGGCGCGGCCCTGCGCCCCCTTGTCTTGAACCGGGTGGCGCGGCTAGAGATTGGGGTGATTTTCTTCGGTAGCCACAGGATTTCTCATGCCCAGTTCTGCGCCCCTCGATTTCAATGACCGGATGCTGTCCCTTGGTCTTGCCCGCGTATCCGAAAAGGCGGCGCTGGCCTCGGCCCGGCTGATCGGCCATGGCGACGAAAAGGCTGCCGACCAGGCTGCGGTCGACGCGATGCGTACCGAGTTGAACCGGCTGGATATTCGCGGGGTAGTGGTCATCGGCGAGGGCGAGCGTGACGAGGCGCCGATGCTGTATATCGGCGAAGAGGTTGGCAGCGGCGATGGGCCTGCGGTCGATATCGCGCTGGACCCGCTGGAGGGCACGACGCTGACCGCCAAGGACATGCCCAACGCGCTGGCCGTGATCGCGATGGGGCCGCGCGGCTCGATGTTGCACGCGCCCGATGTCTACATGGAAAAGCTGGCCATCGGGCCGGGCTATCCCGAGGGGATCGTGACGCTGGACATGCCGCCGGCCGAACGGGTTCGGCAACTGGCCCGTGAAAAGGGCGGCGATCCCAACGACATCACCGTCTGCATTCTCGAACGTCCCCGGCACGAGGCATTGATCGCCGAGGTCCGTTCCACCGGCGCCGCGATCCGCCTGATCACCGATGGCGACGTGGCCGGCGTGATGCACTGTGCCGAGGCCGAACGCACGGGGATCGACATGTACATGGGCTCTGGCGGGGCGCCAGAGGGGGTGCTGGCTGCTGCCGCGCTGAAATGCATGGGCGGGCAGATGTTCGGCCAGTTGCTGTTTCGCAATGATGACGAACGGGGCCGTGCGGCCAAACACGGCGTGACCGACCTGGGCCGCGTCTATTCCCGCGACGACATGGTGACGGCGGACGTTATATTCGCGGCAACCGGGGTGACCGACGGCTCGCTTCTGCCGGGGATCAAGCGCGAGGTCGGCTGGCTGACCGCCGAGACCCTTCTGATGCGGTCCAAGACCGGCTCGGTCCGGCGGATGCGCTATCGCACGCCCGCCGAGTAAGGCATGTCAGCGCCGTTCCTGGGTGTTGAATGCTCGGCCACCGGGCGGCGCTGGGTTGGCCCCTCGGCCGAAGAGGACCGGCAGGCGCAGGCGCTGGCCCAAGCCGCGCGCCTGCCCGATGCCCTGGCCGCGATCCTGGCCGCGCGCCACGTTCCCCTCGAAGAGGTCGAACGGTTTCTTGAACCCACCCTGAAGGATCTGTTGCCCGATCCGCTTGTCCTGCGTGACATGGGGGCCGCGGCCGGGCGGTTTCTTGCCGCCGTCACCGGGCGGCAGCGCATCGCGGTCTTTGCCGATTACGACGTGGACGGGGGGGCGTCGGGGGCGCTGTTGCTGAGCTGGCTGCGCGAGATGGGGCTGGGCGCCACGTTGTATATCCCCGACCGGATCGACGAGGGCTATGGGCCCAACGTGCCCGCGATGCAACGTCTTGCCCGCGACCACGACCTGATCGTCTGCGTCGATTGCGGAACCTTGTCGTACGAACCCATTGCCGCGGCCATGGGGGCCGACGTGATCGTTCTGGATCATCACCTGGGCGGCGAAACCCTGCCGCCTGCGCTGGCGGTGGTCAATCCCAACCGGCAGGACGAGGATGGCGCGCTGGGGCATCTATGTGCCGCGGGCGTGGTGTTCCTGATGTTGGTCGAGGTCAACCGGCAGATGCGGGCGCAGGGGCTATCCGGCCCCAATCTGCTGGCTTTTCTGGATCTTGTCGCGCTGGCGACCATTGCGGACGTGGCGCCGCTGGTGGGGGTGAACCGTGCCCTGGTGCGCCAGGGGCTCAAGGTCATGGCCGGGCGCGGCCGTCCGGGCCTTGTCGCGCTGGCCGACGTGGCGCGGATGGACAGCGCGCCGACGCCTTATCACCTGGGGTTCCTGCTGGGGCCGCGGGTGAATGCGGGCGGGCGGATCGGCAAGGCCGATCTTGGCGCGCGGCTGCTGGCCACCGCCGACCCCGCCGAGGCCGCGGCCATTGCCGAACGGCTGGACCAGCTCAACACCGAGCGACGCGAGATCGAGAACGCGGTGCGTGCCGCGGCGCTGGCCCAGGCCGAGGCGCGCGGGTTGGACGGGCCGCTGGTCTGGGCGGCGGGCGAGGGTTGGCATCCAGGTGTGGTCGGAATCGTGGCCAGCCGCCTGAAAGAGGCCACCAACCGCCCCGCCGTGGTGATCGGATTCGATGGCGACGAGGGCAAGGGATCGGGCCGTTCGGTCTCGGGTGTCGACCTGGGCGCGGCGGTGCAGCGTCTGGCGGCAGAGGGGCTGCTGGTCAAAGGCGGGGGCCACCGGATGGCGGCGGGGCTGAGCGTGACGCGCGACAAACTGGATGAGGCGATGGCGCGGCTGGGTGAATTGCTGGCTCGCCAGGGCGCGGGCGCGGCAGGCCCGGCGGACCTGCGGCTTGCCGGGCTCCTGATGCCGGGGGCCGCCACCGTCGAACTGGTCGACCGGATCGAGGCCGCGGGCCCCTTCGGCGCGGGCGCACCCGCGCCCCGCTTTGCCTTTGCCGACATGGCCTTGGGATTCGTTCGCCGGGTCGGAGAGAGCCACCTCAAGGTCGGTTTCGGCAACGGCATGGGCGCAAGGCTGGAGGCGATCGCCTTCGGCGCCTTCGATGGCCCGCTCGGCCCCCTGCTCGAGGGGCATGGCGGCGCGCGGTTCCACCTTGCCGGTCGGCTGGAGGTCAATACCTGGCGCGGCCAGAACCGGGTTCAACTGCGGCTGGAGGACGCCGCCCGCGCGGGCTGAAAAAACGGCGAGATGGGGCAAGAATCCTCTTGCGCGCCCCGGCCAGTTTCCCTAGATAACGCCGCACGCACCGGATGGCCCGTTCGTCTATCGGTTAGGACGCCAGGTTTTCAACCTGGAAAGAGGGGTTCGATTCCCCTACGGGCTGCCATTTCTTCCCCTTAAGTTGTTGATTTTAAACAGAAAAACGGCTTCGCCGTTGATCTGTCCCACCATAAATCCCATCAGTCGGATTCTGTTGTGAGGTGGGATTTGGTGGGGCGGGACAAACCAGATTGGGACCCTCCGTTGTGTGCCGCGGGTGTGAGTGACTCGTCGCATGGACGATCTGAGACGCCTCGGTCCGGGTTCGATAGACCGGCCAAAGCGGCAAGATCCGCAACTACACCCGTACCCGGTTCACACTGAACTGACGTGATGCTTGCCGAGGTTCTGCTTCCTCGACCTTCGGCATCACGACCAGGCGAAACTCGCTGGCTGAAAGACCCGATCTGATACGCAGTTTCTTGACGAGAGGGTCGACGGGCGATGAGGCTCATGCAAACATCGACGCGCTGATGGGTGATTGACGAGGGTCCTTCTATGAAAGCTATTTTCAAGCTGCTCCGGATTCTCTTCTTCTTTGCAGTTTATTTCTTCATCGCGCTCTTGATCGTTGCTTTTGGTCTTCAGGGTTGGCCGGTTGGCGGCCAGATGCTGTTTGCTTTCGGCGCCCCGGTCGCGCTTGTTTGGTGGCAAGAGAAAAGGCGCAACCAGAAAGCTCTTTCACAAGCAACTGCCAAACCGAATAAAGCAATTGCGCA
>NZ_SLXU01000006.1 GCF_004343505.1 Rhodovulum bhavnagarense | reverse complement strand
CACCCTGCGCGCCTACATGCGGCAAAGGGAACGGCTCACCGAGTATGCCGCCGCTCACATCCAGCACATGCAGAAGGCGTTGATGGAGATGAACCTTCAACTGCATCATGTCGTCTCCGACATCACGGGCGCGACGGGCATGCGGATCATCCGTGCCATCGTTGGAGGCGAGCGTGATCCGGAGGTTCTTGCCGCGTTCCGGGATATTCGCTGCAAATCCTCGATGGAGACGATCAAGGCCGCGCTGGTCGGCAACGACCGTGAGGAGCACGTCTTTGCCCTGACACAGTCTTTGGAGCTTTACGACTTTTACAAAGCACAGATTGAGACATGCGACCGGAAGCTGGAAGCGGCAGTCGCCGCTTTGACTGTCCGGGCTGAAGGTGATCTGGCTTCGCTGCCGAAAGCACGGATCAAAGGCAGGCAGCACAACGCGCCGTCTTTTGATGTGCGAGCGGCGCTTTACGGGGTGTTGGGCACAGACCTGACGCAGATCCACGGCCTCGGCCCGTCGCTGGCTCTGAAGCTTGTGGCAGAATGCGGCACGGACCTGCGCGCCTGGCAGAGCGCCAAGCACTTCACCTCCTGGCTCTGTTTGGCCCCGGGTAACAAGATCTCTGGGGGCAAGCTGCTGTCCTCGCGGACGCGCCGGTCCTCAAGTCGCGCGGCCTCTCTCTTGCGCTTGGCAGCCGTTACGATTGGCAAAAGCGATACGGCCCTGGGCGCGTTTTACCGCCGACTGTCATCGCGCATAGGCAAGCAGAAGGCGGTTACGGCGACGGCGCGCAAGATTGCGGTCCTGTTCTACAACGCAATCCGCCATGGCATGACATATCAGGATCAAGGGGCTGCAGCCTATGATGAACGACATCGGAAACGCGTGCTCTCCAACCTTCAACGGCGCGCCAAGACCCTCGGTTTTGCATTGGAGCCCATTCCCCAGACAGAGGCTGTTTCTTAGGAAGGGCGCAACCCTGCGGCGCGCCCCTTTCCATTACCTATGGTTAAAGGATCGTTCAGGCGCCCAGCGCCTTGACCCGTGCCGAAAGGCGGGACATTTTCCGCGCCACGGTATTCTTGTGCATGACGCCCTTGGTGACGCCACGCATCAGCTCGGGCTGGGCGGCACGCAAGGCGGCCTGGGCGGACGCCTGATCGCCCGAGGCGATAGCCTCTTCGACCTTGCGCAGATAGGTACGGATGCGCGAACGGCGGGCCTTGTTCACGGCATAACGGCGCTCGTTCTGGCGGGCGCGCTTCTTGGCTTGGGGCGAATTTGCCATTTGTATCTGTTCCCTTCTCCGGGTCTCGACGTCAAAAATTTCTGGCGCGAACCGAGGCCCCGGCCGGGTTTGCATCTACCGGCTGATTCCGGCCAAGCGGGCCTCACACGCATGTAAGCCCCGGCCTATAGGTCAGATCGGAGCGAAAGAAAAGACGAAAAGCGTTACCTGTCGCGGAACTGCGGCTCGCGTTTTTCGACAAATGCCTGCATGCCCTCGCTCTGGTCCTCGGTGGCAAACATCATGTGGAACATACGGCGTTCGAACAACAACCCCTCGCGCAGGGTGGTTTCATAGCTGCGATTGACACATTCCTTGACGGCCATCGTGGTCAGCGCCGATTTCTCGGCGATCTTCTCGGCCACGGCCATGGCTTCTTCCATCAACTTCTTGGCGGGCACCACGCGCGACACCAGCCCCGCGCGTTCCGCCTCTTCGGCACCCATGAAGCGGCCGGTCAGGTGCATGTCCATCGCCTTTGACTTGCCCACGATCCGGGTCAGGCGCTGTGTTCCGCCGATGCCCGCGACCACGCCCAAGTTGATTTCCGGCTGGCCGAACTTGGCGGTGTCCGCCGCGATGATGAAATCGCACATCATCGCCAATTCGCATCCCCCGCCCAGGGCATAGCCGGAGACCGCGGCGACGATGGGCTTGCGGCAGGCCAGGAACCGCTCGGTATCCTTGGTGAACAGATCGCCCGCATAGACGTCGACGAAGCTCTTGCCGCTCATCTCGCGGATGTCGGCACCGGCCGCAAACGCCTTTTCCGAACCGGTCAGGACGATGCAGCGAACCTTGTCATTGGCATCCGCCGCCGTGACCGCGTCGGCCAGCTCGGCCATCAGTTCGGCATTCAGGGCATTCAGCGCGTCGGGCCGGTTCAGCCGGATCAGCGCGATGTGGTCCTCGATCTCGACGATCAGCGTCTTGTAAGCCATCGGTGGCGGCCTCCATTGCATTCAGGCCCGAGTCCTTAGCAGGCTGAACCCCGCTTTCAAGTTATCTTTGGCATTGCGGACAATAGAAGGTGGACCGTCCCGATTGCACGATTCGCACGATCTGGCCGACGCATCCTGGGGTGCGGCAGGGCGCGCCCTCGCGCCCGTAGGCGCGGAAATCATGCTGGAAATAGCCCAGTTCCCCGTCCGACTGGCGGTAGTCCCGCAGGGACGACCCGCCCGCCGCGATCGCCTCGGACAGCACGTCGCGGATCACCGGGACCAGGCCGGCCACGCGCGGCGCGGCGATCCGTCCCGCCTTGCGCCTGGGCGAGATGCCGGCGCGATACAGCACCTCGCAAACATAGATGTTGCCCAGCCCCGCCACCACGCGCTGATCCAGCAGCGCCGCCTTGATCGGCGTCATCCGGCCCCGCAGCCGCGCCACCAGGTAATCCTCGTGAAAGGCGTTGCCCAGCGGTTCCGGCCCCAGCCCGGCCAGCAGCCAGTGCCGGTCAACCTGCGCGGTCGGGGTCAGGTCCATCGCGCCGAACCGGCGCGCGTCGTTGAAGGTGACGCGCGCGCCGCCCTCCATGTCAAAGACCACGTGATCGTGTTTTGCAGGGGCAGGGTGGTCGTGATGAAACCGGCCCATGATCACGCCCGACACCAGCATCCGCCCCGACATGCCCAGATGCACGATCAGCGTCTCGCCAGTCGACAGATCGGCCAGGATGTATTTCGACCGCCGCCCCAGCCGGACGATGCGCGCCCCCGTCAGCCGCTCGGCCATGCGCGCAGGCAGGGGCCAGCGCAGGTCGGGCCGGTTGACCTGCGCGGCCGCGATCACCTGCCCTTCCATCGCCGGGACAAGGCCGCGACGCACTGTCTCTACCTCTGGCAATTCGGGCATTCGGCCCTTTCCTCTTTCCGGCAACGCATTGTAACCCCCGACAAGCGCTCTATAAGAAGGGCGCGACCCATCCACGGCAAGGCCCCATGACAGAGCAAGCCCAGAAAACCACCCATTTCGGCTTCCAGACCGTCGCCGAAGAGGAAAAGGCGGGAATGGTGCACGGGGTGTTTACCCGTGTGGCCTCGCGCTATGACCTGATGAACGATCTGATGTCGGCCGGCATCCACCGTGTCTGGAAAGACGCGATGATGGATTGGCTGGCGCCGCAACCGCACCAGCGATTGCTGGATGTCGCGGGCGGCACCGGTGACATCTCGTTCCGGTTCCTGCGCCGCGCGCCCGGAGCGACGGCCGTGGTTTGCGACATGACCGAATCGATGCTGGTCGAGGGCCGCAAGCGCGCCGAGGCCGAGAGCATGGGCGAGAGCCTGTCCTGGGTGGTGGGCGACGGCATGGCGCTGCCGTTCGCGGACAACAGTTTCGATGTCGTGACCAACGCCTTCGGCACGCGTAACATCACCCGGATCGAGGACTCGTTGCGCGAGGGCTTTCGCGTGCTGAAACCGGGCGGGCGGATGATGACCCTGGAATTCAGCCAGATGCCCAACCCGATGCTGCAATGGGCCTATGACCGCTATTCGTTCAACGTGATCCCGGTGATGGGCCAGTTCGTGGCGGGCGACCGCGACAGCTATCAGTACCTGGTGGAATCGATCCGCAAGTTTCCCGACCAGGAAACCTTTGCCCAGATGTTCCGCGACGCCGGATTCGGGCAGGTGAAATACCGCAACCTTTCGCTGGGCATCGCGGCGCTGCATTCGGGCTGGAAGATCTAGGTGCGCGGTCCTCACAATATCTGGCGTCTGTTCGAGACGCTCGCGACGCTTGAACGCACCGGTGCCAACCGCTTCGTGCTTGAGGCAATGGAGGCCCCTGCCTCTGTGCGCGTGATGGCCCGGATTTTCGGCTGGCCGATCAAGTGGCTTGGCAAGAAGGGCGATCCAGAGCTGCCCCCGGCCACCCGCGCGATCACCGCATTGGGACCGGCCTATATCAAGTTTGGCCAGATCCTTTCGACCCGACCGGACGTGGTCGGCCCCGAGATGGCTGGCCAGTTGCGCTATCTCCAGGACAAGCTGCCACCGTTTTCGGTCGAGGTCGCCAAGCAGACCGTGGCGCAGGAACTCGGGCTGCCCGCCGACGAATTGTTCAGTGAATTTTCCGAACCGATCGCCGCGGCCTCTATCGCACAGGTCCACCGCGCCCGCATCACCCGCACCGGCGAAGAAGTTGCCGTCAAGGTGCTGCGTCCAAATGTCGAAAGAAACTTTCGGCGTGATATCAATGCTTTCTACCTTGCAGCATCGACGATCGAGATCCTGGCACCGTTCTCGCGCCGCCTGCGCCCGACGGATGTGATCGCGCATTTCGACGGTGTGGTGACCGGCGAACTCGACCTGCGTATCGAGGCCTCTGCCGCGGCCGAATTCGATGCCAACACGCATGACGATCCGGGATTCGTCGTGCCGCGCGTGATCTGGCCGCTATCGGGCAAGCGGGTTATGACGATGGGCTGGTGCGAGGGCGTGGCCCTGGGCGACAACGCCGCGCTGGATGCCGCGGGCCATGACCGGTATGTGCTGGGCGAGCGCGTATTGTCGATGTTCCTTCGCCACGCGTTGCGCGATGGCTATTTCCATGCCGACATGCACCAGGGCAACATGAAGGTGGCGGCCAACGGCGATATCATGATCTTCGATTTCGGGATCATGGGCCGGATCGACGAATACACCCGCCGGGTCTATGCCGAGATCCTGTATGGGTTCATCCGGCGCGACTATCGCCGCGTCGCCGAGGTGCATTTCGAGGCGGGATATGTCCCGCCCGACCAGAACATCGACGAATTCGCGCAGGCCCTTCGATCGGTGGGCGAGCCGATTTTTGGCATGGATGCCACGCATATCTCGATGGCGAAACTGTTGGCCTACCTGTTCGAGGTGACCGAACGTTTCGGCATGGCCACCCGGACCGAACTGATCCTGCTGCAACGGACGATGGTGGTGGTCGAAGGCGTGGCGCGCTCGCTCAACCCCTCGATCAATATCTGGGAGGTCGCGCGCCCGGTGGTCGAGGAATATATCAAGCAGAATATCGGCCCCAAGGCGCTGGCCCGCGATCTGGCCCGAACCACGCGGGTCCTGGCCCGTTTTGGTCCACGCCTGCCCGAACTGGCGGAATCTGCCCTGATCGCACAATCCAACCCCAAGCACGCCCCGGTGCGCGACAACGGCCTTCGCCCGGTCCAGTGGATGGCGGCCGGCGCGGCATTCACGCTGTTCGGCATGGCGGTGGCGGCACTGTTCTAGCCCTGGCAAGGGTGGGCCTCCGGCGCGCGCAATGCGCCCACGCTATCGGCGGCGACCTCTGCCCCGCCTGCAAGTCGCAGAGATACGCCCGCCTCGCCCGCGACCACCTCTATCACGCGCGCAAAACTGGGAGCAGGCGTTTCGGCGATGCGGACGCCATCAACATAACTTTCGGTGGTGAAACCGTATGTGCCGCTGGCCAGCGCACGGCCATCGGCCCCGATCCCGGCCCAGTCCAGCGGCGCGGGATCGAGGCCGAGCTGGACACGCTGTACCTCGGCCCCGGCGGCATCACGCACCACCAGAACCGCGCTGTCAGCACCTGCGGCGATCTGTGGAACCACGGTAACCGGCGCACCGTCAAACAAGGTCGGCGCGGCCACCCGCACCTCTTGCCCCACCCAGCCGGCATAGGCCGACAGCCCCGTCGCGCCCAGCGCACCGGACATCTCAACCAGCAACTGGTTGGTGCGGACCTGCTGTTCGACACCTGAAAAGGTGGCGATCTGCACCGCGTAATCAGTCGAATCCATCGGGTTCAGAGGGTCCTGATTCTGCATCTGCGCGGTCAACATCTTCAGGAAGGTCTCGAAATCAGAACTGATCGCAGCCTTGTCCGCCGCGCTGGTGCCTGTGGCGGCTTGCACGGGGGCCGCGCCGGATGAATGAATGCTCGTGCTGTCCATCGGTGGATCCTTTCTAAAGACGCAGGTCCAGCCCGCCTACCCCGCGGCGGGCGACACCCTCGCCCGGCGGGTCGCAGACCAGGCCGTCCGCTGGAACAGGCCCCGAGGACGGCAGGGATGGCGCGTAAGGGAGTCCATCCCCCCCCGCGCCACGCCCCGAAAAATCAAGAGATACAGAGTCATACCCAAGATCGCGCAACGCACCGGCCAAGGTGTCGGCATGGCGCCGCATCAGGTCCAGCGTCTCGGCCCGGTCCGCCGCCAGAACGACGGTAATCGTCTGTTCGCCGGGCATCAGGCTGAGCTGCACCCGGCCCAGCTCCACCGGGTCCAGGGTGAGCTCGATGCGGCCGTCCATGCGCAGCCGCGACATGGCCTCGGCCAGGGCGTTCATCTGGGAAGGGCTTAAACCGCCAGAATGCGCAGCGCCGGGGCGCGTGATCGTCCCTTCGCCCTGTGCGGCGGGCGTGGTGGCGCTCAAGCCGCCCGGCAAATCCTCTCGGGGCAGATCGATCTGCGCCGGGTCCAACTCTACGGGTCCGCGCGGACCCTCCGGAAGGGGCGACGAAGGATCTCTTATTACCATGCCCGCGGGTGGCGGAAACGAACCGGCAGGCGCGGCAGGCCGGACCCCTGACACCGCCGGACGTGCGACACGACGTTCATCCCCCGAGGCCGCACCCGGCGCGGCAATATCCAACCCCGGCATCCCCCCGCCATCCAATGGCCGGGACAGGGCCGCCAGGCTTTTCCCGGTCGCTTGCGGCGGAACCGCCACGGCCCGGCTGGGCACAGGGGGCACCCGCGAATCCGCACAATCCATGGCATCGGAAGAGACCACACCAGGTTGCGCCGACAGCTTGACCTGACCCATTTCAGGCCCCGCCCCTTGGCTGGCATCAAGCCGGGCGCGACGCGGATCAGTTTCGGCGGAAACGGTCGCCTCTGACGCGATCAGGCCACCCATAGGGACCTGGTTCGTCATCCCCGCGATCAAGCGGGCAACCGGTTGAATCGGCCCCTCGACATTGCGCCCGGCGGGGCGTTCCCGACCCGTTTCTTCCCCTGTCGCGGGTTGGGGCGACATACGCCCCTGTCGACCCGCCGACATGACCTCGACGCCCCGCGGGACAGCCGCAAGATGGCCATCACCGGCCGACAGGACAGGGCACGGTGGGATCGGTTCAACCCCTGACTCGACGACCACCGCGACGGGGTGCGGCGCGCCATGCAAGGCGGTCGAAGCGAGCGGGCATACCTGGCCTTCATGGCGCCGCCCCCCATCCCCGTCGAAGGCGGAAAGCGTCCCTCCTTCCCCGAATGCGAGATCGGCAAGCGGTCGAGCCACACCAGCCGTGGCAGGCGCGATCAGCCCGGTCACGGCGCCCTCCTCGGGTGGGGTCGTTATCGCCTCTGCCTGCCGATGAGATGCCACGGTTTCCGCCTGCGCGACGTATCCAGACGCGGCCTTGACCGTCACGACAACCTGTTCCCAGCCAAAACATCCCGGCGCATCTGTCAACGACACGGCCCGCACCGGCACAGGCGGCGCGGGTCGCGACACTGGGCCGGGTGCGATCGAAACGGCACTGGTCATCGGCTCTCCTTTCCGGGTCGATGGTGCCAACCTGCCCCGGTGCCAGTTACCGAACCTTTACCGGCCCCGCGTCATATCCCGAAAAACGACTCGCATTTGAAGGAGACCACGATGCTCTCGCCCCTGACCGACGGGTCTGTCCGACAATCCGCGCCGCCCGCCACGTTACACGCGGCTGCCCTGCGTATAGAGGCACTCTTTCTCGCCGAAATGTTGAAATCTGCGGGGCTTGATGCGCGATCCGGCCCCTTTGGCGGCGGCGCCGGAGAGACGCAATTCTCCTCTTTCCTGCGCCGGGAGCAAGCAGAGATGATGGCCCGCGCCGGGGGAATCGGATTGGCCGAATCACTGTTCGAGGCCCTGAAGGAGCGGTCAGATGACACCGGCTGAAGATCTTTTGGCGGTGCTGCTGCGCGAACAGCAGGCCCTGCGCCTTGCCGATTTCGATGCCTTGGCCCGGATCGCACATGAAAAGGAACGGCTGGCCGATCGCTTGGCCGAGGCTCCCCGCCCCGACCCGGCGATGCGCGCGCACCTGCGTGACGCGACACGCCGGAACGCCCGGCTGCTGGACAGCGTGCGACGCGGCTTGGCCAGCGCGGCTGACCACCTGGCGAGGCGGGGGGCAGCAGGGGGGCTGCGCACCTATGACAGCCGGGGCCAGCGCGCGGCGCTGGGCGGCCCGTCGCGCGATCCGATCCGCCGGGCGTGAACGAGTTAGCTCAAATGCAAAGGATCGGGGCCGCACGGATTCACCCTCGCTTAACCGGCTGACGCGAGGGTTGTTCTGCGCCCGGCCTACCGGGCGGCGCGGGCCGGCCGACCGAACCGCAGGGGTCAGAAGACCGTCCACCGCCCCCACCGGGGCAGTCAGCACAGGCGCAAAGCGCCCCTCACCGAAAGGACGGACCCATGTCCAGCATTCTCACCAACAACAGCGCGATGGTTGCGCTGCAAACGCTCAAGACCATCAATAACGACCTGTCCAAGACCCAGGACATGATCTCGACAGGCAAGGCGATCGGATCGGCCAAGGACAATGCGGCGGTCTGGTCAATCGCGACCAAGATGAGCAGTGACGCCAACATGTTCAACACGATCTCGGACGAGCTTGGGGTCGGCAAGGCGACAGTCGACGTGGCGCTTGCGGGGATCGACCAGCTGACCGGCACGCTCGACGAAATCGAGGCCCTGGCCGTCTCGGGCAAGAGCGAAGGCGCCGATTTTACCAAGATCAACGAGCAGATCGAGGCGCTGAAAGAAAAGATGGACTCGGTCGTGACCAACTCCCAGTTCAATGGCATCAACCTGCTGAACGATACCGTGGACGGAACCTCGGCCAGCCTGAACATCGCCTCCTCCGTCGTCCGTGCGACACCGGGCGGCGACTCAACCGTCGACACCATCGAGGTTAGCGCCACGAATCTGTCTGGCGCGGGCGTCAATAACGTCACCTTCACGCCGCTCGATGGCACTTCGACAACGGCTGACACGGTGATCGGTGAGATCCAGGCCATGCGGACGGCCGTTCTGACGGCGGGCGCCGATCTCGGCGCCAAGTCGGCACAGATCGGGGACCAGATGAAATTTGTCAGCGCCATGGGCGACGCGCTCAAGGCCGGCATCAGCGTCATGACCGACGCCAACATGGAAGAGGCCTCGGCCAAGCTTCAGGCCCTGCAGGTACAACAACAGTTGGCGACCCAGTCGCTGTCGATCGCCAACCAGGCGCCGCAGAACATCCTGTCGCTGTTTCGCTAAGACGATCGGGCCAGGGCCGAACAGCCCCGGCCCTTTCGTATGAGACAATACCATTCACCGGAACAAAGGGATAGCTCGTGAACACCCAGATCATGGCACAAAGAGGCTATTCGGCCCCCGCCCAGAACCAGATCCGCACCCCCCGCGCCACCGAATACGCGGCCTTTGCCCAGATTACGGCCCGCATGACACGGGCACAATCGGGCGGGCCGGACGGTTTCCCGGAACTTGCTGCGGCGCTGCATGAAAACCGCAAGCTCTGGCGCCTTTTGGCGCTGGACGTTGCCGACACGAGAAACGCCCTGCCCAATGATCTGCGGGCGCGCCTGTTCTTTCTCTACGAATTTACCGATCAGCACAGTTCAAAGGTGTTGGAACGGCGGGCCGATGCCGCCCCCCTGATCGAGATCAACACCGCGATCATGCGCGGCCTGTCCTGATAACGGGGAATACCATGAGCGGACTTATACTAAAACTCGGCCCGCGCGAACGACTTCTGATCAATGGGGCGGTGGTCGAAAATGGCGAGAGGCGCACGAGACTCTCGATCCAGACCCCCAACGCATCGATCCTGCGCCTGCGTGACGCCATTCATCCCGAAGATGCCGTGACCCCGGTGCGCCGACTCTGCTACATGGCGCAACTGATCTTGTCAGGCGACAGTGCGGCCGACGACATGCGGCCGCGATTGCTGCGCGGGATCGAACAACTCAGCCAGGTTCTTGTCGATCCCGATAGCCGCGCCCAGATCGGGCTGGCAACGCAATCTCTCATGTCCGGACAGTATTACGACACCCTCAGGTCGCTGAGGCGGCTTTTGCCGCGCGAAGAACGCCTGCCTGCGACGGCTCGGTCGCAATGAGTTTTCAGCCGATCGTGCCATTTTCCGGCTATGCGGGCTGGCGTTTCCTCGAACGCACGATGGAACGCCAACAACAAACCTTTGCACAAGGCCCCGGCCTCAGGGCAGAGGCCGACCATTTCAGAGGGATGATCGGCAAGGCCCTTGATGCAAATGACCTGGTTTCCGATTACAGGTTGCTCAAGGTCGCACTCGGCGCCTTTGGCCTCGACGACCAGATCGCGTCAAAGTACCTGATCAAGAAGGTTCTGCAACAAGACACCGCCGATCCCGACGCGCTGGCCAACCAACTGCCCGACAAGCGGTGGCTGGACTTTGCCAATGCGTTTTCCAGCGGCGGTCAAGTGAGCGCACGGGTAAGAGACCCCCGATTCGTCGAAGAGATCGTCAACAGGTTCCAGACGCGCCAGTTCGAAAGGGCCGTGGGCGAACGCGATGACGCCCTGCGTCTCGCAATGAATCTTGAGCGCGAACTCGCGGGCATCGCCGTCGGGGACTCGTCGGAAAACGCCAAGTGGTACACGATCATGGGCACACCCGCGGTGAGGGCGGTATTCGACACGGCCCTTGGCCTGCCCGACGCCTTTGCCACGCTCGATCTCGACCGGCAACTGGGTGTCTACAAAACACGGGTGGCGGCGATGTTCGGCGCCGATTCCGTGACGCAATTCACGGACTCGGCCACCCGTGAAAAGCTGATCCAGAATTTCATGATCCGGCGGGAAATAAACGATTTCGGCATCGCAAGTTCTGGGCAGATCGCCTTGCAACTTCTTGCCGTTGGTGGCGCGCGCTGACGCGAACGAGGGCCTTACTGCTTGTGGCAGGCCGGGCAATGGCGCCGCAACGACCACAAAACGCATCGGCGCAACACCGCTTGTCCTCGTGCGCGGGCGCAAGATGCCGGGGCGGCCGGGGCGGGACCGTCGGCCCAACCTTGGCCATCCCAACACTGACTGCCTCAGTACCGCGCGATGCCCCCGACATGGGCGGGCAGACGCCGACCGCCCCCTGATCCGGCCCCGTTGCGTCAGAAAACACGTCCTCCCGTCCCGGCCCAAGCTCAGGCCGCAGCACCGGGCACGGGCCGGGTGCTGACCCCGACCAAGGCGCGGGCCCCGGCATCGGGAACGGCGCCCTGCGGCGCCGCGTGCAGGGGCGAGGCCGCGCCCAGGACGGCTGAAAGCCGGTCGAAACTTTGGGCTACGCCCGCGCTGGAATGCTCTGTCATAAAGACATCAAGGCCCGGCCAGACCCGGATCGCGGCGTCGATCTGGGAATCACTGCCCTCGGGATAAAGCCCGGCCTGGATCATCAGCTCGGCCTGGTCGTAAACGCCCATCAACCGGCGGGCCCGCGCGATCAACAGGTTCTCGGTGCCGCTGGCCGCGCGCGGCAGGCTGCGCGAGACAGAACGCAACAAATCCACCGCCGGGAACCGGCCCCGCTCTGCGATGCGGCGGTCAAGCACGACATGCCCGTCCAGCACACCGCGCAGGATATCCGCGACCGGCTCTTCCATGTCCGACCCGGCGACCAGAACAGAAAATATCGCCGTGATATCGCCCGCCTCGTCCGCCCCCGGCCCCGCCCGTTCGGCCAATGACATGATCGCCTGCGCGGTCGAGGGCGGATAGCCGCGAAGCGCCGCAGACTCTCCGGCGGCCAGCGCCAACTCGCGATGAGCCTCGGCGAAACGGGTGACCGAATCGGCAAGGAACAGGACGTGCCGGCCAGTGTCGCGGAAATGTTCGGCGACAGCCATCGCGGCCCAGGCCGCGCGACGACGAACCAGCGGCGACTGGTCAGAGGTGGCCGCGATCACGATCGACCGGGCCATACCCTCTGGCCCCAACACATCGGCCACGAATTCGCCCAGCTCGCGTCCGCGTTCACCGATCAGGGCGATGACCGCGATATCGGCCTCTAGCCCGCGGGCAAGCTGACCCAGAAG
This sequence comes from Rhodovulum bhavnagarense, assembly GCF_004343505.1. Taxonomy (GTDB): domain Bacteria; phylum Pseudomonadota; class Alphaproteobacteria; order Rhodobacterales; family Rhodobacteraceae; genus Rhodovulum; species Rhodovulum bhavnagarense. The sequence goes on along the minus strand of NZ_SLXU01000006.1, from coordinate 137,536 downwards.
GGTCGACTTGCCTACACCGGACCCCGCGAACAACCCGACCCTCTGTCCGCGCACGATGGGCAAGAGCGTGTCGAAAACCGCCAGCCCCGTTGCCAGCCGCGCGCCCATGCCGCGCCGCTGCGCCGCGGGGGGCGGCGCGGCCCGCAGCGGGCGCGGCACAGGCCCCGGCAATAACGGCCGCCCGTCCAGCGGTCGCCCGAACGGGTCTACCACCCGGCCGATCCAGCCCGCATGCGGCGCAATCTCGCCCGGACCCAGCAGGGCAACGCAATCACCTACCGACACGCCGTCTGGCGTACCGTCGGGCAGGACGGTCACCATCCCCTCGGCCAGCGCGATAACCTCACCAAGGCGGCAAGCGCCACGCCCATGCCGGATTTCGACCAGGTCGCCCAGCCCCGCGCCATGCGACAGCCCCGCGATTCGCAGCGTACCACCACCGGCCGCAACGACGTGCCCCACATGCCTGAAAGGGGTCAACGCGGCCAGCCGGGCCTCTAGCAGGCGAAAGGGGCTATGGGTCATGACGACATCCGTTCCTGTTTCGTACCTTACGCTTTCTAAAGGAATCGCCCTTAAGCATCGGTTGAAACCGAGGGAGAAGCCCCGATGCCCGAGATCCTGCAAATGGCCCAGGCGCTGGCCCGCCATGCAAGCGCACGACAGGCCATCATCGCCCGCAATGTCGCCAATGCCGATACGCCGGGCTATCGGGCGCGCGATGTCGCGGCCTTTTCCGACAGCTATCGCGCCGTTGCCACCCTGCCCCTGCGCATTACGCGGCAGGGTCATCTGGGCGCCACCCGAGCCGACACCCTGCCGCGCATACGTCCGGCAATGGCCCCCGCCGCCCCCAATGGCAACACCGTTTCCCTCGAGGAAGAGATGCTGCGCGCGGCGCAAACCCAACGCGCGAACACCCTGGCGTTGAGCGTTTATCGTTCTGCTCTGGGTATCCTGCGCACCAGCCTTGGCCGAACCCGATAGGAGGATGACATGACCCTGCTCAATGACAGCCTGGCGATCTCGGCCAGCGGACTTCGGGCGCAGGCCACGCGCCTGCGTCATGTGTCAGAGAATATCGCGAATGCCGATACGCCTGGCTATCATCGCAAGCTGACCCGCTTCGAACCGGCGGGCACGATCGGCCAGCCGCCAGGCACAGTGCGAACCGGTCCCGTCACGCTGGACCCCACCGCGCCCGAACGCATCTACCGGCCCGGTCATCCGCTGGCTGATGCCAGCGGCCATTACCAGGGTTCCAACGTCAACCTGATGATAGAAATCGCCGACGCGCGCGAGGCACAGCGCAGCTATGAGGCAAACCTGAAACTGTTCGACCAGGCCCGGCAGATGTCGCGCGGCCTGCTGGACCTGTTGCGCCAATAGGAGACCCCGGATGAGTATCGACACCACCCTAGCCCTCAGGGGCTATGCCGGCGCACGTCCCGCCACCCAGCCAGAGCCTTTGCAGAACACGGCCGAAAACGGGTTCGCCCGCGTTGCCGCCGGCCTGGATGCAACGATCCGCCATGGCGAACGGACGGCCATGGCGGCGATGACCGGCGGCGCCGATCCGCATGCGCTGGTTCAGGCGCTGACCCAGAGCGAACTGGCGGTCGAAACGGCCGTGACCATCCGCGACAAGGTGGTCGAGGCCTACCAGGAAATCCTGCGGATGCCGGTGTGACGGGATGACTGACATGGTGTTTTACGACACGCTACGCCAAGGCCTGTGGATCGCGATGGTGATTTCGCTGCCGATCCTTGCCGCCGCGCTCGTGACCGGGGTCGCGATCGGCCTGTTGCAGGCGCTGACCTCGGTGCAGGAAATGACACTGACCTTCGTGCCCAAACTTGCCGCGATGCTGGCGGTGTTCTGGACCTGCATGGGATTCATGACAGAAACGCTGAGCGGTTTTTTCGCGGACCGGATAATACCTTTGATTGCAGGGATTTAGCATGGAAAATGCCGGATATGCCGCCCTGACCCGTCAGAGCGGGCTGATGCGCGAAATGCAGGGCATCGCGCAGAACATCGCCAACATGACCACCACCGGCTATCGTGCCGAGGGGCTGATCTTTGCCGAACATGTCGCCCGACTTGGCCAGGGGTCAGAGGGTCTGTCCATGGCCCATGCAATCGTGCGCAACGTCGATCTGTCACAGGCGCCGTTGCGGCGCACCGGCGGACAGTTCGATTTTGCGATCGAGGGTGAAGGCTTTTTCCTGCTGGACACGCCCGAGGGGCCGCGCCTGACCCGAGCCGGAAGCTTTACCCCCGATGCACTGGGCGAGTTGGTTTCGCCCGATGGCCACCGTTTGCTGGATGAGGGCGGCGCGCCGGTCTTTGTTCCGCCCGATGCGCGCAGCATTGCGCTTGCCGCCGATGGAACGCTGTCAGCCGACGGTCAGCCACTGACCCGGATCGGGCTTTTTGCCCCTGCCGATCCGGCGGCGATCTCTCGCACAGGAAGCGCGCTATTCGACGCCGGCCCGGCGCCCGTGCCCGTCTTTGGTGGCCGGCTGGTGCAGGGGGTTCTGGAACAGTCCAACGTCAACCCGATGGCCCAGATCGCCCGCATGATCGAGGTTCAGCGTGCCTATGAGGCCGGTCAGAACCTTCTCGAAAAAGAGGACGAGCGTATCCGCGCCGCCCTGCGCACCCTCGGCGAAAGCTGAGACCGGAAAAGGAAACAAAGATGCGTGCCCTTACAATAGCCGCCAGCGGCATGTCCGCCCAGCAGATGCGGGTCGAGGTGATTTCCAACAACCTCGCCAACATGAACACCACCGGCTATGATGCCCGTCGGGCCGAATTCGCCGACCTGCATTACCAACAGCTTGCCAGCGCCGGAACGATCACCGCCGCAGATGGCTCTGTCCTGCCAACCGGGGTGCAACTCGGTCTGGGCGTGCGTCCCGCCGCGATCGGCGTGGCACTGACGCAGGGCGCGCTGTCGCAAACCGGGGGCGACCTTGACATCGCGATAGAGGGCCGCGGCTATCTAGAGGTGACACTGCCCTCGGGGCAGTCCGCCTATACACGCGACGGGTCGCTACAGCGTACCGGAGATGGGCTTATCGTAACCGCGAACGGCTTCGCCATCGCCCCCGGCATCACGATTCCCGACGATGCGCGCAGCGTTTCGATCACCTCCGAGGGCGAGGTCTACGCCTATTTCGCCAACGCCGTGGAACCCGAGATGCTGGGCCAGTTAAACATGTCGCTCTTTTCAAACGAAAAGGGACTTGAGGCAATCGGGTCAAACCTTTTCACCGAGACAGAGGCTTCTGGCCAGCCGCTCGGCGGGACGCCCGGCGAGGATGGGTTCGGAACGCTGCGGCAGGGCTATCTCGAAGACAGCTCGGTCGATGCGGTACGCGAGGTGACCGAACTGATCGAGGCCCAGCGCGGCTACGAGTTGAACGCCAAGGTCATCACGGCGGCCGACCAGATGCTTGCCGCCACCACCCAGGTGCGATGATGCGTGCCCCCGCTCTGATCCTGGCCCTGGCCGCCGTCGTCTCACCGGCCATGGCCGAGACGCTGATCGCCACGCGCGCAATCCGCAGCACCACGATACTGACTGCGGCCGATATCGCGCTGGCCCCCGGCACGGTGCCCGGCGCGCTTAGCGATCCTGCGCAGGCCATCGGCCAGGAGGCCCGGATCAATCTTTATCCCGGCCGCCCGGTCATGGTGCCCGATCTGGGTCCGCCCGCCCTGGTCGAACGCAACCAGATCGTGACAGTCACCTATGCCGCCGGGGGTCTCGCCATTCGTGCCGAGGCGCGCGCGCTGGACCGCGCAGGGGCAGGGGACCGGGTGCGCGTGATGAACCTCGACTCGCGCAGTACCGTTACCGGAACCGTCACCGCCGAGGGTCGTGTCACCGTCGGCCCCGCCCTTCATCGCTGAGGAACCGCGCCCATGCCACGCCTTGCCCATCTTGCAATCCTTGTTCTCGCGATCCAGGCGGCCGCCTGCCAACGACTAGAAGAGGTCGGTCGCCCCCCCGCCTTTGACCCGGTGGAAGGATCGAATGCCTATTACGCCATGGCCGCGCCCGGAACCCTGCCGCGCATGCTGGACAACCGCCAGCGCGCCGATGCGGCCTCGCTGTGGCCTGCGGGGCATGGTTCACTGTTGGGCGACCGCCGCGCCGGTAAGCGGGGCGATATCCTGACCGTGGTCATCGAGATCGACGAAAAGGCAGAGATTTCGAATGCCAGTCAACGCAGCCGCAGCGGCGGACAATCGATGGGTGTACCCCAGTTCCTCGGCCTGCCCCAGCACATCGCGCCGCACCTGCCAGACGGTGCCGGCACGGACCCCGCCATAGAGACACGGTCCGATACCAGCCATGACGGATCAGGATCGGTCCGGCGCAACGAAAAGCTGGAACTGCGCGTTGCCGCCACGGTAACCGAAGTGCTGGCGAACGGCATATTGCGCATCGAGGGCAGCCAGGAGGTGCGCGTGAATTTCGAGATGCGCGAATTGATCGTCACCGGCTATGCCCGTCCCGACGATATCTCGCGGCAGAACGAAATCACCTATGACAAGATCGCTTCGGCCCGGATTTCCTATGGCGGGCGAGGCCAGATCACCGACATGCAGCAACCTCCCTGGGGCCAACAGATCACTGACCTGGTTCTACCGTTCTGAAAGGTACTGCGATGGGCAAGTTTCTTCCTCTTGTGCTGGCCCTGCTCGGCCTCGGCGCCGGGGCCGGTACTGGCCTGGCGCTGAAACCCGACGCGGCCGGCCATGTCGGCACTCATGAAAACGGCGATCATGGCACGGCAGGCGGGGCAACCGAAACGCCACCTGACCGCAGGCCACCCCCGGCCGCGCCGACGACGTCGCCCGGCCATGGCGCGGCGGGCACCGTGGCCGGGGCCGATTACATCAAGCTTAACAACCAATTCGTCGTGCCCGTAGTCCATGGTGACCGCATGTCGGCCCTCGTGGTCATGTCCCTGAGCCTGGAGGTCGATATCGGCAGCAAGGAAATCGTCTACGCGCGCGAACCAAAGCTGCGCGATGCTTTCCTGCGGGTGATGTTCGATCATGCCAATGCCGGCGGGTTTGACGGCGCGTTTACCGAAAGCGGCCGGATGACGTTATTGCGCGGGGCCCTGAAGGAGGTCGCACAGTCCATCCTCGGCCCCTTGGCGCGTGACGTGCTGATCGTCGATCTGGTTCGGCAGGACGCCTGAGCCTAGCGCCCTTTTTGCACCAGCCGCTCGATCGCCTGCGCGCGCCCGACCGCGCGCCGTGCCTCTTGCGCACAGGCGGCCCGACGGGCTTGGGCCAACTCAAGCTCTGAGCTCAGCGCGCGACGCCGTGCGGCAAGCCAGAGCGCCCGCGCTGACCCGCTTGCGGCAAGCATCGCGATATCGCCAATGGCCTGTCCTTGCCGCGCGGCAGCGAGGCCTTCCAGTTCCGCCTCGGTCCGGTTCAGTTCCGCGTTGGCTGCGGCCAACCGGGCCAGCGCCGTAGCCCGCAATGCCGCGCTGAGTCGGCACAACTCTTCCAGGCGGGGATCGGATCGGTTCACCGCCGCCGGGCCCGCTGGCGCATCGCTTCGGCAAACCGGATCGCGGCGGCAACCGCGCGATAATGGTCGCGCCGGATCGGTTGACCGATGTCAACCGTGGCATAAATCGCGCGGGCCGTGGGCGGATCGCGCCGCATGGGCACGCCGGACTCGGCCGCGACCTCTCGTATCCGGGCCGCGATCTCGTCCATGCCCTTCGCGACGCAGACCGGCGGACCAACCGCGGTGCGGTCCCAGGATAGCGCCACGGCGTAGTGCCGCGGGTTGACGATCACCACATCAGCCCCTGGTACGTCGGCAAGCATTCTGTTGGTCGCGATCTCGAACGCCCGTTGCCGTCGTTGCTGTTTCATCTGGGGATCACCCTCGGCCTGCTTGATCTCCTCCTTAAGATCCTCATGCGACATGCGGTGACGACGGCGATGTTCGGCCTGTTGCCACAGCAGGTCGATCACCCCGAACACGCCGGCAATGGCAACCACGACTCCCATGAACCCGACCCCCAGGCGCAGCGAGGCCGCGCTGGCCGGCCCCGGATCCAGTCGTATAAGGGTAAGGACCTGTTCCAGGTTGGCCGCGAGGTAAACCCCCAGTAAGATGCCGTAAATCAACAGTTTCACGGCGCTCTTGGCGAATTCGAACAAACCCGAACGCCCGAATTTCTGGGCCGCGTTGGAAACGGGGGAAATCCGCGACAGCTTGGGCTTCAGCCGTGATGGCGCAAAGACAAGGCTGCGCTGCGTCAGGATCGAGGCCATGATCGCCAGGCCCGGGACCGCCAGCCATGGAAGCGCCCCGGCCCCCACCGCCCATAGCAGGCCACCGATCGGCGGCTGCGTGGCATCGGAGAGGAACAGCGGGGCCAGCCGATCGGCACCACCCAACAGCCCGGCCCCCAGCCCGCCCAGCGCACCGAGGCTGGTCGTCCCAAACGCCAGCGCCGCCAACCACATTCCCGCATAGGCCGCCGCAGTATCGAGATCGGTCGAACGCGGCACCTCGCCCTTCTTGCGCGCATCTTCCAGCTTTTTCGGGGTGGGGTCATGCGGCTTTTCACCGGCCGGACCGTCCTCGGACGCGCTCATCCTCCGCCCCCGAACGGCATCAACAGCACCCCGTCCAGCCGCGCCCGCCAAAGATCGAGGAGCGGGGGCAAGGCCAGCAACAGCAGGCCAAGACCGCCGGCCGTGATTGCAGGGGCGCCGACAAAAGCAACCATAAGTTGCGGCATGGCCTTGTTGATAACCCCGATCCCCAGGTTGTAAAGAAAGGCCGCTGCGACAAAGGGCATGGCCAGCCTTACCGCCAGGGCAAAGGCGCGCGCGATTTCGGTCACGCCCCAATCGGCCAATACCGCCGCAGGCGGTAGCTGGCCGACGGGCAAAACCTGGTAGGACAGGATCATCGCCTCGGCCGCGCGCACGTGCAGGCCCGTCATCGTGGCCAGGGCCAACCCCGCCATCACCATCAACCGGCCCATCGCGGGCTGCGGGTCCATCGTCGTTCCGCCCAGCATCTGCGACAAAGAGGTCGCCTGTGCGGCGATGTCACCTGCCATCTGCAAGGCCAGGATCATCAGCCGAAGCACCAAACCCATCGCCAGCCCCGCAGCGACCTCAACACTCAGGGCCAGCGGCGCAAGCCCCGGCTGAACGGCAATCGCGGGACTGACCGCAGGCGCCACGACGACGGCAAAGGCCAGGGCCAGTGCAAGCCGTACTCGCACCGGAACTGTCTGTTCGCCAAAGGCGGGCAACAGCGCCAGCACCGCGCCGACGCGAATGAACACGAAAATCCCCGCCAGTGTCAGCCCCTGCCAGGGCGCCATCAGTTCGTCGAACACGAAAGTCATGGCGGCACCGTACCGACAAGCGCAGGACGCGCATGTGTGCCGATTTCCTCGAAGGACAGAACCGGGATTGCGATACCCTTGGCCGAAAGGACGGTCCGCAGGAACCGCCTTCGTCGCGCCGGCACGGCAAGAACCGGCGAAAGCCCCGCCTCGGCGGCTCGCGCTTGCCTGTCCGCAACCGCCCCGGCCAGGCGGTTGAAGCTTTCGGGAGGCAGCGCGATATCTGGGCAACCGGCATCTGACCCGACCTGATGCTCAGCGAACCGCTCTTCCCAGTCCGGCGCAAGCTGCAACAGCGGCAGGGTGTTGTCGTCGCGGCGATGCTCGGCCACCAATTGCATGCCGAGCCGCTGACGAACATGTTCGCAGATCTCCTCGGGCGTGACATTGGGCGCGCGGGCCTCGGCAACAGCCTCGAGGATCAGGCCAAGGTTCCGGATCGAAACCCGTTCTGCCAAGAGCAGGCGAAGAACCGTCAGCAACAGTTCCGGCGGAACCTTTTCCGGAATATATTCTTCGATCATGCGGCGGTTGGCGGCGGCCCGGTCCGGATCGGAGAGTTCCGTCACCTCGTCCAAAAGGCGGCGCAAAGCCTTGCTCGACATCAGCCTCGCAAGGTTGCCGGTGATCACCTCGAGCAGGTGGGTGGCCAGAACCTCTGACGGCTCGACCACGGTCCGACCGACAAGCATCAACGCCTCGCGCTGCGTCGCATCAACCCAGCGGGCCGGGGCAGCGTAAACCGGCTCGCGCACATCGTCGCCATGCGGCAAGCCTGGGTCATCCTCGCCCATCAGAACCAGAACCCGGTCAGGATGGAGCCGGTCGCGCGCAGCCTCTACCCCCTGGATCTTTATGATGTAACGACCCGGCGACAAGGCGGGACTGTCGGTCAGGCGGATATCCGGCAAGACCAGTCCGAACCGTTCGGCCACATGACGCCGCATCGCGCCGATCCGGGCCTCGATTCCGGTGCCTGGGTCCAGCACCATGCGCACGAGATCGGGCGCGAATTCGAGATGAATATCGTCGAGGTCCAGCAGATCGCCCAGCCTGACCGGCCGTTCGGGCGCGGGGGATGGCGCGGGTACGCACGCCCCTGCCGCGACGGCCGCGGCCTTGCGGTGCAACAGGTAGGCGCCGCCCGCCAACAAAGCCGCCCCGCCCATGAAAGGCCCGAAAGGAAGGCCGGGCACCAGCGCGAACAGCGCCATCAGGATGCCCACCGTGCCCAGTGCGGCGGGATGGCGTCCAAGCTGGCTGAATACCGCGGCATCCGCCGTCCCCTTGGTCCCGCCGCGCGACAGTAACAGCGCCGCGGCGATCGAGATGATGACGGCGGGGATCTGGCTGACCAGCCCGTCGCCCACGGTCAGGATCGCATAGGTTTCAAGCGCGCGCCCGAGAGGCATGCCATGCACGAACACCCCCATCCCGAGCCCCATCACGAGGTTGAGAAGGGTGATCAGAAGCCCGGCCACCGCATCGCCCTTGACAAATTTCGACGCGCCGTCCAGCGAACCGAAAAAGGTCGTTTCGGCCTGTTCACGCTCTCGGCGCGCACGCGCCTCGGCGTGGTCGATGGCACCCGCGGCCATGTCGCTATCGATCGCGAGTTGCTTGCCCGGCATCCCGTCCAGGGCAAAGCGCGCACCGACCTCGGCCATGCGACCTGCACCCTTCGTGATGACCATGAAATTGACAATCATAAGCACGCCAAAGACCACGAGCCCGAGAAACACGCTGCCGCCCATCACGAACATCGCAAAGCCCTCTATCACCTCGCCCGCGGCGCCGGTGCCGGTATGACCCTGCCCGATGATCAGCTTTGTCGACGAGACATTCAGCGACAGCCGCAACATCAATGCGGCCAGCAGAACGGTCGGAAAAGCCGAGAAATCCAGCGGTCGTTCGACGAAAAGGGTGACGGTAAAAACCAGGATTGCCAGCGCGAAGGATATCGCCAGCCCGACATCCAGCACCCAGGCCGGCATCGGCAGGATCATCATCACGATTACCGCCATCAGCGCCAGCGCCAATAGGATCGTGGGGCGGAACAGCAAGGACCATTGCAGGTTCAGCATGGTCCGACCCCAGGAGCAGATCGGTCGGTCAGCAGTGGCCCTGGCAATCCCGCGCGGGCAAGAGCTGGCGGCCGCACCTCGCGACTGCACCCGCTTTGCACGATGCCTGCAACGGCCATTTCTTATCCTCCGAATCCGCTGTCACGACCAGGCTAGGGCGCACCGGTTGATGAAGTCTGAACATCCGTCGGTCTGACACCGCCAGGCGCAGACCCAAGCAAGGCATCGAGCGCCTCGCGCATATCCGCACTTTGGACCAGGACAGAGCGGGCGCCGGCCAGGCTGGGCCCGGGGGGCAGCGGCAGATCGCGCAAATCGGCAAGGCGTTTCTGATCCGGCGAACCGATCGCCCGGATCGCGGACCAGTCTTGTCCAAGCCAGGCGAAATCGATGGCGCGGGCGGGGTCGCCAGCCGCCATCGCCGCCTCGGCTGCACCTTGGAAATCACCCCGCGCGGCCCTGGCCCGCGCACGCAGCGCCGCCGCCGCAGAGCCGTCCAGACCTGAAAGATATTGCAGGGCCTGCCCCGGCGCCTGCCCGAAAAGGGCGATCTCGGCCAGCACCATCCGAAGATCGGGGTCATCACGGCCAGGCAGTCCATCGATCAGCGTCTCGGCCTGGGAAACAAGGCCGAGCGTGACGAAGCGCCTGGCAAGGGCCACCCGCGCCGCAGGCCGAGCCTGCGAAACGACGTCCCAGGCAGGACCGCCCGGCACGGCGCGCAGGATATCGGCATCGCTGCCGTGACCGGCCAGCCTCGCGGTGAGGGCATCGGCGATTTCTCCGGCATCATCGGGCGGCGCCGCCTGAAAATTCGCGAAAGCAGTCGGGAACGCGCCATGCAGGCCATGGCCCAGGATGGCAAGCCCCCGCAGACGGTCCCCCATCGGCGTACCGCGCAATTCGAAGCCCAGCGATTCAGCGGCCAGGATGTCAGCCGCCAGGGGCGCTGTTTCGGCATGGATTCGCCGGTCAAGCGACAGCGCCAGCGCCTCGGCGGCGTCAACAGCGCCGCTGTCGGCAATCGCGGTGACCGTTTCCTCCGACTGGGCAGTTTCGGCATGATCCAGCGCGAGCCGTGCCTCGAGAATCCGGAGCCGGGGGTCACCGGGCGCAAACTTGCCGCGCAGCGTGGCATCTCCGATCGCTCTGGCGGTCGTCATGTCACCTATCGCAAGGAACCGCTGTGCCAAGGGAGGGCCAAGACGGTGACGCAGATGCGGAGGAAGGGCGGAAAACCCGCGGCGGATTGCGGCAGTGTCGCGCGGCATGGCGGGCGGCAAGGCCGGCCAGGCCAGCGCGGCCCACATCGCAGCCGCGCCGGGACAGGCGAGTTGCCCCTCGAACACCATCGGTTCAGCGGCCTGCCCGTCGTCGAGAATGGCCGCCATCTGCCGCCAGAGCGCAGCCTCTGGAACATCTGACCCGAACTGTTCGAGAACGCGGGCAGCCTCGGCCCCGAACCCGAGCGCAAGATAGGCCTGGGCAAGCTGTTCTGCCGCGCCCGGTCGCGTCCGGTCGCGCCCGTCGAACAGGGCGCCACGATGCTGAGCGATCAGCGCGGCGGGGGACTGATCCCCTTGCCACGCCGCCACGTCCAGCGCCGCGTCCGGCCAACAGGCAGGTCCAACGCCGGATCGCGATTTTTTCGCAACGGCACCGGCCAACCCGCGGTCGATACTGGTCCGGACGGTCATGTTTGCCGGAGGGTCGGCATCGTGATCCGCCATTCCAGCGCCTGGCCCCCCTACGGATTCGTCTCCGTCCCGAAGGGCCGGGGCCAAAGGGCCCACCAGGCCCTGAGAGGCCGCCCGCCCGACCTGCTGGAAGAGATCCCGGCGCAAGGCCGGAAGCCGGATTTTGCCCGGGCGCGGCGCGAGCAGCCCCGCCACGAAAGGATCAGGCTGCCGCGGCGCAAGGAGGAGTGGGAGGGGGGACAAGGCCGGGCCGGGCGCCTTACCTGATCCTGTCTTGAATGGCAGTTCAAAGGGCGATCCGGCCGGTGGCGATCCATCGCGGATATCAACGACCAGAACCCCCGCGCGCAGGTCGAACGCATGCGCATGTACGCCATCGCGCACCGACAGCCCGATCCGGCCCGGCGCATCAAGAGAAACCGCCGACAGACGGGTGCGCCCGATCTTGTCGAACACCCGCGCAAGGTCGATTCGAAGGCCCTCCTTTTCCAATTGCAACTCATACCCCTCCGCCCCGCGGCCCAGCACCCATGATGTCTGGTCGGGCGTTTCAAAGACGAGGCGCGTAAACCCCGGATGTTCGCCCGACCGGACCGGCACGGTCTGTGCCGGCGCCAGCACGGGAAACACCAACAGGATCAGTGCCAACAGGAGGCGGGGCATCACGCGGCCTCCCTCCTGCTGGCCTTGAGCGCCTCTTCGAGCTCGGCATAGCCGGGGCGGAAATGGCTGGGGGCGTTCTGGCGTCCGACCTCTATGCAGATGCCCGGGGGGTGGTTGTGCAGGTTGGCGACAAGAACCTCGCGGATCAGGTGATAGAAATGCGCGTCCTCCTCGGCGACACCGCGCAGGCGGGTCGCAAAGGGGCCGACCAGGCCATAGGCAAGGAACACCCCCAGGAACGTGCCGACCAACGCACCGCCGATCAGCTTACCCAGGATTTCGGGTGGCTGATCGATCGCACTCATGGTCTTGATCACGCCCAGCACGGCAGCGACGATACCCAGCGCTGGCAAACCGTCCGCCAGAGTCTGAAGCGCGTGGCTAGGATGCAAGGCGTGGTGCAGACTGGCCTCAAGCCGCTTTTCCAGCACTTCCTCGACCTGAATCGGGTCGTCGTAATTCATGCCCCCCGCCCGGAACGTGTCACAGATCAGCGACAAGGCCTCATGATCGGCGGCGATTCGGGGGTACCGCGCGAAAATTACCGAGTCCTGCGGCGCCTCGATATGCGGTTCCAGGTCGACCGGGTTGCGCCGGGCCACCCGGATCAATTCGAATAGCAGGCATAGCAGATCGCTGTAATCCTGCGGCTTCCACTTCGCCCCCTTGAAGACGCGCGAAAGCGATCTCGCCGTTTGCTTAATCGTTCCCAGGTCGTTGCCAATGGCAAAGGCCCCCACGGCGGCGCCACCGATGATCGCCATTTCATAAGGCAGGGCATGAAGGATGATCCCAAGGTGGCCCCCGGCGGCAATGTAGCCGCCGAACACCATTACGAAGATGACGACGATGCCGACGATACCGATCACGGGTGTCTCTCCTTTTGGGGGCCGGTGCGGCGACGCTGGCGGCAAAGCATTAACAAAGCCTCATCACTGCTTGGGGGCGCGCGCATTTCGTCCGGCCAGCACGGCACTGATCGAATAGGCAACCTGCGGTTCCAGCCCGGCCATGATCGCGGCGGCGGCCTCTGGCTGCATGCGGCCGAGGAAACCCGCCGCGAAATCCGGTGCCATCTGCGCGAACAACGCAGAGGCCTGTTCGGGTTTCATACTTTGGTAGACATCGGTCAGCGTGGCGAGATCGGCCTCGGCGGCCTCGTCGGCCAGCGATAACGTGGCGCGCAACGATTCCTCGGCGCGGGAAAGCCGCGATATCTGATGTCCGACCTCTTGGCGCGCAATGTCGAGCGTGGCCTCGCGTTGCGCCAGGGCCTCTTCGAGGGTAACGATCCGGGCCTCGCGCGCGCGCAGCGCGGCAAGCGCCGCAGCCATGTCGGGCGGTTCGGGACAGGCCACCTGTGACGAACGGGCCTGTCCGGTCGACGGAACCGACGTGGCATGGTCGCGCAATCCCTCGGCCAAGGCCAGCGCCGTGCCATCGCCCAGCCGGAACAGGACCGAGACGAGGAACAGGCCGGCCACCACCGGAAGCACGCGGGCGGTCATGATGCACGCTCTGCGCCGTGACGGCGAAAGCTTGGCATTTGCGGGGTCTCTTGCACGGGTGATGCCGATGTGGCGGATTCAGCCCCCGCGGGCAAATCATGAAGCGCAGCGACCAGCAGTTCCAACCGGCGCGCGGCCTCTTCGGCGCGGCCGGTCAGCCGGGCCAGACTGTCGGTCGAGCCCTCGGCCGATTCCTGCGCCCCGGCCAACGCCCTTGTCATCTCGTCCACCTGCGCCGAAAGCACGGCAACCGCGCCCCCAACCCCGGTTTCCAGATCCGTGAACCGGCGCAAACGCCGGGCCAGTACGAAACAATATAACGTCGCGCCCAGCGCACCCGCCAAAAGCAGAACATCCGCGATCAAGGTCATTTCCTGACTCCTCAATTGAATACGAACTCGGTCACCAACAGATCGCGCACGCGGCCAGGACCGGTCACCATCTGGACACGCCGCAGCATCTGTGACCGCAACCGGATGAGCGCGCCGGGATCGTCCAGTTCCGCAAGATCGATGGCGCGCAAATAGCTGTTAAGCACGTCAAGAACCCTGGGCTTGAGATGCGCGACCTCGGCCTGCCGGGCGGCATCCACCTCGAGCTCTGCCGCGAATCGCAGGTGGCGGCTGCCCGCATCCGCCCCGAGCGAGATGATCAGCGGATCAAGCGGCAGGAATGCGATATCGGCAAATGCCGTGTCCTCCGATGTGGGCGCAGCGGCATGGCCGCCTGCGGGAATCAGGCCCGAATAGGCGGCGTAGAACCCGCCGCCGCCCAGCAAGATCGCAAGAACAAGCCCTAAAATCAGGGGCTTGCGTGGTTTTTTCGACGGGTTTTCCGGCGTGGTCATGTCGTCTGCGGCCATGGGCGGGCTCCTCTCCGATGGCTGTGCATAGCCTGATGCGGACTAACCGAATCTTAAGGCGCCCCAGCGCAGGTTGGCCTTGCCACCGGGGCAAGTGCCCCCTGATCGGGAGACGTCGAGGTGCAGCAGGTCATCGCAGTCTGGAATGGATTGACACATCGCCAGAAGGTGATCGTCGCGATCACCACAGTTGTCGTTTTCGCGGCGGTCCTGGGACTGTCGCGCATGGCCGGATCACCGCGGCTGGCGCTTCTTTATTCAGGGCTCGACCCCGCCGCCGCGGGCGAGATACTGCGCGCCCTCGATCAGGGCGGCATCGCCTACGAGGTACGCGGCAGCGCGATCTATGCCGATGCGCGGCAACGCGATGGCCTGAGGCTGACCCTGGCCAGCGAGGGGCTGCCGGCCAATGGTCCGGCGGGCTATGAATTGCTGGACGGGCTGTCGGGGTTTGCCACCACGTCACAGATGTTCGATGCCGCCTATTGGCGCGCAAAAGAGGGTGAACTCGCCCGCACGATTCTGGCTAACCCGGCCTATCGGGCGGCTCGGGTACATATCGCGACGCCCTCGTCCCGGCCCTTTGCCCGCGATATCGCCCCGTCCGCGGCGGTGACCGTGCGCGCCGCCGGCAGCGGGATCGCACCACGGCAGGCGCGCGCGCTACGCTACCTGGTGGCCTCAAGCGTTGCGGGGCTTGCGCCCGAGGATGTTTCGGTGATCGACGGCGACCGCGGCACCGTCATTGCCGATGACACGGCGCAGGGCGTTCTTGCCGATAGCCGCGAGGCCGCACTCAAGGCGCGGCTGGAACGGATCCTGACCGCGCGCCTTGGACCGGGCCGGGCCGTGGTCGAGATCAGCATAGAAACCGAAACAGAGACGGAATCGATCCGCGAACGCCGTGTCGACCCCGAGGCACGCGTCGCCATCAGCGCCGAGACCGAGGAACGCGCGACGACCGCCAACGATACCGGCGGCGGCGCCGTTACCGTTGCCAGCAATCTTCCCGACGGCGATGCCGGCACCGCGCGCAGCAGCCAGCAGCGCGAAACGGAAACCCGCGAGCGCGTCAATTACGACATTTCCGAGACCGAGCGCGAGATCCTGCGTCTGCCCGGCGCGATCCGCCGGTTGAGCATCGCCGTCCTGGTCGGCGGGACGACCGAACAGGGGCCGGATGGCACACCCATATGGGCGCCCCTGCCCGAGGAGGCGTTATCGGACCTGCGCGACCTGATCGCATCCGCCGTCGGCTATGACGAGGCGCGCGGCGATGTCATCACGCTGAAATCCATGCCCCTTGAGGCACCTGCAGAGGACGGAACCGGACCGCGCACCGCCTGGTTTGAACCGCTTCGCCTCGACCCGATGACGATGATTCAACTTGCGATTCTGGCCATCGTGGCAATGGTTCTCGGGCTTTTCGTGATCCGTCCGATCCTGTCGGGGTCGCACCGATTGCCACCCGGCCTGCCCGCCCCGACCGGGCCCGCGGGGGCACAGGCCTGGCTGAGCGGCGAAATCGACCCTGTCGATAGCGGTCATCCGGATGATACCGATGGACTTGCGGTGGCAAGCCTGCCCGCCCCCGGCGAAGACCCCGTTGCCCGCCTGCGCGAGGCCATCACCGAGCGGCGCGAGGAAAGCATGGCCATCCTGCGTAGCTGGATGGAAGACACCGCGGAGCGGGCCTGATGCGGGCTTTTCCACTGGAAGATTTCGCCGCCCGTGCCGATGACGAACCCCTGCCCCAGGCCGAGGACCGGCTGCGCGCTTACGAGGAAGGCTACAAGGCCGGATGGGACGATGCGGCGGCCGCCGAGGCCCAGGCACAGGACCACATCACAGCCGAATTCGGCAAGACACTCGGTGACATGGCCTTTGGCTATCACGAGGCGCGCGCGCATATCATGGGCGGCCTTGCCCCATTACTGAGCGCGATGGTGGATTGCGTCTTGCCAACGCTCGCCTCCAAGGGGTTCGCCCGGACCGTGGCCGACAGCGTTTTACCGCTTGCCCGGGACCTGGCCGACCGCCCGCTGGAACTGCACGTTTGCCCGGAAAATGCCCCCGCGCTGGAACCCTTGCTGGCGGATATGCCCAACCTGCCCCTGACACTTATCAGGGATGACTCGCTTGGCCCGGGCCAGGCACTTTTGTCCACCCCGCGACAGGCCCGCGAAATCGATCTGGATGCGATGCTGCGCGACCTGGGAACGGCACTCGACGATTTTCTGGCCCCCAATACAGAGGAGACACGCCGCCATGGCTAACCCCACCCCCAATACCGCACTGGGCCCGTCTTTCCTGGACCAGGTGCCTGTCGAAATAACCGTCTCGGTCGGTCAGGCGCGACCGCTCTTGCGCGACCTTCTGGGCATGGAACAGGGCGCGATTCTGTCCCTCGACCGCAAGCTCGACGACCCGGTCGAACTTTTCATCGGTGACCGGCTGATCGCCCGCGGCGCCCTGCAAGAGGTCGAAAACAATCCCGGCCAGATCGCCGTGCGTCTGACCGAGATTCTCGACACGCGCGCGGCGGGTTGAACGATGGGCGCGCGCCTGGCCTTTGCCGCTCTTTTCCTTGGCCTCATGACCCTGCCCGCCCCCGCCCAGGAAATCTCGATCTCGCTGGGCGAGGGCGGGTCACTGGCCGGGCGCGGGGTGCAATTGATCCTGCTGGTCACTGTGCTCAGCCTTGCGCCGGGGCTTGCGATCATGGTGACCTGTTTTCCCTTCATCGTCACGGTCCTTTCGATTCTGCGACAGGCGATCGGGTTGCAGCAATCGCCACCCAACATGTTGCTTGTGAGCCTGGCGCTGTTCCTGACCTATTTCGTGATGGAGCCAACCTTTAACCAGGCCTGGACACAAGGCATCCAGCCGATGGTCCAAGAAACGCTGCCCGTCGATGCCGCGATCCCCCTTGTCGTCAAGCCGTTCCGCATCTTCATGATTGCCCGGACCGAACCAGAAACACTGGCCGCGATGGCCAGTCTTCGCCCCGAGGCGCCGCCGATCACGGCCGAGGCCGTACCGCTTTCTGTTCTGGTGCCATCCTTCCTGTTGACAGAGATCGCGCGCGCCTTCCAGATCGGGTTCCTGATCTTTCTGCCCTTCCTGATCATCGACCTCGTGGTTGCGGCCGTTCTGATGTCGATGGGCATGATGATGGTACCACCCGTAATGGTGGCACTGCCTTTCAAGCTTGCCTTTTTCGTGGTCGCCGACGGCTGGAGGCTGATTTCGGAGGCGCTGGTGCGGGGCTATTTCCCGGCAGGTTAAGATCGGTTCAACCCGGGCCCCGAAAGCGAGGGCACGCCCCACCGTCACATGGGTCGTGAAAGACGACAGGATGACGATCCCCCGCGTGGGCGAACCGGATCGCGAATTGGCGAGAGGGCAGAGTTGGCCATACGCCTACCACCGGACAACACCCGGAGCGGGGCACCGCCGCCATTGACGCCCCGTCATTTCAGACCGATTGACCTGCACTATTGGCGGTCAAGGCAAGCGTGGCCAAGATCACGCCATCATGTCCGGGCGCGAATGCCCGGCCTGACTCGGCGCGCGAGAACAGGGCATCGCGCAGATGGTGCATGCGACGGATCGATCGGGGCGGTCCGGGCGGAGAAGTATAACGCACCCCGGCATTAACGCACGATGAATTCCGCGTGCAACGCGCCAGCCGCCTTTATGCTCTTGAGGATGTCGATCATGTCGCGCGGTGCCACGCCCAATGCATTCAGCCCCGACACGACCTGAGACAACGAGGTTCCCCCCGGAACCTCGGCGAGACCGATGCCCGGTTCTTCGTCCAGGGCGGCCCGGGTGCGCGGGACCACGACCGTCTCGCCCTCAGAGAACGGGTTGGGCTGAACCACGAGCGGTTGTTCCTCGATCCGAAGCGTCAGGTTGCCCTGCGACACCGCCACGCGCGAGATCCGGACATTGTCGCCCATCACGATCGTTCCCGATCGCTGATCCACGACGACGCGGGCCTTGCGCTCTGGTTCGACGGTGATGTTCTCGACCCGGCTCAGCGCGTGGGCGGGAGAGCGCGCGCGGGTCGCGCCGATATCGAGGGTCACGGTCCCGGCATCCAACATCTGTGCGACCCGGTGGCCAAAATCACGATTGATCGCGCGTTCGATCCGGTCGGCCGTCGTGAAATCTGGCGTCCGCAGGGCCAGGCGCACGCGCGACAGGTTGGCAAAATCGAAACCGACCTCTCGCTCGACCCGCGCGCCGGACGGAATCGTACCAGAGGTCGGAACGCCCTGCACGACAGTCGCGGCCGCCCCTTCGGCGGCGGCACCCCCGGCGATGATCGACCCTTGAGCCACGGCGTAGATCTGACCATCCGCCGCGTTGAGCGGTGTCATCACGAGAGTTCCACCCAAAAGGCTTTTCGCGTCGCCGATGGCAGAAACGGTAACGTCGATCTGCGACCCCGCACGGGAAAAGGGCGGCAAGCTGGCCGTCACGAACACCGCCGCGACATTGCGTGGTCGAAACTGTTCGCCGGCGACATTCACGCCCAGCCGTTCAAGGATGGTCGACATGATCTCTTCGGTAAACGGCGCGTTACGAATCCCGTCACCCGTCCCGTTCAGGCCCACGACCAACCCGTAACCGACGAGGTCGTTGCCACGCACCCCGTCGAATTCGACGAGATCCTTGATGCGGATCGGCGCCGCAGCCACCGGCCACGCGGCCAGGAACGCCAGGACCAGCATCAGCACCCGGCCGATCATGACAGGTAATCCGCAAGGCTGAGCCGCGACAGCCGCGCCGTGATCGCGTAAAGCGTTTCAAGACGGGTTTGCGCCTGTTCCAGCGCGGTGGCGGTTTCATAGGGATCGGCCGCGGTGAGCCGATTGCGCGCAGCTTGCAGGCTGACACGTTCGGCCGCGTTGGCGGCGCCGATACTTTCGATCAGAGCCTCGCCCATACCGACACTGGCACCGAGCAGGATGACCCCCTGCGCCGCGTCTAGCACGGTGTTCCCGGCCATGCCCGCCAAGGCGGATCGTTCACCCGCACCCAGCCCCAGGCCGCCATCCTCGCCCACGAAAGAGGCAAGCGCGAGACCGCACAAAAGCTCGCGCAGCGCAGGATCACTTGCCAGAACGGGCTGTTCGACCTTTTCGCCCAGCGCCAAGACCAAAGGTCCGGCGGGCTGAGGGCTGCCTCGATAGGCCAGCGTTTCGAACCCGCCGCCGGGGGTGTGAAACCACCCGCGGACGGCGTCACGGATATCACCGGCAGTTGTCAGGCCGGCGACCTCGGCGGCCAGGGCGGCCCGGATATCGGCGGCGGGTTCTAGGGCGGGCCCGTCAGTTGCCGCCCCGGCAAAGAGCGACCGCCCGGCAACCTGGGTATTCAACCAGCCAACGGCCTGATCGAACAGGCTGTTGGCCTGATCGGCATGGATATCAAGCGTCGACGGCGTCAACGACCCGCCCGAAGCGGCAAGAGCCCGCCCGACTTCCTGTGCGCCATCGCCCAAAGCACCAAGCGCGGCCTGTACGGTCCCGAAGAACGCGGCCGCCTCGCCGACTGCATGATCGTAGGCGTCAAGCACGCCCAGCCTCTGGTTCATGGCGGCAAGGGGACCGAAATCGCCCCGAAGATCGGAGCGTAAATCCTGTTTCTGCCCGGTTGCAAGCGCCGCGGACAAGGCGGAAATTTCTGTTTTCAGGGCAGACTGTTGGCGGCGCATCATCAGGCCGCGCGAAAGATCACCGATCGAAGACATCTCCATGCGTCAAATTCCCAATATCTTTTCGAACATGTCATTGACCACCTGAAGCACCCGGGCATTCGCGGAATAGAGTTTCTCGAATTGCAGGAGCGACTGAAGCTCGGCATCGCTGTCGACGCCGAGGCTGGCCTCTTGCATGCGCAAGGAGGCGGTGCGGGCGGCGGCAAAGGCGGCATCATCGGCCGCGGCCGCGGCCTGAACCGACTGGTGACCAGCACTTTCACCGGCGAGGGCGTGCAAGGACAGGCTGCGCCCGGCATGGGGGCCAGACAGGACTGTCTGCGCGGTTGATAGACGGTCGGCCATCGCCGACAGCAGGCGACCGTCGCCGACGGGCCCCGCCGACACCGCGCCGAGACCATCGCGCAACCGCCAGAGCGCGCCGCCCTCACCCGGGTCCGCGGCCGCATTGACAGCAAGCCGGCCGGAAAGGCCGGGCGCAGGGCCTGGCCCAGGTGCGGCACCGGCATCGGTGAACAGGCCGGGCGCGCCGGTTGAAACGGTCGGATCGAGCCCCGCGGCCGAGAACCGTTCGACCAGGGTCTGGGCCAGAGCGTCGAGAGCAACCTGCGCGGTGGGCGCGAGCCGGTCGCGCTGATCGAACAGCGCCTCTAGCCGCCCGCCACAGAGCGGTCCTGTCGGGCCGGTGACAGGGGCCGGTGTGCCGTTCAGGGTCGGATGCGACAGCGCACCCGAGGCCAAGGTCATGTCGGCGGTGACGGTATTGACGGCGGCAAAGTCCAGCACCGCCGCTTCGCCATCAAGCAGGGTCGCCCCTGACGCGGAATAAAGAGCGATTGCGCCACCATCGCGCGCATATTCACGAAGAGGAACGATCCCGGCCAGCGTATCGACCAAGGACTGGCGCTGATCCAGAAGCGCATTGGCATCCCGCCCGCCGGCCTGGGCGGCAACAATCCCGGCATTTAGATCGGCGATCCGCGCCAATGCCGTGGTCATGCGTTCGATTTCGGTGGCAATCGCGGTTTCCGCCTCTTGACGAAGGGTCTGGACCCGATCCGAGGCCGTGTTGAAACTCTCCGCCAGGGTCTGGGCCGCCGCCAGAACATCGGCAAGCCGGGTGTCGCTGTCGGGGCGGCTTGCGGCCAGGATCAATGCATTGTCCAGATCGGCCAGCCGGGCGGTCAGGCCATCGCCCTGCTCCGGCGTGCCGAATGCGGCCTCGAGCGTATCAAGAGCGGAAGTGCGGATTTCAGTCCGTTGCGACTCTGCCTCGGCATCGCGGCGCCAGGCGATCAGCAACGGATCGCTTTCACGCCGCACATCCCCGATCCGCACGCCGGCGCCGGACCCGTCCAGCGTTGCGACCGTGGGTTCGATCACGCGCCGCCCGTAGCCCGCGGTCGTGGCGTTGGCGACATTCAAAGAGACCACCTGTGCCCCGCGGGTTGCAAGGCTCAGACCGGACAGTGCATTGGAAAGCGACGCGCTCAGGCTCATGGCTCAGGCCCCCGAAGGTGACTCAACGTTTGATGTTGGTGGTTTCCTGCAACATCTCGTCGACTGTCTGGATGATCTTGGCGTTCGAGGAATAGGCCCGCTGTGTCTGGATCATCTGGGTCAGCTCCGCCGCTATGTCGGTGGCGGATTCCGCGCGCGCATAGCCCTGGACGCTGCCCGTGGGACCGGTGCCCGCATCCCAAAGGAACATGCCGCCGCTATCCGGCGAAATGGCATAGGCCTGGTTGTCTAGGGCGATCAGGCCGTTGGGGTTTGGAACGTCGACGATCGGTACCTGGTAGATCGTCCGGGTGAAACCGGTATCATAGATCGCCTGGACCATGCCGCCGGGATCGACCTCGACCGCTACGAGGTTGCCGACGGGCGATCCATTCTTGTCCACCGAGGTCGGCGCGAAGGTATCTGAAAGCTGGGTCATCCCCCCCGGATCGCCGGGCATCCCGATCGATAGCGCGATCGTACCGCCATTCACGGTGATCGTCATTTCGCCGGTCGCCGGGTCATAGGCCCCCCCCGACAAGGACGCGACCGAGGCGAGCGTGCCGCCCGCGGCCGCACTAGCGTCAAAGGTCAGCAAGTATTCGCCGACCACCGCCCCACCAGAGGCAGAATCCGTGATCTGCATCGTCCATTCATTGCTGGACCCTGCGGCAGGCACAGTGGGGATAAAGGTAACGCCAAGCTGCTGATCGGTGCCGACATTGTCGTAATAGGCCACGGTCAGTTCCTGTGAATCGCCGGGGCCGTCAAAGGCCGTCGCGGTCGCGGGCAGGTTCACACCCAGCGTGATCGCCGTCGTCGGGTCGGCGGCATATTGGTTCAGGCCGATCTGAACCGGCTCAAGCCCATTGGCGGTATCCCGCGGGTAGTGCGGGATGGTGCCGTCGGGATTGGCCGGCCAGCCCATCAGGACAAGACCGCCGGGATCGCGCAGGATACCATTGGAATCGGGCCGGAAAGAGCCGGTTGGCGTCATCATCATCGGCAGTTCCCCACCCTGCTCGACTGCGGTGATGTCGGTCACGGGGAACATACCGCGCCCGTTCAGCGCCAGGTCGGTGGGGTTAGCGGTACTGACCAGCGTGCCGGGGCTATCGACCAGCCGCGTGGTCGAGGTCCGCACGCCACCGGCCGAATAGCCCCCCGATGCACCGCCGGACAGGACCATGGAATGGAAATCTGTTTCCACCCGCCGGTATCCATAGGTCGAGGAATTGGCAATATTGTCCGAGATCGTCGCAAGGCGCGACGCATTCGCGTTCAGGCCCGCCACCCCGGCATTAAGCGAAGAAGAAATCGTCATTGGCTTACCTCTCTGCGGCCCAAGCCCGCTATCTGTCCAAGCCATAACGGCCCCGACTTAACGGGCCGCTAACGGATAAAATTCGCCCTATTCCCACAGGTCAGAGCGCAAGAGAACAACCTCAAGTCGGTTGTTGCGCACCGCCATCGGCGGGGCGCTGGCCGGCTCGCGATCGGCATGGCCGCTCACGCGGCGCAGGCGCGCAGGATCCAGACGGGCCTCTTGCATCAGACTGCGCATGACATCGGCACGGTCGGTCGACAGACCCCAGACAGGGTTATGCGCCAGCACAACAGGGCGCGCGCGGACATGGCCCGCGACGGATACCCCATTGGGCACCACTGAAAAGACGTCGGAAATCGCCACGGCAATCTCGCGCAAAATGGGGCGGGGCATGGCGCTGCCGGGTTGAAAGAGTGGCTCTTCGTCCAGATCGAAAATCTCGATCACCAGCCCTTCGTCGGTAAGCCGCGTGACGATATGGCGTTGCGCCTGCACGCTCAGCATTGCCTCACCGCCGCGCCCGGTCAGCCGGTCGGCAAGGTCGCGCATCGCGCGGGCCTCTCGGTTTTCGTCCGCTTCGGCCGCGTCGGTGTTTTCAGGCAGCTGACCCGTTTCGCCACGTGCAGCGCGTTCCGGGCTGGAATTGTCGCGAGTCGCGCCGGTTCCGATCTTGGCCAGCAACTCTTCGGTAAAGATGCTGTCGCCGCCGAAATTTCCATCGCCGCCGCCCGATATCCTGGTCACCGGAACGGTTGGATTGAAATAGTCGGCAATGCCTTTTCGCTGTTTCTCTGTCGTGGCGTTCAACAGCCACATCAACAGAAAAAAGGCCATCATCGCGGTGACGAAATCGGCATAGGCAACCTTCCAGGCGCCACCGTGATGCCCGCTGCCAGACACGATTTTCTTGCGCTTGATGATGACAGGTCCATTGCGGCCCTCGCCCATCGCTGTCCCCTCGATCTGCCACCCGCGCACAAGGATAGGGCGCATCGGCTGAACGCGGTCTTAACAGTTCAAATGCTCGCGATTTGCACCACTCACAGCCGCCGGATGCCAGGCCGCCCCGGCTTGACCGGTCCGGGCGGGATGCCAAGATAAGCAGGAAACATTTTGGCCTTGCGCGCGGGTGGTGGTGAACAGTGCAAGACAGATGGGCCTCTCTTGAGCCAACCAAGATCGGATCAGGTACTCTCTGCGGTCTATACAAACTCTGTCAACATCCTTAAGTGAAAGGTCTTTCCCCCTTCAGGTGATGCATGCAGGATTTCTCCGGACTGCCCGAAACGCTGACGACGACGTTGGCCGCCAAAGGCTACCTCGAACCGACGCCGGTGCAAGTGGCGGTGACACAGCCGGACTTGGCCGGGCTTGACCTTCTCGTTTCGGCGCAGACCGGGTCCGGGAAGACGGTCGGCTTCGGGTTGGCGCTTGCGCAGGATCTGCTGGACACAGACGGACGATTCGCGCGCCCGGCGGCACCGCTGGCCCTGATCATTGCGCCCACGCGGGAATTGGCCATGCAGGTCCAGCGCGAATTCGACTGGCTGTTCGCAGAGGCCGGGATCATGACCGCGTCTGCTGTCGGCGGCATGGATGCACGCACCGAACGCAGGGCGATCGAGCGCGGCGCGCATGTCATCGTCGCAACACCCGGCCGCCTCAGGGACCATGTGTCCCGGGGCGTGATCGACCTGGGCGACGTCAAGGCGGTCGTCCTCGACGAAGCAGATGAAATGCTCGACATGGGGTTTTCCGAGGATCTCGAATTCATCCTCGATCACACGTCGGACAGCCGTCGCACGCTGCTTTTCTCCGCGACGGTGCCGCGCGGAATCGCAAAGCTTGCGCAAACCTACCAGAAAGAAGACGCGCGGCGGATCGAGGTCGGCGACAAGGACGCGCAGCACGCCGACATCGCCTATCTTGCGCTGACCGTGGCCCCGTCGGATATCGAAAAGGCGATCATCAACCTGCTCCGGTATCACGACGCGCAAACGGCGATCGTCTTTGCCAATACCCGGTCAATGGTGGCGCGGCTGACGGCCAAGTTCTCCAACAGGGGGTTTTCGGTCGTTGCCCTTTCCGGCGAGTTGAGCCAGTCGGAGCGCACCCACGCCTTGCAGGCCCTTCGCGATGGTCGCGCGCGGGTCTGTATCGCCACCGATGTGGCCGCGCGCGGCATCGACCTGCCCGGTCTTGAACTGGTGATCCACGCGGATCTGCCATCCAACGCGGAATCGCTGTTGCACCGGTCCGGGCGGACCGGGCGCGCCGGGCGCAAGGGAACCTCGGTACTCATCGTCCCGGGGCGCCAAAGGTCGAAGGCGCAGCGCCTCTTGCGATCCGCCAACCTGGACGCCGAATGGGGCACGCCGCCGTCGGCCGAAATGGTCCTTGCGCGCGACGAGGACAGGCTGATGTCTGATCCTTCGTGGGAACGCCCGCTCAGCCCGGAAGAACAGAGCTTCGCCGAGCGTCTGTTGGACGTTCATTCGGCCGAGAAGATCGCGGCGGCCTACCTGCGGCTCTACCGCGACCGCAACTCTGCGCCGGAGATCCTCGGCGATATCCCCGAGCCGGGGGCGCGCAAGACGCGCGAGCCGGCCGCATTCGGGCCAAGTACCTGGTTTTCGCTGTCCCTGGGGCGCAAGCAGCGCGCCGAGCCGCGGTGGCTGCTTCCCATGCTGTGCCGCAATGCAGGCCTGTCAAAAGACTCAATCGGGGCCATTCGTGTCCAATACCAGGAAACCTTCATCGAGATCCTGACTGCTGCCGTGCCCGCCATGAAAACCGAACTCGGTCCCGAGCTGGAGATCGAACAGGGCGCGCGTCTGACCGAACTGCCGGGCATGCCGGACCTTGACGCCTCTCCGAAAGGCCCGCCGGCCACGCCGAAGTCTCCGCCAAAGGCGCCTCACCAAAAGCGCGAATCCCATACATCGTCCCCCGGCAGGGGGCATGCAGGTGAACCCGAACCCGCCGGGTCGGTCCAGGCGGAGCCGCACAAGGGAAAACCCGATGCGCCGCAAGACGGACCAGGGAAACACAAGGCGAAAAGACCAAAGCGCACGAAGCCAGATCACGCACAGGCCAAAAGCGCAGGCACCAGGGAAAAGAGGCCATACGGCAAGGGCACCGGACAGGACCACAAAAAGCGCAAGAATGCCGCCGATCCATCCAAGCCGCTTGGACCGCGTCGCGAGCGCGAGAAAGGCCGACCAGATAGCGACAAGCCGAAACGCATCAAGACGCGCGCAGCAAAGGGACCGGATGCGCGCCCGATGAGGAAACCATCGCCGAAGCCCTGAACGCGCCCGCCCTTTCCTGCCGTTCGCCCAAAACGCGACATGCGGCGGCGCGGCCTGTCAGAACTGCCATTCACTGCGCGCGCGGGGGCGGGCCCCGGCGAAACCATGCCACGCGGGATCTTTCGGGTAACCAACAGAAACAACCAGACGTCGGAGGCCGGCCCGAATCTGTCGTTAAGCGATTGGTTTATCACCGCAACACAGCAAACAAATACGGACGTTGCCCGGACCCAGAGTTCGCCTTACGTTCTCACTCATGCGAGTCGATCTTCGAGATCTCTTTCCTCTCCGGCCCGCCCGTGTCCATGAGGTCGGCGGGCCTGTTGCGGTGGGATTTGCGGCGATGTCCGTGCGGGATGGGGCGCTCTGGATCCGGGAGGGCTGGCTCGGCGACACGATCATGCCGCAGGGGCTTCTGGGCTATCTCAATCCTGCGCGACTTTTTCTGGCGCGCCCCAAGGATCAGACCGATGCACTGGCCGTGGCCGAGGAGGCCCTGAAAGACGGCGCGCTGCCCGTTGTCATCCTAGAGATCACCCGGGCGCTGAACCTGCGCGAGGGGCGAAGGTTGCAATTGGCGGCGAAGGTGGGCGGTACGACAGGGCTGTGCCTAATCCCCGAGGGCATGGGATCGAACGCCGCCGAGACCCGCTGGCATGTGGCCGCCGATGCCGCCGGCAATCCGATGGGGTGGCGTGACGTACAGAACGTTCTGTTGCATTCGGCGTCTCTGACCGGGTCTGCCTACGGTGGGCCGGCGACGGGCCAAGAGGACGGTGTCTGGTTTTCGACCGGGACCGAGAATTTCAACGGTGGTGGTCACATCGCGAAGATGCTGAAGGCGATCCATGCGCAGGAAAGCCGCAAGGCCGCGGCCGAGAAGATGACGACCGTCATCGCCGAGCTGCGCGCCATGAAGCTGACCAGGGCCGCTGAGTTGCTCGACGAGAGCGGCCACGAGACCCTGACCTACTACGGCTTTCCGGATAGCCATTGGATCAAGCTGAAAACCAACAACCCGCTGGAGCGCATCATGCGGGAAATCCGCCGCCGCACCCGGGTCGTCGGAGCATTTCCGGACGGGAAGTCCTGCCTCAACCTGGCAGCGGCCCGCTTGCGTCACGTCGCCGGGACCCACTGGTCCACCCGCAAGTACATGAACATGACCCCGCTGTTTGCGGATCAAACCCAGGGAGCCGTCGTCGCGTGATCGAAAGTGCGAAAGATCTTTGACACTACCATGGGCTACGCCTCGGCACGAGCCTTTCGAGAGCGGTGTGTGGGGCAGTTTGTGGGGCAAAATCCTGCCCTCAAAAAGCAAAAGCCCCAAGAAACCAAGGTTTCTCGGGACTTTTCTGCTTGACAGTGGTGCCGGTGAAGGGACTCGAACCCCCGACCCCATCATTACGAATGACGTGCTCTACCAGCTGAGCTACACCGGCGCTGTGGCGGGGTCTTTAGCACCCCGGCCGGGGGGTGTGTAGACCCTTTTTTCGGTTTCAGCCGTTTTGGCCCTCCCCGCTCGTGCCAACCAGAAGCGGCAGCATGTTGGCGCCACCGGGCAGGGTCAACGGGGCAGTCGGGGCGGATTTCCAGGTGATGGCGTCAAAGGCGCCGCATTTGCTGCAAAGCGGGCGCCATTCATCATGAATGGTTCCGCAGTTGTCGCAGATCCACTGCTGGCCGCCGGGCGCGCCGAGCGCCGACGCGAGGTAACCGCGCACCACGCTGTCCTCTGCGCCCAGTCCGCGCTCGATCGCGGCCATGAGTGCCAGCACCCGCACCGTTGGCTCGGTCTCGGGCAGATCGCCCAGCGCCCTGCGAGCTTCGTTGAAATCCTCGGCCGCGATGTTCAATTCGGCCAGAAGCATCCGGGTTTCACGATCATCCGCGCGCAGCGCGGTCAACTCGGCAAACCTCTGAAGCCTCTCTTGCGGGGTCTCGTCGCGCACGATCGCGGCAAAGCCCGCGGCAAGATCGGGATGCGGCTGAGCCTCCCATGCGCGCTTGAGCAGGCGAGAGGCGAGGTTAGGCTTGCCCTGTTCGACATAGGCCCGCGCCGCCATGACGGCGGCAGGCACAAGATCGGGCGACAGGCGGTTGGCCTCAAGCGCAAGCTCATGCGACTTGGCGGCGTTTCCGTCCACCGCGCAATCGCGCGCCTCGCACAGAGCCAGCACGGCATCGCGCCGCTTGTGCACGTCGCGCGGCAGGTTGCCATGGCGCAATTTTGCATTCAGCGTTGCGCGTGCGCCTTTCCAGTCCTCGGCCTGGGCCTGCAATCGCAACAACGTGTCCTGGGTCTCGCCGTGGCGGGGTTTCAGGGCAAAGGCCTTTTCGGCCAGTTTCATCGCGGTTTCGGTATCGCCCTCCGCGAGCTTCTGTTTCATCAGCCCGCAGACACCGACAAACCGGGTCTGATCGATCGTCACCATCTTTTTGTAGGTTTCGGTGGCGCGTTTCTTGTCGCCCAGCATCTCGGCTGCCTGGGCCGCCAGGATGTTGGTCAGTTCCGGCCGGCGCAGATAACGCTCCGCCTTGGTCGCGTTCGACATCGCCAGCCGGGCCTCGCCCGATGCCAGCGCAATCATCCCGTCGGCCAGCGCCTGGAATCCACGCCGTTCGCGCGAGCGCGAGAAGTAGCGCGAGATCGCGGTTTCATCGCCATTCAGAAAACGCAGAACCGCCACCAGCAGACCGGCGATCTTGAGAACGATCCAGACGGCGGCGAACAGGATCAAGGCCACGATAACCGCCTGAAGCGGTCCGAGAACGAATTCCACTTCACCCACCGCGACACGCAGTCCGGGGCCGGTTTCCATCAGAACGGTGGCGCCATAGCTCAGCGCAGCAACGAGGAGAACGAAGACGAGAATCTTGACAAGGGACCAAAGCATGTTGCGGGCGTCCTCAGTTGCTGTTCAGAGATTGCGCGATCGACTGGGCGGCGGCCACGGCCTGTTGGCGGGCGACGGCCCTGGCAATCCATCCGGCCATTTCACCACGCGCAGCATCGGGCAGCATATCGAGTTCGGCAAGCGCGGCATCCAGCGCCCCCTGCCGCAGCGCGGCCTCGGCACGCGACAGCACCGCGTCGGCATCATCGCCCTCGCGCGGGGTCAGGGACCGAACCCCAAGCTGGCTGCGCAGGAACGCCCCGACGCGATCGCCCACGTCACCATCGGCACGCTGCTTGAGTGCGGCATCCAGCGCGGCGCGGGCGGCAGTTGGGAAATCCTCTTGCAGGGCGGCCAGCGTCGCCACCCCTTGCCCCGCGATATCGGCCAGCGCAGCAGGCACCTCGATCTCGCCAAGCTGCGGAAGGGCACCCGCGAACGGGGCGCCGCTGGCCAGCGCGGCATCGATGCGCATGATCGCGGCGCGGGCCTCGATCAGGGCGGCGCGTTCCATCGCGGCATCAACCTCGGCCTCGGCCTCGTCGGCCACGGCGGCAACCGACTGGGCCAAGCGCGCGTTTTCATCGCGCTGGGTGGCCAGTTCGGCGCGCATCTGTTCCAGTTCCTGCTGATAGGCGGCCAGCGCGGCGGCGGCCTCGTCGCCACCGCCGGTAATCCGGGCATTTTCCAGCCCGGTTTCGAGGGCGGCGACCTGTTTGGCCAAGGCGCCAAGCCGGTCGTCATAGGCGCTCATGTCCGGGGCCTGGCCCGGCGCAGGCTCGGTCGGCAGGTTGGCAACCCGGCCTTCCAGTGCGGCCAGTCGGTCGGACAGGGCAGACAGGGCCGCGTCATCGGCGCCCGTCGCGGTGCCAGGGAAAGGCCAGCCCTCGGGCTTTATGTATTGCGCCGCGCCATAGCCGATACCCGCGGCCAGCACGCCGCCGATCAGCGGAATAAACAGCCCGCCCTTGCGCTTTGGCTGGGGCGCGGGCGTCGGGGCGGGTCCGGTCTCCGCCACCGGCTCTGGCTGGGGGTCGGGGATGTCCTCGACGATCTCGGCCTCTTCGACCTGCGCCTCGATCACCTCATCGTCTGCGGATTCTGCGATCCGGGCCTGCTGGGCGTCGGCCTCTTGCGCAGCGCCGGTTTCGGGCCGATCGTCGGCGGTGTCGATCTTCTTGTCGTCGTCGGTATCTGCCACGGGACGCTGCCTTTCGATTCGCTACGCAAATTGTCACACCTTCGCGTGATCGCTTGCACCTTACTGAGTCGTCTTGATGGCCTCAAGGCGCGCGCGATGCGGCAATCAGCGTCTCGAACGCGTCCAACATCCCTGCCCCGTCGGGATAGGCGGCCTCGACCAGGGACTCGGGCGCGGGCCCAGTCCAGGCCTCGGTGACAGCGGGACTCATGCTGATGATCGCGAGGCGGGCCGGGCTGGCGCGCAGTTCGGCAGACACGATCCGGGCAGAGCGGGGCGAAAACAGCGGCAGGTAAGTCAGCCTTGCATCGGCCACGGCATCCTTGACCGGCTGAGGGATCTCGCAGGCGCGCTGATCGTAAACTACGCAATCGGTGGCCGCGAATCCACGCGCGGAAAGCGCACCGCAAATATCGCCGCGCACATGTTCGCCGCGCAGGTGCAACAGGCTGCCCGAGGGCGGATCGGCGGCGATCACCTCGATCAGCTCCTCGGCCGTGCCACGGGCAGACCGCGCCTGGAACCCAGCCTCGCGCGCCGCATCGGCCGTGCGGTCGCCCACGCAATACGCATGCGGCGTCCTGTCCGTGGTCACGGCTGCCAGCCCTGCCACCCCGTTTTCAGAGGTAAAGACGACACCGCCCACCCCATCGAGGCTGACGGGCCGATCATACAGAACGATTTCCAGGACAGGCGCGATGGCGATGGCAAAGTCACTGCCGAAGCGTTCGGTGAATTGCCGGGCAAAACGGTCGGCCTGCATTCGGGGACGGGTCAGCAGCAGCAGGGGCAAGCTGTCGGACATGGGGAACCTCGCGGGATTGTGCCGGCGCTGGTGCTGGTGTTACCTGCCAGCCAGACTGGACGCAACGGCAGAGCCATGAGCGACACCCTGACCATACTCGGATTGGAAAGCAGCTGTGACGATACAGGGGCCGCGGTCGTGCGCGCCGGGCCGGGCGGCGCACCCGAAATCCTGTCCTCCGTCGTGCGGGGACAAACCACGCTGCATTCCGCTTTTGGGGGGGTGGTGCCGGAAATCGCCGCCCGCGCCCATGCCGAACGACTGGATCTTTGCGTCGAAGAGGCGCTGCGCCGTGCCGGGCTGGGCCTGTCTGACATGGACGCCATCGCGGTAACCGCCGGGCCGGGTTTGATCGGCGGAGTTCTGTCGGGGGTGATGTGCGCCAAGGGCCTGGCGGCGGCGACCGGCAAACCGCTGGTCGGGGTAAACCACCTTGCGGGCCATGCGCTGACACCTCGCCTGACCGACGGGCTGGATTTTCCCTACCTGATCCTGCTGGCCTCGGGCGGGCATTGCCAGTTTCTTGCCGTGCGCGGGGTGGATGATTTCACGCGGCTGGGCGGCACCATCGACGACGCACCCGGAGAGGCGTTCGACAAGACCGCGAAACTGCTGGCGCTGCCCCAGCCCGGCGGCCCCGCGGTAGAGGCCGAGGCGGAAAAAGGCGACGGGAAACGGTTCGCCTTCCCCCGCCCCCTGATGGACCGGCCTGGCTGCGACATGTCGTTTTCGGGGTTGAAAACCGCCCTGCTGCGCGCTCGCGACAGCCTCATCGCGGAACAGGGCGGCATCACCGTGCAAGACCGTGCGGACCTGTGCGCCTCCTTCCAGGCCGCGGTGCGCGACGTGCTGGCGGGAAAGGCCCGGCGCGCCATTTCCGCCGCGCCCGAGGGGCTGAGTGCGCTGGCAGTGGCGGGCGGGGTTGCCGCCAACCGCAGCATCCGCGCCGCCCTTCAAGAGGTGGCGGACGAGGCCGCATTACCGTTCGTCGCGCCACCTTTGAGTCTTTGCACCGACAATGCCGCGATGATCGCCTGGGCGGGTCTGGAACGGTTTCGCGCAGGCCAGCAGGACGACATGACCCTTGCCGCCCGCCCCCGCTGGCCGCTTGACCAGACCAGCCCGGCCTTGGTCGGGGCCGGCAGGAAAGGAGCAAAGGCATGACCAGGATCGGCATCGCAGGTGCGGGCGCTTTTGGCACGGCGCTGGCCGTGACGCTGGCCAGCGCGGGCAGGCCCGTCACCCTTTGGGCTCGCGACCCGGTCTTTGCCGACCGGATGATGCAGAGCCGTGAAACGCCCCGCCTGCCGGGCATTGTCCTGCCCGACCCGGTCACCGTCACAGCCGAACTCGACCCGCTGGCCGGGTGCGAAACGGTTCTTTTGTCGGTGCCGATGCAGGCATTGGCCGGGTTCCTGAAGGGCGCCGCCATGGTACTGGACGCTCGGGCGCTGATCGCCTGTTGCAAGGGCGTGGACATGGCAACCGGGCGCGGGCCGAGTGCGATCATCGCCGAAACCTGCCCGCGCGCCACCGCCGCGATCCTGACCGGTCCCAGCTTTGCCGCCGATATCGCGCGCGGCCTGCCCACCGCGCTGACGCTGGCCTGTCGCGACCCGCGGCGGGGCGCCGAATTGCAAGAAAGGCTATCGACCCCGACCTTGCGGCTGTATCGCAGCACCGACATCACCGGGGCGGAACTGGGCGGGGCACTGAAAAATATCATGGCGATTGCCGCGGGCATCGTGATCGGTGCCGGGCTCGGCGACAGCGCGCGCGCCGCGCTGATGACGCGCGGCTTTGCCGAGATGCAACGTTTTGCCTGCGCCCATGGCGCAGAGCCCGAAACGCTGGCCGGCTTGTCCGGGTTCGGTGACCTCGTGCTGACCTGCACCAGCGCGCAATCGCGCAATTTCCGCTATGGCGCGGCCCTGGGAAAAGGGGCCTGGTTCGACCCCGATGTGACGGTCGAGGGTGCGGCCACCGCCCGCGCCGTCGCCGCCATCGCCCAGGCCCGCGGCATCGAAATGCCCGTGACCCAAAGCGTCGCACAGGTGATTGACGGCCAGCGCAGCATTGCCGAGGCTGTGAAAACCCTGCTTTCCCGCCCCCTCAAGGAGGAATGACAATGCCCCTGTTCGCCCTGATTTGCCGCGACAAGCCCGGTCACCTGGACACCCGCACCGCCAACCGCGAGGCGCACCTCGCCTATGTGGCCGAAACCGGGGTGGTCACGCTTGCCGGACCATTCCTCGATGATGACGGCGCGATGTGCGGATCGCTGGTGGTTCTGGACGTGGCCGATCGCGCCACGGCCGAGGCATGGGCGGAAAACGATCCCTATGCGCGTGCCGGACTGTTCGAAAACGTCACCATCCAGACCTGGAAACGGGTGGTCGGCTGATGCGCCATTGGCTGTTCAAGTCCGAACCGGGCACCTGGGGCTGGAATGACCAGGTCGCACGGGGCGATACGGGCGAGGAGTGGGACGGGGTGCGCAATTACCAGGCGCGCAACAACATGCGGGCGATGAAGATCGGCGATCGGGGATTCTTCTATCACTCTCTCAAGGAAAAGGCGATCGTCGGCATCGTCGAGGTGATCGCCGAGGCGCATCCCGACAGCAAGGCCAACGATCCGCGCTGGGAATGCGTTGATATCAAGGCGGTAAAATCGCTGCCTCGGCCGGTGACGCTGGACATGTGCAAGTCGGATTCGCGGCTTTCGGACATGGTCCTGGTCAACAATTCACGCCTGTCCGTTCAACCCGTCACGCGGGAAGAATGGGATATCATTTGCACGATGGGCGGGCTTTGACCCGCGGCGCCCGGCCGGATCGGAAAAAGATGGGGGGCCCTGACGATCCGAGCCCCCCATCCTCCCACGCGCACCCTGCGCACCGCACGTGAAACCAGGTCCATGGGGGTCGGCCATATCGGCGGCATGCTCTAGACTAGCGGGGCCTTGACGCCGGGGCAAAACCCAAGTGCGGCGCATTCGGTTCAAATGCCGTGCACCTATATCAGCCGTAGATGTGCTCTTTGCCGAAATGCTTGGTCAGCATGTAATAGACCACGGCACGGTACTTGTTCCTCTCGGACCGACCGTAGATCTCGATCACCGCGTCGATCGCCTCCATCAATTCGGGGCCGTCGGCGAGGCCCAGCTTCCTGATCAGGAAGTTCTGTTTGACCGTTTCCAATTCCGCAGGCTGGGTTGCGGCGACGGTTTCGGCATCGGGGTCATAGATCGCCGGGCCACATCCGATGGTGACCTTGCGCAAAAGGTCCATATCGGGCTCTATCCCGCATTTTTCACGCAGATCATGCGCGTATTTCTCGATCAGGTCGTCCTGCTTGCCCATTCTCTCTCCCTCACTCGAACCAGAGCCATTCGCAATGACAAGACTTTAGGGGCAATACGTTTAACCACAAAGGGAAAACCACCCGGCCTGTGTCGCTTTCGCGTCTTGAGCCGCGGCACGGAAAACCCTCAAATCCCGCATGACCGATCAGCAGGAAAGGGACACCATGACGGCCTATCTCAAGTCCATGCCCGACAAGGACGGCTATTTCGGGGACTACGGGGGCGCGATGCTGCCGCCGCCGCTGGAGCCCCACTTCAAGGCGATCCGCGAGGCCTATGAAACGATTTCCAAATCGGCCGAATTCATCCGAGAGCTGCGCTATATCCGCAAGCATTTCCAGGGCCGCCCGACGCCGGTGTCGCATTTCAAGAACCTGTCCGCCATGTGCGGCGGCGCGCAGATCTATGCCAAGCGCGAGGATCTGAACCACACCGGCGCGCACAAGCTGAACCACTGCATGGCCGAGGCGCTGCTGGCCAAATACATGGGCAAGACCAAGCTGATGGCCGAAACCGGCGCGGGCCAGCACGGCGTGGCGCTGGCCACGGCGGCGGCCTATTTCGGCATGGAGTGCGAAATCCACATGGGCGAGATCGACATCGCCAAGGAGGCGCCGAACGTCACCCGGATGAAACTTCTGGGGGCGCAGGTCGTGCCGGTCTCCTTCGGCGGGCGGTCGCTGAAAGAGGCGGTGGATAGCTGTTTCGGCAGCTATCTGGAACAGGCCGACACGGCGCTGTTTGCCATCGGGTCCGTGGTGGGGCCGCACCCCTTCCCGATGATGGTGCGCAACTTTCAGCATGTCGTGGGCGTCGAGGCGCGCGAGCAGTTCCTGGAAATGACCGGGGAACTGCCCGACATGGTCGCCGCCTGCGTCGGCGGCGGATCGAACGCGCTGGGGCTGTTTTCGGGATTCATCGACGATGACGTGGCGCTGTACGGCGTGGAACCGCACGGCACGTCGTCCAACCTGGGCGATCACGCGGCGACGATCACCTATGGCCATGACGGCGATATCCACGGCTTCCGCACGCTGGTGCTGACCGATGAGAACGGCGAACCGGCGCCGGTGCATACCGTGGCCTCGGGGCTGGATTACCCCGGCGTCGGCCCGGAACACGCCCATCTGCACAAGACCGGGCGCGTCACCTACACCGCCGCCGACGACAAGGAGGCGTTGAAGGCATTCTACGCCCTGTCGCGGCACGAGGGGATCATTCCCGCGCTGGAATCCGCCCATGCCGTCGCCTTTGCCATGCGCGAGGCGGCGAACCATCCGGGCAAGTCGATCCTGATCAACCTGTCCGGCCGGGGCGACAAGGATATCGACTATGTGGTCGACACCTTCGGGATGGGCGAGGGGTTGTAACCCCGGAACGCAAACCGCCGCCCGGATAGGCCGGGCGGCGGCGGCGGTTAACAGAGCCGCGTTTCAGTAACGGTAATGTTCCGGCTTGAACGGCCCCTCGGGCGTCACGCCGATATAGGCGGCCTGTTCCGGGGTCAGTTGGGTCAGTTTCACGCCGATCTTGTCCAGGTGCAGGCGGGCAACTTTTTCATCCAGGTGCTTGGGCAGGATGTAGACCTTGTTTTCGTACTGCTCGCCCTTGGTGAACAGCTCGATCTGGGCCAGCACCTGGTTGGTAAATGAGGCCGACATCACGAAGGACGGGTGGCCGGTGGCGTTGCCGAGGTTCAGCAGGCGCCCCTCGGACAGCAGGATGATCCGCGCGCCCGAGGGCATCTCGATCATGTCCACCTGGTCCTTGATGTTGGTCCACTTGTGGTTCTTGAGCGCGGCGACCTGAATTTCATTGTCGAAATGGCCGATATTGCCGACGATCGCCATGTCCTTCATCTCGCGCATATGCTCGATGCGGATCACGTCCTTGTTGCCGGTGGTGGTGATGAAGATGTCGGCGCTGCCGATCACGTCCTCCAGCAGAACGACCTCGAACCCGTCCATCGCGGCCTGCAACGCGCAGATCGGATCGGCCTCGGTCACCTTCACGCGGGCGCCGGCACCGCGCAGCGACGCGGCCGATCCCTTGCCCACATCGCCATAGCCGCAGACCACGGCGACCTTGCCGGCCATCATGGTGTCGGTGGCGCGACGGATGCCGTCGACGAGGCTTTCCTTGCAGCCGTACTTGTTGTCGAATTTCGACTTGGTGACGCTGTCGTTCACGTTGATCGCCGGGAAGGGCAGCAGGCCCTTGTTCATCAGCTCGTACAGGCGATGCACGCCGGTGGTGGTTTCCTCGCTGACACCCTTGATCATGTCGCGCTGCTTGGTGAACCAGCCCGGGGACTCGGCCATGCGCTTGCGGATCTGGGCGAACAGCGCCTCTTCCTCTTCCGAGGTGGGCACGGCGATCAGATCGTCCTCGCCGTTTTCGACGCGCGCGCCCAGCAGGATGTAAAGAGTCGCGTCGCCGCCATCGTCGAGGATCATGTTCGCGCCGCCCTCGGGGAACTGGAAGATCCGGTCGGCATAGTCCCAGTATTCCTCCAGCGTTTCGCCCTTGATGGCGAAGACCGGCACGCCGGCCTCGGCGATCGCGGCGGCCGCGTGGTCCTGGGTGGAGAAGATGTTGCACGAGGCCCAGCGCACATCGGCGCCCAGCGCGGTCAGGGTCTCGATCAGCACGGCGGTCTGGATGGTCATGTGCAGGCTGCCGGCGATACGCGCGCCTTTCAGGGGCTGAGCGTCGCCATATTCGGCCCGCAGCGCCATCAGGCCCGGCATCTCGGTTTCGGCGATATCCAGTTCCTTGCGGCCGAAGCCTGCAAGCGAAATGTCCTTTACGATATAGTCCTGCGCCATGGCGCCGCTCTCCTGCGTGTTTGTGCGGTTGGTGGTGGACTTAGCACCAAGGCGGCGGCTCGACAATGCGCGCGTCCCGTGGCAAGCGGCGGGCGAGGGGGGCTTGGAATGAAACAACCGCGCGCATGGCAACGGATGCTTTCGGGACGACGGCTGGACCTGCTCGACCCGACCCCGGTGGATATCGAGATCGAGGATATCGCCCACGGGCTGGCCTTTGTCGCGCGCTGGAACGGGCAGACGCGGGGAGATTACGCCTATTCGGTGGCAGAGCATTCCCTGCTTGTCGAGGAAATATATGCCCGGATCGACCCACTTGCACCGGTGAAATGGCGGCTGGCCGCGTTGTTGCACGATGCGCCGGAATACGTGATTGGCGACATGATTTCCCCGGTCAAGGCGGCGGTGGGCCCGGAATACGAACGGCTCGACGACCGGCTGTCGGCGGCGATCCATATCCGGTTCGGCCTGCCCGCCAAGGTGCCCGCCACCGTAAAACAGAAGATCAAGCGCGCCGACAAGCTGTCGGCCTGGTTGGAGGCCACGCAGATCGCGGGGTTCGACGTGGCCGAGGCCAACCGCTTTTTCGGCAAACCGAAACCCGAGCTGATCGAGGGGCTGGCCCTCCACTTGCGGCCGCCGGTCGAGGTGCGCGCCGCCTACACCGCGCGCCATGCCGCTCTGCTGGCGCAGCTTTAGCCGCCGCAGACCTGCCCGGCCCGCTCGGCGCCCTGCCGCCAGCCGACAAACCGTTCTTGCGTGAAGGTCAGTTCCAGATCGCCCCAGCGCAGGCGCTGCGTGATCGCGTCAGGGCAGGTCGCAAGCGGAAGGGGGTCAAAGGGGCCCAGCTCGCGGGTCAAGGGCGCGACGACGCCCGCCGGGGCCCGCCCGAAATCGACACGCCGCCCGGTTTCGGGCACCGCGAGGCCACCGGCATCGGGACGAAAGGCAACGCCGGT
Organism: Rhodovulum bhavnagarense; assembly: GCF_004343505.1. GTDB lineage: Bacteria > Pseudomonadota > Alphaproteobacteria > Rhodobacterales > Rhodobacteraceae > Rhodovulum > Rhodovulum bhavnagarense. The sequence continues at coordinate 99,378 of NZ_SLXU01000006.1, read as the reverse complement.
CCGGTCAGGCGGTACCGGGGCGCAGGCCGCCAGACCGACAAGGGCCAGCAAGGCGGCCCCCCGCCTCACCGCGGACTGCGTTTGGCCAGAATCCGCTGCAGGGTGCGGCGGTGCATGTTCAGCCGGCGCGCGGTTTCTGACACGTTGCGGTCGCACTGTTCATAGACGCGCTGGATATGTTCCCAGCGCACGCGATCGGCCGACATCGGGTTTTCCGGCGGCGGCGGCAAAGCCTCGCCATCGGCCAAGAGCGCGGCCATCACGTCATTCGCATCGGCGGGTTTCGACAGGTAATCCGTGGCGCCTACCTTTACCGCCGCAACCGCCGTGGCAATCGCGCCATAGCCGGTCAAAACAACGATCTTGGCATCGGGCCGCTTTTCGCGCAGCACCTCGACAACGTCCAGGCCGTTGCCATCCTCAAGCCGCAGATCGACTACCGCATAGGCCGGGGGGCGGGCGGTCACGATGGCCTTTCCGGCAGCGACGGTTTCGGCCATTTCGGGCTGAAAGCCGCGCTTTTCCATCGCGCGGGCAAGCCGGCGCAGGAATGGCTCGTCATCGTCCACGATCAACAGAGACGGGTCTTCCCCGATCTCTTTCAGTTCGCGGTCGGCCATGGGCACCCTCCAGCTTTGTTCTGTTGTTCCCGGTTTTCTAGGACGTTACGCGCAGCGGGTCAATTTACCTCATAGCGAATCGACAAAACATGCAATTCGCTCGGCCATCTCTTCGGGCGTCATGTCGCGCTTGAAATACTCGACGAAACCCAGGCCGGGCACCACGAGATAGCTGAGCGTCGAATGATCGATGAGGTAATATTCCTCGTCGGGGTCCTGAACCTTGAAAAAGGTGCGATAGGCACGGCTGGCCGCGGCCACCTGCTCTGGCGTGCCGGTCAACCCGATCATGCGCGGATGCATGTATTCGGTGAACCGGGCCAGAAGTTCGGGTGTGTCGCGTGCCGGATCGATAGAGATAAAGACCGGCGTCACGTCATAACCGCGTTCGTCCAGCAGGTAGATCGCCTGTGCGTTGCGGGTATTGTCCAGCGGGCAGACGTCGGGGCAAAAGGTATAGCCGAAATAGATCAGCGTCGGCCCGATAATGATATCGGCATCGGTGACCGCCTCGCCGGTCTCGCTGACCAGAGAGAAGGGACCGCCAATCTGCCCCCCGCCAATCGCGGACTGGTCGGTACGGCACCGGGCAAAACGATCTTCCCTGCCGGGGGAAAGAACACCCGAAAGATAAAGCCCCGCCAGGGCCGCCACGGCGACCCCCAGGCCAAGGGCGGTCATCAGGCCGCGCGTCATGGAACCTCTCGCAGGTTGGTCCTCTTGCATTGATCGGTCGAACGGCGCGCATTAACAAGGGTAAACCTTGCCAACAGGTGTGACCATGCCCGAAACCGCCGGCCTTCCCACGCCGACAGAGCGCAGCCACTGGATCAGGCTGCAAACGCTGACGCTGTTACGCTGGGCCGCCGTGGCAGGGCAACTGGTCGCCATCGCGGTAGCCGAGTTCTATTTCCACATCAGGCTAGAGCTGGGCCTGTGTCTGCTGGTCGTGGCAACCGCGGTTCTGGCCAATGTGATTGCCGCGGCGATCTATCCCGAAAACCGTCGTCTTTCCGAAACAGAAACAATGCTGACACTGTTGTTCGACGTGGTCCAGCTTGCGGCACTGTTGTTCCTGACGGGTGGTTTGAACAATCCCTTTGCACTTTTGATCCTGACGCCGGTCACGATATCGGCCACCGCACTTGGGCCAAGATCGACCCTGTTTCTCGCGCATGTGGCCTATGTCCTTGTCACCATCGTAGCGTTTTATCACCTTCCACTCGTGCGCGCGGATGGCACGATCCTGGCCTTGCCCGACATTTTCCTGTTCGGGTTCTGGGTCGCGATGGTGATCGGAATCTCGTTTCTGAGCCTCTATGCCGGCCGCGTGACGTCAGAGATGAACAAGATGTCCGAGGCCCTGTTGGCCACGCAAATGGCACTGGCACGTGAACAGAAGCTGACCGACCTGGGTGGCGTTGTGGCCGCCTACGCGCATGAGCTGGGCACGCCGCTGGCCACGATCAAGCTGGTCAGTTCCGAATTGCTGGACGATCTGTCGGACCGGCCGGACCAGCGCGACGATGTCGAACTCATTCGCGACCAGGCCGACCGGTGCCGCGATATCCTGCGGTCGATGGGCCGGGCGGGCAAGGATGACCTGCATATGCGCACCGCGCCACTAGAGGCGGTAGTAAACGAGGCCGCCGAGCCCCATCGCAACCGCGGCAAGGAAGTGGTCTTTACCGCCGAGCCGATCCATGGCGGCAGCAGCCGGATGCCCGTCATCCACCGTCGCCCCGAGATCATCCACGGGCTGCGCAACCTGATCCAGAACGCGGTGGATTTTGCCGAAACGCGGGTCTGGGTGGTGGCACAATGGTCGGGCCATGACATCACGATCCGCATCATGGATGACGGGCCGGGCTATCCGCCGCACCTTTTGGGCCGGATCGGCGATCCTTTCGTGCGCAAACGGCGCGGCCCGGAAGTACCGCAGAAAGAGCGGCCCGAATACGAAGGGATGGGCCTTGGCCTTTTCATCGCAAAGACGTTGCTGGAACGGTCGGGCGCACGGCTGAGCTTTGCCAACGGGTCTGATCCCGTGGTGACAGGCATTGCCCGGAATGAACGGCGCGGCGCCGTTGTCGAGGTCGAATGGCCAGTCGCCAGGATCGGCGTCAGCCCCGAATCCCAGCTTGCCGCATTGGGCGAGAACGTCCCGATCGACGCCTGAACACGACCGGAAGCAATCACTCGCGTTAAAGGCGATTTAATTATCTCTTGATTAACCCAAGGTTAACTTTTTCTCGTCCTGATCGAGCCGGGGTAGAGGACCTTGGATAGGATCGGGATGGATCTGGATTGGGCATTTGCGCTGGTTCTGGCAGCGACCTCTTTAGGCTCTGTGGTTGCGGCGCTGTTGTTGTTGCCATACCTGCCACGCGCGCGGCACATGCTGTCAACCGCGCGCCCGGCAATGGAAATGGTGTTTCTTTTCGATGATGAAACGCTACTTGATGCCACGCCGGAAGCGTTGCGTTTCATCGCCGACGGGCCCGTCGGCCTGTCAGACTGGCAGCGGCTATGCGCGCTTCTGGCGCCTCGCTTTCCCGGCTTTGCACAGCGCATGGCACGCTTGGCCCAGGATGGCAGCGCCTTCATGACAGAGGCGGGCGGCCACGCCCAACTTGGCGCCACATGGCTGAACGGGGTGGCCCGGATCACGCTTCAGATACCGCGCACGGCGACCCGTGCCCACGCGGCAAGCGATCTCGATCTTTCCGCCCTGACCGAGGAACTGGCCTCGCATCGCACGGTGGCCGACGCGCTACCGATCCCGGTCTGGCAGGGCGACACGGAACACGGTATCACTTGGGCAAACCGCGCCTATATCGGCCTGATCCACGATGAAACAGAGGCCGAAACGCCCCTGTCCTGGCCCCTGCCCGCGCTGTTTCCACAGGCTGTCGGGCCGATCCGGGCGGCGCTGCGTGACGGTATGGGCGACATGCACTGGTATGACTGCATCTCGACCGGGTCCGGCGCCGCGGCGGTTCACTGCGCACTGCCGGCCGATGCGGCGGTGCGGGCTGAAACCACGCTTGGCAATTTCATGCAGACGCTGACCAAGACCTTTGCCGAATTGCCGATTGGCCTGGCCGTGTTCAACCGCGCGCGCGAACTTGTGCTGTTCAACCCGGCAATGTCAGAGCTGTTCAACCTGGACCCCGAATTCCTGATCGCCCGGCCCAGCCTGCGCAACCTGCTGGACCATCTGCGCGAAAACCGCATGATGCCGGAACCCAAGGATTACCGTACCTGGCGCGAGGCCATCGAGCGGCTGGAACGCGACGCGGCGGACGGGGTCTATTCCGACACCTGGACATTGCCCTCGGGGCAGGTTTACCGCATCACCGGCCGGCCGCATCCCGATGGTGCGGTCGCCTTTCTGATCGAGGATATCAGCGCCGAGATGTCCCTGACCCGCCGGTTCAGAAGCGAGCTTGAGACCGGACAGGCCGTGATCGACAGTCTGGACGAGGCGATTGCGGTATTCTCGACCGGGGGCCTGTTGACGCTGTCCAACGCAGCCTATTCCGACCTCTGGGGCGACGATCAGATGCTGTTGCTGGGGCCGGGCGATATCGCAGGGGCCACCGCCTTGTGGCAGGCGCAATGCCTGCCGATCGAAAACGGCGCCCAGGCCCCCGACCTCGGCCGTCAGATCCGCCGCCGCCAAAGCTGGTCGGGCGAAATGGTGCATCGTGACGGGCTGCGCCTGCGGTGCCGGGTCGCGCCAATCGCGGGGGGCGCGGTCCTGGTCGGGTTCCGTCCCGTCACCGCCGAGGCCCGCGCATCCCTGCCGGTTTCGCGCGCCACCGGCTGATCGGCCCTTGCAGGGGGCGCGGGCAACGATAAAACTCGGGCCATGCCAAAGCCCGTCACCCTGACCCTGGCCGACGAGGTCGAGACCCGCGCCCTGGCCGATGCCCTGGCGGGCATCCTTGGCGTGGGCGACACGCTGCTTATCGAGGGGCCGATCGGCGCGGGCAAGACCGCGCTGGCGCGCGCGCTTATTCATGCCGCACAGACCCGCGCCGCCACCGCCCCAGAGGACGTGCCCTCGCCCACCTTTACGCTGGTCCAGACCTATGCCGCCGGGCCGCTGGAAATCTGGCATGCCGATCTTTACCGCCTGACCAGGCCCGACGAGGTGCTGGAACTGGGTCTGGACGAGGCGTTTTCAACCGCGCTGTGCCTGATCGAGTGGCCCGACCGGCTGGGCGATCTGGCGCCCGAGGGGGCGCTGACCCTGCGGCTGGCGCAGGGCCCGACCGAGGATAGTCGCATCGCGACGTTCAGCTTTGATGATCCTGACTGGTCAACGCGGCTTGCCCCTGCCCTGGCGCGCGGCGTCACCCATGGCTGAGCGCAGTATCGCCGCCTTTCTGGATCGCGCAGGTTGGGGCGCGGCCAATCGCGCGCCACTTGCGGGCGACGCATCCAATCGCCGCTATGACCGGCTGACCGGCGGGCCGGGGGACGGCGGCGCGGTGCTGATGGATGCGCCCCCAGACCGCGGCGAGGACGTGCGCCCCTTTATCGCCATTGCGCGCCACCTGCACGGCCTCGGCCTGTCAGCGCCCGAAATCCTGGCCGAAGATCCCGAGGCCGGATTCCTTTTGCTTGAGGATCTGGGCGATGCGCTGTTCGCCCGTGTCACCCAGGACGATCCCGAGGCCGAGCCCGCGCTATACGCATCTGCCGTCGACCTGTTGGCCCGGCTTCATCGCGCCGCGCCACCCGCCAATCTTGCCGCCTACGGCGCGCCATTGATGGCGGAGCTCGCCTGCCTGCCGTTCGAGTGGTATTTGCCGGCGATAGGCCATCCTGCACCCGACGAGGAAAAGGTCGCGTTTCGTGCCGAAATAGAGACTCTTTTGACCCGGCACGCGACACCCTCGGTCCTGGTTCTGCGGGATTTCCATGCCGAGAACCTGATCTGGTTGCCGGACCGTCGCGGCGCGGCGCGCGTGGGGCTTCTGGATTTCCAGGACGCCATGGTTGGTCATCCGGCCTATGATCTCGTGTCCCTTCTCGAGGATGCGCGCCGCGATGTCTCGCCGGTTTTGCAGGCCCAGATGTTGGACCGTTACATCACGGCCAGCGACACCGACCCCGAGAGCTTTGTCCGCGCCTACGCGCTGCTTGGGGCCCAGCGCAACCTTCGAATTCTCGGGGTTTTCGCGCGGCTTTGCCTGCGCGACGGCAAGCCAGGTTATTTATCGTTGATGCCACGCGTCTGGGGCCACCTGATGCGCGATCTTGCCCATCCCGACCTCGTGGAGTTGCGCGCGCGCGTTCTGCACAACCTGCCCGAGCCGACATGGACACTTTGCCAGGGGATTGCCCACCGATGCACCCCACATCCCTGATGCTGTTTGCCGCCGGGTTCGGGACGAGAATGGGCGATCTGACCCGAACCCGCCCGAAACCCCTGGTTCCCGTGGCCGGACGGCCTCTGATCGACCACGCTCTGGACCTTTGCCAAGAGGCCGGGATCGCGCAAGTCGTGGTCAATACCCATTACCTCGCCGACCAGGTCCACGCCCATCTCGCCAACAGGCGCGGCATCGTCATTTCGCACGAAAGCCCGGATATCCTGGACACCGGCGGGGGCCTGCGCCACGCCCTGCCGTGGCTCGGCCCAGGACCAGTTTTCAGCCTGAACAGTGACGCAATCTGGACCGGGGCCAATCCCCTGGCGCAATTGCTTGCAGCATGGCGGCCCGAACAGATGGACGGCTTGCTGTTGCTGGTGCCAAAGACGCGGGCGCACGGCCATGCCAACAAGGGCGATTTCACGCTCGACGCGGCCGGGCGGCTGCGCCGTGGTCCCGGCGCCGTCTATTCGGGCGCCCAGATCATTCGTACCGATCGTCTCGATACCATATCAGAACGGGCCTTTTCGTTGAACCGGCTGTGGGACTTGATGCTGACAGAGGGACGGCTCTTTGGCGCGTATCACCAGGGTTGTTGGTGCGATGTCGGGCATCCCGGCGGGATCGCCCAGGCCGAGGAGCTTTTGGCGGGGGCAGGCGATGAGTGAGGCGCCGCGCCTGTTCGGGCTGCCGCCCGGTGTGGACTTTCCCCGCGCGCTGTTGATCGGGCTGGAACAGAGCCTTGTCGACCAGCCGCCCGAGGACTGGGCCAAGGTCGAGATCTGGATCAACACCCAGCGGATGCGCCGCCGGCTTCAGGATCTTTTGGCGGGCGGTCCACCGCGGCTGTGGCCCCGTATCCGCCTGGTGACAGAGTTGGCAAACCACCCGATTCTGGCGGACCTGCCCCCGCCGGCACCGCCCCTGCGCCGTCGGCTTGACCTCGCCCGTCTTGTCGCCGCGCTGTTGGACAAGGCGCCCGATCTTGCCCCGCGCAGCTCTCTTTACACACTCGCCGACAGCCTGGCCGAGTTGATGGACGAGATGCAGTCCGAGGGCGTCGAGCCGGGCAGGCTTCATGATCTCGACATGGGCAACCTCTCTGCTCATTGGGCGCGAGCGCGGGAATTCGTGACGCTTGTCGAGACCTATCTTGGCACCGACCTTTCGCGCAATCCGGGCGCGGGGGCACGCCAGCGTCTCGCGGCAGAACGACTTGCGGCGCGGTGGCAAGAGGCACCACCCGATCATCCGGTGATCGTCGCGGGATCTACCGGGTCGCGCGGGGCAACTGCGCTGTTGATGGCCGCGGTGGCGCGATTGCCACGGGGCGCGGTGGTCCTGCCCGGTTATGACTTCGACATGCCGGGGGCGGTCTGGGACCGGCTTGAGGATGTGCTGACCGCCGAGGATCACCCGCAATTCCGGTTTCGGCGGCTGTTCGACATGCTGGAGACCGGGCCCGACGCCGTTCAGCCTTGGCCCGGTGCGCCACAGCCCCCCAGCAAGGCTCGAAACAGGCTGGTTTCGCTGGCCCTGCGCCCGGCCCCTGTCACCGACCAGTGGATGCAGGAAGGCCCCGCCCTGCCCACGCTGGTGGCGGCGACCGCCGATCTGACCCTGATCGAGGCGCCATCGCCTCGGGCCGAGGCCACCGCGATCGCGCTGATCCTGCGCGAGGCGGCCGAAACGCAGACGCGTGCCGCACTGATTACGCCTGACCGAATGTTGACCCGGCAGGTGACCGCGGCGCTTGATCGTTGGGGCATCCGGCCCGATGACAGCGCGGGCCTGCCCCTGCCGCTATCCCCGCCGGGGCGTTTCCTGCGTCAGGTTGCGGCACTGTTCGGGCAAAAACTGACCATTGGCGCATTATTGGCATTGCTGAAACACCCGCTGACCGCCTCTGGCAGCGCGGGGCGCGGGCAGCATCTTCTTTGGACGCGCGAATTGGAACTGGCGCTGCGCCGGAACGGGCCGGCCTTTCCGGACGGCGCCGCGCTGACCGGCTGGGCCGCAACCGGGCCCGGCGACGGGCGGGCGGACTGGGCCGGGTGGCTGGCCGCATGTCTTTCGGGGCTCGGAGACTCGTGCGCCGCGCCCCTGTCGACCCATGCTGCACGACACATTGCCCTGGCCGAACGCCTTGCCGCGGGGCCGGACGTGGCCGGCAGCGGCGCGCTGTGGTCCGAATCCGCCGGCCAACAGGCCCGCAATGCCTGTGACGCGCTGTTGGCCGAGGCCAGTGCCGGCGGTACGATGACGCCGGCGGAATACAGTGACCTTTTCCACGGAATCGCGCAGGAATACGATGTCCGGGACCCGGTCGGGGCGCACCCGGACGTGATGATCTGGGGCACGCTCGAAGCCCGCGTCCAAGGGGCCGACATTGTCATCATGGCCGGCCTGAACGAGGGCACATGGCCAAAGGCGCCCGCCCCCGACCCGTGGCTGAACCGCCAGATGCGGGCCGATGTGGGACTGTTGCTGCCCGAACGCCAGATCGGACTGGCCGCCCACGACTTTCAACAGGCCATCGCCGCGCCGCGCGTGGTGCTGACGCGCGCGGTCCGCGATTCCGAGGCCCAGACCGTTCCGGCGCGTTGGCTGAACCGGTTGACGAACCTGATGGCCGGCCTGCCCGGACAGGGCGGGCCAGACGCGCTCGGGGCAATGCGGGCGCGCGGGCGGGATTGGCTGGCGCGGGCGCGGATGCTGGACCGCCCCGACATGGCCTTGCCGCGCGCGCCACGCCCCGCGCCACGACCGCCGCTATCCGACCGGCCGCGGCAACTCTCCGTCACGGCGGTGGAACGCCTGATACGCGATCCCTACGCGGTTTATGCCCGCTATATCCTGCGCCTCAACCCGCTGGACCCCCTGGTGCAAGAGGCAGATGCGCCGCTACGCGGAACGATCCTGCACAAGGTTCTGGAAATCTTCCTCGACCGCCCGATCGAGCCTGACCCGGCCCAGGCGCGCGACCGGTTGATGGCATTGACCGACACCGTCCTGGCCGGGCACGCCCCCTGGCCCGCCGCGCGGGTTTTGTGGCGGGCCAGGATGGCACGGGTGGCCGATCATTTCGTGCAGGACGAGATCGCGCGCCAGGCGCAGGCCCGCTGCGTGGCCCGCGAACGCGACGGGCGGGTCGCGCTGCCCGACGGCTTCACCCTGACCGCGCAGGCCGACCGGATCGACCTGCGACCGGATGGTGGCCTGATCGTCTATGACTACAAGACTGGCATGCCACCGACGTTGAAATCCATGGAACTGTTCGACAAGCAGCTCCTGCTGGAAGCCTGCATCGCCGAGCGCGGCGGTTTCCAGGGCATCGCCCCGGCCCCGGTGGATCACGTCGCCTATATCGGGCTGGGCAATCCGCCGAAAACCGTGACCAACCCGCTGGCAGACGACCTGACCACCCAGACCTGGGAGGCGCTGACAACCCTGATCGCACGCTATGGCGAGCCCGATCAGGGCTATACCGCACGCGCCCGCTTGCAACGGCGCGAGGACGTGACCGATTACGACCTGCTGTCGCGCCATGGCGAATGGGATGAAACCGACCCCGCCCAACCGATGGAGGTCGGACAATGAGACGCGATCCGGCGAGCACGCGTCAGGTACAGGCCGCCGACCCCGCCGAGTCGACCTGGCTGGGGGCGAATGCGGGCTCAGGCAAGACGCGGGTATTGACCGACCGCGTTGCGCGGCTTTTGCTGAACGGTGTGGCGCCGCAACGCATCCTGTGCCTGACCTATACCAAGGCCGCCGCCAGCGAGATGCAGAACCGCCTGTTCCAGCGGCTGGGCGGTTGGGCAATGCTGGAAGACGACGCATTGGGAAAAGAATTGCGCCTTCTGGGGATGGACGGCCCTATCGCGCCCGCCACCCTGCGCGGGGCCCGGCGCCTTTTCGCACGCGCCATCGAGACGCCGGGCGGGCTTAAAATCCAGACTATCCATTCTTTCTGTGCGGGCCTTTTACGGCGTTTTCCGCTGGAATCCGGCGTATCGCCCCAGTTCATCGAAATGGACGGCCGCGCCGCGAAACGCCTGCGCGCAGAAATCATCGAAGACATCGCGGACGGGCCGGATCGCCCGGCCCTTGATGGGCTCGCCCGGCTATATACCGGCGACGACCTGGCCGGGCTGACCGCCGAGATCGCCAGCCACCGCGACACGATCCCCCTGCCCGTGGATGCGGATGCGATCTGGACCGCCTTTGGCCTGCCGCGGGGAACGGATACGGGGGCGATCCTGAGGGGGGTGTTTCAGGGGGACGAGGCAGCGCTGATGGACCGGGTGATCGCGGCGCTGCGCGCCGGGACCAAGACCGATCAGAAGGACGCCGCGAAACTGGCCGCGCTGGATTTCGACGCGCCCGACCTTGGTGTGCTGGAGGCGCTGGAGGGGCCATTCCTTTACGGGGCGTCCGCCACGAAGTCAGAGCCTTTCTCGGCCAAGATCGGGGCCTTTCCTACCAAAAACACGCGCACGGCGCTGGGCCCGGACCTGACCGCGCTGGAGGATCTGATGTGCCGGGTGGAAACGGCCCGCCCGCAGCGCCTGGCGCTGGCCGCAGCCGAACGAACGCTGGCATTGCACCGTTTTGCGGGCGTGTTCCTGCCGCGCTACGCTGCGCGAAAACAGGCTCTCGGCTGGCTTGATTTCGACGACCTGATCCTCAAGGCGCGCGCCCTGCTGACCGATCCCGGCGTTGCGCAATGGGTTCTGTTTCGGCTGGACGGCGGGCTTGATCATATCCTGGTGGACGAGGCCCAGGATACCAGCCCGCCGCAATGGGCAGTGATCGAGTTGCTGGCACAGGAATTCACCGCCGGGCAAGGCGCCCGCGCCGATGTCGAGCGGACGATTTTCGTTGTCGGTGACAAGAAACAGTCGATCTATTCATTCCAAGGGGCCGATCCTGACGGGTTCGACCGAATGAGGCAGGTTTTTTCCGAACGGCTGAACGGTATCGGCCGATCGCTGAAAGCGTTGAGCCTTGAATATTCCTTTCGCTCTGCACCCGCGATCCTGGACGTGGTGGATCAGACCTTTCCTCCCGGCACGCGCGACGGCCTTGATCAGGACATGCGGCACCTGGCCTTTCAGGCAGAATTGGCAGGGCGGGTGGACCTTTGGCCTGCGATCGAGGAAACCCCGCCCCCCGAGCCTGGCCATTGGGCCGACCCCGTGGACAGCCGCGCCGATACCCATCACAGCGTTCAACTTGCCCGACGGCTGGCCAAGGAAATCCGGGCGATGATCGACAGGGGCGAGACCCTGTTGAAAAAATCGCATGACGGGCGGCTGACGCGTCAACCCGTGTCAGAGGGCGATTTCCTGATCCTGGTTCAGCGCCGCTCGGCCCTGTTTCACGAGATCATCCGCGCCTGCAAGGCCGAGAGTCTAGAAGTCGCGGGCGCGGACCGGCTCAAGATCGGTGGCGAACTGGCGGTGCGCGACCTGACGGCATTGATGTCGTTCCTTGCGCTGCCAGAGGATGACCTGTCGCTGGCTTGTGCCCTGCGCTCGCCCCTTTTTAGCTGGGACGAGGCGATGCTTTACCGGCTGGCGGCCAAGCGCGGGGCGCGCTACTTGTCAGAGGCCCTGCGAGAGGCCGATTGGGCCGATACAGGCACGAAGACCATCCTTGACGACCTGCGATCTGTCGCCGATTTCCTGCGTCCCTACGAGATGCTGGAGCGTATCTTGACCCGCCATGACGGGCGCCGTCGCCTGGTGGCGCGGCTGGGCGAAGAGGCCGAGGACGGTATCGACGCGCTGCTGTCCCAGGCGCTGGCCTATGAGCGGGTCGAAATACCCTCGCTGACCGGATTCCTGGCCTGGATCGCCAGTGACGAGGTCGAGATAAAGCGCCAGCTCGATTCAGGCGGCAATCGGTTGCGGGTGATGACCGTACACGGGGCCAAGGGCCTGGAGGCGCCTATCGTGATCCTGCCCGATACCGCCCAGCGCAAGATTGACATCCGCGACCATCTTTACCCGCTGAACGGGCCGGGAATGGTATGGAAAACCCCCGCCGATGCCCGCCCGCCCATGCTCGAGGCCGCACACCAGGCCCGTGTTGCCCGCGAAACCGAGGAACGCTCACGCCTGTTATACGTTGCCATGACGCGCGCAGAACAATGGCTGATCGTGGCGGCGGCCGGGCCGCTTTCGAAAGAGGGGGACGACTGGTATAGCCGGATACGCGCCGGAATGGAGCGGCGCGGCGCGCATGCGCATGACTTTGGGTTTGGCACCGGCCTGCGGGTGGAACAGGGAGATTGGGCCACCGCCGCACCGATACGGCCCGGCGGCGATGCGCCCCCCCTGCCCGTCCTGCCGGATTGGGCATCTTGCAAGGCCCCCGCGCCCCATCGCCATGATGAGCCGATTTCACCCTCGGACCTTGGCGGGGCAAAGGTTCTGCCCGGCGAAACCGAGGATACCGATCCCGAATCCGCCAGGGCAAGGGGCACATGGTTGCACCTGTTGCTGGAATACCTGCCCCAGACACCTGCCGCGCACCGCCCCGTCCTGGCGCGCTGGTTGCTTTCTGCCTGCGATCCGCCCGCCCCCGAGGACAGGATTACGCCCCTTTTGGCCGAGGCAGAGACGCTTTTGTCAGAGCCGGCGCTTGCCCCGGTCTTTGCCCCCGGCACCCTTGCAGAGGTCGCCCTGAACGCACAGGTTCTTGGCCGAACGCTGCGCGGCACCGTCGACCGGCTCATCGTCGGGCCTGACAGGGTGCTGGCGGTCGACTTCAAGACCAACGCGTTGATCCCCGACCGGCCGGAGGACACGCCCGAGGGCCTGTTGCGCCAGATGGGGGCCTACGCAGCTGCACTTGCGCAGGTCTACCCAGGCCGCGAGGTCGAAACCGCGATCCTTTGGACACGGGCGGGGCGATTGATGACGGTTCCGTCCGCGTTGTCGGCGGCGGCGCTGAGTCGGGCAAGCCTGCCTTGACGGAGTAGGGCACGCTCCTTACGTTCCGGCACTGAAAAGAGGTTCCAAGGAGAGACCAGATGGCAACCCTAGCCGTGAGCGACGACACCTTCGACGCCGAGGTGCGCGATTCCGAAATTCCCGTGGTCGTCGATTTCTGGGCCGAGTGGTGCGGCCCCTGCAAGCAAATCGGTCCCTCGCTCGAGGAGCTGTCCGAGGAATTTGCCGGGCGCGTCAAGATCGTCAAGGTGAACGTGGACGACAACCCCTCCAGCCCGGCACAGATGGGCGTGCGCGGCATCCCTGCGCTGTTCATGTTCAAGGACGGCCAGGTCGTATCCAGCAAGATCGGGGCCGCGCCCAAGGCCGCGCTGAAAGGCTGGATCGAGGAATCAATCTGACCCTCGTGGCAGGGGGCTGAGACAAAGGGGCGCCCATGGCGCCCCTTTTTGTTGCACGCCTTGTGAGGCAGCATTCCTTTCATATATCGGCCCCGAGGCGCAGACGGAGACATCCCATGGCAGAGAACGATTTTCCCGGCTGGCACGGCACCACGATCATCGGCGTCAAACGCGGATCAGAGGTGGTGATCGCCGGCGACGGACAGGTGAGCCTGGGAAATACCGTCATCAAGGGCACGGCGCGCAAGGTACGGCGCCTGTCGCCCGGCGGCTACGACGTGGTGGCAGGCTTTGCCGGGTCCACCGCAGACGCCTTTACCCTGCTGGAGCGGCTTGAGGCACGGCTTGAGGCCATGCCGGGCCAGTTACAGCGCGCCGCCGTCGAGTTGGCCAAGGACTGGCGCACCGACAAGTACCTGCAAAAACTTGAGGCGATGCTGATCGTTTCAGATGGCGCGGAAATCTATGTCATCACCGGCGCGGGTGACGTGCTGGCCCCCGAACATGACGTGGCCGCGATCGGGTCGGGCGGAAACTATGCGCTGGCCGCCGCGCGCGGCCTGATGGAAAAGACCGATCTCTCGGCCGAGGACATCGCGCGCAAGGCCATGGCGATCGCCTCTGACATCTGCGTGTTCACCAATGGCAACCTCACTGTGGAGACGATTTCGAAATGACCGACCTGACACCCCGCGAAATCGTATCCGAACTCGACCGCTTCATCATCGGGCAGGCGGATGCCAAGCGCGCTGTCGCCGTGGCGCTACGCAATCGCTGGCGGCGCAAGCAATTGCCCGACGACCTGCGCGAAGAGGTCTATCCCAAGAACATCCTGATGATCGGCCCCACCGGCGTCGGCAAGACCGAGATTTCGCGCCGACTGGCGAAACTGGCCCGCGCGCCGTTCATCAAGGTCGAGGCCACCAAGTTCACCGAGGTCGGCTATGTTGGCCGGGACGTGGAACAGATCATCCGCGACCTGGTCGAGGCCGCGATCAACCAGACCCGCGACTGGATGCGCGAAGAGGTCAAGGCCGCCGCGCGCCAGGCCGCCGAGGACCGCGTGATCGCGGCCATTGCCGGAACGGATGCCCGCGAACAGACGCGCGAGATGTTCAGAACGAAGCTGAAGAAGGGCGAGTTGGACGATACGGTGATCGAACTGGAATTGCAGGACAGTTCGAACCCGCTGCCGATGATGGACATCCCAGGTATGCCACCGGGTCAACAAGGCGGCATGATGAGCCTGGGCGACCTGTTCGGCAAAGCCTTCGGCGCGCGGATGGTCAAACGGAGAATGACCGTCGCCGACAGCTACGAAGTGTTGATTTCCGAAGAGGCGGACAAGCTGTTGGATGATGAGGCCGTGACCCGAACCGCGCTTGAGGCGGTGCAGGAAAACGGGATTGTTTTCCTCGACGAAATCGACAAGGTCTGTGCCCGCGCGGATGCGCGCGGTGCCGATGTCAGCCGCGAAGGCGTGCAGCGTGACCTGCTGCCGCTGATCGAGGGAACGACAGTTTCCACCAAGTATGGCCCGGTCAAGACTGACCACATCCTGTTCATCGCAAGCGGCGCATTCCACATTGCCAAGCCCTCTGATCTGTTGCCCGAACTTCAGGGTCGCTTGCCGATCCGGGTCGAGTTACGGGCGCTGACCGAGGCCGATTTCGTTCGTATCCTGACAGAAACCGACAATGCCCTGACCCGGCAATATTCGGCCCTGATGGGCACCGAAAAAGTGGCCGTCACCTTTACCGAGGACGGGATCGCGGCCCTTGCCCGGATCGCCGCACAGGTCAACGAAAGCATAGAGAATATCGGGGCGAGGCGGCTCTATACGGTGATGGAACGGGTTTTCGAGGAACTGAGCTTTACCGCCCCGGACCGACCGGGCGAGGCGGTCGAGGTAAATGCCGGTTTCGTTGAAAAGAACCTCGGTGAATTGACCCGCTCGACCGACATGACGCGCTATATTCTCTAGGTCACAGTTCCCGCGTAACCTCGACAAGCTTGTCATGTTTCGGCCCGCGCCACCTTGCGCCCCTGTCGGCGAAACCCCGCGCCGGCCGGGGCCGCGATCATCCTGTCATCCATCGCGGCGATACGGACTATTTCAGTTTTCGAAGATAGACATAAAGCGCGCCCTCGCCCCCGTGACGGCGATGCGCGGCGCTGGTCTGCAAGACGGCGGCGGCCAGTGGCGGCTGGCCCAGCCAATGCGGAACCTGCCGACGCAGAACACCGCGCCGTTCCGGGATCGGCCCATCATCGGCGGCGCTGCTGCCCTTGCCGGTAATGACCAGAACCAGCCGCCTGCCATGGGCCTGGCTGTCCAGGATGAACCGGGTCAGCGCCGGATGGGCCTGGGCCAGCGTCATGCCGTGCAGATCGATCCGCGCCTCGGGGCGCAGCTTGCCGGCCCTGAGCCGGTTATAGGCCTTGTGGTCCATCCGCACGGTCGGTGCGGGCGCTGCCTTGTCGGCATCGGGTCCAGCCGCACGCGCGCCGATGGTAAAGGCAACCCGCGGCATTTCAGGGGGTGACGGCCTTGGCAGACCCTTTTCGACATCTGTCACTGCGACGGGACGGCGCGGATGCAACGGCTGGACCTGTCGCGCGACATGATCCCACAGCGCCCTGTCCTCGGGGCTAAGATGTTTGCGCCGCCTGGTCATGCCCTAGCCCGCCCCGGCCAGCGCAAGCGCCCGGTCGATCGGCATGAGAACCATAAGCCGCCCGCCATCGCGAACCGTCCCTGCCGCACGGCCAGCGCCAGCGCCGGTGCCGTAGAAAATATCGGCGCGCTGCGGACCCTTGATGGCAGAGCCGGTATCCTGCGCCACCATGAGCCGGTGCAGCGGCGCGCGACCGCCCTTTTCAATCCAGACCGGCGCACCCAGTGGCGTGAATCCGGGGTCGATCGCAACCGTCCGCATCGCTGTGATGGACCGATTCATCGCACCCAGTGGTCCGCGATCCTCGGGCACGTCGTCGACGATGCGGAAAAACACGAAAGAGGGGTTGTGATGCAGCAATTCCCGCCCCTCTTGCGGGTTGCGTCTCACCCATGACCGGATCACATCGGCCGAAACCTGGTGCGGGCGGTAAATCCCGCGGCGCACCAGTTCCTGTCCGACAGAGCGGTATTCATGGCCGTTCTTGCCACCATATCCAACGCGGATCGAATGCCCGTCACGCAGGCGGATGCGACCCGACCCCTGCACTTGCAAGAAGAACACGTCGACCGGATCTTCAAGCCAGGCTATTTCAAGGCCGCGCCCTTCGAGAAGACGCTGTTCCTCTATGTCACGACGCGAGTGCCAGCGTACGCCTGCGCCAATTTCGGGCGGTTTACGATAGATCGGATAACGAAACCGGGCATCCGGGGTGCGCGCACCTTGCAATTCCGGTTCGTAATAGCCGGTAAACAACGCAGGCTCTTGCCCGCCGATCAGGACGGGACGAAAAAACAGCTCGAAAAACTGACGCGCCGTCTGCGCCGTCTGCTGGCTTGCCAATGCACAGATTGTGGCCCAGTCGGGATCGTCGAGATCGGGGCAGGTTTCCTGGAAAACCGACAGGGCCGCCCCATGATCATCGGCGGCCCAGCCTTTCAATTCCTCGAAAGACAGGATTTCGACCGGCACATCGGCGCGTGCGCCCGGCCCGCTCATGCCCAGCACAAGGCAAAGCGCGGCGCCCAGCGCACGGATCATTCGCCGGTGGCGACCAGTTGCCAGTTCGGGTCGTCTGCACCCATCCTGCGGGCAAAGGTCCAGACGTCGCGCTGACGCTTGATATCTGTGGGGCTGCCCTCGACGATATCGCCGGCCTGGTTGCGCACGGCAGAGGTGAGTTCGCCCACGAATTTGACGGTCAGCTCGGCCTCGCCGGTGCGGCGATCAAAGGTCGCATCCTTGAGGCTCAACTCACGCAGGCCAACAAAGTTCGCCTCGACCGAAAGCCCCTGCTGTTCGCGCAAGGCGATCACCTCGGCAAAGCTGGCCTGGACATCGGGCCCGAGGAAACCTGCCACATCGTCAAGCGTCCCGTTCTCGAAAGCCATGATGATCATCTCGTAGGCACCGCGCGCCCCATGCAGGAATTCGCCGACAGAAAAACCGGGCTCTGCCAGTTTCATCGCCGCCAGCGCCTTTGCGGCCTCGCTGCCATCGGGGACGTGATCGGTGATATCGCTATCCACACCACCATCTATCACCTCGAAATCGCGCCGCCCCGCCGTGCGCCGCCCCGAGGGGTCGGGCATGGCGACGGGTGGTTTTTCGAAACCCTCGCGCGTGCCAAGCACCGATTTCAGGCGCAGGACCAGGAAAACCGCGATCCCCGCAAGGACCAATAGCTGTATAATGGCTGAATTCATGGAAACCTCGCGCCGGCCGAAGGGTTTGTAACAGCTCGTCACCGGACATATGTAAGGCAGGGCCGGGATCAAGTCCACCTACCCGCACCAGTCGAGAGGGGTTTCGTCATGTGGCTTTTCCTTGTGTTGCTATCGGTTCCGCTGATCGAGATCGCTCTGTTCATCCAGGTGGGCGACCTGATCGGGCTTTGGCCGACGCTGGCCATCGTGATCGCGACGGCCGCCCTGGGCACGGCCATGCTGCGGCGACAGGGGGCCATTGCGATGAACGACCTGCGCCGATCATTTCACGAGCTGCGCGACCCGGCAGAACCCTTGGCCCATGGCGCGATGATCCTGTTTTCCGGTGCGCTGTTGCTGACGCCAGGTTTCTTTACCGACACGGTGGGCTTTGCCCTTTTATTCGCCCCGGTGCGCAGCGCCGCCTATCGCTGGCTGTCGCGGCGCATTGTCATGCAGACCGTCACCTTCGGCACGTCGCCGGGGCCCCGCCCCCATGATCGGAACAACCCCGACATCATCGAGGGCGAGTATGAGCCACTGAACCCCGCAGGTAACCAGCCGGACGGCCAGTCGGGCTGGACGCGGCATTGAGGCCGCCAGCCCAAGCTGCTAAACAGCCACCCGACATAAACCCCGGCAGGAGCATGCCATGAGCGAGACCCAAGGCAACGGCGCCGCAGACCAGCAGCCGCAAGTGAAATTGCGCGTGCTGACCCAGTATATCCGTGACCTGTCCTTCGAGAACATCCTTGTTCAAAAAGGCATTCAGGGCGATGTGACCCCCGAAATCGCGGTCGAGGTCGGCATGGATGCGCGCAAGCGCCAGACCGAAAACCAGTACGAGGTGATCAACAAGTACAAGATCACGTCAAAGAACAAGGCTGATGGCACAGAGATTTTTCTGATGGAGCTGGAATATGCTGGCATCCTCCAGGTGGAAAACCTGCCCGAGGACCAGTTGCACCCTTTCCTTCTGATCGAGGGGCCGCGGCTGTTGTTCCCCTTCGTGCGCCGGATCGTGTCCGACATGACGCGCGATGGCGGATTTCCGCCTGTCAACCTCGAACCGGTGGATTTCGTCGCGCTCTACCGCCAGGAATTGATGCGCCGCGCCCAGCAGCAACAGCAACAGCAAGAAACCGCCGGGACCGCCTGAGCGGTTCTAGCTGAACTCTTTCCAGAGCGCACCGTCGCCCAACCCCTCGACAAAGGCGGCATGGGCGGCGGTTTCTTCTTGTGTCAGGCGCGACGGCAAGGCGGTCGGACGAGGTCGCGGGCGCCACTCAGACCCGGCCCCGGAGCGACCTGATGGCCCGGTAGTGCCCCTCGAACCCGAGGCCAGGACGAGGTCGGGCTGACGCCCGCCGATCAGCTCCAGGTAGACCTCTGCAAGGATTTCCGAATCCAGAAGCGCGCCGTGCTTGTCACGGGACGAGTTATCGACCGAGAAACGACGGCAAAGCGCGTCCAGCGTGGCAGGCGAGCCAGGAAATTTCTTTCGCGCCATGGCCAGCGTGTCGATCGACTGTTCCAAGGGCAAGGCCGGCAAGCCCAGCCAGCCCAGCTCGGCGTTCAGGAATTTCATATCGAAGGTGGCGTTGTGAATCACCAGTTTCGCATCGCCCACGAAATCGAGAAAATTCCGCGCCACGAGCGAAAAGACCGGCTTGTCGCGCAGCGTGATTTCGCCGGGCCTGGGGGCACGCGGCTGCGTCAGCAGATCGGGGCCGATTCCGTGAACGCCGAACGCCTCGTCCGGCATTCCGCGTTCAGGGTTGATATACTGGTGAAACGTCTTGCCGGTGGGCAGGTGATTCCATAACTCGACCGCGCCAATTTCAACAATACGATGCCCCTCGGAGGGTTCGAAACCCGTGGTTTCGGTATCCAGAACGATTTCACGCATGCGTAGCCCCCAGCTTTTGCACCAAGGCTTGCACCTCGGCGCGGGTCTGTTCAAGCGACTGCGTTTCGATAACGTAATCGGCGCGGGCGCGCTTTTCCGTATCCGGCATCTGGCGGGCATGTATCGTTTCGAACTGGGCCGCGGTCATGCCGGGACGGGCCAGGACACGGGCGCGCTGAACCTCTGGCGGAGCACTGACGACAAGAACCGCGTCCATCCCGCCCGTTGCGCCGGTTTCGAACAACAGCGGAATATCCAGCACGACAAGCGGTGCGTCGGAATGGCGCGCAACAAACGCCGCCCGGTCTTGTGCTACAAGCGGATGAACCGCAGCCTCGATACGGGACAGGGCGCAGGGATCACTGGCAATCCAGCGTTTCAGAACATCGCGATCCACCGCGTCATCCCGTATGGCCTCGGGACAGAGCGCCGCGATGGCCGCGACCGCCGCACCGCCCGGACCATAAAGCCGATGCACCGCCGCATCCGCATCCCAGACCGGGACGCCGGCCTCTTGAAAGAACATAGCCGTCGTCGATTTTCCCATGCCGATCGACCCGGTCAGGCCCAACAGGAAAGACCTCGCCGTCATTCCTCCAGAACCACGGCGCGTGCGGCGGCATCGGCCTCGGGACGAACGCCGAACCATCGTTCGAAACCCGGAACCGCCTGGTGCAACAGCATGCCCAGACCGTCGACCGTCACACATCCACGGGCACGGGCCTCTTTCAAAAGGGATGTCTGTAGAGGGGCATAGACGATATCGGTCACCACTGCCTCGCGCGACAAACCGTCCAGCGGGACACGGAATTCCGGTTTGCCCACCATGCCCAGAGAGGTCGTGTTGACCACCGTGGCCGCGCCGTCCAGCATGTTGCCGGCCTGCACCCAATCATAGACGACGATCTTGGGGCCGAACTCTGCGCGCAGGGCCTCGGCGCGCGCGCGGGTGCGGTTTGACAGACGGATCTCGCGCACACCCTGTTCAGCCAGCGCAGTCACGATCGCCCGTGCGGCACCACCCGCCCCCAGAACCGCCGCGGGCCCCGCAACCGGGTCCCAGCCGGGCGCCCCCTGGCGCAGGTTTTCGATAAATCCGATACCATCGGTATTATCGGCATGGACCTTGCCATCGGGCCGAAAGATCAACGTGTTCGCCGCACCGATCAATGCCGCGCGGTCAGACACGAGATCTGCCAGCGCAAGAACCGCCTCTTTATGGGGGATTGTCACGTTGACCCCGACAAATCCCAGCCTTGGCAGGGTTTCCAACGCTGATTTCAGATCGTCACGGGCCACGTCCATCGGGATATAATAGCCCCTTATCCCGTGTCGACGCAGCCAGTGACCATGCAGCGCTGGTGATTTCGAATGCGCGACGGGTGAGCCAATAACACCGGCCAGCGGTATCTTGTCTGTCATGCCTGCAAAGCCCCGCGGGTGATCATGAAGGTCAAAAGCGGCAAGAGCGGAATTCCCAGAACATCAAAATAATCCCCTTCGATGGAAGTGAAAAGGCGCACACCTTCCTCTTCCAGTTTGTAGGCACCGACGGCATCTCGAACACTGGCCCAGTTCCGATCAAGGTAGGCTTCTACAAATGCATCGGAAAACGGCCGCATGGTCAGCGTTACCGTGCCAATATGCCGCCAGAGCGGTTGCAAGTCATCATAGATCACCACCGCCGACAAAAGCTGATGCTGCCCGCCACGCAAGCGGCACAGCTGTGCCCTGGCCTCGTCCAACGATCCCGGTTTTCCCAGGATCGTGCCACGGTGGACCAGGATCTGATCGCAACCGATCACCAACGCAGATGGGTCTTTCTCGGCTACTTTCCGTGCCTTGAACGTGGCCAGTGCCTCGGCGATGTCCTCGGGCCCGGCATGTTCGGCCTCCAGCCCCTGGCGGATCGCCTCTTCGTCGACGCGCGCGGGCACCGCGTCAAAGACGAGGCCGGACCGGGCCAGCAACTGGCGACGGATGACGGAACCGGATGCGAGGATGATGCGCTGGGCCATGGGGGAAAACCTGTGAATAAAACCAAGAAAAGCCGAGGACAGAACGGGACAAAACCGGGCTACGGCGCCCCGAGTTGACGGACACATGGGAAAAGTCAAGCCAACCGACAGGTCGATACACGGTGGATCGTCGCAGGCAGATCATGTGAAGAAACCACAAAACCGCAAAATATTCAACATCATCCACAGGGTAACACCCAAGGAATAAGATATAATATATTGCAATTAAACGGTTTTTTCGAGTTCTCACATGATGGTTACAATTATCAACATAATTATCCACAATACGATAGGCTGTGCATGACTCTCGGGATGAATGGGTAATCCCCGTTATTCACAGGCCCAACCAACATCATCATCTTTTCTTTTCATTTCATTTTTCCATAGAAGGGCAGGTGATTGCCCAACAGCGAGGCCCCAGATGTTTGATCCGATCCTTGATTTCCTGGCCGCAGCCTATCCTTGGACCAAATCGCTGCACATCATCGCGGTGTTGACCTGGATGGCGGGCCTGTTCTACCTGCCGCGCATCTTTGTCTACCATGTTGAGCGTTCCAGCGTGGGTGACCAGGCCGACGAGATTTTCCAGGTGATGGAGATGAAACTTTATCGCTACATCATGAATCCGTCGGTGATCGCGGTCTGGATTTTCGGGTTGATGCTGGTGTTCACGCCGGGCATCGTCGACTGGTTGACGATATGGCCTTACACCAAGGGTGCAGCGATCATCGCTATGACCTGGTTCCACATGTGGCTGGGTGCGCGCCGCAAAGAGTTCATCGCCGGCACGAACACGCGCAGTGGCAAGGCGTTCCGCATGATGAACGAATTGCCGACGCTGTTGATGCTGGTCATCGTGTTCTCTGTGATCTTCAAGTTCTGAGAGATTGACAGAACGTAGCGCCGGCTCTATGCAGCGGGGTCAACGCGGGCCGTCCGGTCCGCGTCTTTCCCCTATTTTACAGGTCGCGCCATTCAGGGCGCCCGTTTTGCAAAGCATCCCATGACCGACGAAAGCCTCAATCTCGCCGATCTCAAGGCGAAAAGCCCCAAGGACCTCCTGGCAATGGCCGAGGAACTTGAGATCGAGAACGCCTCAACCATGCGCAAGGGCGACATGATGTTCGCCATCCTGAAGGAGCGCGCCGAAGAGGGCTGGGAGGTTGCCGGTGACGGGGTTCTCGAGGTGTTGCAGGATGGCTTTGGCTTCTTGCGTTCGCCCGAGGCCAATTATCTACCGGGTCCGGACGATATCTATGTCTCGCCCGACATGATCCGGCAGCATAGCTTGAGGACCGGCGACACGGTTGAGGGCGTGATGCAGGCCCCCCGCGAGAATGAGCGCTACTTCGCGATCACCAAGGTCACGGCGATCAATTTCCAGGAGCCTGAAAAAGCCAGGCACAAGATCAACTTCGACAACCTTACGCCGCTTTATCCCGATCAGCGGTTGAAAATGGAAATCGAGGACCCGACGATCAGGGACCGTTCGGCGCGGATCATCGATCTGGTTTCGCCCATCGGGAAGGGCCAGCGCGCGCTGATCGTCGCGCCGCCGCGCACCGGTAAGACGGTGCTGTTGCAAAATATCGCCCACTCGATCGAGACCAACCACCCCGAATGCTACTTGATCGTCCTGCTGATCGACGAACGGCCCGAAGAGGTGACCGACATGCAGCGGTCGGTGAAGGGCGAGGTGATCTCCTCGACCTTCGACGAACCGGCGACGCGGCACGTTGCGGTGGCCGAAATGGTGATCGAAAAGGCAAAACGCCTGGTTGAACACAAGCGCGACGTGGTGATCCTGCTGGACTCGATCACGCGCTTGGGCCGGGCCTATAACACGGTGGTTCCGTCCTCGGGCAAGGTTCTGACCGGCGGTGTGGATGCCAACGCGCTGCAGCGGCCGAAACGGTTCTTTGGCGCGGCCCGGAACATCGAGGAGGGCGGATCGCTGACCATCATCGCAACCGCGCTGATCGACACCGGCTCGCGCATGGACGAGGTCATCTTCGAGGAATTCAAGGGCACCGGGAACAGCGAAATCGTGCTGGACCGCAAGGTCGCGGACAAGCGCGTCTTCCCGGCGATGGACATCCTCAAGTCCGGCACGCGGAAAGAGGATCTGCTGGTCGACAAGGGCGATTTGCAAAAGACCTTCGTCTTGCGCCGCATCTTGAACCCGATGGGCACGACCGATGCGATCGAGTTCCTGATTTCCAAGCTCAAGCAGACCAAGACAAATTCGGATTTCTTCGATTCGATGAATACCTGAGGCGGACACGCCCGAGGATGAGTGGTGGACACGATCTTTGCCCTGGCCACGGCGCGCGGGAAGGCCGGCGTCGCCGTCATTCGCATCTCCGGGCCGCGCGCGGCTGAGGCGGGGCAAGCGCTGGCGGGGTCCTTGCCCGCGTCGCGGGTGGCGGGGCTGCGCCGCTTGCACGATGGCGAGGGGGGTCTTCTGGATGAGGCCCTGGTGCTGGCCTTTGATGAGGGCGCCAGTTTCACCGGCGAAAAAGTGGTTGAGTTTCAATGCCATGGTAGCCCGGCCACTGTGGCGGCGGTGCTGGCCGCACTGGGCCGTCTGCCCGGGATGCGTATGGCCGAGCCGGGCGAATTCACGCGCCGCGCGTTGGAAAACGGGGTTATGGATCTTGCCCAGGTCGAGGGGCTTGGCGACCTGTTGGAGGCCGAGACCGAGGCGCAGCGGCGCCAGGCATTGCGCGTATTGTCTGGTGCATTGGGGGATCGGGCTGAAAGCTGGCGGTCGAACCTGATTCGTGCCGCAGCCCTGTTGGAGGCGACGATAGACTTCGCTGATGAAGAGGTTCCCGTTGATGTGACAGGCGAGGTTGGCGCGCTGTTGGATGCAATGCTTTGCGAACTGACAGCAGAGATAGATGGCGTGGCCGTAGCCGAACGCATCCGCGAGGGGTTCGAGGTGGCCATCGTCGGGCCGCCCAATGCAGGAAAATCCACGCTGCTGAACCATTTGGCGGGGCGCGAGGCCGCGATCACCTCGGAACATGCGGGCACAACCCGCGACGTGATCGAGGTTCGGATGGATCTGCACGGGTTGCCGGTGACGATCCTGGATACGGCGGGCCTGCGCGACAGTGCCGACGCGGTGGAAACCATCGGCATCGCTCGCGCGATCGACCGGGCGAAGGCGGCGGATCTGCGGATCTTCCTGCTGGACGATAGCGGCGAAACCCAGGGGTTGGCCCCCTTGGCCGAGGATATCGTGGTCCGGGGCAAGGCGGATCTGGCCGGGGGCGACGGGCTGGCTGTGTCCGGCAAGACGGGGCAGGGGGTTGCGGAACTGGTGGCGCGCATTACCTCGGTTCTGGAGCAGCGGGCAGCGCGGGCGGTCACGGCGACGCGGGCCAGACACAGGCAGGCGATGATCGTGGCGCAGGGCGCTATCGGCGAGGCTCAGAATCAGCTATCTCTAGGGATGGAGGTTGCGGAACTGGCGGCCGAGGATCTGCGCCGCGCGATCCGCGCGCTGGATTCGCTGGTTGGCCGTGTCGATGTCGAGCATGTGCTGGACGAGATCTTCGCGCGCTTCTGTCTGGGCAAATGAGGAATGTTTCACGTGGAACATCGCGCCTTTGATGTCGTTGTTGTTGGCGGCGGTCACGCCGGGGCCGAGGCGGCCCATGCCGTCGCCCGGCTGGGCGCGCGCGTGGCGCTGGTCACGTTGCGGCGCCGGGATATCGGGGTGATGTCCTGCAATCCGGCCATCGGTGGTCTGGGCAAGGGCCATCTGGTGCGCGAGGTTGACGCGCTGGACGGCGTGATGGGTCAGGCGGCAGATCGGGCAGGCATCCAGTTTCGGCTTTTGAATCGTCGTAAGGGGCCTGCCGTTCAGGGGCCGCGTGCGCAGGCCGATCGCAAGCTTTATGCCCGTGCGGTCCAGGCGATGTTGGCCGAGATGCCGAACCTGGCGATCATCGAGGGCGAGGCTGCGGACCTGCGGCAGGACGGGCATCGACTGAACGGCGTCGTAATGGCCGACGGGACCGAGATTGCCGCGAGTGCGGTTATTTTGACCACCGGCACCTTTCTGAACGGTGTCATTCATATAGGCGATCGCCAGATCGCGGGGGGGCGGATGGGGGACCGCCCCTCGATAAGGCTGGCTGCGCGCATGCGTGATTTCAACCTGCCTCTCGGGCGTCTGAAAACAGGCACGCCGCCGCGTCTGGATGGGCGGACGATTGATTGGGACAGGTTGGACAATCAGCCGGGCGACGACGATCCGGTGATGTTCTCGTTTTTGTCCAAGGGCGTTTTCGTGCGCCAGATCGCCTGCGGGATCACCCATACCAACCCTCGGACCCATGACATCATTCGCGCCAATCTCGGTCGTTCGGCAATGTATGGCGGACATATAGAGGGCGTCGGCCCACGATATTGTCCCTCGATCGAGGACAAGATCGTTCGGTTTGCCGACAAGGAGTCGCACCAGATATTCCTTGAACCCGAAGGGCTGGATGATCCGACGGTCTATCCGAACGGGATTTCCAGCTCACTGCCCGAGGACGTTCAGGCGGATTACGTTCATTCCATCCTCGGGTTGGAACAGGCTTCGATCCTGCAACCGGGCTATGCCATAGAATACGATTACGTCGATCCGCGAGCCTTGTCCGCGACACTGGAATTGCGCGACGTCCCGGGGCTTTGGCTTGCCGGGCAGATCAATGGCACAACCGGCTATGAAGAGGCCGCCGCCCAGGGCCTGGTCGCCGGTTTGAACGCCGCACGATTCGCAGCGGGGCAGGGGCCGGTACAATTTCATCGGACCGATAGCTATATTGGTGTGATGATCGATGACCTGGTCACGCGCGGGGTTAGCGAGCCTTATCGCATGTTTACCTCGCGCGCAGAGTTTCGTCTGTCGCTCAGGGCCGATAATGCCGACCAGCGCCTGACGCCGATGGGGATTCGGCTTGGCTGTGTGGGCGAGGCGCGTTGTGCGATATTCGAGGACAAGATGTCGCGAATCAAGTCCGCCCGCACGCGGTTAGAGGGGATGTCGCTGACACCGCGACAGATTGCTGCGGCAGGTATCAAGGTAAACGCGGATGGCCAAAGACGCAGCGGTATCGACCTTCTGGCCTTCCCTGATGTCGGATTCGATGATCTTGTTGCGCTTGATCCCACGCTTGCCGATGTGGATGCAGAGGCGCGCGCGCAGATTTCTCGTGACGCGCTTTATGCCAATTACATCAAGCGTCAGGAACTGGATGTCGCCGCGATGCGTCGGGACGAGGCGCAGGTGTTGCCGAAAGACTTCCCCTATGCCGCTATCGAGGGCTTGTCGAACGAACTCAAGGCCAAACTCGTCTCGGCGCGGCCGGAAACCTTGGCGCAGGCCGGTCGGATCGACGGGATGACGCCTGCGGCCTTGACGCTGATTCTCGCGCGCTTGCGCCAGATCGAGCGGCGGACGGCATGAGTCGTCTGCAAGATGTTCCACGTGAAACATCGGACAGGCTGGCCGCCTACGCTGCTTTGTTGCGCAAGTGGAACCCGGCGATCAACCTCGTGTCGCGCAAGACGCTGGATGAGCTTGAAAGCCGCCATATTGCCGATTCGGCCCAACTCTTCGATTTGCGGCCCGACGATGCGTGCCACTGGGTTGATCTGGGAAGTGGCGGCGGCTTCCCGGGCCTCGTCATCGCGATCCTGGCGGTCGATGATGCGCCCGGGATGCGTATCACGCTGATTGAAAGCGATCAGCGCAAGGCAACTTTTCTGCGCACGGTTGCGCGTGAACTCGGATTGCTCAACGTCACCGTGATAAATGACCGGATCGAGGCTGTTCCGCCGCAGGGTGCCGACGTTTTGTCGGCCCGTGCCCTGGCCGCCCTGTCCGATCTCTTGGCCTTTGGCGAACGACATCTCGCGCCGCATGGGATCGCCCTTTTCCCCAAGGGTGCGCGCCATGCCGAAGAATTGCAGGCCGCGCTTGCAACCTGGACGTTCAACGTTCAGAAAATCGCCAGCAAGACCGATCCCCAAGCCGTCATTCTGAAACTCGGAGGCATCGCGCGTGTCTGACCCCACCCGCCCCAAGGGCCCGAAAATAATCGCCGTTGCCAACCAGAAGGGCGGCGTCGGAAAGACCACGACAGCCATCAACCTGGGTGCCGCGCTCGTGAAAGAGGGGCGCAAGGTGCTGATCGTGGATATCGATCCGCAGGGGAATGCGTCGACGGGGCTGGGCGTCGACAAGGAACAGCGCAAGAAAACGACCTATGACCTGCTATTGGAGGATGCTCCGTTGGCCGAGGTGATCTTGCCGACCGGGGTGGCCGGTTTGATGATCGCGCCGGCAACGACCGATCTCAGTTCAGCCGATATCGAAATGGTGGCAACGGAAAAACGCAGCTTCCTTTTGCACGATGCGCTGCGCCAGCCTGCGATCGACGTGTACGGGTTCGACTTCATCCTTATCGACTGTCCACCGGCGCTGAGCCTTTTGACCGTCAACGCGATGGTCGCCGCCCATTCTGTGCTGGTTCCGCTGCAAAGCGAGTTTTTCGCGCTAGAGGGCCTTTCGCAACTCTTGCTGACGATACGCGAACTGCGGCAAACGGCCAATCCCGGCCTGCGGATAGAGGGCGTTGTTCTGACCATGGCGGACATGCGCAACAACCTGTCGCAACAAGTGGAAACCGATGCCCGTGCCTATTTGGGCGAACTGGTTTTCCAGACGGTGATCCCCCGGAATGTCCGCCTGTCAGAGGCGCCGTCCTACGCGATGCCGGTTCTGGATTATGACCCGAATTCGAAAGGTGCGCTTGCCTATCGTGACCTGGCGCGCGAGATGCTGAACTCCAAGGTTCCGGCAACGGCATGAAAAGGGACAGGCAATGACAAGCAAGAAACCGGAAAAACGGGGCTTGGGGCGGGGTCTTTCGGCGTTGATGGCCGATGTCAATTTGGCGTCCGCCCCTGAAACAGGCAGTGATGCGCCGCGCTCGAGGCCCGATCAGATGATGGCGCTCGACCTGCTGGAACCAAACCCTGATCAGCCACGCCGCCAGTTTTCCGAGGATGCGTTAAGGGAATTGTCAGAGTCGATTCGCGTCAAGGGCGTGATCCAGCCGCTGATCGTGCGGCCGAGCAAGACATCGCAGGGCCGGTTTGAAATCGTGGCTGGCGAGCGGCGTTGGCGTGCCGCGCAAATGGCGCAACAGCACGAGGTTCCGGTATTGGTGCGGAGCCTCGACGATACCGAAGTCCTGGAAATCGCGATCATCGAGAATATCCAGCGCGCAGACCTGAACCCCGTTGAAGAGGCGGCAGGTTATCGCCAGTTGATGGAACGGTTTGGCCATACCCAGGAAAAGCTGGCCGAGGCCCTGGGCAAAAGCCGCAGCCATATCGCGAACCTGTTACGCCTGTTGCAACTGCCCGACGAGGTCCTGGGCTATTTGCGGGAAGGGTTGCTCAGCATGGGACATGCCCGCGCGCTGGTCACCACCGATGACCCGGTTGCATTGGCGCGCAGGGTGATCCAGGGGCGGTTATCGGTGCGCGAGACCGAGAAATTGGCAAAGCCGAAACCCCGTGATGCGGCCCCCACGGCCCCGCGGTCAAAGGCGCTGGAAAAGGATGCCGATACCCGTGCCTTGGAACAGGACCTAGCGGCCGCGCTGGGTATGGATGTGTCGATCGATCATTGTGCGGATGGGACGGGTCGGGTAACGATATCCTACAAGGATCTTGATGCGCTCGACCGGCTGTGTGCCGTGCTTGGCGCTGGCGGTGACTACGGCTGATCCGGCTCAGTCAGGAATCAGCTCTCGCAGGACGGCATTCAACAAGCTATGGCCGCGCGGGGTACAGCGCAGGGCATCCGCCTCGGTGACAAGCAGGCCATCATCAACCAAGTAATTGATTTTAAAAGTGTTTAAGGGTTTTCCCGCGATCCGGTGATAACGATCCGGGGAAATGCCCTCGACCAGGCGCAGCCCCATCATCAGGTATTCCAGCGCCTGGTCGGCGGCATCCAGCCGCGTGCGTGGAATCTCCCCGTGACCGTCGCGTGCGATCTGGTTCAGCCACGCTTGGGGCGCGCGGGGCGTGGCGGTGCCCCAGCGATGACCATCCAGTGTCAGACGGCCATGCGCGCCGGGCCCGATTCCCGCGTAATCGCCAGCGCGCCAGTAAACCAGGTTATGCCGCGACTCGGCGCCCGGTTTGGCATGGTTAGAGACCTCGTAGGCCGGTAATCCACCGGCCGCGCAGATGTCTTGGGTCGCGGCATAGAGATCGGCACCCAGATCTTCATCGGGCAGCCCTCGCAAACCACCACGCGCCAGGCGGTCGCCAAAGGCGGTGCCGGGTTCGATCGTCAGTTGGTAAAGTGATAGGTGATCGACCGCCATCGCCATCGCCTCGTGCAGTTCGGCCCGCCAGGCGGCAAGGGGTTGATCCTGGCGCGCGTAGATCAGATCAAAGCTGACTCTTGAAAACTGTCGCCGCGCGATATCGTAGGCGGCACGGGCCTCGGCGGCCGTGTGCATCCGCCCCAAGCGCCGCAAATCGGCATCGTTGAGCGCCTGCACCCCGAGCGAGACGCGGTTGACCCCGGCGGCGGCATAGCCTGCGAACCGTCCGGCCTCGACCGAGGTCGGATTGGCCTCTAGTGTCACCTCAAGGTCATTGGCGCAGGGCCAAGTTGCGCGGATTGCGATCATGATCGCATCGACCAGGTCGGGCGACATCAGGCTGGGCGTGCCGCCCCCGAAAAAGACCGAAGTCAGCACGCGTGGGCCGGTTTCGGCCCCGATCCGACGGATCTCGGACAGATAGGCCGCCCGCCAGGCTTGCATGTCGATATCTGCCGCGACATGGCTGTTGAAATCGCAATAGGGGCATTTGGCCAGGCAAAACGGCCAGTGCAGGTAAAGGCCAAAGCCACCCGCGCGCCAATCCTCAGCGGTCAAAGATCTCCACCAGTTTTTCAAACGCGCGTGCGCGGTGGCTGATCTTGTTCTTTTCCCAGCGATCCATTTCGGCAAAGGTCACGTCATAGCCGTCAGGTTGAAAGATCGGATCATATCCATGACCCCGGTCGCCGCGCATCGGCCAGACGATGCGGCCGGGCATTCGGCCCTCGAACACCTCGTCATGGCCGTCGGGCCAGGCCATCACGAAGGTGCAGCAAAAGGTGGCCTTGCGCGGCTCGGCGGCGTTCGCAGCCTCAAGTTCATGCCAGACCCGCTCCATGGCCATGACAAAGTCGCGGCCATTGCCGGTTTCGGCCCAATCGGCGGTATAGACGCCGGGTGCGCCGCCCAGGGCCTCGACCGCCAGCCCACTGTCATCGGCCAGCGCAGGCAGGCCCGTGGCGCGGGCGGCGGCATGGGCCTTGATGCGGGCATTTCCGACAAAGGTGGTTTCGGTCTCGGCCGGTTCGGGCAGTTGCATCTCGGCGGCACCGACGACGCTGACCCCGTAGGGTTCAAGAAGATGCGCGATCTCTTCCAGCTTGCCGATATTGTGGCTCGCTACCAACAGCCTGTCACCGGCAAAGGGTCGCATCGTCTATGCCTCCACCGCTGCCTTTTGGGCGGCGACAAGATCGGTCACGCCCTTCTCGGCAAGCTCCATCAACTTGTCCATCTGGACGCGGGTAAAGGTGCCGCCCTCGGCCGACATCTGCACCTCGATCAAACGGCCACTTCCGGTCATCACGAAATTCCCGTCGACACCTGCCTCGCTATCCTCGGGGTAATCGAGATCAAGAACGGGTTGTCCGGCATAGATGCCACAAGAAACCGCCGCCACCGGATCGATCAGCGGGTCCGAAAGGACCTCGCCGGTCTTCAACAGCTTGTTCACGGCCAGGCGCAGGGCAACCCATCCCCCGGTAATCGCCGCGCAACGCGTGCCGCCATCGGCCTGGATCACGTCGCAATCCACGGTGATCTGGCGTTCCCCCAACGCGACGCGATCGACACCGGCACGCAAGGATCGCCCGATCAGGCGCTGGATTTCGACGGTGCGCCCGCCCTGTTTTCCCGCCGTGGCCTCGCGCCGCATACGGGTTGTCGTGGCCCGCGGCAGCATCCCGTATTCGGCGGTTACCCAGCCAAGGCCCGAGTTTTTCAGAAATGGAGGTACGCGCGGTTCCAGGGACGCGGTACAAAGGACATGGGTATCGCCGATGCGGATCAGGCACGACCCTTCGGCATGTTTGGTTACCCCGGTCTCGATTGAAACCGGGCGCATTTCACTTACATCACGTCCAGAGGGGCGCATGGAACATCCTTTCTGCGGCTTGGCGCTTTGCTCACATGACCGACGCGCCGATGCAACCCCGATTGACCTGCGCGAATCCTCGTTTTTAATGGCCCCGCTTGTGTAGAGAACCACAGACGTGAACCAGAGTCCGAACATGCTTGGAGAGATGAGCGACCGCTCGCGCGAGGTCTTTCGCCGCGTGGTCGAGGGCTATCTCGCGACCGGCGATCCGGTGGGATCGCGGACCCTGACACGGTCGATGACCGAAAAGGTCAGTGCCGCCACGATCCGGAACGTGATGCAGGATCTCGAATTCCTGGGGCTTCTGGACAGCCCGCACGTGTCGGCGGGGCGGGTGCCGACACAATTGGGTCTGCGGATGTTCGTCGATGGGCTGCTAGAGATCCAGGAACTGGAGCCGGGAGATCGTGAAAAGATCGACGCGACCGTGGGCAGCAATGCCCGTGACGTGGGGTCGATGCTGGACAAGATCGGCGCGGCCTTGTCGGGCGTGACGCGGGGGGCCAGCCTCGTCCTGGCGCCCAAGCACGAGGCGCCGATCAGGCATATCGATTTCGTCAACCTGGCGCCGGACAGGGCGCTGGCGGTTCTGGTCTTTGCCGATGGGCACCTTGAAAACCGCGTGTTCCGGCCTGCGCCGGGGCAGACCCCGTCCTCCATGCGGGAGGCCGCGAATTTCCTGAATGCGCTGGCCGAAGGCAAGACGCTGAGCGAATTGCGCGAGGCGATGGCCGTGGAGGTCACCCGACACCGCCAGGAACTGGACGAGCGCGCAAGGTCCATGGTCGAGTCGGGCCTTGCTGTTTGGGAGAACGAGGGTGAAACTCAGGCCAGGCTGATCGTTCGCGGGCGGTCCAATCTTCTGGAGGACAGCGCCGAAAGCGCCGAACTGGAACGCATCCGCAGCCTCTTTGACGATCTCGAACGCAAGCGCGATATCGTCGAGTTTCTCGAACGCACCGAAGAGGGCGACGGGGTGCGCATTTTCATAGGCTCCGAGAACAAGCTTTTTTCACTTTCTGGTTCCTCTCTGGTGGTCTCTCCCTATATGAACGCGGATCGAAAGATCATCGGCGCCGTGGGCGTGATCGGGCCGACCCGGCTGAATTACGGGCGGATCGTGCCGATCGTGGATTACACGGCTCAGGTGGTCGGCAAACTGATTTCCGACCGGGGCAAGGGATGACCATGGCAGAACCTGAAAAGAACGAGATCGAGACCGAGCAAACCGTCAGCACCGAGGCCGAACAACCCGCCGAGGCAGGCACAGATCTCCCCGAAGGCGATCTTGATGCGTTGCGCGCCGAGCGTGACGAGTTGCGCGACCGTTTCCTGCGCGCGCTGGCCGATGCGGAAAACGCCCGCAAGCGCAGCGAGCGCGACCGCCGCGAAGCCGAACAATACGGTGGCTCGAAACTCGCGCGCGACCTGTTGCCGGTTTATGACAACCTGTCTCGGGCGCTGGATGTTGTGACGGATGAGCAGCGCGAGGCGAACAAGGCCCTCCTCGAAGGGATCGAACTGACCTTGCGAGAGCTGTCCAATGTCTTTTCCAAGCACGGGATCGAACGGATCGCGCCAGCGGTGGGCGATGCCTTTGACCCGTTGCTGCACCAGGCGATGTTCGAAGCCCCCGTTCCCGAGACCCGCGCCGGCGATATCATCCAGGTAATGGCGGTGGGTTTCATGCTGCATGATCGGCTGCTGCGCCCGGCGCAGGTCGGCGTGTCATCTACGCCGGCCTCCTAATCGGGCCGGGTGAGGGCCTTCAGATCATAGATCAGCTCCAGCGCCTGTTTCGGTGACAGCTCGTCGGGATGTATCCCGGCGAGCATGTCCTCAAGCATCGACGCGGACCGCGGCGCAGTTGCAGAAACCGGCTCTTTCACCGCCGAAAACAGCGGTAGGTCGTCGATCAGAGTTTTCTGCGGGCGCCCGCCCTCGCGCTCGCCCTTTTCCAGCGCCTCCAGCACGATGCGGGCGCGTTCCACGACCGATGCGGGCAGCCCGGCAAGCCGCGCGACCTGCACCCCGTAGGACCGGTCAGCCGCGCCCTTTCGGACCTCGTGCATGAAGATCACCTCGCCCCGCCATTCCTTGACCGCGACGGTGGCGTTTTCCACGCCGGTCAGCTTGTGCGCCAACGCGGTCATTTCGTGGTAATGGGTGGCGAACAGCCCCCGGCACCGGTTCACATCGTGCAGATATTCCAGCGTCGCCCAGGCGATGGACAGGCCGTCATAGGTGGCCGTGCCGCGGCCGATCTCGTCGAGGATGACCAGCGCGCGGTCATCGGCCTGGTTCAGGATCGCGGCGGTTTCCACCATTTCCACCATGAAGGTGGACCGCCCCCGCGCCAGGTCGTCAGAGGCACCAACACGGCTGAACAATTGCGAGACCAGACCGATATGGGCGCGGGTTGCCGGTACGTAACTGCCCGCCTGTGCCAGCAGTGCGATCAACGCGTTCTGGCGCAGGAATGTCGACTTGCCCGCCATGTTCGGCCCGGTCAACAGCCAGATCGCGGCGTGATCGGCCCCGTTTGACAGGTCGCAATCATTGGCGATGAAGGGTCCCGTGCCCTGCTTGCGCAGGCTCGCCTCTACCACCGGATGCCGACCGCCCTCGATGTGAAAGCTTCGGCTTTCATCGACCATGGGTTCGCACCAGCTCTCGCCGCGCGCCAGGTCGGCCAACGCGGCGGCAAGGTCGATCTCTGCCAGGGCGGCGGCGGCTTGCCCGATGGGGCCTGCACGCTCCAGAATGGCGGTTTTCAGGCTGTCATAGAGCCGCTTTTCAATCTCGATCGCCCGGTTTCCCGCATTCAGGATGCGGGTTTCCAGCTCGGATAGCTCCACCGTCGTAAAGCGCAGCGCATTGGCGGTGGTCTGGCGATGGATGAAAATGTCAGAGAGCGGCGGTGAGAGCATCCTGTCGGCATGGGTCGCGGTCACCTCGATGAAATAGCCCAGGACGTTGTTGTGCTTGATTTTCAAAGAGGAAATTCCGGCCTGCTCCACGAAACCGGCCTGCATGCCCGCGATCACGCTGCGCCCCTCGTCGCGCAGGGTGCGCGCCTCGTCCAGGTCGGGGTCAAAGCCCGTTGCGATGAACCCGCCATCGCGCACCATCAGTGGTGGTTCGGCCACAAGCGCCTGGTCCAGCAGATTTAGGGTCTGTTCATGCCCGATCAGCGCGTCGCGCGCCCCGGCAATCAACTCGGGCAGGCCGTCGCCGTTCAGTGCTTGGGCCAGAGTGTCGGCCTGCGCCAACCCGCCCCTGATCGCAGCGAGGTCGCGTGGCCCGCCCCTGTCCAATGCCAGGCGCGACAGCGCGCGATCCATGTCGGGGCATTTTCGCAAGGCGATCCGCAGGCCGTCGCACAGGGCCGCATCCTCGACCAGGGCCCGGATGGCTGCCAGGCGACCGTGGATCGTGGGCAAATCGCGCGACGGGCTGGAAATCCGCCGTTCCAAAAGGCGCGCGCCGGGGGCCGTCACGGTGCGGTCGATGGTGGCCAGCAGGCTGCCTTCGCGTCCGCCCGTCAGGCTGGCAGTCAGTTCAAGATTGCGCCGCGTGGCCGCATCGATCTGAAGCGTTCCGCCACTAGCCTCTCGCACAGGCGGGCGAAGCAGGGGCAGTTTGCCCTTTTGCGTGATGTCGAGGTAATCGACGATGGCCCCCAGCGCGGACAGTTCGGCGCGGGTAAAGGCTGCAAAACCTTCCATCGTGTCGACGCCGAACAACGCGGTCAGCCGGGCCTCGGCCGAGGCGCTGTCAAAGCTGGCGCGCGATAAGGGCGTCAAGGCCGCGCCCGATTCCGTGACTGTTTCGGCCCAATCTGCCTCTTGTGCCTCTGACAGAAGAACCTCGCGCGGGGTCAGCCGGGCCAGTTCGGGGCCCAGTCGCACGCCGGGGCAGGGCACCACCCGGAACGCGCCCGTCGAGATATCGACCCAGGCCAGCGCGCCCACGTCCCGTACCTCGGCAAAGGCCGCCAGGAAGTTGTGGCGCCGCGCTTCCAGCAGGGCCTCTTCGGTCAGGGTGCCCGGTGTCACCAGCCTTACGACATCGCGTTTCACGACCGATTTCGATCCGCGTTTCCTGGCCTCGGCGGGATCTTCGAGCTGTTCGCAGACGGCAACTCGGAATCCCTTGCGGATCAGGGTCAACAGGTAGCTCTCGGCGGAATGCACCGGCACGCCGCACATCGGGATGTCCTCGCCCTGGTGCTTGCCGCGCCTGGTCAGGGCGATATCCAGCGCTTCGGCCGCCGCAACCGCGTCGTCAAAGAACATCTCGTAGAAATCGCCCATCCTGTAGAACAACAGCGCGCCCGGATGGGCGGCCTTGATCTCCAGGTATTGTGCCATCATCGGTGTGACGGACCCGTTCGCCGCGCTCACGCATGCCCCCCTGTTTGCTGGTCCCCGGACCTTACAAACCGTGCCTGACGGCGAAAAGCGGCAAATCCCAATTCTGTTGAGACTGGGCGTTCCGCCCGCTATGACGCGACCAAGCATCAGGAGATACCCGCGACATGGCCGACAATTCCAAGATCACACCCGAAGAGGCGCTGAGCTATCACATTGACCCGGTGCCGGGGAAATACGAGATCGTGGCGACCAAGCCGATGACCACCCAGCGAGACCTCAGTCTTGCCTATTCGCCCGGTGTTGCCGTTCCGGTGCAGGCCATCGCGGACACGCCCGAGGCCGCCTATGACTATACCACCAAGGGGAACATGGTCGCGGTCATTTCGAACGGCACGGCGATCCTGGGGATGGGCAACCTGGGCGCGCTGGCGTCAAAGCCGGTGATGGAGGGCAAGTCGGTCCTGTTCAAGCGGTTCGCCGATGTAAACGCGGTCGACATCGAACTGGATACCGAAGACCCCGAGGAAATCATCAAGGCGGTGCGCCTGATGGGGCCGACCTTTGGTGGTGTGAACCTTGAGGATATCAAGGCACCGGAATGTTTCATCATCGAGCAGCGGCTCAAGGAAGAGATGGACATTCCCGTTTTCCACGACGACCAGCACGGCACCGCCGTGATCTGTGCGGCGGGGCTGATCAACGCGCTGCATATCTCGGGCAAGAAGATCGAGGATTGCAAGATCGTGCTGAACGGCGCGGGCGCCGCGGGCATTGCCTGCCTGGAACTGATCAAGGCCATGGGCGCGCAGCATGACAACTGCATCGCCTGCGATTCCAAGGGGGTCATCTACCAGGGCCGTACCGAAGGGATGAACCAGTGGAAATCGGCCCACGCCGCGAAAACCGAGGCCCGCACCCTCGAAGAGGCGATGATGGGTGCCGACGTGTTCCTGGGCGTGTCGGTCAAGGGCGCGGTTACGCCCGAAATGGTCAAATCCATGGCTGACAACCCGGTGATTTTCGCCATGGCCAATCCCGATCCCGAAATCACCCCCGAAGAGGCCCATGCCGTGCGCCGTGACGCGATCGTTGCCACGGGCCGGTCGGACTATCCCAACCAGGTGAACAACGTCCTGGGCTTTCCGTACCTGTTCCGCGGGGCTCTGGATATCCACGCCCGCGCCATCAATGACGAGATGAAGATCGCTTGCGCCGAGGCGCTGGCCGAACTGGCGCGCGAGGATGTGCCGGACGAGGTCGCCATGGCCTATGGCAAAAAGCTGTCCTTTGGCCGGGATTACATCATCCCGACGCCATTTGATCCGCGGCTGATCTACACGATCCCGCCGGCCGTGGCGCGCGCCGGGATGGATACGGGCGTTGCCCGCCGGCCGATCGTCGACATGGAGGGGTATCAGCACAATCTCAAGGCGCGGATGGACCCGACCGCCTCGGTGCTGTCGGGCATCGCGGCGCGGGCAAAGGCGGCGCAGGCGCGCATGATCTTTGCCGAAGGCGATGACGAGCGCGTTCTGCGTGCCGCGGTCAGCTATCAGCGCGCGGGCTATGGCAAGGCGATGGTGGTCGGTCGCGAACAGGAAGTCCGGGAAAAGCTGGAACAGGCGGGCCTGGGCGATGCCGTGCGCGAGCTTGAGGTCGTCAATGCCGCCAACACCCGCCATCTGGAGGCCTACCGGTCCTTCCTTTACCAGCGGCTTCAGCGTAAAGGCTTCGATGCGCATGACATCAACCGGCTGGCACAGCGCGACCGGCATGTTTTTTCGGCGCTGATGCTGGCGCATGGGCATGGCGATGCGCTGGTGACGGGTGCGACGCGCAAATCGGCCCATGTTCTGGAATTGATCAACCACGTCTTTGACGCCCGCGCGCAGGATGGCGCGGTGGGTGTGACGGCCTTGCTGCACAAGGGCAGGATCGTGTTCATCGCCGATACCCTGGTGCATGAGTGGCCCGAGGAAGAAGACCTGGCCAATATCGCGGAATGCGCCGCGGCGGTGGCCCGCAGCCTGGGGATCGAGCCGCGCGTCGCGTTCCTGTCGTTTTCGACCTTTGGCTACCCGGTCAGCGAGCGTGCGACCAAGATGCACCTCGCGCCCCATGTGCTGGACCGGCGCGGCGTCGATTTCGAATACGAGGGCGAGATGACGGTCGATGTCGCGCTGAACCCGGCGGCCATGGCCAAGTATCCGTTCTGCCGCCTGACCGGCCCTGCCAACGTGCTGGTGGTGCCGGCGCGGCACTCGGCCTCGATCTCGGTCAAGCTGATGCAGGAAATGGCCGGTGCCACGGTGATCGGGCCGATCCTTGCCGGCGTGGACAAGCCGATCCAGATTTGTTCGACCGTTTCGACCGTCAACGACATTCTCAACATGGCGCTTCTGGCGGCCTGCGAGGTCGGCTGACGCTGCGCCCGGTGCAGAAGCCGCAAAAAAACCCCGGTGCAGAAATTTCTGCACCGGGGCGAACCTGGTCGGGCGGGCGTCAACCCGCCGGCCGAGTGCCGTTTGGTATCAGCCGCCCAGCCGCCTGTTGCGCATCGCGATCAGCCGCAGGCGCAGCGCGTTCAGCTTGATGAAACCGGCCGCATCCTTCTGGTCATAGGCGCCCGCGTCATCCTCGAAGGTGACATGTTCCTCGGAATAGAGCGAGCGGTCGGACCAGCGGCCAACCGTGCGGGCAAGACCCTTGTAAAGCTTTACCCGGACGGTGCCGCTGACATGCTCTTGCGACTTGTCGATCAGGGCTTGCAGCATCTCGCGCTCGGGGCTGAACCAGAAGCCGTTATAGATCAGCTCCGCATATTGCGGCATGATCTGGTCCTTCAGATGCGCCGCGCCGCGGTCCAGGGTGATTTGTTCGATCCCGCGATGTGCCTCCAGCAGGATCGTGCCGCCGGGCGTTTCGTAGATCCCGCGCGATTTCATGCCAACGAATCGGCCCTCGACCAGGTCCAGGCGGCCGATGCCGTGCTTGCCGCCCAGCTCGTTCAGGCGCGTCAGGATCGTGGCGGGCGACATCGCCTCGCCATTGATCGCGACCGCGTCGCCCTTCTCGAACGTCACCTCGACGAATTCGGGGTCGTTCGGCGCGTCCTCGGGGTGGACGGTGCGCTGGTAGACGTAATCGGGCGCATCGACCGCCGGATCCTCCAGCACCTTGCCCTCGGACGAGGTGTGCAGCAGGTTCGCATCCACGCTGAACGGGGCCTCGCCACGCTTGTCCTTGGCGATCGGGATCTGGTTCTTCTCGGCGAAGTCGATCAGCCTGGTCCGGCTGGTCAGGTCCCATTCGCGCCAGGGCGCGATCACCTTGATGTCGGGATTCAGCGCATAGGCCGACAATTCGAACCGGACCTGGTCGTTGCCCTTGCCGGTGGCGCCATGAGCGATGGCATCGGCGCCGGTTTCCTCGGCGATCTCGATCAGCCGCTTGGAAATCAGCGGACGGGCAATCGAGGTGCCCAGCAGATACAGCCCCTCGTAGACCGCGTTGGCGCGGAACATCGGAAAAACGAAGTCGCGCACGAATTCCTCGCGCAGATCCTCGATATAGATGGCGCTGGCGCCCATCATCTCGGCCTTGGCGCGGGCGGGCTCCAGTTCCTCGCCCTGACCGAGATCGGCGGTAAAGGTCACGACCTCGCAGCCATATTCGGTTTGCAACCATTTCAGGATGATCGAGGTGTCGAGGCCACCGGAATAGGCCAGGACGACTTTCTTGGGCGCGGACATGGGCCACCTTTCGTCTTTCGGGTAACGCGCGGCGGATAGCCGGTTTTGATCGCCGGGGCAAGGGACGGCCCGCTTGCGCCCGGACGCCAAACGCGCCAAAGCTTGTGACCATGAGTGATTTTGCCGAAAAAGCCCGCGCCGCCGAAACCGCGATGCGCAGCCTGTTCCCGCCCACGCCGCTTCAGCGTAACCTGCACCTGTCGGACCGCTTCGGTGCCGATATCTGGCTAAAGCGCGAAGACCTGACGCCGGTGCGGTCCTACAAGTTGCGCGGCGCCTTCAACGCGATGCGCAAGGTGATCGCGGACAGGCCCGGCCAGGAGGTGTTCGTCGCGGCCAGCGCAGGTAATCATGCGCAGGGCGTCGCCTATGCCTGTCGCCATTTCGGGGTGCGCGGCGTCATCTTCATGCCGGTGACGACACCACAGCAAAAGATCGGCAAGACCCGCACCTTTGGCGGCGAAAATATCGAGATCCGCCTGACGGGCGATTATTTCGACGATACGCTGGCCTCGGCCCAGGCCTATTGCGCCGAGGTGGGCGCGCATTTCCTGTCGCCTTTCGACGACGAGGACGTCATCGAGGGCCAGGCCTCTGTCGCGGTGGAAATCCTGTCGGTTCTCGACCGCAGCCCGGACATGGTGATCTTGCCGGTGGGCGGTGGCGGGCTGGCGGCGGGGGTTGTGTCCTACCTGCGCGACGTGGCGCCCGAGACCGCGTTCAGGTTCGTGGAGCCGGCTGGGGGCGCATCATTGAGTGCCGCGGTTCGTGCCGGTGCGCCCGTTACCTTGCCGGGGGTCGATACCTTTGTCGATGGCGCGGCGGTGGCGCGGATCGGCGAAAAGACCTTTGACCGGCTTGCAGGGATAGCCGCCGACGAGGTCGTGCTGGCCCCCGAGGACCGGATCTGCGCCACCATGCTGGAAATGCTGAATGTCGAGGGGATCGTTCTGGAACCTGCCGGCGCCTTGGCGGTGGACGTTCTGCCCGCGCTTGCCGAGCAGATCCAAGGCAAGTCGGTGGTGTGCGTCACCTCGGGCGGAAATTTCGATTTCGAACGCTTGCCAGAGGTCAAGGAGCGCGCGCAGCGCTATTCCGGGGTGAAAAAGTATTTCGTCCTGCGCCTGCCACAGCGGCCCGGCGCCCTGCGTGATTTCCTGGATCTCCTGGGTCCCGATGACGATGTCGCGCGGTTCGAATACCTCAAGAAATCGGCTCGCAACTTTGGCAGCGTCCTGATCGGTATCGAAACCACGCGGGCAGAGAATTTCCCCGCGCTTTTCGCCCGTATGGAGGCCAGTGGCCTAGTCTATCGCGACATCACCGAGGATGCGACCCTGGCCGAATTCCTGATCTAGGCGATGTCCGCGCCCGCGGGCTGGCCTGCCAGCAATATCCGCTGCGCATCGCGGTAACAGGCGAAAAGGGGTGACAGGTCGATCTCTGCGCCGGTCATGGCGCCGTGTTCCATACTCTGGCACAGGCTACAGAACTCTTTCAGTCCTAGGTTCAACGCCGCGCCGCGCACGAAATGCAGGTCATCGCGCAGCCGGGCCGGATCGGGGTCCGCCGATAGCCGCGCCATGGCGTCGGCCATTTCCTCGAGAAACAGGTCCAGAACCTCGCCAAAGGCATCCTCGCCCACCTCTGCGCGCAATTCGGCAACGCGTGCCCAGTCGATCATGGCACTCTCCTTACTCGGAACGGTAAACCTCGGCGCAGCATGGGGCCGGGGGGTTAAGGCTTGGTTTTCGAGGCTGCGCGGATCGCTGAAATCGGGGCCCGTTCACCTTGTGTTAAGCCGCGCAGCGCTATCGCTGTGGGAACCGAACCGACAGGGACTGCCGTGATCCTGGACAGATGCCCGCATTCCACGACCGATGCTGCGCCGAGGATCCGCGCGGTTCTGCTGGTCGATGACAGCCGCTTGCAGCGACGTATCCTGCGGGCGTCTCTGGAACGCTGGGGATATCGGGTGTTGGAATGCGGCACAGGGGAAGAGGCCCTGGATATCTGCCGCGCCCAGCTGGTCGACGTAATCATCAGCGACTGGATCATGCCGGGGATGAGCGGGCTGGAATTCTGTCGTGCCTTTCGAGCGCTCGAAAGGGAAAGCTATGGCTATTTCATCCTTTTGAC
This sequence comes from Rhodovulum bhavnagarense, assembly GCF_004343505.1. Classification (GTDB taxonomy): domain Bacteria; phylum Pseudomonadota; class Alphaproteobacteria; order Rhodobacterales; family Rhodobacteraceae; genus Rhodovulum; species Rhodovulum bhavnagarense. The sequence goes on along the minus strand of NZ_SLXU01000006.1, from coordinate 57,140 downwards.
GTCGAAATCCGAAACCGGCGAGATGGTGAACGGCCTGGATAACGGCGCCGACGAATTCCTGACCAAGCCGGTGAATGCCAGCGAGCTGCGCGCGCGGATCGCCTCGGGCGAGCGCATCCTGCGGATGGAACGCGAATTGCGCGACAAGAACCGCCTGGTGATGCGCACACTCGCCGAATTGCAATCGATCCACGATGCGATCGACCGCGACCTGATCGAGGCACGGAAACTGCAACAATCCCTGATACGCGAACGCTCTCGCCGATTCGGGCGGTCGCAGGTCTCTTTGTTGTTGCAACCGGCCGGGCGGGTCGGTGGCGACCTTGTCGGTTATTTTCCCGCCGGTCCGCGCCAGCTTGGCCTGTTTGCCGTCGATGTGTCGGGTCACGGGATCAGCGCGGCGATGGTGACGGCGCGGTTGGCGGGGCTGTTATCCCCGGCCTCGGTCGAGCAGAATCTCGCGCTGGACCGCGATGCCCGTGGCCGGGTCAAGGTGCGCCCGCCCGACCATGTTGCGGCGGATCTGAACCGCTTGATCCTGGACGAGATAGAGACCGAACATTATTTCACCCTGCTTTTGGCGATCCTGGACCTCGATAGCGGATTGGTACGTTTTACCCAGGCTGGCCATCCGCACCCCCTGTTACAGCGTGCGGGTGGCGGGGTCGTGCCAATCGGGGCGGGTGGTCTGCCCGTGGGTCTCGTCGCCGGCGCCGCCTATGAGGTGGCGGAATGCCGGCTTGCCCCCGGTGACCGTCTATTGATCGCATCTGACGGGCTGACCGAATGCGCCGATCCGTCCGGGGTGCAACTGGGCGAGGCGGGGTTGCACGAAATCCTGCGCCGCAATGCCGACCTGCGCGGGGCGGCATTGCTGGACGGCCTGATCGCGGGCTTGGCAGGATATACTGGCGGGGCGGGATTCGCCGACGACATCTCTGCCGTTCTGCTGGAATTCGGCTAGGCAAGCCCTAGCCAGCGTGCCACGAAATGCCGGTCGCCCGCATTGCCAAGGTGGTCGAGTGCGGCCTCGGCGGGCATCCATAATGCAAGGTGTCCCGGCTCTGTCGGTTCTCCATGGGCGCGCACTGGCCTGGCCAGGTAGACATGGCACAGCTTTTCGGCCCAGAGGTCGTATTCGGGCATGTAGGTGAACCGTCTGAACGCCCCCAACCGGCGGGGCGCGGCGATGCGCCAGCCGGTTTCCTCGAAGACTTCTCGATGGAGTGCCTGGAGAGGTGATTCGCCGCGGTCGATGCCCCCGCCGGGCAACTGGAATTCCGGTACCGGCTCGGCCTGGTGGGTCACCAGCAGATCGCGCCCCTGTACAAGCAATGCATAGGCCCCGGGCCGCGGTCGATAGCCCTGGTCCGGGCGGACCGCCTCTCCGAATCGTCTGATCATCGCGCGCCCTTTGTGCTTGGCCCGAAGCCTCTGTATAAGGCGGGTATGCCAAGCCACGCGGCACAAGGAAACCCCATGTCACTCGGATCGCAGATCGCCTGGGACGATACCGTCCTGCCCTTTCAGCTTGACCGCAGCGATATCCGCGGCCGCGTTGCGCGGTTGGACGGTGTGCTGGACAACGTGCTGGCCCAGCACGACTATCCGCCCGAGATCGAGGCGCTGGTGGCCGAGGCGGCGCTGTTGACGGCGATGATCGGCCAGACGATCAAGTTGCGGTGGAAACTCAGCCTCCAGGTACGGGGTGACGGGCCTGCCCGGCTGATCGCCACCGACTATTACGCCCCGACAGAGGATGGCGCGCCCGCCCGTATCCGCGCCTATGCCAGTTTCGACGCAGAGCGCCTGGTGCCCGGTGCTGATCCGTTCGGCCAGATCGGCAAGGGCTATTTCGCGGTGCTGATCGACCAGGGTCGGGACATGGTGCCCTATCAGGGGATTACGCCGATTTCAGGCGGGTCGCTTTCGGCCTGTGCAGAGACATATTTCGCCCAGTCCGAACAATTGCCGACGCGGTTTTCGCTGGCCTTTGGCCGGTCCGTGCTGCCCGGCCAGGGCGAGCGCTGGCGTGCGGGCGGCGTGATGTTGCAGATGATGCCCGAGGCATCGCCCCTCGCGGCCGGCGAGGGTGGTAGCGGCGATGCCGGCCTGTTGCGGCCCGAGGATATCCTTGACGGCGATGCCGCCGAAAACTGGGCGCGGGCCAACATGCTGCTGGATACGGTCGAGGAAATGGAGCTTGTCGGGCCGAGGGTCGAGGCCACGCAATTGCTGGTGCGGTTGTTCCACGAAGAGAGCCCGCGGGTTTTCACCCCTCAAAGGATTCAATTCGGCTGTACCTGTTCCGAGGACCGCGTGCGCCAAAGCCTGTCGATCTATTCCGCCAAGGACATCGGTCACATGACCACGGACGAGGGCATCGTCACCGCCGATTGCCAGTTTTGTGGCGCCCATTACGAGCTTGATCCGGCCACGCTGGGATTCGAGGCTGGGAAAGATCCCGACGATGCCGACTGATCCCGTCGCCCCGCTGCGCGCCGCGCTGGCCCGTGCGGGTCGCGAGACATCGGATTATGACCTGAATCCGGGCTTTCGCCTGCCCGAGGGGCGCGTGCTGCGCGATGCGGCCGTCCTGGTGCCGGTCCGGCCCACGCCACGGGGGCTGCGGCTGATCCTGACGAAACGCTCGTCGCGGCTGAAACACCATCCCGGGCAGATCGCCTTTCCGGGTGGAAAGGTGGACGAGGGCGATGCAGGGCCGGTAGACGCCGCCTTGCGCGAGGCGCGCGAAGAGATCGGCCTGCCCCCCGATCTGGTCGAGGTGCTGGGCACCATGCCGCCCCACGAAACGGTGACGGGTTTTACCGTGACCCCGGTGCTGGGCCATGTTCGGGACGCCTTCACGCCGATGCCCGAGGCCGGAGAGGTGGACGAGGTGTTCGACGTGCCCTTTGCCCATGTGATGACGCCGGCCCATTTCGTGGTGCAATCGCGGATCTGGCGCGGGCAGAGACGGCACTATTTCACCGTGCCCTATGGTCCCTATTACATCTGGGGCGCGACCGCGCGGATCCTGCGCGCGCTGGCCGACCGGGTGGCGTGATGCGGGTTGCGGGCGAATGGTTCTTTGCCGATCATACACAGGCAGTTTGCGCGATGCTGACGGATGCCGGGCATCAGGCATTGTTCGTCGGGGGTTGCGTGCGCAACGCGTTGCTGGGTGCGCCGGTCAACGACATCGACATCGCCACCGATGCCCGCCCCGACCGGGTGATGGACCTGGCCGCCGGCGCCCGGCTGAAGCCGGTGCCGACCGGGATCGATCACGGCACGGTCACCGTGGTGGCCGGTGGCCTGCCACATGAGGTCACGACCTTTCGGCGCGACGTGGAAACCTTTGGCCGCCACGCGGTCGTGGCCTATGCTGAAACGGCCCAGGAGGACGCACACCGGCGTGATTTCACCATGAACGCGCTTTACGCCAGGCCCGATGGCACGGTGCTCGACCCGCTGGGGGGCTTACCCGACCTGATCGCGCGGCGGGTGCGGTTCATCGATGATGCCGATGCGCGGATCCGCGAGGATTATCTGCGCATCCTGCGGTTTTTCCGGTTTCATGCGTGGTATGGCGATCCCGAGGGTGGGCTTGATCCGCAGGGGCTGGCGGCCTGTGCGGCCAATTCCGCCGGGTTAGAGACGCTTTCGCGGGAACGTGTGGGGGCAGAGCTGAAGAAGCTGCTGGCCGCGCCTGATCCGGGGCAATCGGTGGCCGCGATGGAGGCCAGCGGCGTGCTGGCCCGCGCCCTGCCCGGCGCGGCGGCAAGGGCACTGCCGGTGCTGGTACATCTGGAAACCGGTTGGGGCATCGCGCCCGATCCGATCCGGCGGTTGGCCGCCCTTGGTGGGCAGGACCACGCCGACCGCCTGCGGCTGAGCAAGGCCGAGGCACGCAAGCTGGATCATTTGCGTGCCGCGATGGGATCGGACGAGGGGCCGGCGGTCCTGGGTTATCGCATCGGGGCCGCGCAGGCGCTGGACGCGGTTCTGCTGCGCGCCGCGCTGATGGAGATGCCGCCGCCCGCCGATGCACGCGATGCGATCGCCCGCGGAGCAATGGCCACCTTTCCGGTCAAGCCGCGCGACCTGATGCCCGCGCTTTCCGGTCCGGCGCTGGGCGCGCATCTAAAGAGGCTAGAGGCGCGGTGGATCGTGTCGGGCTTTGCCCTGACGCGGGATGCGCTTTTGGCTGATACACCGCGCAATGGGCAGGAATAGAGCCTGATGTCGCTCGATCCGCTGTATCTGTTCGTCTTTGCGGGCCTGTTTTCGCCGGGACCGAACGTGATCCTTCTGACCGCCTCGGGCGCGCGGTTCGGGTTTCGCCCGACCCTGCCCCATGTGGCCGGCGTGGTGGTCGGGGTCGGCGTGACCTCGGGGCTGACAGCGCTGGGCATCGGCGCGCTGCTGCTGGCGCAGCCGGGTCTGGCCCTTGCGCTGCGGGTTCTGGCGGCGGGGTGGATCCTGTGGATGGCGTGGAAACTGCTGACCGCCGCGCGCCAGAGGCGGGCGGCGGCGGGGGACCGGCCCTTTACCTTCGTGCAGGCGGTGCTGTTCCAATGGGTCAATCCCAAGGTCTGGGCTATCGCGCTGGCGGCGGCCAGCGGCTATGCCGCGGGCCTGCCCCCGCTGCAAGAGGCGCTGCGGCTGGGCGGCACCTTTTCGGGGATCAACCTGTTCGTCTGCCTGTTCTGGTCCTTTGCCGGGTCGCTCTTGACTTACCTGCTGACCAGTGAACGGGCGTGGCGGCTGTTCATGGGGGGCATGGCGCTGGCGCTGGCGGCCTCGGCGGGAATGGTTTTCCTGTAGGCGCGGGCCAGCTATATCGAGGCGTATCCAGGCGAAAGGCCCGCCCGTCCATGTTCCGTTATTTCGAAAACCTCGTCGATCCTTATGCGCCCTATGCCCAGGACGATACCCCGCCGCAGCGTTTGTTGCCGTTCCTGTGGGCCTATGCCCGCCCGTTCTGGCGTGTCCTGGCCGTGTCCATCGTGGCCGCGATCCTGGTTGCGGCGGTCGAGGTCTGGCTGATCCACGCGCTGGGCCGGGTGGTCGACATCCTGTCCAACGGGACACCGGCCGAGGTCTGGGACCAGTACGGTTGGGCGATGATCGGGCTGGCGGTGTTTATCCTGGTGATCCGCCCGGCGCTGCAGGGGCTGGACGTGCTGCTGCTGAACAACGCGATCATGCCCAATCTCGGCACGTTGATCCGCTGGCGCGCGCATTCCCATGTGCTGCGCCAGTCGGTCGGCTGGTTCGAGGACGATTTCGCCGGCCGCATCGCCAACCGCATCATGCAGACGCCGCCGGCCGCCGGAGAGGCGGTGTTCCAGGTGTTCGACGCGATCACCTTTGCGGTGGCCTATTCGGTGGGGGCGCTGATCCTTCTCAGCAACGCCGACCCAAGGCTGGCGTTGCCGCTGATCCTGTGGCTGGGCTTCTACGCCGCGCTGGTGCGCTGGACGATGAAGCGGGTCGGCCCGGCGTCGAAGGCGGCGTCGGATGCCCGCAGCGCGGTGACGGGCCGGGTGGTGGACGCCTATACCAACATGCAGTCGGTGAAACTGTTTGCCCATCACGACCGCGAACTGGCCTATGCGAAAGAGGCGATCGAGGGGGCGCGCGAAACCTTTGCCGCCGAGATGCGCATCTTTACCCGCATGGATGTGACCCTGACCTTGCTGAACGGCTTTCTGATCGTGGCGGTCGTCGGCTGGGCGATCGCGCTGTGGATGCAGGGATCGGCCAGCGTCGGGATCGTGGCGGCGGCCACGGCCCTGACCCTGCGACTGAACGCGATGACGGGCTGGATCATGTGGGCGCTGTCCAGCTTCTTCCGCGCGTTGGGCGTGGTGTCCGAGGGGATGGAAACCATCGCCCAGCCGATTGCCCTGACCGATGCCCCGGACGCCAGGCCGCTGGTGCTGAAAGAGGGCCGGATCGCGCTGAAGGGCCTGACCCATCACTACGGCCGCGGGTCGGGCGGGCTGGAGGGGCTGGACCTGACCATCGCGCCCGGTGAAAAGGTCGGCCTGATCGGCCGGTCCGGGGCGGGCAAGTCGACGCTGGTCAAGCTGATGCTGCGCTTCTACGACGCCGAGGGCGGGCGGATCGAGATCGACGGGCAGGACATCGCCCATGTCACCCAGGAATCCCTGCGCCGCCAGATCGGCATGGTCAGCCAGGAGGCGAGCCTGATGCACCGGTCGGTTCGCGACAACATCCTTTATGGCCGCCCCGAGGCCAGCGAGGACGAGATGATCGCGGCGGCTAAACGCGCCGAGGCGCATGAGTTCATCCTGGATCTGGAGGACCCGGAAGGGCGGCGCGGCTATGACGCTCATGTCGGCGAACGCGGCGTGAAACTGTCGGGCGGGCAACGACAGCGCGTGTCGCTGGCCCGGGTGATCCTGAAGGACGCGCCGATCCTTGTCCTGGACGAGGCGACCTCGGCGCTGGATTCCGAGGTGGAGGCGGCGATTCAGGAAACCCTCTATGGGGTGATGGAGGGCAAGACGGTGATCGCCATCGCGCACCGCCTGTCGACCATCGCGCATATGGATCGCATCGTCGTGCTGGATCAGGGCCGCATCGTGGAACAGGGGCCGCACGCGGCGCTGTTGGCGCAGAACGGTCTGTACGCCCGGTTCTGGGCGCACCAGTCGGGCGGCTTCATCGGGACGGAGGCGGCGGAGTGAGCCATGTGATCCAGCGGCTCAGCCTCAAGGGCGAGGGGCTGACCGCCGACGGCGTCACCGTGGCGCTGGCCCTGCCCGGTGAAGAGGTCGAGGGCGAGGTGCAAGACGGGCGCATCGCCAGCCCCCGTATCCTGACCCCGGTGCCCGACCGCGTGCGCGCGCCCTGCCCGCATTTCGCCCGCTGCGGGGGCTGCGCGCTGCAACATGCCAGCGATGGCTTCGTGGCGGACTGGAAGACGCAGGTCGTGGCCCGCGCGCTGGCGGGGCAGGGGCTGGAGGCAGCCCTGCGCCCGATCCTGACCTCGCCGCCCTTCAGCCGGCGCCGGGCGGTGCTGGCCGCGCGGCGGACGAAAAAGGGGGTTCTGGTGGGCTTTCACGCCCGCGCCTCGGACGTGATCGTGCCGATCCCCGAGTGCCGCCTGTTGCACCCTGACCTGATGGCCGCGCTGCCCGCCTGTGAAGAGATCACCGCGCTGGGCGGCTCGCGCAAGGGGGAGGTGACGCTGACCCTGACCCGGTCAGAGGACGGGGTGGATCTGGCGGTGGCGGGTGCGAAGGGGGAAACACGCTCTGTTCTGGCCGAACTCGGGGCGCTGGCCGGCCGGCACGATCTGGCGCGGCTGACCTGGAATGGCGAGGTGATCGCCACACGCCGCCCGCCGCGGCAGGTGATGGGCCGCGCCCATGTGGTGCCGCCGCCCGGCGCCTTTTTGCAGGCGACGGAGGCCGGGCAGGCCGCGCTGACCGAGGCCATGCGCGCGGCGGTGGGGCCGGCGGCGCGCGTGGCCGATCTGTTCGCGGGCTGCGGGACGTTTGCCTTGCCGCTGGCGGAGGGTGCCGAGGTCCATGCCGTCGAGGGATCGGCCGCGATGCTGGCCGCGCTGGATGCCGGGTGGCGGCAGGCGCCGGGGCTGAAGCGGGTCACGACCGAGGCCCGCGACCTGTTTCGCCGCCCCCTGATGCCGGACGAGCTGAAACCATACGACGCCGTCGTTCTGGACCCTCCGCGCGCCGGGGCCGAGGCGCAGGTGGTGCAGGTCGCGGCCTCGGGCGTGCCGGTGATCGGCATGGTGTCCTGCAACCCGGTCAGCTTCGCCCGCGACGCCCGGGTGCTGACCCAGGCCGGGTTCCGGCTGGACTGGGTGCAGGTGGTGGACCAGTTCCGCTGGTCCGCGCATATCGAGCTTGCAGCGCGGCTGTCGCGCCGCCATATCGCGTGAAACCCTGTCTGACCCCGACAACGGAACCGACACGATGAGAGAGAGACTGGCCCAAATCCTGGACCGGCCCCTGACCCGCAACGCCATCATGGGCGTGATCCTGGTGAACGCGGTGCTGTTGGGCATGGAAACTTCCCAAACGCTGATGGACCGCGCGGGCGGGCTGATCGTGGCGCTGGACATGGTCTGCCTGACCATCTTCGTGGCGGAGATCGCGGCCAAGCTGGTGGCGCATCGGCTGTCCTTCTTCCGCTCGGGGTGGAACAATTTCGACTTCGTGATCGTCGGCATCTCGTTGGTGCCCGGCGCGCAGACGCTGAGTGTGCTGCGCGCGCTGCGCATCCTGCGGCTGTTGCGCGTGGTTTCTGTCGCGCCCAGTCTGCGCCGGGTGGTCGAGGGCTTTATCACGGCGTTGCCCGGAATGGGTTCTGTTTTTCTGTTGATGGGGATCATCTTCTATATCGGCGCGGTGATGGCGACCAAGCTGTTCGGCGCCGCCTTCCCCGACTGGTTCGGCACGCTGGGCGATTCGGCCTATTCGCTCTTCCAGATCATGACGCTGGAAAGCTGGTCGATGGGCATCGTGCGCCCGGTGATGGAGGTTTTCCCCTATGCCTGGGCCTTCTTCGTGCCGTTCATCATGGTAACGACTTTCGCGGTGGTGAACCTTCTGGTGGGTCTGATCGTGAACTCCATGCAGGACGCCCATCACGAAGAGGACGTGCTGCGCACCGATGCTTATCGCGACGAGGTTCTGGCGCGGCTGGCCGCGATAGAGGCCAGGTTGGGCGGCGGCGCGCATTCGCCTGATGAAACCGCGCCGAGAACAGGGTATGATCCAATGCGAGGACAGGCAGGAAACGGGTAATATCCCATGATCGATCGTCGGTCGGTGCTGGCGGGGGCTGCGTGTTGCGCGCTTGCGGGCTGCGGGTCAAGGTTCAAGAGCTATGACGGGCCCGAGGTCACGCGCATCCTGGTTCAAAAGGACGGGAGACGGATGCATTTGCTGCACCACGACCAGGTGCTGAAAACTTATCGTATCGCGCTTGGCTATGCGCCGCTGGGTGACAAGCGGCACGAGGGGGACGGGCGGACGCCCGAGGGCCGCTATTACATCGACCGGCGCAATCCCAACAGTGAATTTCACCTCTCCCTTGGGATCTCTTATCCCAACCGGGCCGATATTGCGGAGGCTGCGGCACTTGGCAAACCGGCCGGCGGCGATATTTTCATCCATGGACGCGCCGGCCGGCATCGCGGCAAGGGGCGCGACTGGACGGCGGGCTGTATCGCGGTGAAAGATCGCGAGATAGAGGATATCTATGCGATGGTGCGCGAGGGGACTGTCATCGACATCCTGCCCTGAATCCGGTTCAGGTCGCGGGCACCGCGCGCCCGGTGACCAAAGTCCACCAGATCTTGCCGTTGGGTTCCTGGAAATAGGCAAAACCCATATCGGTGGCTTGCGGGTCAAGCACGACGTCGCGCGTGTCGGGCTGTTCCATCCAGGCGGCCAGGGTTTCCAACTCGGTCTCGTAGGTTTCCGAGATGTTTTCGCCCCTGAGTGTGCCCTGGTATCCGGCGCGCAATACCCTGTCCAACGGCGACGAACCGTCCGATCCGAAATGCCAGGGCCGGTTCTGCACCGACATGTCGCGCGAATGCGTGGCCGCGGCGGCAGTCAGACGGGCATCCATCGACACGCCATTCAGGCCGCGGGCCGATCGAAGCGCGTTGACTGCATCCATCATCCGGTACTGGATCTGCGCGGTATCGGTTCGCGATATGCGATAGACCTGCGGCATGGGTTTGCCGTCGGGGCCGATCCTGGGTTCGGGTGCGGTGGAGCAAGCCGAAAGCGCGATCACCGCACTGAAAAGAACCAAGGCCAAATGCTTCATATCCGGCGCTTCCCCGTTATTGACGAAAATCTTGTTAGCCTGTCTGGTGTCCGGGTTCAAATCCTTCGGCAAGGTGGGGTCGTGTATTGACGCCGGTTTGATTTGCGCCGGGGGCGCGGCACTTCTAAGATCGGGTGCAATTCGGGGGTCAGCCCCATGACGGAGCTTAACCATGAGCAGCAAGACAAGACCCGGCCTGTCACGGCGTGACCTTCTGGGTGGGGCCGCGGCAGTTGCGGGCATTCTGGCTGCGCCTGCCCTGCGTGCCCAGACGATCGAGATCGAGCCGGATATTACCCCCACGGTCCGACATAACGTTTCAAGTTTCCGTTCGCTCGATTGGCGGCCCTATTTCGCGGACCTCAGCAAGGGCGCGATCCTGGTCGATACCACCTCGAGGGCGCTGCATTACTGGTCGGAAGATGAAACTATCTACAAGCTTTACCCGACATCGGTGCCGATCTCGGAGGATCTGACACGCCGCGGCCGCACCAGCGTCGTGCGCAAGGTCGAGGGGCCAAGCTGGGCGCCAACTCCCGCCATGAAAAAGCGCAACCCTGAATGGCCCGATTTCGTCGGACCGGGGCCGGACAACCCGCTGGGAACGCATGCGTTGTACCTGAGCTGGACCTATTACCGGATCCACGGCACCCACGACACGCGCAAGATCGGGCGGCGATCCTCGAACGGTTGCATCGGGTTGTATAACGAGCACATCGCCGAATTGTTCGAGCTGGCAAAAATTGGAACGCAGGTGTTGCTAATTTGACGAAATCCAGTTCGACCAAGTACCGGCATGCAAGCGCATGATTGCAAATTGGTGCGCTCGTGCTCTAACAAACGAGTATAGATCATTCGCAGGAGACGGGGGAATCCTGCCCCGTTTCGTATGAGGAGAGAACCATGAAGAAAATCGCCCTTGCCGCCGCTCTTTCGGTTGCCGCCACCACCGCCTTTGCCGGCGGCTATTCCGAGCCGGTCATCGAGCCCGAAGTCATCGTCGAAGACACCTCGTCCTCGGCCGGTGGCGTTCTTGTGCCGATCCTGGCCCTGGTGCTGATCGCGGCTGCCGTTTCGGACTGATCCGGGACCAGAGCTCAGAAAACGAAAGGCGGTGGCCGCAGCCACCGCCTTTTTTGTTGTGCCAGACGCTTTCGCGGCGTGGTGTGCCTATTCCAGCCAGCCGCGCAGGTTGGTCTTGATCACCTCCGACAGAGCATGAACGTGGGCATCGTCGTCGTTGAGGCAGGGGATATAGGTGAATTCCTCACCTCCGGCCTCTTCAAAGCTCTCGCGAATCTCTTCGTTGATTTCCTCAAGTGTTTCGATGCAATCGGCGGAAAAGGCCGGCGCGCAGACCGCGATCCGCTTTTTGCCTTGTTCCGCCAGGCGCGCGACCTCTTCCACCGTGTAGGGTTGCAGCCATTCCTCGGGGCCGAACCGCGACTGAAAGGTCGTTGTGATCCGGGTGTCGTCCCAGCCCAGCCGTTCCTTGAGCAGCCTGGTCGTTTTCACGCATTGGCAATGGTAGGGATCGCCCTCGGTCAAGTATCGCTGCGGCACGCCGTGATACGAACAGACCAGGACGTCGGGCTTGTTCTCAAGCGCGTCATAGGCCCGCCGGATCGAATCGGCCAACGCCTCGACATAAAGCTGGTTGTCGAAATAGGCGGGAACCGTGCGCACCTGGGGCTGCCATTTCTCGTCCATCAGCGCGCGGAAGAAATGGTCGTTCGCGGTGGCCGAGGTGGTCCCGGAATATTGCGGATAAAGCGGGAAGAACAGGATCTTGCGACAGCCCTGATCGACCAGTTCGCGCACCTTGGCCTGGGTCGAGGGATTGCCATAACGCATACAGAAATCGACCACGACATCGTTCCCATAGGCGGCTTCGAGCGTGCTGCGGATTTTTTTCGTCTGCGCCCTGGTGATCGTCATCAGGGGGCTTTCGCCCGCCTCGTTGTTCCAGATCGACTTGTACGCCTCGCCCGAGGCAAAGGGCCTCTTGGTCAGCACGATCAGTTGCAGGATCGGTTGCCAGATCCAGGGTGAATAGTCGATCACCCGTTTGTCCGACAGGAACTCGTTCAGGTAGCGTCGCATCGACCAGTAATCATAGGCATCCGGCGTGCCGAGATTGGCCAGCAGCACGCCGACCTTTTCACGCGGAATCCGGGGATGGTCGGCCGGGGCGTGAACCGGGCGCTCTGCCGTGTCCGCAGAGGTTTCGGGGCGGGACGCGCCGTGCTTTGAATCAAACATGGTCTCGGTTCCGGGGTCTTGCTCGAGCTTCAACTTAGAATTCCTCAAGGACATATACGCTTTTGGTTGGGGGTCAATCGTATCCCCGACTTTACTTGTCGGGCAATTTGACCTCGTCACAGCCCAAGGCATCGGCCAGCCGGGTTGTTGCACTACCCGGGCGCAACGGCTTTTGCTGATTATCGTCGGGGGCCCAGCCTGTCAGATAGATCATTTCCGCCGTTGCGGGAATGCGGCCATCCGGCCCGGCATGGGCCAGGGCATAGCGCCGGGCGGTTTCGGCAAACAAGGTTCGGGGCGCGGGTGCGCGGTGGCGTGTGGCCAGCGCGTTGGTTTCTCCCATGGCGCGCAGATCCTGCATCAGCTGAAAAACCGTTTGATAACTTACGGTTTGGATCACGCTATCGGCCACCGGCAGGGCAAAACCGGCCCGTTGCAGCACCGCGCCGAGGTCGCGGATTTCAGCCATTGGCAGGATGCGGGGTGACAGCCCCCCGGTCAGGGCGGTCTCTGCCTCGGCCAGGGATGCGCGCAATTCGTGCAGGCTGCGGCCGCCGAACAGAACACCGATGAACAACCCGTCGGGACGCAGGGCGCGGCGGCATTGCACCAACTGGCCGACCGGATCGTTCGCCCAATGGAGGGCAAGCGCGTGGATCACAAGGTCGTGCGCACCGGGTGTAAGGTCAAGCATGTCCTCATCTGTGACCACCCTGGCGCCGGGTAGAACGCCCCGCCACCTTTCGGCAAAACCGGTGACGATCGCGGGTGAGATAAAGGTTCTGTTAACCTCTTTCAGCCTTTCCTGAATCTCGCCCACCGCCAGGTCGTGCAGGAACAGTTCGGGCGCGCGCCGGGCGCGGGCGCGGGCGCGGCAAAGCGCGATGCGGTCGGTCAGGTCGGGGGGGCGGGTCATGTGCATTCTGGCCTTGGGCTGGGAAAGGCAGATGTAGGGATGGGTTCCGATGTTGCAAAGCGTCCTGCGGCAGATCTATCCGCCCCGTTGCGTGTCCTGTGGCGATCTGGTCGCGCAGGATTTCGCCTTGTGCCTGCCTTGTTGGGGCAAGACGCCCTTTGCCACGGGGCTGGTCTGCGATGCCTGCGGCGTGCCGTTGCCGGGCGACGATCATGGCCAGCCGGAATATTGCGATGAATGCCTTGCCAGGGTCCGCGCCTGGACCCGCGGGCGGGCGGCCCTGATCTACGCAGACAAGGCACGCGACCTGGTGCTGGCGTTTAAACATGGCGACCGGACAGAGCTGGCCCGGCCTGCCTCGGGCTGGGTGTTGCGCGCGGTGCGACCGATCCTGTTGCCGGGCATGGTGGTGGCGCCGGTGCCGTTGCATCGATGGCGGCTGCTGCGGCGGCGCTATAACCAGGCCGCGCTTTTGTCGCACGGGGTGGCGCAAGGGGCGGGGCTGGACCATTGCCCCGACTTGCTGATCCGCACCCGCGCAACGGTGGTGCAGGACGGGTTGGGTGGGGATGCGCGCTTTGCCAACCTGGAGGGGGCGATCGCGGTGCATCCCCGGCGAGGTGACCTATTGGCGGGGCGGCCGGTTCTGTTGGTCGATGACGTGATGACATCGGGTGCCACGCTTGAGGCCGCGGCGCGCGCCTGCATGGCCGCGGATGCGTCCGAGGTTCGCGTGGCGGTGCTGGCGCGCGTTGCGAAGACGATGTGAATCCCCCATATTCCGCCGAACCTGAGGGGAAGAACCATGCAGAGCGTTGAAATCTACACCTCGCCCTATTGCGGCTATTGTCACGCGGCCAAGCGTTTGCTGGACCAGAAGGGTGTCAGCTATAGCGAAATCGATGTCGCCGTCGCCCCCGAGAGGCGCGAGGAAATGGTGACCCGCGCGCGGGGCGGCTATACCGTGCCGCAAATCTTTATCGGCCAGACCCATGTGGGCGGCTGTGACGAGCTTTATGCGCTGGAGCGTATCGGCAAGCTTGACCCGCTGTTGCAGGGGTGATCGGGTATGCGCGCGGCCTTGTTGCAAATGACATCGGGCGATGATCCCGAGGTCAACCTGGCATCCGCGCGCGAGATGATCCGCGAGGCGGCAGGGGCAGGGGCAGGGGCGGGGTTTGTCCTGACACCCGAGGTTACCAATTGCCTGTCGGCCAGCCGCGCGGTGCAGGAACGTGTGTTGCAGTACGAGGCGGACGACCTGACGCTGGCCGCGTTGCGGGCCGAGGCGGCGGAGCTGGGGATCTGGCTTCTGATCGGATCGCTGGCGCTGAAGACCGGGGATGCGGACGGGCGATTCGCCAACCGGTCCTTCCTGGTCGCGTCTGATGGGGCGATTACGGCGCGCTATGACAAGATCCACATGTTCGACGTGCAGATCAACGACACCGAAAGCTATTGCGAATCCGAGGGCTACCGCCCCGGCAACCGCGCCGTCATGGCCGCGACGCCCTTTGGTGTTCTGGGGTTGAGCATCTGTTACGATCTGCGCTTCGCCCATCTCTACCGGACGCTGGCCCATGCGGGGGCCGAGATCCTGACCGTGCCTGCGGCGTTTTCCCCGGTTACGGGTGCGGCCCATTGGGAACCCCTGTTGCGGGCCCGTGCGATCGAGACGGGGTGTTACGTCCTTGCACCGGCGCAATGCGGATCGCACTCGGCATCCGAGGGTCGCGAAAGGCGCACCCACGGGCATTCGCTGGCGGTGTCGCCCTGGGGCGAGGTTCTGGCCGACGGGGGCGATGCGCCGGGGATCGTCTATGTGGATCTGGATCGGGAGGAGGTCGCGCGCGCCCGCGCCCGCGTGCCTGCCATCACCCATGACCGCCCCTTTGCGCCCCCGGCATGAGCGAGATTGGCGATAGCCTGGCCGTCTCGCTGTTTTCCGAGATCTTCATGGCCGATCAGCTGGCGCGGAACCGGATATCCCGCGCGTTGCCCAAGGGGATGGAGATCAGCCATTTCTCGGTTCTCAACCACCTGGCCCGGCTGAACGAGGAACGCACCCCCGCGCAACTGGCCGCGACACTTCATGTCACGCGCGGCGCGATGACCAACACGCTGAATCGGCTGGATTGGGCGGGGCATGTGCATATCCGGCCCGACTGGGACGATGCGCGGCGCAAACTCGTCTCTATCTCGCCTGCGGGCCGGTCCGCGCGCGACGCGGCGATCCAGGCGATTTCCCCGGTTCTGGCCGAGGCCGTGGCCGATATCGGCGAGGACCGCCTGCGCGCCGCGTTGCCCGTGCTGCGGCAGTTGCGCCAAAAGCTGGAAGGCGGGCGGTAGGCCCAGCCCGGCGTTGCCACCGGACGGGCTATCCTTGCGCGAAGCGCCCCTCAGGCCGGTTTTACCGACGCGGTCACGTAGTTCACCGACAGGTCGCGGCTGGACAGCGACCAGCTCCACGCGATCGGGTTGAAGACGAAACCGGTGCGGTCCACCACGCGCAGCCCGGCGCGTTCGATCAGGTCGCACAGCTCGTCCGGGGTGATGAACTTGTTGTATTCGTGGGTGCCCTTGGGCAGCCAGCGCATCACGTATTCCGCCCCGAAAATCGCCATGACAAAGGCCTTGGGGTTGCGGTTGATCGTGGAACACAGGTGCAGCCCGCCCGGTTTCAGCAATTGCTGGCAGGCGGTCAGATAGGCCAGCGGGTCGGCCACATGTTCCACCACCTCCATGTTCAGGACCACGTCGAACCGTTCGCCCGCCGCGGCCAGCGCCTCGGCGGTGGTAAAACGATAGTCGATCTCAAGCCCCGACTGTTCCGCATGGATGCGCGCGACGGGGATGTTGCGTTCCGCCGCGTCGGCA
The DNA here is from genome assembly GCF_004343505.1 of Rhodovulum bhavnagarense. GTDB lineage: Bacteria > Pseudomonadota > Alphaproteobacteria > Rhodobacterales > Rhodobacteraceae > Rhodovulum > Rhodovulum bhavnagarense. The sequence continues at coordinate 41,239 of NZ_SLXU01000006.1, read as the reverse complement.
CCGACCACTGTGGCGCCCAGCCGGGCCATCGGTTCCGACAGCAGCCCGCCGCCGCAGCCGATATCCAGCAGGCGCAGCCCCTTGAACGGTTTTTCGGCCGACAGGTCACGACCGAATTCCGCCGCGATCTGCCGCGTGATATAGTCCAAGCGACAGGGGTTAAGCATGTGCAAAGGCTTGAACTTGCCGTTCGGGTCCCACCATTCGGCGGCCATTGCCTCGAATTTGGACACTTCGGCGGGATCGACGGTGGTCTCGGCTGCTTGCATCACACGCTCCGTTCCTGTCTTTTGGTGGCGCACCCTTGGGGTGCGGCCCTTCGGCGTTATATAGGCGGCTCATGGACAAATCCGCAGGCCAAAAGCGCGCATCGCAGGTTCTTTACCCGCCGGTCGACCCGTTTGACCAGCGGATGCTGGACGTCGGTGACGGGCACAGCGTCTATGTCGAACAATGCGGCAATCCCCAAGGGATACCCGTGATCGTGTTGCATGGCGGGCCCGGTGGCGGGTGCAGCCCGGCGATGCGCCGCTATTTCGACCCCGATCAGTTTCGCGTGATCCTGTTCGATCAGCGCGGCTGCGGCCGCTCGCGCCCCCATGCCAGCGTGCAGGCCAACACCACCTGGCACCTGGTCCGCGATATCGAGGCGATCCGCGAAACACTGGGAATCGACCGCTGGGTCGCCTTTGGCGGAAGTTGGGGCGCGACGCTGGCGCTGATCTATGCCCAGACCCATCCCGACCGCGTGGCCTACCTGGTGCTGCGCGGCGTGTTCCTGATGACCCAGGCAGAGCTTGACTGGTTCTACGGCGGCGGCGCGGGGCGGTTCTGGCCCGACCTGTGGGGCCGCTTCGTCGACATGATCCCGGTGGATGAGCGCGACGACATGATCGCCGCCTATCACAAGCGCCTGTTTTCCGGCGACGTGATGCTGGAAACCCGCTATGCCCGCGCCTGGGCGTCCTGGGAAAACGCGCTTGCCTCGATCGAGCATCAGGGCATGGCTGGCGAGGTGCCCGCCGATTACGCCCGCGCCTTTGCGCGGCTGGAGAATCACTATTTCCTGAATCGTGGCTTCCTGGATCGCGATGGGCAGATCCTGGACGACATCTCGCTGATCGCCCATATCCCGGCAACCATAGTGCAGGGCCGTTATGACATGGTCTGCCCGCCCGAATCCGCCTGGGCGCTGTCCGAGAGGTGGAGCCGGTCCAGCTTGCGCATGGTGCCGATGGCCGGCCATGCGCTGTCCGAGCCGGGGATCACGGCGGAACTTGTGCGCACGATGCGTGGCGTGGCCCGCCAGGCCGGTGGTTTGGGATTGTAGAGATGAGCATCAACGTCCGTTTCTGGGACCGCATCGCCCGACGCTATGCCCGCATGCCCCTGCGTGATCCCGACGCCTATGAGCGCAAGCTGGCGATGACCCGCGCCCACATGAAACCCGGTGCCGAGGTGTTCGAATTCGGCTGCGGGACGGGCACCACGGCGTTGAAACATGCCCCCCATGCAGGGCATGTCACTGCCATAGATTGCGCCCCCGCGATGATCGAGATCGCGCGGGAAAAGGCGGCCGAGGAAGGAATCGACAACGTTACCTTCGAGGTTGCCAACCTCGAACAGATGGCGCGTGCGCCGGGATGTTACGACATGGTGATGGCGCATAACGTGCTGCACCTGCTGACTGACCGGCACGCGGCATTGACCCATGTCCACGACATGCTGCGGGAGGGGGGGATCTTTGTCTCGTCGACGGCCTGCGCGGCCCGCGCGCCGTGGCTGTTTCGCGCCATCGTCAAGACCGGAGGGCTCCTGCGGCTGCTGCCGCTGTTCCATCTGCTGACCGAAGAGCAGTTGAAAGCCGACATCACCGCCGCCGGGTTCGAGATCGTCGAGGAATGGCTGCCCGAGGGCGGCAAGAGCGCGCTGTTCCTGATTGCGCGCAAGGTGGGTTAGGCCCGCCCGGTCATGGGTGCGGACAATTCCCTTGCGCCGTGCGGTCTTTGCCCCTATACCGACGACAACAGCGGCGGTTCGGCCTCCACACCCGAACCCCCACCGGATCATCGTGTGCGGGCCGTTGGCCCGTTTTTTTATGCCCGGAATGCAAGCCCATGAATGACCTCATCGCCAAGACCGCCATCGACCGGCGCCTGGCCGAGATCCTGACCCCCGTGATCGAGGGGATGGGGTTCGAACTGGTGCGTCTTCGCCTGATGGGCGGCAAGAACAAGACATTGCAGATCATGGCCGAGCGCCCCGAGGGAGGCATCGAGGTCGACGACTGCGCCGCGATCTCCAGTGCCGTATCGGCGATCCTGGATGTCGAGGACCCGATCGAGGATGCCTATACCCTTGAAGTGTCCAGCCCCGGAATTGACCGGCCCTTGACCCGGCTCAAGGATTTCGCGGCCTGGGAAGGCTACGAGGTCAGGCTGGAAACGACCGAGCTGATCGACGGACGCCGCCGTTTCAAGGGGGTTCTGGCAGGTGTCGATGGCAACGAGGTGCTGGTCGAGATTGCAGATGACAAAGGCGAACAGGTTGTCATCGGGCTAGACCATGACTGGCTGTCGGACGCGAAACTGGTGCTGACCGACGAGTTGATCCGCGAAATGCTGCGCGCGCGCAAGGCCGCTGGTCTGATCGACGAGGATGATTACGACGAGATCGAGACGGACGACGGGTCCGTTCGCGAGGAGGATTGAGACATGGCGATTACCTCTGCCAACCAACTTGAATTGCTGCAAACCGCCGAGGCGGTGGCCCGCGAAAAGATGATCGATCCCGATCTGGTGGTGCAGGCGATGGAAGAAAGCCTCGCACGGGCCGCCAAGTCGCGATACGGCTCTGATATGGATATCCGTGTCGCGATCGACCGCAGGACGGGCCGCGCCACATTTACCCGCGTGCGCACCGTGGTCGCCGATGACGAGTTGGAAAACCACCATGCTCAACTGACCGTGGCGCAGGCCCGGCAATACATGGCCGAGCCTCAGATCGGCGATGAAATCCGCGACGAGGTGCCCGCCGTCGACATGGGCCGGATCGACGCGCAATCGGCCAAGCAGGTGATCCTGCAAAAGGTCCGCGAGGCCGAGCGCGACCGCCAGTACGAGGATTTCAAGGACCGCGCGGGCACCATCATCAACGGTGTCGTCAAGCGCGAGGAATACGGCAACGTCATCGTCGATATCGGCCGGGGCGAGGGCATCTTGCGCCGCAACGAAAAGATCGGCCGCGAAAGCTATCGCCCGAACGATCGCATCCGCTGTTTCATCAAGGACGTGCGTCGTGAAACGCGGGGGCCGCAGGTTTTCCTGTCGCGCACCGCGCCCGATTTCATGGCGGAACTCTTCAAGATGGAAGTGCCGGAAATCTATGACGGCATCATCGAGATCAAGGCCGTCGCCCGTGACCCCGGGTCGCGCGCCAAGATCGCGGTCATTTCCTATGACAACTCGATCGATCCCGTGGGCGCCTGCGTCGGCATGCGTGGCAGCCGGGTACAGGCCGTCGTGAACGAGTTGCAGGGCGAAAAGATCGACATCATACCGTGGAACGAGGATCAGGCGACCTTCCTTGTCAATGCGTTGCAACCGGCCGAGGTCAGCAAGGTCGTCATCGACGAAGAGGCCGGCAAGATCGAGGTCGTGGTTCCCGACGAACAGCTTTCGCTGGCCATCGGGCGGCGTGGCCAGAACGTGCGGCTGGCCAGCCAGTTGACGGGCCTGGATATCGACATCCTGACCGAGGCCGAGGAAAGCCAGCGCCGCCAGGCCGAGTTCGAGGAACGCACGCGGCTGTTCATGGACACGCTGGACCTGGATGAATTCTTTGCCCAGCTTCTGGTGTCCGAGGGTTTCACCAATCTCGAAGAGGTGGCCTATGTCGATGCCGACGAGTTGCTGGTCATCGACGGGGTGGACGAGGGCACCGCGTCCGAGTTGCAGGCCCGCGCCCGCGACTATCTTGAGGAACAAAACCGCAAGGCGCTGGAACATGCGCGCGAACTGGGTGTCGAGGACAGCCTTGTTGACTTCGAGGGCCTGACGCCCCAGATGATCGAGGCATTGGCCGAGGACGGCATCAAGACGCTGGAAGATTTCGCCACCTGCGCAGACTGGGAATTGGCCGGCGGCTGGACCACGGTGAATGGCGAACGGGTCAAGGATGAGGGCCTGCTTGAAAAATTCGATGTCTCGCTGGAAGAGGCCCAGGCCCTGGTGATGTCGGCGCGCGTGCTGTTGGGCTGGGTCGATCCAGCCGATCTTGAGGTGGAGGAGTCCGAGGCCGACGAGGCGGATGCCGATACCGACGAGGAGGCCGGGGCCTGATCCGGGGCCCCGTTTGACGGACATGGCCCGCGGAGGTGCCCCGAAAGGCGCGGATACGCCGGAACGCCGTTGTATCGCCACGGGCGAGGTTCAGCCCAAGGCGGGGCTGATCCGGTTCGTCATCGGCCCAGAGGCGCAGGTTGTTCCCGACCTCTGGGGCAAGCTGCCAGGCCGGGGTATATGGGTCTCGGCCGACCGTGCCGCATTGGAACTGGCGGTGAAACGCCGCATCTTCGCCCGCGCGGCAAAACAGGCCGTCACCGTCCCCGAGGACCTGGTTGACCAGGTCGAGGCGGGCCTGGTGCGCCGCTTGGTCGAGGGGCTGTCGCTGGCTCGCAAGGCCGGTGGTGCGGTGGCGGGATTCGAAAAGGTCAAGTCCTGGCTTGAAACGGGTCGCGCGGCGGCATTGCTGCAAGCGTCGGACGGGTCAGAGCGGGGCAAGACCAAGCTGCGCCCGCCTGATGGGCAGGATGTGGCCATAGGTTGTCTGACTGCCCGGGAATTGGGTTTGGCATTCGGCCGGGAAAGTGTGATACATGGCGCGCTTGCGTCTGGCGGACTCACTGAACGTGTAGTAGAGGATGCCGCCAAGTTATCAGGCGTGCGCAGAGAAGTCGGGGGAGCGACCCCCGGAAAGGGCTGAAAGAGCTTATGAGCGATAGTGACGGCAAGAAGACACTCGGTTTGCGCAGCGGCTCCCGCTCCGGTCAGGTAAAGCAGAGCTTTTCCCATGGTCGGACCAAGAATGTTGTGGTCGAGACCAAGCGCAAACGAGTTGTCGTGCCCAAGCCTGGCACCGCCAAGGGGGGTGCCGGTGCTGCCGCGGCCGGTGGCGATCCGTCGAGGCGCCCCGCCGGGATTTCCGATTCCGAAATGGAACGCCGCCTGAAGGCGCTTCAGGCCGCCAAGGCCCGTGAAGTCGAGGATGCCAAGGCCCGCGAAGAAGAAGAGCGCAAGCGCGAGGAAGAGCGTCAGCGCCGCCGCGACGAGGCCGAGGCCAAGGAACGCGAACAGCGCGAGATCGAAGAGGCCGCACGCCGCAAGGCCGAGGCTGAGGCCGAAGAGCAAGAGCGCAAGAAGCGTGCCGCCGCCGCGGCCGCGAAACCCGCCGCGCCCGCCCCCACGGCGACGCCCGCCGATGTCGAGGCGGCCCAGTCCACCGCCAAGCCCGCACCCCGCAAGACCGAGCGTGACCGCGTAGAAGAGCGCCCGACCCCGCGCAGCAAGGGCAAGGATGATAACCGCCGGTCCGGCAAGCTGACGCTAAACCAAGCGTTGTCGGGTGGCGAGGGCGGTCGTCAGCGTTCGCTTGCCGCCATGAAGCGCAAGCAGGAACGGATGCGTCAAAAGGCGATGGGCGGCGCCGAATCCCGCGAAAAGGTCGTGCGCGACGTGCAGTTGCCCGAAACCATCGTGGTGTCCGAACTGGCCAACCGCATGGCCGAACGCGTGGCCGATGTGGTCAAGGCGTTGATGCAGAACGGCATGATGGTGACGCAGAACCAGTCCATCGATGCCGACACCGCAGAGTTGATCATCGAGGAATTCGGTCACCGCGTTCAGCGCGTCAGCGACTCTGACGTCGAGGATGTGATCGACACAGTCGAGGACAAGGCCGAAGACCTGAAATCACGCCCGCCGGTCATCACGATCATGGGCCATGTCGACCACGGGAAGACCTCGCTTCTGGATGCGATCCGGAACGCCAAGGTCGTGGCGGGCGAGGCCGGTGGCATCACCCAGCATATCGGCGCCTACCAGGTGACCACCGAAAGCGGCACGCTGCTGACCTTCCTCGACACGCCGGGCCACGCGGCCTTTACGTCGATGCGGGCGCGGGGCGCACAGGTGACGGATATCGTTGTTCTGGTGGTGGCCGCCGACGACGCGGTGATGCCGCAAACCATCGAGGCCATCAACCACGCCAAGGCGGCCGAAGTGCCGATGATCGTGGCGATCAACAAGGTCGACAAGCCCGAAGCCAACCCCGACAAGGTGCGCACCGACCTGTTGCAGCACGAGGTCGTGGTCGAAAAGATGTCGGGCGAGGTGCAGGATGTCGAGGTGTCGGCCAAGACGGGCCAGGGCCTTGATGAACTGCTTGAGGCCATTGCGCTGCAATCGGAGATCCTGGAACTCAAGGCAAACCCCGAACGCGCCGCCGAGGGCGCGGTCATCGAGGCACAGCTCGACGTGGGCCGCGGCCCCGTGGCCACCGTGCTGGTGCAAAAGGGGACCCTGAAACGCGGCGATATCTTTGTCGTGGGCGAACAGTGGGGCAAGGTGCGCGCGCTGATCAACGACCGCGGCGAACGCGTGGACGAGGCCGGTCCGTCGGTTCCGGTCGAGGTGCTGGGCCTGAACGGCACGCCCGAGGCGGGCGATGTTCTGAACGTGGTCGAAACCGAGGCGCAGGCCCGCGAGATCGCCGAATACCGCGAGGCGAAGTCTAAAGAGAAACGGGCCGCCGCCGGGGCCGCCACGACGCTGGAACAGCTCATGGCCAAGGCCAAGGAGGATCAGAACGTCGCCGAGCTGCCGATCCTGGTAAAGGCCGACGTTCAGGGCTCTGCCGAGGCGATCGTTCAGGCGATGGAAAAGATCGGCAACGAAGAGGTGCGCGTGCGCGTTCTTCACGCGGGTGTTGGCGCCATCACCGAAAGCGATGTTGGCCTCGCCGAGGCGTCGGGTGCGCCGATCATGGGCTTTAACGTGCGGGCCAATGCGCCGGCGCGAAACGCGGCTAACCAGAAGGGTGTCGAGATCCGCTATTACAGCGTTATCTATGACCTCGTGGATGACGTGAAGGCGGCGGCTTCGGGCCTGTTGTCGGCCGAGATCCGCGAGAATTTCATCGGTTATGCCCAGATCAAGGAGGTCTTCAAGGTCTCTGGCGTCGGCAAGGTCGCGGGCTGTCTCGTGACCGAGGGGATTGCGCGCCGTTCGGCTGGTGTGCGCCTGTTGCGCGATGACGTGGTGATCCACGAGGGCACTCTCAAGACCCTGAAACGGTTCAAGGATGAGGTTGCCGAGGTTCAGTCGGGCCAGGAATGTGGCATGGCGTTCGAGAATTACGACGACGTGCGTCCTGGCGATGTCATCGAGATCTTTGAACGGCAAGAGGTCGAGCGCACGCTTGCCTGACGTCGGCAACGGCAAAAACCTGGCCAGATCAGATGAAAGGGCGCCTTATCGGGGCGCCCTTTCATGTTTCGGCGGTTAAAGCCAATCCTGAAGAACCGGGATCAGCGGGATATCCGCCGCGGGCATGGGATAGTCGCGCAGATCCCGCGGCCGCACCCATTTGAGGGCTTGGCCTTCACGCCCACGCGGGGTTCCTTGCCATTTCCGGCAGGCAAATAGCGGCATCAGCAAGTGAAAGTCGTCATAGCCGTGGCTGGCAAAGCTGAGCGGCGCAAGACAACTGGCCCAGGTGTCGATGCCCAGTTCCTCTTGCAACTCGCGCATCAGCGCGGCCTCGGGTGTCTCATGCGGTTCCACCTTGCCGCCGGGAAATTCCCAAAGACCCGCCATCGCCTTGCCCTCGGGGCGTTGCGCCAGCAAAACCCGTCCGTCCATGTCGATCAACGCCACCGCGGCGACCAGAACCATCCTCATGAGCGGTAATCGGCGTTGATCTCGATATAGCGGTTGGTCAGATCACAGGTCCAGACGGTGGCCGCGCCCTTGCCCAGCCCCAGGTCAACGCCGATCTGCAATTCATCGCGGCGCATATACGCGGCACCGGCCTCTTCGGCGTAGGTTTCCGCGACCCAGCCCTTTTCGGCGACAAGGATATCGCCGAACCTGATCGCCAGGCGGTCGCGGTCGGCCTGCGCCCCCGATTTGCCCACCGCCATCACGATGCGGCCCCAGTTGGGATCTTCGCCCGCGATCGCGGTCTTGACCAGCGGCGAGTTCGCGATTGCCATCGCCACTTTTTTCGCGTCCGCGTCGTCGGCCCCGCCGGTTACCGCGATCTCGACGAATTTCGTTGCCCCCTCGCCGTCGCGCACCACCTGCTGGGCAAGGTCCAGCATCACGCCGTGCAGCGCCTGCTGGAACGCGCGCGCGGGCTTTCCGCGCATGTCATTGATCGCGGGTGCGGACGATGCGCCGGTGGCGGCCAACAGCAGCGTGTCCGAGGTCGAGGTGTCGCCATCCACCGTGATGCAGTTGAAGGTCTGGTCGGTCAGCCGCGTCAGCATCTTTTGCAGCGGCGCCTGGGCGATTTTCGCATCGGTAAAGATGTAGACCAGCATCGTCGCCATGTCGGGCGCGATCATGCCCGATCCCTTGGCGATGCCGGCGATCCGGATGGGGGCGCCGTCGATCTCGATCACCGCGCCTGCGCCCTTGGGGAAGGTGTCGGTGGTCATGATCGCGCGGGCCGCGTCATAGATCGCGCCCGAATCCTGCCGCGCGGCCAGATCGTCGAGAACCGCGGTGATCCGTTCATGCGGCAATGGCGCGCCGATCACCCCTGTCGAACTGGTGAAAACCCGCGTTTCGGGCACTCCGGCCGCACGGGCCGCGGCCGCACAGATCATCGTCACCGCCTCGGCGCCGTGGCGGCCGGTAAAGGCGTTGGCGTTGCCGGCATTGACCACGATTGCGGCACCCGCCCCCGCATCGGCGGGTTGGCCGATCTTGGCCTCGCAATCCAGCACCGGTGCCGCGCGCGTGGCCGAGCGGGTGAATGCCCCAGCCACGGCAGTGCCCGGCGCCAGGGTGGCCAGCATCACGTCGGGCCGACCCCGGTACCGCACTCCGGCTTCGGCGATGGCAAAGCGGACGCCCTCGATGACGGGCAGGTCCGGGAACCCGCCAACGGGCGCGAGCGGCGAAATTTTCGGTCCCGTGGCCGGGGCCTTGCACCGCGTCGCCGCGAGCTGTTTTTCCAGCCGCCTGACCTGCCGTTTCAGGGGCTTGAGCCTGGCTTTCTTCTTGTCGGCCTTATTCTTGTCCTTCGCCATTTTTTCCTCGCTGCGGTTGGCGGCTCATTGGTCCAGCAGGCTGCGGTCATTGAGGAGCGCGGGATCAACCTGCACCTCTGGGCGCTCGATATCGGCGGCGGCGGTCAGATCCTCCATTGCCTTTTCCATCGCGTCGCGCTGGATCTGTTGCACCAGGTCGTCGCGCACCTCGTCCAGGGCGGGGGCCTGCTTGATCCGACTGTCGCGCAGCGTGACGACATGCCAGCCGAACTGCGTTTCGACCGGGTCAGAGACCTGTCCGGGTTCAAGACCCAGAACGGCATCCTCGAAGGGTTTGACCATCATGCCCTTGGTGAACCAGCCCAAATCGCCGCCATTGGGCCCCGAGGGGCCGGTGGATTTCGTCTTTGCCAGTTCGGCGAAATCCGCGCCGCCATCCAGTTCGGCGCGGATTGCCTTTGCTTCGTCCTCGGTTTTTACGAGGATATGGGCCGCGTTATACTCTCGCTCGGGTTCCGCGGCCGCATAGGCGGCCTCGTAGGCGGCCTGAATCGTCTCGTCGGTTACCGCCTCCTGGGCGACACGCGAAAGGGCCTCGCCGGCAATATAGCTGCGCTGTTCATTCTCAAGGGCCAGCCGTGCGCCAAGCGACAGGTCGTCGCCGATGCTATCGGCGACAGCGCTCTGTCGGATCAGCTGGTCAAGTACGGCCTCGTAGAGCACGTCATCGGGCAGTTGCTGATATTCGGGGGGCAGTTGGGCGCGCATCACGATCATGTGGCCCAGCGTGATCGAGGTTTCGCCGACGCGGGCGACAACCGTGTCGGGGCCGATTTCCTCGGCTGCGAGCGGCAGGGCGAGCCCCGTGCTCAGCACGAATGCAAACATCGAACGGAAGGCTTTCGGCATTGGGGCAACTCCTTTCGGGCGCGCGCTTGGGCGGCGTTGACACATTTCTGGCAGCCCCTTACATCGCTTCTGGTCCGTACGGGCCGGCGCCAGTCTCAGGCCATTTCTATTGGGGCAATCGGGGGCGGGCAAGGCGTCCTGAAGACAAGATCCCGTCAGACACGACAACCGCCGCGGAGAGAACATGCTGGGCATCGGAACACTGGGCCGCAAGGTCTTTGGCACCAAGAATGACCGCCTGATCAAGAAGGTCCGCCCGCTGGTCGACCGGATCAACGAACTGGAACCTGAATTCGAGCGTCTGAGCGACGAGGGTCTCAAGCAGAAGACCGAAGAATTCAAAAAGCGCATCGCCCAGGGCGAGAGCCTTGACGACATCCTGCCCGAGGCGTTTGCCAATTGCCGCGAGGGCGCGCGCCGGGCGCTGGGCCTGCGGGCCTTTGACGTGCAGCTGATCGGCGGCATCTTCATGCATCGCGGCTATATCGCAGAGATGAAGACGGGCGAGGGAAAGACGCTGGTCGCGACCTTCCCGGCCTATCTGAACGCGCTGACCGGCAAGGGCGTGCATATCGTTACGGTCAACGACTACCTGGCCAAGCGCGACTCTGACTGGATGGGCAAGGTCTATGGCGCGCTGGGTCTCAGCGCGGGCGTGGTCTATCCGTTCCAGCCCGCCGATGAAAAGCATGCGGCCTATGCCGCGGACATCACCTATGCCACGAATAACGAGCTGGGCTTTGATTACCTGCGCGACAACATGAAGTCGGAACTGTCCGAAATGTTCCAGCGTGGGCATTACTTTGCCATCGTCGACGAGGTGGACTCGATCCTGATCGACGAGGCGCGCACGCCTCTGATCATCTCGGGGCCGTCCGAGGACCGTTCGGAACTTTACCGGACGCTGGACAAGGTCGCCCCCGAACTGACCGCAGATCATTTCACGCTGGACGAGAAACAGCGTAACGTGACCTTTAGCGAGGAAGGCAACGAATTCCTCGAGCGCCGCTTGCTGGAACTGGGCATCCTGCCCGAAGGTCAGTCGCTCTATGATCCCGAAAGCACCACGATCGTACATCACGCCACCCAGGCGCTGCGCGCGCACAAGCTGTTCCAGAAGGATAAGGATTATATCGTCCGGGGCGGCGAGGTTGTTCTGATCGACGAATTCACCGGGCGCATGATGCCGGGCCGGCGCCTGTCGGATGGCCTGCACCAGGCGATCGAGGCCAAGGAGGGCGCCGCGATCCAGCCCGAGAACGTGACGCTGGCCTCGGTCACCTTCCAGAATTATTTCCGCCTCTACGACAAGCTGGCGGGCATGACCGGCACGGCGGCCACCGAGGCCGACGAATTCCGCGAAATCTATGGTCTTGGTGTGATCGAGGTGCCTACCAACCGCCCCATCGCACGCGAGGATGAACATGACGCGGTCTTCCGTACCGCCGAAGAGAAATACACGGCCATCGTTGACACCATCCAGAAGGCCCATTGGCGGGACCAGCCGGTACTTGTCGGGACCACCTCGATCGAGAAATCGGAAATGTTGTCCGAATTGCTCAAACAGGCGAAGGTTCCGCATAACGTGCTGAACGCCCGCCACCATGAACAAGAGGCCAAGATCGTGGCAGAGGCGGGCCGCCTGGGCGCGGTGACCATCGCCACCAACATGGCCGGGCGCGGGACCGATATCCAGTTGGGCGGCAATGTCGAGATGAAGGTCATGGAGGCGCTTGCCGCCGATCCGCAGGCGCATCCCGACGAGATCCGCGCCCGGATCGAGGCTGAACATGCCGATGAGAAAAACAAGGTTCTCAAGGCCGGGGGCCTGTTCGTCCTGGGGACTGAACGCCACGAATCCCGTCGTATCGACAACCAGTTGCGCGGCCGCTCTGGCCGGCAGGGCGATCCGGGGCGGTCGGCGTTTTTCCTCAGCCTCGAAGACGATCTGATGCGCATCTTCGGGTCGGAGCGGCTTGACAAGGTGTTGTCGACACTGGGAATGAAAGAGGGCGAGGCCATCGTTCACCCATGGGTGAACAAGTCGCTGGAAAAGGCGCAGGCCAAGGTCGAGGGGCGCAATTTCGACATCCGCAAGCAATTGCTGAAATTCGATGATGTCATGAACGAGCAGCGCAAGGTGATCTTTGCCCAGCGCCGCGAGATCATGGAGGCGAGCGACCTCTCCGAGATCGTGCAGGACATGCGCCAGGATGTCGTGGACGACCTTGTCGCGGCCCATATGCCCGCCCGGTCCTATGCCGATCAGTGGGATACAGAGGGCCTGCGCGAGGCGGTGCGCGACAAGCTGAACCTTGACCTGCCGGTGGGCGAATGGGCAGCCGAAGAGGGCGTGGATGACGAGCATGTGCGCGAACGCATCGCCGAGGCCGCGGATGTGGCCATGGCCGCAAAGGCCGAACGCTTTGGCCCCGAGACGATGCGCAGTATCGAAAAGCAGGTTTTGCTGAACGCCATAGACGCAAAGTGGCGAGAGCATCTGTTGCGGTTGGAACACCTGCGCTCGGTCATCGGGTTTCGCGGTTATGCACAGCGCGATCCGCTGAACGAATACAAGACCGAGTCTTTTGCGCTGTTCGAATCCATGCTCAATGGTCTGCGCGAGGACGTGACGGTGAAACTGGGCCAGATCCGTCCCCTGACCGACGAGGAACAGGCCCGTATGATGGCGCAGGTCGAGGCCCAGGCGAGGTCGCTGGAGGCCGCCGCCAGGCAGGCTCATGCCGAACATCCCAGTCCCGACGGCCGGCCCGCCCCCAATGAAAGTGCGCGCGAGGGCTTTGACGAAACGCGGCCTGAAACCTGGGGCAATCCGGGACGCAACGACCCGTGCCCCTGTGGATCGGGCCAGAAATTCAAACATTGCCACGGGCGTTTCTGATCGGGATCGACGGTGCGCCGCGATGCGGTGACATGGTGCCGTGTCACGCGGCCAGGCCAACGGCCTGCCCGTGACAGGATGGACTGTGACGGAATAGGCCGGTGCAGGCGTTACAGGCGCTTGGTCTGGTCCTGAACCTGTTCGAGATTGATGTTGACCCAGCGCATCGCCTCGGCCCGCACAAGGTCGGGATCGCCCGTGGCCAAAGCCTTGCGGAGGCTTTGCAGCGCGCGCGCGACCTGGAATTCTGAGACAGCGGCCTCTTCGGCGATGAAGATCTTGCTGTTTGCCGTGCGGCCAAGATCTGCGCCCACGGCCAGTTGTTCATGCAGCTTTTCGCCAGGGCGCAAACCGGTGATCGCGATGTCGATGTCGCCATGCGGGTTGGCGGCATCGCGCACGGTATAGCCCGAGGTTTCGATCACGCGTCGGGCCAGTTCGGAAATCTTGACCGGCTTGCCCATGTCGAGAACGTAGATCTCTCCGCCCTTGGCCATGGTGCCCGCGCAAAGCACCAGTTGCGTTGCCTCGTTCACGGTCATGAAATAGCGCGTCACGTCGGGGTGGGTCAGTGTCACCGGGCCGCCGCGCGCGATCTGTTCGCGAAACAGCGGGATCACGGAGCCCGACGAACCCAGCACATTGCCGAACCGCACGATGGCAAAGATCGACCCGCGCCCCTCTGCCTGGCAGCGCCGCGCGGTGTCGCCCACCACCAGTTCGGCCAGCCGCTTTGACGCGCCCATCACGCCAACGGGCCGAACGGCCTTGTCGGTGGAAACGAGGATGAAGCGTTCCACGCCATGCGCCGCGGCCTCCTGGGCGATGGTCGCGGTGCCCAGAACGTTATTGGCAAGGCCCGCGACCACGTTCGCCTCGATCAGCGGGACGTGCTTGTAGGCGGCGGCATGCAAGACAACCTGGACGTCGTACTCTTCCAGCGCGGTGCGCACCTGGCGACGGTCGGTCACCGTGCCCAGCACCGGCACGATTTCGCAATTCATCCCCTCGGCAAGGGTGCGCAACTCGTTGTCGATATTGTAAAGCGCGTATTCCGACAGTTCCAACAACACCAGCCGCGCCGGGTTGCAATTCAGGATCTGGCGGCACAATTCCGAGCCGATCGAGCCACCTGCGCCCGAGATCATCACGTTCTTTCCAGTATAGGCGTTCACGATCCCCGATAACGCGCTGTCTACCTGTTCTCGCCCCAGGAGACTGGAGGGCAGAACGGGCGCAAGGCTGTCGGTCAAGGTCTCTGCCCCGACCAGTTGGGCGAAAGAGGGCACTGCCTGAACCTCGACCCCGGCGTTGGCGATGCGCCGGGCGATCTGTGCCTGCCGTGGCGGCGAAAGTGACGGAATCGCGATCAGCACCCGCTCGATCGAGTGATACCCAAGAAGGCGGTCCAGCTCTTTCGGGGCATGTACGGTCAGCCCCGCAACGGTCGTGCCCTGCAACACCTGGTTGTCATCGACGAATGCAACCGCTGTGATCTGGTTATGCGCCTTGAGCGCGAGCGCCAGTTGCATCCCGGTGGTGCCGGCGCCGTAGATCAGCACCCGGCAGTGGGATTCGGTGTCGCGATAGATCGCCAAAAGCGCCTGAAGCAGCACGAGGCGGGTTGTAACGGTCAGCACCAGGAAGGCCAGCGCAAAGACCACCACCCCGCCGGGGCGCAGCAGCGGTTGAAACAACGTGCAGATCAGCCCGAGGATTGCGGCCAGCGCCAGGGTCGCCGCGGCGCTGCGGCTCATTGCCGAGATTTCATAGGCTTTCAACTGGATGCGCGGAATACCCAGAAGGATCGAAATGGCCGCCGCAGAGGGCAACAGCGTTGCCAGGACCGGCACTGCCTGGCGAAACCAGGCCCCGCCTGGAAAGGCGTTTTCCTGCGCGATCGCCGCGATCAACAGGGCCAGCGCCACAAGGGCCAGGTCCATGCCGAGAAGAACCAGTTTCTTTTGGGTTCGGGACAACGACTTTACGAAAGATTTCATCATCGAAATTTCACCCCGTACCGCGTCCGTCCCCGTTGCCAAAAAACAGCAACAGGCTGCGTGGTCCCCCCGAACGCATAATGACCTACAGCCCGGCTATAAGCCTCACCCGTGCCCTTTTGCATCAATAAAGGGCAGTGGACAATTGCGTTTATCCCCCAATGGCGGTTTCTCGCCAGTCATTTAGCCATTTGTGGGGGCGATTGCCCGATTGTGTGACAACCACGGCGCGGCCTCGATTGCAGGGGGCGAGGCAGAGGATGGCGGCCCCGGCGCAACAGTCCGGGGCCGCGGGGATCAGTCATAGGCGGTGCCAGGCTTGATCCCCAGTTTCTTGAACACGATCGCGGCAGGGCAGAAGCCGGTAACGGCGCTTTGCATCATGTTCACGCCGATGAAGGCGGTGAAAAGATACCACCAGCCCGAAACCCAGGTGCCAAGGGCCAGCGTCAAGAGGATCATGAAGCCTGCAAATAACAGGACGGCACGGTCGAGGGTCATTTCGAATCTCCTTTGAAGGATGGCGCACGCGGCGCGAGGTGAATAGGATATGAGGACCATGGGTTAAATTCAATATTTTGAATGTTAACCGTGCATTTGCCGTCCCCGCTTTTCCCCTTGACGACCCCCGGCGCCTCGAATACCTAGCCCCTCGCTCGTGGCGGAGTAGCTCAGTTGGTTAGAGCAGCGGAATCATAATCCGCGTGTCGGGGGTTCAAGTCCCTCCTCCGCTACCACACACCCCGTAAACCACTGTTTTCTCTAGAAGGCTTAGTTTTCCTACTGCTTTTCACTGGAAAGTGGTACACAACGGTGGTACGCAATGGGCATGCAAGACATGCCTAAGCAGCAATATCTCAGCCGCGATGACAAGGGTTGGAAGCTGCGCCGCCGGGTGCCTGCGAACATCCAAGAACTCGCGGGGAAGACCCAATGGGTCGAACGAATGGCCGGAGTTTCCCATCGGGAAGCTTGTGAACGTGCCAAGACCTTCGGGGTCAGAACCGATGCCGAGATCAAGCGTCTAGAAGGCAAGCTCGCGGCTGTGCCCCTTGCACCCATAAAGGCAACCGACGCTGAACCGGGGTTCAAGTTTGAACTCACCGATCATGAGATTGACCAGATTGCCATCGGGTACTTCCACGAGCTTGAACGGTCCGTTCAGGCGACAGGCGGTTATCGTGCCGGTGTTACCGAGGCCAATCGCGACGAAATTCTGATTGATCTGGCGCTCGAATATGACCGCGCTGACGCGTTGCATGTAGGGGATGAAAGCCGCGCTCAGGAGTATCCTGACCAAGATATACAGGTCGTTTATCATCTCACGGCGCTTCGCCAACTCATCAAATACAACTTCTTGGATCATGCGGAGTTTGAAGAAACAGTCACGAGCAAACGCAAAGGGTCCAAAGTCAAACGGCTCCGCGTGACCGCTGAGCTACGGGCAAACCCTCATTTTCAACGCCTCGCTGATCGGCTGGCCGCAGCACATGCGGAGATGGCGCGGCGCAAACTGGAAGCCGTTTCTGATCAGCGCCACCCATCCCTGCAAAACCCGGCCTTTGGACCTGCGCTTGATCCAACTGTGACCATCAAGCCCCACAAGGAAGTCCGCGTCGGCGAGCTGGTTGATAGCTATCTCGCTCAGCGCAAACGGCAGGTCGGTAAGTCTCGATACGATCAGTTGCTGACCGCCTGCCGCGCGCTGAATGAAGAGATCGGCACGCGGGTTCCTATCTCCAAAATCACGCGGGAACAGTGTCAATCTATCGTTGATCTGTTTGTCACCGTACCGCCCTACGTCTCGCGGCATTACAAGGGCAAGACTTTGCGCAAGGCGGCTGAGATGTTCGCTAAGAAGACCGGCGAACCCGCGCAGCGCTTCAAAGAGGCGGACAAGAACCTTGCCGTGTTGCGTGAGGTGTTCGAGTTCGCCATCGACAAAGACTGGCTTGCCATCAATCCCGCCCAGCGCGTCAAGGTCGTGAAGCCCTCGCGCCCAGTCAGCTTTGCTGAGCATGAGGAAGGTTACGAGCCGTTTAGCGTCAACGAACTTCAGATCATCTTCCAACAGCCGCTCTACACCGGCTGCCAGAATGACGAACATGGTATCAACAGGCCCGGACCCAACCACCCGCGTCGAAGCCGCTTCTGGGTGCCGCTTATTTCTGCCTTCTCAGGCCTGCGGATGCAGGAGGTCTTGCAGCTCGAACGGTCGGACATTCGGGAAACCGATGGCGTGCATTTCATCTCGGTGAATGACAAGCCCGTCGGGGCTGACTACCGTGACGGTGAATACGTCAAGCGCCTAAAAACCAAGAACTCTCTAAGAAAGGTGCCGATCCACCCCGAGCTGATCAAGATCGGCTTCTTAGACTACGTGCAAGCGGCAGACCGCGAGTGGCTGTTCCCGGACATGCCATGTCGTGAAGCCGCGAAGATGTCGGATCAGTTTTCCAAGAGGTTCCGCACCTTTCTGAAGCCAACGGGAATTTGGGTGCCAAGGCGTAAAGTGTTCCATAGCTTTCGCAACGCATTCAACGACGCGCTGCGCGAAGCCGATGTGCGCCTTGAGTTCCGAGAACAACTTATGGGATGGGTAGACTACAACAAGATGGACAGTGTCTATGGTCACGGGCACCTGATCAATCGTCTGAACGAAGAGGTGTCACGTGTCGCATATAGCGGGCTGGATGTGAGCCATTTGCACAGGTGATCTGATTTGTTTGCCCGCCCCCTACTAAGAGTACTATGAGTGATCTAGGGGAAGGGAATGAGAGAGCAGCAAATCAAATATGATGGCGTTTGAACGAGGGGTTCAGGTAACCGCGACACAGGCAAAGCAAGACAAAATTGCCATCGTCTTTGGCGAGTGGATATTCGACACCTCCTTTACTGAGATTGAAGCGCTTGCAAGCTATTTGTCTCGCCGGACTTGGCATTCTATAAACGGTGAGCAGTATGAGTTCACCCCCTTGCGGGATCACCAAAGACGTACAAACCGGTGGAAGATACCCTTCCGTTCACACAAAAGGAACGGCGTGGTTCAAGAGGGTGCAGCGCTGATAGCGGGCGAAATCGTGATCCAGCAGACTGGCTTCAACAATTTCGGGCCATCGCGCTATTACTGCACCGCCGACGTAACAATCAACCCAACAAGGGCGTTGGCATATCAAAGCCCAGCCCCATCCATCGTCGGCGCATTCCGTTCCGGGGATCATTCTAACGCAAGTGTTCCGGTTCCTGACCTGGCCGCGACAACCCGTCCGCCTCTCGTTCGCAACGAGCGTCCGATCAACTCAACAGACGATAACGTATTGATTGACCGGCAATGGCTGATGATGGCCGAACCGACGTATTGGCCGGAGTTTATGCGACGATAGAGTCGCGCACCGGAAAGCTTGCACAGCGGATCGGGCTCGGCGGTGGGCCCGTGCGATGATGGGTGGGCCTGCGCGAAACGCGTGACCCCAGGGTGGCCCGCGGCCCGCGGCGCACCAAAAAGAGATGACGAAGGAAAGGTCAGACATGGCGAATGACGTGACACTCGCACGGTCAGGGGCAAGCAGCCCGGATACGCACCGTGCGAAAGCCGACCTTGCCGAGGCATCCCCGCGCCGGGTGCCGGATAATAGCCCGTCGGTCATCTTCGACGCTGTCACCGACGCGCGGGCTGGTCACGACATCCCCCCTGCCGGTATCACGGGGGGCCAGTACGACGCCGAGACAGCGCTCATTCTGGCGGTGCGGCACATCCTGTCGCTTTCCGGCATGGCCTTTTCGTCCGGCGCGGTGCGCGACCTGCCCGAACTGACAAGCGAAACCTTCGATCCAGGCTCTGCGGTCTCTGCGCTACGCCATGTGGGCCTCGAGGCCAGCCTTGGCGAGATGCGCCCCGGTGAGTTGAAGCAAAGTCATTGCCCGGCAACCGATTGCAGCACAGACTGTGGATAAAGTTTTTCAGGGCATCGGAGCAGCGTGCACCGGGGTTCATTGGTCGTCTATACCGACGAGTGCAGGGTTCTCAGCCAGCAGACGCGCAGCTGCGCGGTATGGCCCTGACAGGACGAGCGAAGATGCTCTAGGCCGAACACGCTGAAGGACACCCGAGGTTCGAAGCCTTAAAACCGCTGCACGCAGAGGGTCATTTGCAAGAACACGATAGCCGTTTTGGTGAACCAAGACGCTGAGCAAGTGTCTTGCATCTGCATCACTGTCACACGCGGCAATGACATGCCGAACGAACTCATAGGCGGTTTCAGGTTCCGGCGCAGGTGGCAATTCATCGGTCAAGACATCGAGCAACTGATTTGCATGCTCGGCTGCATCAACCGATAAGTTGTCAAGGGAGAGAACGAAGTCCTGTATGGACGGATATGTGCTCGCAAGACCCGGTACTTGAGGGTGTTTGTGCCTGATCTCCAAGCGCAACCTGTTTGTGGTCTTTGGATATACCACTCCTTTTATGCCGGTGAGAAGTTGGGCAGACAGTCGGGGTGCGTTGCCATCACGCCCAACTTCATGCGCGACCTCTCCATATTCGCGATAGTTGGAGGATGTGCCAAGGTTGCGGAAGACTGGTTCAAGACTGCGCACTGTGCCGATGGGATCATTGCACCGAAACTCCCAGTAGGTCTCGACCTCCTTAACTCGGTGCCCTTGTTGGTGCTGCATTTCCCCGGCCATACCTGATTGATGGGCAGAGCTTTGGATCAGCGTGTCGATAAGCGCATAGGCTGAGATCACATATCGTCAGCAAAAGAATCTGGCGTTCGGCCTGCATGGCGATATGACGATCCTGGGCGCGATAATTCTCTATTTCAGCCTCGATAAGCTGGCGCAGGTTCGTTTGTCCGGTTGCGATCTGCGACCGGGCCGTCTTTGCCTCGGAGGCGCTGAGCGTGATCTGTCGTGCCACCAGGGGCATCGATCGCTCTATTGCGTCCAATTGATCCAGGGAGGCGTCGATTTCCGCCTTGAGTGCGCGCTGGGCATCCGCAAGCTGCGCTTCGGCCGCAGCGTGGCGGGCCCGGGCAGAGTCAAGTTCGGACCTGCGGCGCCCGCCATCGCCGAAAGTGTATTCGAGGACCAGGCCCACAGAAAGATCGGTGCTTTCTTCTTGTTCCATCGGAGAGGTCACGCCAGCCTGAAACCGGGCGCGGGGGCGGAACGCGGCAGTGGCCCTTTCCACACCGGTCTGCGCGACAATAAGTTCGGCGGCGGCGCGGTGCAGTTGGGGGGATTGCTGCCAGGATTTCGCGGCCGTGCGGACCTCTGGCGAGGAGGCCAGGTCTGAGGGGCGGGCGGGTTGCCCGAGGGGGCGATTGAAGAAACGAGCATAGCGAACCCGCGCCTCGTTCAGATCCGCCTCTAGCCGCGTTTGTTCGAGTGCGATGTCGATGACCTGGTGGCGGGCACTTTCCAGCGCGCCGCGGTCGATCATGCCGTTAGAGGCCATCCGCTCTATCTGGGCGATCAAGCGGTTCATCTCGTCGGTGCGCGAACGCAGCAGGCGCAGGCGCGCATCGAATTGCCAAGTATCGATCCAGGCGCGCGCGGCCTCAAGCGCCAGCGCGTTGCCTTGCGCCACGCGCTCGGCCCGCGCGGCAAGCGCCTCGGCCGTGGCGCCATTCACCTCGGCCCGGCTTGCGCCGCCATCGTAGACAAGTTGTGAAATGGTCAGCCCGCCGGCAATCCCCGTTGTCGTCTCATCCGCGATGCCGCCCGTTTCGCGCAGCGTGCCGACATTGGCATTTGCCGTGATCTGCGGATGCGCTGGCCGAATTCAACGATGCCGTGGCCGCGTGGGAGGTCACCAATGGCCTGGTCGATGACCTTGCGGCGTTGAACGGCACGCTGACGGATCTAAAGGCCGACGTGACCGCCGCCGAGGATGCCATCGCCAACGGGGCCAACGCTGACCCCTCGGGCCTGGGCCTGAACCTGGTAGATTACGGTGAAACCGTGACGTTCACCAGCTATGACGACGTGACCGTCTTTGAATCCGAGACGGATACGACGATCAGCAACTTTGGCACCGCGGGCATCGACCGGCTGTTCTTTGGCGAGGGCTATACCTTTGTCGAGATGGGCGAGGATGAAACCACGGCCGATGCGTTGGGCGATGTGGCGATCCTGGAAATCTTTGCCGATCAAACGACAACCGGCGTGGATCTCTATGTCGAGAATTTCGCCTTTGCCGGCAATGGCTCGACCCCCAGCGACATGACCAAGGTCACGCTGACCGGTGTCGATCTGGACGCCCTGTCCTTCAATATCGAGGCGGGCATCCTGTCGGCGAGCGAGGACCTGATCGCCTGATGCGACCCCGGCACCAGCCCGGCCCAAGGGGCTGGTGCCACCTCGGCCGTTCGCGGCCGACCGAGGCCCCCGCGTCCCACGGGGGCCTCTTTTGCCGCACCGAAAAGGATGCCAGATGCCCCCCATACCCCCTGACATCGCCAAGCTATATGAAAACAGCCACGACATGACGGGCCTGGACGACACGGGCCGGTCACTGCTTGCCAATATCCGGTTTTGCGACATGCGGATTTGGCAACTCAACAACGAATGGGCGGTGGCCGACACCGCCCGCACCGCCTATATGGCCGCGTTGCGCCGCGAGATGGGGATGAGTGACGAATGACCCGCCCCCCGATCCTGCGGCTGGATGGCAAGGATTACGACCTCTCGACGCTGAGCGCGCAGGGGCGCGAGGCGCTGGCCGCCTATCAGCACGCCACCGCCCAGATGCAGCACGCGCAAAAGATGCAGGCGCTGCTGATTCGGGCGAAAAACGCCTATGTCGAAGATTTGAAAGCCGAGATCGTGCAGGGCAAGACCGGCCTCGACCTGGCCGCCCTGTTCGGCGACTGAAAGAAGGGTGCCCACATGCCGAAGATCACCGTCGACGGGATCGACTATAACACCGAGGACCTCAGCGAGAACGGCAAGGCGCAACTGGCCAGCCTTCAGTTTCTCGAAGTGCAGATGAAAAGGCTGAAGAACGAGATCGCGGTCTACCAGACGGCGCGCGCAACCTATGCGCAGGCGCTGAAGGCCGAGTTGGAAAAGTAGGGCCGATGAGCGCCGCATCGACAGGGGGGACCGCGTGAATGGCCCAGCGTTTCATTCTGTTCCTGGGGCTGGTGGTCTTGTGCTGTGGCATGCTGGCCATCGCCCGGCCCGATTTTCCGGTTGTGGCCGCCCCGCCGGTGTTGGACAGGTGGTAGGTCCGTGTGCCAAACCCGCCGGAATGGTCTCGGCGGGGCATATTGTCGCAGGGTAGGGGGATCGGCCAGTGCGCGGTGATGTGAAACGACGGCGGGCGCGGGTGTTGCGCTGGTTCGTGGTGCTGTGCGCGCTGGGGCTGGTGCTGTGGTCTGCGTATTGGGGGGCGATGGCCCTCGCCTGGCACGGCGGCGCCCGGATCGCCGCCCAACAGGCCCGCCTGTCGGGCATGGCGGCGCGATTCGAGGGGGGCGCGGTATCGGGCTATCCCGCACGGTTCGAATTGGGGCTGAACGACCTGTCGATCGCCCATGAGGCGGGCGGCTGGTCGACCGATGCGATCCGGGTCAGCGCGCAGAGCCATCGCCCCCATGACCTCCACCTCGACCTGTCGCGCGCGCACCGGATCGCGGGGCGCCATGGCGTACTGGATATCGATGCGCAACAGGCCGGGATCAAGGTTCTGTTCCGGCCCGAATGGACCCTGCCGGTCGGGAACATTAGCATGGTCGCGGATGCAGTCGAGATTCGCCATGCCCAGGTCGGGGTGGTGTCGATGGATCGGGTGCGGGCCAACCTGGCGCAAGGTGCGGCTGGGGGCGCGGCCTATGAGGCCGACATAACGATTCGCGGGCTGGCTGTCTCGTCCGCCTTTGCGGATCTGCCGCAGGCATATCGCGCGATTCCCGAAATGCAGGTGCGCGGGCAACTCTTGTTCGAGGCGCCCTGGGATCGCGGGCTGTTGGCGCGGGGTGCCCCGGATCTCGTGGCGCTGGTGGTGGACAGCGCCGCGTTCGATATCGGGCCATCGCGGGTCCAAGTGACAGGCCAGTTGGATCGTGGCGTGGACGGTGCGCTGTCGGGCCAGTTGGAGGTGGGCGTGCAAAACTGGCAAAGCCTGTTCGATCTTGCGCTCGATCAAGGATATGTCGACCCGGAGCTCAAGGATTTCTTTCTGGCCATGCTTGGCGGGCTGGCCGCGCGAAACGGGCCCGAGGATCGATTGATCCTGCCGCTGCGCGTGCGGAACGGGCGGGTTTTCTATGGCGCGCTTGTTCTTGGGGGCTTGCCTGCCCTGCGCTAGCCGCGGTCCTGTCCGTGATCGCGTGGGCCCTGGGGCCTATCCCGAGCGCCGGGGCGGCAAGGCGGCACCCCGTTCGATCCGGCCATCCCCGGCCTGCCCGTGGGGACCGGTTCGGGTGCTGGGTGCGACCGTGGCGCCGTTCGGCCGCGGCCCCTGCAATTTTCGGGTCGCATCGCGCAGCTCGATCTGTTGGTAGGAAATCACCGCGGCGCCAATTCGTAGGGCCAGGTACTTGTCCAGTTCAATCTGGACCTTGCGCGAGGGCACCAGTGTCTTGCGGCTTTTCTTCTTGGCCGGAACGATCTCAAGCGATCCATCGCGAATACGATCCCGGATGAAATTTGAAAGGGTAAGGCGGCTCGAAGAGGAACTCTTGAGCATGTCGATATAATCCCCGATCCCGTAATCAGGGTTGCCGTCCAGGGCGGAAATGAGAAACAACAACTCCTACGTGGCAAGAGTATTGGAGAAAAGGCGTAGTCAGCGGCTATTTCGAATGAACTCCACTACCTCTATTTCGTGAGCGACGTGCATTTTTAGGTTCCGATACAGACCTGTACGAAAATACATCTGTACAATTTCACAGACGATTTTTAACCACAGAATTAATAGCTAAAAAATATGCATAGGGCGACCGCATTGTGTTGTTGCAGGTCCCTGGTTGTCGTGCTAGCGCCAATCCACTTGCCGGGTTGGGCGATCCAATGATCCAAGTTTCGCTGGATTAAAACTTTCTCACGTTACAATTATCCCATTCCCGAATTACAGGTCAACGCCATGGTTTCGGGTACCAAAATCGCGTCGGGCAGCGTTGATTAGACTACATTCATCGCCGCGGGATCGATTTGCCCTGCAACAGGGCCGATGCGGTAATGCGCAGTTTCCCTGTCGCCGCGAACGTTGGCGCGATGGACGGTTTAGAGGTGCTGGGGATGACTGGCCTGGCTGAGTGGATGTCTAATTTGTTGCGTATGAATATGGTTGCAAAATAATCTATTTTGGTGGAGCATTGCGATGTTAACTGCGATCGTGTCAGGGTCGTCGGGCCGGACCATCCGCGGCGGCGTGCCGTGGCTGTCCGCCCCCCGCGAGCGCAAGACAGGAGCGGCGAGATGATCCCCTATATCGCGTGGTTCGATTACGCCGGCGTTGCGCTGTTCGCGGCGACGGGGGCCTTGACCGCATCTCGTAAACAGCTTGATATCATGGGGTTTTTCTTTCTCGCGATCCTGACGGGCGTGGGGGGCGGGACGGTGCGCGACCTGATCCTGGATGTGCCTGTCTTCTGGGTGCAGCAGCAGGCCTATCTCGTCGTCTGCATGGCCACGGCGGTTGGCGTCTATTTCACCGCCCATCTCGTCGAGTCGCGTTATCACGTCCTGTTGTGGCTGGATGCAGTGGCACTGTCGGTCTACGCGGTGGTCGGCGCGCACAAGGGCTTGCAACTTACCGGATCGCCTTTCGTGGCGATCATGACCGGCGCTATGACCGGGACGCTGGGCGGTATCCTGCGTGACGTTCTGGCAGGCGAGCCGAATGCCGTTACCCACAAGGAAATCTACATCACCGCGACGGTCCTGGGCGCCGCGAGCTACGTCGTCATGCGGATGGCCGGATTCCCGGTTTTTGCCGATGCGGCCATTGGCGGGTTGGTGGCATTCACCGCGCGGGCCGGTGCGATCCGTTTTGGCTGGGCGATGCCGCCCTACAGATCGCGGCCGGGCCGGCCGGCCGACATGCCATAGGGGACGTTCCGTCCGGGGTCTTGCGGGTAATGGCGCGATGAAAACGGGGGGCGCTCTTGCACCTCCAGTGAAAGGGAAAGACACCCATGGACGATCTTCGGTCCATCATGAATGACCCGGTCATCTGGGCGATCGCGGCGGCGCTCGTGGCGCTGGTGGTGATGCAGGCGTTCCTGTTCATCAGGCTCGCGCTCAGATTCTCGGGCAGGTTCTCGATCCTGTCGGACAAGGAAAAGAGCGTTGTCTACAAGACCGCGACGATCAACAGCATCGGGCCAGCGGTTGCAATCTTCATCATCGCGATCAGCCTGATCAGCATCGTCGGGGCGCCGATCACCCTGATGCGGATCGGGGTGATCGGGTCGGCGGTGTTCGAGCTTTACGCCGCGGGCAACGGTGCCAAGGCGGCGGGGGCGGATATCGCCGGGGACATGACGTTGCAGGCCTTCACGGCCGCCGTTTGGGCGATGTGCCTTGGCGGGGCGGGGTGGCTGGTCTCGACCATGTTCTTCACCTGGCAACTGGGCAAGGCGCAAGGCAAGCTCAGGAAATCGTCCCCGCAGGCGTTGCTGATCATGGGGGCGATCACGCCGACGGTGATCTTTTTCGTCCTGATGATGAACGAGATCCTCGACAAGAAACCGGCCACCCCGCTGATCGGGATCGACAAGCTGGCGGCGGCGGCGACCGCGGCGATCAGCATGGTGGTTTTCAGGCAACTCGGAAAAGTGGCCCCCTGGCTAAAGGAATGGGGGCTGGGGTTCAGCCTGCTGCTGGGGGTGATCGCGGGCTACCTGGTGTCCGTCTACATGATGCAGGGAATGCAGGAATGACCGATCGTATCGAAAGCTATTACAGCAGCACATACATCCCAGCGGCACATCGCATCGGGCAGGCATCGCTGGCGCTTGCCCTCGCGATGAGCCTGCTTGTGCCTCTTTACCTGTCCTTCGTGCTGGGCGGCTGGCCGGGCATCGCGGTGATCTGGACAGCCTTCCTGATCGTGGCGTCTTTCGTGGGCGTGATCTGGCTGGTCGAGCCGGTGGCCTATTTCCCGATGCTGGGCGTGGCCGGCAATTACATGAGCTTCCTTTCGGGCAATATCGGCAACATGCGCCTGCCCGTCACCATCGCCTGCCAGAGTGCCATAGGTGCAGAACCCGGCAGCTATCGCGCCGAGGTCGCGGCCATACTGGGGATTGGCGTTTCGGTCGTGGTCAACCTGGTCTTCGTGCTGGCGCTGGTGCTGGCGGGTCAGGCCATCATCGCGGCGATCCCCGCACCACTTGTCGGGGCGCTGAAGCTTTATACCTTCCCCGCACTTTACGCGGCGGTGTTCATGATGTTCTTCTTCAACGCCAAGCGTCCGGCCTGGGCCGTCATCGCCGTCGCCCTTGGGACGACAGTGCTGGTGCTACCCATCTCGGAGGTCTTCAACATCGTGGCCGCAGGTTTTGCAGGCATCATCGTCAGCTTGGTCGTGACCAGGTTCGCAAAAGACGACACAGCCTGAGGCACGAAAAAACCCGCCCCGGATATTCTCCGGGGCGGGTTTCGGCCCTGCGCGGGGAGTTAACGCAGATAGCCTTCGGTCAGGGCCACCCAATAGGCCGCCCCGATCGGCAGGATGTCCTTGTCAAAGACGAATTCCGGGTGGTGAACGAACCTGGTGTCGCCATTGCCGAGGAAGCAGTAGGTCCCCTTGCGCTTTTGCAGCATGAAAGCGAAGTCCTCGGAGCCCAGATAGGTGGGGCCGTCCTCGAATACCTCATCCTCGCCAAAGGCGTCACGGGCGATGCGGGCGGCCTTGCGGGTTTCCTCTGGGTCATTGGTCAGCACCGCGCCGGGCACGCCCTCGCGGATTTCCGCGGTGCAACCGAAGGACTCGCTTTGCTGCTGGACCAGCCGACGCACATTGCCCAGAACGGTCTTGCGATCCTCTGGCGTGGTGGTGCGGATCGACAGGCGCAGGATCGCGCTGTGGGCGATCACGTTGCCCGCCTGACCGGCCTGGAAGGCGCCAACCGTGACAACGGCACTATGCGAAGGGGCCACGTTACGGGCCACGATGGTCTGCAACGCCATCACCAGCGACGATCCGGCAACGACCGGGTCCACCGCCAGTTCGGGAAAGGCGCCATGCCCGCCCTTGCCGGTGATCTCGACTTCCCAGTTGTCCACCGCGGCCATGGTGTCGCCCTCGGTGAAGTAGAGCTTGCCCTTCTCCAACCCCGGCATGTTGTGCATGCCAAAAACCGCGTCGACCGGGAAACGCTCGAAAAGACCATCTTCGATCATTGCCGGGCTGCCCTGCATGGTTTCCTCGGCGGGCTGAAAGATCAGCCGCACGGTACCGTTGAAGTTCTTGGTCTCGGCCAGGTGCTTTGCCGCGGCCAGAAGCATGGTCGTATGGCCGTCATGGCCGCACAGATGCGCGACGCCGGGGGTTTCGGACTTGTAGGGCAGATTGTTGACTTCCTGGATCGGCAGCGCGTCGAAATCGGCCCGCAGCCCGATTGCCTTGTCGCTGTCGCCGACTTTCATCGAGGCGACGATGCCGAATTTCCCGACCCCGGTCTCGATCTCGTAGGCACCGAAGCTGCGCAGGGTCTCTTCAATGAATTTGGCGGTCTTTTCCTCTTTCATCGACAGTTCGGGGTGGCGGTGCATGTGCTCGAACCATTCGCCCATCAGGGCCTTGTCCTGTTCGAGTTCCTTGACGATGGCGTTCATTTCGTCCTCCAGCGGAGAAGTTTCGAGGGGTTCCCCCGCCAGCCTTGGCCGGCAGGGGACAGAGCGTTACGATTTGGCCTCTTTCTTGCCTGCCGGGATCGTCAGCAGGATGGTAAGGATCGCCCCAAAGACCAACATCAGGTTGAACCCGAGGGCGATCAGGGCCGCCTCGCGGATGGCCACGTTGTCCTGCCGGCCGACGAAGGTGATGACGCCTTGCAGCCACTGCACCGAGGCGTCGTTGGCGCTAAGGGCAGTGAAGATGGCCGCCGAGATCGCAACCCCGAAAGATCCACCGAGCGACGAGGCCATCTTGTAGATCCCCGCGCCCGCCGCCGCCTGGTCATCGGGCAGGTTCGACAGCGCCGCGTCGGTCGAGGGCGTGGCGTAGAAGGCAAGGCCCAGACCCAGCAGGATGTAGGAGATCACAGCCAGCACCCGGTAGGTGTCCAACATGAGGTTGGTCGGCATCAGCAGCGCGATGGACAGGCCCGATATCAGGCAGGCCCAGAGCATCGGCTTGCGCGACCCATACCGTTGAAGCAGCTTTTCCCCGACCCGGATGAAGGCCACGATGGTGATCGCGTAGCCCAGCGTCAGCATCCCCGCGGCCTGCGCCGACAGCCCGCCGCCCAGTTGCAGCAGCAGCATCGACACGATGATCATCCCGGCGATCCCGTTGAGCAGGAAGTTCGAGACGGTGGCGCCGGTATAGATGCGGTTCGAGAAGAGCTTGAAGTTCACGAAGGGGGCCTTGGTGCGGACCTCGACATTGTAGAAGATCACGCCAAAGACGACGGCCACGGCGGCAAGCCCAAGGGTGACCGGGCTGGTCCAGCCGATCTTGGCACCCTGGGTCGCGACCACCTGCAGGGCGACCATCGAGATCAGGAAGCTGGCAATGCCCTTGACGTCGAACTTGTAGTCGCCCTTGGTCTCGGCCTTGCTCTCGGGGGTGCCGCGCACCATCAACATGCCGATCAGCGAGACGACGGCCGAGATGATGAAGATCCAGCGCCAGCCGATGTTCGAGGCCATCAGCCCGCCGAACAGCGCGGCGAAACCGGACCCGCCCCAAGACCCCATCGACCAAAGGCTGATCGCCCGCTGGCGGCCTGCGCCTTCCCAATAGGTTTTTACCAGCGCAAGGCTGGCCGACATGATGAAGGCCGCCGACAGCCCCTGTGCGATCCGGCCCAGCATCAGGAAGGTGGTGCCGAAGGCGCCGGCCGGAGCCAGGCCGACGAGCAGCGAGCCGATGATCGACAGCACAAAGCCCCACATGACCACTTTCACGCGGCCAATGCGGTCGGCGATGCCACCGATCACGACGATGAAGATGCCCGAGAACAGGGCCGTGATCGACACGGCGATGTTCATCAGGCTTTGCTCGATCTGAAGATCGGCCGCCATCTGCGGCGCGATGTTCAGGGTTGTCTGGGCAAAGAGCCAAAAGGCCAGAACGCCCATGATGATACCAAAGAGGAGCCGGTCGGTCCCCTGGTAGGTTTGTGCGGATGTGTCAGACATCTCGACGATCCTTTGTTCAGCGCCTGCGCGCGATAGCGGAGTGAGGTCGTGGCGGAGGGACCGGGAATGAGACGAATCACCGGCCCCTCCTTGCCTCTGGTAGCATTATACAATAGTTGCATATCACAACAAGTTTGAATCGAGACTGCCGGCCGGTTTTATGCGCGCCCAGCAATGGTTGTAGTTCGCGAGTGGCAGGCTTAGTTAAACCGCCGATGTGCACCTCCCTCCTGGGCCATGAAAGGAGCTTTGGACGATGGAAAAACCATTCCAGAAAGAACGACTGACGTTCCGGCTCGACATCCTCGCCAAGGAGGCGATCGATGCCAATGACGGAATCTTCAAGACTCATCTCGGTCTCAGCATCCGCGAGGTTCGTGCCCTGCGCATCATCAACGACCGGCCCGGAATCACCTTCGTGGACCTTGTGCAACTCGCCGATATCGAGCGCAGCCGTACCTCGCGGATCATCCAGAGCCTGATCAAGCAAGGCCTGGTGCGCCGCGAGAACGACGACGAGGATGCGCGCAAGTTCCGATTGCACACCACCGATGCCGGTGCGCGCAAACGCGCCGAGGCAGGCACCTTGTCGGAAGAGTTGGAGGCTATTTTGCTTGGCCCTCTCGACCCGACGGATATCGGTGTTCTGGACGATCTGCTGGCCCGTCTTGCAACCTGGATACGGTCGGATGACTACCATGCCCGCCTTAAAGAATTCGGCGACGGTATCACGTCGGCAAAGTGAGTTCCCGAAGGTAAAGGTGACCTCGGCCTTTCACGTCTCGGAGCGGTGGTGGCGGGGCGATCCAGACGGGCGGGTCGCGACATGTGAAAATGAAAACCCGCGTCAGGCGCCGTTTCCGGGCCTGGATTTCGACCGGCCATCCTCGCGCAACGGGTCGGGGGGGCGGTGACGCATAATCCTCGCGGCCTTGCCACACGATGGCCATTTTCAGGGGCTATTCCTGCCCCGACAAGAATCTGACAAGGCCAGCGAAAGGAGCCCGGCGTGAAGCTGCAATCCCGGCAGAAACGGCTGCTTGCGATCGGCATCAGCATGGCGATCGTCATCGGTTCGCACCACGCCATCAACCTGTTCGAGCCCGCGCCGCGCATCGCGCGGATGAGCGTGGCACCCGAACACCCCGCGTCCTTGCCTGCAACGGTGGCACAACCCGCGTCGGCTGAAGGGGTTTCCGCCGCGCCGCACCCGGTGCGCCCCGTCGCAACCCTTTCCGACGATCGGTCCTCGGTCCTGCCGGAACCGCCGCCAGAGGCGCGCGACCCCGCCGATTTCACGCAACGCTCGGTGGGCGGCATGGCAAGGTGGCGCCCCGAACCCGGGCTGGATCTACCCGTTCTGCACGTGGCGGGCGATCACTATGGCCCCTTCGGCCTGCCTTGCGGGCCGCACCTGAGTGCGGTCACCATTGCCAATGGCGACCTGAACCTGTCTGTTGCGGCGCCCTGCCGGTTGCACAGTCGCCTGAACGTTAAGTTTGGCCCTGTCGAATTCACCGCGATGACCGACCATGTCGGCGCCTGGTCCGCGACTTTGCCGCCGCTGTCCGAGGGCGGCCTGACGATCGCTTTCGAGGACGGCGCGGTGCTGACCCATCATGTCGTCGCCCGCGCGGACGATATGCAGAGCGTCGCGGCGCTGGTGTCACCGGCCGATGCCGGGATGCGCCTGGTCCTTCATGATCCCGGTACGGACGAGGGCGGTGCGAGTCATCTTGAGGCAGGGACGCCCCCCGTCGGGCTTGGGCGGTTCTACTTGCTGGGCGCGCCGGAACTGGCCGGTGGCCGGGTCACCCAGGTCTATGCCGCGCCCGTGGGCGCGCCGCCCGCCCGCCTGTCGGTCGAGGTCGAGGTAACGCCGGCCAATTGCGGGCGCGACGTGGCCGGGTTTGCCGCGCTGGCAGCGCCCGATGGGACGCTCAGGCCGCACCCGATCAGTTTCGCGGTGCCTGGTTGCGATGCGCTGGGCGAATATCTGGTGTTGAAAAACCTCGCGCCAAGCCGGACACTCGCCTTACGCTAATCTGGTTCGGACGCGTGCATGACAGGATTGTGCTGCCGCGCGGCGGTTCTCGCCGCGCTTTTTCATGTCTTTGGCTGGCCTGCCCTGGCGCAGGATGTCACGCTGACGTCGCGCGATGGCGCGGTCGCGGTCAGTGGGATGCTTCTTGGCTTTGACGGGGAATTCTACCGCGTCGATACGATCTATGGTCCGCTTATGCTGGACGGGCAGGGGGTGATCTGTACCGGTCCCGGCTGTCCCGACATGGAGGCCTACGTCGCCCGCTTTACCCTGTCGGGCAGCCCCGCGCTGGGCGCGGTGCTGATGCCCGCTTTGATCGAGGCTTTTGCCGCCCGCCGTGGGCTTCGCGTGGTGCGGGTCGAGACGGGCGAGGGCGGGATCGCCATGCGCCTGGCCGACCCGGAGGACGGGCGCATCGTGGCCGAAATCGGGCTGAGAACCGGCAGCACCGACGAGGGGTTCGCCGATCTGGTCGCTAGAGAGGCCGATATCGTGATGGCCGCGCGCGAACCTCGCCCCGAAGAGTTGCGCCGCGCCCAAGAGGCTGGCCTGGGCGATCTTTCCGACCCGGCGCGGCGGCATGTGGTGGGGCTGGACGCGATCGTTCCGGTTGTCGCCCCCGGACTGCCGGTGCAGGCGTTGGAGATTGCCGACATGATGGCGATATTGACCGGTTCCATCGCGGATTGGTCGGCTCTGGACGGGCCCGATGCCGCGGTTTCCGTGCATCTGCTGGATCGGCGCGACGGGTTACAGCAAGCGGCGGTCGCGCGCCTGTTGAATGGTAAGGCGCCGGTGGCGAGCGCGCGTCGGTATCCGGATGCGCACAGCCTGGATGTTGCTGTTGCGCGCGATCCGCTCGGCCTGGGCCTGACCCGCTATTCTGCCCGCGATGCCGCGCGGCAGTTGCCATTGGTCGGCGGGTGCGGAACCCGGCTGATGGCCACGCATGAATCGATAAAGACCGAGGATTACCCATTTGTCGCGCCGCTGTTCCTGTATACCCCGGCCTGGCGCCTGCCGCTCTTTGCGCGTGAATTCCTTGACTACCTGCAAAGCCCCGGCGCCCAGCTCGTGGTGCGCCGCGCCGGGTTCGTCGATCAGTTGCAAGAGCGTATCCCGTTGTATCGACAGGGCGATCGTCTGGCGCAGGCGATTGTGAATGCGGGAACAGAGGTATCGCTGGCCGAATTGCAACGGTTGGTGCGGGTGCTGGGCGGGGCCGAGCGGTTGACCACCACCATCCGCTTTCGCAACGGCGCCACCGAGATGGATGCGCAATCCTATGCCAATGTCGCGGCCTTGGCCCGCGCGCTTGAGGCGGGTACTTATAGCGGCCGCAGCTTGCTGTTTGTGGGGTTCACCGACGGGGCAGGCTCTGCCGCCGCGAATCGCCGGATCGCGCGAGACCGGGCCAGGGCGGTGCGCGACGCGGTGCTTGCCATGGCGACCGCCGCCGACGTCGCGGCAACGCAGTTGCGGATCGAATCTTTCGGCGAAGCACTGCCAGTGGCCTGTGATCAGAGCGATTGGGGCGGACTGATCAATCGCCGGGTCGAGATCTGGCTGCGTTGACGCGGGTTACAGGTGGCCCTCTGCCCGAAAGCTGAGCACATCTGACCTCCCGACGATGATATGGTCGTGCAGCACGAGAGACAGCGCGCCGCAGGCGGCTTCGACCTGGCGGGTCACCACGATATCGGCCTCTGACGGGGTCGGGTCGCCCGAAGGATGATTATGCACCAGGATCAGGGCCGAGGCGTTCAGTTCCAGCGCGCGCTTGACCACCTCGCGGGGATAGACCGGGACGTGATCGACCGTGCCATGCGCCTGTTCCTCGTCGGCGATCAGCACGTTTTTGCGGTCGAGAAACAGGATGCGGAACTGTTCGGTTTCGCGATGTGCCATCGCCGTGCGGCAATAGGCAATCAGCGCCTCCCAACCCGAGATTGCATGGCGTTGCATCACGCGGGACCGTGCCAGCCGGTGCGCGGCGGCTTCGACCAGTTTCAACTCGACGAGGACAGCGGGGCCGACGCCGGTCACCTCTTCCAATCGGGGGGCGGGGGCAGAGAGCACCCCGTTGAAATCATTGAACCGGTCCAACAGGGCGCGGGCGAGCGGTTTGACGTCCTGCCGGGGCAGGGCGCGGAACAGGACAAGTTCCAGCAATTCGTAATCGGGCAGGGCCGCGGCCCCGCCTTGCATGAAGCGGTCGCGCAGGCGTTTGCGATGATCGCGGAGGTAGGAGGGGAGCCGATGACCTGCGCGGCCCGCCGCCACAGGAGGTGACGCCCCCGCCGCGAAAAGCGGCAGGGGCGGTTCTTGCAGATCGGGATCAGAGGCCGTGCGCATGTCCCGGAGGCTGGGCGATTCAGGTGAACAGCAGGTTAACGCGGATGCGTCAGCTCTTCATGCCGTCCCAAAAACTCTTGACCTTGCGGAAAAAGGACGACCCCTCGGGGTTGTTGTCCTCGCTGAGTTCCTCGAACTCGCGCAGCAATTCCTTTTGCCGCGTGGTCAGTTTCACGGGGGTTTCCACCGCCAGTTCGATGAACATGTCACCCTGGCCGGTACCACGCAGCGCCGGCATTCCCTTACTGCGCAGGCGCATCTGGCGACCAGACTGGCTACCCTCGGGAACCTTTACCCGCGAGCGGCCGCCATCTATGGTCGGCACCTCGATCTCGCCACCCAGGGCGGCCGTGGTCATTGGCACCGGCACGCGGCAGAACAGGTTCATGCCGTCGCGTTCGAACAGTGGATGCGCCGTCACCTCGATAAAGATGTACAGATCGCCCGGTGGCCCGCCACGCAGCCCGGCCTCGCCCTCGCCAGCCAGCCGAATACGGGTGCCGGTCTCTACCCCGGCGGGGATGTTCACGCTGAGCGCGCGATCCTTTTCCACCCGGCCTGCGCCGCCGCAGGCCTTGCACGGGTTCTTGATGATCTGGCCCATGCCCCCGCAGGTCGGGCAGGTCCGTTCCACGGTGAAAAAGCCCTGCTGCGCACGTACCTTGCCCATGCCCGAACAGGTTGGGCAGGTGGCCGGTTCCGCGCCACCCTCGGCCCCGGTGCCATTGCAGACATCGCAGGCGATCGAGCCGGGAACGTGGATCGTCTTGTGCAGGCCGGCATAAGCCTCTTCAAGCGTGATCCGCAGATTGTAGCGCAGGTCGGAACCACGGGCGGCGCGCTGGCGCCCGCCGGGGGCGCCGCCCATGAAATCGCCGAAAAGATCGTCGAACACGTTTGAAAACGCCGAAGCGAAATCGCCCTGGCCCATGCCGCCTGGGCCGCGTGGCCCACCACCCATGCCCCCATCGAATGCCGCATGGCCGAAACGGTCATAGGCGGCCTTCTTGTCGGGGTCTTTCAGGATGTCATAGGCCTCGTTCACTTCCTTGAACTGGGCCTCGGCATCGGGGTTGCTGGCATTGGTGTCGGGGTGCAGCTCCTTGGCCTTGCGGCGGTAGGCCTTCTTGATCTCGTCGGCCGAAGCGCCGCGGGAGATGCCCAGAAGCTCGTAATAGTCGCGCTTTGCCATCAGCTGTCCTTATTGTCGGAAACACGCGGACCGACCCGGGCGTCTGCCCCGGGCCGGCCTGATCGGCGTGGCGCGCCCTTACGAGCGCTTCTTGTCGTCGTCGAGATCCTCGAACTCGGCATCGACGATGTCATCGTCCACGCTGCTGGGTTCATCGGCACTGTCAGGGTCGACCTCGCCCGACTGTTCCTGCTGGGCCTTGTAGATCGCCTCGCCCAGCCGCATCGAGGCCTCGGTGACGTTCTGGATGCCGCCCTTGATCTTGCCGGCATCTTCGGTTTCCAGCACGTCCTTGAGCGCGGCAATGGCCAGTTCGATCGCCTCGACCGTGGACGGGTCGACCTTGTCGCCATGTTCCTCGATCGACTTCTCGGTCGAGTGGATGAGGCTTTCGGCCTGGTTCTTGGTTTCGACCAGTTCCTTGCGGGTCTTGTCGGCCTCGGCATTGGCCTCGGCATCCTTGACCATCTGGTCGATCTCGTCATCCGACAGACCGCCCGAGGCCTGGATCGTGATCTTTTGTTCCTTGCCGGTGCCCTTGTCCTTGGCCGACACGTTCACGATGCCGTTGGCGTCGATGTCGAAGGTGACCTCGATCTGGGGCATGCCGCGCGGGGCGGGCGGGATGTTTTCGAGGTTGAACTGGCCCAGCATCTTGTTGTCTGCGGCCATTTCGCGTTCGCCCTGGAACACCCGGATCGTCACGGCGTTCTGGTTATCCTCGGCGGTCGAGAAAATTTGCGATTTCTTCGTCGGGATCGTGGTGTTGCGGTCGATCAGCCGGGTGAACACGCCGCCCAGCGTTTCGATGCCGAGGCTCAGCGGCGTAACGTCCAGTAGAACGACATCCTTGACGTCACCCTGCAGCACGCCGGCCTGGATCGCCGCGCCCATGGCCACCACCTCGTCGGGGTTCACGCCCTTGTGCGGCTCCTTGCCAAAGAACTTGGTCACCTCTTCGATCACGCGGGGCATGCGGGTCATGCCGCCGACCAGCACCACCTCGTCGATATCCGAGGTCGACAGGCCCGCATCCTTCAGCGCGGCCTGGCACGGCTTGATCGAGTTCTTGATCAGGTCGCCGACCAGGCTTTCCAGCTTGGCGCGGGTCAGTTTCATGACCATGTGCAGCGGCGTGCCGGTCGTGGCGTCCATCGAGATGAAGGGCTGGTTGATCTCGGTCTGGCTGGACGAGGACAGCTCGATCTTGGCCTTTTCGGCGGCCTCTTTCAGGCGCTGCAGCGCCATCTTGTCCTTGGACAGGTCGACGCCGTGTTCCTTTTTGAACTCGTCGGCCAGGTAGGCGACGATGCGCATGTCGAAATCTTCGCCGCCCAGGAACGTGTCGCCGTTGGTCGATTTGACCTCGAACAGGCCGTCGTCGATTTCCAGGATGGTGATGTCGAAGGTGCCGCCGCCCAGGTCATAGACCGCGATCGTGCGGGTTTCCTTCTTGTCGAGGCCATAGGCCAGCGCGGCCGCGGTCGGTTCGTTGATGATGCGCAGCACTTCCAGACCGGCGATCTTGCCGGCGTCCTTGGTGGCCTGGCGCTGGGCGTCGTTGAAATAGGCAGGCACGGTGATGACGGCCTGCGTCACCTCTTCGCCAAGATAGCTTTCGGCGGTTTCCTTCATCTTTTGCAGGATGAAGGCGGAGATCTGGCTGGGGCTGTACTTGTCGCCCTTGACCTCGACCCAGGCATCGCCGTTGCCGCCATCCACGATGGAATAGGGGACGTGTTTCTTGTCCTTTTCCACCTCGGCATCGTCGGCGCGGCGGCCGATCAGGCGCTTGACGGCGAAAACGGTGTTTTCGGGGTTGGTGACGGCCTGCCGCTTGGCCGGCTGGCCGACAAGGCGCTCGTTGTCGGTAAAGGCAACGATCGAGGGCGTGGTGCGCGCGCCTTCCGCATTCTCGATCACGCGGGGCTGCGAGCCGTCCATGATGGCGACGCAGGAATTGGTTGTCCCAAGGTCGATCCCGATGACTTTGGCCATGTGTAATACCTCTTCTTCGGCGATGTTGTGGGGTGCAGGCCCTGAAAAGGCCCCTGCCCCCCGATCCCTAAAAGGCCCGGCCGATCACCGGACCCCTTGTCTCGGCGGTATATAAGGAGGGGTGTTTGACCCTGCAAGCCGCGCTTATGACAGAAATGTGAGCAGGCTCGCCAATCTCTTTTGCTCGGTCCGTGCCCAGCCCGACAACACGGGGGGCAAGCGCATCGGGGCGGGTCAGCGCGCGGCGAACCAGCTTTTCGAGGCGAACTTGCGCGTGTAGAACTCGCCCAGCAGGCCGATCATGATCAACGCGATACTGAGGTAAAGCGGGTAGCTGATCGAACTGAAATGCGGATTGTAATTGATGAAGGCAAATCCGCGGGCCTGGTCGATCGTGTGGAAAAGCGGGTTCCAGTCGAAAAACGTCAACAGGTAGCCCGGCATGGCATTGGCAACGAACATCTTTCCCGACGCGATCATGTTGACTCGCTGATAAAGCATCGAGGCCAGCGCGACAAAGCCCGGAAACCACGGTTTCAGCGCCAGAAAGACCATGCCCACCGATACCCCGGAAAACCACGACAACAGGAACATGCCAAAGGCGCCGGCCGGGTTGTGGATCGTGATCGGTTCAAAGGCGACGTGATAGACGAACAGGATCGTGAACACCGACAGCGTTTGCAGGTAAAGCGCGCCAAGCGCCGAGGCGCTGATCGCGATCATCGTGTTCATCGGCGCATGCTGCATCATCGCCGATGTCGGACCCTCCGATCCGACGACGGCGCCCACGCTTTTGACATGGGTCATGAACAGAAAGATGCCCGATAACAGGAACACGACGAAATCGCCCCGGATCGCCGCGCCGCGCATCCCCAGGATGGCGAACATCACGTAAAAGACCGCGACCAGGATCAGGCTCTGGAGCATGCTCATCAACAGGCCGACGATGGCGTTTCCGTGACCCTTGCGGATTTCGCGCACGGTGGCGTGAAAGATCAGCTCCAGGATCTGGGCGCCGCCGCCGATCGCGGTGGTGGGTCTGGTTCGCTGAAACATGTTCGACGCCTCGTCCGGGGTCTTGCCCGCCTGTTCTTGCCGTTCGGCCCCATGGCGATCATAAGGGATTTGCACGACCCTTACAACGCGCGCCCCCAAGGAGAGCAGGTTTGGATTATCAAAAGCTTGAGACGGTCATGCGCCGCGCCGCCCTGATGGCCGGGGCAAGGATCATGGAAATCTACGCGGAGGATGAATTCGAGATCCGCGCCAAGTCCGACGAAAGCCCTGTGACCGCTGCCGACGAGGCCGCCGATACCCTGATCTCGGCGGAACTGGCGGCTGCCTTTCCCGGCGAACTGATCGTGACCGAGGAACAGGCCGACAGCCATGGCGCGCATGCGACGAGTTTCCTGATCGTCGACCCGCTGGACGGCACCAAGGAATTCATCAAGCGCCGCGGTGAATTCACCGTCAACATCGCCTGGGTCGAGAACGGTCAGCCGGTGCGTGGCGTGGTTTACGCGCCCGCCAAGGGGCGCCTGTTCTATACCCGCGCCGATGGCACCTCGGTCGAGGAAACCGGCGAGTTGGCCTTGGGCCGGGCGGGCGAGGTGGCGCCGATTCGCGTTTCCGATCCCGATAACGGCGCGTTGATCGTGGTGGCCTCCAAATCTCACCGCGACCAGGCGACGGACGACTACATCGCCAAGTATAACGTCAAGGACATGACCAGCGCCGGGTCTTCGCTGAAATTCTGCCTTGTCGCCACTGGCGAGGCCGATCTTTACCCCCGGCTGGGACGAACCATGGAGTGGGACACCGCCGCGGGCCACGCGGTGTTGATCGGTGCGGGCGGGCATGTGGTACGCTTCGACACGATGGCGCCGTTGGGTTACGGCAAGCCGGGCTATGACAACCCCTTTTTCATCGCCTACGCCCCCGGCGTGGAATTGATGGAGGGCTGATGTCCGTTCTTGTCGTCATTCCGGCGCGTTATGCCTCGACGCGCTATCCGGGCAAACCGCTGGTGGCGCTGAAAGGCGCCACCGGGCAGACGCGGACGCTGATCCAGCGCTCGTGGGAGGCCGCGCAGGCCGTCGCGGGCGTGGATCGCGTGGTCGTGGCGACCGATGACGACCGGATCCGGGTGACGGCCGAGTCCTTCGGCGCCGAGGTTGTGATGACCTCCGAGTCCTGCGCCAACGGGACCGAGCGGGTGGCCGAGGCGTTCGACCGGCTGGGCGGCGGCCATGACATCGTGGTGAACCTGCAAGGCGATGCGCCGCTGACCCCGGCCTGGTTCGTCGAGGACCTGATCGTGGGGCTGCGCGCCGATCCGGTGGCCGAGGTCGCCACGCCGGTGCTGCGCTGCGACGGCCGCGCCCTGACCGCGCTGCTGGAGGATCGTCGCGCGGGCCGGGTGGGCGGCACGACCGCCGTGTTCGGCTGGGACCGCCGCGCGCTCTATTTCTCCAAGGAAGTGATCCCCTATACCGGGCAGGACTATGCCCCCGATGCCGAGACGCCGGTGTTTCACCATGTGGGCGTCTATGCCTACCGTCCCTCGGCGCTGGCCGCCTATCCCCGCTGGGAGGCCGGTCCGCTGGAGGGGCTTGAGGGGCTGGAGCAGTTGCGTTTCCTCGAACGCGAACGCCCGGTCCTGTGCGTCGAGGTCGCGGCGCGCGGCCGGCAGTTCTGGGAGTTGAACAACCCTTCCGATGTGCATCGCATCGAGGCCATGATGGTGGAGATGGGGCTCGAATGACCGCGGTGCCGGTCTCGGTGGTGATCGCCAGCCATCGACGGCCCGCCGCGCTGCGCCTCTGCCTCACCGCGTTGCGGTTCCAGGACTACCGCCCGTTCGAGGTGATCGTCGTGGCCGACCTTGCCGGTCTGGACATGGTCGGTGCCATGGCCGTTGCCGATCGGGTCAAGACCGCCCATGTCGAGGCGCCCGGCATCGCCGCGGCCCGCAATGCCGGACTGGCACTGGCGGCGGGCGATATCGTTGCATTTATAGACGATGATGCCGTGGCCGAGCCGACCTGGCTGACCCAGCTTGCCGCGGGGTTAGAGGGAGAAGGCGTGACCGCAGCGGGCGGTTTCGTGCGGGGGCGCAACGGGATTTCCTTTCAGTGGCGCGCGCGCTGGGCCGATGCCTGCGCCCGGCATTTCCCCCTTGAGGTTCCCGAGGATCGTGTAAGCTTGCACCGGGGCAGCCCGGATCGGGCAATCCGCACCGAGGGCACAAACATGGCCTTTCGCCGCGATCTCCTGGTGCGGATCGGCGGATTCGACGAGGGCTATGGGTTCTTCCTGGATGAAACCGATGTGAACATGCGCCTGGCGCGGATCGGTGCGATCACCGCGATCGTGCCCCGTGCGCAGGTACATCACGGATTCGCGCCGGGTCCGTTCCGCCATGCTTGCCGCACACCACGCTCGCTCTACGAAATCGGTAGATCCTCGGCGCGATTCCTGCGCAAGTTCGCCCCCAGCTCCGCGCATGAACGCGCGTTGGAAGAGCTGCGCAAGGGTCAGCACGCAGCGTTGATCGCGCGCATGATCGGTGGCCAGGTAGAGCCGCGCGATGTCGCGCGACTGATGCGCACGCTGGACGAGGGAATTGCCCGCGGCACGGCGGACGCGATCGGGCCATTGGCGCCGCTGACCTGTGATCCGCCGGCCTTTCGTCCCTTTGTTTCGACTGATCCGCGCCCGCCTGTCTGGCTGGCCGGGCGGGGCTGGTGGCGGGCGCGGTTGCGCCGCCGCGCGCGCAGGCTGGCGGCAGGGGGTTATCCGGTGACGCTGTTCCTGTTCACCCATACCGCGCGTTATCACCGCATGCGCTTTGTGCCCGATGGCTATTGGGTGCAATCGGGCGGCATGTTCGGCCGTTCGGTGCGTGGCGGGCCGCTGGTGCGGTTCACCCGCTTTGGCGCACGGGTTCGTGCCGAATGCGCCCGGCTGCGCGCCGTGCGGCCGCTTTCGCCCCCTGACCGCTAGGCTGGCCTTTATGCGCTGTCTTTGCCTTCCTGTTAGGGATCTTTTGCATTAGTGTCGCTGCGCGAACGGGGCGGTTGGACCGGGCATTGCCCGGCTACGGTTTTTTGAGAACGAGGCAGGGCAGGATATGAAACGCAAGGTCACCAAGGCAATTTTTCCGGTCGCGGGTCTGGGGACGCGCTTTCTTCCGGCGACGAAATCGATCCCGAAAGAGATCATGACGCTGGTCGACCGG
>NZ_SLXU01000005.1 GCF_004343505.1 Rhodovulum bhavnagarense | reverse complement strand
CCCGAGCGCCCGCACGATCTCGGCGACCCGGCCGGCCGGCGTGGCCGCGTCCAGCCGCAGCACCACCGCGCCGGAAACAATCTCGATCCGCTCCGCCACCGTGGCGCTGGCCGGACCTTCCGGCGACATCCCGCCATCGCACAGGACCAGCGGGGCAAATGCCGGTTCGTCATCGAGGGCCGGCAGAACAAGCTTCCCGTCTCGGG
Organism: Rhodovulum bhavnagarense; assembly: GCF_004343505.1. Lineage (GTDB taxonomy): Bacteria > Pseudomonadota > Alphaproteobacteria > Rhodobacterales > Rhodobacteraceae > Rhodovulum > Rhodovulum bhavnagarense. The sequence goes on along the minus strand of NZ_SLXU01000005.1, from coordinate 153,257 downwards.
CCAGGCGCCGCCATTCCGAAACGTGGTTCGCCCGAAGCTCATACTTCCGGGCAACCGAATTCACCGTCGCCCCCGGCCGCAGCGTCTCCGCCACCACCCGCGCCTTCACCTCATCCGGCCAGCGCCGCCGCCCGTCCTCGTAGATCACCACGCCAAGTGACCTGAGAAACTCCGTCATAGTCTCCATGGAGAAACTCCACCCCTGTCATCCAACAGGAAAGGACTCGCAGAACCGGAAAATCACAGGAAGGTGGGGACAGAACACCGTTTACGTTCGGGCCCATTGATTATGCTTGTTCCTGACGCGTGACGCGCCTGCGAGAAGGCCTTCGTGAGCAGATGGAGGTTGTTGCATGGCGGATGGTGGTGATGGGTTCGTGGGCCGGTGCGAGGTTGTCGAACCGCGGCGGCGTGGCAAGCGGCGGTGGCCCGATGAAATCAAGGCACGGATCGTCGCCGAAAGCCTTCAACCGGGTGTCCGGGTCGCCGATGTGGCAGCGCGCTATGATATTCTTCCCCATCATCTGTCGGATTGGCGGCGCCTTGCCCGGCAGGGCCGGCTGGCTCTACCCGGTGACCTGATGGACGCGCTGAGCACACCCCCAAGCCCGGCGGTGGCGGAGCCTGCCTTTGTGCCGCTGTCCATTTTGCCCGATCCTGTGGATCAGCCCGTGCCTTCTTCGACCGCCGTTGCTGCGCAGGATGGTTCCGGGGTGATGACGATCGACGTTGGGCCCGATCTGCGCGTGCGCATTCCCGGCGATGTCGCGGTGGACCGCGCCGCGGCGCTGGTCCGGGCGCTGCGAGGGGCGTCGTGATTGTCGCCGGCCAACGGCTGCCGATCCTGATTGCGACGAAGCCGGTCGACTTCAGGTGCGGGCACAACGCTCTGGCGCTGATCGTGCAGACCGAGCTGAAGCTCGACCCATATTCCGGGGTGACGGTGGTCTTCCGCTCGAAGCGGGGGGACAGGTTGAAGATCCTGGTCTGGGATGGGACCGGGATGGTGCTGATCTACAAGGTCCTGGAACAGGGCAGCTTTGCCTGGCCGAAGGTGCAGGACGGCACGATGCGGCTGTCCCGGGCGCAGGCGGAAGCCCTGTTCGAAGGGCTCGATTGGCGGCGGGTGGTGGCGCGGCGGGTATTGCCGCCCGCTGCGGCAGGATGACTCGACGGGTCTATTTTATGTTGTTTTATTGGGCTTTCTGTCCCGGATCGGGTAGGAAGGCGCATGTCGCACCCCCTCGATCTCAGCCAGTTTCCTGACCTGCCGCCCGAGGTGGTGAAGGCCTTTGCCGCCCAAAAGGCGGCGCTGGAAGCTGCACAGTTCGAGGCGAGGGTCGAGCGTGCGGCACGCCAGCATGAACAGGCGGTGGTGGCCGAGAAGGAGGCCTTCATCACCGAGTTGAAGGCACTGATCGAGAAGCTGGAAGGTCAGGTTCAGGAGTATCGGCGCACGAAGTTCGGGCCGAAATCCGAGAAGCTGGACCCGGCGCAACTGGAACTGGCCCTTGAGGATCTGGAAACGGCCATCGCCGAGACGCAGGCACAGATCGCCGCTGTCGAGGACAGGATCGCGGCCAGCGAACCGGACCCCGAGAAGCGCAAGCCGCGTACGCCCCGCAAGGCACGGGCGCTGCCCGAAAGCCTGCCGCGCGTCGAGCGGGTTGTCGAGCCGGAGAGCATCCTGTGCCCCTGCGGCTGCGGCGACATGGTGCGGATCGGCGAGGACCGCAGCGAGCGGCTGGATTACATCCCCGCGCGCTATCAGGTCATCGTCACCGTTCGCCCCCGATACGCCTGCCCCAAGGGGCGCACCGGCGTGGTGCAGGCCAAGGTGCCCGCGCATCTGCTGGAGGGCAGTTGGCCCACCGAGGCGCTGCTGGCCCAGATCGCCGTGTCCAAGCATTCCGAGCACATGCCGCTGAACCGGCAGGCCGTGGTGATGGCGCGGCATGGGGTGCCGATCGACCGCTCGGTGCTGGCCGACTGGATGGGCCGGACCGGTGCGCTGATCGCCCCCGTGGTCGACCACATGGCCAGACAGTTGCTGGCGGGCAGCACCCGGCTATATGTCGATGAGACCACCGCCCCGGTGTTGGACCCGGGGCGCGGCAAGACGAAAACCGGATATCTCTGGGCGGTGCTACGCGATGATCGCGGCTGGAACGGTCCTGCGCCGCCTGGGGTGGTGTTCCACTACAGGCCCGGCCGGAAAGGCGAATATGCCGCTGAAATCCTCACCGGCTTCAACGGCACGATCCAGGTTGATGCCTATGCCGCCTATACCCATCTGGCCACGCCGGAACGCCCGGGCGGCGATCCGCTACGGCTGGCCTTCTGTTGGGCGCACGGGCGGCGCAAACTGATCAAGGCCGCACCGAAAAAGGGATCACCTATCGTCGATGCAGCGCTGCTGCGCATCGCCGCCCTTTACAAGATCGAGGACGCGATCCGCGGGTCAGACCCGGATCATCGCCGGGCTGTCCGGCAGGACCTGTCCCGCCCTTTAGTCGACGCGTTCTTCACCTGGCTGGCGGCCCAAGCCGCACGCGTGTCGCGCAAGTCCGACCTCGGTGAGGCAATGGCTACATGCTGAAACGTCAGGACGGCTTCAGGCTGTTCCTCGAGGATGGCCGCGTCGACATCGACTCCAACCTTGTGGAAAACGCCATCCGCAGCCCTGCCATGAACCGCCGCAATGCGCTCTTCGCCGGCCATGACGAGGGGGGACGCAACTGGGCCCGCTTTGCCAGCCTGATCGGCACCTGCAAGATGAACAGCGTCGAACCCTATGCCTATCTGCGCGATCTGTTCACGAACCTCGCCAATGGGCATCTCGAAAAGGACATCGACGCGTTGATGCCATGGGCCTACGCTGCGGCCCCCATCCCCTCACAATGAGCTCATCCGGGAGTCCCCACTGAGCTCATTCTGAGCGCTCACGACGGCAAAAACGTCAGCCGAGCGCGCTGATAATCCCGCCCGCAAGCGAAATCCCAATGGGGCGGAGACAGCGCATACGGTCATGGCGACATTGACCGCGTCCAACGCCCGGTTCGGGCAGAAGACGCTGGTCACCGCCTCAGAGGGTATGAGCCGGGCCTGGACGATGCGGGCGGAGCACCGCAGCCTTCGCTACACCACCCGGATCTCGGACTTGCCCGTGGTCAGATGAGAGGCTGCCCTAAAGGTGGGGTCGTCTGGATTCGGGACTTAGCTCCCCACGATGCGCCTCAAGATATGGGTGCGATGATCCTGACCCCCGAAGAACACCCCCAGTATACGAACACGCCGCTCATCCTCGTCGACCACGAAATACAACACGGCGCTGCTCTTGGTCACATGGCGCAGCCCGTCCATGATCCTGGTGTCCAACGACCCCTGATACGGAACATGACCGAGACGTTGGATCTCGCCCTCTATCTCAAACAAACGCTGTTCGGCCCTTTCGAACGCGTCCCGGACCGGATCACCCAGTTCGCTATAAGCAGCGAACAAATGATCAAAGATCAGCTCAAGATCATGATCGCAGTCCTCGCTAAGGACGACCTCAAAGCCCGAGGGCACGGCGTTTCCTGTCGATCATGTCCTCAGTGCGGTGATGCCCCTCGGCTGCTGAGATGAAGGGACCTTGGGCTCGGCCCTCAAAAAACGCCCGAAGGGCGGCCAGTTCTATCTCTTCTCGTTTCGCCTCGGATCGGACCAGCTCAATGCCGCGCTGAACCACAGCGCTCAAGCTCGCATAGTGGCCCTTGGCGACCAGGCTGCGGGCGAACTGATCCTGCTGATCAGTCAATGATACGGATGCCTTAACGGACATGACTTACCCCCTGAATGCCACTCAGTAGTATTCTGGAGCATGGACTTTCGTCAAGGAAAGCGTGTTGGAGGGACCGGGGCGTAAGATCAACAACCGGCTGGTTCGGTTTTCGCATCACCCTGCGACTGAGAACATAGCGGAATCCGACCGGGCCACCCCGCCTCCGGCCGCCTCTGCCGCGAACCGGTCTGCCAGATCATCCAGCAGCATGGCCTGGACGGCCTCACGCTCGCCCTAGGGCGTGAACTTGAGGATCTGCGGTGGTGCCGGTGGTCCGGTTCCGGGCGGGTGACCTGATCGGGATCCTGCCCGAAGGCAGCGCGGTCCCAAGGCTCTACTCGCTTGCCTCCGGACACCGCGACGGCTTCATCGAAATCGTGGTCAAGAAGCACCCCGCCGGCCTCTGCTCGGGTCGGTCCGGTCTGTGCCATGGCGATCGCCACCTTCGCGCCCGACATGCGGGAATTCCGCCGGGCGCGCGATTTCTCGGCCTGGCTCGGGCTCGTTCCCCGGCAACATTCCAGCGGCGGCAAGCAGAAGCTCGGCCGCACCTCCAAGATGGGCCAACGCGACATCCGGCGCCTGCTGATAGTGGGGGCGATGTCCGTCGTGCATTGGCGAGGGCGCGATGGCGGCAGGCCCGGGTCGTGGCTCTCCCGCATGCTGGCCCGGAAACCGCGCATGCTGGTTGCGATCGCCCTGGCCAACAAGATGGCCCGGATGGTCTGGGCCATGCTCTCGCGCAACGAGGACTACCGGGATCCGATCGGCGCGGTCTGCTGACCGCGGCCGCCGGAGCGTCGGCGATGTGAGGAGGACGACCAGCATGGGCAAATGATCGACAAGATCCGGAACGGGAAAACCAGTGGCGTCCAACGAGCCCGAGCTCGCAATTTTGATCTGGACCCCGGTCCGCGCATCACCATACCGGCCCGCGGCACGTCACTGCTGCACCTCAGAGGCCTGAAACATGACCGCATCCGATCACATGCTCAGAAGGTCAGAAAGTCCTTGCATCGAAGGGGACATCCAAACATGAACGCCGATATGGGGTCACGATTCAATGCCGATTGACAGCCTGCTCCGCAAACTCCTCGTGAGACAGACCCGAAAACCAGTTTGTTTCCACCATTTCGGACGTTAACCGCTGCCCTTCCGCTTCGATAAAGCGGAAGTTTGCGAACCTCGTTGACCCCTTAGAGATGTCGACGTCTCGAACCTCGCCTGCCCAGTCGTACATCTCTCCGAACAGCCGCTTATAAATTCGTTTCAGGTATGTGAAGTCCGGGCCAGCGTCCGGCTCTTCCAGCGGAGCCGCCGTGTTCTCGGCAATGGCTGAGATGACAAACAGGACCTCAGATCGGTCAAGGGCCTCCTGCGTTCGGATGCCGTGCCGATTTCGCAGGACGCCCGTTTCTGGATCAACGTACTTGTCGGCACCGTCGTATTTCACGGGTGTCAGTTAAAATCGGGAGAAGCGGAGCAGGTTGCCTCCTGTCCGAAGTACCTGGCCGCTGCGCGCGTCCTAACGTCCGCGAGGTCGATCGCCCCCACGACGTACTCCTCGAGGTCCGCGAGGCTTTCGGCGTCCGGCTCCAACCCCTCGGCCCGGTTGCTCGCGATCGCGCCTGCGACCGCCCGCCGACGATCATCCTGGTTGTCGTGATCATAAGGTTTGTGCGTACAGGGCACCCGGCTCACCACTCCTTGTTCTCCGTCAGGGTATAGCCGTCCGCGGAAAAGGGCAATCGTCGACGGGCCCGTTGCCGGATTCGAGGTTGGTCCTACTGGAGAGGTCCGGACGCGGTTTGTAAACCAGCTGTAAACCGCCGGGAACTGCGCTAAGGTCTTATAGGTCCACCGCACGTCAACATTCTGAACATGTTGAAGAAAAACTGGCTGGGGTGGTAGGATTTTCAGCTAAGTAATCGATATACAACAAAAAATATACATACATAAGAATATGGTGTCAAGGTCGATGCAACGGAAATCCGATACGTGATCCAGTGTGGAGCCCACCCGGGGACGAGGCGGCATGGTAAGGTCGGTTCCGGGCTCCGTGCCTTGGCAGATATGTACTGTGGCTTTTCTGCGCCGGCTCGATGGCCTGTTAGGTGACGGTCCGGCGAGGGGCGGCAACATAATTGCGGTGTGGATCGAGATGATTTGTCGGAAAGGCTGGCATTTCTCAATTGTGATCCCGATCGGGAACTTTAGGCCGAAGCGGTGCGCGCCGCCTTGAAATGTTCCCGGTCGGGAACTTTGGCTCTTGAATCTGGCCAGGGCCCTGATATGTTCCCGACCGGGAACATGAGCTTTCCAAGTCATGCCGAGCGAGACACCACTATGAACAGCGACCGTCAGGGGCCCAGAATGTTGGAGCCGGAGTCGTCCGGGGCGGAGGACGCGAGGCGTTTCGGCGCATTGGTGCGTGCTCAGCGCAAGGCGCGAGGCCTCCGCCAGGAGGACGTGGCAAGCGCCACCGGTGTCGGTCGCCGCTACGTTGTTGACATGGAAAACGGAAAGCCGACCCTACGGATCGGCCCGGCGCTGATGATTGCGCGCTATCTCGGGATCGTGCCGGTGCTCCAGAGCCCGCCACTGGACGAAGACCTCCCGGAGGGGATCCCCGACGATCTGCCTTCGCTGGAAGACTGAGATGAAGGTCTTCTACGAAAGCCGGGTCGTGGTCGAGATCGAGCCGGGCGAAACCGGGCCGGCGCTGACCTATGCCCGAGAATGGCGCGAGACCCGCGGCGCGTTCCCCATCTCGACCAGGATGCCCCTCGACACCGATCGCTATGGCCCGGCGGACGTTCTGCCTTGGATTGCGAACCTCCTTCCGGAGAGCCAGCAGCTGGAAATGGTTGCGCGCGCCACGGGCGCCTCGCAGGCTGACCCCCTGGCGCTGCTTGCCAGCATCGGGCGGGACACCTCCGGCGCGCTGTCCTTCGCCAGGCGTGGGGTGGCGCGCATGACGGCACGGGAGGTACCCGACGAGGCTGCCCTCGAGCGCATTATCGAGGAGTTGCCGAAAAAGCCATTCCTGGTCGGTGAGGATGGGGTCTCGATGTCGCTTGCCGGCGTCCAATCGAAGATCGGTGTGCATCTCGACGACGACGGCGTGATCTCGATCCCGGTCGAGGGGGCGCCGACGACCTGGATCTTGAAGCCCGATGCACGCAACCTTCCCGGCGGCGTTTACAACGAGGCGCTCTGCTTGCGCCTGGCATCTCTCGTGGGACTCGAAGCGCCCGAGGTGCGGGTCGGGCGCGCCGGAGCGCGTCGATATCTGTTGGTGAAGCGCTATGATCGCAGGCAGCAGGGAGAGACTTGGCGTCGCCTCCACCAGGAAGACATGTGCCAGGCCCTCGGGCGCCTGCCCAGCGCGAAATACGAACACAACGACACCGGAACGCGCGGCCCCACGATCCGCGATATCGTGGGGGTGATGCGTTCGCTCGATCCGCTGCGCGGGGTGCTGTCGGTTTTCGACTACGTGATCTTCAACACGATCGCCTGCAACACCGATGCCCACGCCAAGAATTACTCGATCATGATCAAGGCCTCGGGCGCCAGCCTGGCGCCGATCTACGACGTGATGTGCGCCAAGCTCTGGCCGGAGATTACCAGGAAGCAGGCGATGTCGCTCGCGACCACACGGGATGGCGATTACTTCAAAGGCCGACACTGGCAGCGCGAGGCGGCCCTTTGCGGTCTCAACCCCACGGCCATCTTGCGCCGCGTTGAAGGACTCTGCCAGGCGGTTCTGGCGCAACTGCCCCGAGCCGCCGAGGATGTTATCGCGATGGAGCCCGAGGCGGAGCCGTGGGTGCGTGAAGTTGAAAAATTCGTCGCCGAGCGTTCCGGCTTCTTGATCAATGGCCTTGGTCAACAAGATCCTGATGCGGGCGACTGGGCGCGCGCCCGTCTCGCACCAACGGACTGAAAGGGTCAGCCAAGATGCACGCCGGGATTCCTGCACGGTTCTTTTACAAAGGGTTATCGGGTGCGGTTTCCGAGCGGAACGCTCACGAATCTTCGTGAGGATCGTCTCGTGAAAGCGCGAATGCAGCGGATCACGCATTTCGGGCGAGATGTCGGCACCTGACTAGAGGGTCTGAGCGGATGCCCGCGGATTGGGCCATCTCGGCGCCTCGGTCTCAGGTCAACGAGCGCCGCAGGTGGGCAGGCAGGCTGCTGATCGCTACTGCGATGGCATCCCGGACAGCCTCGGCACCGTGACCGGCGAGGGCCGGTCCATTCTTGACAGACCTGCCCGTCCCGTGCCCTTCCATATGCCGCAAATTCAGGAGCATGGTGGCCCACAACTGGTTCGCCATATCTGCAACGAAGGCCCCATCCACCTTGCCGTGCGGGCAAGGCCGAGCCGCGTCGGGATCGGTCGTGATCACCTTTTTGCCACGCACAACACCTTGTAATTCCACGGTCGTGTCTTGAGGATCGGATCAGGCCTGTCGCGTCACCGGAACCACCATCAAGGCTAAGAACCCGGCCGGGCCGGTGAGCGTGACCAGCGCGGCGGCGGGCAGGTCCTGGGGCAGGGTCTGGTGGCGAGTGCGGGCCAGGGCGGCCAGCGCCGCCAGGGACAGGACGATGCCGATCAGGCCGGCCCAGCCGGACCAGACAAGGTGCCAGCGCAGGTAGGGGCCGGGGCCGTCCTGCAGCGACAGGGTCAGCGGGAACAGCGCGCGGGCGATGCGGGCATGGGCCATGGAGTCGGTGCCGGGAACGGAACCCCAATAACGGCGCCGCTCGACCCCCAGAATTTCGCCCCGCATGATCCCTCCGCGCATAAGAGAGGTCGCAAACGACGTCGCTATGCACGTGTCTTAGGCTATCAGGCCGCCTCACGGCAGGCGGTGGCAATCGGGCGGTTACGATGGAAACATCGCGGCGACTTTTTTCGGAGAAGGCCCTCAAGGGCGGTTGACCGGCACGGCGTCGAATTCCGGCACCGCGATATCGAGCCCCACATTCTCCGAGAGGTGATGTGCCTGCTGGCAGATCACGTCGGTCAATCGCTTGCGGGAGGGCCGCGCCAAATCCGCCGTTGCCGCCAATGCAGCCGTCACGATCTCCGCCACGCGCTTGGCCAGCGGGCGTCCGAACCCGCGGGCTCCGATTGCCTTCAGAAAAAGATCGAAATCCGCCTCCGTGACGTCATCGGCCATCCGTGCCGTCCCGACGCGGAACGCCATCTCGTGATTTACATCGTCGAGCAACACGGGATCGATATCATAGGCGGGCGCCAGTTCAGGCCGGGTCCCGGTATAGAGCAGCGCGTGGTTCTTGGCGTGGTTGTCGGAATTGCCAAGCAGCATGTTGGCCAGCGTGATCTCGAAGAAGGCAATTCGCGCCTGGCCCGGGACCCGGGTCTGGTCGAGCAGACGGCCGACGGCCTCAGCTGTGAAGATCCGCGGAGGGACACCGTTTCTTTCATACTTCAACAGATCCCCGAGCCCGAGAGCCTGGCAGAAATCCTCCTGGTGGATGCGGTACACTTTTCCCCCATCGACCCGCCGATCGAACCGGGCAACAAGAAGTCCCTGAAGATCGCCCTCACCCAGGATGCAGGTCTGGGCCACCGGGTGTGATTGAATGGCGGCCATCACCCTCGTAGCCTGGTGCTCGCGCTGGACCGCACCCATCTGGCCGGCTCGCGGGACCTTCAGGATATGCGTTGTCGGCGCGCCGCTCCCGGAGACCGGAAGCGCCAGCCGCCCGTCTGCGAGCCGGGTCAGCGCAATCTTTCCCTGCACCCCCGCAAGCGGAGAAGGATCGTCGGTATCGGGCGGCAGCCGCCGGTTGTCACGCAGCGAGGTCATGAGCCGGACGAGTTCGCCCGCCACCGCAAGCGGACCCGCCGCGGTATGCAGATCGGCCGGCACCACCGGCGAACCGTCGAGCGGAGCATAGTCTTTTTTGAGAACTCCTGGGCGCTTGCCCGGCCTCGCCCCTTCCGGAACGCAGCTGATCGCCCCCGGGCAATCGGCGCCGAGATGGTAGAGCAGACCCACGATGTCCCGCTCCGAAAGCCCGTGGCGCTGCATCGCCTGGTCACGCATCTCGTTCTCGAACAGCAAGTTAGAGAAGAATCCGCGCGCGGCGACATCTCCGTAGGGTTCCTTGCGCACTGGCAAGGACGCCGAGATCGCGTGCAGCGAGTTCTCCGAATGATAGGCAAAGGACATCTCGCCCTCAGGGTCTGACGAGAGTTGGCCGATCGGCTGCGCCACAGCCTCCAGGTAGACATCGAGAACCGTCATGGGATCTGCTCCGAACCCGGCGGGGTCAGGCTGATCGTGATCCCGAGATCGCGGCAGACCTGCATGACCAGCCCCACATGCGCGCTTTCCTTGCCATGCTCGATCGCGCGGATGGTCGTGCGCGAGATCCCGGTCTGGAGGGACAGGTCCTCCTGCGTGATCTTCAGCGCCTTGCGAGTTTTCCGAATGGCACGCCCCAACGATGCCGGATCGCAAACGGGGATGGCTGGCGCAGTGGGAATGGACATATCGCAGCTCCGAATGATCGCGATCTATTGCATTTTCGCCAAGAATACCCGCTCTTCGATAAAATGGCAACGATCGCGCGCATTTGCGCCGATCAAGGCAAGATTCCACGAAAAGACCACGATCATTTTCATTATAAGCAGTCCAAAAAAGCAATCGGCCAGCACGCCGCGGTGCTGGCCGATGTCGAGATGCAGGCCCCCGGAACAGGCGACCGGCAATCAATCGCCTTTCGTGATCCGCTTTCTCGTGATCTTGTTTCTGAGTCAGGCATTCGCCTGGGGCGCCTTGGCGGCGCCCCGCTCCAGGGCATTACCGGCATGGTTGATCCCGAATAATATGGCGAGAAACTCCTCCACTTCACCTCGGCAGCCAGAACGCGGCCTGAATTCGCCGCGCAGCTTCCCGCCTTTGTCGCCTGCGTACGTCAGATCTTCTCTCGAGAGGTGATCGTCGCTTATACCGCCGAGTTGGAGCGTCGCTTGATAGAAGAGAGTCACCGATTCGACGCAGATGACGTCTACCTGGACTCGGCCGCGATCAGCGACCTAACCAGCTTGCGGCATCTCGGGGATCTCCTGCACGTGGAAAACCTCGGAACCGCCTGATCATACCGAGAACAGGACCCCAGACTGGACCGGCAGATCGTCGATCGCGGGGCCGATCACCGCCAGTTTCGGCCCGGGGCGATCATGTCGAGGACATGAACATCCCCTTTGGCCGTGTGATGCTCGTAGAGGAAGACATACCCCTCCACCGGGAACATCCGCACCGCGCCCTGGAAGACCGGGCCGGCCTCGGGGAAGGTGCTGAGGGTCTCGATCAGGCGCGTCTAGATCCGTTCCAGAAAGTCCAGAACGGTCGGGATGCTGTCCACGTCCACATGGTCGACAAGCTCGACCAGGGCGGCGTCGACCGCGGGGGCGAATAGAACGGTGACCGGCTGCATGGGGCCTGCGTTCAGGAGACGCGGCGCAAGGCGCGGTCCCGCAGGCTCGCGAAATACGTCGCATCCGCTACGGTTCCGTCCCCCTCGGCAATCGCCTTGCGACCAGCCTCCAGGCGCTGATTCAGGTCGATCTGCCTCATCAGCGCATCGAGGAGCCCCAGCTTGCCGGCAGCCACGTCCGCCTTCAGGGGATCGGCCAGGAAGCTGTCGGCGAGCACCCGGACATCCTCCATCGAGAACATCGCCGCGACTTCGCGGCGGTTTTTCGTGATGGCGACCGGCGCGCGGAGCGTGGCCTCGAGAAGCTGCCCGAAGGCGTTTTTCGCCTCGACGGCGGTCATGGTCTTCATGAAGCGCTCCTGTGACAGTCCAGATTGACTAATATAGCCCGAATGGCTGCCCGTATCTACCCTGCCTTGCCCGGCTATTCGTATCCCCGCTTGGCCTTCTGCATCTGGATGTCGAACCGGGCGTCTTTCGCGGCAGCCTCCGTGTCGAACCAGTCCACCCGGACCTGCCCGGGCTGGCCGATCCGTCCCCATTCCCGGACCAGGGACCAGTCGCCGAAGAGACCGGGCATGATTTCCAGCCGGTAAAACCGGTGCACGTTGTTCGGCGCGTCGATCCGCGTCAGGTCCATCTCTATCCCCACATCCTGGCTGCGATATCCTGCTCTTCCTTTCCGACCGCGTCGGCATAGATCGCGGTGGTGCTGAGCTGCGCGTGCCCCATCCATTTCTGGACCATGTGGAGCGGCACCCCGTTCACCGTTGCGTTGATCCCGAACCCATGCCGGAGACCCTTCGGGCTGCGGTTAGGCCCATCCGGGATCCCGGCCTCTTCCATCACACGCGTGACGATCTGCCAGACCCGGACCCTGGACAAGGGCCAGATCAAGGTCGATAATCCTCACCATTGCCAGTTGATTTCTCGATGTCTTTCCGTTCAGTTCCTGGCAGTCGCGGAAGGTACTTTTCCGGGTCCATGGACAGATTTTTCAGTCCTTCGCCGATCCCGCCGATGATCTTGTCCCCGGACTCAGCAGGAAGCCGACGAAGAGCGGATGAAATTGCAGCTCTCCAGGACGGCCCCCTGTCCATGGCCTCGGCGAAAACGTCGGCGAGATCGTCGTTCATCTTCAACTCGATCATGGCCTCCATGAGTTGTTGAGCCTGCCACAGGTCCTTTCTCGACTTCGCGCTGTCGTCACCCCCCGTCTTGCGGCGGGTCGAAACGATCAGCTTGTGAACCGCGTAGCGCTCGGGGGCCGGGACGTTCACCGGTATCCCGGCGCGATGGAGCATAACCGTTCGGCGCGGATCGAAAATGAGAAAATCGAGAAATCTGAGGGGCTGTGCGGCCGCCCCCCCGAGCGCCGGCATCCGTGCCGGACGATCATTATACGCCTCAGGGCCGCGGTTCGGGGTCAGAAACTCCACCTTGAACCCGGATGAGGTCACAAACCGGGTTGATGCCGGTTTTCCGGAAACATGAGGGATCGGTTCGAAAGAAGGATCAACCTTTTCCAGGATGTCCAGGATAGGCGGCATTGCATCGCCTATCGCGACCGAAATCGAGTGAAACTGAGCGAAGTCCGCATCCCCCGTCATCATGGAGGCTTCGGGAAGGTAGGCCCCCAGAAGGGCGGAATACGTCTGAAAGGCGACACTCCCCACCAAGACCCCTCTCATCCGGAAAAAGCCGGCATGCGCCAGGGCCTCCACAATGTCGCCCGCGGTTCTGTCCGGCTTGGGAAGTCCCGCCTGGTTGACGAGCGCAGAAACCATCTTCCGGCGCGCGCGGATGTCATCCTTGAGTTCGCGGAAGGCTTCTACCCGCTTGGTGATCTCCGTGTCATCCATGGGTCCGACATAAGAACGCTTGCGGCGCCCCTGGTGATCCTGGGTGTCAAAATACCAGTATCTGCGTCCCTTCACCGCGGCCGAGATGAAACGCCCATACGGGTCGTAGCTGGACGAGAAGCTGGCGTCCAGGGATCGCTGCGCGAGCTCGCTGAACAGCACTTGAAAAGGGTGTGCAAGTTTGCGCATGGTTGTTACCACATTTCTTTTTTCTGATAACAACCGTGGTGTTATTACCAGAAGTTGTCAATATGGTAACAACTGGACATCGAAGGGGGCATGTCATGTATCGTGACATGCTCAACGCGCAGCACGTGGTCGAAACGATCACTCCGGCCGGGATGGTCGGGGATCAGGCTGCCGCCTGCTCCGCCCCCCTCCAACCGACGGGGATTGGTGGAGGATATTCATACGGTGCGAGTGGATTTAGGCGCGCAGTGGTTCGGCGCCGCGGAACCAGCAGATCGCGCTGGTCAACCACGACGAGGTGATGGCGACGCCGCCTGAGCAAGATATTGATGGTGGGAAACAACGGGGAATCTTCAGGCGCCAGGACGAGGTGGACGAGGTCCTCGAGGAGCTGCGGGAGCTGATCCCGGACTACCTGCGCAAGCGGGACACGCTCCGGCAGATCGTGGCTTACGTGGCCGCGAAGCGGGAGCACATGGAACCGGACGAGGCGAGCGCGGCCCGGATCCTCGGGAACGCGAGCCAGGCGGAGCGGATCTGATGAGGGGGCGCAACGACACCTCTATTGATTTGTGCGCACAAGTGGCGTACATGACCATCCTGTAAACTGTTCAGCCCAGGGAGACGCCCCATGCTTTCTTTCACGGACGAGACCCGGGCCTTCTCCGGCAACAGCACGGAGCGGATGCATTTCCGCACGAAAGCGCCGATCAAGGCGACCATCCAGCGCGCCGCAGCGCTGTCGGGCGTGGACGATTCCACCTTCACGATGAGCGCCGCCCTTCGGGAGGCGGAGCGGATCATCGAGGCGCATGAGCACACCCGCCTCCAGGCGGTCGATCACGCCGCCTTTTTTGCGGCGCTTGACGCGCCCTCGGAGCCCGGGGAGGCGCTGTTGAGGGCGGCGGAGCGTTACAAGGCCCGCGTGGCGTCGCGTTGACGGGGGCCCAGACCGAGGAGGGGCCCGCATCCGCGGGGGCCCCTGATGACACGCCTCCTCGCTTTCAGATCGAACCCTTCGACCCGGATAGGCATAACCGGGACCGGTTCAGTTGCGGCGTGGAGCAGGTCGACAACTACTTCAAAAGGACCGCGAACAAGCTCATGCAGGCGGGGAATACCTCCGTGTACGTGATGGTGGGCCCGGAGGGGGACGTCGCGGGGTTCTACGCGATGAACGCGCACGCGGTCCACTATACGGATCTGCCGAACCGCTATAAGCGCACCGCCCCCGGTCACGGCTCGATCCCGGCCGTTTACATCTCGATGATCGGACGGGAGGTCCGATACAAGGGGCAGGGGATCGGGGAGGATCTCCTGGTGGACGCGTTGTGCCGGGCCTCCCGCGCGTCCCGGTCCGGTTACGCCGCCGCCGTGATCGTGCTGGACGTGCTGGACTGCGGGGACGCGCGGAAGACCGGTAACCGGAAGGCGATCTATGAGCGGTTTCAGTTTCAGAGTCTCCCGGCCTACCCGATGAGGATGTTCATGCCGATGGGGACCGCCGACGCCCTTCGCGAGAAGATGGGATTGTAGCCGGATGCGCAACGGCTCTGATCTGCACCTGGCGCCAAGGTCTGCTCCGGACCGGGACTACTCCGTCAAATCGTCCAGCGTGACATCGAGGGCGTCCGCGACGGCACGCAAGCTGGCGACCGAGCCCTGTTTTCGGCCCGTTTCGATCTCGGCCACGGTGACGCGATTGACCCCGGCTTTCTCGGCGAGCATGGCCTGGGTCAGGCCACGCAGATCCCGGTAAACGCGGAGAGGGTTTTCACCGTCCAGCAGCCGGTTTGCGTAGTCAGCAGGAAGCAGTTCATCCGCCCCTTCGGCCAAGGCCCCCTTTGCCCGATCGTAGCTCTGCAGATCGGCGAGGTCTTCGGCCGCCGCCCGCAGGAGATCGTATTCCTCGCGCGGGATCGTCACCATCTCGTTCATGTCAGTCCCTTTCAGTCATAAAAGCCACCACGTGGACCAATATCGAGAACCGCCAGGACATTGCCCTGATCATCCATGATTACGCGCCAGTCCCCGACCCGCAGCCGGACCCCCTCTCGCCCCTTGAGGGGCCTCACGTTGTTGCTCTGTGAAGCCGGGTCCCTCGCGTAGGCCTCAATCTTGGACCGGATCAGTATGGCCGTGTTGGCGGGCATCCGGCGCAAAGCCCGTATCGCGGCCTTCGTGTAGCTGATCTGTCTCATAGTGTAGCTTTACGCTACATCTGGCGTTGCGTCAAGCGCAATGGTGGACCTGCACCGGTTCTGTTCCGGTCAGGTGCTCATGTTAGGCGGCCCTCTGCTCGAAGGCCACGGGTGATTTCCAGCCGAGGGCTGAGTGTTTCCGGCGTGGGTTATAGAAGCCGTTGATGTATCCGGTCTCCTCGATGGCGAGTATCGCTCTCAAAAGATCGGAACGAACCCGTCCTTGGAGCGGATCAGCGGGCCGGTGTCGTGGGCGCCGACGATGACCGGGGCCTTGGACCAGACGAGCGCCGCGGCGTTCAGGCTCTCGCCGGCCTTCGGGTAGGTCTGGCTCCGGATCGAGTTCGCCAGCCGCCGGCCGAGCCCCGCGCCGGTGATCTGCAGCCTCCACGCGGACTTCAGCCCGGTTCCGGCCTCGCGCATGGCGGCGGTGACGGCCTTCTCGCCGGCCTTCACCTCTGCGGCCATGTGAACCGTGCCGGGTTTGCCGCGGCGCTCGATCAGGGCCGTTAGTTCACGCGCCACTCGGCGCCCCGAGATCGAGGTGTCCGGGATCGCCGCGAGGCATTCCCGGGTGACGTCGTCGACCACATTGAGCACCCGAAAACGCTGGCCTTTGGCGAACTGGTCATGGACGAAATCCAGCGACCAGCGCGCATTGGGCCGCGCCTCGACCAGGATCGGGGCTCGCGTCCCGACAGCCTTGCGCCGGGCCTTTCGCTTGCGCACCGTCAGCCCTTCTTCGCGGTAGAGCCGATAGACCCGGTTGATCCCGGATGGCTCGCCCTCGCGCCGCAGGAGCACGAAGTGGACCTGCATCGGTTTGTGGCTCGCGATCCCGACCGAAGCCGCTGGCCGCGGCCTCCGAGGTGCCAAGCTAACCCCCGGCGAATGGGAGCGCCGTCGTGGGCTCCGCCTGCGCTTCGTCTACCGCCGGAGAGGCCCGAGCCTGCTGGTCGCTGACCGTGCCCGCATCAACACACGCGGTCAGGCCGTTGCCTCGCGCTCGAAGACCGGCCGCAACCAGTTCACCGCGCCGATCTTCCTGCTGGTGCCCCAGGTCAAGCTGCCGAAGCGGCTGGATCTCGACCGGGACGCTGAGCGGGCGCACGACAGCGTTCCAGGGCTGATTGTGGCGAACTGGGTGGAGGGGCGGATTTGATGTGAAGCGGCTTTTCAGCCCAGCGTCGCGCGCACGTCAGCCATCGGAATGAAGACGCGCTGCGGGTTCTCCGGGTCGCCGAGCGGCCGGAAGCCGAGCTCTTCGTAGAATTTCCAGCGACGTCTCAAATGATCGTCCTTGAGCACATCGAGGACGATGGCCGCAGCGCCCATCTGATCGGCGATCCCGAGGCAGCGCCGCATGGCGTCCACGACGAGGGCGGTTCCGAGCCCTTTGCCCTGCATGTCTTCACGCACCGCAACCGCTCGAATGTAGATGACAGGGATGTCTGGAATTCCGGCGCGTTGCCACTTCTTGGGGCCGAGATCCGCTCGGACGGCCATTGCGCCGAGAGTGTAAAAGCCCAGCACGGCAGGATCGTCGCCGGCTGTGGCAATCCACGCAGCGACCATTCCGGTCTTGATCCGGTCCGAGAGCGACGACTTCAGGAAGTTGTCGATGGGGCCAAAGCCACAAGAGAAGGCGCTGCGGTCGTGCGGCGCCTTGTCGAATTTCGCGATCGTCAGAGCGGGCGCGTCCGCCGCGGTCTCAGCCGGCATCCTTCAGAAGGCCCTTCGACGCTTCCGAGGCACGAGCCAACCCGGGCACGACCTGACCGGGCGCCTCAACGGCTGCCTTGAATGCATCGAATGCCTCGACAGGCAAGACAGAGAGGGACATGCGTTGTTCCACCTCCTGTGCGCGCAGAAGGGCCGCTTGGCGAATGAAGTCAGCTTCCTGCAGGCCGGTTGCAGCAGCAGCGGCCTTGATGCGCTCTTCATCTGCGCGGTGCAGGCGCAATTCCTTGCGCGCTTCCATCTTGCCCGGGGTCGGGCTCACAGTCTCGATGGCGAACATGGCCAGCCTCCTTAGAGTTTTTCATGTACGGCAAAACGCCGTACATGTCAACGATCATTATTGGTCGGGGCCATCGTCATCGTTCGAGCCTTTAATAACCATAACCCATTATTAAGGCATGCGGCGCCAAACTTGAATAGCTTTCCGTCGCTATTCCGCAAGGACGACCTGGCCTGACCGGGCAGGTCTCCGGAATGGCGCCGGAGCCCGGACCGAAGGGTAGATCAGACCGCGGGATCCTGCCCGGCGCAAAGCCTGATACCCGGGCGACCATTCGCATTCAGCTCCTCGCTCATTTTCCGGATCCTCGGCGCGACCGGATGCACGAAGCGATCAGAAGCCGGAAAACACCATATCGAGGGCGCCGCGGATCTCGCGATCGAACTCGGAAAGGTCTGCGATTGGTTCCCCCTGGAGTAGCGCCGATGGAATTGCGGCCATCTCGGCCGTGTGCAGGACGTAGGCCGAACCATCGATCCTGAAGGCCGGCTCAAGGCGCCCGATGGCCGTCGGGCCGGTCTCCGACGGTACGAGCGGCGCCACAACCCGCGTGCCGGTCTCGATCAGATCCGTCTGAAAATCGAGCACAAGCCTGCCGCCGGCAATGCGAAAAACCTGGAACTGCGCCATCAGTCGATCTTCAATACCCGAAGATCAGCCAAGGGCGTCCCATTCGCCTCTATCCAGGCGCGCCGCTCTGCGATTGCGCCGGCATTTTCCTCGGCCCAGGCGTCTGCTTTCGCCTTGCGAACGGCCGCGGCAAGCGCGGCATCGCTGATGGCCGAGACATTCAGGCCCAATTCTCGCGCGGCAACCAAGTTGGCCGCGGTGAGAGTGACATTCGTGCGCTGCTTTTCAGACGTGGCTTGCGGCATGGAACCCTCGCGGAACACACGAATAATACACATCCAAAATGTTCACATCAAGAGACACTTGTCAAGGAATACCTGACAACTGCCGCCGGCGGGAAGTCCCGCAGAACCCTGCGCGACAACCTCGACGCCACCCTGGCCGTGGGCTTCCGCGTCCCCCGTCTTTGGGGCCCGGCATTCTGCAATCACGACGCTTCCTGTCGACCCACAATATGGCAAATCTTGCCAGTGATTTTGACATTCCTTGTCAGCGTGTGATACGATTTTCGGATGAAGAAGGATGACCCATGGCAACGATGAATGTGTCTCTGCCCGATCCGATGAAGGCCTGGGTTGAAACGCGGCTGAAGGACGGCAGCTTCAGCAATACGAGCGATTATGTGCGCCACCTCATTCGTCGTGACCAGGAGCGCGCACAGGCGATCGAGGCTTTGCAGGGCGCGATTGACGAGGGTGTGAAGAGCGGCGCGCCCGAGCCCTTCGATTTCAAGGCGTTCAAGGCGCGGATGCGGGAGCAGCATGCCCGCAAGTAGTCTGACCGCCTACCGGCTGACACCGGCCGCCCGGAACGACCTGGAAGACATCTGGCTTTACACGGCGAAGCGGTGGTCGATGGTGCAGGCCGACCGCTATACCGACATCCTGGAAGATACCTTCGACCGGTTGCTCTTCATGCCGGAGATGGCGCGCGAACGTCCGGAGTTCGATCCGCCTGTCCGCATCCAACCAAGCGCTGAGCATCTGATCATCTACCGGATCGAGGAAGGTCGCCTCGTCATCTTGCGTATCCTTGGTGCAGGGCAGGACTGGCAAGCGATCCTGAGGGCGGTGGATCAATGAAGATCCCCGCGCGGAAGGCTTGGCATCAGGGCTCCGGCAGGCCGTCCTCGGGCGGGCTTTCTTCGCAATCTCTTGCATGCAGGATTCCGTAGGTCTGGTCCGGCGCCACCCGGGCGCGCACCCAGGCATCGATCGCCTCATACCCCTCCGAGGAGGCCGCGGCCGCGATGATCATCTCCAGGACCTCCATCTCGGGGTTGAGGAAGGCGAGCTCATAAGGCCGCGCCTGGGCGCCGCTCACCTTTTGCTCTTCCAGCCTTCCGCGCCAATTGTCCCGGATCACGGCCCGGCCAGCCGGGTGGTCAGCCTTCCCATGGATTGATGACCTTCACGCCGGTTCCCTCGAAGTCCGCGACATTGCGGGTGACGATGGGCATGGCGTGAACAATCCCCGTGGCGGCGATCAGGGCGTCCCGGTCGCTTCTGGGGTCCGGGACATGCAAGCCAGCGCAGCAGAGCGCGACGGGGCCGTCCACGGGCAGCACGCGACCCTCAAAGGCCGGGAGTACCTTGCTGGTCACCCAGTTCCTCAAGATCGCACCCTGGGCGCTGTCGCGCCGCTCCGCGAGCTTGACGCCCATCTCCAACTCAAGGAGCGTGATGGCGGAGAGGTACAGCGCGGCAGGGTCCTGCGCCGCTGCCCAAGCCACCACATTGGCATCTGCCTTCCCGGCCTTCGCCTTGCGCAACTCGGAGACGACATTCGTGTCGAGAATGAGCATCAGCTCAGATCGACTGGGCGCGTGAGGATCTCGGCGCGACCAGGCGTGAACTCGACATCCGCAGCCTCTGGATCGGCCAACAGGTCCAGGATGCTTTCCTGCCGCCCCGTGAGCCGCTGATAGGCTTCAATGCTCAGCAGCACATGCGCAGGCCGTCCTCGGTCGGTGATGAAGACAGGCCCCTCCAGAGCCGCTCGCTTCGCGCCACTGGCGTCCTGGTTGAACTCCCGGCTGCTGATCGTCGTCATGCCCATCACGTACCTCTTTCTGCGCGCGTTCGTGTTGTAGTTATATAACTACATTGCACGCAGGAGTCAATTTGGCGGTGGCTTCCGGCTCGGTGGAGTTGGAGACAGGCGATACAGAAGCGCCTGATATGGCGCTCACGCCGAAACGCCCGGGTGGCGACGCCGCCATTCCGAAACGTGGTTCGCCCGAAGCTCATACTTTGCGGCAACGGCATTCACCGTGGCCCCCGGCAGTAGCGTCTCCGCCACAACCCGCGCCTTCACCTCATCCGGGCAGCGCCGCCGACCGTCCTCGTAGATCACCACGCCAAGTGACCTGAGAAACTCCGTCACAGTCTCCATGGAGAAAATCCATCCCTGTCATCCAACAGGAACGGACCCGCAGAACCGGAAAATCACAGGAAGGTGAGGACAAAGCCCCGCTTACCTTGGCATCAAGGCTCCGGCAGATCGTCCGCGGGCGCGCTTTCCTCGCAATCTCTTGCATGCAGGATTCCGTAGGTCTGATCCGGCGTCACCCGGGCACGCACCCAGGCATCGATCGCCTCATGCCCCTCCGAGGAGGCCGCGGCCGCGATGATCATCTCCGCAATTTCCATGTCGCTGGCTTCCAGGCGGTAGCCATTGCCGGCCAGGGTCATGACCAGCGAGCCGTAGGCGGTCCGCTTGTTGCCATCGATGAAGGCGTGGTTCTTGAGGATCGCATGGCACAGCATGGCGCCGGCCTCGATCGGGTCCATCTCCGTGTAACCGATCGCCGTCTGCGTGCGCCCGATCGCGCTGTCGAGCAGCCCCTCGTCGCGCAGGCCCGGCGCACCGCCGAAGCGGCGGATCTGGGCATCGTGCAAGACGAGCAGCGTGGCCTTGTCGGGCAGGTTCATTCGGCCAGCTTTCGGTAAGTGTCGGGCCGCGCATCCATGTCGGCCATGGCGGCCGCAAGCATGCGCGCCTGTGCCGAACTGGCCGCGGAAACCAGGATCCCGTCCTGGACGGGCGTCAGGATGACCTCGTCCCCTTCCCCCAGGTTGGCCTTGGCCAGGGTTTCACGCGACATCGTCACGCCGAGCGAATTGCCGACTTTACGGATCTGGGGCATGGGGGTTCCTCCGGGCTGCGGTCATGAAGATGTGTTACACTATGTATCACGCTCCGCGGCGCGCGCAAGGCCGGATGCGAATAACTGCCCCCTCTCTCAAGGCATTCCCGGCCCACCGGGCGACTGGTCGGATCGGGGCGGTGCCTCGGCCTTCCTGAAGCGGCCCTCCACGATCTTCTCCAGGAGCTTCATCTCGGGGTTGAGGAAGGCGGGCTCGTAGAGCCGCGCCTGGGCGCCGCTCACCTTTTGCTCTTCCAGTCGTCCGCGCCAGTGATCCCGGATCACGGCGCCGATCCGTCCGGCAATGCGAATGCCATCGGTCTCGCCAAGATCGAAAAAGGGCGCTGCCTCGATCAGGGCCTCGATGGAAGCGTCGTGGCCGCTCAGCTCGGAAATCGGCGTCTCCAGGCTGCGCTGGCGATCGGGCTGCGGGTTGATGTCGAAGGCGGGCGCAAGCCCCCAACGGTTGTCCCCGAGGTAGAGGAAGCCGTGGTTTTTCAGGTGATCGTCTGTGTTGGCCACCAGGATGGTGAACGCGATCCGTCCGAAAAGCTCCTCGAGGTCGGCACGCGGGTCCTTCGATATCCGGCGGATGACCTCGGCCATCTCGTCATAGGTCCCGCTCTCGGCGCCACCCAGGGCGGTCCGGGCCGACATGTAGGGGATCCGGCGATCGCCGCGGCGATCGAAGCGGCGGATCAGGGCCACCGGATGCCGGGTATTGCCGAGCGCCAGCTGCGCCGCCGACGCGCGCAGGCCGGCATCTCGCGCCAGGTTGAGGGTGGCGACCTCGATCTGCTCGATCGGCTTGCCGTCCCGCTCCGACGTGAATTTCGCAATGAAGAGGCCGTCCTCTGCAATCACGTTGGCCTTCGGTCGCGCGCCGCCCAGGGAGCCGACCGCCCCCGTCAGCTCCGTCGCCTCCGCTTCCGCCCGGGCCGGATCGCGGTCATAGGCCAGCGCAAGCGCGCGCAGCCGCTCCAGGGGCAATGTCCTGCGGGCAAGCGGCCGGTCCGGATCCGCCATCTGGCGGCCGTCCTCGTCGAGGTAGCGCAAGGCGCCCTGACGGGTACGGTCATCGGACAGGGTCAGGTAGTCGAACTCCGTGAGACCATTGCCAAGCGCGGAGCGCATCAGGCTGCGCCCCCAGCTATCCGGAGTGGCATCGGAGATCACGCCGGGCAAGGCGGCGCGCGGGTTGTCGCGCGTTCCGGAGGAGAAGAAGGGGCCCGGCTGCCGCGGCAAGGATGGCGAGATATCGAAACCACCCTCGAACGAGAGCCAGGCGGGGTCGTACTCGAAGGCGCTCGATTGGCGCCGTCCGTCGGACTCGAAGCGAAGCGTGCCGACCTTCATGTTCCGGGCGCCGATCGTCACGTTCACGATCCTGGATGTCTTGGCCATGGCTCAGAACCCCATCCCGTAACCGTCGTCGTCTTCCGGAAAATCATCGACCAGCTGTTCCTGCGCGATCGGATCGCGCCGGGATCTCACGCGGGAGGGAAGCCGTTCCTGGTCGAGCAGCAGGCCCGTTTCGTCCTTGGCGGGATCCAGGAGATCTGCCAGCCGCTTTTCCTCCCCCAGGATCAGCAGGACCCGCCCCAGGGCGCCGATCGAGACACCTTCATCCCCCTTCTCGAGACGCATGAGGGTTTTCCGGTTCATGCCTGCGCGCTGCGCCAGGTCATCGACCGACATGCGTCGCCGGATCCGAGCCGTGCGCAGGTCCGATCCCAGGGAGTGGAGTGCTCTCTCTACGTTCAAGCTCTTCATAAAGTCCCTCTTGATGGACTGCAACAATCTCTCCGTCCTAGATATAGGACTTTAGCGAAAATCACAATCCGCGGGGATCATCACCGGCGAAGCGCCTCGAGCTTTCGGTGGATCTCCGGGAAATGCCCGCGCACCGCGCGCATCAGCTCGGGCAGATGCGGATCGTCGGCCGGCAATTTCTCGACCCAGCCAGCCAGGGCTGCCTCGACCTCCGCACGCGCGCGCCGGCCGGGATTTCCGTGAAGCACGCGCAGGCTCGCGATGAGCGAAGGCGGAATAGGCTGGCGGGCGGCGGCCCGGAACGCCTCGCCCGCCGTCCTGGCAAAGCGCACCTGGCGCACCCAGCCGTCAAGCGCGGCCTGGTGGCGCGCCAGCGCCTGGCGGATCATCAGGTTGGTCCCGGCCTGGTCCATGGGATCCTCCTTCGAAAACCTTCAATGGGATTTTCTGCCGAAAACGGGCCCTGGCAAGCTGTGCGCCCGTTTTCCGGACCGGGTGTCGCATGCCTGCATCGCGGACAACGGCAACGCAAGACAGGCGCCCCGCGCCGCAGGACGCATCTCGACGCTGCCTTTCAGTTCTTGATCTTCTCGATCAGGGTGACGCCGGGCAGCCCCTCGAAATGTGCGTCACAGGTTAGAAGCATCGCGCCCTGTGCGCGGGCGGTTGCGAAGATGATGGCGTCCGCGGTGGCAAGCTTGTGCGCGCGGCAGGCTTCTGCCGCCGCCAGCGCAATCTCGGTGTCGAGCGGCAACACATGGCAGACCTGGGTAAAGGCAATCACCTGGTCCGCCTTCTCCTCGCCGACCTCGCGCGTCAGCCATTTGGAAAGCTCAAGCTGGACCATGGTCGGCACGAGCCACTCGGCTTGTTCCGGCAGATGCTCGGCAACCTTGGCTCCAGTTCTGGAGTCGATCAGCCATTCGACCCAGGCTGAGGTGTCGACAAGGATCATCAGGCGCGATCCGACCGATCCCGGAAGTCTTCGGGGCTGGCGCCTTTCGCGAGCCCCCTGAGGCTCTGCTTCTCCGGGATCGGGACCAGCAATACGCCTGTGCCCTTCGGGATGAACGCGAAGGTGAGTCCGGCCTCCCAGTGATGGGCAGCCCGGATCGCCTTGGGGATCGATATCTGGAACTTTGAGGACAAGGTCGCTGTCTCAGCCATGATCATACTTTCATATCATCGATACCCCAAACGTAAGACGCCCGCGTGGCGGACGCAAGGAGCCTGAGCTATGGCGACAAAACAGATGAACCTCGCCCAACAATCCAGTCGATTGGAGGGGGGGCAGGCGGCAGCCTGATCCCCGACCGTCCCGGCCGGAGTTGTCATTTCAACCACGTGCTGTTGCAATCGGCACTCTTGCTCAAGCCCCCATTGCAACAGCGCGCGCGCCGCGGCCAGGTCTCTTCCCAAGCTGCAGCCGCAATCACACTCATGGCGACGCTCCGACAGTTTTTTCTGCCGCAGCCGCCCGCAGGCCGGGCAGCGCTGCGACGGCTTCAACTACCGTCTCGGCGCCTCGAGGAACTCTGCACCAGCCACCACCGCTTTGTACCGGAGCATGTTCAGGAATGCGGTCGGGGCCGCATCAAGGATCGATCGGTTAAGACCGGCCTTGGCGGCGACGTTCCGGCCCGGGGCATCGGCAGTGCCGCGCGCCGAGCCGGTCATGGCCCGTCCCGTCCGCTGGTCTGTGAGTTCCCTGATCTCCGAATGCGGGGTTCACAGTTGCCAATAGGTGGATTCACTCTTTCACCATCTGTTCTCGCTTTGTCTGTGTGAATGGATTCAGCTAAGTCCATGATCTGCAGAATTCCCCAGCGGATTCAAAATCCGCCGGTAGCAATGCCGTGCGAGTTCGAGTCTCGCCTCGGGCACCAGGTCATCTTTTTTCCCGCAAACCGTTCGTGTTCTTGACCGCGCACGATTCGCCAAGGTTGCGTGCCCTTCAACCAAAGCGTTTCCCAAATGCTGCCAGTTCGTGCGAAATTGGCAAATTGATGCCCGGAAACTCGTCTTGAGAGCCCGCCTCTGCCCGCCCTCAGGTTGCCCAAGTCACGCCACATTTGTTGTTCTCTCAACTGACACAATCCGATCTGGATTTTGGCCACCTGATGAAGGTGATGCGCCGGAAACCCAATGTTGAAAGGCGTATTGGCGCAGGCTGGCATTGGTCGACGCCCCAGATCGGGAAACAATGATCGGGGCATGATTTACCCGTATGGGTTATTTGAGGCGTGTTCGCGACACAAATTGGGCCCATTGGAGCCAAAATTCGCTTTGTTTGGTGTAAATCAGCGGATAGAACTAAGCCTGCCCAACTGGGGGGTGCTGACTGCTGGCCATGGGGGTGGCCGCACGAATCGGAAGCTTCGCCGCCCTTGCGGAGGAAGCAATCCGGTATCGGGGTGCAAACGGGTTTGACGCCTGTTTGCCGGGCCCCTGTGCGCGCCATCCAGTGCCAACACATCATCACTCGGGGGCTGGAAGGGATCAGACGGACCGGCAATGCCGCGCCGTTTCGCCTTTCGGGAGGTACGAAACGGACCAGTCCCGGCCAGTTGTGCCTGCCGCCCGGGGCAATGATGCGGATGGAGGGAACGATGACCTACGATTGCGACGACTCGACGCCGACCGAGACGGCGAACGCGACGGCCGATACCTCCAGCTTTGCGGGAAATGTGATCGGGCTGTGGGAATTCGACGACGGGTGCTCGTATTACGCCAGGGATACCGGGCTTGACGACGGGGTGGCCCAGAACGGCACCTATGAAAATGGCGCGAACGATTATGGCGGCTGGCTGACGCTGGACGGCTATAACGACAGGGTCGATGTCGATGGCAAGGATACCCCCTTCGACCTGAGCGCGGGGACGATCCAGACCCGTTTCATCGCAGATGGAAGCTATAGCAAATGCGGTGGCACGCAGCTTGAGGGCGGCACGCTGGTCAACCGCGGCGAATATGCCGACCGGTATGACGAGGGCTATTTCGGTCTTTCCACCACTGCGTCGGGCGCGGTGATGGTCGAACATTACGCGGCAGGCGCCTCGGTCACGCTCAGCACGCAAGACGGTTTCTACGCGATGGGCGACGAGGTTACCGTCACTTATAGCTGGGACGCCGATGGCGGGGCGACGCTGATCGTGCTAAACGCGACCACCGGCCAGACCGCGATGCTGAGCGATGACACGGTCACCGGCCTGACCCTCGATATCGGCGATAATGACGACGAGAATTTCACCTTCGGCGCCCGCGAGGTGGATGACGGCAAGTATGACGACCATTTCGACGGCAAGATCGCATTCGTCGCCGTTTACGATCAGCCGGTTGCAGCCGGGGATGGCTTTGTCGAGGGGACCGCGGGCGATGACCTGATCGATGCGGCCTATACCGGCGATCCCGAAGAGGACATGATCGACGCGGGCGATGCGATCCTGCCCGGCGAAGCGCCTGATGACGACATCGTGCTGGCCGGCGACGGTAACGATACGGTTCTCGCGGGGGAAGGCGACGACGAGGTCTATGCCGGCACTGGCATCGACGAGGTCGAGGGCGGCACCGGCGATGACCTGATCTATGGTGGTAGTGGCGCCGACATCCTGGACGGTCAGGCCGGAAATGACACGATTTTCGGCGATGGCGGCAATGCACCAACCATAGCCACGATCACGTTCGAGAGTGAGGATGCCGGGTATCTGAACACGATGGGGGTCTACACCATCGACCCTGATACCGGTGCGATTACCAATGTCGAGATCGCCTTCGAGAATACCTCGGCGATCGGTTCGGGCGGCAACCTGACCCAGGGCGACAGCTATACATACGTTACCGGGCCGGGGGCGCAGGTGGGTGTATTTCTCATCGCCGATGGCTATGACCTGAACGATTACGCCGCGCTGGGCGAAGGGAGTTTCCTTTTCCTGGATGCCAGCGGCAATCCGGCGACGCTGGACACGCCGAACCCTAGCCTGGTCTTCGTGGCCGAGGATGGCACGCAAACCGCCTTGTCGGGCGAAATATTCCACACCGCCGCGCATGGCACGAATCTCGGTTTGAACCCCGACGGCTTGTTGCACACCGCCGGCTATAGCGAGAACCCGGACGGATCGGTCACGCTTGGCTTCGAGGATATCAACGGCCTGGGGGATCAGGATTACGACGATCCGGTTTTCACTGTCGCGATCGAGGGTGCAGGCGGTAGCCTGAACAACGCCCATTTCGATCTGGAAAACCCGGCCGACATCTTGACAGAGGGCGATGACAGCCTGATCGGCGGTGACGGCGCGGACGTGATTTATGGCGGTGGCGGAAACGACACGATCCACGCCGGTTCGGGCCTGACCTCACAGAGCCCCGATTTGGGCTATCCCGGCTTGTTCGATGCCGACACCGATCCCGAGGATGACCGCGATTACGTCGATGGTGGTGATGGAAATGACCTCATCACCACCGGTGACGATGCTGACACGATTTACGGCGGCACGGGCAATGACACGATCGATGCTGGTGTCGATGCCGATGAAATCCATGGCGGCGCGGGAGATGACAGCATCATCGGCGGCGAAGGTTCCGACACGATCGCGGGCGGTGCAGGTGACGATACGATTTACGGCGGGCTCGACCCTGCCTATCCAGATAGCCTGAACATCCCCGACAACACCGACCTCGTTCCGGATAACGGTCGTGACCTGATCGACGGGGGCGACGGGAATGACCTGATCTACGGTCAGGATGACGACGACACGATCTATGGTGGTGCGGGCAATGACACCATCGACGCGGGGATCGATGACGATTACGTCGATGGCGGCGAAGGTGCCGATGTGATCTATTCGGGCGCCGGATCGGACACGATCGAAGGCGGCGATGGCGATGACACCATTCATGGTGGGGGGGATAACGACGTTCTTTCCGGCGGGGCGGATCGCGACATCTTCTACATCGATTCCGTGGGGATGCCGGGAGGGTCGACCAACACGACCGTTCATGGTGGCAATACCGGGGTGGACTGGGACACCCTCAACCTTTCCGCCCTCATATCTGGCGGCTGGACAATCACGCATCTTGTCAAGAATCCCGATGGCGATCCTGACGGGTTGGGCTGGGACGGCCAGATCACCCTGCAGGACGGGGGCGGGCAATATGCGAATATCAACTTTACCAATATCGAGGAAATCATTCCCTGTTTCACTCCCGGCACGCTGATTGCGACGCCCAAGGGGGAACGGCCGGTGGAAGAGTTGCGCGAGGGTGACAAGGTTATCACCCGCGACAACGGCATCCAGGAAATCCGCTGGATCGGCACCACGAATGTCTCGTCCGAGAGGCTGGCGCACGACAAGCACCTGATGCCGGTTCTGATCCGGGCCGGGGCGCTGGGGCATGGCCTGCCGGAACGCGATATGCTGGTGAGCCCGCAGCACCGTGTGCTGGTCGCAAATGATCGCACTGCGCTCTATTTCGAGGAACGCGAGGTTCTGGTCGCGGCCAAGCACCTGGTCAACAACCGTTCGATCCAGCGGGTTGCGCCCAGGGCGCTGAGCTATCTTCACTTCATGTTCGACCAGCACGAGGTGGTTTTGTCGGACGGGGCATGGACCGAAAGTTTCCAGCCGGGCGATTACACGCTCGGAGGCATGGGCAACGCGCAGCGCGGCGAGATCTTCGAATTGTTCCCCGAACTTCAGACCGAAGAGGGGCTGCGCGATTACGTTGCCGCCCGCCGGACGCTGAGACGCCATGAGGCGGTTCTTCTGGGTAGCGAATTCTGACACCGAATGCAGCACGGATGCGGGGGATGGCTCCCTGCATCCCCTCGCGGGGCCGCGCGGGGGGCATGCGTGGCCCCGCCCATAACGTCGCACCGGCTGGACAGGTGCGGTGCGACCCGGCAAGTTGGCCCCGTTTCCCGTCCTCCGCGAAGGAATCGGCCATGCCCGACAACAGCGAACCTTGGCACCTGATGCCGGTGGCAATCCTGGCCACCCTCTGGCACCTCGCCGGGGCGGCCGATTACCTGCTGACCCAATACAATGTCGCGCCTTACCTGGTGCTGTTCACCCAGCCGCAATCTGCCTTTTTCACGGCGCTGCCCGCGCTGGCTGATGCCGCATGGGCCACGGCGGTCTGGGGCGGCCTCCTGGGAGCGGTGCTATTGTTCCTCCGTTCGGGAATCGCACCCTGGGTTCTCGGGATTGCCGCCTTCGGGTTGGTCGTGCTTGGTACCTACCTGATCGGCTTTGCCGCGCCCTCATTGGCAGAACTGACCGGGATCGGCGGGCCGGTTCTCATGGGGACAGCCTGTGCCGTCTCGTTAGGCTTTTATGTTTACGCGCGGCAGATGCGGGTGGCGGGTGCGTTGGGCTAGACCGTCGGCGTGGAGTTGTCGCGCGTCTGCCATGCGGCCCAGGCATCGGGCGTATCGAGGTCCATTACCGCGGCGCGGCCGGGCAGGGGCAGGCTGAGCACGGATTCGCGGGCCAGAAGCGCTCGCGCCCCTTGATCCCCATGCAGGTCCGCTACAGCTGTAAACAGTCGGGCCGGCAAGATCACCGGATGGCCAGGCTCGCCGTCTTGAGATGTAGCCCGCAAACAGCGGCCGGGCTCTTGTGCAAAGGCCTGGGCCAGTGTGGCGATTTCGGGGGCACCGATCCCCGGCAGATCGGGCAACATGACCATCAGCGCCCGCGCACCTTGACCCAGCGCCCATGACGCACCCGCGCGGAGCGAGGCTGCCATACCTTCATCGCCCTCGACTTCGCGGGTCCAAAGCGGACCCTTCAGCCCGCCAAGCGCCTTGCCTCGCCGCCGGTCCCGGCCACGCGGCAGGGTGATCAGCACCGGCGCGCCAAGGCTTAGCGCCGCGGCCGCCTGACGGTGCAGCAGGGGCACGCCGTCGAGCTCCAATAACAGCTTGTCGCGCCCCCCCATTCGGGAGGATCTCCCGGCCGCGGGCATGAGGATCACGAACTGAACCATTGCCGCGAGCGTAGCGCAGGGTAATGCCTGCTTCCAGCGTCTATCAGCGTTCGGGGATCAGCCCGCGCGGATTGAACCGCAGAACCAGCAACAGCACTACCCCCATGGTCAACAGCCGCATATGCGCCACGCTATCCATAAGATGCGCCTTCAACGCTGACCCATCGGCCATGCCCGAGGTGATCACCTGCATTAGCGCCATGCCCATCGGTTCGACCTGTACCCACAGGAACCAGATCAGGAAACCGCCCAGAACAGCCCCGAAATTATTGCCCGAGCCGCCGACGATCACCATCACCCAGATCAGAAAGGTATAGCGCAGCGGCTGGTACGAAGAGGGCGTAAGCTGGCTATCATAGGTGACCATCATCGCGCCGGCCAGGCCGCAGATCGCACTGCCGAGGATGAAAACCTGCAAATGCCGACGCGTCACGTCTTTGCCCATGGCTTCGGCTGCGGTCTCGTTATCGCGGATCGCGCGCATCATCCGGCCCCAGGGTGAATGCAGCGCGTTCTGCGCAAGCCACAAGAGCATCAGCAGGATCGCGGCGAAGAGACCGGCGTATGCCAGCTTGACCGCGATCGTCGAAGCCGTCACCGGGTCAAGGCCCAGCCGTCCGGCAAGCGCCAGGAAGTCGGCATTCTGTTGCAGGTCGACCTCGTAGGGAACGGGGCGCGGCACGCCGATGACATTTTTCACACCCCGGCTCAGCCAGTCCTCGTTCTTGAGGATCGCGATCACGATCTCCGCGATGCCCAGCGTCGCGATGGCAAGGTAATCAGAGCGCAGCCCCAGTGCCGTCTTGCCGATGATCCAGGCCGCGCCCGCGGCCAGCGCCGCGCCCACGGGCCAGCCCAGCAGAACCGGCAATCCCAGCCCGCCAAGATAGCCGGTCGCGGCTGGATCAACCGCTTCGATTGCCCGCACGGCGGGATCGAACAACGCGCGGTAAAGGAAAAAACCCGCGACAAGCCAGACCAAGAGTCCAACCCCACGCAGCCGCCCGCGCGGCATTGTGCGCCACAGCCAGATCGCCCCCACGATGACGGCAAGCCCAAGAGCCAGTGCGCCCAGAACCCCCAGGCCGCCCGCGCTCCAGGCCGCGCGCACCGGCGGCATCGCCACGAGAACCGCGCCCAGGCCGCCCAATGCCGTAAAGCCCATGACGCCCACGTTGAACAGGCCCGCATAGCCCCACTGCATGTTCACCCCTAGCGCCATGACCGCCGAAATCAGCCCGTAATTCAGGATGAACAAGGCCGAGTTCCAGCTCTGCACCACGCCGGTGCCAAGGATCAGCACACCCACGAAAAGGAACAAAAGCGCGTCGCGTTTCGTCATACCGCTTTCCCCCGGAAAAGGCCTGTCGGGCGGAACAGAAGCACGATCACAAGGATCACGAAGCTGACCGCGAACTTGTAATCGGTCGACAACAGTTGCACCAGACCGTCGGGGGCAAGCCCTTCTGGCGCGAGATAGCCAAGAACCTTCTTCCAGGCATAGGTGATCGTGACCTCGGAATAGGCCACGATGAAACCGCCCGCGATCGCCCCCAGCGGATTGCCCAGGCCCCCCACGATCGCAGCGGCAAAAATCGGCAAGAGAAGTTGGAAATACGTGAACGGTTTGAACGACTTGTCCAGCCCGTAAAGAACGCCCGCAATCGTGGCAAGCGCGGCCACGATGATCCAGGTGATGGCGACGACCCTCTCTGGATTGATGCCCGAGAGCAGCGCGAGGTCCTCGTTGTCGGAAAAGGCGCGCATGGATTTCCCGGTGCGCGTATGTGACAGGAACCAGAATAAAAGCCCGACCACGATCACCGCCGTCACGATCGTCAATCCTTGCGTGGTACGGATCGCAAGCCCCTCGTCGAGCCCGGTCATCGCCTTGAACTCGCGCGCGCTGATGATGAAGCGCTCACCATCGGCAAATCTCTGGTCATCCGGTCCGATGATGAACCGGACAAGGCCGTTGAGAATGAACATGACCCCCATCGACACGATCACCAGGATCACCGGCTTGACCCTCTGTTCGCGGTAGAAGCGGTAGACAAGCCGATCCGTGCCCAAAAGCAACAGGGCAGTCAGCGCAATTCCGAGGGGCAGCGCCAACAGCGCGGTCGGCAACGGGCCCAGCCCGATGCCGCGCGCCTGCAACCACCATGTGCCCAGCACGGTCACCATCGTTCCAAAGGCCATCGTGTCGCCATGGGCGAAGTTGGAAAACCGCAGGATGCCATAGATCAGCGTGACGCCCAGCGCCCCGAGCGCGAGCTGTGCGCCATAGGCCGTGGCCGGGATCAGAACGAAATTGGCGAGTGTCACAAGAGCGTTGAGCAGCTCCATCAGGGGGTCTCCTCGCAGGTGCCATGGATCGAGATGGCGATGGTGCGCACCGCGTCGTCAGCCGGGTCCAGCCTTACCTGGCTATGCCGCGTCACGATGAAATCGAGACTGTCGAAAACTGTCAGCGCTCCGGCACCCTGACCGTCCTCAAGCCCGCCGCCAGTGGCCTGCACGCGCAGGCCTTCGCGCTCGGGCAGGCGGCGGAATTCGTAAAACTGCGCGCCCTCCGGCGTACTCACGATGACCTTGTCACCGGTGTCGCGCCCGACTGTCAGGCCATGGGCGATCGACGTCTTCTGGCACTCGGTCTCACCGACCTCCAGGTTGCTTACGCAAGCCAGCCTTGCCACGCAATCCAGCTCCATTGCCTGGGCAGGTCCGGCACACAAGACCGAGAGCATCAATACCACGCGCATATCATCCCCCCAGGAAGGTGCGACGCACCTCCGCATCGGCCAGCAGCGCCCTGCCGGTATCGGTGTAGGCATTTCGCCCCTGCACCAGGACATAGCCCTTGTCGGCGATTTCCAGCGCCTGCCGGGCGTTCTGTTCCACCATGAGGATCGAGATCCCGGTGCGCGCGACCTCGATGATCCGGTCGAACAACTCGTCCATCACGATCGGGCTGACGCCTGCGGTCGGCTCGTCCAGCATCAGAACGCTTGGACGCGTCATCAGCGCGCGGCCCACGGCAACCTGCTGGCGCTGGCCGCCCGACAGTTCGCCCGCCGCCTGTCGGCGCTTCTCGCGCAGGATGGGGAACAGACGATAGACCTCCTCGATCGTGCCCGCGATATCGTCGCGGCGCAAGAATGCCCCCATCTCCAGGTTCTCCTCTACCGTCATAGAGGTGAAGATGTTGTTGGTTTGCGGCACGAATGCCATCCCCTTGGCCACACGTGCCTGCGGGCTCAGCGCGGTAATATTCTCGCCATTCAGCCGAACCGCGCCGCCACGCAGGTTCAGCATGCCGAATACGGCCTTCATCGCTGTAGACTTGCCCGCCCCGTTGGGGCCCACGATCACCGCGATCTCGCCCCGTTCCACGGCAACGCTACAACCATGCAGGATATCGGCGGCACCATAGCCCCCGGTCATCCCGTCCCCGATCAGGAAGGGCTCAGCCATGCCAGCGCATCTCCTGCTTCTTCTTGGTCGAAATACCCCCGCCGAAGGCGCGGTTTTTCGTAGAAAAACCGGACCGGGCGTTTCTCGGAAAGAGCGTCGCCAATTCATTCGCCCTCATTGGGTGCCGTCCTTGATCTTGTTTTTCAGCCCGGTGCCCAGGTAGGCCTCGATTACGGCCTCGTTTTCCATGATGTGATCGGCAGGCCCCTGGGCAAGCACCTTGCCCTCGGCCATCACGATGACCGGATCACATAGCCGCGCGATGAAATCCATGTCATGCTCGATCAGGCAAAATGTATAGCCACGCTCGCGGTTGAGCCGCACGATCGCGTCGCCTATGGTGTTCAGCAACGTACGGTTGACGCCCGCACCTACCTCGTCGAGAAAGACGATCTTGGCATCGACCATCATGGTACGGCCAAGCTCCAACAGCTTTTTCTGCCCGCCCGAAAGGTTGCCGGCCTTCTCCTCGGCCAGGTGGTCGATGGTCAGAAAGTCCAGAACCTCGTCGGCCTTCTGCGCCAGCGCGCGTTCCTCCTCGGCCACGCGCCCGCGCTTGAACCAGGCATTCCACAACCTTTCGCCGGTCTGGCGCGCGGGTACCATCATCAGATTCTCGCGCACTGTCATAGACGAGAATTCGTGGGCGATCTGGAACGTCCTGAGCAACCCCTTGTGGAACAATTCATGCGGCGGCAGGCCGGTGATGTCCTCGCCATCCATGGTGACCGTACCGCTGGTCGGCGGCAGGACGCCCGCGATCACGTTGAACAGTGTCGATTTTCCCGCGCCGTTCGGACCGATGAGCCCGGTGATCGACCCGGTCTCGATCTCGATCGAGGCCCCGTCGACCGCGCGAAAGCCGCCGAAATGCTTGTGAAGGCTGTCTACCCTGATCACGCGTCTGCCCCCTGCGTCATGGCGGGCGTGCTTAGCTTAAACGAACGGCCCGGAAAAGCCCCGGGCCGTCATTTTTTTCACATCGGCCGCGCCGAGGGCCTCAGCGGTAGCCGACGACCTTCATTTCGCCGCCTTCAAAGGCGACTTCGCGGTAAGAACCGGCGCTTTCGCCGGGGCCAATCAGTTCAATCGAAGAGGCGCCTACGTAATCCACATCGCCACCCGCGGCGAGGATTTCCAGCGCTTTGGCCAGTTCACCGGGCAGGATGGGCTCGCCGGGGGCGTTCGCCACCTCCATCATCTTGGTCTTGTAGACCTGCGGATCGGACGAGCCGGCCGCCTGCATCGCCAGGACCATCAGTGCGCCAGCGTCATAGGCCTCGGCCGAAAAGGCCGAGGTGCCGTCGAAACCGGCTGCTTCGGCCATGGCGGTGAATATTTCGCGGCCCTCGCCGGCCGAGGCGGGGTTTTGCCCGAACGATCCGTCGATATCGCTGCCGAACCGCTCCGTCAGGGT
The DNA here is from genome assembly GCF_004343505.1 of Rhodovulum bhavnagarense. Taxonomy (GTDB): domain Bacteria; phylum Pseudomonadota; class Alphaproteobacteria; order Rhodobacterales; family Rhodobacteraceae; genus Rhodovulum; species Rhodovulum bhavnagarense. The sequence continues at coordinate 118,245 of NZ_SLXU01000005.1, read as the reverse complement.
GTCGCTGACCATGCCGTCAGGGAATACGAACGTGTCAAAGGCGCCGGTATCCAGCGAGGCCTGGATCACGCCTGCACCGCCCTGGTCGACATAGCCCACAACGACCAGCGCATCGCCCCCCGCAGAGGCCAGCGCACCGACTTCGGCAGAATAGTCGGCCTTGCCGTCCTCATGCGCGGCGGTCAGCGTGACCTTGCCCCCCTTGGCCGAGTAGGCCGAGACGAAGGCATCGCTCAGGCCCTTGCCGTAATCGTTGTTGGTATAGGTGACCGCGACGCTCTGGATGCCTTTTTCAAGGATGATGTCGGCCATCACGTCGCCCTGGCGGGCGTCCGAGGGCGCGGTGCGGAAGAACAGTCCATTATCCGCGATGTCCGACAGCGCGGGCGAGGTCGCCGAGGCAGAGATCGCCACCACGCCGTTGGGCACGGCGACATTGGTCACGACGGCACCCGTGGCGCCCGAGCACATCGGGCCCAGCACGCCCGAGACACGATCCGAGGTGACAAGGCGCTCGACCACTGCCGTAGCGGCGGCGGCATCCACGCAGGTGGAATCGCCGCGAATGGTCGTGATCGTGCTCCCGCCCAGGAACAGGCCCGAGTCGCTGGCTTCCTTGAGGGCCAGTTCATGGCCGTCGGCAATCGGCGGTGCGAGTGATTCAAGAGGGCCGGTAAAGGCCGCGACGACCCCGATCTTGACCTCTTCGGCCGCGGCGGCGCCGGCAACGAGGCTCAGCGCGGCACTTGCCATCAGAAGCTTTTTCATTCTCTAACTCCCGTGTTGGATTGTTTTCCGGGCCGAAGATTATGCGCGGCAATGGCAAAAGAAAAGGGCGCACGCATCGGCAGGACGGGGCGCGCGCGCTGTGGCGGCGGGGCGGTTCTCCGCCGGGATGCCGGCCCCCGCCTGATCAGTTTTTGGCGCGCGCGCCCTGGCTGCCGCGCTCGCGGTAGGGGGTGGTATTGTAATGCGCCCGGTAGCATTTCGAGAAATGGCTGGGCGAGGCAAATCCGCAGGCCAAGGCCACGTTGATCACGCTCATGTCGGTCTGCATGAGCAGGTTGCGCGCCTTTTGCAGGCGCAGTTCCATGTAATAGCGCTTGGGGCTTCGGTTGAGATAGCGGCGGAACAGGCGTTCCAGCTGCCGCGTCGAAAGTCCCACGTCCCGCGCCAGGACGGAGGGGCTGATCGGTTCCTCCAGGTTGTGCTCCATTACCTTGATGACCTGGCTCAGCTTGGGATGGCGCACCCCGATTCGGGTCGGGATGGACAGTCGCTGCGTATCCTGGTCGGTGCGGATCGATGAATAGATCATCTGGTCGGCCACCGCATTTGCCAAGTCCGCCCCATGCGCCTGTGCGATAAGGTTCAGCGCCAGGTCTATCGATGCGGTGCCGCCCGCGGCGCTGATCCGGTTTCCGTCAACCACGAAGACCGATTTCGACAGGTTCACATCCGGAAAGTCCTCGGCAAAACCGTCCTGGTTTTCCCAGTGGATCGTGGCGCGCCGCCCTTCCAGCAGCCCTGCGCGTGCCAGCGCATGAGACCCGGTGCAAAGCCCGCCCATGGTGCAGCCCTTGCGCGCCTCACGTCGCAACCAGTTGACCAGGTTGCGCGTGGTCGCGGCCTGAACCGCGATCCCGCCGCAGACCAGCACGATATCGTCGCGATCCACCGGATCAAGCGCGCTGTCCAGCCTGAGTTCGACGCCGTTGGAACAGGTGGCGTGCGTGGCACCCTCGCCAACCAGGCGCCAGCGGTAAAGGGTGCGCTCGGCGATGCGGTTGGCGATCCGGAACGGCTCGATCGCGCCGGCGAAACTCATCATCGTGAAACGATCGAGCAAAACGAAAACAAGTGTCTGGGGCCGGGCCCCGGTTCCGGCTACCCCGATGACGGACTGATCTTGCAGCCGGTCTGCCATGCGCTTCTCCGCGAGTTTATCGGCCAAGCCGAAACAGGTTTGGTGACCGGGATCAAGTGCCCAGGCCATCCGGCCGCGCGATTTCGGGATTTCACGGTGGCAGTGGCGGCACCCAGTCCTTATAACCCCGCCAACACCGATTGTGCTGGAGCAGAAACGATGAACGAGTGGCGAAAATCCGACTGGCGCAGCAAGCCCCGAGTTCAGATGCCCGATTATACGGACCAGGAGGCGTTGAACGGTGTCGAGGCCCAGCTTGCCAAGTACCCGCCGCTCGTCTTTGCCGGTGAGGCGCGCAACCTGACGGCCAAGCTTGGACAGGCCGCGCGTGGCGAGGCGTTCCTGCTCCAGGGAGGGGATTGCGCCGAAAGCTTTGCCGAGTTCAACGCCGATTCCATTCGCGACACGTTCAAGGTGTTGTTGCAGATGGCCGTGGTTCTGACCTTCGGTGCGAAACTGCCCGTGATCAAGGTCGGTCGCATGGCAGGTCAGTTCGCCAAGCCACGCTCGGCACCGACGGAGGTGATTGGCGGGGTGGAATTGCCCAGCTATCGCGGTGACATCATCAACGGGTTCGATTTCACGCCCGAGGCCCGCATCCCCGATCCCCAGCGCATGTTGCAGGCCTACACCCAGGCCGCGGCCTCTTTGAACCTGCTACGTGCATTTTCAAAGGGCGGTTTTGCCGATATCCACCGCGTGCACAGCTGGACGCTGGGGTTCACCGATCGCGACGAGGCCGAGAAGTACCGAGAGATGGCGGGCCGCATCAGCGACACGCTGGCCTTCATGACCGCGGCTGGGGTCAATGGCGACACCATGAATTCCTTGTCGGTGGTGGATTTCTTCACATCGCACGAGGCGCTGCTTCTGGAATACGAAGAGGCGCTGTGCCGGGTCGACTCGACCTCGGGTAACTGGGTGGCGGGCTCTGGACACATGCTGTGGATCGGTGATCGCACCCGACAGGTCGGCGGGGCGCATGTCGAATTCTGCCGCGGCGTGATGAACCCGATCGGACTGAAATGCGGGCCGACCATCACCGATGACGATCTCAAGACCCTGATCGAAACTTTGAACCCCGGCAATGTTCCGGGCCGCCTGACCCTCATCGCGCGCTTCGGTGCGGGGACCGTGGGGGACCATCTGCCGCGCCTGGTCAAGGTGGTGCGCGAGATGGGGGCGAACGTGGTCTGGTCCTGCGATCCGATGCATGGCAACACGATCAAGTCGGCCAGCGGGTTCAAGACGCGCCCGTTCGAATCGGTGCTGCGCGAGGTGCAAGAGTTCTTTGCCGTCCACAAGGCCGAGGGAACCATCCCCGCCGGCGTGCATTTCGAGATGACCGGCAAGGATGTGACCGAATGCACCGGCGGCGTGCGCGCGGTGACCGACGAGGATCTGAGTTCGCGCTATCACACCGCCTGCGATCCCCGTCTCAATGCCTCCCAGGCGCTGGAACTTGCCTTCCTCGTCGCCGAGGAGCTTTCGGCCCGCCATGTCGATGCGGTCGCGGCAACCGCCTGACGCCGGCCTAAACGCGCGCTGATCGGCCGCCCTCGATTATCCGCAAGGCGAGCCGCCCGTCCGGGCGCCTCGTCTCTGCCGGCTTGACGATGCGAAAGCGGCAGAACCGGCGGCCGGGCGGTTCGCAGAACGCGATCGCGCCCAGTACGCGGCTGGCTGGCCCCTCGTCGCCAGCGAGCGGCAGCAATACCATTGCGGCGCATAGCTCGGTTCGGAACGCACCGCGCGGTGCGCTCAGCGCGATCCGCAGGGGCATCCCGGCCCGCACCCGCGCCACCATGCCGCCCAGTTCTGTCCGTGCCTCGGGCTGGAACAGAACCGATAGCGGCAAGCCCCGCAGTGCCACGCCCGCCAGCGCCTCGATATTCTGTCCGGCCACGCGCAGACGCAGGTCTTGTGATGCCATTGGTTCGGCAATGAAACTGTCCGATAGGGCCCGCACGAAACCGCCAGGGTCCAGATTGTCCCCCCTGTTCGTGGTGTGGTCCTTCAGCCCGGCCCAATAACGTTCCACGACTGTCAACACGTCGCCGCCGCCGCTTTGATCGGCAGCCGCGAGAGAGATCACCGCCGCCCTCGGGCGGTTCCTGTGCTGTTTCATGATGGTCTTTCCCGGTTTTTCTCCGTGCTCCGGCGGGCTTTGACGCCGGAACGCGCTGTGCTAGGCGGGTCCGAACCGCGCCCGAACCAGAATGCCATGACCGGTCGCGTGGGACGGGAGAAATATTTACCAATGGTTAACGTTCACGATGACTAACTCGATGACCGCCTTCGCGGCACAAAGCGGTGAGGCACATGGCTTTGCCTGGACCTGGGATCTGCGCGGGGTCAACGGCAAGGGGCTGGACCTGCGGCTGCGCCTGCCCGACTGGATCGGCGGAGGGCTGGAACAGGCTGCGCGTGCCGTGGTTCAGACGCGCGTGGCGCGCGGGAACCTGACACTTGGCCTAAAGATCGCGCGGGCGGGGACCTCGGCGGCTGGTGTGCAACTGGACGAAAACGCGCTGGAGGCGGTTCTGATCCAGATCGCGCATGTCGAGAAGGCGGCAAAAGAGCAGGGTCTTGAATTGACCCGGCCGAGCGCGCTTGACATCCTGTCGCGGCCGGGGGTTGCGGGTGCGGCTGGGCCCGAGGCCGATACCGTGGCCCTGGTTGCGGCTCTGACGGCAGATCTGGCGCCGCTTCTTGACGCTTTTGTTGCCATGCGGGCGGGCGAGGGCGCGGCGCTGCGCGCGGCGTTGTCGGACCAGTTGGCCACGATTTCCGAACTGACCGAACTGGCCGCCGCCGAGGCCGAGGCCCGCCGCGACCAGATGGCCGATGCCATGCGCGCCAACCTCGTCCGCGTGCTGGACAATTCCGAGGGCGCCGATCCCGACCGGGTGGCGCAGGAACTGGCGCTGATCGCGGTCAAGTCGGACGTGCGAGAGGAAATCGACCGGCTGCACGCCCATGTCGAAGCCGCGAGCCAGTTGCTGAATGCCGAGGGGCCGGTCGGCCGCAAGCTGGATTTTCTGATGCAGGAATTCAACCGCGAGGCCAACACGCTGTGTTCCAAGGCACAGTCCAACGCCCTTACCCGGATCGGGCTTGACCTCAAACACGTCATCGACCAGATGCGCGAACAGGTTCAGAACGTGGAGTAGGGCATGGACGACCGTCGGGGGCTTCTTATTATCCTCTCTTCGCCCTCGGGCGCTGGAAAATCCACGCTGGCCCGGCGTCTGCGCGACTGGGATCACGACATCGTCTTTTCCGTTTCTGCCACGACGCGCGCGCCGCGCGCGGGCGAGGTGGACGGGCAGGATTATCATTTCCTGACCGAGGCCGGTTTCAAGGCCGAGGTGGCCCGCGGCGCAATGCTGGAACATGCCCATGTCTTCGGCAATTTCTACGGCTCGCCCGAGGGGCCGGTGCGCGCCGCGATCGAGGCCGGACGCGACGTGCTGTTCGACATTGATTGGCAGGGTGCTCAGCAGATCCGCAACTCCTCGCTTGGGCAGCACACGCTGTCGATCTTTCTGCTGCCGCCCTCGATCGCCGAGTTGCACCGGCGGCTGGTCTCGCGCGGGCAGGATGCCGAGGACACCATCGCAAGGCGGATGCAGAAAAGCTGGGACGAGATCAGCCACTGGGATGGCTACGATTTCGTACTGGTCAATGACGATCTGGACGCGACCGAGGAAAAGCTGAAGACCATCCTGACCGCAACCCGCCTGCGGCGCAGCCAGCAGCCCGGCCTGACGGCCCATGTGCGCGCGCTTCAGGCCGAATTCGAGGGACAATGACATGCCGCTTTACCTGCTTGACGGTGTCGCCCCGACACTTCCCGTGGACGGGGATTTCTGGGTCGCGCCGGACGCCAACCTGATCGGCAACGTGATCCTGGAGCCCGGTGCCTCGGTCTGGTTCGGCTGCACTCTGCGCGGCGACAATGAACCGATCACGGTCGGCGCGGGCAGCAACGTGCAGGAAAACGTGGTCTGTCATACCGATATGGGCTTTCCGCTGGTGATCGGGGCAGGCTGCACCATCGGGCACAAGGCCATGTTGCATGGCTGCGTGATCGGTGAGAACAGTTTGATCGGCATGGGGGCCACAGTCTTGAATGGTGCCAAGATCGGCAAGAATTGCCTCATCGGGGCGGGGGCGCTGGTCACCGAGGGCAAGGAAATCCCCGATGGCAGTCTCGTGATGGGCGCACCGGGTCGCGTCGTGCGCGATCTTGATGCTGCAGCTATCGAGGGATTGCGCCGGTCTGCACGCAACTATCGCGACAACATGCGCCGCTATCGCGACGGCCTCAAAGCGCTTTGACAGCATGAGCAACGATCCCCATATCCCCGCCCGGCGGCGCCGCTGGCCCGAGGGCGGTTCGCGCCCGGTTGCCACGCCGCTGAATCCCTCGGTGGTCTATGCCACGCCCGATCCCGACGCGCTGGATGCGCAGTACGAGGGCCGCAGCCCGGGCTATTCCTATGCTCGCGAGGGGCATCCGAATGCCGATGTTCTTGCACAGATGCTTGACCGGTTGGAGGGCGGCACTGGCGGGGTCTTGACCGGCTCTGGCATGGCCGCGCTGGGGGCGGCGGTTCTGGCCTCGTTGCGGGCTGGGGATCACGTTCTCGGGGGAGATCAGCTTTACGGGCGCAGCCTGCGGATGCTGGCCGAGGATTTGCCGCGGCTGGGTATCGCCTCGAGCCTTGCCGATCCGACCGATGCCGAACGCTTTGCCGCCGCGCTGCGTCCTGAAACGCGTATGATCCTTGTCGAGACGGTCTCTAATCCGACGCTGCGCGTTGCCGATATCGCGGGCATTGCGGAGCTGGCGAAAGAACGCGGCATCCTGCTGGCGGTCGACAATACCTTTACCACGCCGCGGGCGATCCGTCCGCTTGCGCATGGCGCGGATATCGTGATCCAGTCGGTTACAAAGCTTCTGGCGGGTCACGCGGATGCCACGCTGGGTTATGTCGTGGCACGCGATCCGCTGTTGGGGGCGGCGATGCGTACCGCCGCGACGACCTGGGGCCTGACGCCCAGCCCCTTCGATTGCTGGCTGGCCGAGCGCGGCCTGTTATCGTTTGAATTACGCCACGACCGGGCCTCTGAAAATGCCGCGCGGCTGGCCGATCACCTGGCGGGGCAGGCCGGTGTGGCGCGGGTTCTCTATCCCGGACGGGCCGACCACCCCGATCACGCGCGGGCGGGGGAGCTGTTCGGGTGCCGGTTCGGCAACATGCTGAGTTTCGAGATTAAGGGAGGGCGCGCGGCGGCCAACGCCTTTACCCGCGCCTGTCCGAATATCGCCTTTGCCCCGACATTGGGGGACATTTCCACGACGCTGTCACATCCGGCCTCGTCCTCGCACCGGGCGCTTGGGGCCGAGGGGCGGGCGGCGATGGGAATCGGAGAGGGGTTTTTCCGCGTCTCGGTCGGGATTGAACCGGTCGAGACGCTGATGGAGGAAATGGCGCGCGGGGTGGCGGCGAGCCTCACCGCCTAGCGACGGGCTGTCGGCAGGGCTGACGGCACCTTTCGATGTCGTGAATGCGCGCGGTGCGCGTCAGCTATCCGCATTCCATGCCGCCACCAGGTTGTCGAGGTATTCAGCGGTCGAGTTCATTTCGGATACGATCTGTTCCATTGCGGTGAACTGCTTGAGATAGCGCGCCTCAAGCGTCGTTGCGCGGTCCTCAAGATCGCTCAGCCCGCTCTGGTCGTTCAAGATTCCGTTCTCAAGGGCGCTTTGACGCCGGGCAATCACGCCATCGGCGGACAGAATGGCATCTAGGTCCTCGGCCATGAGGCTGACGAGACTGCGTCCATAGCCGATTTCGGCCTGTATCACATCCGCGCCCACGGTCAGGCTCAGCCCCTGCATCGGTCCCGAAGTGACGGTATAGCGCGTTCCGCCATCGCCGCTAGGGCTGCCCGCCAGCGCGATCCCGTCCAGCGTTGCCACACCCGTCGCAGGATCGCGTTCGAACCGGTACAGGCCGGGAACCGCGTCGGCAGTGGCCGACAGTGCAAGGCTTATGTCCGGGGCAGAACTGGCAAGCCGGTCGCCCAGCAACGCATCGAAACGCGAGGGATCGCGCGCGAATGCGGCGTCAAAGGCATCGCGGTTCAGCGTCAGCATCCCGTCCCGCCCCGTGGCCACGCCCATTTCCGACAGCCGGATTTCGCCCGATGCGAATCCGGCCAGCGCGCGCGAGGTCAGCCCGTCGAGAAAGGTCTTTACCTGGTCGGCGGATTGTTCTGCGGCCAGCGCACCGACATCCGTATCGGCGATCCCGCGCGCGGTGACGTCTGACAGATAACTCTTCAGCGTGTTGACCTGATCGATAAAGCCCTCAAGCGTGAAAAAGGCCGCCTCGATATCGTGATCCAGTTCCAGAGTCTGCGGTCCCGGTGTGACCGCGTCCAGGAACAGCGTGACGCCGGAAATGAGGTTGTCTATTTCATTGGAAGGTCGCGATACGGCGATCCCGTTATAGGTCACAAGCGCATCGCTTGCCGCCTGAACCTGCTGGGCGTTGTCGGCCGAGGTATCGAACCGGGCCAGGTCTGTGCCGGTGCCCGCCGGGTCGGGGGACGCGCTCAGGCGCAGGGCGTTGCCCGCGCCGGTTTGGCTGACGATGCTCAACGACAGCGTGCCGTTGCCCACGTCTACCAGACCCGCATTCACGCCGGGCACAGCGTCAATCTGCTCTGCCAGTTGCGCCAGCGTCGTGCCCGCGGTCACGGCGATCACCACCGACGCGCGTGCCGGATCGGCGGTAAACGAGGTGTCGTCCCATGCTCCGAAATCCAGAGTCAGGGTGCCCTCGGCGATGTTCTCGTCGGCTGACATGAAGCCCGCGATATCCAGAACCTGCGCCTTGGCCAGGGCCTGGACCTCAAGTGTGTGCGCCCCGGCCCTGGCTCGCGACAGATCGGAGACCTCGGCCGAAATTCCCTCTATGCTTCCGGTGAAGGTCAGCGCGCTGAGCCCCGAAAGCCCGTCCAGCGCCGTGCCAAGCGCGCCCAGTTGGGCGCGCAGTTCGCCCAGCTCTGAAATCGTGGCCTCGGATGTCTCGATACGGGCGTCGATAATGGCGCGGCGCGGCGCGATCTCTGCCTCGACGAGATCGGTTGCCATCTCGGCCAGATTGATCCCTGATCCCGATGTGTTGAGGCTGCTCAGGATGTCCTGAACCATGGTAAGTCCTTTCGCGGCTTTGCGTCTGGAACGGCGCGGCGCCGGCAGGGTTTACTTTGGATATTCGATTTCAATCTCGATCCGGCGGTTTTCCGCGCGTCCCTCGGGTGTGGTATTTTCGGCAACGGGCTGGCTCTGTCCCATTGAAACGGCACGCAACCGGTCGGAACCGACCGCGCCGCTTGCCTCTATCACGCGGACCACGGCAGAGGCGCGTGCGGCCGCCAGGCCCCAGTTGTCACCAAAGACCGCGCCAGCGCCCAGCGGGCGGTCATCCGTGTGGCCGGTCACCTCGATCCGGCTGGCCTTGTCGAGGTTGGCATAGGCAACGCGGCCAAGGATGTCCTGGGCCTCGACGGTCAGATCCGCCGAGCCAGATTCAAACGCCCCTCCCGCACCCACGGTCACGCGCACCTTGTCCTTGACATTTTCCACGGTCACGAGGCCCTTGTCGATCTCTTCGCGCAGGGCGATGCGCAACTGCAACTCGGTCATCTGGGCGTTGCGACGCGCGGCCCGCTCGCCGGACAGTAATCCGCCCGAATCCGCGATCTTGCCCGCCTCGCGCGCCTCCGTGCCGGGATCTGTTGGCCGGGTCGCTGCCGGATCGGCGCCCTCTTTTCCGCTTTGTGCAGAGGGCAGGGGGGCCTCGCGCGCGGTCTTTATCGCTTGGGCGAGTTTTTCGCGCAGCGCGTCGGCCTCATCCGGTTCGGATGCCTCGGCCGGATCGGTTGCGTCCTGTTCCGGGGCGCTCTCGCGACCAGTTTCGAGCCCTGCATCCACCCGCAACGTGATCGCGTTTTCGACCTGTTCGGGGGTCACCGCCCCGGATTGAAGCGCGTCCATCATCGCCTCGGTCAGTTCCTGGGCGAGCTGGGCAATGTCCTGGCTATCGGTTTCGCCATCGCGTTCGCGGGTTTCGATCTGCTGTCGTTCGACTTCTGTCGTCTGCTGACGAAGCTGTTCGGTAATGCTGATCGTGGGAGATGGACTGAATGTCAGCTCAAGCGAGGTCGTGCCGAGCGGCTGTTCCAAAACCGGCACGTCGCGCTGAACCCCGAAGGAGTTACGCAAAGATCCCGCGATCTGTTTGAATTTCGGCTGGTTGAAATCGGCGAAGGACAGGATCAGCACGAAAAACGCCATCAGCAGAGTTGCGATATCGGCAAAGGTCGCCATCCAGGCTGGCGCGCCCGGATCGGGGCATTTGCGCTCCTCCTCGGGCTCTTGCTCGATCGTGGGGTCTGGGACGGGTAGGGGGATCGGGGTCTTGGCCATGATGCGGGGGTCCCTGTCAGGCGGCCATCAGCTTGGTCTGAAGCTTGGGCGGCAGGCTGGCCACCATCTGTTCTTGCACGTGGCGGCCTGATCCGCCGCGGGCGATGTGGCGCAGGCCCTCGACCACGAGATCGCGATAGACGCTTTCCTGGGCGGAATAGTGTTCCAGCTTGGACAGCAGCGGCAAGAACACGATGTTGGCGATGAAGGCACCGTAAAGCGTCGTCAAGAGTGCCACCGCCATTGCCGGACCGATGGCCTTGGGGTCTTCCATGTTGCCCAGCATCTGCACCAGGCCGATCAGCGTGCCGATCATGCCCATGGCTGGCGCGATGTCTATCCAGCCTTTCAGGACGGCCTGGTATTCCCCATGCCGGCGCTTCATGGCCCGGATCTCGTCCTTCATCTGTTTGACAAGCTTGGTTTCATCGGCGCCGTCGACCAGCATTTGCAGGCCCTTCTTGAAAAAGGGATCGGGCCCGTCGGCGCCGTCCAGCGCCATGATGCCCTCCTTGCGGGCGCGGTCCGACATCTCGACCATGGTCTCGATCAGGCTTTCGTGGCTGGGGGGCTTGGGCGAGAACGCCTTGGCCATCGCCTTGAAGCTGCCGAGGAAATTGGCCATCGGCACCTTGTACATGACGGCAAAAAAGGTGCCGCCGAACACGATCAGGATCGAAGGTGGATCGATATAGGGGCCAATCCCCCCGGCCATGGCCATCCCCCCAACGACCATTCCGACCGCGCCAAGCATTCCGATGATCGAGGCGATATCCATCTTGCGAGACCCTTTCCCGACATTACGTTCGCGAGAGGTACGGCAAGAAACATACCAAGCTTTCCAAGAGAGGTCGGATTCCGGGGCAGAAATTTTCTAAACATTTCTTCAGCCCGCCGTTTCCCTTCACAGGCGCCGAGCGGCGCAGGATGCAAGGAGAAAGTGCAATGACCACGATCAACACCAATATCGGCGCGATCAACGCTCAGGCGAACATGGCGCGCGTGAACGAGGAATCCAACCTGGCGATGACCCGCCTGTCCTCGGGCCAGCGGATCAACGCGGCCAAGGACGACGCGGCAGGCATGGCCATCGGCGAAAAGATGACCGCCCAGATCAAGGGCCTGAACCAGGCCGTGCGCAACGCCACCGACGCAAAAAGCCTGGTTGACACCACCGAAGGCGCGCATGTCGAAGTGTCCAACATGCTTCAGCGTATGCGCGAACTGGCCGTGCAATCCTCGAACGACACCAACACCGCCGCTGACCGTAACAACCTGATGTCGGAAGCCAACCAGTTGATCACCGAGATCAATCGCGTGGCCGAGAACACGACGTTCAACGGCATGAACATCCTCGACGGCTCGTTTACCGGCAAGCAGTTCCAGATCGGTGCCGATACCGGCCAGGTTCTGAACGTCGACGTCGACAGTGCATCGGCGACCGCGATCGGTGCCCATACCTTCGAGTCGGACGTGCAGATTGCCGCCGCTGGCGCCGCGGTCACCGATTCGGGCATCGCCGCCGCCGCGACGCTCACTGTTTCGGGCTTTGCCGGCAGCCAAACCCTGACGCCCGCCGCCGGCGCATCTGCCAGTGACATGGCAAGGGCGATCAACGACGTGTCCGCGGCCACCGGGGTCGAGGCCTCTGCCGTGACCAAGGCCAAGCTGACGCTGGACGCGGCCGACACGATTTCCTTTTCGCTGGGCAACAAAACCGGAGACGGCCAGGTTTCGGTGGGCAACGTCACGATCACCGATGTCAATGACCTGCGTGCCGTGCGCGACGCGGTGAACGCGGTGTCGGGTCGGACCGGCATCACCGCAAAGATGGGCGACACCAATGCCGAGGTCATCCTGACCGACGCCAATGGCGACGATATCGGCATCGAGAACTTCAAATCGCAGGGCAGCGACAAGAACCTGACCGTTACCGCGCTGAAAGCGGACGAAACCGCTGATGGCACCGCCACGCTCACCGACACGGACACCAACACCTACGTGACCGGCCAGATCGAGATGACCTCGACCAAGGCCTTTACCGTGACCTCGGGCGATACGACCGCCGGTGCGACTTTCGGGGAAACTGCGGCGAACTCGTCGAAACTGGAAGACGTGGCCTCGATCGACCTGACGACGGCAACATCCGCCTCGGACGCGATCAAGGTCATCGATGCGGCCATCGCCAAGATCTCGCAGTCGCGCTCTGATCTCGGTGCCGTGTCGAACCGCCTGGACAGCACGATCTCGAACCTGACCAATATCACGGTCAACGTCGAGGCGGCCAAGTCGGGCATCATGGATGCCGATTTTGCCAAGGAATCGACCGAACTGGCGCGGGGCAAGATTCTCTCGCAGGCGGCCACGGCGATGCTGGCGCAGGCCAATACCTCGCAACAGAACGTGCTCAGCCTGCTTCGCGGCTGACGTAAAACCGACACTGTGAAATCGGCCCCGGCGCTTGTGCGCCGGGGCCTTTTTCTTGTTCGGCAGGGGCTTGTGCGGGAAGGAAGGGGTGTCAAAAAACCGACGCCCCAAGCGTCAAATAGAAAATTTGAAACGAGGCTAACATGGGCGCAGGTTTGCCCGTGAAAGGAGCCTGACCATGCAACTGCAAACCATCCAGTCCGTCAGCCAGCGCCAGTCGCTTGTCGTGACTGCGCAGCTTCAGCAGGCGATCTGCATGTTGCAGATGAGCAATGCCGACCTGCGGTCGTTTCTCGAAACCGAGGCCGCCGAGAATCCCTTTTTCGAGGCAGAGCTGGCCGCGCAGGTGCAGGAACGCAAACGCCAGGAGGTCGCGCCCGCCTTGCCGATGTCACGCGGCGGTGCAGAGGGTGATTTCGACTTTATCCAGATGCGCGCCGAAGAGAGGCAGAAATCGCTTTATGCGCATGTCTCGGCGCAGTTCGACATGATGTTCGATCTCCCCGCCGAGCGTATCGCCGCAGAGGTGTTTCTAGAGGCGCTTGAGCCGTCGGGCTGGCTGGGCGATCGGCTTGAGGTGATCGCCGCGCGCGCGGGGCTGGATATCTATGCCGCCGAAGAAATGCTGAACCGCGTCCAGCGCGTCGAACCGGCCGGGCTGTTTGCCCGTTCACTGGCCGAGTGTCTTGAACTTCAGGCGGCAGACCGGGGCTTTCTGACGCCGCTTTTCGAGAGGCTTCTGGAAAATCTATCCCTTTTGGCGCGGGCCGATCTCAAGGCGCTGTGCCGGGCCTGCGAATGCGACATGGAGGCCTTGCGTCCGCAGCTTCGCCTGCTGCGATGCCTCGACCCCAAGCCGGGCGCGGGCTTTGACGCGGAAGAGCCTGCCGAACGCGCGCCCGACCTGATCGTGACCGGTCGTCCGGGGGCCTGGGGGGTCGAGTTGAACAACTCTACCCTGCCCACCGTGATCGTCGACGAACGGGCCGCCGAGATGTTCGGTGCCGACCGCGCCGCGGCCCCCTATGTGGCCGAGAGGCTGTCGAGCGCGCGCTGGTTCCGCCGGGCGGTCGAGCACCGCAACCAGACCACCTTGAAGGTGGGGGCCGAAATCGTGCGCCGCCAGGCCGAGTTCCTGGAATATGGCCCCGCGCGTATCCGGCCGATGATCCTGCGCGATGTCGCCGCGGCGGTGGGGGTCCATGAAAGCACGGTCTCGCGGGTGACCACCGGGTTGATGATCGCCACACCGCAGGGGACATTCCCGCTAAAGACCTTTTTCTCTGCCGCGTTGGCGGGGGCCGAAGAGGGCGACGAGGCCCAATCGGCCGCCGCCGTGCGCCACCGCATCCAGAACCTGATCCGCGAGGAACGGCCCGGTGCGCCGTTATCCGATGACGAGATCGCGCGCATCGTATCTGGCGATGGTATCCGGCTGGCCCGTCGCACCGTGGCCAAGTATCGCGAGGGGCTCGGTATTCCGTCCTCGTTCCAGCGCCGTCGCGCGGCCCGGCTGGCGGCAGGCTGAGCCCCGCCGACGCGGGCTGTTTCGGGGCTGCGCGCGACGGCCCATCTTACCCGGCTAGCTCTGTCAGAGGAAGGACCGACGCCGATTGCGCTTTTGGCGGGGCGGCATATGCATGCCGGCATCCGGGTGCCAGAACATCGCATAGCGTCTGTGCGCCAGGACCATCGGGCGCGGCAACCACCGCAAACGGGACAAAGCCCCGCGCCATCCGGTTGACCCGGAACAAAGTGCGCGCCGCGCGCCACACATAGACCGCTCCCAGAAGGTAGACCAAGATAGATAGCCACGCCCCCCCCGGCAAGGCACAGGCCGATGCGGCGACATGCGCGGCCAGCGGCTGCCACAGCCGATGATGGGCCAGCCATAAGGGCGTGGCGACAAGCGCCAGAATGGGCCGGTCAAGCGGTTGCAGATCGTATCGTGTCCCGCCATCGCGGAACAGTTCCCAGTTGCGCATCGTCTCGGGCGGGATGTGCCGGGCCTCGGGCGCAGGGTCTGGCGGCATGATCTCGTCCCACCGGCCCAGACGTGCGGTATCGCTGAGAACCGGCAGGGTGATCTCGTCACGCCGGAATACCAGCAATTGTGCGGGCCGGTCCGGTCCCAGGCGCGCATCAAGATCGCGCGCGGTGCCGGTCAGGGGCAGCCCGTTTAACGCGATCAACCGGTCGCCCGGCCTGAGGCCAAGCGCCCGCCCGGCGGGTCCGACGCTGTTCAGCACAAGGCAGGTGGGGGGCGCTCCGGGCGCGGTGGGGTCGATGGCGGATGTCATCAGCGTGCGGCCGCTTATGGATAGACGAAAGGATTGACCGAGCGGACGGGCGGCGTTGTTCTGGCCGGGCGCGGTGTGGGGGCAGGGGTGGCGGGCGCGGCTGTCTCTCGCGCTGTTTTGGGCGCTGGCGCAGCGGCCGCGCGCCGATTTATCAACATGTCGGTCTGCGCGGCGAAAAGCGCTGTTACCTCTGCCTTCATGTCCTCTGAATTTTGCAGCAGCCCATCCTGGAGGCGCTCTTCGATCTCGTCCATGTGGCGCGTCAGGGCGCTTGCGATCTGGGGTTGCAACAATGCAGCATCGCCCTCGAACCCGGCCAGTTCGGTCGAGACATGCGCACCCAATGCGACCTGCATCTCGTCCAGCCGCGCAAGGATGGCGCTGCGGGTTTCGGCATCGGGATCGGTTTCGACCGCCTTCAGGATTGCCTGGCTTTCCTGCACCGCGGTCCTGAGATCGCTTACCGTCCCGGCGAAGACATCCAGCGCCTCGACCATGGTTTCGCTGGCATGGCGCAGGTCGGCCTGCGAACGCAGGTGCATCAGCCCGCCCAGGGCCACCGCGATCAGCCCCAGCGCGGCAACTCCGCCAGATGCAAGGGTTGCCCGCCGCGCGATGCGCTCGACCCGCGCGCTGGCCTCGGCGATCTCTGCGGCGCCGCGTTCGCCATCCGCGGCCACGGCATTGGCGGCCTCGGCGGCCTCAAGCGCCAGCTTGATGCTGTCTTCGACGGTCGGTTTCCTTCGGGTCATCGCGGGCTCCTGCGGGCGTTTGGGCAAGTTGCTTGCAGGTTTCGTGCCATTTCCCCAGGCCGGGTCCGACGACGACCCCCTAAAACGCCGCGTTCTTGCGCCGTTCACGATCAAAGCCCGAAACGCGCGGCCCCGATTTTCATCGAAAAGGAATGACCACATGCAAGCCGCCACGGCGATTGCCAACCCTGCCGAGCAGATCCGCCCCTTTGCACGCCTGACCGTTTGCGCAAGGGCCTATGAGATTGCAGAGATCGCACCGGGCAAGGTGTCGTTCCGCGCCTCGGGCGAAGAGTCCTGGGAGGCGCTGGATGCCACGCGCGAGGATGGCTGGCATCAGATCGCGTCCGAGATCATGCAGCGTTCCAGCGATGCGCTTCTGGATTTCGTGCGGATGCACCTGATCCGCATTTCGGGCGATCCCGACACGAACGGCCCCTTTGAATACGACCTCTTCGGTTTTGTCTTCGCCTACCGCGACATTACGCCGGCCGGGATCGAACTGCGGTTGCCCGACCAAGATTGGGTCGCGTTGAACCTGCCCGAGCAGGAACCGCCCCTGACAGGACGAGAGCGTGCAATCGACGCGCTGTTACGAGGCTATCCCGAGATCGCGCTCTTGTTTGCAGAGGATGTAGAGGCCTGGGCGCTGCGCCTGTCCGCGGGATTGCGGATCGAACCGGTCTGGTGACAGTCTAACGCGCCCGCCAGCGTGCGACCACTCGGGCGATCAAGTGGCGCGCGGCGGCGGCAAGACACATCAGCGCGCTTAGCCACAAGAGCAGGGTCAGGGACAAGGGGCGTAGCCCCTCCAGAGCGGCCGAGGCCAGCCAAAGACCGGTACCGGCAAACACCAGCGTAGAGATCATGTCGCCCGGCCCGCGGGTTTCCTTCGGGGTCATGTTCTGGTTCCTTTCAGGGGATGTCCGGTTTCGTCAAAGCGCAGGTCGCTTGGTACCTCGATATCGGGCAGGCTGACATCCAGGCCCTGGTTGAGTCGATAGACATGCGCCTCTATCGCGGCAACGGCGACGTATAGCTCGGGCGTGATTTCCCGGCCGATCTCGCCGGTGAAATAAAGCGCCCTCGCCAATAGCGGCACGCGCAGGACATGCACGCCCGCCTCTTGCCCGATGGCCATGATCCGGTGCGCCATTGCCCCGTCGCCCATCGCCACGATCACCGGTGCGTCGGTTTTTCCGGGTTCATAACGCAGCGCCACCGCGAAATGGGTGGGGTTGGTCACGATGCTTGTGGCGTTGGGCACATCTTCCAGTGCCTTGCGCCGCCGCGCCCCCTTGCGCGAGGCTTCGATCTGGCGGCGGCGGATCTGTCCCTTGACCTCTGGCGAGCCTTCGGTCTGCTTGGCCTCATCCTTGATTTCCTGGCGGGACATCCGCAGCTTTTTCCCGTGGCTGTGGACCTGGTAGGCTAGGTCTATGCCACCGATCAGCAACAGCCCCGCACATTGTGCGCCCAGAACCTTGAGAAGCACCACCCCAAAGCCGTCCAACGCGTCGCCAGGGGCGGAAAAGACAAGCCTGTCCAGTATGGGCAATTGCGGGATCATGATCGCCGCCGCCGCCCCGATCAAAAGCGTGACCTTGAGGACGGCCTTGACCAGTTCGACCAGCGAGCGCATCGAGATCATGCGCTGCATCCCCTTGAGCGGGTCGAGCTTGTTCATCTTGAGACCGAGAGCCTTGGGCGCAAAGTTCAGACCACCCGTCGCCGCCTGCGCAAAAAGCGTCAGCGCGGCCAGCGGCAGCCCCGCGGCAAGCGTGACCATCACCACGGCCACCAGTGCGTCCACGGTTCTGCCCGCGATCAGGCTGTCGAGATGGGCGATCCCGTCAAAGCGGAAATATCCCGCCCAGGCCGAGGCCGCGCGCGGCATCAGCGCAAAGGCCAGCGCCAGAAGGCCCACCGCGCCGGCCATCGACACAAAGACGAAAGTCTCTTTCGAGGTGATGATCTGGCCGTCCTCGCGCGCCTGCTGGCGCCGTTTCGGTGTCGGCTCTTCGGTCTTTTCCTGGCCGTCGCCGCCTTCCTCAGCCACCCGCAAGCCCCCCCAGAAGGTCGACCAGACGCGACAGGCTCTCCTCTGACAGCGCCGAGAACGCGCGGCCCATGGTTGGCGCGCCAATGTAAAGCAAACCCACCGAAACCAACAGCGTCAGCGGGAAGCCGACCGAGAAAATGTTGAGTTGGGGTGCCGAGCGAGTGACCACGCCCACCACCACGTTGACCAGCAACAGTACCGCCACCGCCGGCATCATCAACTGCGCCCCGGCCAAGAACATCAGCCCAGCCGCCTCTAGCCCCTTGGCCGCGCCCGTGGCCAGGTCCGTCGCCTGTCCGGGCGGCAGTGTGCGGTAGCTTTCCAGGACGCTTTGGAGTGCGGCCAGGTGGCCGTCCTCGGACATGAACACGACCAGCAGGAAAATGGTAAAGATCTGGCTGACCACCGGTGTATTCGTGCCCGCGGCCGGGTCGATCTGCGAGGCAAAGCCGAGCCCGGCTGTGTTGGCGATCCGGTCCCCCGCGATCGCCGCCGCGCCAAAGATCACCGACAATAGCGTCCCGGCCGCCGCGCCGATGCATATTTCGACCACGACCAGCGGCACAACCTCCAGGCTGGCCAGCACCCCGACCGGGGGCGGTGTGTAGAGCGACATCGCGGGCAAGGCCAGGATTACCGATGCAATGATGCGCACCTGCAACGGGACGTAACGCGCCCCGAACAGGGGCGACGCGATCAGGAATGCCCCGATCCGCAGCATCGAAAACAGCAATTGCAAGGCTTGCGCGAACAGCGCCGGCAAGTCCAACCCCGGAATGCCCGATGCGATATCTGCCGCGTTGCCCATCAGATTAACGGATCAATGCGATGGTTTCGAAGATCGTGAGGAAATAGTCGGTCATCACCGTCAGCATGAACCCCGAGGCCAGCGCCATGGTCATCAGCACCACCGCCAGCTTCGGCACGAAACTCAGCGTTGCCTCGTTGATTGAGGTCGCCGCCTGGAGGATGCCGATCAGCAGGCCCACCGCCAGCGCCACCGCCAGGACCGGCCCGGCGGTCAGCAGGATGTTCCAGAACGCGAGGCGCAGATTCTCGATATTGGCGTCGAAATCCATTGTTCAGACCCCCGTGCCAAAGCCGCTGGCAAGCGATCCCATCGTCAAGGCCCAGCCGTCGACAAGTACGAACAGCAAAAGCTTGAACGGAAGCGAAACCAGCATCGGCGAGAGCATCATCATCCCAAGCGCCATCAGGATCGAGGCGATCACCATGTCGATCACCAGGAATGGCAGGAACAGCAGGAACCCGATCTGGAACGCGGTCTTGAGCTCGGAGGTGATGAACGCGGGCAGCAGCACCGAGAGCGGCACGTCAGTTGGGTTTTCATACCCGCCATTGCCCGCCAGGTCGGTGAACATCAGCAGGTCGTTCTGCCGGGTGTTTTCCAGCATGAAACCCGAGATCAGTCCACGCGCCTGTTCCAGCGCCGCCTGTGGTTCCATCTGACCCTCAAGAAAGGGCGACAGCGCGGTATCGTGGATCTCGTCGAGGACCGGCTGCATCACGAAAAAGCTCAGGAACAAGGCCACCGCGATCAGGACCTGGTTGGGCGGTGTCTGTTGCGTGCCCAGCGCCTGGCGCAGGATCGACAGCACTATGATGATCCGGGTAAAGGCACTCATCCCCAAAACGATGGAGGGCAGCACCGTCAGTGCCGTCATCAGGAACAGGATTTGCAATGACAGCGAGTAAGAGGTGCCGCCCTCGCCGCCTTCGAGGATCAGCGCTGGAATCCCCTGTGCCGCGGCCATGCCAGCCGGCAGAAAAAAGGCACCAACGGCAAACAGGACGAGCCGGTTCATGCCGGGGCCTGCGCGTTGTCGAGGACAGTCAGGGCGGTCACGACGGGGCTGCCCCGGCGCGGGCAGATCACAAGGTGATCATGCCCGTCGATGCGCATCAGCACCGCGCGGGCATCGCCCGGCAGGCTGTGAACCTCTTGGACCTGCATGCGCCGGCCCTTGGCGACGCGGCCCGCCAATGCCCTGCGGTTGACCTGAACCAACAGCCAGACAGCTCCCAGCGCGGCCAGAAAGGCCGCGGCGGTTGTCCATTGTTCCATCCCCACGATCTGCACGCGCATTCTCCTTTGATCGGCACATGCAGGTTCGCGTGCAGGGATCGTGCCAAATTGCGCGCGTCTTAGCCCGTGGCGACGCGATCGGCCGGATCGACGATGCTGGAAAAGCGGATACCATAACGTTCGCCGGCAACCACGACTTCGCCACGGGCGATCGGGGTGCCGTTGACCAGGATATCCAGGGGGTCGCCCGCGAGCTGTTCGAGTTCGACCACTGATCCTTCCTTGAGGTTAAGGATGTCGCGGATCGTCATCTCGGTTCGGCCGACCTCGACGGCCAGCTTGACCTTGATGTTTTCCAGCGGACCCAGACCGGAAAGAGGGGCCAGGTCATGGGAGGATTCCGAAGGCGCGTCGGTCATGGCATTTCCTTTCGCCAAGGCGATGTAAGCCCGTGATCGGGCGGGTTACATGAACGGCCGATTGCGTGCCCGAGCGGCCGATATCGACACGGAAGATGGGCCGGCCTTCGACCAGCAGGATGGGCCGTGGTGCCAGCGCAACGGGCAGGCAATCGCCCGCCCCGGCGCATTTTAGCGCGCGAAGCGTCACCTCGGGCTCTGCCAGTTGCGCACTCAGTGTCAGCGGCACGCCAAGCACAGCCTGTTCCAGCCTTTCGCGCCATGTCCTGTCGCTTTGGACCCGGTCGGTCTGGGTGCGCGCACGCAGCCGCGCCCCCAGGGGCTTGAGGGTCTGGAGCGGGTAGAGAATGTCCAGTTCCGCCGGGCTCGCGCCCGGGATCTGTACCAGGAACGAACAGACCACCACCATCTCGCTGGAGTCCACGAAACCTGCGAATTGCAGGTTATCCTCGTGGGCCTGGATCTCGAACTTGGCGGGAAGAAGTTCTTCCCATGCCGACGACAGGGCCGCGTTCAGCCCTTCGCAGACGATCCTGATCACCCGCAACTCGGTGGCGGTGAATTCCTTGCGCTGGTGCGAAAGGTTCCGAATCGTGCCGCCGTAATAGGACTCCGTCAGCATCGAAACGAAACCCGGCGTCATCACCAGCAGCGAGGTGCCGCGCAGCGCCTCGACACTGGAAGTCGTGAGCGAGACGAAATTCTCAAGCTCGTCGGCATAGCTCTCGAAACTCTTGAAGGTCGGCGGAAAGGCCGAAATCCGAGGCTGGATGCGCAGCATCGGCAAAAAGACCGTGCGCGCAAGGCGGCAGAACCGCTCGTTTATCATGCGCAGTCCATGGAACTCGCCCATGATGCCGAGATCGTTTTCGCCCAACTTGTAGGGGCGCACCTTGGCGCCGCTGGCGCTGAACTGGGCGCTGCCGCTGTCGGCGTCCTCCAGCCCGCTGAACAGGGCCGCGACCTCGCGGCTGCTAAGTTTGCGCGTGCTTTTCATCGGGGCGACCTATTGCAGAACGAAACTTTTGAAGAACACATCCTCGATCCCGGCTCGTCCGGTGAGCTGTTCAAGGCGGGTGTTGATAGCGGTCTTGATCGCGTCGGCCAGGCGCGTTCTGCCCTCGGTGCCGGCGATGTCCTCTTCGGAAAAGCCGCTGATCACGCCCAGCATGTCCGAGCGCAGCGCCATCTCGTGGGTCACGAGATGGGCGATCACCTGCTCGTCCTGCCGGGTCGCGATGCCGACACCGACCTGCAAGAACCGCCGCGATCCGGCCAGATTGCTGAGCAAAGGTTCGGGGAATTCATGGTAAAGCGTCGGCAAGCCGTTCGGGCGGGCCTCCCCGCTTGCAAGGCTGCCGCCCGTGACGGCGGCACCGGCCAGCGAAGAGGACTCGATCAGTCGCAAAACTTCTTCGGAAGGACTGAGCTTGGGGCCGGACATGAACTGCCCGGCCGCGAACCCGCCGCCCGAAAAGGCCAGCGCACCCAGCGCCAGAAGGATCAGCTTGAGGGGGGATTTCTTGGTCTTTCCGTCCGTTTTGTCAGTCATTTAGCGGCCTCGTCAGGCAATCAGGTCGATCCGCCCCTCGGGACGGAACAGGTAAGTCGGCACCGCTGCGTCGGGGTCGGTGCCGCCATCGGGTGACGTCTGTGGCAGGCCGCGCGTCGTGCCGCGCTCATGGCCATGCCCGCCGCCGGTGCTGGTGCCGGCCTGGTGCCCCGCAAGGTCCAGTCCCGCGCGGGTCATCATCTCTGAAAGGCGGTGTTGCGCATCCGTGAACAGCCGCGCAGCCTCGGGCGTTTCTGTCACGATGCGAATAGTTGCGGTTCCCTCGGACAGGCCGATCTGGACCTCGACGCGACCCAGTCGGTCCGGCATCAGCACGAGGTCGACCTGGCGCATCTGGCCGTCGCGGCGCTGGCGGATTTCCTCGACAAGCGTCGCGGGCCAGTCCGGTCTCGAGGTGTCCAGCGTCGGTGGCGCGGCCGGGAACGTTTGTGGCGCGGTTGATTGGGGTGTAGGCGCCACTGCGCCGACTGCTGCCGGTATTGCCTCGGGGCGCGACGGGGCGGTCAGCACGGTGTCGGCCATGCCCCGTGGCGCCGCGGCATGGGGCTCGCCCGTAATTGGGCGCGTGTCGCCTTGCCTTTCGCTGAGTGGCGCATCCTCAGACTGATCGCTTGCCGCGGGCAGGGGGCGCGTGCCCGCGCCCGGGGGGGATGGGGTGATGCCGTTCGGTGCGGGTAGCGGGCTGTCGGGGGGGGCTGTCGGTGGCACCACCAGCGGCACGAGAATATCGCCCGCGACCGGCGGCAGCTCGGGGCCGGTTTCGGCCGGGGCCTTGTCACGTTCGTCTGCGCGGGGCGATACATGCGCGGGGCGCGTGGGCTGGTCTAAGGGCAAGGCCAACGCCAAGGCCCGAAGCCGCCCCTGTTCGATGCGGTCGGGAATGGTGGCCTGACCCTGTGGTTCCGGCCCGGCCTTTTGCACGATAACGGCCCCTGCCGGTGCAGGATCGGCAGGGGTGATGCCGGGCAGGGGGGCATTGCCGATTGCCTCCCCGATGCGCGGGGCCATCGTCATGTCACCGGGGGGAACCATGAGCGCGGCAAAGCCCACGCGCATTTCCCGCTCGGCGCCATTCGAACGCCGCATGGCATCGGGCGCTTGTCCGGCACACGGCAGATCGCAAATGGAAATCCTGAGCATCCCGGTCCTCTGATCGTCCCTTGCCCTCGCGGGGCTGTTGCGCTCTGGGGTGCAAGTTCGATGCCAAGCGGTCTTCAGACGCGACGGGCGGTCGGGCGCGATGGCACGAGATGGGTCGACTCGTCGATTTCGGCCCGGACCTGCCTGGCGGTGGTTGCGCGGCGGTCGTCCACGATGCGGCTACGTGCATCGGCCGAACCCAGGTCAAGCTGAGCGGCCTGGGTGGCGGCGGCGAGCGACTGGCCGCGGATGCGGCAGTCGGTTTCATGTGCGACCAGCGCCGTGCCAAAGATCAGCAGCGCGCGCAATTGCGCTGGACAGGTCGTATCGCCGATCGCGCTGCGCTTTTCGCCAAGAAGTCTCTCGACATGGGCGATACGCTCTGCCGCTTCTTGTTCTGCCTGTTCGGCAGCGCGAAGGCGCAGCGCAGCATGCGACAGGCGGACCTGTTCGCGCCGGGCCAGCAGCGCAAGCAATTCTGCCCTTCGTTTCACGCGCTTTCCTCGTTTTCGAGGGCCAGAAGGGCGGCGATGCTGTTATCCAGGCTGGATGGTTCGGCCATGTCCTGGCCCAGGAATTCGGTGATCCTGGGCCAAAGCCGCACGGCGCGGTCCAGTTCGGCGTCCTGACCGGGCGTGTAGCCTCCCATCAGCATCAGGTCACGGTTATCCATATAAATCGAAATCATCCGCCGCAATTGACGCGCGGCGGCCTTGTGTTCGGACGAAACGATGTCGTTCATCACCCGACTGACCGATTGCGGGATGTCGATGGCGGGATACATCCCCATCTGTGCCAGTTTGCGCGACAGCACGAGGTGCCCGTCAAGGATCGCACGGGCTGAATCGACGACCGGGTCGTTGGTATCGTCGCCATCGGCCAGGATGGTATAAAAGGCGGTGATTGACCCCTCGCCGGGCAGGCCCGGCCCTGCTCGTTCGATCAGGGCGGGGATCAGCGAGATCACCGAAGGGGTATAGCCTTTTGCGGTTGGCTGTTCGCCCAGGGCAAGGCCCACTTCGCGCCGTGCATGGGCCACGCGGGTCAATGAATCGAGTATCAAGAGAACCTGCCGTCCTTCGGCGCGAAATGCTTCGGCAATTGCCGTGGCACGGTGCGCGGCGCGCAGCCGTTGCAGCGGCGAGCGGTCCGCGGGGGTGGCCACGGTGCAAACACGGCGCGCATTGTCGTCGGCCATTACGGCGCGCACGAAGGCGCCGACCTCGCGTGCCCGTTCGCCGATCAGGCCAACGACGATCACGTCTGCATCGGTGTTGTGCGTCATCATCTCGATCAGCACCGACTTGCCGACCCCGGAGCCGGCGATGATGCCGATCCGCTGGCCCCGGCCCACGGTGAGCGCGGCGTTGATCGCGCGCACGCCTACGTCAAGCGGATGATCGACCGGCTGACGGATCAGCGGGTTGGTCTGTTGCCCGGCCAGCGGCCAGCGGCCCGTCGCCCCGATTGCTGCCCCCTCGTCCAGAGGCCGGCCGTCGGCGTCGATTACCCGGCCCAGAAGGGCATCGCCGGTTTCGGCATGGTGGCCACGGGCAATGACGCGGATTCGGGCTCCGGCCCGGATTTCCGCCCCCGGATGATCCAGGAACAGCAATGTACGCCCATCCGAAAAGCCGACAACCTCTGCCCGCGCAGGCGGGCCGCTTTCGGTCGCAACCTCGCAGATCGCGCCGGGGCTGGCGGGAAAACCCGACCCTTCCAGCACCAACCCGTCATAGCGCAGCGCGCGTCCCTCGATGGCCAGGTGCCCACGGTCCGACATCGCGCCGAGGCTGTCGCCGAGCGACTGGAGTACGGCATTCATTCCGCGGCCTCCCGCAGCACGGTGTCACGCAGGCGGACGCTATCTGCGCGGATTTCGATATCGCCGCGTGCCAGTGTATCGTCGGCGCATAACTGTTCGGGCGCGATATCACCCGCGCCATCGAGATACCGCATCAGGGCCGCCCGGTCGGCGGGGTTGAGTCGGATCGTTGCACCGCGTAGCCCTTGCGTGATCTGATCGGCTAGATCGATGACGCGGCGATAGAGGCCCTCGGGCAGATCGTCGATTACATGGCCCGCGCGCGCGCTTGCAAGGCGACAGACGGCCTCTGCAATCTGAGTGGTCAGACCCTCGATCACATGGCAATCGGCATGGGTCAGTCGCGCCAGCGCGGCGGCAAAGACCTGCCTTGCGTCGGCCAGTTCGGCCTCGATTTCGGCACGCGCGGCGGCATGGCCGATCCGTTCGCCTTCTGCACGGGCGGCCTGCTGTGCCTCGGCGCGACCTGCCGCCAGCCCCTCAAGGTAGGCGGCCTCGCGCGCGGCATCGATCTCGGCCGAACCGATCGCCGGTTCGGGCTCGGGCGGCGGCGCGGGGGAAACAGGATGCGCGGCTGTGTCCTGATCGGCGCGGGCCAGCGGGTCGGCCCGGTGAAACTCAACCCCATCGGGCTGGGCGCGGATGGGCGTTTCGGGCGAGAAACCACGTTTTTGCGCCTCGCGCACCAGCGCGATGATATCGTCATGGCTCAGTCGGCGAGTTGCAGGCTCTTGGCCGTGAAGGTCTTGCGGATTCATATCAGTTCCTCCCCTCCGCGCCCGGCCAGGACGATCTTGCCCTCATCGGCAAGACGCCGGGCGACATTCGTGATTTCACGCTGTGCGGTCTGCACCTCGCTCAGCTTGACCGGGCCCAGCGCCTCCATCTCGTCACGGATATTGGCCGCGGCGCGCGACGACACGCAGCTGAGAAGCCGGTTGCAAAGCGTTTCATCCGCACCCTTCAGCGCCAGCACCAGGCGGTCCTGGGCGACCTCGCGCAGCAGGGTTTGCAAGGCCCGGTCGTCCGATTTCACCAGGTTTTCGAAAACGAACATGTTTTCGAGGATATCCTGGGTCAGATCGCGGTCCAGCCTGCGCACCTCCTTGAGGATGCGTTGTTCGTCGGCCTGCTTGGTGTGGTTGATGATCCGGGCGGCTGCCTTGATGCCACCGATCTGCGACGAGCGCAGGGTAGTGTTCTGCTTGAACTTGCCGTGCAGGACGCGTTCTAACTCTTCAAGGGCGCTTGGCTCGACATCATTCAGCCGCGAGATTCTAAAGACGATATCGGGCTGCTGTTCGGGGGGCAGCAGCAACAGGACTTTCGCGGCCTGGTCGCAATCCATTGCCGCGATCACTGTCGCGATGATCTGGGGATGTTCGTCCTCGATCAGCTTGAGCAACGATGGCGGGTCCATCCAGTCGAGGATCTCGATCGGACGCTCCGCGCCCTGCCGCGTGATCCGGCCAAGAACCGATTGCGCCCGGTCCTCGCCCAGCGCGCGCGACATCATGTTGCCAAGATAGGCCGCGGTGCCGACCCCGACGGCGGTCTGGCGGCGCATCAGGTCAAGGAACTCGTCCAGTACCTTGTCCACGGTTTCGTGATCAACGCCGGCAACCGAATACATCGCGGTGCCCAGTTCCTGCACCTCCCGCGGCGAGATGCGTTTAAGCACTTCGGCGGCACATTCCTCGCCGAACAGTGTCATCAGGATACCCACCTTCTGTGGGCCGGTCAGCCGTTCGAAGGTCAGGCTGCCGGGCAGAGGTGCGGCGGGGGCGGTCGGCGTGGTCCGGGCAGGAAGCGGCATCAGCGCACCATTTCTCGTTCAGAGGAAATCATCGTGCGAAAGGCGCTTGCGATGCGGTCCGTGTCGTTTTGCGCCAGGCGGCGCGCCAGCATGACTTTCTCTTCGTAGGTGAAGGCCCCGTCGAAATCGTCGGGATCGAGCGGGCGACTGAGACGGCGGCGCAACTCGGCCAGGCTATCGCCCTCGGCAACCTCGACCGCGCCCCCCGTGCCGAGGCCAGCCAGGGCGGGGCTTGACAGCGCCTGGCCTGGGGCGGGCGGCAGAACGCGCGACAGGATCGGACGCATGATCCCGAGGATCACGATGGCGACGATGGCGATCTGCGCTGCCTGTCTTGCCACCGCTTGCAGCCAGGGCTGGGTATGCCAGGGCTGCGCGACATCGGGAAACAGGTCACGGAACGGATGACTCGTGACCGTTACCGTGTCGCCGCGTTCGGCATCAAAGCCGATGGCGGTACGGATCAGCCGTTCGACATCGGCCAGTGTCTCGGCCGATAGCGTCTCGGCGCCATTTGCGCCTACGGGGGCACTCAGCACGATGGCTGCGTGGATCTTACGTAGCTGTGCCCCCGAGGGACGGATCGTCTCGACTTGCCGGTTCAGTTCGTAATTTCGGGTGAAAGAGCTGCTGCGTCTGCCCTGGTTCGGATTGGACTCCGCCGGAGGCGGACTGGCCGCGCCCTCCTCGTCCGTCTCTGCCGGGGCCAGTTGTGGCTGTGCGGGGGGCGTGTTGGCGACGGCGCCGGGTATACCCCGTGCCTCTGTGCGGGTGTTTTCGTCGCTTTCCGCGCGCTCGCTGCGCAATACGCCGCTGTCTGGATCATACTGTTCGCGGGTGATCTCGGAGCGTGTGAAATCCATGTCGAGCGTAACCTCGACCGCGGCGTTTCCCAGCCCTACGATCGGGGTCAACAGCGCCTCGATACGGTTGCGGTAAAGACCCTCCATGCGCATCCTGTGGCGCGTCTGCTGGTCGGTCATGAAGGCAACTGGATCATCACCCGACATCGACAACAGCCGTCCGCTCTGGTCGACGACAGAGACATTTCCCTGCGTCAGCCCGGTGACGGAGGCGCTGACGAGGCTGACGATGGCGCGCACCTGCGCCTCGTCCAGCGCCCGCCCCGGCGCAAGCTGGACAAATACCGAGGCGCGCGGGGGCACCTGTTCGCGGATGAAGGCCGTGCGCTCGGGCAGGGCGAGGTGAACACGCGCGGCATGGATCGCCTCGATTTCCATGATCGACCGCGCGAGGTCGTGTTCGTGCAACTGGCGCAGTCTTGCGCTTTCGACGGATCGGCTGGCACCCAGCGGCATATCTGCAAGCGGCGAGGGGCCGGCGGCGCCCAGCGCCTGGGGTAGACCCTCGCTTGCCAGCATCATGCGCGCGCGGTGGTAATCGGTGGTGGCGACCCTCAGCGCGCCGGTGGCCGGGTCGAGGCTCGCCGCGATCCCGCCCGCCGTCAGCAGGTCGAGCGCGCGGCCCTTCTCGGCCTCGGGCAGGTTCGGGGCAAGCGTCATCTGTGCGGGTTGGGCCAGCATCAGGTACAGGCCCAGCGCGGCCGCCGCCGACAAAACCAGTGCGATCGCGGGCATTGCCCGGCGCAGGCCCGGCTGCGCGCTCAACCCACGCAGTTGCGCCACGAGGCTGGTGCCACGGGCCATCAATGCCGAGGATCCTCTGGGAACCGGGGTATTGGGGGTGCTGCTCATTCTTTGATGCCCTGTCGGTCTGTGTGTCTGGGCCGGGTCAGACCGGCATGTTCATGATGTCGCGATAGGCGGTCAGCGCCTTGTTTCGGACCTGCAAGGTCAGTTCGAACCCCAGCGAGGCGACCTGTTGATCCACCATTACGCGGGCAAGGTCGTCGGTGCGGCCGGCCTCGAAGTCGCTGGCCGATTGCGACGCCGTCTGCTGTGCCTGTGCGACCTGGTCGACCGCCTGGCCCAGCCGTTGCGCGAAACTGGGCGCCTCGGTGGCCGCATCGGCGGCCCTGGGAGCCGCGGCGCGCGTGTCGTTCTGGGCCTGAAGCGCGGCCAGAGAGAGGCCCGCGCCGCCGGTGGGTCCGGAAATGCTCATGCGGGGCTCCGGCTCAGGCGGCCTGCGCGTTCAGCGCGCCAAGGGCTGCGCCGGGATGCATCTCAAGCCCGTCATAGCCCACGATCATGATGTCATCGGCACGGATCTGGCCATTATCGTGCAACACAAGCGCGCGCTGGATGACGTTTTCCAGTTCGCGCACGTTTCCCGGCCAGTCATGGCTGACCAGCGTGTCGATCGCGTCGGGCATCAGCGCGGGCAGGGGGACACCTTCGGGGCAATGACGGCGTACCATGGCGGCAGCAAGGGCCGGGATGTCCTCGCGCCGTTGTCTCAGCGCCTGGGTGGAAAGCGGGAAAACGTTGAGCCGATAATAAAGGTCCTCGCGGAAGCTGCCCTCGCGCACGGCCTCCATCATGTCGCGGTTCGAGGTGGCGACGACGCGGATATCGACCTTCTGTTCCTTCTGTGCCCCCAGCGGCGTAACCGTTTTCTCTTGAAGTACCCGCAACAGTTTGGCCTGCAATTCCAGCGACATTTCCGTTACCTCGTCCAGCATCAGCGTGCCGCCCTCCGCCGCGCGGATCAGGCCCTTGTTGGCGGCCGAGGCCCCGGTAAAGGCGCCCTTTTCATGCCCGAACAGCATTGCCTCCAGCATGTTGCCGGGGATGGCGGCGCAATTGATCGCGATAAACGGCGCCTCTGCGCGGGGCGAGTGGGCGTGGATCAGCCGGCCCAGCACTTCCTTGCCGGTGCCTGTCGGTCCGTTGATGAACACGGTGACATCGGTTCTTGCCACCCGGCTTGCCATGTCGATCAGCCGACCGGTTTGGGCGGCGGCGGCCACCATGGGCTGGATCTGTGCAGCCAGCATGTCAGCAAGCATCATCAGCCCACCATCGCGCAGCATGTGCGGGACCAATGCCGGAGCCGGCAGCCCCACGCGCACGAGGCGCCCGCCAAGTTCGGTGGTGATCCGCGGTGCCGGTCCGGCATCCAGAGGGCTGTCGCCGACGATGACCAATTGCCGTGCCCCAGTGCTGCGCGCCGCCTCGACAAGTTCGCGTGCGCCCAGCGCCGCCTCTTGGGCTTGCGCGCAGACCAGGATGGCCGCTTTTCGGTCCTCGATGCGGTCCACGACGGTGCAGGCACAGCGGCGCCGGGTCAGTAGATCGGCAAGGCCATCGGCACGCACGAAATTCGGCGACAGCAGCAGGATATCGGACATGGTCGGCTCCTTGGCGGGATTCACGTATCAGCCCCAAGAAGGCAGGAAGCGTGCCAATTCCGTTCGCCTGGCCCGATTTATTTGCCCATGTGGACAGGTCCGCATCCGAACCGCGGGTTTTTAACTGTGGTCGGGTTTTCCACCGACATGTCGGGTTTTTCCGCCAATCCCGGCACCGTGTTTCGCATTGGCGCATTCGTCCGGTTCAGGTGTCGTAAAAGCAGACAGGTGACGGTTTTCCGGCGCTTTGGGCGTCGGAAATTTGACGTTTTGGCCGATAGCGGACCGGTTTGATGAAAATGGCCCGCGTCAGACGAAAAAACACCCAGGATTTTCTAACATTTCGCCGGGCCGGGTCGTCTGTCACCTTCGATACCCTTTGGGTCGTATTTGTGCGTAAGATTGGGAGGCGTCATGCTGTCGAAAACCTATCACTTGAGATTTCCAGACCTTGATGCTGCCCAGATCGCAGCGCCCTTCATGACCGACACGCTTGGGGCGGCGATCCCCGAATGCAAGTTGTCCGGCCTGACGATCCTCATCGGCAAGGAAGGCGACATATCGGTCAACATATTCTTTTCGGGCCTGAACGAGATGAAGATGTTCGAAAAGAAATACGGTGACTTCGTGGACACGATGAAGCGGACCTTCCTGTTCAAGTCCACCGGGTTTGACGGCGTTTGCATCTTTAATTTCGACGGCACCGACGATGAGGACGCGGCCTGAACGCGCTTGGCGCGTTCCTTGCAGAACGTGGTCCGAGCCTCGTCATTCCGGATCACCTGCCTTGAACATTCAACTGCACTCCCCGCGGGCCATGCCCCGGCCCGAACGAGGTTGACAGATGTCGGTCAGCGAAACAGCTTCCGCGCCTCTGCCCGAGACGCGCCAAGGCGCGGCGATGCTGCGCGTATCTTCCGACAAGGTGAACCGGGTCATGGCCCAGGTCGCCGAGCTGTCGCTGGGACTTGCCGAACTTGAACATGCCGCCGGTCCGCGCCTGGAAGAGATCGAAGGCGTCGAGATGGCGATGCACCGGCTGCGCAAGATCTTGCGCGAGGTGCAGGATTCGGCATTGGAATTGCGGCTGGTCGAAGTCGCGGAAACCTTTCGGCGGCTGCGCCGGATGGTGCGCGAACTGGAAAGGGCCACCGGCAAGAAGATCGAGCTTGCGCTTGATGGCGAGCAGACCGCCATCGACAAGGTGGTGGCGGACCGGTTGTACGAACCGCTGGTACACGTGCTGCGCAATGCCGCCGATCACGGGCTGGAACGTCCCGACGAGCGCAAGGCAGCGGGCAAGCCCGAAACCGGCCGCATCGAGCTGTCCGCGCGCCAGGTCGGGCAGGATGTCCAGATCCGTGTGCGCGACGATGGACGGGGGCTGAACCGCGACAAGATCC
This sequence comes from Rhodovulum bhavnagarense, assembly GCF_004343505.1. GTDB lineage: Bacteria > Pseudomonadota > Alphaproteobacteria > Rhodobacterales > Rhodobacteraceae > Rhodovulum > Rhodovulum bhavnagarense. The sequence goes on along the minus strand of NZ_SLXU01000005.1, from coordinate 86,774 downwards.
TTGCACGCGCGCGTCAGCGTGGCCTGATCCCCGAGGGCGAGACCCCCTCCGACGACCAACTCTGGAAAGTGATTTTCGAGCCGGGCTTTTCCACTGCCGAGGCGGTGACCGAGGTTTCGGGCCGCGGCGTCGGTATGGATGTGCTGAACGCGACCATGCGGGAATTGCGCGGTCGGATCAGCGTGACCAGCCGGCCGGGCAGGGGCGCCGACGTGGTGCTGTCGATCCCGGTCAGCCTGGCGTTTCTGGATTGCATGATCATGCGCCTGGGCGCCCGCCTTTACGCCGCGCCCATCGACACGATCCAAGAGGTGTTTCGCCCGCGCAACGAGGCGGTTCAACATATATCTGCCGCCGACGGCGCCGAGGTTTTGACGGTACGCGACAAGCTGATCCCGGTCCGACGGTTGGAAACGCTGTTCGACGAGGCAGGACCGGTTGGGGCGCTGGAGCGTTCGGTGGTGGTGGTGCTGGGCACTGCGCGCGGTCCCGTGGGCTTGCCGGTCGACGAATTGCTGGACCAGCAACAGGTGGTGATGAAACCGCTGACCGGGCCGCTCCGGTCGATGCGCGGCACGCTGGGCTGCGCGCTTCTGGGAACGGGCGATATCGCGATGATCCTTGATCCCGAGCGGCTGCACGAAGGAGAACAGCGATGACCGGGGTGGCTGATGTCGACTCCCTTCGAACCGTGCGCGACTGGTTGCGCGAAAGCTGCGGCATCCATTATCCGGACCGCAAGTTCGACCTGTTCCGCCAGCGTATGGACCGCGTCCTGCGCCAGTGCGAGATTTCCGATTACGACGAGCTTGCCCGGCGCCTGGTCGAAAAGGCCGATAACGGTGTGCGTCTTGCAACGACCCATGCCGCCTCGACCAACCACACGTTCTTTTTCCGGGAACAGCAAATCCTCGACGTGTTTCGCGACGAAATCCTGCCCTCGCTGGCTGTGCACGACGACATCCGCATCTGGAGCGCGGCCTCTTCCACGGGTGACGAGGCCTACACGCTTGCAATCATCGCGGCCGAGGCCATGGGGATGACGGCGGCGCAGAAAAAGCTGGCCATCCTGGGCACCGATATCTCGGCGCCCGTTGTCGCGCAGTCAGAGACCGGCGTCTATGGCCCCAGCCATCTTGGCAAGCTGCCAGCCGACCTGCGGGCGCGTTATTTTTCGCCGGTGGGGATGCAGCAATACCAGGTGGCCCAGGGGTTGCGCAGGATCTGCACGTTTCGGCGGATGAACCTCAAGGCGCTGCCCTACCCGTTTCAGAAACAGTTCCACACGATCTTTTGCCGTAACATTCTCTATTATTTCGATCGCGACACGCAGCGCCAGATCCTGATGGCGCTTTACCAGGTGACGGTTCCCGGGGGCTGGCTGCTGACCAGCGTCACCGAGTCCGTTCGTGACCTCAAGACAGACTGGCAACCCGTCAGCACCGGCGTTTACCGCAAGCCGGGCTAGGCGTGCGTTCTTGTCCGTATCCATGAAAGGAGCCCGCCAATGACCGATTTCACAGAACTTGACCCTGAACCGGCCGCATCCGACCTCGCAAGCGACGAGAATTCGATCCGTGACATGTACCTGATCTTTATCGTCGAGGATGAGGAATACGGGGTCGGCATCGAATACGTGACCGAGATCGTCGGCCTTCAACGGATCATGTCCGTGCCCGACGTGCCCGATTTCATCAAGGGCGTGATCAACCTGCGCGGCAACGTCATTCCGGTGATGGATGTGCGGCTGAGGTTCGGCATGGCAGAGCGCGCGCATGACTCGCGCACGGTGATCGTCGTGCTCGAGGTGGGCGACGCGCCCATCGGGCTGGTGGTCGACGGGGTGCGCGACGTGCGTGAAATTCCCGAGGATTGCGTCGATCCTGCCCCCAAGGGGCGCGACAGCACGGCGCTGCCGATCACCCGCGGACTGGGCCGGCATGGCGATCAGGTGGCGATCCTGATCGACGTTCAGAACCTGATGCAAAGCAACGCAGACCCGGTGAAACGGGCCGCAACCGCCCTGGCCGGTGCCGACGCCGTCCCTCCGACCGGGGATGCGGCCCGTGAAACCGGGCTGGCGGCGATTGCCTGAGCTTTTCCCAAACCGGCGGTGACGTGTCGCCGCGACCGAAAGGACCCCCAACATGATCGTTTCGACCTTCCGTAACATCCCAATCGCAAGAAAATTGCCGCTTGTCATCGCGGGTCTCAGCTTTGCCGCGGCAACCGCGACGGGCTGGATCGCCTATAACCGAATCCAGAGCGCCATGTTCCATAAGGAAAGCCAGGCTCTGATCGCGATCTCTGGCGCACCGGCGGATGAATTCGCCCGCTATTTCAAATCATTGCAGGACGAGGTGGTGATCCTGTCCCTTGATACTGGCATGAATGCTGCCATCCGGGACTTTTCTGCCGGGTTCAAGGCCCTGGGCATGGATACTACTACCTTTGGCGGTGCCGACCCGGAAATTTCCAAGCGTGAACTTCGCCGTGTCTTCGTCGATGAAAACCCCTATGCGGCAGAAGATCGCGCAAAGCTGGTGAACCCCGCCGAGGACAGTGCCTATGCAAGCGTCCACGCCCGTTCGCATATGCGTTTCCGCGAGATCATCGAACGTCGCGGATTCCATGACATGTTCCTGATCGATGCCGATGGCAATGTTGTCTACACGGTCACCAAGGAACGGGATTTCGCGACCAACGTGAAAACCGGCGAATGGGCCGATACGGGGCTTGGACGGACGTTCCGGGCCGCGATGTCGGCCAAGCCCGATGCCGATCCGATCTTTGACTATTTCGCCGAATACGCGCCCAGCGGCGGATTGCCCTCGGCCTTTGTCGGGCGCGCGGTGTACGATGCCGCCGGCAAGCCCGTTGGAACGCTGATCTTTCAGATCTCTCTAGCCGTGTTCGAGGACATGACCGACTCCAATGATGGGCTGGGCGAAACCGGCGACATCTATCTTGTCGGTGGCGACTACCTGATGCGCACCAACCTGCGCCATGGCGGGCAGTCCTGGGAAGAAACAGCCCTGAAACGCAGGGTCGAGACCGAAGCCGTGCGCAACGCCGTCGAGGGTCGGACCGGTGTCATGCGGACGGTGAACTACCGCGATCACGAAACGCTGGCCGCCTATCGGCCGCTTGATGTATTCGGTTACAACTGGGCGGTGATCGCCGAGATGGACATGGCCGAGATACATGCGCCCGCGGTCGCCATGCGCAATGTCATCCTTGCCATCGTGACGGCAATTTCCCTGATCGTGGCGTTGATCGGGCTGTTGTTTGCCCGCGGCATCGTGAAGCCGCTCAAGGCGATGCAGGCCGGTCTGGCCCGAATCAGCGAGACGCGCGATCTGAGCGTGCGCGTGGGGATCGGCACGCGCGACGAGATCGGCCAGTCTACGCAATCGGTCGATGACATCCTGAACTTTATCGAGGACGCGCTGCGCAACATCCGCGCCTCGGCAGAACAGGCCGGCGAGGTGGCCGGGCAACTCAGCGACGCGGCCCAGGCAACGGCCTCGAACTCCGAGATCCAGTCGTCCTCGGTCGAGGAAGTATCCTCGTCGGTCGAGGAAACCGACAGCCAGGTCAAGGCCAATGCCGAATCCGCGCGCGAGGCCAACAGCCTGGTCAACAACACCACAGAGGTGGCAACCGAAGGCAAGAAGAAGATCGAGGAAATGGTTGTGGCGATGGACCAGATTTCATCCGCGTCACAGGATATCGCAAAGATCATCAAGGTGATCGACGATATTGCCTTCCAGACCAACCTTTTGGCGCTGAACGCCGCAGTCGAGGCAGCCCGTGCCGGTCAGCATGGGCGCGGCTTCGCGGTGGTCGCGCAGGAAGTGCGCAACCTTGCCGGGCGTTCTGCCAAGGCGGCCAAGGAAACCTCTGACCTGATCGAAGGATCGGCCCAGCGTGTGAATAACGGTGTCGAGATCGCCGCGCTGGCCTCTCGGTCCTTCCAGAGCGTCGCTGATGACGTTGCGCGCATGAAAGACCTTGTCGCCGAGATCGCGGCGGCCAGCGAGGAGCAGGCCCGTGGCGTCTCGCAAATCAATACCGCGATCGGCGAGGTGTCGAAGACCGCGCAGGAAACCAGCCAGCAATCCGAGGAACTGGCCGCGACCGCCGAGGAATTGTCGAAATCGACCGATTCGATGCTCGATCAGGTGCGCAGTTTCCGCCTGAGCGGCGAGCGGGCAAACATGTTGGCAGAGACCGCCAACGAGGCCGCGGGTGCATCTGCCGTGGGCACTGGTGCGTCGATCCGGGTTCTGGCAGAGGCCCGTCCCGATTTGCGCGCCGCACCGGTGAACGGCAATGCCGCACCTCGGGCAAAGGTCCAGGTCAACGGCGCGCAGCGGCCACAGGATCGTATCCCGCTCGATCATGACGAACGCGGCTACGGCGGGTTCTGATCCGTCAGGCCGGGCCGTTGCCCCGTGGCGGCCCGGCATCACAACGCAGGTTTCATCCAAGGAGAAAACCCATGGCTTACAAGGTGATGATCGTTGATGACGCGGCGATGATGCGTCTTTACATCTCGAGTTTCATCAACTCCCAGAAGGGGTTCAAGGTGGCCGCCCAGGCCGCGAACGGCGAGGAAGCGCTGGAAAAACTTCTGGAAAATCCCGACATCGATCTGGTGCTTCTCGATATCGAGATGCCCGTAATGGACGGGCTGGAATTCCTCCGCCATGCCCGCCCGAATACCAGCGCCAAAATCTGCGTGCTGTCCTCGGTTGCGGTCAGCGGCTCAAAGCATGCAGCCAAGGTGCGTGAACTTGGGGCCGATGCGGTCGTGGCCAAACCTTCGGGGACGGTGTCGCACGATCTTGAGGAAAAGGCCGGCGTGGAACTGGCCGAAACGATGCGCAAGCTGGTTGGCGCGGCCTGATCGGGCCACGCCTGGCAAAGCGGTTCGCCGCGCAAGGGAGACGCAGCAATGTCCGACGAGATGGATGAAATCTGGGCCCTGTTCGCAGATGACGGGGGACAGGCGCTTGACGCGGTCGAGGCCGCGCTGATGGCGTTGCGGCAGGATGCGGAATCTGCCGGGGGCGAAACGATCTCGGCGCTGTTCCGTGGAATCCATACGTTCAAGGGTAATGCGCGCGTTCTGGGACTGGCCACGATCGAAAGCCGCGCCCATGTCGCCGAAGACCTCATCGGGCTGGTGCGCGACGACGGTGTGGCGTTGGACGAGGAAATCCTCGACCTGTTGATCGAGGTCTCGGACGAACTGCGCCTGATGCTGGAATTCGCTGCCGAAGAACGTCGCGATGCCGATCCGGCGGAAACCGAGGATCTGCTTGCCCGGCTCAAGGCCAAGATCGCCGACTGCATGACCCCGCAGCCCGACGCAGACGAACGCGCACCGCAAACGCGCGCATCGCATGACGAGGACAACGCCATGCAACATTCCGGGCAGGAAGATCCCACGAGCCCGGAACCGACATGCCCGGCCGTCACGGCCGAGCCCCCCGTTCCCGATCAAGAGCGCACCGCCCGGCTGTTCGATGATCCGACCTTCAGGCGGGTTTTCGAAAAGATGGCACGCAAGACGCTTGACGCGATGACCGCTCACCGCGCGCTGTTGCATTCCGACGCCGATCAGGCCCTTGAACTGTTGCGCGAGGATGCGGCCAAGCTGCGCAATGGTGCGGCCAAGGTCGGGTTGACGGACTGGATTTCAGCCATCGATGGCTATCTCGATGCCCCGGAACACGACACGGCCGGCGCCGAGCACATGATCGCCGCGCTGGAACGTTGCCGCGCCATAGACCTGGATGGCGATGCCACGCCATCCGCACCCGCCTTGCAACCCGTCCCCGTCGGACCGGCCCCCGCGCCCGAACCAGGGGCCGAAACCCGGCCCGGTGTCGCACCCGCCGAGGGCGCGAGGACGCTGGGCGCGTCGCTGGACGATCCAACCTATCGCCGGATCTTTATCAAGATCGCGCGCGAAACACTCGACGAGTTGCGACAGACCCGCGACGAGTTCACGAACGAGCCTGCTGCTCATGTCATGCGCGTGAAACAGCGGGCGGGACGCCTGCGCAATGCCGCTGGACAGATGGGGCTGTCGGCCTGGACCGAGGCCGTGGACGACTTTGCCGGGATGGACAAGCCCGAAGGTGCCGATCTTGACCTTATGCTGGATCGGCTGTCGCAGCGGTTCGCCGAGGATATAGAGGGTCAGGCGCCCGCCGCGCCAGACGCATGCGCGGCAGGGGCCGGACCCTGCGAAACCTCGGCCCCGGCGGAAAGTTTCGCCGTTGCATCTCACGCCCAGAGTGATGAAGCTGACGGTTCTGCGATCTGTGGCCGTGCGCGAGAGGCGCGCGATTTTCTAGAGGGGCTGGAAGGGCCGCTTGCAGAGCTCGCCGCTCTTGGCGAGCGGTTGGGCGAGGCAGCGATGGTTTCGCCCGAAGAGATCGCGATTGCCGCCGAACGGATCGTTCAGGACGCGCGCGCCGCCGGGTTTGGCGGTGTGGCCGATGTCGCGACGCGTTTTGGCATCGTGCAGACCCAGCGCGATTTCCGCGATGCAGAGCTTGATCTCTACGAACAGCTCGTGACGCTTGAAAATGCCTTTGGCGAGGCGTTGGACGGCCTCGCGCTGCAACCGCTCTCTTTCCTGCGGACTTGGTGTGCGGAAAACGCCTATGCCACCTTGATGGAAACCTCGGAACTGATCGATGATCTGCGCGCGCGTCGCGATATAGAGGCCAACATTGCCAGGCTGACGCGTCTGTTGCGGCGCATCAACCATGCCTGTCGCCATTACCAGATAGAGACCGCCGCCTATCTCGCGATGTCTTTGTTCGACCTGTTCGACCGGGCACCGACCGGCCAGATCGGCCCTGACACGGTGCTATTGCACATCGCGCGCAGTTTCGTTGATCTGCTTGAGGTTGTGTTCGATGCCATCGACGCGGGCGAGACGCCCGATACCGAGGGGCTGGAAAGGTTGTTCGACGAGGCCTCGCGCGCGACCTTCGTGATCACGAACGCACCGACCGCGGCGGCGGTGGAGGAACGCCTAGGCCTGCCGGACTCGTTCCATCGGGTGCTCTCGCCCGAAAGCGTCAAGGCAGCCAGCCGGGCAATGGACCTGGGACAGAATTTCTTTATCGTCCGAACCGATTTCAACGATCGCGAGGATGTCGCGCAGGCTTTCCTGCAATGGCTTGAAAGCGGACAGGCCCGGCTGATTACGTCGGTCACGGTCTTTGTCGGCGAAAAGGTGTTGTTCGATTTCTTGCTATGCAGCCGGATGAGCGACCCCGCCCTGCGCGAGGCGCTGAGCGGGATCGACCCGACGGGCAAGCTTGTCCATGTCGATACCGAGCTGCCCTATGACCGCGGCAGCCGGGTGCGACAGGGTGCATCCGCTGGCGCTGGGCTTGTCCTGGGGGGTGGGCTGGGCTCGAACCTGCGCGAGGAGCTGGGCGAGATCGTCGCCGGTCATTCTCGTGTCCACAACGTGTTGCTGGACCTCTTGCAAGGGGATCTGGGCGATATGGTGGCTGCGAACCTTCCCGCTGAGATCGTCGCAAGCGATAGCTGGCGGCTGATCCGCGGTGCGCTTGAGCGAGCCGGGGACGACATCATGGATCGGCTGCGCCAGGCGCAGCAGACCGGATCGCAATTGCAAAGTCGACTGGTCCAGTTGCAGGAAGACATGATCGAGCTTGGCCAGGCCGAGGCCGAGGCACTGTTGCAGGCGCTGGCCGAGCATATTGCCAAGGTGGCGCGATCCTCTGGGCGGCGGGTGGCGGTCACGTTGACCGGGCAGGATACGCGGGTCGATGATCGGGTGCTTTCGCGGCTTTACCCTGCACTTTGCGCGTTGCTTGAAAAGCGCCTGACCCAGGATGGGGACGGGCCGCACCGGCTTCATGTATGGGTGCATCGCAAGGATGACAGCATCGGTGTCGGGATAGAGGACGACATGGCCGCAGGTCATGCAGTCGAGGCGCTGGAGACGGCTGGCCGGGCCATCGGTGCAATGGCCGGTGACATTCGCCAGAGCCTGCTGCCGGGCTCGGGTACGCGGCTGACGATAACGCTGCCAGTAGCGATGGTGGTGATGGAAGGCATGGTCGTGCGCGATGGCGAGGTCAGCTATATCGTGCCTACCGATGCGATCCACCGGATCGTGCATTGTGATCCTGACCAGATCAGCCGCATCTCGGCCGAGGGCGATCGCTGTATCCTCAAGCTCGGGAACGAGGAAATCGTCGATATCGGATTCCTGCAAGACAGCCGACGTCAACGCGCCCTCGCGGTCATTGGCGCCGACCGTCGCGCCGGGGCGGAAAAGATGCTTTTCCTGATCGTTGGTCACGCCGGGCGCCGCGTGGCGATCATGGTCGAGGATCTCGTGGGGCAACAGGTGGTTCTGGTCCGTCCGCTGCGCGGTGCGCTGGCGGGTATTCGCGGGATGACGGGCTGTGCTCTGCTGGGCAACGGCGATGTCGGGCTTGCGCTTGCGGTGCCGAGCCTTTTCGAGGCCGAGCGCGCGGCGGCGGCTTGACGGCGGGGCAGGGCGGGACACCACATGGAAAAGACATCGATTGATCCGGTCCGGGTGCTCGTCGTGGATGATTCCGCGCTTGTTCGCCACATACTTGTGCGCGGCCTGTCGCAAGACCGGCGGATCAAGGTGGTTGGCCAGGCCTCCAACCCTTACCAGGCGCGCGATCTGCTGGTTGAACTCGAGCCGGACGTGATCACGTTGGACGTAGAGATGCCGCGTATGAATGGGGTCGAATTCCTGCGTCGTTTCATGCCCGTGGCGCCAACGCCGACGGTCATGATCTCGTCCCTTACCCAGCAAGGCACCCAACTCAGCCTCGATGCGCTGGCTGCGGGGGCGGTCGATGTGATCGGCAAGCCCACGATCGGTCTGGCCGACGGCTGGCCGTTGCAGATGCAGGAAATCTGCGACCGGGTCCACGCCGCGGGCCGGACCCGGCTGCGCCAGTGCGCCAGGCCGGGCATACCCGCGCCACCAAGGCCGCAGCCGCAGCCGCTGACGGCACCAGATGACGGGGCAAGTGGGTTGATCTGCATCGGTTGCTCGACCGGTGGCGTCGAGGCCCTGAGCCGCATCCTGCCGATGTTTCCGGCCGGCTGCCCGCCGATCCTGGTGGTTCAGCACATGCCCGCCGGATTTACCGCGCCTTTCGCGCGACGGCTGGATTCGCTGTGTCAGATAGGTGTGCGCGAGGCGGTCGATGGTGATGACCTTGTGCCGGGTATTGCACTGATCGCGCCGGGCGGTTTGCGCCATATGGCATTGGAAAAGACGCGAACGCGTCCCAAGGTCCGGCTGGTCGAGGGGGCGCCGGTGAAATACTCCCGTCCCGCCGTCGATGTGCTGTTCCACTCGGCGGCACGACTGCCTTCGCTTGGGCTTCGTGCGGCCCTACTCACCGGGATGGGCAAGGACGGGGCCGAGGGATTGCTGGCGATCCGGCAGGCCGGGGGACGGACATGTGCCCAGGACGAGGCAAGCAGCGTGGTCTTCGGGATGCCGGGCGCAGCCGTGACGATCGGCGCGGCACAGGCGGTTTTGCCGCTTGACCAGGTTCCTGCCTTTCTTTTGTCGCGGATTGGAGTCGCGGCGGCCCGCAACGGCTAACAGTTTCGCGAACCGGGCCGTTACCAATGACAACGCACCACTTTACCGACCGGGAGACTGGAATGCACATTGCAGCAGCGCGCAGTTTCTATCGCCGCACCGAAAGCGCCAGCGCGCCGCCGGTGGATGATCCTCACCGGATCGTTTCCACGACCCTTTCCGAACTGGAACGGGCATTGCGCGTGATCTCTGCGGCGCATTCGGGCGGCAGCCCCTTGCCAGAGGCGCAGACCACGCGTGCGCTGACCGCGATTTATATCTTGCAATCCAGCCTCGATTTCGAGGTCGGTGGCGAACTGGCGGTCGACCTGTTCCGGGTGTATGAATATTGTCGCCAACAGGTTCTGGCTGCGATGCGAAAGGCGCAGACCACGGAACTTGACAATGCCGCGCAGGCGGTCGCGGGAATTCTTGCCGCCTGGCGCGGGATCGCGCCGGGTGCCGGAGGCGGCGGATGATGACCGACATCATCGTTCCCGAAGATATCAGTCCCAACGGTGAAAGGTTGATCCACCTGGCAGGCGAGTTGTGCCAGGCATCCCGCGCGCATGATGTGCGCAGGGTGGCAGAACTCGACCATGCGCTACGCGCTCATGCGCTTGCAATGGTCGGTGCGATGACCTGGAGTGAAGAGGCCGCCGAGGCCGATATCCGCGTGCTGGGCCATGCGATCGCGATGCTGCGGGGCATTGCCGAAGACCTGGAAAAGGACCGTCAGGCCCTTGAGGCAGGCCGGGCGCGCGAACGCAGGCTGCGGCTGGTCTACAGCCGCGCCGAGGCGGAGTGAGCGTCATGGCATCGGGGCCTTGCCGGTCTTGCCGCGGGCTTCGCGCCTATCTCTTGACGGCGTTGACGCTGATTGCCCTGATCGGCCTGCGGCCCTCGGGGGCAGAGAATATCGCGGGGCTGATGCCCTCGTCCGGCTGGATCGGTGGCGGAATCGCGCTGGCCTGTGTGCTGGGGTTTGCATGGCGCCTTGCGGCGTACCGCCATGCGCTCAGATCTGGGAACGCGGTGCGATAGGGCGCGTCAGGAACCTGTCTAGCATCTCGCGCCGGCTGTGCGAAACGCCGCCGTCGGGGTGATAATGCACGATTTCGATCGCGACCCGCGGGCGGGACCGGCGCAGGGCGTGGCGCGCGCGCAGGCGGCGGACAAGGGTAAACATGATGGTGGTCCTGTGGCTTTAGGGTTCTGTTGCGAGGGGATCGAGTCTCCCCGCAGGTTCCCTGCAAGAGCTGTGCCACGCGGCTAAGATGATGCCGCGAGCTGCCGTTTATGCGTAAGGGAAGCTGGTTCAGGCAAGGGCAGAACGTGGAACGGATGAATCTCTGGCACAGTCTCGGGCGTGCATGGGCAGAACTCAGCGCCGGCCAGGCTGGGCGTGTCGATGAGGGCGCGCCAGGCCAGGATCGTATGCGCCTGGCCCATGGCCCGGTTCAGATGGACAACCGCGGCGATGTCGAGCGGCTATTGCCCGATATTCTTGGCCGCGCACTCGCGCGAAGCTGGATTGACCAGGATTTCCGCGGTCGCTTCACGCTCGACCCGGTGGGTACACTGGCCGATTACCGCGTCCAGTTGCCCGATACGATCTCGATCGAAGTCGGCCTGACTGACACGCTACGTCCGCGCGTCATCGTTTACGAACGCGACCGCGTGGGCCGCAAGCGGCGTCTTCTGAGCCTCAAGCTGATCATGACGGCTGATCAATGAGAAGACTGGCGCCGCATATCCTGTCTTTGGCGGTGGTCGGCTCGCTTGTGTCTGGCGCGGCGCCTGCGCAGTCCACGCCGGAATTCCGCGAGGCGCTCGAGGCCTACCAGGATGGCGATGCAGCGCGCGCGGTCATGGGCTTTCGCACGCTTGCAGAGCAGGGCGACGGAGCGGCGCAATTCAATCTTGCCCTGCTTTTTCTCAAGGGCGCTGGCCTGCCGCGAAATGATCGTGCGGCGTTCTACTGGGCCTGGCGGGCGCGTCTGAACACCGTGCCAGAGGCCGTGGCACTCTCCGACATGATCGGGCGTATCCTGCCGGCAGAAGTCGTGGCAGATGTCGCGGGCCAGCTTTTCGAGGATCTCAAGGCCGATGTCGCGGGGGGCAAGGCCGACGCGATGCTGGGCGTTGCGCGCGTGCAGATCACTTTGTCACCGGCGCCCGATCGCGTCGAGGCGTTGGCCTGGGCGACGCTCGCCTCGGCCTTTGACGTCGCTGGAGCGCGCGCGCTGCGCGACGCGCTGGGTCTGGAACTGTCCGACCAGGATCGGCTTGCGGCCCAGGCCCGAGCACAGGAATTGTTCGCTGACTGGTGTGCCGGGCCGGGCGCGGAAAGCTGTGGACACTGAGGCCGGCCGCCCAGGCGCCTAGTGGCGCCGCAGGCAGGGGCCGGGATCGGTTATCGGGCCGGGCGCGTCCTCGTCGAAATCGTTTTGCACCATCGCTATGGCGCGATCGACGACGTATTCGTTTGCCAGCCATTCGATATCGGGGCGCATCCGGCCAAGGTCGCGCGACAGTTCGGTCAGCTCGTCCATCTGTGAACTGACAATGACCATCCGTTTTTCGATCTGTCCAAAGCGCTGTTCGAACCGCAGCAGCCAAAGGCGCACTCCAAGCGCCGCGGCAAGGCCCGAGGCGCAGGCCCCGGCACCAGCGGCGAGCATGATCGATGTCGAGATCATCGCATCATTTCCTGGTAGCTTTCGAACAGGCTATCGGCGATCCGGTCATAGTTGATCGGATAACGTCCTTCGGTTATCGCATCCTTGATCTTCTTGACCAGGGGCAGGTCCAATGGCGGGCCGGCCTCAAGCCCGGCAGGCAGTTGACGCGCCTCCTGGCTGAGGCTGACCTGATCACCCGCTGTCACGGGCACAGCGCGCGACGCGGCCGGGCCGCGTTGCACTTGGGTGCCGGGTGTTTCGGCTGGATCGTTCGCGATCCTCTGAGTCTTGGGACGGCCCGACATCGGGCCCAGGCTGTCGACCATGTCGCTCTCCTTCTTCCGCTGACTCGAACGGTACTTTCTCAGCGTATTTTAGCTGTGACGCTGATTTTATTCCGATCAGTCACGTGGCCCCGAACGGTTCGGCCGCTCGACAGGTTGCGCACCTTGATCAACTGGTGGCGCTGGCCCGGCTCAAGCGCGGTGCCCGACATGGCGACGCTGATCCCATCGAGTTCCAATGCAATGACCACGGGCGCGCCCTCGACCACCAGCCAGTCGGGGTCGAGATGGCGTGCCAAAAGCGGCTGACCGATCCCGACGGCCTGTGAAAGGCGTCGTCCGATCGCATTTTCGAGGCTGCCGATGGCCGTGGGGGGGGTGGCGGCGGGGGCTGGGGCCAGTGCGATATCTTCGGCTGTCAGGACGCTGCCCCGGCCCAGGCTCTTGCGCATCACGATGACGGGTCCACCTGCGGGGGCGTCCGGGGCACCGCCCTCGCGCGGCTGCGCGCCCGGGGGGATGCCGGTTCGCACGGCACGCGTCCATTGTGGTGCGCTACATCGTATCTCGGCTGTTGCCCAACTGCCATCGCGCGGAGCTATCCGGGGGACATGGTCGCAGCCGGGATAGCGGCGAGAGGCGGCGATCTGGGGGATGCCCGCAAGCCCTGCCAGCTCCAGTTCGGCCGCGATCAGACTTTGCATCCTTTTGCCGTCGATCCCGTTCCTGAACGTGGCCTCGCCATGGGCGGGTGGCGCGACGATCAGGGGCAGAACGGCGATCAAGGCGGCGCGCATCATTTCTCAGCCCCCGGTTTCGAGAAATGTCACGTCCCGCTCGGCAAACGCACCAAGGGGGCGGCTGCGGTCCAGCGGGCGCAACACCGTGCGTTCGCGGTCCAGCCGAACGATTTCCAGAACCCCGAACCGGTCATTCCCCTCGACGAAACCAAGGCTGGATCTCGTGATGCCGTTCGCGCTGCCCAAGGGAACGATCAGCGCCTCGCCCGCAATTTCCAGTCGCGCCGCGGGCGCGCGGCAGGCCATTCGGTCAAGCAAACCCGCCGCGGCCGCGTCAATCCCCTGCGTCAGATCCTGCACCATGCTTGCGCGGCGGGGCCCGATTGCTGCGCCCAGATCGCCCCGCATCGGCTGACGCACGCGACGGGTGATCGTGACGCTGGCCTCGTCGCGGCGGGCGTCGCGCAGCGTCATGCTGATCGACAGTGCGAGTTCGCGTCGTGGCAGGGGCTGAACCTCTATCCGCGTCAGCAGCGCATGTTCGCCACCGCCGCGTGGCACCGCCCCCCGTGTCAGCGTGTCGTAATCGAAACCGGCGCGTGCCGACGAAAGCTGGGCGGAATAGGGCCGGTCGGTGACGCGCGTCAGGCGCGCGCGGGGATGTGCCTCCAACGTGGTTTGCAGGTCTGTCCAGATGTCTTGCGCCAGCGGAACCGACCAGGCCGGCGCGGTCGGGGCGACCACGAATTCCGGCGCATAGGCCAGGATATCCAGCCGGCGCCGGGCCGGGCAGGCACCCAGCGGGCGTGGGGCAACGCGTGCGCGGACCTTCACGCGCCAGGTGTCATGGCTTCGCTCGGCCGCGATCACGCGATGTTCGACGATCTCGGCCGAGGCGCGCAGGATTGCCAGGTCGGCGGTGACGGCAGCCTTGTCAATAGCGGTATAGCCGGACATCTTGACCCCGCCCGATAGACCGGCCGCGATCAGCGCCTCGGCCAGCGCGTTTCGGCGCGCGCTGTCACTATCCGCGCCGCCAGCGATCGTGCCAAATCCCTCCGCCTCGACCCAGATTGCGCCATCTCGCCCCGCCGAAGAGGCCAGTGCGGCGGGTGTCGCGCAGGCGATAAGACAGAACAGCAGGATGCCCCGGACGTGGCGGCACATGGGATTACGCCTGTCCCTTGGCGGCGCGCACGATATAGGCAACCGTGTCGGCGTCGAGTTCCAGCACCACCTCGAAGGTGTCGCCATCCTTTGGGGTTATGCGCACCGTGCGCGCGCCGCGGATCTCGCCCTGCACTTGCGCAAACAGTAGATCGTTGCGCATCGCCGTGTCGCGCAGCGTGGATTCGCCGCTCAGCCGGATGCCATGGACCTGCTCGGCCAGGTCACGCATCGCGTCCAGTCGCGCGGCGCGGATTGCCATCAGTCGTTTTTCGTTCGTGGATTTTCCGGGTTGCGTGGACACCTGTGAAAACCCCAGCCCCCGGATCGCGGGGGCGGCCTCGTCGGTCTTGAGCAGCCGCGTGCCGGTCTGGACCGACAATCCATCAAGATCGTCCTTGACCTGCGCAAGCTGGGTCGCGCCGGGGCCGGCATCGGCGGGCAGCGCATCGCTGGCCGATTTGGGCATGGCCATGCACCCGGCCAGCGCGGGCAATAGCAGGGCCGTCAGCAAGTTATGAAAACGGGGCATGTGATCTCCTTGGCGGGGTGCGGATGGATTTGCGCGACAGCCTGCAAGTGCCATGCCAATCCGGCCCCATCGACAGGCCCGTCAACCGGGCGGACTGGCACGCGGTTTGCATCACCGGGGCAGGTGACAGAACGGAGACCGCCCCGCATGACCCCGCCCAGATCTGCGATAGCCCCCCGGAGGGTATGGAAATGAGCGATGCCGCCATCCTGAAGCCGACCGCGCCGGTCAATCGGCTGGGCGGTTTGGCGCTGCCGTTCGGCATACTGGCCATGGTTGCAATGATGGTGCTGCCCCTGCCGGTGGCACTGCTGGATGTTTTCTTCGTCTTCAATATCCTGCTGTCGCTCTTGATCCTTATGGTGGCGATGCACAGCTATCGCCCGCTCGATTTTTCCAGTTTTCCGAGTCTTTTGCTGATTGCCGCCGTGCTGCGGCTGGCGCTGAACGTAGCCTCGACACGGATTGTTCTGAGTAATGGGCATACCGGTGGCGACGCGGCCGGTCAGGTGATCCAGGCCTTTGGCGAGTTCGTGATCGCGGGCAATTTCGTTGTCGGCATCTTCGTTTTCGCCATCCTCGTCATCATCAACCTCGTGGTGATCACCAAGGGCGCTGGCCGTGTGTCCGAGGTGTCGGCGCGCTTTACGCTGGATGCCATGCCCGGCAAGCAGATGGCGATCGACGCCGATCTGAACGCCGGTGTCCTGACACAGGACGAGGCACGCGCGCGGCGAAAGGAAATCGGCGAAGAGGCCGATTTCTACGGTGCGATGGACGGGGCCTCCAAGTTCGTCAAGGGCGATGCGGTTGCCGGTATCCTGATCCTGGTCATCAACATTCTGGGGGGCATCGTGATCGGTGTCGCCCAGCATGGCATGGCGGTCGGCCAGGCGGCAGAGACCTATGTCCTGCTGTCCATCGGTGATGGGCTTGTGGCCCAGATACCCTCGCTGTTGCTGTCGATCGCCACGGCGATCATCGTGACACGTGTTTCGTCCTCTGCTGACATGGCAGACCAGATCGGTGCGCAGGTCAACATCTCGCGCGCCTGGGTGCCTGTGGCCGCCGTCATGGCAATCCTCGGGCTGGTTCCGGGGATGCCGAACTTGCTGTTTCTCGTGGCGGCCGGTGCGGCCGGGGCGCTGGCGTGGTCGGCGGCCCGCACCGACAAGGCCCGGGGCAATGTTTCCGCTGAGACCGCCGCCCGCCCATCCGCTGAGGATCTGGCCGCCGCGCAACGCCCCGGCGTCCTCACCGCGGAGGATGTGACGGATTACAGCCAGGTGTCGATCCAGATCGGCTATGCCCTGATCGGCATGATCGAGGAGGGCAATGGCGGGCCGCTGATCTCGCGTATCACCTCGATCCGAAAAGAGGTCAGCCGCGCGATGGGTTTCGTGGTGCCCGGCGTTAGGGTGCGCGACGATCTGGCGATGCCGGCAAACCAGTATCGCATCCGCATCGGCCAGACCATCGTGGCCGAGGATATGGCCTATCCCGATCGCAAGCTGGCGCTGCCGGGCGGCTTGTCACGGCGCAAGCTGAAGGGGATCGACGTCAAGGACCCGTCCTTCGGGATCGACGCGGTCTGGGTGCAACCGCACCAGGTCGCCGAGGCCGAGGCAGATGATCATGTCGTGATCGAGCCGGATTCGGTCATCGCCACGCATCTCAGCCAGATGCTTTACAAATACGCGGGCCAACTGATCGGCACCGACGACGTTCAGGTTCTGCTTGACCGCTTGCACCAGGTCAGTCCCGCCCTGGTCGAGGCGGTTGTCCCCAAGCTGGTGCCGCTGCATGTGCTGACCGGCGTGTTGCGTGCGCTCTTGGCAGAGCGTGTTCCGGTATCCGATCTGCGCCGCATCCTGGAGGGGCTGGCCGAACGCGGGGGCCGCGACGCAAGCCCTCGCCAGCTTGCCGAGGAACTGCGCCCTGACCTTGTGCCGATGCTGATCCAGCAAATGGTGCCGATGACCCAGTCTCTTGCCCTGATCACGCTGGACCCGGAATTGGAGCAACTTCTTTCGCGCAGCCGGGCGCAAGGGGGCGAGGGCGTTCTGATCGTCGAACCCAGCCTGACAGAGCGGCTATTGTCGGCGCTGACCCGCCTGTCAGAGGACCTGGCCGGCAAGGGACGGCAGGGTTTCGTGGTGGTCTCGCCGCCGTTGCGTGCGCCGCTTTCGGCCTTCCTGCGTGCCCATGGCAACGACGCCATCGTGCTGGGGGTCAACGAATTGCCCGACAACCGCCGGATCGAGGTGGTGGGCAGCCTGGGCGATGGCCGCGCCGCCCTTAACGACAAAATGGGAGATAGCTGATGGCACCCGTGACCGTGCATGGCCCTAACATGCGCATCGCAATGCGCCGCGTGGCCGAAACGCTTGGCGAAGATGCGCTGATCCTGTCCACGCGCAGCATCGGCGAGATCTTCGAGATCGTGGCCGAGCGGCCGCTGGATGCAGACACGGCCCTGGCGCGCGCAGACCATGCCAATTCCGACCGTGCCCCAACGTCGATGACCGGGTTCGGGGCCGTCTTTGCAGCAGAGATCTCGCGCCCCGTCCGGGCCGAGAGCGCCGCGGGCATCGTGCCGGATCCCTTTGCCCGGATGGGGGGGTGGCCCGGCCTCTCGCCCGCCTTTGCCCGCGCGCTGGAGGACGAACTGTCGGGTGGGGTAGGAGGATTCCTGGCGGTGCTTGAGGGCAGCCTGACCGGACGGGACGGCGCCCTGGCCCTCGCGGCGCCCCGGCTTGCGCTATGCGGGCCGGCAGGGGCGGGCAAGGCCCGCCTGGCCCTGTACCTGGCCGAGGCACGCGCACCCGCCGCCTTGCCCTCGCTTGCGGTTTGCGGCACGACCGCGGCCGATGCCGCCTGGCTGATCGCGGGCGCAGGGGCACAGGGCTGGCCGGTCACGCTCAGTGACGAAGAGGATGAACTCGCCGCTGCGCTCGACGCGCAGTCTGGCCCGCGCGGACCGGGACGTATCACCGTCCTGTCGGCGGAACTTTCCGAGCCGCAACAGGTTCTTTCGCGGATGGCCGAAGCCGCGTCCGTACAGCCGGTCCTGGTGCTGCCCGCCGGGTTGCATCCGCGCGTGTTGGCCCGCCATCTGTCGGCCTGGGCGCGGTTTCGTCCGGTTATCTTCCTGACCGGACCTGCGCATATGGCACCCGGTCCAGAGGAACTTGCCGCGATCGCGGCGCGCGGCTTGCAGCTTGTAGGCGCGCCGGGGGCGGGCCGTATCGATCGGGCAACCTTCCAGAGATGGGCACGCGACTGGCTGCGCGCAATGGCCTTGCCTGCTGCCACGGGGCAGGGGGACGACCTTGCCGATGCTCCTGCGCGCGCGAGCGTGGCCGAACCCGCCCACGACGGCAAGCCGCGCAATGCCACGACAAGGGTCTTTCGCCGGGCAGCCTTTGGCGCCCCCTGCGATCCGCCCGCACCCCCGCGCATGCGCTCGCCCTGGGAGGAGCGGACATGATCGCGTTGAAAGCATATCGCGAACAACAGGCCACGCCCGTGGGAAGGCGCATCGAGGAAAACATGGAAATGGTGCGCCGCCTAGCCTGGCATTTCCATGGTCGCGTCGGCCGTTTCATCGAGATCGACGATATCCTTCAGGCAGGGCACCTCGGTCTCGTCGATGCTGCGCAGCGCTATGCCGAGCAAGAGGGCGTGGCGTTTTCGGCCTATGCCGCGATACGGGTGCGTGGAGCAATCATCGATTTCCTGCGGTTGAACTCCAATCTATGCCGGAACACGATCGCGATGCAGTCGCGGGCCAAACAGGCCGAGGCGCGGCTTTCACGCAAGTTGCAGCGCGACCCCGAGCCGGCTGAGATCGCCGCCGAGCTGGGGCTGTCGCTTGAGGAATACGACAGTTGGACGGCCCGTTTCCAGGTCAACCGTATGGCGTCGTTGGACGAGGTCTATTCGGATCATTCGATCCTGTTCCAGGGCAACGAGCCCACACCCGAGGATCATACCCAGAACCGTCAGGTGCGTGCTCTGTTGCGACAGGCCCTGACCCGACTGCCCGAGCGCGAGGCGCTGGTTCTTCAACTTTATTACGTCGAAGAGCTGAATATCTACGAGGTCGCGTCGATCCTGGGGGTGACAACGGGGCGGGTGTCGCAGATCAAGAAGGCCGCGATCACCCGGCTGCGCGACCTGATGCGCGACGGTATGGATCTGGAGGGCTGAACCTTCGCGTGGCGTTCGCGCGGCGATGGCACCGGGCACGCAGCGCCCCTAGTGTAGCGCGATCGGGCCGGTGCCTTGCATTCAATCCTCGTCCTGGTCGTCATCGCCCTGCCGCCCGCCGATCGCGTCGCTGGCCAGCAGCGCCGCCGCGGCGCCCAGATCGATTGTCGCGACCTGTCCTTTTCGCCGTCTAGAGCCTGCGGCGGCAAAGGCGTTGCCGTGCGCGACCGCTTCGGGTAGTGCCTGCGCGGATTCGACGGGTTCTTGCGGCACGGTGACAAATCCACTGCCGGGATCGGCCTGGTCGGAGCGGTCCCTTGCCATTCCGGCCTGGGGGCCGGGCGTCCTGGGTGCCTGCTCTGTCCGGCTTTCGATGTTCATCTGGTCGATGGTCGAGGAGGGCCTGTCGGGCCGGGAAAGTGCGTCGCGATCGGCTGACGCGTCCATTGCGCGCGGCGGCATGTCGTCGGACTGATCCGGGTCGGTATCGGCATCCATTATCCCCGAACCCAGAAACGCGGCGGCGTCTTCAAGGGCGAGTGTGGACATCGTGGGTTTCTTGCGCGGTTTGCGGGTCGGGTTCGGGGATGTTTCACTTTCCGGCTGGGCGTGTGGCGCGTTCTCTGCCGGGATGTCCGGTGTGCTCTTGCGGGGCTTTCGCGCCGTTTTGCGCCTCGGTCTTTCCTCGGGCTTTTCCTGCGTCGAAAGCCCGCTGTCCAACGCGGTTGCAATCACGTGCAGCCGGGTTGCCATCAGCAGCCGGCGGCGCCCTGAATTCTGTTCTGCCGCAGCCGTCGCACCCAGCGTCCTGCTCAGGTCAAGAGGGTCGTGTTTTCGCAGCCGTTTCATCATCCGGCTCACGTCGGGCGCCCAGCATCCGGCGCCGGGCAGGCCTTGGGGGTTGGTCATGTCTCGGATTTCTCCATGGCGATGGAACAAGGTTGGCATCTTCCTTGCAAATACCGGTCCAGTCGGCGCGCTGCGCCTTTGAAAAAATGGACGAGACCGGGAAAAGCCAAGATGACTGCGATCCGCGATCACCTGGGTATCCATGCCGACGCCCTGATCCTGCGCGAAGCGCGCACGAGGGTGCTTGGCTCGAACATAGCCAACGCCGCCACGCCGAATTTCAAGGCAAGAGATTTCGATTTCACCCGCGCGCTGGACGAGGCGCGCGGCGAGCCCGAGGCGACGATGCGCACCCATTCCAGGCACCTTTCCGGCTCTGGCGGGCTTGCGTCGGGCGAGATGGGGTATCGCGTTCCGGTTAATCCCTCGCTTGACGGCAATACCGTCGAACTGGCCGTCGAACAGATGGAATTTGCCGAGAATACCCTTCGTTACCAGGTCAGCCTGACCCTGCTTAACCGCAAGATCTCGGGTCTGACAAAGGCGATCAAGGGCGAATAGGGGAATAAAAATGTCAGATATCCAGAACCTTTTCGACGTGGCCGGCCGGGCGATGTCGGCGCAGATGACGCGGTTGAATACCGTCGCCAGCAACCTCGCGAATGCCGATTCCGTCAGCACAAACGCCGAGGGCGCCTATCGCCCGATGCGCCCGGTTTTTGCCGCCGTCTATGCCGACCGGATCGACGATCCGGGCCTCGCGGGTGTCGATGTAACCGAGATCGCCGCGCTGCCGCGCACGCCCGCAAGGGTTTACCGCCCCGACCACCCATCGGCCGACCAGGAGGGTTTTGTCTATCAGTCCACGGTCAATCCCGACGAGGAGATGGTCGAGATGCTGGAGGCCAGCCGCCAGTACCAGAACAACCTCGAAGTGGTTTCGACCGTGCGCGAATTGATGGCGCGAACCGTTTCGATGGGCCGCTGATCGCCTTTGGGAGAGTTGGGAAATGAGCACGATAGGGACACCCGCACCGTTATCGCTGACCACTTACGCGGATACGCAGGCCGCAACCGGCGTCGGGGGCGACACGGTGCTGGGACAACAGGATTTCCTGGCGCTATTGACCGCGCAGCTTCAGAACCAGGATCCGTTCGCGCCGATGGAAAACACCGAGTTCCTTGGGCAGATGGCACAATTCTCGACCCTGTCGGGGATCGAACAGATGAACGGCACGCTTGTCGGGCTCGATGCCGGGCTGGGACAGTTCCGGGTGGCAACGGCCACCAGTTTTCTCGGGCAACAGGTGCTCGTGCCTGGTACCCGCGCGCGCCCCGGCGAGGCCGGAGAGATTGCCGGCGTGGTCGATCTTGCCACGGCGGTCAATGGCCTGAGCATCACCTATTCAGACGCCGAAACCGGCGAGGTGCTGAACGTGCAAGAGCTTGGCAGTCAGCCGCCCGGCCTGATCGGGTTTTCCTGGGACGAGTTGCCGGACGAGACGATGCGCGACAACAGCCTGGTTCGTGTGACGGTCAGCGCCGAAACCGCAGAGGGAACGGCCGTTTTGACGCCCTCGGTCTATGCTGATGTCACCGCCGTCGAAATGTCGGCAGGCGGCGGAGAGATGCTTTTGCAGATCCAGGATTATGGCCCGCTCAACAGTCTTGAAGTCACCGCGGTTCGCTAGGGCCACGGCACCTTTACCGCGAACAGCAACACGGAGAATGCAATGTCGATGAGCATCGCCCTGATGGGCCTCAACGCGGCGCAGGCCGCGATCAACAATACCTCGAACAATATCGCCAATGCCGGGACGATCGGCTATCGCGGGGGACGCACCGAGTTCGGCGATATCTTTACCAGTTCGCCCTACGCGCCGACCAATACGCAATCTGGCAATGGTACAGAGTTGCTGGGCGTGCGACGCAGTTTCCAGCAAGGCGCCCTTAGCAGCACGGGAAACACGCTCGATCTTGCGATCCAGGGCAGCGGCTTTTTCACGCTGCAAAACGGCGAGGGTGACATGAGCTACACGCGGGCCGGCGCGTTCGGCCTAGATGCCGGGGGCCATATCGTCAATTCCTCGGGCGACATGCTGATGACGCTTCCGGTTGCCCAGAACGGTGCAGGTCTGGGCGGGGCGGCGCCGCAGCTTTCTGCACTTCAGGTTCCGATGTATTCAGGCACGTCCGAAGCGACCGCCTCGGTGGAAATGGCCGTCAACCTGGCCAGCGGCGATGCGCTGTCGGCCACACCCTTCAGCCCTTCCGATCCGGCTAGCTATGCGTCCAGTACGCCGATCGAAATGTTCGATGGCGACGGCCAGCCGATGGATGCCACGGTCTATTTCGCGCTGACCCAGGTTCCCGGCGCCACCGCGCCTGAAACCCTCTATACGCCGTACGTGGTGGTCGATGGCACCACGCTGGTTGATCCCGCGGGCCAGACCCTCGGGTTTGATGCCGATGGCGCACAGTTGACACCGTCGGCGCCGCTGAACCTGACCTTGCCCGATGGCGCGGCATTCACACTCGACCTGGGCGGTTCGACGCTTGGCGCGGGCGGTTTCGCGGTCACGCGCTATGCCCATGACGGTGAGACCAGCGAGATGCTGACCGGGCTGGAGGTCGATGCCGACGGCGTTATCTGGGCCAGCTATGGCGATCAACAGGCCAAGGCGCTTGGCATGGTGGCGATGGCCAATTTCAACAACCCCGAAGGCTTGCGCCCGATCGGCAGTGCGGCCTTTTCGGCCACCTCGGATTCGGGGGCCGCGCTGTTTGGCGGGGCAAACAGCAAGGGTATGGGCAGCCTGCGCTCGGCGGCCCTGGAAAGTTCGAATATCGACCTGACACAGCAGATGGTTGATCTCATCACCTCGCAACGCAACTACCAGGCTTCGGCCAAGGCGCTGGAGACTTCGTCGAGCCTTGCGCAGACCATCATCAACATGCGCGGCTAGGGGTAAGAGGCCATGGACCGGATGATCTTTACCGCGCTGAACGCCATCGGCGGAATGCGCGACAACCAGGTCAGCCAGGCCCAGAACCTGGCAAACCAGAGCGTTCCGGGGTATCGGCGCGACCTGCCCGACGAGGGGGCAACGGTCTTTGCCGAACTGGTCGGGTCGTTTTCGACCCGGGCCTTTCAGCAGGAACGCACCAGTCGCGGTTTTTCGCAAGAACCCGGACCGTTGACGGCGACGGGCGATGCGATGGATATCGCGATCGCGGACGAGGGGTATTTCTTCATCCTGCCCGATAATGGCGAGCCGGCCCTCAGCCGTCGCGGCGACCTGCGGCTGGATGCTGAGGGGGTGCTGCGCAACGGTGCAGGCGATGCGATGCTGGACATGGATGGACAGCAGATCACCTTGCCGCCGCATCGCGATATCGTCGTCAACGAGTTGGGCGAAATCTGGGTTCAGCCCATGAATGGCCAAGAAGACGAGCGTATTCTGGCCGCGACTCTGGGCACGGTGATTCCGGGCCCGGATGTCAGGCTGCAAAAATCCCTGGACGGTAATATCCGCGTTCCCGGTGATGACCTGCCGCCGCCCGACCAGGGCGCGCGGATCAGCCAGGGCGTGCTGGAGGGCAGCAATGTCAACGCGGTCGAGGAACTGATCGACTCGATCGAGATGCAGCGCCGCTTCGAGTTGAATTTCAAACTGGTCTCTGCCGCGCGCGAGATTGACGAGGGCGGCGCGCGGTTGTTGCAGGTTCCGCAGGGTTGAGGTGGCGATATCGCGCTGCCGCGTCGGCATGGCACGGCAGTTGCAGTGATACCTGCAAGCTAACGATCAGGAGGGTCGACCGATGTCTGCAAACGCGATGCATGTCGCAAAGACCGGGTTGAACGCACAGCAATCCCGCATCCAGGTCATTTCGAACAACCTGGCAAACGTGAACACCACGGGGTTCAAGCGTGACCGGGCGAATTTTGAATCCTTGCTGTACCAGGTTCATCGTCCGGCGGGCGCGCAGACCTCCGAGGCGACGCGTCTGACCACGCCTTCGGCTATCGGTACGGGCGTGCGGATGGTGTCGACTGACAAGCTCTATACCCAGGGCGGACTCAGCAATACCGGCAACGCGCTGGATCTCGCTGTCGATGGAAAGGGCTTTTTCCAGGTCCTGATGCCGGATGGGCGCATCGGCTATACCCGCAACGGGGCGCTGTCGATGAATGCCGAGGGCACGCTGACCACCGCCTCGGGCTATGTCGTTCAGCCCGAGATACAGATCCCGGCCGATGCGCAGTCGATCACCATTTCCGGCGACGGCATCGTCAGCGTGATGCTGCCCGGCGAGGTCGATGCCCAGGAGGTCGGCCAGTTGACGCTGGCGACCTTTGCCAATCCCCGCGGTCTGCAACCGGTGGGCGAGACACTGGCGGTGGAAACGGTTGCAAGCGGCGCGCCCGCGATCAGCGCGCCGATGGCCGATGCGGCGGGCAAGCTGACGCAAGGCATGTTGGAATCATCGAACGTCAACGTGGTGCAGGAACTCGTCGACATGATCGAGGCACAGCGCGCCTATGAGGTGAACTCCAAGTCGATCTCGGCCTCGGACGAGATGATGCGCTTCCTGTCCAACAACCTCTAGGCGTTAAAGGCCAGTTTCAATGCGATATGCCTTCCTTCTGTCCTCGGTGCTGCTTTGCGCCTGTTCGCAACAGGTCCAGGACCGTGCTTCGGATACCTATGCGCCGGTCTTTCCCGCAGCTCCCGCGGCCACGCCCGAGGGCCTGTCGACCGGGGCGATCTTTCGCGGCGGAAAGGGCGGACTTTTCGCCACCGACCGCCGCGCGGCAGAGGTGGGCGACGTTCTGACGGTGGAACTGACCGAGGATTTCGCCGCGCGGAAGTCACAGGATGCAAGCACGGCCAAGACCGACAGTTTCAGCATAGACCTGCCCGGTCCCTTCGACGATGCGGCCAGCCTGCAATCAGGCACCGACCAGAACTTCGCCGGAAGCGGTTCTGCCTCGCAGTCGAACTCGCTCAGGGGGCGGGTATCGGTAAACGTGGTGCGGAAATATCCCGGCGGCATACTCGCGATCATGGGTCAGAAGAAACTGACCCTGAACAACGGCGACGAATATATCCGGTTGTCGGGTCTCGTGCGCGAGGCCGATATCGGCGCCGACAATGTCATCCCCTCGGACCGGATCGCCAATGCCGAGATCAAGTATATCGGCGCGGGCCAGATCGCGGATGCGGGTCAACAGGGCTGGCTGCGCGAGATCATGAACACGGTTTCTCCGTTCTGAAAAAGGGTCTGACGATGGCGCGCAAGATTGCAATCGCGTTTCTTGTCCTGTTGTTGGGGGGCGCGGGCGTGGCACGGGCCGACCGGATCAAGGACCTGGCCGAAGTGGCCGGCGTGCGCTCCAACCCGCTGGTCGGGTATGGGCTGGTCGTGGGCCTGTCAGGCACCGGCGACGGCAATTCGAGCCTCACGCGGCAATCCATGCGCTCGATCATCTCGCGGCTGGGACTTGAAACCGAACCGGGCGAGCTTGATGCACGCAACGCCGCCGCAGTGATGGTAACCGCCGAACTGTCCCCGTTCATCAAGCCGGGCCAGCAGATGGATATCACCGTCTCGACCGTGGGAAAGGCCAAGTCGCTCCAGGGCGGGACGCTGTTGATGACGCCGCTGATGGGGGCCGATGGCGAGGTTTACGCGATCGCCCAGGGTAACCTGGTGGTCGGCGGTTTCGGGGTCCGGGGCGGAGACGGCTCGTCGCTTACGGTGAACGTGCCCACCGTGGGCCGTGTTCCGGGCGGCGGCACGGTCGAGCGCGCGGTTTCCTCCAGCTTTCTCGATGCCGAATACCTTGTGTTGAACCTGCGCCGTAATGATTTCTCTACCGCTGCGGCGGTGGCAGATGGCGTCAACGCCACT
This sequence comes from Rhodovulum bhavnagarense, assembly GCF_004343505.1. Taxonomy (GTDB): domain Bacteria; phylum Pseudomonadota; class Alphaproteobacteria; order Rhodobacterales; family Rhodobacteraceae; genus Rhodovulum; species Rhodovulum bhavnagarense. Next base: position 60,744 of record NZ_SLXU01000005.1, on the reverse strand, counting down.
TTCGGGGGCGATGTTGCGGTCGCGATAGACGGCACGTCGGTCAGGGTCAGGGTGCCCTCGGACCCGGCACAGCGCGTTGCCTTCATGGGGCTGCTTGAAAATATCGAGGTCGCCCCGGCCGAGCCGCCAGCGCAGGTCATCGTCAATGCCCGCAGCGGCACCATCGTCATCGGGGGCAATGTCAAGGTTACCCCCGCCGCCGTCACCCATGGTTCGCTTACCGTGCGTGTCAACGAGGATTTCAACGTCGATCAGGGCGCCACCGTCGTCAACGGGCCGGGTGGCACCGTGGTTGCGCCGGGCGATCCGGTCGTCACCCCCGACACCCGGATCGACGTACAGCAGGATCCCGCGCGTGCCTTCGTGTTCGATCCGGGCATTTCGCTTGCCTCGCTTGTCGATGCGATCAACGCGGTGGGTGCCAGCCCTGCCGATCTCGTGGCCATCCTCGAGGCGCTGCATCGCGCCGGGGCGCTTCGCGCCGAATTGATCGTGATATGAGTTCCGGGCACGCCATGGACCTTGCCGGGATCAGAGCCTTTGGCCCCTCGGGCAACGCCGCGCAGGACCACGCGCGCGAGTCGGAGCGCCTGCGCAAGGCCGCCGACGGCTTCGAGGAGATGTTCCTTCAACAGATTCTCAAGGCCGGGCGAGCCGGGTCTTTGGGCGAGGATCTCATGGGCGGGGCGGCGGTCGAGAACACGCGGGCGATGCTGGACAGCGCGCTGGCGCGCGGCATGGCGGGCTCGGCCAGGCTGGGCATTGCCGACGCGGTCTTTCGCCAGTTTGCCCCCGCCGCCGGACTCGGCGAGGACAAGCCATGACTACGATCGCCAATATCGCGCTGAACGGCCTGCAAAGCTATCGGGCCGCGCTGGGCGTGACCGGTGAGAACATCGCCAATGTCGAGACCGACGGCTATGTGCGGCGGCAGGCCCTGCCGCAGGAGGCAGGCGCGGCACGCGGGTCGCTGACCAGCGTTGCCCAGTCCGGTACCGGCGTGCAAAGCGTCGACATCCGTCGCGCGCTGGATGCACTGGCGGCGGCACAGGTCCGATCAGCGGATTCAGACGTTGCGGCATCGGAAACGATGCTGGGCGCGCTTTCGGGGCTGGAGGGCCGATTGACCGACGGCATGGGCGGGCTGACCGAAATGCTGGATCATTTCATGGACAGTTTCAGCGATGCCGCGGCAGCGCCCGATGCATCCGCCCTGCGTGCCGCGATCCGCACAGCGGGCGAGGGCATGGCGGGGGCGATCGCCGATATCGCGCGCGACATCGTCGCGATGTCCGAAGGGCTGGCCGACCAGGCAGTGCAGGCCGTCGGCATCGCCAACGACCTGCTGCAAGGTCTCGCCGAGGTGCAGGTCAGGATCCAGGAGGCCGGCAGCGGCCCGGCGCTGAACCCGCTTCTGGATCAGCGCGACCTTCTGGTCAACGAACTTGCCCGGACCTTTGGCATAACCGTGCTGCCCGAAGCGGATAATCTCGTGCGCATCACGCTGGGCAGCAGCCCGGGCGGGCCGCTTTTGCTCGATCGGGGCACGCCCTCGGCGGTGACGGTCGATGATGCCGGCAGGCTGAGCGTGCGCGCGGTCACACCGGGCGCCCCTTCCTATACGCGATGGCCCGAAACCGGGCTTTCAGGGGGGCTTGCCACCGCGATCGGGGCGATCGACGGCGTTTTGTCCGAGATCGACGCATGGGCACGCAACCTTGCCGCCGATATGAACGCGGTGCATGCCGGGGGGCGGACCACCTCGGGCGAACCGGGCGGGCCGCTCTTTTCGCTTGATGGCTGGTCGGTGCGCGCGGCCGTCAATAATGCAGGCTCTGCCTTTGCGACGGTCGAGGGCGCCGATGCCGCGCTGGCCCCCGCGGGCGAGTTGAGCTTTGTCTATGCCTCGGGGCAATGGCAGGCCCGTGACGCCGAAGGCACCCTTCTGGCAAGCGGAACGGATCGGATCGACCTTCCCGGTCTAGGGGTTCAATTCACAGGAACCGCCAGCGAAGGCGACCGGCTGTTTTTGACCCCGACTCACGGCTCGGCAGTCAACATGCGCTGGCTGGTCGAGGATAACGATGACCTGGCCGCGGGCGGTGCCTATTCGGTGGCGCCGGCCGCGACCAATGCCGGGGGCGCCACGATCACCGCGCAACCCTCCGTGACGACCGATGCGGGGCTTGTCGAACTGGACGGGCTGTTCGGCACCACCGCCGAGACCCTGTCGGCGGTCGAGTTCCTGTCGGACGGCTCGGTGGCGCTTTTGCCTGCGAACGCACAGAGTGCTACTCTTTTGACGCTCGCCACCCAGTCGGCCATTCGGATCTCGCCGCCTGGTGGGGTGTCCGGGGCGGGCAGCCTGACTTTCACGCTTGATGGCGTGGCACGTACAATCGATCTGTCGGGGGCAAGCCCGGAACTCGCGGATGCGGCCGATCTTGCCGCGCGGCTCAATGCGGCGACCTTTACGGCGGCGGGGCATGGCCTGGCCGAACTCGGCCTTCAAGCCGGTGCCGAGAACGGTGCGCTGATCCTGACGGCGGCCACGGGTATGCTGAGTGCTGCGGCGCTGGACGACACGCCCGGTACGCCCGAAAGCAGCATCGCCCCGGCCAGCGGGTTGATGGTGTTTACCCGCGATGGCCAGCAGCTTGCCGGCCCACCGCTTGATGCGGCCTCGGCCGCGGCTCTTTTGACAGAGTCGAACGGGTTTTTCCCCGATGCGCGCTATGCCGACGCGGCGCTGGCCAGCGCCAGTTATCGCGGCATGACCATTGCCGAGGCGTCGGTTCAGGGGCTCTATTCAGGCCGTCTCGATATCGGTGGCGCGACCTTGGCCTGGTCGGGTTCGCCTGCGCCGATCGCCGCCGCAGCGCAGGAAATCGAGGTTTTCCGTGACGGTCAGTCACTCGGTACGTTGTCCTTGCCGGGAGGCAGCAGCGCGGCCAGTGCCGCGTCTGGCATTTCCGAAGCTTTCGGCATCGCCACTGAGGCTGAAACACGCGCCTATGTGAGCGCATCCGCGGATGGCACGGTGGGTTTTCAGTTGACCGGTGACAACCTTGCGCCGCTGGCAGTTTCAGCAGCCGTGACCGCGGGGCAGCTTTTCGGCCTGGCCGACAAGGTGAACGCGCTATCGGGACAGACCGGCATCCGTGCCGAGGCGACAGCGGATGGCCTGGGCATGGTTCTGGTTCATGAGGGCGGCGAAAGCATCGGCATAAGCGGGCTGACCGGAGGGCCGCTGGATGTGACGCGGCAGGATGCGGCGGGGCAGGCGCTTGACGCCGAGGCCATAACCCTGGGTGCCGACTATGACAGCGCACGCATCATGGGTACGGTCACGCTTCGGTCGGCGGGCGATTTCGAGGCCAGTCTTGACGGTGTTGCCAGCGATATCGCGATCGATCCTTTTGCCGGTTCACTGGTTTCGCGAAGCCTTGATGCGGCCGGCAGTCTCTTGCGGTTCGACTTTGCCTACGAGCCCGGTATCGATTCAGGCGACGGGGCAAGCTCGGCCGGTGCCGCCCGCTATGGCGTGACCATCGATCCCGGCGGGCTGAACCTGACGGCAACGGTGGACAGCCTTGTCGATGATCTGAACTCGGCAGAGGATGTGGCGCGCGCGCTGGCCTCCGCGCTGGAGCCCGGCGTGCCGGCAGACATGACCATCGCGGTCGAGGGGGCGACGCTGGTGATCCGCACGGCCAACGGCACCCTTCCCGAGGTCAGCGTGAGCGCGACCAGCCTCGCCAGCCAGCGCGTAACGCTGGAAAATCTGCCGCCCGAGGACCTGTTGGTCGTGATGACGGGGGAGGGGGCTTTGCGGCTGGCCGGGGCGATCGCGCCGGCCACTGCCTATCCCCCTAACGCGCTGGAATTACGGGTTCTGGACGGCGCAGCCGGGCGCGTGGGGCTGTTCGATTCGCAAGCCGGCATCCAGATTGGCGAGCGTTTTCTCGATGCTGATGGACGGATCGCGTTTGGCGGTTTCGATTTCGTGATCTCGGGCAATCCCGCCACTGGCGACAGCTTTGTCCTGAATTCCGGTGCGGCCGGGCCCGGCGATGGACGGACCTTTGGTGCCCTGGGCGATCTTGCCACCTCTTCCCCCGAAAGTGGCCAGGGCGGGTTCGGCGCGCTTTATACCGAGATCCTGACCGGGATCGGCGCAAAGGTTGCGGCCGAGCAAACGCGCGCCACCAGCCTGACGGCCGTGAAAGAACGCGCCGAACGGGCCATGGCCGAGGCTTCGGCCGTCGATCTGGACACCGAGGCGGCGCGGCTGATGAGCTATCAACAGGCTTACCAGGCGAATGCGCAAGTTCTCAAAATCGCGGGTGAGTTGTTCGACACCCTGCTGCAATCGATCTGATGAGGCTGACATGACCATCGGTAATGCGTTGTTCTCAGAATTGAATATCGCGTCCTTTTCACGCCAGCAGTCGGGCATTTCGGATTTGCAGGACCGGATTTCCGCAGGGGTGAACGATCCGCGCGCCTCGGCCGATCCGATGCGCGCCGCCCGCCTGTCGGTTGCGCGTGAACGCCAAGACGAACTTGACCGCTATGAGGGCAATCTCGAACAGGTCTCAAACCGTCTGGACCATGCCGATACAGTGCTGTCGGGGGCCAATACGATCAGCCAGCGCCTGTATGAAATCGCGCTGAACGCAGCCAACGATACCGTGTCGCCCGACGCGCGCGAAGCCTTACGGCTAGAGGTTCTGGAACTGCGCGAGGGATTGATCGATCTGGCCAATGCCAGGGATGGCACCGGCTCTGCGCTGTTTTCCGGTTTGCGCGGGGTCGCGACCCCATTCGCCGAGGATGCCGCGGGGCGGGTCGAATACCACGGCGATGGCATGGTGGGCACGCTGCGGGTGTCAGCCTCGCGCCAGATGGCGACAGGGCTGAGCGGGGCCGAGGTGTTCATGGGCGTGGACCCCGGCACCGGTTCGGGGCGGGACGTTTTTTCCCTGATCGACGATCTGGCGGTTTCGCTCAAGGACGGAACCGCCAATCTGCCCGACCTGTTTTCGGCCGAAGGCGCGATGCGCCTGTCGCTGTCGCCCGGGCGCATCCCGGCACAGTGGTCAATTGCGCTGGCCGGACCGGGGGGAAGCGCGACGATTTCCGCGGAACTGAGCGCCGACACACCCGGCGCAATGGTCGATGCAATCAATGCACGCATGGCCGATACGGGGATAAGCGCGGTGTTGTCGCCGGATGGGCAATCGTTCGATCTTTCGGCAGCAGGTGTCATCGTTGTGTCTGAAGTGAACGGACCGCAAGAATTGCCCACGGACGAGATCGTGGCACGCGCCGTGGCCCTGGATGACAGCGCTCAGCCCGCAGGGCCTGAAACCGCGCTGATCCCCGAACGGCTGAGACAATCGGCACAGGTCGATGCGATGGCGGCCATCGCGGATCATTTTGCCGACATGCGCGCCCGGATCGGCGCGTTGGGGCAGGTGGCGGATATCCAATCCCGCGCGGTGGAGGCGCAGCAGGTGATGTTGAAGACGGCGGTTTCGGGGCTGGAAGATCTTGATATCGCCGCCGCGATCACCGAGCTGCAACAGCGGCTTCTGACACAGCAGGCCTCTCAGCAGAGCTTTATCAAGATCGCTCAGCAATCGCTGTTCGATTATCTGCGCTAGGTTGTCTCGGTGCGGGTGGTCTTGGGCACAATCGTCCTGGCGTTGTTTCTTTCCGGTGCCGATGCCGGTCCGGCAAGGGCCGCAGCCGGCGCGGATTGCGAGGCTTTGGCCGCGCAGGCGGGCCGGGTTGCCGGGCTGCCTGAAACCTTGTTGCCGGCCATCGCGCGGGTGGAATCGGCCTATCGTTCGGGCAAGGGGGCGGTCGCGGCCTGGCCCTGGACGCTGAACGAGGGTGGCCGGGGACTTTATTTCAAGACCCGTGACGAGGCGCTGGACTATCTGCGAAATGCGGTCGCGCGCGGCGTGCGCAACATTGATGTCGGCTGCATGCAGATCAATTACCGATGGCACCACGAGCGGTTCGGTTCCCTGCAAGAGATGTTGGACCCGGTGCATAATACGGCCTATGCCGCGCGGTTCCTGTCCCGGCTGAAGGCGCGTCATGGCAGTTGGGACGAGGCGGCCGCCCGTTATCATTCCGCCGATCCCGAACGCGGACGGCGTTACCTGGCCCGTGTCAGGCGCGCGATGGACGATACAAGCCCGCGGCGCATGGCGGTGCAAGCGGCCGATCCGGCCCCCGCCGTGGCGCGCGGCGCAATGTCGTCTCCGGGACGCGGGCCGCTGGTGTCCGGTCTTGGTCCGCGGGACGGGCAATCCGACGCGATAGACCTGCCAGCGCTGTCCCCGCCGGTGATGCCGGGGCGTGCAGGGGCCGGTGCGCCCCTGGGACGTGACGATCTTTCGCCGCGGCTGCAAGCGCATTGGGACCGCCTGCGTGCGATCCGCGAGGATATGGCCGGCCCGTTGTAGTTCGACTGAAAGCTCTGCGCCTGATTTCGCGTTTTCATTTCCTGGCGCGAGCGATAGCCTGCGGTGAAAGTCGGACCCGGATTGGCACGGGGCAGGAGGGGATGTGACCGCGAATATCGCGCCAGTCGTGTTTGACGGGCATAACGACGTCTTGTTGAAACTTTACCGCGCCGGTGGTGTCGGCTCGGCAGAGACTTTCGTTTCTGGTTGCGCCGGTCATGTCGATCTGCCCAAGGCCCGTGGCGGCGGGCTGGCGGGGGGCTTTTTCGCGGTGTTCGTGCCATCGGCCGAGGATGGCCGGGATATGGATGCCGAGATGCGCCAACCCGCCTATGACCTGCCGCTGCCTGTCACGCTCGATCAGGGCGAGGCGCTGAAGGTGGCGCTGGAACAGGCCGCGATTCTCTACCGGTTGGAGGAACTGGGTGCGCTGAAAATCTGTCGTAGCGTGGCCGAGATCCGCGACTGCATCGCCACTGGCGTTCTGGCGGCCGTGTTTCACATGGAGGGCGCCGAGGCGATCGGGCTCGATCTCGCCGCGCTCGAAACCCTTTACCGCGCCGGCCTGCGATCGCTCGGACCGGTCTGGAGCCGCCCGACCGCGTTCGGCGAGGGTGTGCCGTTCCGCTTTCCGGGCGATGGCGATACCGGGGGCGGGCTGACCGATGCGGGGAAGGGGCTGGTCCGGCGCTGCAATGCGCTCGGCATTCTGGTGGACCTGTCGCACATGACCATGGCCGGGTTCTGGGACGTGGCGCGAATTTCGACTGCGCCGCTGGTCGCCAGCCATTCCAACGCCCATGCGCTTTGCCCTCATGCGCGCAACCTGACCGACGCCCAGCTTGAGGCAATTCGTGACAGTGACGGGCTGGTAGGGCTGAATTTCGCGGTGGCCTTCCTGCGCGAAGACGGACGCATGCTGGATACCGGGCTTGACGCGATGTTACGACATCTCGACCATCTGCTGGACCGGCTTGGCGAGACTCGGGTTGGGCTCGGGTCGGATTTCGATGGCGCGACCATTCCTTCCGATATCGGAACGGCGGCCGGGCTACCGGCGCTGAGGCGGGCGATGACGAGGCATGGCTATGGCGATGAACTGATCGAGGGGATCTGTCACGGCAACTGGCTGCGGGTTCTGGAAAAGACCTGGGGAGCGTAACGCCCGGCAAGGTGCGCGTGGCCAAAACGATAGTTAAAAAGAAACAACAGGAGAGGACAAACCCATGACTGCATTCTCGAAATTCCTGTCTGGCTCGGCCCTGGGCCTGGCCTTGGCGGTCACAAGCCTGCCTGCGGGGGCGGCCACCCCGGACAACATGCTGGTGATCGCGAACCGGATCGACGACATCACCTCGCTGGACCCGGCGCAGAATTTTGAATTCTCGGGTGGCGATGTGGTCGGCAACCTGTATGGCAAGCTGGTGAACTTCGACCCCCTGGACCTTGAGGCGGGCTATCAGCCTGACCTGGCCGAAAGCTGGGAGGTCAGCGAGGATGGGCGAACCATCACCTTTACCATGCGGCAGGGCGTGACCTTCCAGTCCGGCAATCCCGTCACGGCCGAGGATGCGGCGTTCTCGTTGCGCCGGGCGGTCAAGCTGAACCTCAACCCGTCCTTCATCCTGACCCAGTTTGGCCTGACCGTCGAGAACGTGGATGACATGGTCCGGGTTGAGGACGGCAAGCTGAAGCTGACCACCGACAAGGCTTATGCCACCTCTTTCGTGCTGAACTGCCTGACTGCCAATATCGGCGCCATCGTCGACATGAAAACGGTGATGGAGCACGAGGCCGATGGCGACATGGGCAACAAATGGCTTTCGACCAACTCGGCTGGGTCCGGCCCCTACAGGCTGGTGGCCTGGAAACCCAACGAAAGCGTGACCTTCGAGGCCAATCCCGATTTCTACCAGGGCGCGCCCGCAATGGAGCGGGTGATCGTGCGCCATATCGCCGAAAGCGCCACGCAGCGCCTGTTGCTGGAACGGGGCGACATCGACATTGCGCGCAACCTCAACCCCGAGGACATCGCGGGGATTGCGGACATGGAGGGTGTCAAGATCGGGGAAGAGCTGAAAGGCTACCTGATGTATTTCTCTCTGAACCAGGCAGTTCCTGAACTGGCGATCCCCGAGGTGCGGCAGGCCTTCAAGTACATGGTCGACTACGAGGGCATGGCGAACAGCTTCCTCAAGGGGCAGTATACCGTTCAGCAAAACTTCCTGCCGCGGTCCTACCTGGGCTCGGTCGACGAGAACCCGTTCTCGCTGGACATCGAAAAGGCCAAGGCGCTGCTGGCCGAGGCCGGGGTGGACGGGCTGGAACTGGAAATCGGCGTGCGCGAGGTACAGGACCGGATGGAGATCGCCCAGTCGTTGCAAAACACCTTTGCCCAGGCCGGGGTCAAGCTGAACATCACCGTGGGCACGGGTGCGCAGATCCTTGGCCGTTACCGTGCGCGCGATCTTGATGTTTACCTCGGCATCTGGGGCCCCGATTATCCTGACCCGCAGACCAACGCCTCGACCTTTGCCTGGAATCCCGACAATTCGGACGAGGCGCAGTTGACCGGCGTTCTTGCCTGGCGAAATAGCTGGGATGCAGGGGGGCTGACCGAAAAGGTCGAGGCCGCGGTGGTCGAGAACAACCGCGAAGCCCGCGCCCAGATGTATCGCGACATCCAGGCCGAGTTCCGCGAGACCTCGCCCTTCGCGGTGATGTTCCAGAACATCGAGCAATCGGCCATGGCCGCCGATATCGAGGGCTTTACGACCGGCGCTGCGATCACCAATGCCGCCTACTGGAATGTGACCAAGTAAGTGCCGAGCCCTGACATACACAGGAAAGGGCGCCTTGTGGCGCCCTTTCCCCGCTGGGCGACAAAGACCGGGCTGACGCTGGGATCCATCGCGGTCACCATGCTTGGCCTGTTGTTCGTCACCTTCATGATCGGCCGCGTGATGCCGGTCGACCCGGTGCTTGCCATTGTCGGCGACCGCGCTTCGCAAGAAATCTATCAGCAGGTCTATCAAGATCTCGGGCTTGACCGGCCTTTGCTGGTGCAGTTCGGCCTTTACCTGCGCGACGTGATGCAGGGGGATTTCGGCACCTCGATCCTGACCGCGCGGCCGGTGGCCGAGGATATCGCCCGCGTCTTTCCCGCGACGCTGGAACTGGCAACGCTGGGCACGCTGATCGGGGTGGTTCTGGGCGTGCCGCTTGGGGTGATCGCCGCAGTGCGCCGCGGAAGCTGGATCGACCAGGTCGCGCGCGTGGTCGCACTAGTGGGCTATTCGATGCCGATCTTCTGGCTGGGCCTGATGGGGCTGCTGGTATTTTACGGGATACTCGGATGGGTCGGCGGGCCGGGGCGCGTATCGATCTTTTATGACGGGATGGTGCCCAGCGTGACGGGCATGATCCTGCTCGACAGCATGATCGCGCGCAACTGGACGGTGCTGCGCGATGCGTTCAGCCATATCGTGCTACCTGCATCGCTGTTGGGCTATTACTCTCTTGCCTATATCAGTCGCATGACGCGCTCTTTCATGCTGGAACAGCTTTCGGCTGAATACGTCACCACCGCGCGGGTGAAGGGCATGTCGGAACGACAGGTGATCTGGGGTCACGCCTTCCGCAATATCCGGGTCCAGCTTATCACCGTGATCGCGCTCAGCTATGCGGGGCTGCTGGAGGGGTCGGTGCTGACCGAGATCATCTTTTCATGGCCGGGGATCGGATCCTACATCACCACGGCTCTCTTGTCGGCGGACATGAACGCTGTTCTGGGCGGTACGGTGGTCGTCGGCCTTGTCTTCGTTCTTTTGAACGTTTTGTCCGATCTTCTTTACAAGGTTTTCGACCCGAGGGCGAAATGAACGAGGCACATCATGGTTTGCGAGGCTGGCTTCTGAGCGACGCGCCGCAGTCGCGTCTTCAGGCGCGGGCAGCGGCACTTTACCTTGGATGGCTGGCCTTCCGGGCCAATCCGCTTGCGATGCTGGGGCTTGCGATCCTGGTTCTGCTGTTCGCTGTCGCGGTTTTTGCCCCGTGGCTTGCGCCGCATGACCCGTTTGCGCAGGATCTTGCCAACCGCCTGCAACCCATTGGTACAGAGGGCCATCTGCTGGGCACCGACTCGCTTGGCCGGGATATCCTTTCGCGGCTGATCCACGGTGCGCGCATCACGCTTTACATCGTGGGGCTCGTCGCGTTGATCGCGCCGTTGGCGGGGCTGTTGGTGGGGACGGTGTCAGGCTATGCCGGTGGCTGGATCGACATGATCCTGATGCGTATCACCGATATTTTCCTCGCCTTTCCGCGGCTGGTGCTGGCACTGGCCTTTGTCGCGGCCCTTGGCGCCGGGATCGAGAACGCGATCCTGGCGATATCTCTGACCGCCTGGCCCCCCTATGCGCGCATCGCGCGGGCCGAGACCCTGACCATCCGCAAATCAGACTATATCAGCGCAATAAGGCTGCAAGGTGCCGGGCCACTGCGGATCATCACCCGGCAGATCTGGCCGCTTTGCATCTCGTCGCTGATCGTTCGGGTGACGCTGGACATGGCGGGTATCATCCTGGCCGCCGCCGGGCTGGGCTTTCTTGGCCTTGGCGCGCAGCCGCCTTCGCCGGAATGGGGCGCAATGATTTCCGAGGGGCGGCGATTTATCCTCGATCACTGGTGGGTTGCCACCATGCCCGGCCTGGCGATCTTTACCGTCTCGCTGGCCTTCAACCTGCTGGGCGACGGGTTGCGCGACGTCCTCGATCCCAAGAGCGAGAAATGACCGACCTTCTGGATGTGAAAGACCTTTGGGTGCGATTTCCCACTCGAAAAGGCCGTTTTGATGCGGTGCGTGGCGTATCGTTCCGCCTTGGGCGAGAGCGGCTGGGCATCGTGGGGGAAAGCGGGTCGGGCAAATCGATGACGGGCCGGGCCATCCTGCGCCTGATCCGGTCACCTGGGCAGGTCGAGGCGTCCCATATCCGGCTGGACGGCGAGAACCTGCTGGACAAGACCGAGGCCGAAATGCGCCAGGTGCGCGGGCAACGCATCTCGATGGTGATGCAAGACCCCAAATTCTCGCTCAACCCGGTGATGAGCATAGGCGAGCAGTTGACAGAGGCGTACCGACTGCATGCGCGCGGCGGCCGCGCCGAGGCACGCCGCCGCGCAGTTGAGATGCTGGAGGCCGTGGCAATCCGCGATCCCGAGCGCGTGATGCGTGCCTATCCCCACGAGATGTCGGGCGGCATGGGGCAGCGGATCATGATCGCGATGATGTTGATCCCGGACCCCGAGTTGCTGATCGCGGATGAACCTACCTCGGCGCTGGATGTTTCGGTGCGGGGGCAGGTGCTTCAGATCATGGACCGGCTGGTGCAGGATCGCGGCATGGGTCTTATCTTTATCAGCCACGACCTGAACCTCGTCGCCCAGTTCTGTGACCGCGTCATGATCATGTATGCCGGCCGGGTGGTAGAGACCTGCGAGGCGCACAAGCTTCACGAGGCGCAACACCCCTACACGCGCGGATTGCTCAATTCGCTGCCGCGTTTCGATGCGCCGCAGAATCGGCTTGAGGTTTTGCGCCGGGACCCTGCCTGGGCCGCGGCGCCCGTCAAAGGACCTGTCGCATGAGCGCGCTGGATTTCGAGGGGCTGAACGTATGGTTCGGCGAGGGGCGCGACCGGGTGAACGCGGTACAGGGGGCCAGTTTCAAGGTCGCAAGCGGCGAAAGCTTTGGCCTGGTGGGCGAGAGCGGGTCAGGTAAATCGACAATTCTGCGGGCATTGACGGGGCTCGCACCGCACTGGTCTGGCAAGATAAGGGTCATGGACCGTGAGTTGGACCGGGGAAAGGGCCGGGATCGTGCCTTTTACAAGAGCGTGCAAATGGTGTTCCAGGACCCCTACGCATCGCTGCACCCGCGCCAGTCCGTTGACCAGGTTCTGAGCGAGGTTCTTTACCTGCACGGATTTCGCGATATCGAGGCGCGGATAGAACGGCTTCTGGACGATGTTGGGCTTGGTTCTGCCTTTCGTTTTCGCTATCCGCACCAGTTGTCGGGCGGACAGCGTCAGAGGGTGGCCATCGCCCGCGCGCTGGCCCCCGAACCCTCGATCTTGTTGCTGGATGAACCGACCTCGGCGCTGGACGTGTCGGTACAGGCCGAGATCCTGAACCTCCTTTGTGATTTGCGTGCCGAGCACGGTCTGACATTCCTGATGGTCTCGCACGACCTCGTCGTGGTGGCCCATATGTGCGAGCATATCGTCGTGATGCAGCAGGGTCGCATCGTCGAGGAAATGAGCGTGTCCGACATGCGTGCCATGCGCGTGACCCATCCCTACAGCCAAAGCCTGCTGGAAGCGTCCCTCGGATATCGGCGCGCGCAGCTATAGCCGGTCGAGTACTGTCAAAAGCGGATAGGCCCCGCGCAGCGCCGCCCGTCGATAGGCGCCAAGTTCGAACCGGGGCGGAGGCTGGCGATAGAAGTCGGGCAGGTCGGGCGCAGGTTGGCCCATGGCCAGTCGCGCCACCTGTGCCCCCGCCCAGATGCCATGGGCAATCCCGTTGCCGTGATAGCCAAAGGCGGCAAAGAAAGTGTTGTCGCCCGCGATGGGGCCTGCAAAGGGGATCAGGCTGCGGTTGAGGTTGACCAGCCCTGACCAGAAAAAAGGCGTTTCGATGCTTTTCCAGGCGGGGAACATCGCCTCGAAATCCGCACGCATCTGTCGCCTTATCCGGGCATGGGTCGCTGGCGTCCAGCCAATACCTCCGCGCATGCCAAACAGAAATCGCCTTTCGGGCAAGAGACGGAAATAATGCAGAAGACTGCGCGTGTCATAGGCCATCAATTCTGAAAACCAGCCCTGTTCGGCGATCTCGTCCGCACCGAGCGGGCGGGTCACAAGGACGCTGGATTGCACCGGCAGATAGCGTGCGCGCATCCAGCCTGGCAGGTTCTCTGCCGAATATCCGTTGGTGGCCAGGATCACGTTTCGCGCGCTGAGCCGGCCGCCGGGTGTTTCCAGCACATGACGACCGTTTTCATGCGTGATCCGTTGAACGGGGCTGTTGGCATAAAGGCGCGCACCGGCTCGTCCAGCCGCTTCAGCCAGTCCCAGTACCAGTTTGCGTGGATTGACGGCAAAGCCCAGTTCGACATGCAGACCGCCGTGGAAGCGGGGGCCGGACAGTCCCTCGACCACCAGTTCCTCGGGCGCCAGCACGCGCGCGGCGATACCGTGATCGTGCCGGATTTCCCGTGCGGCTTTCTCCAGCACCTTGATCGCGCCCTTTTTGTGCAAAAGAACCACTTCGCCGTCTGAATGGCGGTCCACCGCCATGCCGTGGTTTTCGATCAGCGCGGCCACTGCCTCGATGGCGCGGCGCTCGGCCATGCGATAGGCGGCAAGCCCCGCCTCGCCGTAGCGCCGGACGAGACCCGAGCGGCCCAGCCATGCGCCCCCAAGACAGACGAAGCCACCATTGCGCCCCGAGGCCCCCCAGCCCGGAGCGTGCAGGTCAAGCAGGGCAACATCGGCGCCCGCCTCGGCAAGTGCCAGGGCCGCTGAGAGGCCGGTGTCCCCCGCCCCGATGACCGCGAATTCGGTGCTGGCCGTGCCATGCAGGCTGGGACAAGCCGGCGCCGGCGCGGTTTGTGTCCAGTAACATCCATCCAGCGCGCCGGCCGCATAGGCGGCATCCTCGTAGATGCGGCGCAGCACCTAGAGCCTCGACAGGTAATAGCGATACTCGATGGGTGAAATGATGGTGGTCAATTCCGCGATCTCGTCACGGCGGACGGCCGTGTAGACATGGCAATATTCTTCGCCAAAGAGATCGCGCGCAAAGGCCGAGCGCGTGAAGCGGTCCACCGTCCCGGCCCAGTCTGCCTCAAGGGGTTCAACACCGGAGGGTTCTTCGCCTTCGAGCGGCGGACCCGGATCGATTGCATTTTCGATGCCGTAAAGCACGCCGCCCAGGATCGCGGCCAGTGCGAGATAGGGGTTCACATCCGCGCCGCAAATGCGGTGTTCCAGCCGCGCGGCTGTTCCGTATTCCTCTGGGATGCGCACCGCCGCCCCCCGGTGGTCAGAGCCCCATTCCGGCGCCGAGGGGGCAAAACTGCCCGGCCCGAAGCGCCGGATCGAATTCAGGTGCGGGGCAAAGATCGTCTGCATGTCGCGCATCGTGGTCAGCGTTCCGCCGACGGCGTGGCGCAGCAGGTCCGACATCTCTTCGCGGCCGGTGTCAAAGATGTTGTGCCCCTCGGTGTCGACCAGCGACACGTGAACATGCATGCCGTTTCCGGGATGTTCGGCATAGGGTTTGGCCATGAAAGTGGCTTCCATCCCGTGGCTGTCGACCACCGCCCGGACCAGTCGGCGGAACATCAGCACGTTGTCGGCCGCCCGCAACGCGTTATCGGTATGCTTGAAATTCACCTCGAACTGGCCCGGCCCGTATTCGGCGATCAATGCGCCGGTGGGAATGCCCTGCACCTCGCAGGCCGACAATATGTCGTTGAGCATGGGTTCGGCCCGGTGCAACAGTTCCATGTCGTAGTTCTGCGCCTTCGGGGTGCGGGTCGGGGGCAGCGGCGCATCCTCAGAGCGCGCCCTCTGGCGCAGGATGTAGAATTCAAGCTCGGGTGCGATGACAGGTGTCCAGCCATGGGCCGCAAACCTGTCAAGAACGCGCTGAAGGTGCAGCCGCGGCGAAAGGATAGTGATCTGGCCGGTTTCCTCCTCCATGTCGCACAGCACCTGGGCAATATTGCCGCCGACCCAAGGCATCCGGCGCAACGTGCCGGGGATTGGCGTCAGGTACCCATCCGGGTCGCCGACCTTGCTGCCATAGCCCGAGGCGCAGACCTCGTGCCCCATGATGTTTGGTGCATAGGTCGATAGCGGAAGACGCACCACCCCATCGGGTAGTTTGCGCGCCTGGTCGCCGGGTAACCACTTGCCGCGCAAAACCGCGTTTATGTCGGGCAACAGCAGTTCCAACCGTTCCGGTGTGCCATGCTCGGCACAATAGGCGTCGTATTCGTCGAGGAAACTCATGCGGCGAAGGCCTCCTGCTTTTCGCGGCGCTGCCGGCGCAGCGCGTTCTTTGATACCAGGGAGGCCGTGATCACCCCCAGCGCGACAACCGCGATCATAAGGGTCGATAGCGCGTTTATCTCGGGGCTGACGCCCAGACGCACGGCCGAGAAAATCTTGATCGGCAGCGTGGTCGAAGACGGCCCCGAGGTGAACGAGGCGATCACCAGGTCATCCAGGGACAGGGTAAAGGCCAGAAGCCAGCCCGAGATGACCGCAGGGGTTATGATCGGCAACGTGACCAGCCGGAACGTATCGAGCGGCGTCGCCCCCAGATCGAGCGCGGCCTCTTCCAGAGAGCGGTCAAAGGTGACAAGTCGCGAGGATACCACGACCGAGACAAAGCACATCGAAAAGGTCGTGTGCGCCAAGACGATGGTAAAGATTCCACGGTCCAGTCCGATCGCGATGAACAGCAAAAGCAGCGACAGGCCGGTAATCACCTCGGGCATCACCAGCGGCGCGTAGATCATGCCGGTAAACAGCGTGCGGCCGAAAAACCGACCGCCGCGCACCATGACATAGGCGGCCATCGTACCAAGCACCGTCGCCAGGGTCGACGAGATCAGCCCGACCCGCAGTGTCACCCAGAAGGCATCCAGGAATTGTTCGTTGCGCAAGAGTTCGCCATACCATTTCGCGGAAAAGCCGCCCCATACCGTAACCAGCTTGGATTCATTGAAGCTGTAGAGGATAAGGATCAGCATCGGCAGGTAGAGGAAGGCAAATCCCAGCGTGAGCGAGGTCACGTTGAACCATGTCAGCCGCCCGTTCATCGGTCGGTCTCCTGTTGGCGCTCCTGGTTGCGCTGGAACAGCATGATCGGCAGCACAAGGATGCCCAGCAGGATCACGGCCACTGCCGAGGCCACCGGCCAGTCGCGGTTTGAAAAGAACTCTTCCCAAAGCACCTTGCCGATCATCAGCGTGTCCGATCCGCCCAGAAGCGATGGGATCACGAACTCACCCAGCGCGGGGATGAAGACCAGGAAACAGCCCGCGATTACCCCAGGCCGCGACAGCGGCAGGATCACCAGCCAGAATGCCTGTCGGCGCGAACAGCCCAGGTCGATCGCCGCCTCTGTCAGCGAGACGTCCATCTTGTCAAGGGCTGAGTAGATCGGCAGAATCATGAAGGGCAGGTAAGTGTAGACGATGCCCAGATAGACCGCCTGGGTTGTGTTCATGATTTGAATCGGCTCGGCGATCAGGCCGCTAGAGATCAGTGCCTGGTTCAAAAGCCCTTCGTTCGAGATGATGCCGATCCAGGAATAGACACGGATCAGGAAAGACGTCCAGAATGGCAGGATCACCAGCATCAGCAGCGTCGGGCGCCATTCTTCGGGGGCCTGCGCTATGCCATAGGCGATGGGATACCCGACCAACAGCGTCAGCAAAGTCGAGATCGACGCGATGCGCAGGCTTGAAAGGTAGGATTTCCAGTAAAGGTCGTCCTCGGCCAGGAAAACGAAATTCTCGAAATCCAGATCGGCGAAAAACGCCGTTATCCCGTGCCAGCCCGTCGAAAGGTCCAGCTTGGGAATGTAGGGGGGAATGGCGATCGCGGTGTCCGATAACGAGATCTTCAACACGATCAGGAAGGGCACCAGGAACAGGGCCAGAAGCCACAGGTAAGGCACCAGGATCAGGGTCAGGCGGCGTGGGTTCATCCTGCGGCCCTCACTCGGTCAGGACAATGCCGGCGGTTTCGGTCCAGCTTAGCCATACCTCGTCCTCCCAGGTGAATTCCCGTCGTTCAAGGCGATTGCGGTTGGTCATCTGCGCCGAGACCAAGTGCCCGCTATCCAGCCGCACGTGATAGGTCGAGATATTGCCCAGGTAGGCAATATCCTCGATCCGGCCCTTTACGGCATTGGTCCGTTCGGTGGCCATTTCGCGAGAGACAAGGATTTTCTCGGGGCGCACCGCGAAAGAAACCCTCTGGCCCGGCACAAGGGTCTTGTCGGTGGCCGCGCGGATCGGCGGCTTGCCCTCGGCATAGGTGATATCCACGCGGTTGCCCTGTGCCGGGATCACGGTGCCCTCGATGATGTTCACGTCGCCAATGAAATCGGCCACGTAGACGGTTTCGGGCGCCTCGTAGATATGGGCGGGCGTTGCGACCTGAACCAGCTTGCCATGGTCCATGACCGCGACGCGGCTTGCAACCGTCATCGCCTCTTCCTGGTCGTGGGTAACGATCACGAAAGTGGTGCCGGTCTTTTCCTGGATGTCCATCAGCTCGAACTGGGTGTCCTGGCGCAGTTTCTTGTCGAGCGCGCCCAGCGGTTCGTCCAGCAAGAGAAGCTTGGGCGCCTTTGCCAGGCTGCGCGCAAGCGCGACGCGCTGGCGCTGTCCCCCCGAGATCTGGTGCGGTTTGCGCCCGGCGAATTTTTCCAGCCGCGACAGGCGCAGCATTTCATCCACGCGCACCCGCATTCTGTCCTTGTCCATCCCCTCGCGCCTGAGGCCAAAGGCGATGTTGTCCCAGACAGTCAGATGCGGGAACAACGCGTAGGACTGGAACATCATGTTCACGGGACGCCGGTTGGGTGGAATGCCCTTCATGTTCTGGCCGCCGATCCAGATATTGCCCTCACTGGGGTTTTCGAACCCCGCAAGCATCCGCATCAACGTGGTCTTGCCACAGCCCGACGGCCCCAGCAGCGCGAAGAATTCGCGTTCATATATATCGAGATTGAGATCGTCGACGGCGACGAAGTCGCCAAAACGCTTGGTGACCCCCTCGAACCGGATCAAGGGCTTTTCCGCGGGATCGGCCCACGGGGCAAAAACGTTCTGCGGCTGTGGTTGCGCCATCAAGACCTCGTGTCAGGCATTGGAAACGGGCGGGGAAGGCGCGGCCGGGAGAGTCCCGGCCGCGCCAGCGGGTCAGTGGGTCAGACGCCCGATTTCAGCTTGGTCCAGAGACGGGTGACGAAGCGCTGGGTTTTCGGTTCATAGGCCGATTTCGTATAAAGGTTGTTCAGCGACTCGGCATCGGGATAGATCGCGCTATCCCCGATCACGTCTTCGGCAAGCAGTTCCTGCGAGGCAAGGTTGCCGTTGGCATAATAGATGTAGTTCGAGGCCGCCGCGATATTTTCGGGGTCCATCATGAAGTTGAGAAATTTGTGCGCTGCCTCGGGGTTGGGGGCATCCGCCGGGATCGCCATCTGGTCGAACCACATCAAGGCGCCTTCTTTCGGGGCGGTATAGATGATCTCGACGCCGTTATCGGCCTCGGCCGCGCGGTCGCGCGCCTGGAGGATGTCGCCCGACCATCCCAGTGCAACGCAGATTTCACCGTTGGCCAGCGCATTGATATATTCAGAGCTGTGAAACTTGGAAATGTAGGGGCGCACCGGCGCGATCACCTCCTCGATCCTGGCGATGGTATCGGTGTCCTGCGTGTTGGGGTCCTCGCCCAGATAGGTCAGCGCGGCCGGTACGACCTCGTCCGGCGCGTCCAGGAACATCACCCCGCAAGAGGCGAGTTTCTCCATGTTCGCCGGGTCAAAGACCAAGTCCAGCGAATTGATGGGCGCATCCTCGCCCAGCACTTCCTTGACCTTGGGCAGGTTCACGCCAAGCCCGGTGGTGCCCCACATGTAGTTGACCGAATAGGCGTTGTCGGGATCGTATTTCGCGGTGCGATCCTTGATCAGGTCCCACAGGTACTGCGCGTTCGGCAGCTTGTCGTAGTCCAGTTTCTGGAACACGCCGGCCTGGATCTGGCGCTCCATGAAGCTGCCGGTAGGCACGACGACATCATAGCCCGACGAGCCGGCCAGAAGCTTTGTTTCCAGCACTTCGTTGCTGTCGAATACGTCATATATCAGATCGATCCCGGTCTCTTGCTCGAATTTGTCGAGCAGCGACTCCTCGATGTAATCGGACCAGTTGTAGACCCGGACTTCCTCGGACAGCGCGGCCGTGCCGGAGAGGACCAGGGCGGTGGCAGAGAGCCAGATTGATTTCATTTTTCGGTATCCCCTGTTGGTGCGTTGCGGGCGGTATCTTCGCATTTGATCAAAATGCACCTCTTGGTGCAATGTGCTATTTGCCGGAGGGCATGATGCTGTCCTCACCGTTCAGACCCAGGCCTTCGCCGCAAGGAATCGCCCACCATGCAACACGATAGCCAGAAGACCCCCGCGCATGAAAATGTTTATCGCACGATCCGCGACATGATCCTGCGCGGGGATTTCGCCCCAGGTCAGCCGGTCACGATCCAGGGGCTCGCCGAATTGCTGGGCGCGGGCATGACCCCAGTGCGCGAGGCAATCCGGCGGTTGACATCCGAGGGCGCCTTGCAATTCCAGGGGAACCGTCGGGTCTCGGTGCCTGAACTGACCGAGGCGCAGATCGACGAAATTCTCTTTGCGAGGACAATTCTAGAGCCGGAACTCGCCCGAATTGCCGCGACCCGCGTCACGGTAGAGGAGTTGTGTGCATTGACGACCACGGATGCGGCGCTTGATGCCGCGATCGAACGCGGCGACGCACAGGGCTATCTCCATCATAACTATCGCTTTCATATGACGTTATACGAGGCATCGGGTGCTGAGGTCCTGTTGCCGCTGGTGCGCACGCTATGGCTGCGCGCAGCGCCAAGCTTGCGCGTCATGTGTGGTTTGTTTGGCACCCGCAACCTTCCTGACATGCACCAAATGGCGCTGGAGGCGTTGCGCAGGGGCGATGCAGAGGCGGTCGCGCGCGCGCTGGAGGCAGATATTCGGCAGGGTATGGAAAACGTGCGCCTTGCGCTGTTCGCGAGGGCGGGTGTGACCGGCCAGGATAATTTGATCAAACAAGGTTGACCGCCGGGCATTTGCCCATATCCTGACCGCGCGCGTCCCGGCCTGCCGCAGGACCGGGCAGCCGCCGAACGCCCGCGACCAGCCACCAAGGACCATTGCCATGATCGAGAATCACCTTCCCACGGCCGAGCTTCAGCGCCTGGATGCCGCGCATCACATGCATCCCTTTACCCATGGCGATGCGCTGGCCGAAAAGGGGGCGCGGATCATAACCAAGGCTGACGGCGTGTTCCTGACCGATAGCGAGGGCAACGAGATCCTCGACGCGATGGCGGGGCTGTGGTGTGTAAATATCGGCTATGGCCGCAAGGAACTGGCCGAGGCCGCCTATCGGCAGATGCTGCAACTGCCCTATTACAACACCTTCTTTCAGACTTCGCATGTCCCGGCCATCGAACTGGCCGCGCGGATCGCGGAACTGGCCCCGGGCGATCTGAACCACGTCTTCTTTGCTGGTTCGGGGTCCGAGGCCAACGACACCAACCTGCGGATGGTGCGCCAATACTGGGCCATGATGGGTCAGCCCGACCGGCAGGTCGTGATTTCGCGCTGGAACGGTTATCACGGATCTTCGGTCGGGTCGGGCTCTCTGGGCGGCATGAAATTCATGCATGAACAGGGCGGAATGCCGATCCCCGGCATTGAACATATCGACCAGCCGGACTGGTGGTCAGAGGGCGGCGACATGACGCCCGAGGCGTTCGGTATCGCGCGAGCTCGTGCGCTGGAGGAAAGAATTCTGGAAATCGGTGCCGACAGGGTTGCCGCCTTCATCGCCGAACCCGTGCAGGGCGCGGGCGGCGTGATCGTTCCGCCCGAAACCTACTGGCCCGAGATCAAGCGTATCCTTGCGAAATACGACATCCTCTTCGTCGCGGACGAGGTGATCTGCGGGTTTGGCCGCACCGGCAACTGGTTTGGTTCGCAAACCTATGACCTGGTGCCTGACATCATGACGATCGCCAAGGGCCTGTCCTCGGGCTATGCACCCATCGGTGCCTCGGTTGTCAGTGACAAGGTGGCAGGCGTCATCGGAAAGGGCGAGTTTGCCCATGGCTACACCTATTCCGGTCACCCGGTCGCGGCGGCCGTTGCGCTGGAAAACCTCCGCATCCTGGATGAAGAGGGTATCGTAGAACGTGCCGGATCGGTCACCGCGCCCTACCTAGGCGCAAAGTGGAACAGCCTGACCGATCACCCGCTGGTGGGTGAGGCCAGGATTTGCGGGCTGATGGGCTCCATCGCGCTGACCCCGGACAAGGCCCGCCGCGCGCCCTTTGCTGCCGACAAGGGCACGGTCGGGCTGATCTGTCGCGAGCGGTGCTTTGCCAACAACCTGGTGATGCGCCATGTGGGCGACCGCATGATCATCTCGCCGCCCCTGACGATTTCCGAGGCCGAAATCGACCTGCTGATCGAACGCGCCCGGCTGTCGCTGGACGAGGCCCTTGATATCGTGAACCGCGACGGGCTGATGGAAGCGGCCTGAGGGAGGAAAACCATGACGCTGAAAACCGGACAGTTCTATATCGACGGCACATGGGTGGACCCGGTATCGCCCCAGATGCTGCCGGTGCTGAACCCCGCCACCGAGGAACCGATTGCCCAGATCGCCATGGGCAGCGCGGTGGACGTGGACGCCGCCGTTGCGGCCGCAAACCGTGCCTTCGACAGCTTCGCCGCCACCACCAAGGCCGAGCGGTTGGACCTGCTGGCCGCGATCCGGGCGGTATATGAACGCCGCTATGACGAGATGGCCGACGTGATCCGCCAGGAACTGGGCGCACCGGCCTCGCTGTGCCAGCGCGCGCAGGCCGCCGTGGGCATCGGGCATCTGGACGGCTTCGTCCGCGCGCTGGAGGCGATGGCGTTCGAAGAGATCAACGCCGAGGGCGACCTGATCCTGCGCGAACCCATCGGGCCCTGCGGGTTGATCACGCCGTGGAACTGGCCGATCAACCAGATCGCGCTGAAGGTGCTGCCCGCGCTGGCAGCGGGCTGCACGATGGTGCTGAAACCCTCGGAACTGACGCCGCTGAACGCGCTGCTCTATACCGAGATTCTGCACGAGGCAGGGGTGCCGCCGGGCGTTTTCAACCTCGTCAACGGCGATGGCCTGAACGTTGGTGCGGCGATGTCGCGTCACCCGGACCTTGCGATGATCTCTTTCACCGGCTCGACCCGCGCGGGCACGGCGATCACGCAGGATTCGGCGGCCACCATCAAGCGCGTCACGCTGGAACTGGGCGGCAAGTCGCCCAACATCATCCTCGACGATGCCGACCTGGAGGACGCGGTGAAACGCGGCGTGCGCCACTGCTTCCAGAACACCGGGCAAAGCTGCAACGCCCCCACCCGGATGCTGGTCGCCGCATCGCAGTACGACCGTGCGATGGAACTCGCCGCAGAGGTGGCCAAGGCCACGCAGGTCGGTGACCCGGCCGCCGAAGGACGTCATATCGGGCCGCTGGTCTCGCAGATGCAATATGACAAGGTGCAGGCGCTGATCGAGACGGGGATCGCCGAGGGCGCCACCCTGCTGGCCGGCGGCCCCGGCCGGCCCGAGGGCATGAATCGCGGCTATTTCGTGCGCCCCACGGTGTTCGGCGATGTCAGCAACGACATGACCATCGCACGCGAGGAAATCTTCGGCCCCGTTCTGGCGATGATCCCTTACACGGACGAGGAAGAGGCGGTCCGCATCGCCAATGACACGCCCTATGGGTTGGCCGCCTATATCCAGTCGGGCGACGTTGACCGCGCCCTGTGCGTGGCCCGGCGCATCCGCGCGGGCATGGTGCATGTGAATGGCTCGGACATCGCGTTCGGCTCGCCTTTCGGCGGTTACAAGCTATCGGGGAATGGTCGCGAGGGCGGTGCTTGCGGGATCGAGGATTTCTGCGAAATCAAGGCGGTATCACGACCGGCCTGACCGCGCGGCCGACCCGGCGGGGCGGGGGCGAGCCTGCGCGGGCCGTCCCGTTCTCAGGCCATGGCCTGACAGGCTACACGGGCAGAAACCCGTTGCAGACCATGTACCAGGAAGATGCCCATGAACCCGTGATAGAGGATCGACAGGCCCAGCACGTGCAACAGGCTGACCCAGCCACTGGCATAGGCCGCCGCTACGGTGACAAACAACGAAACGATCGCCGAGAACGCGATGGCAAAGAGAAACGCCTTGCCGTTAGGCCACATTTTGCGCGCCACGATGGCGCGCCGCTCAAGCTCGGTCGCGCCCAGCAACAGGGCGAGCGATGCGAGGAAATAAGTGCTCAGAAACAGCCACATCCGACAAATCCTTGTCCGCACCGGGCCGCGCGAATGGCGACCCCTCACGGTCATGGTTACAATCGACCGATCCTTTGTGCAATGGCCCGGCTCTGCGCAAAGGCTCACGCCATCGCGATGCATAAACGAAGGGCCAGCACCCAGACCACTATTGCCATCCAGTCCAGGGTCACGCTTTCGGGGATGAGGGCGAGCGTGCGCCACTTGGACGGAACAGCGCGCGCTTGCCGGTTGCTACCTCGCCTGCGCGATGCTGATCGTGACAAGGGGCGCGTCGATGTCCGTCCCCGATCTGTCCAGAGGAAAGGTGCCGACTACAGGTTTCGACACCTGCCATAGCGCGGAATCCGAGGTGCCATGCACGGTTTGTTGCACCCCGTCACAGGTCAGCGCTACGCTGCCGTGATCCCCTTGGTGATCAAGGCGCAACTGGTGGGCGGTATTGCACCGGACCTTCAGGGAAAGATGATCATCGTGATCAAGAATTTCTGCATTGCATACCAAGGGAACGTCCGTCCCGATATGAAGCGCGCCAGTCGTCGCGCCACCCGAGGCAGGAGGAGCGGCCAGGACGTGTGCCCCCGACGCCGCCGCGCAAATCCACGGCCCCGCGACAAAGGTGAAGGTTCTTGCAAGTGCCGACATGGCGATCTCCGCTTGCACATATTCACGGTGCCGTTGGCTTTCCATACGGGCAAGCGGGCGCGGTGCGTACAGTGCGGTCCGTTTCATGTCCGCGCAGACACAGACACGGCATGAAAGGCTGTGCAGGTAGCATGCCAATTCAGCGATCTGGGAGGTGAAAAACACAGGGCAGGCGCATTTTGATCCTTGGCGCCAAGCTTGCCAGATATTGCCTTGTTCATGGCGCCCCCGGATCAAGGGACCATTTGGCCTGCCGTCCCGCGCGATCTATAGGGCGGGACGGTCATACGAGGGGGACTACAATGGGCGGATCTTGAGCCGCGTGATCCGGTTGGCTTGCCGTTGCAACACTTCGAACCGGAAACCGTGGAAGGAAAACACCTGGCCTTGTGTCGGGATCGACTGCGCCTCGTGGATAACAAGGCCCGCTATGGTGTTTGCCTCTTCGTCGGGCAGAGACCAATCCATCGCGCGGTTGAGGTCGCGGATCGTCATCGCCCCGTCGACCAGAACCGCGCCTTCCTCGGTCCGCCGTAGGGGATGCTCGGCATCGACGTCAAACTCGTCGGTGATCTCGCCGACGATTTCCTCAAGGATGTCCTCCAGCGTGATCAACCCCCTCAGTGCGCCGTATTCATCCACCACCAGCGCGAAATGGGTGTGGCGGCGCAGAAACTCGCGCATCTGGTCGTCCAGCGTCGTTGTCTCGGGCACGAAATAAGGTTTCATCGCCACGTCCAGGACGCGGAATTCCTTCAACTTCTCCGGGCAAGCGTCGGGTCCGCGCATCAACTTGTCCATCGCGCGCAACAGGTCCTTTGCATGGATCACGCCGACGATGTTTTCGGGGTCGTCCTTGAAGATCGGCAGCCTCGTATGCGGGCTTTCCAGGCTGTGCGACAGGATCGTTTCCGGTGAGGCATCCGCGTCGACCATCTCGATCTTGGAACGGTGCAACATGATCTCTTCGACGGTGCGTTCGCCCAGGTCAAGCGCGCCCAGGATGCGGTCCCGGTCCTCTTTTTCGACCACACCTTCGGAATGACCCAGTTGCAGCGCGCCGGCGATTTCCTCGCGCACCGCAAGAACGTTGCGATCGGGATCGGTCTTGACCCCGAACAACGCCAGTATCAGCCTAACCAGGCGGCGCACCGCGGCGACGATTGGCGAAAAGACCATGATGACCAGCCGGATGGCGGGCGAGACGCGCGCGGCGGCAAGCTCGGCATTGGTGATCGCGTAGGTCTTGGGCAACACCTCGGCGAAAATCAGCACCAGCAGCGTCATCACCAGCGTTGCCAGCGCCACGCCCGATTCCCCGAACAGCCGCGTGAACAGCGCCGTCGCAAGAGAGGCGGCCAGGATGTTGACCATGTTGTTGCCCAGAAGGACCGATCCTATCAGGCGTTCATTGTCTTCGGTAATCCTGAGGGCTGTCTCTGCCCCGCTATCGCCCTTGTCCGCGCGTGAACGCAGCTTGCCGCGTGAGGCGGCGGTCAACGCCGTTTCGGACCCGGAAAAGAATGCCGACATGAGCAAGAGGGCGATGATCGCGCCAGAGGTGATCCAGAAAGAGGCGTCGATCAGGGGGGCGGGGCTGTCCATGTTCATCCCTATGGTGGTGATACCCAAAGGTTATGGGGACAGCGCGGCCCCGGTTCAACCCGTTGCAGGACGTCGGGCCAGGGGGTGGTGTTCTTGAACCAGTTTTCGCAGGCGCTCGTCCAGGACGTGGGTATAGATCTCGGTTGTCGACAGGTCCGCATGGCCAAGCATCGTCTGGATCGCGCGCAAATCCGCGCCCCCGGCCAGCAGGTGCGTCGCAAAGGCGTGGCGCAGCGTGTGTGGGGTCACCCGCGCCGGGTCCACGCCGCCCGCGATGGCCAACTCCTTTATCAGGCCGTAAAAGCGGTGGCGCGTCAGGTGCCCCCCCTTGCCACGCGATGGAAAGAGGAACCGGCTGGCCGGCCTGCCTTGGGCACGGGCGAGATCCTCGGCCTCATCGCGCCGCGCCAACCAGGCGCCAAGCGCGGCGCGCGCGGGCGGCGACAGCGGCACAAACCGTTCCTTGCCGCCCTTGCCACGGATCAGCAACATCCGCGGATCGCCCCGCGCGGCGGCGGCGGGCAGCGTGACCAGTTCGCTGACCCGCATTCCGGTCGCGTAAAGCAGTTGCATCAGGCAGGTATTGCGGAGCCGATCACGCGGGCATGCCTCGGCAGCGGCCAATAGGCGGTCGACCTCGTCATGGCTCAGCGTTCCGGGCAGGCGCCTCGTCCGGCCCGGTCCCTTGATCCGCAGCGCGGGGTTATCTGTGCGCCATCCTTCCTCGTAGGCGAAACGGAAAAGCTGTTTGATGGCCGACAGCCTGCGGGCACGGGTGCTCTGGGCCAGCCCGTCCGTTTCGCAGGCGACGAGGTAGTCGATTATCGCGGCCTCTTCGACCTGATCCATCGTGCCCCCGCGCGCAGTCAGCCAGCCCGCGAAATCCGCGAGGTCCCGGGCATAGGCCAGGCTTGTATTCCTGGCCGCGTTCCGTTCGGCGGCTTGCGCGTCAAGAAAAACCGAGATCCAGCGATCGGCGTCCGTCACCCCCGTCGCTCCAGCAGCATGAGTTGCAAAGCGCTTTGGCGGGCACTGTCCTTCAACCCCAGATGCCGCAGAACGGCCAATGCCCGGCTGATATCCGCGATATCGCCCCGCGCCCCGTCGGTGATCAGGTCTATGGCAGCCAACACTGCCTCGCCTTGCCGTCCCTCGCGGATGAGTCTTTCCTGCGCGCGGGGCAGGGGGCGATCTGCAAACCCGTCCCTGAGAGCCGCGGCCAGCGCGTCGTCGGTCGAGGCCGCGCCTATCGCGTCCAGGGCAAGCCCGACCAGGAACGCCTCTTGCGCATTTGCGGGGGCATGCGCGCGGGCGACGGCCTCGTAGTCGCTGCTCAAGAGTCCGACCCGGAACGCCAGCGCACCGGCCTCGCCATCGAGAGCGAGTTGTGACAGGCGCGGGCCGTAAAGCTCTGCAAAAGGGACTTCCAGCCTGGCTTTCTGCATTTCGGCCCAGGCTCGGGGCAGGGCGCGCGCCACCGATCCCGGCTTGCCCGACAACATGGCCACGTCGAACGCCTGAAGGGCGGCCACACGCTCCCAAAGGCCGCCCGAGGCAGCCGGTTTGCGCTCGGTCCACACCCCCAAAAGCTGGTTTGGCGTCAACACCCCGGTTCGTGCCAGCCGCTCGGCCGCTGCGATACGCGCCTTCCATCCGGCGGTGCGGCGCAGGTCGGCGCGCGCGAAGGCCAGCGGCAGCGTCGCGCTGGGCAAGGGTTCGCCGATTGCCTCGCGCATGCGGTAGATCAGCGGGCTGGGGCGGGTCGGGGCTGGCAATGGCTCTGCCCCTTCGGCAAGGTCGGGATCAAGGAAACGGGCCAACAGCGCGTCCTCTTCATCGCTTACGAAACCAAGCGCGCGGGCGGTTTCAAGCGTCAAGGCGGCGGCATTCCAATCGCCCCCCCGCGCAAGGCAGAAAATCCTGGCGGGAAAGGTCGGTGCGATGCCGGGCGTCGCGCGCATCGCGGCGCAAGCGCGGTCTTCCTGCCCAGTCAGAAGCGCGATGTCGAACCAGCGGCGGAAAAGCGCGGGATCGGTCGGACCGGCCCGTTCGACCAACGCCTGCGCCTGATCGAGCGCTCCGAGGTCCAACAGCTTGTCAAGCCGCGCCAAAAGAATCTGTCCCTCGCCACCGGACCCGGTGGGCGGGTCAAGTTCCGCCAGCAGGATCTTGAGCATCAGCGCCTGGATGGCGGGCAGGGTGTCCACCCGCTCTGCCCTGATGGCGCCTGCAATGGTGGAGGGGTCCCCCGGCCCCCATAGGTTGCTTGCCAGCCCGGTCAGCCTGGCCGGCAGGATACCCACCGCATCGGGGCTGGTCCGGCCCAGCGGGATGACCGTGATGGGCGCAAGCGTGCCCGGCGGGATCAGGGCCGGGCCCGGCGTCACCACGCCGGGCGCGGCAACCGATTCCGAAAGCCAGTCTATTGCGGAAAGCGGTGCCTCGGCCCTCGCCGCGCCGGGCGCGGCTGCCAGAAAAAGGGCAATACCCCGGATGCATGCCCCGATGCGCGAGGGCCGCAGGCTAGTTGACATCAAGGGTCATGGTCTGGGTCCGTTCGGACTGGTTCGGATCGAGATCACCCAGATAGGCATAGCCCACCAGCCCCAGGAACCCCAGGAGCACGAAAAAAAACAGGATCTTGATAAGTCGTATCATTCTGCTCGGCCCTTGCTGTCTGCCCCAGGCTTGTTACCCGGTATTATAACTGGCATTCGGTCGGAGTTCACGCCTATGTGTGTCACAGGATCGAGACTGGCAGGAGGTCGCCCAATTGGGCTTGCGGCTTAAAAAGACGATAGCGTTGGTCGGCCTGATGGGGGCGGGAAAGACGGCGGTGGGCACGGCGCTTGCCCGCAAGCTGAACGCGCCTTTCCTCGACTCGGACGAAGAGATCGTCAAGGCAGCCAACATGTCGATCGCCGAAATCTTTGAACGCGACGGCGAGTCGTTCTTTCGACAGAAGGAATCGCAAGTGATCGCCCGACTTTTGCAGGGGCGGCCGGCGGTTCTTTCCACCGGTGGCGGCGCGTTCATGTCGGAAACCAACCGCCGCGAGATTTCGCGCAACGGGGTGGCGATCTGGCTTGATGCCGATCTCGATCTCTTGTGGGCGCGGGTCCGCCACAAGGACAGTCGCCCCCTGCTGCACACCGCCGATCCCTACGCGACGTTGCGCAACCTGTACAACCAGCGCCGCCCTTTCTACGCCTTGGCCGACCTGACGGTGAAAGCCGATCCGCGCTATTCCGTCGACGAGATGGCCGGCGCGGTGCTTGCCATTCTAAAGACCCGCCCCGATGTTGTGGAGGCCATGTGACACATCCCCTGGACACCGTTCATGTCGGCCTGCCGGGCCGGGAATACGACATCCGCATCGGCGCCGGCCTGATCGAGCACGCCGGCGCCCAGATCGCCCCCCTGCTTGCCCGGCCGCGCGTGGCGATCCTGACCGATGAAACGGTGGCGGGGCTTCACCTCGATCGGTTTCGCGGGGCCCTTTCGGCGCAAGGGATAGAGGCGCCCGCGCTTGCCCTGCCCGCAGGTGAGGCCACCAAGGGCTGGGCACAGTTTTCCCGCGCGGTGGAGTGGTTGATCGAGCAAAAGATCGAAAGGCGCGACATCGTGGTCGCCCTGGGCGGCGGGGTGATCGGCGACCTGGCAGGTTTTGCTGCCGCTGTCCTGCGCCGGGGCGTGCGCTTCGTTCAGGTGCCCACGACGCTGTTGGCGCAGGTCGACAGCTCTGTCGGGGGCAAGACCGGTATAAATTCGGCGCAGGGCAAGAACCTGATCGGTGCGTTTCACCAGCCCAGCCTGGTGCTGGTCGATATCGCGGTTCTCGAGACCCTGACAGCGCGCGATTTCCTGGCCGGATACGGCGAGGTGGTGAAATACGGGTTGCTGGGGGATGCGACGTTTTTCGAATGGCTGGAACGCGAGGGCCCGGCGCTGGCCCGCGGTGATCGGGATGCACGCGCCCGCGCGGTGCGCTGGTCCTGCGAGATGAAGGCCGCGATCGTGACACGTGACGAGACCGAACAGGGCGATCGTGCGCTATTGAACCTTGGCCATACCTTCGGTCATGCGCTTGAGGCCGCTACCGGTTATGGCGAGCGCCTGCTGCATGGAGAGGGTGTGGCGATCGGCTGTGCCCTTGCCTTTGACCTGTCAGCGCGAATGGGATTGTGCGCGCAAGAAGATCCAAGTCGCGTGCGCGCCCACCTCGCCGGCATGGGAATGAAGCGCGACCTTTCCGATATCCCCGGCGAACTGCCCGATGCCGAGGGGCTTGTCGCGCTCATGGCACAGGACAAGAAGGTACAGGACGGACGCTTGCGTTTCATCCTTGCCCGCGGGATCGGTGAGGCATTCGTCACCGATGATGTCCCTGCGGATCTGCTTCGCGCAACACTTGAGGATGCCCTGGCAACGCGATGATTTGAAATTGAAAATACCCCTCTAGGGGATCAGGACGGTTGCGCCGGTGGTCTGGCGGGCCTCTAGCGCGCGGTGCGCCTTGGCCGTATCGCATAACGCATAGCTCTGGCCGATCCGGGGCGTCAGGACGCCCTCGGAAATTGCGCTGAACAGGGCGTCTGCACGGCTGCGAAGCTCTTGGCTATCCGAGATATAATCGAATAGTACCGGCCTGTTGGCGGAAAAGCTTCCCGTGGCGAGATCACTCATCCGGAAATCGTCCAGCGTCCCCGAAGACTGGCCGAAACTGACCAGCATTCCCCGCTTGCGCAGGCATTTCAACGATCCGCGCCAGGTATCGCGCCCGACGCTGTCATAGACGCAATCGACGCCCTGGCCCCCGGTCGCATGCAAGACCTGCGTCGCGAACTCGTCCGCGCGGTAGTCGATCACTGTTTCGTAGCCATGCGCGAGGGCCAGAGCGACCTTGTCAGGCCCGCCCGCAGTGCCGATTGCCCGCACGCCCTTGGCGGCCAGCCATTGTCCGAGCAGCAGCCCGACACCCCCTGCCGCGGCGTGGACCAAAACGGTTTGACCAGGCTGAACCGCGTGGCTTGAATGGATCAGGTAATGCGCGGTCAGCCCTTTCAGCATCACGCTGGCGGCGATCTCGTCGGGGATCGTGCCGGGAAGGGCGACCAGCCGGTCGGCAGGCAGAACGCGCGCGGTCGAACAGGCGCCGTTGGGCGTGGTATAGGCCACGCGATCGCCGGGGTTCAGCCCTGTGACTCCCGCGCCGACAGCCTCGATCACGCCCGCCGCCTCGCCGCCGGGGATCAGCGTATGGCTGGGCCAGGGATAGAGTCCCGACCGGAAATAGGTATCGATGAAGTTCAACCCCACGGCGGTGTGGCGCACGAGAACCTCGCCGGGGCCGGGGGGGAGTATGTCGATTTCAGACCATTCCAGAACATCGGCGGTGCCCGGCGTGCGGGCGATGATCGCGTGTTCCATGGCCTAGACCTCGAACTCTGAATCGACGGGTACCTGCAAGGCGGTCACCAGGGCATTGGTTTGTGAAGCCAGCCCAACCACAGCCAGCAAATCGGAATACATTGCCTCTGTCA
Organism: Rhodovulum bhavnagarense; assembly: GCF_004343505.1. Classification (GTDB taxonomy): domain Bacteria; phylum Pseudomonadota; class Alphaproteobacteria; order Rhodobacterales; family Rhodobacteraceae; genus Rhodovulum; species Rhodovulum bhavnagarense. Next base: position 29,237 of record NZ_SLXU01000005.1, on the reverse strand, counting down.
TCCCTTTTGCGCGCGCCGAGGCAGTATGGGAATGCACGCAATACTCACAGCCATTCGCAATGGAAACAGCCATGTAGAGCATTTCCCTGACAAGAGGGTCCAAGGCCCCCGGTTGTGCCATCACCGCCTTGACCTGCGCCCAGGTGGCCTCGAGGACATCGGGTTGATTGGCCAGGGCACGCCAGACATTATTGACGAAATCGGTGCCTCGGGTCGCGCGTATATCATCGAAAACGGCACTTACGCGAGGATTGGTGACTACGTCTTCGTCAGTCCAGATCTTGACGGTGGCCATCGGCTCTCTCCTTGGTGTCGGGCGCAGTCCAGCGCAAAATGAACTCCGCGTCCAGAGGCGGCATGCCCGGCTTCGAGTCAAATTCCGCTGACGGCGAAAGCAACGCCCGAAACGAAACGAGCGTGGCGCCTGCCTGGGGTAATCGGAATAATCGTGTACGATGAACATCGGCAAGACCATTCCCTATGCGCGGCCTTGGCATGATGCGAGTGACAGCATTGCCGCGACGCTTCGGTTTCCCGACCTCGCACATATCGGCTATACGACCGTCGATGCGTTTGCCAAAGCTCTGGTCGACCCAACCATAGGCGTCATCACGGGGCAGGAACGTTTTGCTCGCGTAGCGGTCCTTTAGTGTGATCTGAATCCGGTAAGCACCGGGGGCTTGGTGGTGAAAGCCGTTATCATGCGCGCAATGAGCCCTCGTAGAAGAATAAATTCGGTGATATCGGGGCGTAGTCCAGCACAGCAACATCCGCCGTCAACATTTTGAAGATAAATAAAAATGCAAGTAAAGCAAAGTGCTAGATTGTCCGTCGCACCGATGATGGACTGGACCGACCGGCATTGCCGATATTTTCACCGGCTCATGAGTGCGCGCGCGCTGCTTTATACCGAGATGGTGACTGCACCGGCGCTGGTGCGGGGGGGGGCTCGGCATCTTTTGGCCTTTGATCCAGCCGAGCATCCGGTGGCGGTTCAGCTTGGCGGATCAGACCCGGTGGAACTTGCCGAAGCTACGCGCATCTGTTGCGACGAGGGCTATGACGAGGTGAATCTGAACGTCGGCTGCCCCTCCGACCGGGTGCAATCGGGCACCTTTGGCGCGGTGTTGATGAAAACCCCCGAGCTTGTGGCCGAATGCGTCGCGGCAATGCGCGCGTCCAGCCGTGTCGAGGTTACCGTGAAATGCCGGATAGGCGTCGATGACCAGGATCCACGCTCTGTTCTGCCCGCCTTTCTCGAAACGGTGCGGGCTGGGGGTGTCAACCGCTTTACCCTTCATGCGCGCAAGGCATGGCTGCAAGGGCTCAGTCCCAAGGAAAACCGCGATATCCCCCCGCTCGACTACGCGCTGGTACACGAGATGAAAAACAGCTTTCCCGACCTGCATATCAGCCTGAATGGCGGGATCGAGACCCTTGCCCAAGCCCGCGCGCATCTGGATGCGGGCCTTGACGGTGTGATGATCGGACGCGCGGCTTATCACGATCCCGGCGCGATCCTTTTGCAGGCGGATAAAGAGATTTTCGGCTTGCCCGGCGTCAAGAGCGCCCGGCAGGTTGTGGATGAAATGACCCCCTATATTGCCCGGCATTTGGCCCAGGGCGGGCGGCTGCATTCCGTTACCCGGCATATGCTGGGCCTTTTTGCCGGCCAGCCTGGTGCGCGCGCTTGGCGGCGTATCCTGTCAGAAGGCGCGACGCGCCCCGGCGCGGGGCTAGAGGTTGTCGGGGCCGCGCTCGATGCCGTGCCCGGCGCCGCCTGAACCCGCTGGTCCTTGAGGGGCAATTGTCCTAAACGGACCAAAACGGGGGCGAGAGACAAAATGCCGGAACTATCGATGATGCTGATGATGCTGGCGCTGCTTTTGTCGATCGGCGCGGTGGCGGGTGTGATCGCTGGACTATTGGGCGTGGGCGGTGGCATCATACTTGTTCCTGCCTTTTTCTATGCCTTTTCGGGGCTGGGATATGACAGCCCGCAGCTGATGCAGATCTGCCTTGCCACCTCCCTGGCCACGATCATCGTCACATCGCTGAGGTCGGTCCTGTCGCATAACAAGAAGGGCGCGGTCGATTGGGCGATCCTGCGGGGCTGGGCGCCGGGGATCGCGGTCGGCGCGGTGCTGGGCGTGCTGGTGGCGAGCATGCTGCGCTCGGTGGTGTTGCAGGGAATTTTCGGCGTGCTGGGCGTGACGGTCGGGCTTTACCTGGCCTTCGGACGCGCGCGGTGGAGGCTGGGCGACGCGATGCCGGGAGGGATTGTCCGCGCGGCGATTTCGCCGGTTGTGGGCTTTCTTTCTGTGCTGATGGGGATTGGTGGGGGCAGTTTCGGGGTGCCGCTAATGACACTTTTCAACACCCCGATCCACCGGGCGGTGGCGACCGCGGCGGGGTTCGGCGTTCTGATCGCCGTCCCCTCGGTCATCGGTTTTCTGCTTTTGGACATTCCCGCCGAGGGAAAGCCGCCCTATACCATTGGTGCGGTGAACCTTCCGGCCTTTGCGGTGATCATTGCGATGACGTTGATCACGGCGCCCTGGGGTGTTCGGCTCGCCCATGCGATGGACCCCAAGCCGTTGAAACGCGTGTTTGCCCTGTTCATCATCCTGGTGGCCAGCAACATGCTACGCAAAGCGGCTGGGTTTTAGGCCTGGCTGATATCGCGGGGGCGCAGTGCCAGCCATATCAGCGCAGCGCCTGCCAAAACGAGAAACGGGACCATGGCAAGGTTGACAGCCGTCCAGCCCTGGATCGCCGTGCCGCCTGAACAGTTCATCAACCCGCCCGATGCCAGCGAGGCGATAGTTACCCCACCGAACACGATCATGTCATTGACCCCCTGCACCAGTCCGCGTTCCTCGGGTGAGTGGGCGCGCGCCAGCATCGCCGTTGCACCGATGAAACCGAAATTCCACCCAACCCCCAGCAGGACCAGGGCAACGAAGAAGTGTTCCAGTTCGACCCCCATCAGCGCCACGCCACCCGCCAGTGCCAGGATGCCCAGACCGGTCGCCACGATAAGCCGGTCGCCGAAACGCGCGATCAGGTGCCCGGTGAAAAAGCTGGGCACATACATGGCCAGAACATGTGCCGTGACGATATCGGCTGCGGTTCCGGTATCGAAACCGCAGCCGACCACGGCCAACGGTGTCGAGGTCATCACGAGGTTCATCAGCGCGTAGGACACCATCGCGCAGATGATCGCCACGGCGATCGTCGGTTCGCGCAGCAATTCGCCCCGGCTCCGGCCTTGGTGATGGGCCGGGTCGCGCGCGGGCGGACGCGGGATGTCGAGAAAGGCAAAGAGAACAAGGCCCAGCCCGTTCAATCCGATCACCGCGAGATAGGTGCCAAGGAACGGGATCACCATCGCCTCGGCCGTAACCTTGACCAGTTGCGGACCGATCACCGCGGCCGCCAGCCCGCCGGCCATCACGTAGGAAATCGCCTTCGGCTGGAAATCGCCGGTGGCGGTATCTGCGGCGGCAAAGCGATAGAATCCCTGCGCCGATAGATAGACGCCGGTCAGGAACGATCCGGTAAGGAAAAGCGTGAACGAGCCAAGATAAAGCCCGAGCGCACCGATCCCGGCACCGACAGCCCCCCCCGTAAGGCCAAGGTAGAAGCCTGCCCGCCGCCCGAACCTCTGCATGAAGGCCGCAAGCGGGGTCGCGCTCAGCATCGAACCCAATACGATCATGGAAATCGGTAATGTCGCGAGGCAGGCATTCGGCGCAAGGCTCTGGCCGGCCAGTCCGCCAATCGTAAAGATCATCGGCATCTGCGCGCCCAGTATGGCCTGTGCCATGACCAGGACGGCGACGTTGCGGCGGGCGGGCGGTTGTGCGGTGGATAGGCTGACCATCTGGGGCGAGGGCAGGGCGCGCTGTCGCGCGGCCCCGCCTGGGGCGCTTATTGCGCGAGGATTTTCGTCACGGCCTCGTAGGCGGCGGTAAAGCCTGCCAGCGACATCGTGACAGAGGCCGTCTGATCGGGCGCCAGAAGCGGCACGATCGTCACCGTCGCCTTGCCGCCGGATTTGTAGGCGCCGACTTCGGCCTCAGTCAGGGCAAACCGGGCAACGCAGGCCTGCGGGGTGCAATAGGAAAAGCGATATCGCTTTGCCTCGCTGGTATCGACACGGATCAGCAGATCCTCGCTCAACAGTGTCTCTAGCGGCGTTGCGATCTCGACAGCGGCGGCGCGCGGGGCGGCCGCAGGCGGCAACGGCGCGAGAGAGACCTGGCTGACGGGGTTGCCCTCTGCGTCGCGCATCAGCTGCTGCATGGTGCAGCTTTCGCGGTTTTCCGCCAGCGCGACACAGACAAGACGCCAGTCCTGAAAGGTTTCCTTGACATAGGGCTGGGGAGGTTGGGCCTCTGGCGTGGCCTGTTGTGCGGGCGTGGCGGGCGCCTCGGCGGCCGGGGTCTCATCGGTTTGCGCGGGTGCTGTTTCCTGCGCCGCGACGGGCAAGGCCAACCCTGTCACGGCCATGAGGGTCACAAGCCTGAGAAGATCGCGCATGGGTTCCATCCCTTTCTGGCTATTGCTGTCTGCCGCTCTAACATGGCGTGCCAGCGCTGTCAGCGTGCAATTCAGGCCATTTAGGGCGACGAAAAAAGGGCCGCAATGCAGCCCTTTTCCCGTTGTTTTTTTCTCCCTGTCGGACTGGCCGACCTTATGAACGCGGCAGAGGCTACGGCCTTTGGTCACAGCCGTCAACAGCCAAAGAAAGGGTCTGAACACCTTGAAAACGTAGCTCTTGCAATGTTTTCAAGGCGGGGTTCACACTGCCCATGCGGCCGATACGAACCGTGGGGGCAAGCCGGCGCTGGCGGACCTGCCGGTCTCGTTGCTAGCGCGACAGGAAATGTTGCGTCGGTACATGCGCGTCGGGCAAGGATCGGGGCTGTGCCCCCGGCGCGAGGCTGCCGGGGCCGATGATCTGCAACAGATGCGCGGCGCCGATCTCGCGGCCGGGAAAAAGCGTCAGCGCGCGTGACACCACCTTGTAGAGGTCGTCGAGGTTGCCCGGCCATTCCTGCCGGGCAAGAAGTTCCAGGGCGGTCTCGTCAAAGGACCCACGAGGCTGATCAAACTGCCTTTGGGCGTGGTTTTCCAGCATCGACTGTACGAGCATCCGAATGTCATGCGCCCGCTCGACGAGCCGCGGCATGTGGATCTCATGCAGGTTCATACGAAACAGAAGGTCGTCCCCGAGACGACCGTGGGCCAGGGCGGTTTCGTAAAGTTCATGCGTCGCGGCGACGAAGCGGAAATCGACCGCGATTTCCTGGTGGCTGCCGGCGCGACGGAAGGTTCCCTTTTCTAGGACGTGCGATAAGCGCGCTTGCAACTTTTCAGGCATTGCTCCGATTTCGTCCAGAAACAGGGTGCCACCAGCGGCGCATTCTATACGTCCGCGTTGGCTGGAGTGATGCTGGCCGAACAATTCAAGTTCGAGAAACTCGGTCCTCATGCCGGAACAATCGACGATGACGAAGGGTCCGGTTCTACCGGATGCGGCATGCAGGGCGCGCGCCGCGCTCTGTTTGCCGGTGCCTCTTTCACCCCGCAAAAGAACCGGTGCCGTCGTGGTGGCGAGGCGGGTCAGGGCTGACTTCAACTCGACCATTGCCTGCGAGTCGCCCAGTAGCCGCGCCGATATTTCCGGGTGAAACGTTTCAGACACAGTATCGCTCGCTTTGTTAGCCAGGCCATTGACCTCAGGCCGTTTCGCGAAACCGGTGTTCAGGGTGCTTTCACTGTGTCAAAGTAAAAAAAGAACCGATCCCGATGCCGCCAACACCACGGGGAAAGTTCGGTAGGCGACGCGGCTAACCTAACCCGAACAGGTTCGACTTCAGTGGTGCTTTCTGCCGCATCCAGGTGGTTATATGGAGTATTGAGGGCGAATTTGAGAGTCCAATATACCGCTTATGGCACGATTTCCGTCTCATTCGGCCTTGAGCGACCGGAATCTTGGCATGGACATGCTGTCAGGGGGCATCGCCCTGAAGGAGGCCGAACAGTTCGCGAGTGTGGCGTTTCAACAGTCGATGGTGATGCAGCCGTTCCGCCACGAGCTTGCATAAAAGATCCAGCGCGACGCGTTGGTCGAGCGTCGCCGGTGGCAGGGGATCACGATTGGCCACGCCGACCATGCCGATCGGAATGCCGTCTATCTTGAGCGGGGCGAAATGAAGGTATTGGCTTTCACGAAGGTCCTGAGGGTATGTCTGCCGTCCGGCGATTTCCCTGTCGACATCAAGATACTCGACCTGCTCATCGCCTCGCCAATTCGGTTGCACCTCTATGGGCACGGCGTAGGAAATACGGGGATATCCATAGCGCCCGATGAAATAAGCCTCGGAATGATAGACGAGAACGACAAATGCGCGGTTCGTTCCACGAAGCCGCGCCATCAGTTCACATGCCATGTTGAGCGCCGGTTCGCCGGTATCGGTCATGATCAACAGGTCGGCAACAAGAGCCAGCGATCTTTCGGACGTCAGGTCGACTTCGCGCACGATCTTTTTGTTATCATCGACCAACGGTCCTTACCTCGCACCAACCACACAAATGATTACTTTTATATACCGCTTAAGCGGACCGAGACCTGTCAACTCGGTATGGAACGTGGTTCAAATGGGGGGTGTGCTGGCCCTATTGCGCAGGCAGAGGCGGCGCGCCCGGCTAGGTGTCGCCTTGCAACATGCCGAAAATTTCCTGCGTGTGGCGTTTCAGCGTCTGATGCTTGCCCAGATAGGTTTCGGTCAACCGCGCCATGACATCTAATGCGATTCGCTGATCGGGGGTCGCCGTTGTCATCGGCGCGCGGTTGGCAACACCGACCATGCCGACCGGGATGCCATCCAGCTTCAGAGGGGCGAAATGCACATAGCTGTTCGCCCTGAGGTCGGCCGGGTAGAGTTCTCCGCCCGGGATTTCTTCGGCGGGGTCCACGTACTCAACCTGCGCCTCGCCCCGCCAGTCAGGCTGAGATTCTGTCGGGATAGAGCAGCGCACGTCGATATAGCCGTAACGGCCGATGAAATAAAACTGCGATTCATAGATCAGTACAACGAAGGCATGTGTCGTGCCCCGCAGCCGGGCCATCACCTCGCAATAGTCGTTCAGAACGGGATCGCCCGCCTCGGTCATCACCAGCAGATCCGACACGAGCGTCCTTGAACGCGCCTCTGCCGTGCTCAGGATTTCCCCGCTCTTATCTCTGTCGAACATATTCGTGCCGTAAAACCAAAGAATTACCTTGAGTATCAGACCACAACCGGACGCCGAAATCGATTGGCAATTAAGTCGATCCAATCATTCTAAAGGAGTTAGCCGATCCGGCGCTTTGTGGTCGGATGTTCAGGCGCGACCAGACCGGCCCGGCTGGTAATCACCCTAACCCCACCGAGGGCCGTGTCTCGATATGGTAGGCCCGGAGGGACTCGAACCCCCAACCAAAGCGTTATGAGCGCTCTGCTCTAACCATTGAGCTACAGGCCCGCCTGGACCTTTGCCTAGGCCGCGAAGGGCGGGGCGTCAAGCGGGGGCGTGGACAGCGGGCGGGGGATCGGCTAACGCAAGGCCCATATTTCAGGAGGGCGGCGATGAGCGAGCGCAGGAACGGTCTGACCTATTCGCAAGCGGGTGTCGATATCGATGCGGGCAACGCATTGGTAGAGCGGATCAAACCTGCCGCGAAACGCACCGCGCGGCCGGGCGTGATGTCGGGTCTCGGAGGGTTTGGTGCCTTGTTCGATCTCAAGGCCGCGGGCTATGCCGATCCGGTGCTGGTCGCCGCGACCGACGGGGTCGGCACGAAGCTGCGCATCGCCATAGATACGGGCGAGGTGGGCGGTGTGGGAATCGACCTTGTTGCCATGTGCGTCAACGACCTGGTTTGCCAGGGGGCAGAGCCGCTGTTCTTTCTCGACTATTTCGCAACCGGAAAGTTGGCCGTGGACGAGGCCGCGCAGGTGGTCGAGGGTATCGCCGAAGGCTGTGTGCGGGCCGGCTGTGCGCTGATCGGTGGCGAGACGGCTGAAATGCCTGGCATGTATGGCGATGGCGATTTCGATCTGGCGGGGTTCGCCGTGGGCGCGATGGAGCGGGGCACCGAGCTGCCTGCCGGCGTGGCCGAGGGCGATGTACTCTTGGGGCTGGCCTCGGATGGGGTGCATTCCAACGGCTACTCGCTGGTGCGCAAGGTGGTGGAACGCGCGGGGCTGTCCTGGTCTAACCCTGCGCCTTTTGCCGATGGCTCTCTCGGCGCGGCATTGCTGACGCCCACGCGGCTTTACGTGAAACCTGCTTTGGCCGCGATCCGGTCTGGCGGGGTGCGGGCGCTGGCCCATATCACCGGCGGAGGGCTGACCGAGAACCTGCCCCGTGTCCTACCCGAGGGGCTGGGGGCCGAGATCGATCTTGATGCCTGGCACCTGCCGCTTGTGTTCGGCTGGATGTCGGAAGTGGCCGGGCTTGAGCACGGCGAGATGCTGAAAACCTTCAATGCCGGCATCGGCATGGTGCTGGTCGTGGCGCCCGACCGGGCCGAGGCTCTGGCCGGGCTGCTGCGCGCCGAAGGAGAAACGGTGTTCGATATCGGCCGGGTCGCGCCGGGGCAGGGGATCCGCTATCGCGGGAACCTGTCGTGAAGCGCGTCGCGATCCTGATCTCGGGGTCGGGCTCCAACATGGTGGCGCTGGCCGAAAGCATGGTGGGCGATCATCCGGCGAGGCCGGTTCTGGTGGTTTCGAACGTACCCGGCGCAGGCGGCCTTGAAAGGGCCGCGGCATTGGGGATTCCCACGGCGGTCGTCGATCACAAGCCGTTTGGACAGAATCGCGTGGCTTTCGAGGCGGCGTTGCAGCAAGAGCTGGAGCGGGCGCAACCCGATATTCTTTGCCTGGCGGGCTTCATGCGTGTTCTGACCGAGGGGTTCGTGACGGCGTGGCAAGGGCGGATGCTGAACATCCATCCATCGCTCTTGCCGAAGTATCGCGGGTTGAACACGCATGCCCGCGCGATCGAGGCGGGCGACGAACAGGCCGGGTGCAGCGTGCACGAGGTGACCGCGGAACTGGATGGCGGGCCGTTGCTGGGACAGGCGAGGGTGCCGATCCTGCCCGGCGACACGGCCCGGACGCTGGCCGAACGGGTCTTGCCCATGGAGCATCGGCTCTATCCCGAGGTGTTGCGCCGCTACGCGGCAGGCGACAGGACGCCGGTCATGCTGTCGTGAACGGCTGTGGCACGCGGTTGCGCCCGGCCCTGTCTGCGCGACGCTCCCCAGGCGTCTGAACTTCCCAAGCGGCCGCGCCGGGGCCTGTTTTCGCGCTGTCGCGCCGGTGTCAACGCCCCTTTCCAAGGCGATGCCGTTTCTTTATCACGGAGGCTTGCGGCAGGCAGGAACTGAAACGGGCAGACATGAGAACACTGAGCACGACAGAGGAACTGGACGCCTTTTGCGAGATGGCTGCCAAGGCGCCCTATGTGACGCTTGATACCGAATTCCTGCGCGAACGGACCTATTACGCCAAGCTTTGCCTGGTTCAGATGGCGCTTCCGGGGAAGGATGGCGAGGCCGTTCTGGTTGATCCGCTGGCGGGTGAGCTGTCGCTGGAGCCGCTTTATCGGCTTTTCCGCAACGCGAATGTCGTCAAGGTGTTCCACGCCGCGCGGCAGGACCTGGAGATTTTCTTTACCGAGGGCAAGGTCTTTCCCCAGCCCCTGTTCGACACGCAGGTTGCAGCGATGGTCTGCGGCTTCGGCGAACAGGTTGGATACGAAACACTGGTGCGAAAGATCGTCAAGGCCAACCTGGACAAGACCTCGCGCTTTACCGACTGGTCGCGCCGTCCCCTGACCGATGCCCAAAAAACCTACGCGTTGGCCGATGTGACGCATTTGCGCGGCATCTACGAATATCTTGCCACCGAGCTGGATCGTACCGGGCGTGCGAAATGGCTTGAGGAGGAACTGGCGGTTCTGACCGATCCCGAAACCTATATCGTGCGCCCCTCTGAGGCCTGGAAAAGGGTCAAAACGCGTACCAATTCGGGCAAGTTCCTCGCAGCCGTTCGCGAATTGGCCCGCTTTCGCGAGGCTTATGCACAGTCCCGCAACATTCCGCGGACCCGTGTCTTCAAGGATGACGCATTGCTGGAACTGGCCTCGACAAGGCCGCAAGGCCCCGAGGATCTGTCGCGCGCAAGGCTTTTGCTGCGCGAGGCGCGGCGAGGCGAGATTGCCGAGGGCATCGTCGCCGCGATCGGTGCCGCGCAGGATACCGCGCCCGAGGATTATCCCCAACCCGACCGCGACATTGACAAGTTGCAGGTTAACCCTGCGCTGGCAGACCTGCTGCGAGTGTTGTTGAAAGCAAAATCCGAAGAGACAGGCGTTGCGCAAAAGCTGATCGCCAATGCGGCGGATCTCGATGCCATTGCCGCAGGACGACGTGACGTCGTCGCCCTGCGGGGCTGGCGCCACGAGGTTTTCGGCGCGGATGCGTTGCGGTTGTGTTCGGGCGAGATCGCGCTGGCCGCGAAGGGCAATTCGGTGGCGGTCGTTTCACTCTGACCCTGCCCGCTGCGCGGGCGGGCCGCTCAGCGACGGACGGTCTGCTGATTCTGCGCGCCGCGAACGACTATGGTGCGGATCGGTCCGAGATCCTGGTCTGAAAGATAAAGACCCACCGTGATTTCGCGCGATTGTGGTGTGCCCGCGGCTGTTGCCGTCAGGGGGGCGGCGGCGCGGAATTCATAGATGGACAGCCCAGGCTCATCGTTGGGAATGGCGACCAGGCCGGCATCCCAATGGCCCTGCCGCGTTGGCAGACCGGTTGCTCTGAGGATCGCGCCGCCGGGGATGCGATCAACCGCAACGGCGCTCACCTGCGCGACAAGCGGACGGGGATCGCTGGATTGAGGGCTGGCGGTAACGGTTGTAGCCCTTGTTTCCTGGGCCTGTCCGAACCAGTTGAAGGGATTGAGGCGAGAGTCGCGCACGCCCGAACAGGCAGTAAGCGCAAGACTTGCGGTCAGAATGGCGATGAGCGGTGCGCGCATTTGGACTCCCCGGGATGTCTCACACCGGCCTAGCCCAATCGGAGGCTCTTGAAAAGGCTGGCCTGATGCCCGGTCTGGACCTTTCGCAAGCTGGGGCATAAGTGGAAAGGGACAAGATTGGAGGCTGGCCGATGGCAAGTGTTGCGTTCGAGGAGATCGTGGAAACCTTCGAATTCCTCGAAGATTGGGAAGACCGTTATCGCCATGTCATCGAACTGGGTCGCGCCATGGAGCCGCTGACTGAGGCCTTCAAGGTGCCGGCAACCAAGGTGGAGGGCTGCGCGAGCCAGGTCTGGCTGAGGCCCGAGATCGAGGGGGTGGGGGCCGGGGCGGTCTATCGGTTCAAGGGCGATAGCGATGCAATGATCGTGCGCGGGCTGATCGCGGTTTTGCAAGCGCTTTACGACGGGCTGGAGGTTGCCGAGGTGCTGAAGGTCGATGCCGGAGAGGAACTGGCGCGCCTGGGGCTGGACGAGCACCTGTCCTCGCAGCGGTCGAACGGGGTGCGGGCCATGGTCGCGCGCATCCGCGACCAGGCGGCGGCCTGCGTGGCCGGGCAATGACAGATCGGTGCGAATTTTCTACGAAAATTCGTTTTGGGTATTTGAACCAAGAAGAAGATCAGTCGCGCGGCGCGAGAAAGGCGGGCAGGTCGCCGTAGCCGGTGAGGCGGCGTTCGTAGGTCAATCCAAGGCGCGTTGCGCAATCCCTTGCGCGGGCGTTAAGCGCGCGATCGCGTGTTTGGGCGAGGTAGACCAGTTTCTCGTAATTTCCGAAATAGCTTTGCACCAGCTCGGGGCAGCGATCGAGCCCGAGCGGGCGCCAGACGAAGGCGTCGAATTGCCGGGCAAGGAAGTCGGTCAGGTAGAAGGCTGCGATTTCTTCGGGATGGGCGGCAAAGCGGTCGGCGCCCTCGTAAAATGCATAGCAGTGGGGGGCCGCGATCATCTCGACGCCGAGCGTTGCGCAGGTCTGCGCGAGTTTCCCGCCGGTGCCGCAATCCCCATAGGCCACGAGGACTGTGTCATAGGCGGTACGATGATGCCTCACGGCCTCTTCAACGCCGGGCACGATCCGCTCGGGGTGATTGTGCCAGATCGCGGGAAGGCAGGCCAGGTCGAGATGGCTCCAGCCGTTGAGGCGCTTAAGGGCAGTTATTTCATGCGCAAGCGCACCGCAGGCGATGACCAGGGTACGAGCATTGCCTGCGGCGGGCAGGCCGTTGCGGGCAAGGCGGCCATCAATCGGCACAATCATCGCCGCGGCAGCAGATGCAGGAGCGCGGCGCCGGCCAGGCTCAGCGGCAGGAGAAGGGCCGCCGCGTTACCGGGCAATGCAGCCGCAAGCATGACAGTCAGCGCAGCCGCCGCAATCACGCTTGTGACGATCGTTGCGAAACGGTGAAAGGGCATGGCTCGTCCTTCGTCGACCAGGGCTGGAGCCGGTAGGGCCCCCGCCCAAGAGCGATCAGCCTGCCGTCATTCGATTATGTTTTCGCGCGACGAAGGCCTTCGCGGTTTCCACGGCGACCGCGGCATCGCGGCAATAGGCATCCGCACCGATGGCGCGGCCGAATTCCTCGTTCAGGGGCGCGCCGCCCACCAGAACGATATAGTCATCACGGATGCCCTTTTCCGCCATCGTATCGATCACGATCTTCATGTAGGGCATGGTGGTGGTCAGAAGCGCGGACATGCCGAGGATATCGGGCTGTTCCTTTTCCAGCGCGCCTAGATATTCGTCGACATCCGTGTTGATACCCAGGTCGATCACGTCAAAACCGGCGCCCTCCATCATCATGGCGACGAGGTTCTTGCCGATATCGTGGATATCGCCCTTGACGGTGCCAATCACCATCTTGCCCATTCGCGGCGCACCGGTTTCGGCCAGCAGCGGTTTCAGGATCGCCATACCCGCCTTCATCGCGTTGGCGGCCTGGAGGACCTCGGGCACAAAGAGGATCCCATCACGGAAATCGTTGCCGACCACGGTCATGCCGCTGACCAGCGCCTCTGTCAGGATACGGTAGGGGGTCCAGCCGCGTTCCAGCAGGATGTTGACGCCTTCGGCAACCTCGTCCTTGAGGCCGTCATACAAATCGTCGCCCATTTGCGGGACAAGCTCGTCATCGGACAGGTCCGCAAGGATCAGGTCGTCGTCTTCCTCGGCCATCTTGGCTTTGCTCCGCTTCACCGGGCGCGTGGTTCGCGCCCCGATTGATCAAGTTTCGAACCTTTTCGTCCCGGTCACTTTACCGGGTGCGACATGGCATATTGCGCGTGCGACCTGGCGTTCAGCCACGGCGGCGGCGGCGTGGACGCGCCGGGGCGCCATCCTCGTCGCCGGTCCCGTCCCGGGCCGAGGAAAAGCCGCCCAGCTTGTCGGCGATTTCCTCAAGGCTGGGACGCGGGCCGGCGGGGCGGGTTTCCAATGCGCTGCGCATTGCCTTGAGATGGGCAGGCGTCGTACCGCAACAACCGCCGATGATCCGTGCACCGCAGTCGCGAGCCAGAACGGCATAGTCAGCCATCAGTTCGGGCGTGCCGTCGTAGTGGATATGTCCCTCGACATACCGGGGAATGCCGGCATTGCCCTTGGCGATGATCGGCCTCTCGGTGCCTGCCGCCGCGAAACCCAGCACGGTACGGAGCAGGTCCGAGGCACCGACACCGCAATTGGCACCGAATGCCAGTGGCGGATAGGGCAACTTGTCGACCATTTCCGCGAGGTCGGTTGCGGTGACGCCCATCATGGTACGTCCAGCGGTGTCAAAGCTCATCGTGCCGCACCAGGGCATGCCGGCGAGTTTCGCGGCCTCCGCGGCGGCCTTGAATTCCTCCGGGGCGCTGATCGTTTCGGCCCAAAGAACGTCCGCGCCGCCCGCTTTGAGGGCCTCGGCCTGTTCGTGAAAGATCTCGACCGCGGTGCTGTAGGATAGGGGGCCCATCGGTTCCATGATCTCGCCGGTCGGTCCCATCGAGCCGGCGACGACGACCTCGCGCCCCGCATTGTCGGCGACCTCTCGGCCAAGTTCCGCAGCCACGCGATTGAGTTCGCCCACCCGGCCTTGAGCGTCATGCAGTTTCAGACGTGACGCGTTTCCGCCGAAAGAATTGGTCAGGAAGATGTCAGAGCCCGACTCTACCGCGCCGCGATAGAGCGCGCGGATATTTTCGGGTTTGTCGACGTTCCACAATTCGGGGGCATCGCCCGAGCTGAGTCCCATGTTGAACAGGTTGGTGCCCGTCGCGCCGTCGGCCATCAGCCAGTCGCGGTCGGCCAGCATGCGGGATAGCGCGTCGCTCATCTGTAAACTCCTTTAGTGCCCGGTGCGGCGAACCGCCGGGCGGCATTACTGCGAAGGGGTGCCATGCCTGACCCACCTTCGCAAATGCGTTTTCGTCATAATGATCTTGAGGCCGGTCGCGAGGCGCCCGCCTCAGGATTCGCTCATGACCTGTTCCTTGGCCAGGGCCATCAGTTCCGCCATCTTGCTGCGGATCGTGGTCTCGTCGGCCTTGTCGCCCAGGTCGCCCGCCACCTTGCGGAACACGTCCTCGTCGCCGACCTCTTCGAAATCGGCCTTCACAACCTGCTTGGCATAATCGAGAGCGGCCTCTTCGGACATGCCCATCAGGTCAGCGGCCCAGAGGCCGAGCAACTTGTTACGCCGCGCCTCTGCCCTGAACTGAAGTTCAGAGTCGTGGGCGAACTTGTTTTCGAACGCGTTTTCGCGGTCGTCGAAGGTGGTCATCGGCCTTGGCCCTCCTTTAGTCCGGTTTCCCGTGCCATTTAAGGGAAGATGCGCGCCATGCCTAGCCTTGTTGCATCTAAATGCATCCTTGGCGCGCGGCATGGTGCGCGGTTCGGATCAGGGCAGGACCGGCGCGCGGAAGCGGGTCAGCCCACGTGCCTTGCGGCACCCCGCGCATTGCCCTAAAAGCGCATCCAGACCGCGCGGGGACTACCCCGCGCACCGGATCGGAGTTTCCATGGCACGGCGCAAGAAGATCTACGAGGGCAAGGCAAAGATTCTCTATGAGGGGCCGGAGCCCGGCACGCTGGTGCAGTATTTCAAGGATGATGCCACTGCGTTCAATGCCGAGAAGCATGACGTGATCGAGGGCAAGGGGGTGTTGAACAACCGCCTGTCCGAGTTCTTCATGACCGGTCTTAACACGATTGGCGTTCCGACCCATTTCATCAAGCGCATCAACATGCGCGAACAATTGATCCGCTCGGTCGAGATCATCCCTCTAGAGGTGGTCGTGCGTAACGTGGCTGCGGGCAGCATGTCAAAGAGGCTGGGGATCGAAGAGGGGACGCAATTGCCGCGTCCGATCATCGAGTTCTACTACAAGGACGATGCCTTGGGCGACCCGCTGGTCACCGAGGAACATGTTATCGCCTTTGGTTGGGCCAGCCAACAGGATCTGGACGACATCGTGGCGCTGGCGCTGCGGGTCAACGACTTTCTCTCGGGCGTGATGCTGGCGGTCGGCATCAAGCTGATTGATTTCAAGATCGAGATCGGTCGCATCTGGGAGGGTGATTTCATGCGCCTGATCGTTGCCGACGAGATTTCGCCCGATAGCTGCCGGCTGTGGGACATCAAGACAGGTCAAAAACTGGACAAGGACGTGTTTCGCCGTGACCTTGGCAATCTGACCGATGCCTATACCGAAGTGGCAAGGCGATTGGGGGTTTTGCCCTCCAACGTGACACATGCCACCAAGCCCACGCTGATCAACTGAAAGGACCGCCGCCGATGAAAGCCCGCGTTCATGTCATGCTGAAGGACGGCGTCCTGGACCCGCAGGGCCAGGCGGTGGCCCATGCTCTCGGGGCACTCGGATTCGAGGGGGTGGACGATGTACGCCAAGGCAAGGTGATCGATCTGGATCTTGCCGAGACCGACATCGCCGCCGCCGAGGCCAAGGTGCGCGAAATGTGCGAGAAGCTGCTCGCCAACACCGTGATCGAACGCTACGACATCGAGATCGGCTGAGCCGGACGCAGGAGTGACCCGATGAAAGCCGCCGTTCTCGTTTTTCCCGGTTCCAATTGCGACCGGGATCTTGCCGTCGCCTTCCGCAACGCGGGCGCGGATGTCACCATGGTCTGGCACAAGGACAGCGCGCTGCCCGAAGGCGTGGATGTTGTTGGCATTCCCGGAGGGTTTTCCTTTGGCGATTACCTGCGCTGCGGGGCGATTGCCGCCCGCTCGCCGATCTGCCGGGCCGTGGTCGAGCACGTGCATCGCGGCGGTTATGCGCTCGGGATATGCAACGGCTTTCAGGTTCTTACCGAAACCGGGCTGCTGCCCGGGGCGCTCATGCGCAACGCGGGCCTGAAATTCGTTTGCAAGCCCGTTGACTTGACGGTCAGCACCACCAACAGCATCTTTACCAGCGGCTATGAGATGGGACAGCGGATCACCATTCCCGTGGCCCATCATGACGGCAATTACGTGGCCCCCGACGACCTGGTTGCACGACTCAGGGACGAGGATCGCATCGCCTTTGGCTATTGCGACAACCCCAACGGTTCTGTGGCCGATATCGCGGGCATTCTGAGCGAAAACCGCCGTGTTCTTGGTCTGATGCCCCACCCGGAACGCGCCGCGGAACCGGCACATGGAAATACTGACGGGGCGGCGCTTTTCCGCGCGTTGATCGGCGCCTTGACGCCAGCCTGAGCCCTTCTGCTTGAGCAGGCCAGTGCCAGGGCTTACCTTGGCGTCATGGTTCGACGCGGTACATCCCCTGTCCGGTATGCGTGGCCACCCGGCAGGGGCTGGCCCCCGCGCCTTGCCTTGGTCCTGCTGCTCGCGATTGCCGTTGCGACCGTCTGGAATACCAATAACTGGTTGACCGAAAGGCTCACCGAAAGTACGCGCAACCGCGCGCAGGTCAGGCTTGCCCTGTATTCCGGGAACGTTGTCAGCGAGTTGCAGCGCGCATCCGTGGTGCCTTTGTTGCTGTCACGCGATCCCACGCTGATCGGCGCGCTTGGATCGGGCGATTTCAGTCAAAGCTCGCAACGTCTGATTTCCTATGTCGACGAGATCGGGGCGGCTTCGTTGCAACTTCTGGATAATGCCGGTCGGGTGGTGGCGGCCAGCGATCGGGCGAAAATCGGTGCGAACCTGCGCAGTTCTGGCGTGTTCGTCGAGGCGCAGCGGTCAAATGACACCGTATTCTTGATCTCGCGCACCGATGCGGGGGGGTTCACGTTCAGCTATGCGCGATCGATCAATGCAGACCGAAAAAAGCTGGGGGTCATCGTCGTAGGTGTTGACCTTGCCAAGTTCGAACAAAGCTGGGCCGGCATTTCAGACGCTATCCTCGTGACCGACAGTGAGGGTCAGATCATCCTGTCCACCGAGCCGCGCTGGCGGGGTCTGACCATTGCCGAGGCGCTGGTTGCACGCTCTGCGCCCTCGGCGATTGCCCGCGCGATCCAGGCGACAACCGACTGGGGCACGCTGCCGCCCGATGCCTACCTGATGGGCGAAGCGGTGATGCGTAACGACGCGCGCATTCCTTTTCGGGGCTGGCGGATCACGTCGTTTACCTCTTACGTTTCGATCCGCGACCGGGTGAACGCGGTTTTGGCGCTGGAAATCATGGGTTTCGCGATCCTTCTCGCGTTGAGCTTTTACCTGTTGTCGCGCCGGGCCCAGCTGCGTTCGGTCGTGTTTCAGCGCGAAACCGCTGAGTTGCGTCAACTCAACGCTCGATTGCAACGAGAGATCGCCGAACGCGAGCGGGCCGAGAAAAATCTCGAGGTTGCGGAACAGACCCTGGCGCAAAGCTCCAAGCTGGCGGCCTTGGGCGAGATGTCGGCCGCTGTCAGCCACGAGTTGAACCAGCCACTTGCAGCGATGAAGACCTACCTGGCCGGGGCGCGGCTATTGGTGCAGCGCCGCCGTCCCGAAGAGGCGCTGTCATCCTTTCAGCGGATCGACGACCTGATCGAGCGGATGGGCGCGATCACGCGACAATTGAAAAGCTATGCGCGCAAGGGCGGCGATGCGGTCGAACCCATGGACATGCGTGCCTGCGTCTCGGGGGCGTTGTCGATGATGGAGGCTCAGCTAAAACGTCATCGCGTCACGATCACGCGGTCCTTGCCGCGCGAGCCGGTCATGGTCATGGGCGACCGCATCCGGTTGGAACAGGTCATCATCAACCTGTTGCGCAATGCGCTGGATGCCACGCGCAACATTGCCGACCCGCAGATCGACATCATCCTTTCGGCGGGCGAGACCGCGACCATGACGGTGCGGGACAATGGCCAGGGTATCGAGGATATCGACCAATTGTTCGAGCCGTTCTACACCACCAAGGCGCCGGGCGATGGAGTGGGGCTAGGCCTGGCGATTTCCTCTGGGATCGTAAGCGATCTTGGCGGCAGGCTGACTGCGCGCAATGCGCGCGAGAGGGGCGCAGTCTTCGAGGTTCAGCTTCCGATACTGGAACAGGACATGGAAGCCACGGGATAACAATAAGCGGAGACAGCGTAACATGGCACAATCCATGAAGATCGCGATTGTCGATGACGAGCAGGACATGCGCCAGTCGATCAGCCAGTGGCTGGCACTGAGCGGATTTGACACCACAACCTTTGCTCGTGCCGAGGATGCGCTAAAGGAAATCGGCCCGGATTTCCCCGGCGTGGTGGTGACCGACATCAAAATGCCGGGTATGGACGGAATGGCCTTTCTCAAGCGTCTGATGGGGCAGGATTCAAGCCTGCCGGTGATTATGATCACCGGCCATGGAGACGTGCCCATGGCGGTGGAGGCCATGCGTATCGGGGCTTTCGATTTCCTGGAAAAACCGTTCAATCCCGACCGGATGACAGACTTGGCAAAGCGCGCGACGCGCACCCGGCGGCTTACGCTGGACAATCGCGCGCTGCGCCGCGAGTTGGCCAATGGTCCGGGAATGGTGCAAAAACTCATCGGGTCTTCTCCGATGATGGAGAGGTTGCGCGATGATATTCTCGATCTCGGACAGGCCGATGGCCATGTGCTGATTGACGGGGAAACCGGTACGGGCAAGACACTCGTGGCGCATGCGCTGCATGCGGTCGGCCCCCGTGCGGCGCGCAAGTTCGTTCAGATCGCCTGTGCCGCGCACGCCCCAGAGGCACTCGCCGCGCGTCTTTTCGGCCCGCCGCAGGAGGGCGGCGCGCTGCCCGCGGTCGAGGAAGCCCGCGGTGGCACGCTCTGCCTTGAAGACATCGAGGCATTGCCGGCCTCGCTTCAGGCCCGCCTGCTGACCTTTCTCAATGAACAGGGAAGTCCGGCCGAGACCCGCATCATCGCGGTTTCGAATCTGCAAGAACAGGATCGCACGGTCGAGGATGCGCTGCGTCCCGACCTGTTCTATCGCCTGGCGGCGATGCGCATTACCTTGCCACCGCTGCGGGTCCGGGGTGAGGATATACTGGCGCTGTTCACGCGATTATCGGATCAGTTCGCCGAGGAATACGGTTGCGACGCGCCCGATGTAACCGCGCAAGAGGCCGCGCAGCTGATGCAGGCGCCCTGGCCTGGCAATGTGCGCCAGCTTATCAATGTCGCCGAACGTGCGGTGCTGCAAAACCGCCGCGGCTCGGGCACCATCGCCAGCCTTTTGATGGCCGATAACGAGGCCACGCGCCCGGTGATGACCACCGAGGGAAAACCCCTCAAGGAATATGTCGAGGCGTTCGAGCGGATGCTGATCGACAACACGATGCGGCGCCACAAGGGGTCAATTGCGGCGGTCATGGAAGAGCTGTGCCTGCCGCGACGCACGCTGAACGAAAAGATGGCGAAATACGGGCTCTCGCGATCCGATTACCTGTGATTTTCCTGCAACAGGAAAAAGAGCATTGTATTTGCCGCGTCTTCCCCGCTAATGTCATCTGGTGGTCATGCGCGCCATTCGGCGCGCCCGCATATTAGAGATTCGCTGTTTTTCGCGCATTCCAGAGGCATGATCGTCCGGACCGTTGCGAAACAGACCGATCGGGCCCCCAGGGCCAACCGCATTCCCGGTGGGTAATGGCCTTTACCGGGGTCAAACCAGAGGATGTCGCACCTTTCGCGGCATCGGAGAAGAACCGCGATGGACAGCGCGAGGCATGACAGGCAGGGACGGGGCAGGCCAATGGCCGCCGCCCGCGCCCTTACCCCGCGCGTCCTAGCCCCAGCAAGACATCCACGATCGCGCGGCGCCCCGCCAGGGGGCGCCGCGCCGTGGTGCAAAGAGTTGAAATGGCAAAGAAAATGCTTATCGATGCCACCCATGCGGAAGAGACCCGCGTGGTTGTGGTGGACGGAAACAAGGTTGACGAGTTCGATTTCGAGTCGGTCAACAAACGCCAGCTCGCCGGCAATATCTACCTAGCCAAAGTCACCCGCGTGGAGCCCTCGCTCCAGGCGGCATTCGTCGAGTATGGCGGCAACCGGCACGGTTTCCTGGCGTTCTCGGAAATTCATCCCGATTATTACCAGATCCCGGTTGCCGACCGCGAGGCGCTGTTGGCCGAAGAACGCGCCTATGCCGAAGCGCTTGAAGAAGAGGAGCCGGCCGAGAGGGAAAAGGAAAAGCCGAAACGCTCTCGCTCGCGTTCACGCAGCCGCAAGAAACCCGAGTCGTCCAAGGGGGATCAGCCTGACTTGACCGATGACATGCCGCAGCCCGCGGATGCGGCCATTGCGTCGGACACCGCTGGCCATGACGCGGGCGCGGCCGATCAGGCGGATAATTCCGAACCGACCGAAACCGGCGGCATCTCCGAAGACGAGGACACGGCAAAGAATAGTCCCCCCACCACGATCGCTGCTGCCGCCAAGAGTGACGATCCGGTGGAAACGCGCGATCCATCCGTCAGTATCGCTGGAATGGATGTCGTAGACCTGGGCGCAGGCGACGATTCCGTGACGGTCGACGAGGCCGAGGGAATGACACTGGTCGAACCCGCCGGCGTTGGCGAAAGGCCCGATGCAGCGCCCCAGTCCGGTAATGAGGACGGGGACGAAAACGCGGACACCGCAGACGCGGCAGCACGCGATGACCAGATCGAATCGGTGGCCGATGAGGACGTGACCGAGGAAATCCGCCCTCGCAAACCGCGTCCGCGTCGCTACAAGATCCAGGAGGTCATCAAGGTCCGGCAGATCATGCTGGTCCAGGTCGTCAAGGAAGAGCGCGGCAACAAGGGCGCTGCGCTGACCACCTATCTCAGCCTCGCGGGCCGCTATTGCGTCCTGATGCCCAACACCGCGCGCGGCGGTGGCATTTCGCGCAAGATCACCAATGCCGCCGACCGCAAGAAGCTAAAGGAAATCGCGGCAGAGATGGACGTGCCCGAGGGCGCGGGCCTGATCATACGAACAGCAGGTGCGCAGCGCACCAAGTCCGAGATCAAGCGTGACTACGAATACCTGATGCGGCTTTGGGAACAGATCCGCGAATTGACGCTGAAATCGATCGCGCCTGCACCGATCTACGAGGAAGGCGACCTGATAAAGCGGTCGATCCGCGATCTCTATTCGCGCGAGATCGACGAGGTGCTGGTCGAGGGCGAGGCTGGTTATCGTGTGGCCAAGGACTTCATGAAGATGATCATGCCGTCCCATGCCAAGAACGTGAAGCACTACACCGAGGCGATGCCGCTCTTTGCGCGGTTCCAGGTGGAAAGCTACCTGTCTTCGATGTTCAACCCGACCGTCCAGCTGAAATCGGGCGGCTACATCGTGATCGGCGTGACCGAGGCTCTGGTGGCGATCGACGTGAACTCGGGCCGGGCGACCAAGGAAGGCTCGATCGAGGAAACCGCGCTCAAGACCAACCTGGAGGCCGCCGAAGAGGTGGCGCGCCAGTTGCGGCTGCGCGACCTTGCCGGGCTGATCGTCATCGATTTCATCGACATGGAAGAGCGCAAGAATAACGCCGCCGTCGAGAAGCGCCTCAAAGAAAAGCTGAAAAATGACCGCGCGCGCATCCAGGTCGGGCGCATCTCGGGCTTTGGCCTTTTGGAAATGTCGCGCCAGCGCCTGCGCCCCGGCATGATCGAGGCCACGACCCAGCCTTGTCCACATTGCCATGGCACCGGGCTGATCCGTTCCGATGACAGTCTGGCACTGTCGATCCTGCGCCAGATCGAGGAAGAGGGCGTTCGCGGCCGGTCCAAAGAGGTGTTGGTCAAGGTGCCAGTGAGCATCGCCAATTACTTGATGAACCAGAAACGCGAGCATATCGCGCAGATCGAGGCTCGCTATGGCATCTCGGTTCGGATCGAGGCGGATGCCTTCCTGATCCCGCCGGATTTCAACATCGAGCGTTTCAAGACCGCAACCCGGCCCGTCCCCGACATGGCCGCGCCGGTGATTTCTGTCGACACGTCTGAATTGCCCGAAGCGGTTGCCGAGGAAGAAGACGTTGACGCCGCCGATGCCGAGAGCGAGACCGATAAATCCGGTGGAGCAAAGTCAAAGAAACGTCGCCGCCGCAGTCGTCGGAAAAAGAAACCGGGCACGGGCGACGATAGCGGAAACGGCGCAGATACGCGTGAGGAGGCAGTCACCGACGAGGCAACGGTCCAAGAGGCTGATTCTGCTTCTCGCGATGCCGAACCGGCCGAGGCCGAGCCTGGTATTGAAATTTCCGCGCAAGATACGCCGGACTTGCAGAACGAGCCTGAAAAGGTCGTTTCCGCCCCGGCCGAGGCGCCCATAGCCGAAGCCGAAGCAGAATCCGACCTGGCAGCTCGTCCTGCGCCAGAGGCATCATCCGAAGCTGTTGCCGCCCCTCAGCCCGCGCCCGAACCGGCGCCTGCGAGCGATACGCGGTTACAGCCTGCACCCGATCCCAGCCCGGCCGGCAGTGCCGCGGCGGATGAGGACGATGACAAGCCCAAGAAACGCGGCTGGTGGTCGCTGGGCCGTTAACGGTCTGGATGCTCGTCTTTCGCGAATGTCACGGGGGTGCGGCGCACGATGAAAACGTGCGCCGCACCGTGTTCTTGTGTTTCGACAAGGATATGCCCGGCCGCGATGCAGAAATGCGGAATATCCACTACTGCGACCGGATCATCCGTCATCAGCTGCACGGTTGCGCCGGGCGCTATCTGGCGCAGCGCCTTTTGCAAACGCAGAACCGGTAGCGGACAGCGCAGGCCGCGCGCGTCGATTTCAATGGTCTCGTTCATGCGCGCTGGGGTAGGGCGGGCGCGTCCCCCTGTCCACGGTTTTGTGAGACTTGGCCGCGTGACGAACAGTCCCGGCTAGGCTATGCCGGGGCCAGACAGGAGGGGCGATGTTCGGAATCGAGTTGATCGACGCGGGGCTCTTGCCCGGTATGTTCGTGGCGCTGGCTGCGGGGCTCTTGAGTTTTCTCAGCCCTTGCGTCCTGCCCATCGTGCCGCCCTATCTGGCCTATATGGGCGGGATTTCCATGGGCGATCTCACCTCTGCCTCGGGAGCAAGACGCCGTGCGGTGTTTTCGGCGCTGTTCTTCGTGCTGGGGTTGTCGACGGTCTTCTTGTTGCTGGGGTTCACCGCCTCGGCTTTCGGCGCGTTCTTCTTGCAGAACCAGGTTCTTTTCGGCCGGATCGCCGGTTTGGTGGTGATCGGGTTCGGTCTGCATTTTCTTGGGGTGTTCCGTATCCCGATCCTCGATCGAGAGGCGCGGCTTGACGCGGGCGACCGGGGGGGGTCGGCTCTTGGCGCCTACCTTCTGGGGTTGGCCTTTGCCTTTGGCTGGACGCCGTGCATCGGCCCGCAACTGGGCGCGATCCTGTCACTTGCCGCATCCGAGGCGAACCTCGCGCGCGGGACAATCCTTTTGGCGGTCTATGCCGCGGGGCTGGGAATACCGTTCTTGATGGCGGCGATTTTCATCCAGCGCGCGATGGGTGTCATGAACCGGCTGAAACGGCATATGGGCCTGATTGAAAAGGTCATGGGCGGCCTGCTGATCGCGGTTGGCCTTGCGCTTGTCACCGGGGCGTTCAGCGTCTTGTCCTATTGGCTGCTTGAGACATTTCCGACACTGGCCATGCTTGGCTGAGCGGCCTAACCTGCCCGCGGCTGGACGAAACCGGGGGCGCAATGTCAGATGATCCTAAGCGGGTGCGGCATCGTCGGGTGTTCTACATCCCCGGTTATGATCCATTTCATCCGCGACGTTACCGCGAACTTTATCGCAAGGAGGCCGCCGCGCAATCGGCGGTTTCAGGGCATGATATCGCCCTGAGTGCCAAGCGCGGTGGCGGGCCTTATGGATGGCATGTCAACGCCAGGATAGAAGGGCAGGAGGTCGATACCGAGGTCGAGGTTCTGATCTGGGCCGATCTGGTGCGCGACTCGATGGGCCGTTCTATCCTTGCCACCTATTTTCAGCTGCTCAGGACGGCGGCGATCTATATAGGTTCCGGCGCCATTTTCAGGCTGGCGCGGCTGCGAAAAGGGCCGACGATCGCGGCTCTTTATCCGATTGTCTTCCTGCTGGCACAACTTTGCCTTGCGCTGTTGATCGCGCGTGGTCTTGGCGCGGTGCTTGGGGCGACGGGCGTGCCGTTCATAGGCTGGCTGGGGCTGGTCGCGATCTGGCCCGTGCTGACATGGTTCCGGTCACGTGACAACAAGGTCTTTGCCTATTACCTGATGCATGATTATGCTCATTCGGCGCGCCATGGTGGCGCCTATCCCCCAGATCTTGCGCGGCGGTTGAGGGAGTTCGGCGAGCGGGTGGCGGATGCGGCCGCTGGTGGGGCCGACGAGGTGCTGATCGTGGGGCATTCCTCGGGTGCGCATCTGGGTGTGTCCGTCCTGGCCGATCTTGTCCGCGCAGGTCGGTTGCCCGCTGACGGTCCGGCGGTGGGGTTACTGTCGCTAGGTCAGGTGGTGCCGATGATCAGTTTCCTGCCGCGTGCGCGCCGGCTGAGGGCTGACCTCGCGTTGATGGCCGCGCAGGACCGGGTTGCCTGGGTTGATGTAACCGGGCCGGGCGATGGCTGTGCCTTTGCGCTATGCGATCCGGTGGCGGTATCGGGGGTCGCGCCCGAAGGCCAGAAATGGCCGCTGATCGTTTCGGCGGCCTTTAGCAGGACGCTGTCGCCCACGCGGTGGCGCGCGCTACGCTGGCGCTTTTTCAGGCTGCATTTCCAGTATCTATGCGCCTTCGACCTTCCCGGGGATTATGACTATTTCCGCATTACCGCCGGTCCGCAAACGCTTGCCGCTCGCTTTGCCGGGCGCACCCCGTCGCCAAGTCGTATCACCCGTCCGCTGAGTGGCTTTACCTCTATGGAGTACCCATGACCCTGCCGCCCAAGCCCGCGATACGTCCGCAAAAGGTTTCGCTGATCGGCTATGTCCGCCGGTTTCGGCGCGATATCCTCTCGGCACAGCCGGCCCGGCTTTATCGCGCCAGAATGGCAGAATTTCGCACGCCTTTCTTTCGGTCCTATCTCGTCAACCAGCCTGACCTGGTCAGGACGGTTCTCATCGAACGTCCGATGGATTTTCCAAAGTCGGACCGGGTGGGGGCGGGTCTGCGCCCGCTTCTGGGTGACTCGGTCTTTCTGACCAATGGCGAGACCTGGCTGCGCCAGCGTCGCATCATCGACCCGGCATTCGAGGGCGGACGATTGCGCGACACCTTTCCGGCGATGGTCGCAGCGGGACACGCGGCGGTGAACCGACTGAACGAAGGTATCACCGAGATCGAGGCCGAGGCCAGCCATGCCGCCGCCGACGTGATCTTTCGCACGCTGTTTTCCATCCCGATCGAAGACGAGGTTGCCGCCGCCGCCTTTACCCAGTTCCGCGCCTACCAGCGCAGCCAGCCCTTGTTGAACCTTGCGGCCTTCGTTCAGGGGCCACCCTGGATGCCAAGGCTGCACCGGGCGCGCACGCGCAAGACAGCGCGCGCGATCCGGGGGCTGATCCTGCAACTGACCGAGGCGCGCCGGGCAGAAATCGCGGCCGGAACCGCGCCAGATGACCTTGCAACAAAGATCATGACGACTGCCGATCCTGTGACGGGCAAGACCTTTGACGCGCAAGAGATGGTCGACCAGGTGGCGATTTTTTTTCTCGCCGGGCACGAAACCTCGGCCTCGTCATTGGCCTGGGCACTATACCTCTTGGCTCTTTACCCAGAGATTCAGGATCGGGTTGCTGCAGAGGTTGCACAGTTTCCTGACAATCCCGATTTCGCGGACCTCAAGAAGCTGTCATTCGTGCGCGACGTATTCCGCGAAGCCCTTCGTCTATACCCACCTGTGCCGATGATGGTGCGTGAGACCACGAAAAAAGAACGCTTTCGTGACCGCGACATCGAGAAGGGCGCGCAAATCGTTCTAAGCCCTTGGCATTTGCATCGGCATGAACGGATCTGGGATCGACCCGATGCGTTCGATCCTGACCGGTTCCAGACTGAAAACGGCAGGTCGGGGTTGCGCGAGGCGTTCATCCCGTTTTCCGAGGGCCCACGCGTTTGTTCCGGCGCGGGCTTTGCCATGGTCGAGGGGCCGCTTTTCATCGCGATGCTGGTCAAGGCCTTCCGCTTCGAACGGCTGGAGGGGTGCGACCCGGTGCCGGTGGCGCATCTGACCGTCCGTTCTAAAGACGGGATCTGGCTGAGGCTGCGCCCGCGCTAGGATCTGGGCCAAGACTTTTCGAAAAGCCTTGGCAAAATTCTCCCAAGAATTTTGCGCCCCAGATCTGCCTAACACACCACCCGCACCGGCGCGTTGTTGCAGAAGATCACGATCTGCCCGGAATTCTCGATGGCATGATATCCCCGACGGCGCAGTTCGGTTTCGAAGGCCTCCCAACCGATCAGCCGCTCGACATCGCGCAGCTTGCGGCGGACGATGCCGCCCTCACGCGCGGATTTCGATGAAAAGATCTGGCCCATCCAGATCTCGGGCGTCATGTGATCGGGAAGCCGGGTCATGCCCCGATCCTGCCGCAAACGTGTTAATGCGGCATTACCGCCGGAAATGGCGCAAAACGAAAAGCCGGATCGCCGAGGCCAGCCCCATTTCGATCCCCCGCGCCTCGTCGATCTCTGCGGCTAGCGCGTTGATCGGCTTGCCTTCCGTCTCGGCGATCTCGCGGAAGGCATCCCAGAACTCATCCTCCAGCGAAACGCTGGTGCGATGCCCGCGCAGGGTGAGCGAGCGTTTGACCGGCCGCCCGCTCATTCGTTCCCGCGCCTGTGCGCATCCAGTTGGCTGCGCGCACGGGTGGCATCCGCCTCTTCCCGCGCGCGCTGCGCCTTGGTGCGGCCATGCTTGGCGGCGTTTTCATCCCCCTTGGCGCGCTTTTCGGCGCGGGCGCGGGCCTTGCGGGCGGCGCGCAGGTTGACGACGCCGCCGGCCATCAGTCCTTGGGTCCGATCATCTGCTCGGGGCGGACCACACGGTCGAAGGTCGCCTCGTCCACGAAGCCCAGGTTGACCGCCTCTTCGCGCAGGGTCGTGCCGTTCTTGTGCGCGGTCTTGGCGACCTTGGTGGCGTTATCATAGCCGATTTCGGGGGCAAGCGCGGTGACCAGCATCAGGCTTTCGGTCATCAGCCTCTCGATCCGGGCCTCGTTGGCCTTGATGCCGTTGAGCATCCGTTCGGTGAAGCTGTCGGCCGCATCCCCTAGAAGCTGGATCGATTGCAAGAGGTTGTAAGCCATCATCGGGTTGTAGACGTTCAGCTCGAAATGGCCTTGAGAACCTGCGAACTTGATCGCCGCATCATTGCCCATCACATGGGCGGCGACCTGGGTCAGTGCCTCGGCCTGGGTGGGATTGACCTTGCCAGGCATGATGGAACTGCCCGGTTCGTTCTCGGGCAGGATCAATTCGCCCAGACCCGAGCGGGGACCCGACCCTAGGAACCGGATGTCGTTGGCGATCTTGTAGCACGACCCCGCCACCGTCGCGAGCGCGCCCGACAGGAACACCATCGCGTCATGGGCGGCCAGCGCCTCGAACTTGTTGGGCGCGGTGACGAAGGGCAGGCCGGTGATGCGCGCCATGTTGGCCGCGACCGCCTCGCCCCAGCCCTTTTTCGTATTCAGCCCGGTTCCGACGGCTGTGCCGCCCTGCGCCAGTTCGTAGATGCCGGGCATTGCCGCGTTTACCCGCGTGATCCCCTGCCGGATCTGCTGGGCATAGCCCGAGAATTCCTGCCCCAGCGTCAGGGGCGTGGCGTCCTGGGTGTGGGTGCGGCCGATCTTGATGATGTCCTTGAATTCGTCGGACTTCGCCTCCAGCCCTGCGAGCAGCTTTTCTAGCCCCGGCAGCAGCACGTCGCGCACGCTCATCGCCGTGGCGATATGCATCGCGGTGGGAAAGGTGTCGTTCGAGGACTGCCCCATGTTACAATGATCGTTCGGGTGTACCGGATCTTTTGACCCGATGGTGCCGCCCAGGATCTCGATCGCGCGGTTGGCGATCACCTCGTTGGCGTTCATGTTCGACTGGGTGCCCGACCCGGTCTGCCAGACGACCAGCGGGAAATTCTCGTCGAACCGGCCCGCGATCACCTCGGAGGCCGCCTGTACGATGGCCTTTCCCCGCGTCTCGTCCAGCGTGCCGAGCTTCATGTTCGCCTCGGCGCAGGCCTGTTTGACGACGCCAAGCGCGCGCACGATGGCTGTGGGCTGTTTTTCCCATCCGATCGGAAAATTCATCAGGCTGCGTTGGGTCTGGGCGCCCCAATACTTGTCGGCGGGCACCTCCAGCGGGCCAAAGCTGTCGGTCTCGGTGCGGGTGGCGGTCATCGGGGGTCCTCACTCTTTTCCGTCTTGCCCCCGCTATACTGGCGCCACCATGCGTTGACAATTGGACGCGGTCGGATCTGGTCAACCATGGACAGGCACAGGGCGGGGTCGAGATCGCAAAGCCCATGGATACCCCGCCTTGGCCATCTCGCGGGCTGAACGATGAGGAGCACGTGCTCAAATCTCATGCCGGTCGTGGAGAGCCCTCAATCGTTTGTTACCCGCCAGGAATGCAACAAGGTCGCGCTCCAGTGGACCTGCACCGGTTCTGTTCCGGTCAGGTGCTCATGTTAGGCGGCCCTCTGTTCGAAGGCCACGGGTGATTTCCAGCCGAGGGCTGAGTGTTT
>NZ_SLXU01000004.1 GCF_004343505.1 Rhodovulum bhavnagarense | reverse complement strand
TGTTACTACCGCGCACAGGCGGGCTGCGGCCCGGAACGGTTTTTTAGCACCTCCCTCTCCTCCCGGAGAATGCGGTTCTCACGTCGAAGCCGTTCATTTTCGCGGGCAAGGTCCAGCTCCTTGTCCGACACCACATCAGTGTCCCGATGTGCCGTCACCCATTTGTTCAGCGTCGACAGGCCAACACCCAAATCTGAAGCAACCTGCCTGCGTGTCAGCCCGCTCGTCAGCGCGATCCGCACCGCATCAGCGCGGAATTCATCCGTTCTTCCGGTGCCCATGGTTCGTCTCCTTTGTTGCAGTAAATGCTATCAAAGGAGCGGTATCAAACCGCGACAGGTCCAGACCATATCTGAACCAAACCTGGGTCAGCGCCCTTATTGCGCGCTGATCAACATTTCCGTTTCAGATCCAGCCCAACAGTTTCCACCACAAGAAATCGAGCGGCAGCAGAATGAAGACGGTTAACAGCGCCAGCGCCAACGTGGTCCGCACCAGTGTGCTGACCGGCTCTTTGGCGAGCCCCATCGCCACGATCAACGGCGCGGCCTGATAGGGAAAAACTACCGTCGAAAAGCCGACGACCTGGGTCATGATCACCGCGTCGATCGAAAACCCGGTCGCGGTGGCCAGGTCCTGCGCCAGCGGCGTCATCACGGCGGGAACCCCGGGTTGGGTCGTGACCAGCGCGGTCGCGCCGCTCAGCCCCGACAGGGCGACGAAACTCAGGAAATCCCGCCCCGGTTCCAGCGGCAGCGCCTGCAACAGCACCTGCGCCAGCGCAGCGCCCAGCCCCGACGTGCCGACCACGGATCCCAGTGCCAGCGCCCCCGCCACGAACAGCAGCGTGCCGAAATCCACCGCCTCGCGAAAGCCGGGGCCGGAAACATAGCCGACACGCGGCGAAAGCAGGACAATGGCCAGGACCAGCCCCACCCAGGCGGGGTTCACCCCGTGCAGCTTGTCGGTGGACCACAGCACCAGCGTGACCAGCAAGAGGCCCATCAGCACGGCTTGGCGCCGGGTGCCGGCAACGGCCTCGCCATGATCCGGCGCGCCCGTGACCTGTGCCGGGAACAGCCGCAGGATCAGCCACACCGCGAGGCCCGCCTTGACCAGCCCCAGCACGGGGAAGTGTAGCAGCAGGTAATCGGCGTAGCTGAGTTCGAGGTCCAGGATACGCTCTGCCGACCCCGCGAGGACCATGTTGGGAATGTTGGCGGGCAGCACGGCAAACCCAGGCAGATTCGAGGCCAGCGCGATGGCCAGCGCCACGCCGATCCGTCCGTTCGAGCCACGCGCAAACCCCAACGCCTCGGCCAGCGCCATTCCGACCGGGACCATCACCATCGCTCGGCCCATCGACGAAGGCATGATAAAGCTCAAAGCCACGCCCAACCCCATCAACCCCGCAATCAGACCCCCATAGCTGCGCGACAGGTGGGGCGCGACCGCCGCGCCCAGCCGCGCGCCCAAGCCTGACCCGGTGATCGCCGCCCCGATCACGAAACCCGCCATCACCAGCCACATCGCCGCCGAGGAAAAACCGGAAAACACCGTCTCGGGCGTTGCCAGCCCGCCCACCAGGAGGGCGGCGAAAAACATCAATGTGGCAAGGTAGGGCGGCACCAGCCCCGATCCCCATAGCCCCAGCGTGACCAGAACCACGGACAGTGTCAGCGCCTGGTCCGTCGTCAGACCAGCCGGTGCGGTGACCGCGATCCCCGCCGACAGCAGCAAGATCAGTCCAAAGAGGATCTGGTTGGCGTGGCGCATAAGCTGTCCTTTCAGATGACTGGCGCTACCGGGATAGCCTGGCCCGAGGGCGCGTGGAACGATGACATCATGTCAAATCATGTCGAGATCCCGCCAACCGTCCCTGACATGCCAGGCCATCTCGACGACCCGCTTCGGCGGTTGTCGGTCCGGATCGGGGATATTCCCTCAGGTTTACCGGGCGCCGCATATATGCCCTGTCGACTCGAATCCATCGATATCTCAGGGCGGGCCATGTCGATCGACGCGACCCGGGCGCCGATGCACTCGGCCACGCCGCCCGATGCGGATACCGTCAGAACCAGGCGTCTTGTTCTGGTTTTGACGATCAACAAGCCTGGGGCCTAATATCGCGGAGGATTATCCCGACCATTCCCGCAAGACAGGGCAGTCCCCCTTGCGGGCAGCTTGATCAGTTCGACCGGACCGGGCAGGCTATCGCCTGCGGGTTCCAACCGCGCCAACATCGCGGGCGTTGCCATCAGCCTGCCGGTATCTGTAATCATCAGCACGGCCGTGATCCCCATCGAGGCCGCGACATCGGGCCAGCCCGTGCGTCCAGCCACGCTCAACGCGGTGGCGGCGGCGTCGGCGCGGATGCCGCTGCTATCCAGCACCGAGACGGATACGATCTCGCGTACCGGATAGCCCGTGCGCGGGTCGATGATATGGGCAAAGCGTTCGCTATCATGGTCAAGGTAACGCTCGTAGTTGCCCGAGGTATACAGCACCTCGCCCGGGCGGAGCGCGATTGCACCGACCACCCCCCAGGCAAAGGGATCTCGGATCGCCACGCGCCAGGGCCGCTGCGAATGGGTGCCCAGCACGTTCACGTCGCCCCCTGCGTTCAATACCGCGTCGGCGATGCCATGCGCGCGCAGTTCGGCCGCCGCAAGGTCCAGTGCCGCACCCTTGGCATAGCCCCCGAGGTCGAGCCGCACCGCCGGGTTGACCGATCCGATCCGGTGCCCCTCAAGCCGCAGGTCGGTCATGCGCGGATCGGCAGCGACCAGTGCCGCGATCGCGTCGGGGCCGGGGGGCGCGCCCTGCGGGGGCGTATCGGCGTGAAACCCCCACAGCCCGACCAGCCCGCCAATGGCGGGATTGAAATGTCCGCCGCTGGCACAGGACAGCCGCCGCCCCTCTTGCAATAGCTCGGCCAGCCTTTCGTCGACCTGCACTGTCCGGCCTTGTGCGATGGCGGTGTTCACGGCGTGTAACGCCCCGCCCGGCCGCCAGGCGTGCCAGTCGCTATGCAACTCTTGCAGCAGTCGGCCTACCGCGGCCGATGCGGTGCGCGCGGTGTCGCGATCCTCGCCCCGGATCTCGATTTCGACCAGCGTGCCAAAGACATATAGCGTTTCGCGGTAAGCTGGCGGGCCCTCGACCTGGTGTGCGGCAATGAGGACCAGCGCGCCGCACAGCGCCGCCAGCCCGAACCCGGCCCAAAGGCGCCGCATCCCGTTCATGCCTGCCCCCGTGCGATCACGTCCTCGATTCGCAAGGCATGGGCCAGGCGGTCCCGCCGGCCGGCCAGCCAGGCGGGCAGCAGGGACAGCGCGAGTACCGGCAGGCAGGATAGCGCAACCCAGATGTCCGATAGCCCAAGCGCGCTCAGGATCGCCGCGGCCGAGACCAGCGTCGCAGGCGGCAGCAGGTAGGCCAGCCCGGCCGCGCCCAGAAACGCACCGCCGGACATCGCGACCACGACCTCGTCACCGGGGGCGATACCCCCGGTATGGCGCAGCCGGATATCAAGCGGATGGCTACCCAGCATCTGTGCCAGCGCACCGGTGCCGCACCCGGCCCGCACGGCGCATCGCGTGCAGCCCGACAGGCGATCGACCTCCAGCCGGGCGATCCCGCCATCCACCCCCGCCACCCTGAGCCTGCGGCGCAGGACACGCGGATCGGCACCGTCTCCTGGTTGGGGGGCGTGCCCTGGCGGTGCCGCTTGCATCATTCCGCCGGGGTTATGCACCCGTCCTCCATGCAGGCGTTCAGGCATTGCGGCATGTCGTGATCGGGTTCGCATTCGGTGCATTTGTCGGCCTGGATCATGTAGACGCCCTTGTGAGGCATGATCGCGCCGGTGGGACAGACGGCTTCGCAGTCGCCGCAAGCGGTGCATAGTAAGCTGTCGATTTTCATGGCCATGGGGTGTGTCCTTTCCTTGGGGGATATGAAGTGTCTGTAATGCGACCGGCGCGGTCTTTCGCTGTCTCAGCCCGGCCTGACCCGGACCGAGCCGCCCAGAACGCGGGTCTGGCAGGCCAGCCTGTCATTGCGCCCGGCCAGGTTGTCCTTGAGCACCCTGATCTCAAGCGCCGAAGGCTCTGACAGGTTCTCAGCCCCTTCGAGGATGCGGGTGATGCAGGTACCGCATTCGCCCTCGCGGCAGCCATAGGTGATGCCAGAGCCGATCTTTTCGGACATATCAATGATCTTGGTGCCCACCGGCACGTTCACCGTCAGCGCGACATCCGCAAAGGTCAGTCTGGCCGTGGTCGCGCTGTGTTGCTTGCCGTCAGCTTGCACGCCTGAGACTCCTGTTTTTTGCCTGTGCCAAGGGGGGGCGGGAGGCTGATTTTCCGTGGGCGTGCGCTTGCGACAAGGTGCAGGGCGCACACCCGGAAAAGAAGAAGCATTCAACATGCCAAGCTTGCCGTGCCCGTCTTGTGGCCCATGCGGTGCGGGGCGGCAGGGGCGCACGGTGCCGGGGGCGTGACGGCGTATGTCGCGGACGCCCCGGCACAGCGACGTGGCTTTCCTACAAAGTGTCGGCTTTGCAACATCGCGAGAGGGGGTGCAGATAGGCGCCCGGGCGGCAGGCAGGGCCCTGCGCCTGCGCGCGCCCTGTGCCGGGGAATGCGCAGGCGGGGATGGCACGCTGTGTGCTTCGTCAATTGGCAGGCGGCCGCATCGCGTTGCGGTCGTCAGTCGGCGCCGCGTCGCCGCCTAGCCAAGGAGTCCGGATATGCCAGAGTTTTTGATGATCCTGCTTGGCACGGCGCTGGTGAACAACGTGGTGCTGGTCAAGTTCCTGGGCCTTTGCCCGTTCATGGGGGTGTCGCGCAAGATCGACGCGGCGATTGGCATGGGGTTGGCGACGACTTTCGTGCTGACACTTGCCGCGGCGGCAAGCTGGGTGATTGAGACTCTGGTCCTGGTGCCGTTGGGCCTGGAATTCCTGCGTATCCTGTCGTTCATCCTTGTGATCGCGGCCATCGTGCAATTCACCGAAACCGTGCTGCGCAAGGTCTCGCCGGGGCTTTACCGGGCGCTGGGGATCTACCTGCCGCTGATCACGACCAATTGCGCCGTGCTGGGTGTGGCCCTTCTGAACATCCAGGAACAGCACGATTTCGCGCAAAGCCTGCTCTACGGCTTTGGCTCGGCGCTGGGCTTCACCGGTGTTCTCGCGATTTTTGCGGGGATGCGGGAGAAACTGGCGCAGCTTTCGGTGCCCGGCCCATTTGCCGGGCCGCCCATCGCCTTCATCTCTGCCGGTCTGCTGTCCATGGCTTTCATGGGTTTTTCCGGGCTGGTCCCGAACTGAGGAAAGGAAGGCCGCTGTCATGCTGTCCGCAATTGCCTCGATGACTACGCTGGGGGTGGGGCTGGGTCTGTTGCTGGGCCTTGCCGCGCGCAGGTTCCACGTCGAAACGCCCCCCATCGTGGACGAGATCGAGGCTCTTTTGCCTGGCACCAACTGCGGCCAGTGCGGCTATCCCGGCTGCCGCGCAGGGGCCGAGGCATTGGCCGAAGGCAGCGCGCCACTGAACCTGTGCCCGCCAGGCGGTCGCGACCTGGCGCTGGGCCTTGCCGATATCCTGGGCCCGCAGGCGGGGGGAGGGGCCTGCCTTGAGGGGATGGAAGAGACCGCGCAGATGGTTGCCTTCATCTTCGAGGACCATTGCACCGGCTGTACCAAGTGTTTCAAGCGTTGCCCGACCGATGCGATCATCGGCGCGAACCGGCAGGTTCATACCGTCATCACCGATGCCTGTATCGGCTGCGATGCCTGCATCGAGGTCTGCCCGACCGAGGCGATCATCCACCGCCCGAAACCCCGCACATTGCGCAACTGGTACTGGGACAAGCCCCTCGCGGGCGACGAGACCGGCGGCGACACGAGGCTATCCGCATGAGCATCTTTCCCTTTGCCGGGCGGTTCGATCCGGCGCGTCTGTTTTCGTTCAAGGGCGGGGTTCATCCCGAGACGCGCAAGTTCCTGACCTCGGATTGTGCGATAGAGGACATGCCCTTGCCCTCGCTGATCCGGGTGCCGTTGCAACAACATATCGGGCTGGAGGCCGCCCCGCTTGTCGAACGTGGTGATGCCGTGCTCAAGGGCCAGTTGATCGGCAAGGCCTGTGGGCCGGTTTCGGCCAATATCCATGCGCCGACCTCTGGCCGGGTGATCGCGGTGGGCCATTTCACCGCGCCGCACCCCTCGGGCTTGCCGGTGCTCACGATCACCATCCGCCCCGATGGGCGCGATGAATGGGGCCCGCGTCTGCCCCGCCTGCGCCCCGAGGACGCCAGCCCCGAAGAGATCGCCGCCCATATCGCCGAGGCCGGGATCGTCGGCATGGGCGGGGCGACCTTTCCCGCCGCGGTCAAGCTGAACCTGCGGGCGAAATACGACCTCGACACGTTGGTGATCAACGCCGCCGAATGCGAACCCTACCTGACCTGCGATGACCGACTGATGCGTGAACGGGCCGAGGAAATCGCCGATGGCGCGGGGATCATGGCCAAGGCCCTGGGCGTCAGGGACATCATCGTCGCCATAGAGGCGAACAAGCCCGAGGCCCTCGCCGCGCTCGAACGCCACAAGCGCGCGCTTGGTCATGCGCTGAAAATAAGGGTGGTGCCGACCCAGTATCCGATGGGGTCCGAACGGCACCTGGTCAAGACGCTGACCGGACGGGAAACACCGGCGCGTGCGCTGACCGCCGAACTGGGCGTTGTTGTCCATAACGCCGCCACCGCCCATGCGGTGCACTTGGCCTGCCGCTATGGCGAACCTTCGATTTCCCGCGTGCTCACCGTATCCGGGCGGGGCGTTGCGCGGCCCGCGAACCTCAGGGTGCTGATCGGCACCCCGGTGGCAGAGATCCTGGCCCATTGCGGCGGGCTCGTGGAAGAACCCGAGCGCCTGTTGATGGGCGGGCCGATGATGGGCCAACCGATCCAGAGCCCGCGCGTGCCCATCGTGAAGGGGACCAATGGCGTGCTGGCGCTGAGCGCTGCTGAAACCCGCGAAAAGGACGTCATGCCCTGTATCCGTTGCGGGCTGTGCGTGCAGGTCTGCCCGATGGGCCTGACCCCTTTCGAGTTGAACACGCGGGTCGAGGCGGGCGACCTCGATGGCGCGGCCAGGGTGGGCCTCTTGGATTGTATCAATTGCGGGTGCTGTTCCTTTACCTGCCCGTCGAACCGGCCGCTGGTCCAGACCATCCAACATGCCAAGGGCAGGCTTGCCGAACGCGACAGCCGCAAGCACCAGCAGGACCAGGCCAGGCGCCTGGCCGAGGCCCGGACCGCCCGGCTTGAGGCCATCGCCGAGGCCAAGCGCGCGGCCATGGCGAAACGCAAGGCCGAAATGGCCGCGAAAAAGCAACGCGAGGCCGAGGCCGAGGCGCTGGTTGCCGAGGCGGTCGAGGCGACATCGCGCAAGGAGGCCACGAAATGACCGCATCCACGCTTGTCAGCGGGCCGCATATCCATTCGCGCTTCAATGTCTCGCGCACGATGATGGCGGTGATGATGTGCCTGTCGCCCGCCACCGCCTTCGGCCTTCTGCATTTCGGTTGGCCCGCGGTGTTCCTGTTCCTCGTGACCATCGCCGCCGCCCTTGTGTTCGAGGTGCTGTGCCTCGCGCTGGCCGGCAAGCCGATCCTGCGCTTTGTCACCGACGGCTCGGCGGTGCTGACCGGCTGGATCGTGGCGCTGACCCTGCCGCCCTGGGCGCCCTGGTGGGTGGGCGTCACCGGGGCGGGCATCGCTATCGTCCTGGCCAAGCATGTCTTTGGCGGGCTGGGCCAGAACCTGTTCAACCCCGCCATGGTGGCCCGCGCCATGCTGTTGGTGGCGCTGCCCGTCCAGATGACCACCTGGGTCACGCCCATCATCGGCGGCCCCGTCGGCACCGATTTCCGCCAGGCGCTGGCCATCACCTTCGGCGGCGAAACCGGCATCGACGCGGTCAGCAGCGCCTCCACCCTCAGCCATGTCAAAAGCCAGCTGGACGCCGGCCAGCCGATGCAGGCGATCCTTGCCGACATGGGCAGCCTGCATGACCAGTTTTTCGGCTTCGTCCCCGGCAGCCTGGGCGAGATCAGCGCGTTCCTGTTGCTGCTCGGCGGCATCGGGCTGATCCTTCTGCGGGTCATCACCGTGGTCATCCCGCTCAGCGTGCTGGGCTCGGTCGCGGTGCTGTCGGGGGCCGCGTGGCTGATCGCCCCCGACCAGTTCCCGCCGCCGCAATTCCACCTGGTGTCGGGCTCGCTGATGTTCTGCGCCTTCTTCATCGCCACCGATTACGTCACCTCGCCGGTCACGGGGCTGGGCAAGATGATCTACGGCATCGGCATCGGGGCGCTGATCTTCGTCATCCGCAGCTGGGGCGCCTTCCCCGAGGGCGTGGCCTTCGCGGTGCTGCTGATGAACGCCTGCACGCCGCTGATCGACGACTACGTGCGCCCGCGCATCTTCGGCCGCACCCGCGCCGGCAAGCCGATCGAGTTGAGGGACATGCCATGACCGACACC
Organism: Rhodovulum bhavnagarense; assembly: GCF_004343505.1. GTDB lineage: Bacteria > Pseudomonadota > Alphaproteobacteria > Rhodobacterales > Rhodobacteraceae > Rhodovulum > Rhodovulum bhavnagarense. Next base: position 182,592 of record NZ_SLXU01000004.1, on the reverse strand, counting down.
CCCGCCCCCCGCGCCGCCGGTCTGCGCAACTCGCCGCTCTGGCAGGGGCTTCTCCTGGGCCTGTTCGCGCTGGTCACCGCGCTGATCCTGTCCGCGTCGAACGACCTGACGCGCGGCCCCATCGCCGACCGCGCGGCCGAGGACCTCTTGGCCTCGCTCGCCCAGGTGATCCCCGCCGACCTGCATGACAACGACCTTGTCGCCGGCATGCGCACCGTGACCGACACCGAAGAGGGCACCGTGCCGGTCTATGTCGCCACCGAAAACGGCGCGGTGACGGGCGTGGCCTTCGTGCTGACGGGATACGGCTATTCCGGCGCGATCCGCGTGCTGATGGGCATCGCCCCCGATGGCCGGCTGTTGGGCGTGCGGGTGCTGTCGCACACCGAAACCCCCGGCCTCGGCGACAAGATCGAGATCGCCAAGAACGACTGGGTGACCGATTTCACCGGTCGTTCGCTGACCGACCCCACCCCCGACGGCTGGAAGGTGAAAAAGGACGGCGGCGTGTTCGACCAGTTTTCTGGCGCCACGATCACGCCCCGTGCGGTGGTCGGCACCGTGCATCGCGGCCTGTCGCTGTTCGGCCGCCACCGCGCAACCCTGATCCCCCCGACGGAGGCCCAGTGATGTCCACCAACTACGCCACGATCGCCCGCAACGGCATCTGGGACAACAACGTGGTCTTCGGCCAGTTGCTGGCGCTGTGCCCGCTATTGGCCGTCACCGGCACCGCGACCAATGGGCTGGGCATGGGGCTGGCCTCCACCGCCGTCATGGTGGGGTCCGGCCTTGCCGTGTCCGTGCTGCGCAAGGTCATCACGCCCGAAATCCGCATTCCCGCCTTCGTCCTGCTGATCGCGACGCTGGTGACGGTGGTCGACCTGGCGATGAACGCCTGGCTGCACGACTTGCACAAGATGCTGGGCCTGTTCATCCCACTGATCGTCACCAACTGCGCCATCCTCGGCCGGGCCGAGGCCTTCGCCTCGCGCCAGACCCCGCTGGCCTCTGCCTTTGACGGGCTGATGATGGGGCTGGGTTTCACGATTGCGCTGGTTGTCTTGGGTGCGGTGCGCGAAATCCTTGGCTCGGGCACGCTTTTTGCGAATGCTTCCCTCTTGCTGGGGCCGCGCTTCGGGGGGCTCGAAGTCACGGTGATCCCTGATTACCAGGGCTTTCTGCTGATGATTCTGCCGCCGGGCGGATTCATCGTTCTGGGTGCGCTTTTGGCTCTTAAGGCGGTGATCGACCGCCGCGCGCATGGCGGACCGAACCGGACCGAGCGCCCGCAGGCCAACAGGGTCTTTACCGCCGCTGGCGCGCTGTCGCGTGATGCTGCCGCCGGGGAACGGCCATGATCGTCAGCATCGCCTATGCCAAGCCAAACATGCAGGTCTGGAAGAATATCGACATCGCCGAAGGATCGTGCGTGCGCGACGTGATCCTTGCCTCGGGCCTTCTGGAGCAGTTTCCCGAAATCGACCTCGATGAGAACAAGGTCGGAATTTTCGGCGCGCTCGCGAAACTCGACAAGCCGGTGAAAGAGGGCGACCGGGTCGAGATCTATCGCCCCATCCACCCCGATGCCGAACGTCTCGACCAGAAATGAGCCTCGCCCGATGCCCCAGGTCCAACGCCAAGGAGACAGAACAATGACCAGTCTGACCCGCCGCCGTTTCGTCAATACCTGCCTTGCCGGGGCCGTCGTGACCGGCGCCTGTGGCTGGGCAGTCGCGCGGTTCGGCGCGCGCGACCGGATCGTGGTTGTCGGCGGCGGGCCCGCGGGTGCCACCGCGGCGCTGGCGCTGAGGCAGGCCAACCCCGAGGCTGGCCTCTTGCTGATCGAGCGCGACCCGCGCCGGTTGCGTCCGTCCGAGGTTGCCGCCTTTGACCGGCCCTTGGCCGGGCCCGGTCTGGACGCGTTGCGCGCCGCCGGTATCGAGGTGGTGCTGGATGATGTGGCGGGACTTGACTGGGGCGCCGCGCGGTTGGATCTGTTCAGCGGTCGTCGTCTTGAGTTCGACCGGGCGGTACTTGCCCCCGGAACGGCGGCGATCCAGGAACCGGTGGCCGGCTTCGACGCCGTCGCCCGCCACCGCTGGCCCGCCGCCTGGGGCAGCGCGCGAGAGGCGCGCCGTTTACGGGCGCAACTGGCCGCGCTGCCCCAGGCCGGCCATGTCGTGCTACGCCTGCCTGCCACGCTCAGCCATCCCGAAGCAGCACTGGAACGGGCCGTGCGGCTGGCCGCGTTTCTGCATCGTTCGCGGCCGGGGGGCCGGCTGACCATCCTGGATGGCAGCAACGATGCCGATCTGGCGACCCGGTTCGGGACCCGGCTGGCGATGCAGGGGATGCGCACGGATGCCGATTGGCGTGGGGGGGGGACGGTCCTGCGCGTCGATGCCCGGCAGGGCCTGCTGGAAACGAACGAGGGTCTTCTGCGCGCCGACGTGGTGAATTTCGTCACCCGGCAGGGGGCAGGCCGCATCGCGCATGACGCGGGGCTGGTCGACGCAAGCGGCTGGTGTCCGACCGATGCGCGGGGGCGGTCATGCCTGCGCCCTGGCGTCACTGTGGTCGGGGATGCGCGCAAAACGGCGCAACGAACCGTTGCCGGGGCTTTCCTGTCGGCCCGCTCTGCGGCGGCCGGGCTGGCGCCCGCCTGAAGCACGCGCCTTCGGCCGTGATCGGCCCGCCTCGAATCAAAGCCGGTGAAACAGCCGCCCCCGGACACGTATTGCGCGTTTTTTCCGCAGTGCGGCATAGGGTGGCGCGCAAAGCGGCAAAACAGGTGTGCCTTTTCGCGTCTCGTTGATGCCATCCCGGTCTTTCAGCGAATGACGCTGGACAGGCTGGGGCGCGATGACAAACGCTTGGATCGAAGCGCGAGAACCAGACATGATCCAGACCCCCGCAAATCCGGCTCATCGTAGCCAGGCCAGGACGACGACCGAGCGTTTCCCGCTGGATACCGTCTGCGAGGCGGCCAAGATCCTGACCGGCGCGAGCGATCCGATTGCCGCTATGCCCTCTGTCCTGAACATGCTGTCCTCGTTCATGGGGATGCAGATGGGGGCGCTTGCGCTGCTCAATGACAAGGGGGGCACGCAGGCCCCCGGCCGATCGGTGAATCCGTTCGTGATCGCGGCAACGACGCGTGGCACGGCCTGTCAGCCGGCAAGCTCTGGCGCCTTGCCGGTCCCGGTCACGCGCACGGTTTTCCGGACCGGCGTGGCGATGGTGTCTCGAGACGTGGTCGCCGAGCTGGGCGCGGACGCGCTGCCGCCCTGCGCCCCGCATAACCGGTATGCCTTTATCGCCGTCCCGATCCGCGAGCAGGTGCATTCGCCCTATGTCATCGGCGTGCTGGGGGCCTGGCGCGACCTGGCCGAAAGCGGCTGGCAGACGCTGGACGAGGATCAGCGCGTGATGACCATGATCGCCGCGATCCTGGAACAATCGGTCAAGTTCCGCCGTCTTGTCGCCCGCGATCGCGAACGGCTCATGGAAGAGGCGCGCCTGGCGCTTCGCAAGGCGAACGACAAGGCAACCGCAGAGCCATCCCCCCCCGCACACCCCATAGAGGGGATCATCGGGGACAGCCCTGCGATCAAGACGGTGATCGCCCAGATCCGCAAGGTCGCGCCCACCAACACCCCTGTTCTCTTGCGCGGCGAAAGCGGCACCGGCAAGGAGTTGTTCGCACGTGCCGTGCATTCCCTGTCGGACCGGCAAGACAAACCTTTTGTCAAGGTCAACTGCGCCGCCCTCAGCCCGTCCTTGCTGGAATCGGAACTTTTCGGGCATGAAAAGGGGTCGTTCACCGGCGCCATCGCGCAAAAGAAGGGCCGGTTCGAACTGGCCGACAAGGGCACGCTGTTCCTGGACGAAATCGGCGAGATCAGTCCAGAATTCCAGGCCAAGCTTCTGCGCATCCTGCAAGAGGGCGAGTATGAACGCGTCGGGGGCGCGCGCACTCTCAAGGTCGATGTGCGCCTGGTGACCGCCACCAACAGGGATCTTGAGGCCGCTGTCGCCCGCGGCGATTTCCGCGCCGATCTCTATTTCCGTATCTGCGTCGTGCCCATCGTGTTGCCGCCGCTGCGCGAACGGTTGCAGGATGTGCCGAAACTGGCGCAGGCCTTTCTTGACCGGTTCAACGCCGAAAACGGCATGGACAAGAGCCTGACCCGCGGTGCGATGGCGATGCTGTCGCGCTGTCAGTTTCCGGGCAATGTGCGCGAGTTGGAAAACTGCATCAGCCGGGTGGCGGCCTTGTCCTCGGGCGCCGAGATCGACGCGCGGGAACTGTCTTGTAGCCAGGGCACATGCCTGTCGGCAGAATTGTGGCGGATGCAGACCGACGAACGCTCGCCTATCGGCGGACTTGCCGCCGTGCGGACGCCGCTGCCCATGATCGATAGCGGGCGCGATCAGCGCCCCGCCCCCGCGCCTTGTCCGCTCAGCCCCGCCGACCCGCTGAGCGTTGCGCCTGATCCGGCCATGCCCCCGCAGGATGATCGCGCCCGGCTGGTCGATGCGATGGAACGCTCGGGCTGGGTGCAGGCAAAGGCCGCCCGCCTGCTTGGCCTGACCCCGCGCCAGATCGGCTATGCGCTGAAAAAGCACGGCATCGAGGTGCGCAAGTTCTGACCCCCCCCGTTCGCGATGGTTCCAGGCCCCGTGATGACGCCTGGCCTTTTGCTTTTCAGGGGTGGTCATGGCGGTGTGTTGCCCGCGCTCGGTGTCGTGTTTGTAGGCTTTGTCATGCCCCCGACAGCCGATCGTCCCGAACGTGTCTCCACAAGCCGTTGCGGCGTTGGAAAAGGTGCTGACCGGTCTTGGCACAGTTGCTGCTTATCCAGTGTCGAGCCGAACCGAAGGAGACCGCCCATGTCCGCCCCCATGATCCCGATTGCCGGCCTGTCGCTGTCCAGCCGCGAAAAGATGGGCCAAACGCTGGCAAAGGGGGGCTGTTCTGCCGGTTCCTGCGGCTCGTCCGCGGGCCCCGATGACATGGACCCGGCGACCTGGGCCAAGGTCAAGGACCACCCCTGCTATTCCGAAGAGGCACATCACTATTTCGCCCGGATGCATGTCGCCGTTTCGCCGGCTTGCAACATCCAGTGCAACTACTGCAACCGCAAATATGACTGCGCCAACGAAAGCCGACCCGGCGTGGTGTCTGAACGGCTGACGCCCGAACAGGCCGCGCGAAAGGTTCTGGCCGTGGCCGCCGAGCTGCCGCAACTGTCGGTGCTGGGCATCGCAGGGCCGGGGGATGCCGCCTATGACTGGCGAAAGACCAGGGCGACCTTTGCGTTGGTGGCAGAGCGATTGCCGGATATCAGGCTGTGCCTTTCCTCCAACGGTCTGGCGCTGCCTGACCACGTCGAAGAAATCGTGGCGATGAACATTGATCATGTCACGATCACGATCAACGCCATCGACCCAGCGATCGGGCAACAGATCGTCCCGTGGATCTTTCATGAACGAAAGCGGTATACCGGGATCGAGGCCGCCACGATTCTGCGCGACCGCCAGTTGCAGGCGCTGGAAATGCTGACCGCGCGCGGGGTGCTGGTCAAGGTCAACTCGGTCCTGATCCCGGGGATCAACGACGATCACCTTGTCGAGGTGAACAAGGCCGTCAAGGCGCGCGGCGCCTTCCTGCACAACATCATGCCGCTGATCTCCGATCCCGCGCATGGCACCCATTTCGGCCTGACCGGCCAGCGCGGCCCCACCGCGGCCGAGCTGAAAAAGGTCCAGGACGCCTGCGCGGGCGGCGCCAACCTGATGCGCCATTGCCGCCAGTGCCGCGCCGATGCGGTGGGCCTGCTGGGCGAGGATCGCGGGCAGGACTTCACCCTCGACAAGCTGCCCGAGGTGATCGAAGACGCCCCCGAGGCGCGCGATGCCTACCGCGCCTGGGTGGCCGAGGAACGCAAGGACCGCGCCGCCGCGGCCCAACATGCCGATGCGGCTGCTGCCGCAACCGAGGCGCCTACGCTCTTTGCCGTCTGCACCCGTGGGTCTGGCCGGATCAACCTGCATTTCGGCAAGGCGACAGAGTTCCAGATCTACGAGGCCGACAGTGACGGTATCCGCTTTGTCGGGCATCGCCGGGCGGACAATTACTGCCTGGGCGGCCATGGCGACAGCGGACGGATGGCCGAGATCATCCGGGTGCTCGACGACGTGCCATACGTGCTTTGCCAGATGATCGGCGAAGGCCCGCGCAAACGGCTGGCCGCAGCCGGGATCGAGGCGATCGACAGCCTGGGCGAGGAATACATCGAAACCGCCATCGCCGCAGTCCTGCAATCCCGCGCCGCCCGACTGCCCCGCGCCGCCCAAGGCGCCTGAGCCGGCCATGCTGAAGGGCCCCGATCCGGTTGACTGGCAGGGCCGCGCGCTGGACTGCGCCAGTTGCCGCTTCGCGTCGCTCTTGGCGCAGCGGCAATGCGGGCCGGGATGGGCCTGCGCCTTTGATCGCTACGCGCCCCGGATCGCCCGGTTTTTCATGATGAACCCGGACACCGCCGACCAGTGCCTGGACGCCCCCTATCGGGAAACCCGCGCCCAGGCCGCACGGGTGGCCAGCGTGTTTCGCCTGCGCCCGTTGCTGGATGACCCCGACCCGGCGGTGCGCGCGATCGCCGCGATCCGCCTGCCCGCGGCCCAGGCCCGCGCGGCCCTGGGCGATCCCGACCGCGAGGTGCGGCTGGCGCTGGCCTGGCGGATGCCGCTGACCGACCTGATGCCGCTGCTGCACGACGAGGACGCCTTCGTGCGCCAGATCGCGGCCCGCCGCGTCGATCCCGGCGTGCTGCCGATCCTGATCCACGATCCGGACCCCGAAATCCGCGAAATCGTCGCCACGCGGATCGCCCCGCGCTGGCTGGACCACCTGCGCCACGACCGCGAACCGCAGGTGCGCCGCGCGGCGGCCGAACGGATCGACCCCGCCGCCCTGCCCGCACTGGCCGAAGACCCGGATCTGCGCGTCCGCCATGCCGTGGCCGAGCGCGCCGATGCCGCCCTGGCCCGCCGCCTGATCAATGACCCCGAGCTTCCGGTCCGCGAAGCCGCCGCCGAGCGGCTGGCCCGGCTCACCACCGAAGGAGCCGCCGATGTCCACTGACGACCGCGAAATCGAGATTTACAGCCCCCCCGCCTTCGAACCCGGCGAAAAGGTCCGCGCGCGCAAGCATATCCGCAACGACGGCACCGTGCCCGGCCGCGAGATCGGCGAACGCGTCGTGAACAAGGGCGAGGTCGGCTATGTGCGCGACATCGGCACCTTCCTGCAGCAATTCTACATCTACGCGGTCGAGTTCGTGGACAGCCGGTCCATCGTCGGCATGCGCAAGAACGAACTCGACAGCCTCGACAAGGAGATACACCAATGAAGATTATGGTCCGTGAAACGCCCAAGGGCATGGAAGTCTACGTGCCCAAGAAGGATCTTGAGGAAATGATCGTTGAATCCGAAAAACCGGACATCTGGGGCGGCTGGGCGAAACTCTCGAACGGCTGGACCTTCGAAATGCCCGCCTTCGACGAGGCCCCGAAACTGCCGATCACGGTGGATGCCCGCCGCCTGTCGGTGGAGTAGGGCCGATGGCGGCCGAAGAACGCCTGTCCCGATGCCTCGCCGAGGTGGCCGCGGGCGATCGCGTGCCCTATCTCGGCGCCGGTGTCGCCGCGCTTTGCTCCGATGCGCCGCCAGCCTCGCCCCAGGCCCTTTGCGCCGCGATCGAAGCCAGGGTGCGCGCCCCCAGGCGCGCCCGGGGCAACCTGTGGTCGGTGGCCCAATTCGTCGAGAGCCGCCGTTTTCGCGCCACGCTCGACACCATCGTCCAGGAGGCTTTTTCCGGTGAATGCGTGCCGGGGCCGTTGCACCGCTGGCTTGCCCGGGTGCGTCCGCCGCTCGTGGTGGATGCCTGGTATGACAGCGCGATCCTCGCGGCCATGCAGGCCGAAGGCAAACCCGGTTGGGGCCTCGTGCAAGGCGTCAGCCGCAACGGCGAATGGCAAGAGATCTGGACCCGCGCCTACGATGCCGAGCTCGGGCTTGTCGGCGAACACCCCGCCCCGGATTGGGAGGTGCTGATCTACAAACCCCATGGCGTCATCCGGCCCGGCCACTCCTGCCTGGTGTCCGACAGCGACTATGTCGAGGTCCTGACAGAAATCGACATCCAGTCGCCGATCCCCGAGGAGGTCCAGACCCGCCGCAGCGGCCGCCCCTTCTTGTTCCTGGGCTGCCGGTTCGACGACCAGATGCTGCGCGGTTTCGCCCGGCAGATCGCGAAGCGCTCGGCTCCGGGGCATGTGGCCGTGATCGAGGGCGATCTGACCCGGATGGAAGCGCGTTTCCTCGACGAGTTGGAGATCGAGCGGCTGGACCTGCCGCTTTGCGCCGTCACAGAGGCGCTATCGGATTTCGTCTGAATCGTGCGCGCTGGCGCACGCATTCCCTTACATTGCGGCCCCCATCCGGGGGCCGCTTGTTTTTCGGGTATTTTCACCAAGAAGAACCCCCTGTCCTTCTTCTTGGCAAAAATACCCATGATCCGACGCCGCGACCGGGACGCGTTCGGGCAGTGGCGCCCTTGTCGTGGTTTTGTCGTGTTCGACACATCGGATCCGAGACGGGTATGGAAATTCAAGCCACTGAAAAAAAAAGATAAATGAAGTTTTTTGCCCTTGGCATGTTCGCTGCTTCTGAAGGGGTGAGAGGGGCCGCGATGCCTTCTCGCGACACCGGATTACACAAGCTGCAAAGGACCAACCCCATGAGCGCGCTGAGACAGATCGCTTTTTACGGCAAAGGTGGTATCGGCAAGTCCACCACCTCGCAGAACACGCTGGCCGCCCTGGTCGAGCTCGACCAGAAAATCCTGATCGTCGGCTGCGATCCCAAGGCCGACTCGACCCGCCTTATCCTGAACACCAAGTTGCAGGACACGGTGCTGCACCTGGCCGCCGAGGCGGGGTCGGTCGAGGATCTCGAACTCGAAGACGTGATGAAGGTCGGCTACAAGGGCATCAAGTGCACCGAGGCCGGCGGCCCCGAGCCGGGGGTGGGCTGCGCCGGCCGCGGCGTGATCACCGCGATCAACTTCCTGGAAGAGAACGGCGCCTATGACGACGTGGACTATGTGTCCTACGACGTGCTGGGCGACGTGGTCTGCGGCGGCTTTGCCATGCCCATCCGCGAGAACAAGGCGCAGGAGATCTACATCGTGATGTCGGGCGAGATGATGGCGCTTTATGCTGCCAACAACATCGCCAAGGGCATCCTGAAATACGCCAATTCGGGCGGCGTGCGCTTGGGCGGGCTGATCTGCAACGAGCGCAAGACCGACCGCGAACTGGAACTGGCCGAGGCACTGTCCGAGCGGCTGGGCTGCAAGATGATCCACTTCGTTCCGCGCGACAACATCGTGCAGCATGCCGAACTGCGCCGCGAGACGGTGATCCAGTATGCGCCCGACTGCAAACAGGCGAACGAGTATCGCGAACTGGCCCGGAAAATCCATGACAACTCTGGCAAGGGCGTGGTGCCCACCCCGATCACCATGGAGGAGCTGGAAGAGATGCTGATGGATTTCGGCATCATGCAGTCCGAGGAAGACCGGCTGGCGCAGATCGCCGCGTCCGAGGCCTGAGACATGCGGGCCGGCCTCTGCGCCGGCCCCTCCCATTCCACCCCAAGGAGTCAGCCAGATGGCCAAAGACATTCCCGATCCGATCGCGCCCGAGAAGCTGATCGAAGAGGTCCTCTCCGCCTATCCCGCCAAAGCGGCCAAGAAACGCGCCAAGCATCTTGGCGTGGCCGAACCGGTGCCCGAAGGAGAAACCGAAATCGTGTCGAAATGCGACACGGTGAAATCCAACGTCAAGTCGGTCCCCGGCGTGATGACGATCCGCGGCTGCGCCTATGCGGGGTCCAAGGGCGTGGTCTGGGGCCCGGTCAAGGACATGGTCCATATCAGCCACGGCCCCGTCGGCTGCGGCCATTATTCCTGGTCCCAGCGGCGCAACTACTACACTGGCACCACCGGCGTCGACAGCTTCGTCACCTTCCAGTTCACGACCGATTTCCAGGAAAAGGACATCGTCTTTGGCGGCGACAAGAAGCTGGAAAAGACGATCGACGAGATCAACACGCTGTTCCCGCTGGCCAAGGGCATCTCGGTGCAGTCGGAATGCCCGATCGGCCTGATCGGCGATGACATCGAGGCGGTCGCCCGCAAGAAGAAGAAGGACATCGGCAAGACCATCGTGCCGGTCCGCTGCGAGGGTTTCCGCGGCGTGTCGCAATCGCTGGGCCACCACATCGCCAATGACTGTATCCGTGACTGGGTGCTGGACGGCGAAGGGTCCGAGTACGAGGCCACCCCCTATGACGTCAACATCATCGGCGACTACAACATCGGCGGCGACGCCTGGTCCTCGCGCATCCTGCTGGAAGAGATCGGCCTGAACGTCGTCGGTTCCTGGTCGGGCGACGCGACCTTGGCCGAGATGGAGAACGCCCCCAAGGCCAAGCTGAACCTCATCCACTGCTATCGGTCGATGAACTACATCTGCCGCCACATGGAGGAAAAGCACGGCGTGCCGTGGATGGAATACAACTTCTTCGGGCCCAGCCAGATCGCCGCATCCCTGCGCGCCATCGCGGCCAAGTTCGACAAGACCATCCAGGACAAGGCCGAGGCGGTGATCGCCAAGTACCAGCCGCTGGTCGACGAGATCCTGGCCAAGTACAAGCCGCGCCTCGAAGGCAAGAAGGTGATGCTCTATGTGGGCGGCCTGCGCCCGCGCCACGTCGTGACCGCCTATGACGACCTGGGCATGGAAATCGCGGGTACCGGCTACGAGTTCGCCCATGGCGACGATTACAAGCGCACCGGCGAGCACATCAAGGAAGGCACGCTGATCTACGATGACGTGACCGGCTATGAGCTGGAGAAGTTCATCGAGACGATCCGCCCCGACCTGGTCGGTTCCGGCATCAAGGAAAAATACCCCACCCAGAAGATGGGTATCCCGTTCCGCCAGATGCACAGCTGGGACTACTCGGGCCCCTATCACGGCTATGACGGCTTCGCCATCTTCGCCCGCGACATGGACCTGGCGATCAACAACCCGATCTGGGGCATGTTCGACGCCCCGTGGAAGAAATCGGCCTGACCGGCCCGCGGCGGGGGTGTGATGCCTCCGCTTCCCCTCAACCCTTTCGGCCGCGTCTCGGAATGCGGACGGGCCTGAAGAAGGAAGCGACAGATGCCTCAATCGGCAGACAAGGTGCTGGACCACAACAAGCTGTTCCACGAGCCCGAATACCAGGACATGCTCAAGGCCAAGCGGGCGAAGTATGAAAACGCGCCGACCGCGCCGCAGGTGACGGAAATCCTCGACTGGACCAAGTCCTGGGACTACCGCGAAAAGAACCTCGCCCGCGAGGCGTTGGTGATCAACCCCGCCAAGGCCTGCCAGCCTCTGGGCGCCGTCTTTGCCGCCGCCGGGTTCGAGGGCACGATGAGCTTCGTGCACGGCTCACAGGGCTGCGTGGCCTACTACCGCTCGCACCTTTCCCGCCACTTCAAGGAACCGTCCTCGGCGGTGTCCTCCTCGATGACCGAGGATGCGGCGGTATTCGGCGGGTTGGTGAACATGGTGGATGGCCTGGCCAATACCTACGCGCTCTATTCCCCCAAGATGATCGCGGTCTCGACCACCTGCATGGCCGAGGTCATCGGCGACGATCTCAACTCCTTCATCATCCAGGCCAAGGAAAAGGGCTCTGTCCCCGAGGATTACGACGTGCCCTTCGCCCACACCCCCGCCTTCGTCGGCAGCCACGTCGATGGCTACGACAACATGATCAAGGGCATCCTGGGTCACTTCTGGAAGGATGCCACGCGTAAGGAAACCGACAGCATCAACATCATCCCCGGCTTTGACGGCTACGCGGTGGGCAACATCCGCGAACTGAACCGGATGCTGCGCGAGATGGGCGTGACCTACACGCTGCTGTCGGACGTGTCGGATGTCTATGACACCCCCTCGGACGGCACGTTCCGCATGTATGACGGTGGCACCAAGCTGGAGGATGCCAAGGCCGCGGTGAACGCCAAGGCCACCCTGTCCATGCAGGAATACAACACCAAGCGAACGCTGGAACTGTGCGAAAAGGCGGGCCAGGAAACGGCGGCCTTCCACTACCCGATGGGCGTGCAGGGCACCGACGAATTCCTGATGAAGGTCAGTGACCTCTCTGGCAAGGCGATCCCCGACAGCCTGACGCTGGAGCGTGGCCGCCTGGTCGACGCGATGGCCGACAGCCAGGCCTACCTGCACGGCAAGACCTACGCGATCTACGGCGATCCAGACTTCGTCTATGCGATGGCCCGCTTCGTCATGGAAACCGGCGGCGAGCCGACCCACTGCCTGGCCACCAACGGCAGCAAGGAATGGAAGGCCCAGATGGAAGAGCTTCTGGCCTCCTCGCCCTTCGGCGCGAACGCGCAGGTCTGGGCCGGCAAGGACCTCTGGCACCTGCGCTCGATCCTCGCGACCGAACCCACGGACCTGCTGATCGGCAACAGCTACGGCAAGTACCTGGAACGCGACCTGGGTATCCCGCTGATCCGCCTGACCTTCCCGATCTTCGACCGTCACCACCACCACCGCTTCCCGACCTGGGGCTACCAGGGTGGCCTGAACGTGCTGGTCAAGCTGCTGGATACGGTCTTCGACAAGCTGGATACCGACACCGGCAAGCTGGGCGAGACGGATATCTCCTTCGACCTCACCCGCTAAGGGTTCGGCAGTTCCGCTTCTCCTGTCCTCTTCCATTGCCGGGACTGCCAATCCCCGGAACGGCCGGTGCACAAGCGCCGGCCGTTTTAATGCACAGGGCGGTCCGCCGACGATACCTGGGCTGCGCAACCGCCCGCGCTCGGCCGTTTCGTCCTCTTCTTCTTGGTGAAAATACCCCCGCCGGAGGCCAGCGCCCGCCAGGGCGCTTTCTGTCGCAAACCTGCCACTCCCGCGCCCGACAATTGCGACAACACGCTGTCGCTGCCCCTCAATCCTCTGGAAAACAACGCAGGACCGCCTTGGCACGCTCCGTGCTTTGACTTTGACAGCAACCCGGAGTGCCCTGATGTCCGACGCCCTTAAGCAAACCGTGCAAGAGGCTTTCGTTGAGCCCGCCTGCGCCACCAACCGCGCAAAATCCGCCGCGGATCGGAAAAAGGGCTGCGCGAAACCTCTGACGCCCGGCGCGGCCGCGGGCGGCTGCGCCTTCGACGGGGCGATGATCACCCTGCAACCGATCGTGGACGTGGCGCATCTGGTGCATGCGCCGCTGGCCTGCGGCGGCAATTCCTGGGACAACCGGGGCTCGGCCTCGTCGGGGTCGATGCTGTACAAGACCGGCTTCACCACGGACCTGACCGAACTCGACATCGTCATGGGCCATGGCGAGAAGAAGCTCTACCGCGCGATCCGTGAGATCGTGGAGAAACACGATCCCCCCGCCGTCTTCGTCTATTCCACCTGCGTCACCTCTATGGTCGGCGACGATATCGGCGCCGTCTGCAAGGCCGCGACCGAGGCTTTCGGCACCCCGGCCATCCCGGTCGACGTGCCCGGTTTCGTCGGCTCCAAGAACCTCGGCTGCAAGCTGGGCGGCGAGATGATGTTCCGCCATGTCATCGGCACGCAGGAACCCGAACGGACCACCGCCTATGACATCAACATCATGGGCGATTACAACCTGTCGGGCGAGTTGTGGCAGGTAAAGCCGCTGCTCGACCGCCTCGGCATCCGCATCCTCGGCTCGCTGTCGGCGGACGCCCGTTACCGCCAGGTCGCGCAGATGCACCGCGCGCGCGTGACCATGCTGGTCTGTTCCCACGCGCTGCAGGGCCTGGCCCGGAAGATGGAGGAGAAATACGGCATCCCCTATTTCGAGGGCTCCTTCTACGGCATTTCCGACACGTCCGAGGCGCTGCGCACCATGTGCCGCATGCTGGTCGACCGCGGCGCCGATGCGGACCTGATCGACCGCTGCGAGGCCCTGATCGAAGAGGAAGAGGCCAAGGTCCGCGCAGAACTGGCCGCCTACCGCCCCCGGGTCGAGGGCAAGCGCGTGCTGCTCTACACCGGCGGACACAAAAGCTGGTCGGTCGTCTCGGCCCTGCAGGAACTGGGGGTCGAGGTCGTCGGCACCTCCGTCCGCAAGGCAACGGACAACGACAAGGCCCGCGTGATCGAGGTCATGGGCACCGAGGCGCATATGTACGAGAACATGGCGCCCAAGGACATGTACGCCACGCTGAAAGCCTCGGGCGCCGACATCCTGATGTCGGGCGCGCGCAGCCAGTTCGTGGGCCTCAAGGCGCGGGTGCCCTGGATCGACGTGAACCAGGAAAAACACGAACCCTATGCCGGCTACATGGGCATGGTGGATCTGGTCCGCGCCATCGACCGTTCCGCGAACAACCCCGTCTGGGACGACGTCCGCCGCCCCGCCCCCTGGGACGAGGATCGCCCCTTTGCCGGCCACCGCCCCCGGATCAAGGACCGCTGCCCGGTCACCGGGCTTGCCAACGACCCCACCGATTTCGAGGACTGATCCCATGGCCCGCCTGACCCGCCCCCGTCGCGCCGTGTCCACCAACCCGCTGAAGACCAGCGCGCCACTGGGCGCCGCGATGGCCTATCTCGGCATCGAACGCGCGATACCGCTGTTTCACGGCGCCCAGGGCTGCACCGCCTTCGCCATGGTCCACATGGTGCGCCATTTCCGCGAGGCGATCCCGCTGCAGACCACCGCGATGAACGAGGTCTCCACGATCCTGGGCGGCGCCGACCAGATCGAAGAGGCGCTGGCCAACCTGAAGAAACGTGCCAATCCCCGCTTCATCGGCATTGCCTCCACCGCGCTTACCGAAACCCGCGGAGAGGATGTGCCGGCCGAGCTGTCCGACATCCTGGCCCGGCGTCCCGACCTGGCCGATCTCAAGGTGGTCTATGCCTCCACCCCCGATTTCGATGGCGCGATGGAGGATGGCTGGGCCAAGGCCGTGCGGGCGATCATCGACACGATGGTCCCCGAGGTCGACCCGATGTTCTGCGACCGCGACCTGCGGCAGGTGAACCTGCTTCCGGCCAATTACCTGACCCCGGCCGAGGTCGAGGAAATCGTGCGGATGGTCCGCGCCTTCGGGCTGAAACCGATCGTGCTGCCGGACCTGTCGTTTTCGCTGGACGGGCACCTGGCCGACGACTGGTCGGGCTGTTCGCTGGGCGGCACGCCCGTGGACGCGATCCCCGACATGGCCAAATCCGCCGTCACCTTCGCCATCGGCGAAAGCATGCGCGGCGCGGCCGACCTGCTGGGCCAGCGGGGGCACATGCCGGTCCAGGTCTTCCGCTCGCTGACCGGCCTTCAGGCGGTGGACAATTTCGTCTCCGCCCTGATGAACGTCGCCGGCACCGCCGACGCCCCCCCCGCGATCAAGCGCGAGCGCGCCCGCCTGCAGGACGCGATGCTGGACGCGCATTTCCAGACCGGCGGGCTGCGCTACGCCATCGCCGCCGACGCCGATCTTGCCTATGCCCTGACCTCCGCGCTGGCGGGGATGGGGGCAGAGGCCGCCTGCTGCGTGGTCACCTCCCCCGCCAATCCCATCACCGAGGCCATCCCCTCGGACACCGCGATCCTCGGCGATCTCGGCGATCTGGAAGACGGCGCGCGCGAGTCGGGCGCCACCCTGCTGATCAGCCACGCCCATGCCCGCCACGCCGCCGCCGCGACCGGCCTGCCGCTGATCCGCGTGGGCTTTCCGATCAACGACCGCCTCGGCGCGCAGGATGCCTGCCGCGTCGGCTATCGCGGCACCCGCGCCTTCCTGTTCGAGGTCGCCAATGCCGTGCTGGCCCATCCCCACACCGCGCGCCCCGAGGATTTCGGCGCCGCACCCATCGAGCAGGAGTTCGAGCATGACCGCCCGCAGACTGCGCCTCATTGAGCCGGAGGAATCCATGACCAGCGAAACACCCCTGAAAATCGCCATCGCGACCAATGACATGGAACACCTGGACGCGCATTTCGGCTCGGCCAGGAAATTCGCCATCTACGAGGTGACGACCGCCGCCGCCCGGGTGGTCGAGGTGCTGGAATTCGACGATGTCACCGCCCAAAGCGGCCAGCACAACGATATCGACGACCGCATCACCCCCAAGGTCGAGGCGCTGTCGGGCTGTGCGCTGTTGTTCGTGCTGGCGATCGGCGGGCCCTCGGCGGCCAAGGTGGTGCGCGCCGGCATCCACCCGATCAAGCGCAAGGCGCCCGAGCCCATCGCGGAGGTGCTGGCCCAGACCCAGACGATGCTCAAGGGCAGCCCGCCGCCCTTCCTGCGCAAGGTGCTGTGCCGCCCGAAAACCGATTTCGCCGCCGATTACGCCGAGGATGTCAGCGAATGAGTGCCGGAACCGAAACCCTGCCGCGCGGCGGCGAGATGCCCGCAAACGAGTTCCTGAAACAGCTGGCTGCCGTGATCCGCGCCGAGGACAGCTATGGCAGCTGGGACGGCAAACCCGACGCCGAATTGCTGGAAGAATACATCGTCACCGCCGAGGAACGGCGCGAGATGCCGATCATGGGCGACCCGGACCCCGATCTTCTCTGGCGGGTCGAGAAATTCTACGAGGCCGTCGCCCTGCTGCTGGAAAAGCGCACCGGCGCGATGGCCGCGCAGATGTCGAAGATCCACCATGAAGGCTTCGGCCGGATCGTGCTGATTTCGGGTCGGCTTGTGGTGCTGTCGAAACATGTGCGCGACATCCACCGATTTGGTTTCGAAACCTATGTCCGGCTTGCCGAGGCGGGCGAACAGGCCAGCCGAGACGCCGCGGACATGATCGCCCGTTTCCCCGACGCCGCCTCGGCATGATCCAAGGAGTTCCCATGCCCATCACAGCCACCACCCGTGGCGGGACCGAATATGTCCCGGAATTCCTGATGTCGATCGACGTCGAAAAATGCATCGGCTGCGGCCGCTGCTACAAGGTTTGCGCACGCAGCGTGCTGACGCTGAAAGGCGTGACCGACGAGGGCATGATCGTCGACCTCGACGACGAGGATCACGAGGACGAGATAGAACGCAAGGTGATGGTCCTTGCCGATGCCGGCGACTGCATCGGCTGCGGCGCCTGCGCCCGCGTCTGTCCCTCCGCCTGCCAGGTTCACGCCCCCGCCGAGGCTGGCTGACGCCTGGCCCCCTTGCCGGGCCCCGGCCTGCCATCGGCGGGTGTTCTTCCGTCCCCCTTCTTCTTGGGTGAAATACCCCCGCCGGAGGCCAGCGCCCGCCAGGGCGCTTTGTGTCGCAAACCCGCCAATGCGCCGTCCGACAATCGTGACACTCTTCCAGTGCCATGGGCAAACAGGCTGAAAAACCCGGGTCATTTTCTTGGCACGCCTTGTGCTTCCTTCTTGCGAGGGATGCTCGAACCGACAGGAGACGCCGATGATCCAGATCACCCAAGCCGCACGCGACGCGATGGCCACCGCGATAGAGGGGGCGGGGCAACCGATTGCCGGGTTGCGCCTGATGGTGCAATCGGGTGGCTGCGCCGGTCTGCAATACGCCATGGCGCTGGAACTCAGCCGTGAGGATGGCGATGCCGTGGTCGAGGCCGAGGGCGTCACTGTCCTGATCGATCCTGAAAGCCAGGGCTATCTCGTCGGCACGACCATCGATTTCGTCAACGGGCTGGAAGGGTCCGGTTTCGTCTTTGACAACCCCAATGCCGCGGCGGGCTGCGGTTGCGGCAAATCCTTTTGCTGAGGGGCCAAGATGCTGGATTATTCCCCGACCCTGACCGACCATTTCCTCAATCCCCGCAACCGTGGCCTCCTTGAGGATGCCAATGCCCTGGGCCAGGCGGGATCGGTGCGCACGGGGGATGCGCTGCGGCTGATGCTTCGTATCGAGAGCGGTATCGTGGCGGCCGCACGCTTTCAGTCCACGGGCAGCGGCCCCGATATCGCCGCCGCCTCTGCGCTGAGCGAATGCGTGATCGGCAAGACCTTGGCCGAGGCCCGCGCGATCACTGCCGCGCAGGTCGAGACCTTGTTGGGCGGCCTGCCCGAGTCAGAGCGATCGTCGGCACGGGTGGCCGCCGATGCGCTGGCCGCCGCGCTTGGGGATTACGCCCAGCCGCCGGCTTTTCGTGCGGCAAAGGGCAACCGGGCCGCGGTGCCGCTGGCCATCGCGCCTCTGACCCCTACCGCGCCCCGGCCTTTGCCCGCCTCGACGCGCTGCCTTGATTCCGACGAGGAAACCGCCGCCGCGAGGGCCGTCCTGGCCCGGATGCGTCCGCAATTCCAAGCTGATGGTGGCGATGTGGAACTGGTCGATATCATCGGGCCCCGCGTGCGTGTCTTGCTCAAGGGCAGCTGTTCAGGTTGCCAGCTGGCGGGCCTGACGCTGGGCGGGCTGCAAAAGCGGCTGGCCGATGCGCTGGGGCGCGCCGTTCTCGTCGTTCCCGTTCCTGCCCGCAGCGGAGACAGGCCATGACCGTCCCCGTTATTGCGGACGCCTTCGCGCCCGCGATCTGCGACACCACCTTGCGCGATGGCGAACAAGCCGCGGGCGTTGCCTTTTCGGTTGCGGAAAAGGTTGCGATCGCCGTGGCCCTGGATGCGGCCGGGGTGGACGAGGTGGAACTCGGCGTGCCCGCGATGGGGATGGCCGAGGTTCAGGCGATCCGCGAGGCCGCGGCAAGCCTTTCGCGGGCTGCGGGCGTGGCCTGGTGCCGCCTGCGCGAGGGCGACCTCGATCTGGCGGTGCTGACCGGCCTGGGCCGCGTTCACCTGACCGTGCCTGCCTCGGACCGACAACTGGCCGCCAAGCTGGGCAAGACGCGCGACTGGGCACTGGACGAGCTGGACCGACTGGTTCGGTTGGCCGGTGACGCGGGGTTCGCAGTCTCGGTGGGGGCAGAGGATGCCTCGCGCGCCGATCCCGGCTTTCTTGCCCGGATCGCAGAGACCGCGGCCGGGGCGGGGGCGATCCGTCTGCGCCTGGCCGACACGCTGGGCCTGATGGACCCGTTTGCAACGATCGCGCTTGTTGCGCCGCTGGCTGGTGGGCCGCTGCCGCTGGAATTCCATGCCCATGACGATCTGGGCCTTGCCACTGCCAACACGCTGGCTGCGGCCCGCGCGGGGGCAACCCACCTGTCGGTCACCGTCAACGGGCTGGGCGAACGCGCCGGCAACGCCGCGCTGGAACAGGTCGTTGCCGCGCTGGCCGTTCAGGGCCGCCCGACCGGCGTCGCGCTGGATCGGCTCTGTGCGCTGTCCGATCTTGTCGCGCGTGCCTCGGGGCGACAGCTTTGCCTTGGCCGACCCATTGTCGGACGAAATGTCTTTGCTCATGAATCCGGCATCCATGTTGACGGGCTGATGAAGGACCCGGCCACCTACGAGGCGCCCGCGCTCAGCCCCGCGCGGTTTGGTCGGTCCCGCCAGATCGTGTTGGGCAAGCATTCGGGCCTTGCTGCGCTCAGGGCTGCGCTGGCCGATGCGGGCCTGCCTTCCGATCCCGACAGCGCGCGCGCCGTGTTGCCGCTCTTGCGCGACTGGGCCGGGCAGTGGAAACGCCCCGCGACCCCTGCCGATCTTGCCATTCTTGCCGCGCGGGCCGGGGCGCTTGCCCTTCGGCCCGCGCCCTGCGACCCCCAGGAACGGAGCCTGCCATGACCAACGCAACCCGCCCCGGCGTGCTGGACCAGATGCGCGCCCTTTCGTCGGCCGAGGACATGTTTGCCTTTCTCGACCTCGATTATGACCCCTCTGTTCTGAATCGTGCCCGGTTGCACGTCATGAAACGGATGGGCGACTACCTGGCCAAGGTCGATCTGGGCGCCCTTGACGAGGAGGCCATTCGCGCCGAGGCGCAAAAGGCGCTTTGCCGCGCGCATCAGGATTTCGTCAATTCGTCGCCGCGCCAGCAGAAGGCGCTCAAGATCTACGCCCGGTCGCGAGGAAACATTGTGCCGTTGGAGGGGCTTTTGCCGATTTCCCGATGACTGCCGCCGGCCGCTCCGCGCCTTTGCATCGATACGGCAGGGGCGGGTGGTCAACGGGCCGGGGGCGCGGCACAATATTCCCGCGATCGCGGTCGGTTCATGCTAGGCTGATGCCATGGAGATGATGCTCACCCAACGCCAGACGCAGGGTCTGGCCATGACCGAAAGGATGCAGGCCTCGCTCAAGATCCTGCAAATGAGCAATCTCGACCTGGCCGCGCATCTTGCCGAAGAGGCGCTTTCGAATCCCTGCCTGGACGTGGCCCTGCCCGAACCTCTGCCCGAATTGCCCTCGGCGGCGGCTGCCCGCGCGTTTGACCGCGACCCGGTTGCCGCGCTGGAAAGCGGCAAGCCCAGTCTTCACGAACATGTTGCCCGCCAGATCGCCCTTGCCTTTTCCAGCCCCGCCGCGCGCAGGGTGGCATTTGCCTTTGCCGAGGTGCTGGAACCCACCGGCTGGCTTGGTCAGCCGATAGAGGCGGTGGCCGCCACTGCCTGCGTACCGTTGAGCGTGGCCGAGGCCGTGCTGGACAGGCTGCAACAATTCGAACCGGCGGGGCTTTTCGCGCGCGACCTGGCCGAGTGCCTGAAGCTTCAGGCCGAGGATGGCGGGCTTTTCACCTGGGAACTTTCGGTCGTGCTGGATAACCTCGCGATGATTGCCGAGGGGCGTATTGCCGAACTCGCGGATCTGTGTGACGGCACGCCCGACGATGTGCGCAACGCGCTGCGCGCCATTCGCGGCCTCGACCCCAAACCGGGATTGGCCTTTGCCGCCGATCCCGCCCCGATCCTGCCACCCGACTTGCGGGTGACCCGCGGGGATGGCGGATGGCAGGTCGAACTGAACCGGTCGACGATGCCCGCCATCAGTGTGCGCGCCGCCCCTGACAGCCGGGACAATGCCGCGGCGCGCGACTTTTCCAACCGGGCGCTGTCGCGCGCGCGCTGGCTGTGCCGCACGGTGGAACGGCGGCAGGCCACGCTGTTGCGCGCGGCGGCCGCGCTGGTGCGCCGGCAAGAGGCGTTCCTTGAGCAGGGTCAGGCGCATCTGCGTCCGCTGACCACCCAGGACCTGGCCGACGAGATGGAGTTGCACCCCAGCACCATCAGTCGCGCCGTGGCGGGGCGGCTGATCGAAACACCGCGTGGCACGCTGCCCTTGCGCGCGTTCTTCAGCAGGGCCTTCACGCCGGGCACGGGCGAGGTCGGCCCGTCGCAGGACGCGGTTATCGCGTTGGTTCGGGACATCGTGCGCGGCGAGGATGGCACGCATCCCCTCAGCGATGCCGCGATCGCCAGCCAGGCCAAGGGCGCGGGTTTTCCGCTGGCCCGCAGGACGGTTGCGAAATATCGCGAGTTACTGGGTATCCCGTCCTCTTACGACCGGCGTCAGCGCGACTGTGTCGGGGTCTGAGCCTGACCCGCTCAAGGCGTGGGCTGGTAGCCGAACATCGTGAAATCCACCTCGTAGATTTCTCCGATCCGCGCGAGAGTGTCGGGCGTGATGAAATTGGCGTATCCAAAGGGATACGCGGCAACCTCTCGCGCGGGCAGGGTGCCGAGATATCCCTTGGTCGGGGTTTCCGCGACCCTTGTGCGGTTCATCGTCCGGGGGGTCCAGCGCATGCAAAGCCGCTCTGCCAGCGCGGGCATGTCACGATCAAGCGTCTCGACCCGGATCACCTCGTCATAGGCAAAGCCCGCCTGTACAAGATGCGCCGGCACCTGCGTATCCCAATGGCCGTTGATCGGCAGGTGCGGCTTTGGCCGGGTCGCGTGCAGGTCTGCGACGGTATCCAGGAAATCCTCGAAGGTCAGGATGTTATCGTCGGTCTTGTGCCCGCGCATCGCGCAGAAATGATCGTGCAGGTCGCGGGCGAACGGTTCAAGGTCGTCACGATGGCGCAGGGACTTGCCGCGATACTGGCAGAACTTGTTGAAATAGGCGCTGATACAGCGTGTCACGGGATGCCGCGCCAGGATCACCGCGCGGTGGCCCTCTGCCTCGATTGCCTCAAGGCATTTCCGGCTGCCTTTGCTTTCGAGGTGGAAATGCTGTTTGCGGGTCGGGCGCGGGTCCATGTTGTCGGCAAGAAAACCGAACAGCGTGGTGCAGGCCGCCTTTTGCGACCAGAAAAAGACCACCCCGTGGGGGGCGTCGATATAGCCACGCCAGCCCATGCCCGCCTGCCATCCCCATTGCCGTTTCCTGCGCCTAGCACAGGCCCGGTGGCACGGCAATCGGGCAGGGCTCAGGCCGGGCGGGGCGCGACGCTCAGCCGCCCGGACGCCAGCGCCGAAACCGCGACCATCGCGGCAGCCGTGCCCAGCGTCAGCGCCAGCCCGCCAACCTGGTAGGTCAGTCCCGACAGGACCGTGCCGATCAACCGTCCGCCCGCGTTCGCCATGTAATAGAACCCGACATCCATGGTCACCCGTTCCTCGCGGGTAAAGGCAAGGATCAGGTAGGAATGAAGCGCCGAGTTCACCGCGAAGATCGCACCGAACGCCAATAGCCCCGCGACCAGCATCACCGTCAACCAGGGCGCCCGGCCATCGGCCAGAAACGTGGCCAATGACAGTGCCGCGGGTACCGCCAGTAGCATCAGCGCCCAGCGGCGGGCAGCACCGACCAGCTCGGCCTCGGGGCGGGATTTCGCGCGCAGCAGGCGCGGCGCATTGGCTTGAACGACGCCGTAAAGGATGATCCAGACCGCCATGAAGCTGCCGATCAGGAAGAAGGCCGCGCGGTTGCCGGCCTCGGACCCGTCCGACAGCACGGCATAGAAATAGATCGGGATGCCGACGACGAACCACACGTCGCGCGCCCCGAACAGGAACACGCGCGCCGCCGACAGCCAGTTCACGTTGGCCGACTTGGAAAAGACCTCAGAGAATTTCGCACCCTTGCGCCCCCGGGGCAGGCCCGGCGGCATGGCGACCAGCACTGCCACCAGGATCACGGCCAGCACCGCCGCCATCACCAGCACCGCCCAGGTGAATCCCAGCGTGGCCAGCAGCGCGGCACCCAGCAGAAAGCCCACGCCCTTGACCGCGTTCTTGGACCCGGTCAGCACCGCGACCCAGCGAAACAGGCCCCCGTCCTCTTTCGGGGCCAGCAGCTTGACCGCCGACTTGGACGACATCTTGGCCAGGTCCTTGGCCACGCCAGAGGCGCCCTGCACCGCCATCACATAGGCCACCGACAGCCCAATAGCCCAGTCGGGGTTCAGGAAGGCCAGCGCGACAAGGGCGGCGACCTGTATCCCCAGCCCGGCATACAGGGTCGAGGTCAACCCGAACCGTGCGGCCAGCCACCCCGCGGACAGGTTCGTGACCATCCCCGCGATTTCATAAAGGACGAAGAGATAGGCCAACTGGATTGGGCTGAATCCCAGCGTGTGGAAATGAAGCAGCACCAGCATGCGCAGGGCGCCGTCGGTCAGCATGAAGGCCCAATAGGCGGCGGTGACGGCGATATAGGCCGACAGTCCCTCGGGGCGGTGGATCACAGGCTGTCCCCTACCATGAACGCCACATCCACCAGCCGGTGGGCATAGCCCATCTCGTTGTCGTACCAGGCGTAGATCTTTACCTGAGTGCCATCCACCACCATGGTCGACGGTGCATCGACGATACCCGAGCGTGCGTCGTTCACATAGTCCGCGCTGACCAGCGGCCGTTCCTCGTAACCCAGGATGCCCCTTAGCGGTCCCTCGGCGGCGGATTTCAGCAGCGCGTTGACTTCCTCTGCGGTGGTCTTTCGCGCCACCTCGAACACGCAATCGGTGAGCGAGCCGTTCAGCAGCGGCACCCGCACCGCGTGGCCGTTCAGCTTGCCCTTCAATTCGGGGTAGATCAACGTGATCGCCGTGGCGCTGCCCGTGGTGGTGGGGATCAACGAGTTCAGCGCAGACCTTGCCCGGCGCAGGTCCTTGGCGGGGCGGTCGACGATGGTCTGGGTGTTGGTCACGTCGTGGATCGTGGTGATGACCCCGTGTTCGATCCCCAGCCCCTCGTGGATGACCTTGACCACCGGCGCCAGGCAGTTGGTGGTGCAACTGGCCGCGGTGACGATCCGGTGCCGGGCGGGATCGTAGATGTCGTGGTTGATGCCATAGACGATGTTGGCCGCATCCCCGTCCTTGACCGGGGCGGAGACGACGACCTTTTTCACGCCGGCCGCGAAATAGGGGGCGATCCGGGCCTCGGTCTTGAAATAGCCGGTGCAGTCGATCACCACGTCGACACCGTCCAGCGGCAGATCCTCGATCCGGGATGCGCCATGCACGGGCAGGCGCACCCCGTCGATGGTGATGCTGTCCGCATCATGGGAAAACGCGGCGTCCCAGCGCCCGTGTACCGTGTCGAATTCCAGCAGATGCGCATGCATCTCGGGGTCGCCCACCGCGTCGTTGATCCAGGCAATGTCGGCGCCGCGTTCCAGCAGGGGTTTCAGCGCCAGTTTTCCGATGCGGCCCAGGCCGTTCAGCGCATAGGTGGTCATGCCTGCTCCTCGACCGAAGCGATGTCGTCGACCGCCCTTTGCAGGGCGATGCGGTCCAATTGGTCGAAAGGCAGCGCGGCAAAGGCCTTGATCCGGTTTTTCAGCGCGCCATAGGCGTGCTGGAAGGCAAGGCTTTTCTCGGCATCGCTGCCCTCGGCCTTGACCGGGTCGGGCACGCCCCAATGGGCGCTGATCGGCTGGCCTGGCCAGGGCGGGCATTCCTCGTTCGCGGCCTGGTCGCAGACGGTAAAGACGAAATCCATAACCGGCGCATCCGCGCCCTGGAACTCGGCCACGTTCTTGGCGCGCAGGGCGGCGGTATCGTGGCCCTTGTCTTGCAGCACCTGCACGGCAAAGGGGTTGAGTTCCGAATAGGGTTTGGTCCCGGCGGAATAGGCGGTGAACCGGTCGTCGGCCCAGTCGCGCAGGATGGATTCGGCAAAGATCGAGCGGGCGGAGTTGCCGGTGCAGATGAAGAGCACGTTGTATTTTCGGTCAGGCATGGCGGCGGGTCCTGGTTGGGGATGGGGGGCTGTGGGCGCGCAGATGTCGGTGCGCCCGCGGCAGCAATCGAGAAAGAGGTAATCGAAGGTGTCTTGCACCTGGGCTAGCGCAACCGTGTAACGGCGGGATGTCCCCGCGCGGTCCTGCGTGACCAGCCCGGACTGCATCAAGGCGCCCAGATAGGCCGACAGGGTGCTGGGCCGGATATCCAGCGCCGCGGCAATCTCGCCCGCGGCCACACGGTCGGGGTAGCGCCGCATCAACAGCCGAAAGATCGCAAGCCGTTGCGGATGGCCAAGGGTGGCAAGGCGGGAGGGAATCAGATCTTCCATAATTCGAGAATATACGAAATATAGCCTCGGGCCAGCCCTATTTCCTAATTTTTCGAAATAAGGCTGCCCGGCCCGACTGGGACACCCCGGCCCTTTCCCCTGGGTGGCCCTACGCCTCGCGCCCCCAGCGCCGGGCCAGCCGGTCGATGGCGAAGAACAGGGTGACACTCATCCCCGCCAGCACGATCAGCGCAGCAAACATCAGGTCGGTCTGCCCGCGCCCGTTGGCCATCAGCATCAGGTAGCCCAACCCGCGAGACGATCCGACCCATTCGCCCACCACCACCGCAAAAGGGGCATAGACCGCCGCCAGCCGCAGGCCGGAGCCCAGCGCCGGCAGGGCATTGGGCAGTTGCAGCAAGACCAGCTTGCGCAGCGGGCGGGCCTGCAGGGCCTGGGCCAGATCCTCCAGCCCCGGGGGCAGGCGCATCAGCCCGTCGAACAGCGCCGATGTGACCGGGAAATAGATCACCAGCGCCACCATCACGATCTTGGAGGGCGCGCCATAGCCCAGCCATAGCGTGATGATCGGCGCCAGCGCAAAGACCGGCACCGCCTGGGCAAAGACCAGAAGCGGCCGCACCAGCAGCCGCGCCCCGGGCGAAAGCGCAAGCTGCAGCGCCGTGACGATGCCCAACGCCACACCGGCGGCCATGCCCACGGCGAGGTTCAGCGCGGTAAAGCCCGCCTGCCCGGCCAGAACCGCCGCGCTGTCGATCATCGTCCGCGCGACGCGGTCGGGACCGGGCAGGATGAAGGGCGGCAGGTCCGTCGCCCAGACGATCCCCTGCCAGAGCGCAAGGCCAACGCCCGCGGCCAGCCCCAGATGCAACAGCCCCCTCATGCCGCGGCCCGTCCCAGCAGCGCGCCATAGAACGCCCCCTGCGCAGCCAGCGTCTCGGCCGCGTCGATGGGGCGGGGCGGGGAACGGTCAGGCAGGTCCAGCCGCCGCGCGCCCTCGGACCCCAGCAGAAAGGCGCGATGGGCCAGGCGCGCGGCCTCCAGCGGATCATGGGTGATCAGGATCACCGTGCGCCCCGCCAGCATCCGCGCGGCAAGGTCCTGCATCGCCGCCCGCGTGCCTGCGTCCAGCGCCGAGAAAGGTTCGTCCAGCACCACCACCGGCTTGTCCTCGATCAGGGTGCGCACCAGCGCCACGCGCTGGCGCTGACCGCCGGACAGCTGCGCGGGGCGGCGATGTTCCAGCCCATTCAGCCCGGCCCTGGCCAGCAGCGTGCGGGCGCGCGCCCGGTCGGGGGCCTTGCCCCGCAGCTGCGCACCGATGGTCGCGTTGGACAGGGCATTGGCCCAGGGCAACAACTGATCGCCCTGCGCCATCACCGCGACACGACCCGCAAGGGGGCGGTCGTCGCTGGCCGCGATCCCGCCGATCAGGCGCGCCGGTGTGGCCAGCCCCGCGATCAGCCGCCCCAGCGTGGACTTGCCCACGCCGGACCGGCCCAACAGGACGGTCCAGCCCCCGCCCGGCACCTCCAGCAACAGATCCCGGCACAAGGTCTGCGTCCCCAGCCGCAGATCGCCGGCGATCCGCAGCGCGGGTGCCGCCCCCGTCATGGCGCGGTCACGTCGATGGCCAGGTCTGCGACCGGCAGCCCGCCTTGGGTGGCGCCCGCCTCGGCCAGGAACGCCTCGAACCGCGCATAGCGCCCGGCATCCATCGCGGCGGGCCGGGTGGCGAAACGCGGCCAGGTATCGGCCCAGGCGCGGCGGTTCAGTTCCGTGTCCAGCTCGGGCGCGGTGGCGGCGAAGATTTCCCACGCACGGTCGGGGTGGTTCAGGATGAAGGCGGCCGCGCGTTCCGTCGCGCGCAGGAACCGGGCGATGGCGTCGCGGTTCATGCGGTCGGGGTTGGCGACATAGATCAGCTCGTCATAGGCGGGCACGCCCTGTTCCTCGGGGTTGAAGCAGCGGCCGGGGCGGCCTTCCATCGCCAGGTGGTTCAGTTCGAAATTGCGGAACGCACCGATCACCCCGTCGACCTGCCCCGACATCAGCGCGGGCGAGATCGACCAGCCGACATTGATCTGCTGCACATCCTCGGGCGCCAGCCCCGCATTGGCCAGCATGGCGTTCAGCATCACCTCCTGCACGCCGGCCACGGCAAATCCGACCTTGCCGCCCTTCAGGTCGGTGAGGGTTTCCACCGGCCCGTCGGCCAGCACCACCAGGCAGGACAGCGGGGTAGAGATCAGCGTGCCCACCCGAACCAGCGGCAGGCCCGCATGGCGGCTGAGATGCAACTGCGGCTGATAGCTGACCGCCAGATCGACACGCCCGGCGGCGGCCATGCGCGGCGGGTCGTTGGGATCGGCGGGGCTGACGGTTTCGACCTCCAGCCCGGCCCGGGCGAAATAGCCCAGTTCCTGCGCAATCACGACGGGGCCGTGATCGGGATTGGTAAACCAGTCCAGCATGACGGTCAGCCGGTCCTGCGCGGCGGCGGGTACGACGGCTGCACACCAAAGGCAAAGGGCGGCAAAAATGGGTTTCATCATGTCTCCTTTCAGAAAGGGGCGACGGGAATGCAGACGGAGCCCCGCGGGGCGGGGGAGGGTCGAAATAACAGGTCCGCGTGACATTCCGCGTCTCCATGGCCAAAAGGATCGATGGGCTCGGAGACGGACAGGGGCCCTGAGGCCCTTTACGATGTTACCGTTCCCTACGCCGGTACGATCCGGATCAGGTTCGATGGGTTGGCGCGCGGCCTCTCAGCCCCTTGCGGGGCACCCCAACGGTTCGTGGAACAATGTTAGGGTGCGAAAGGGCCGGGGACAAGCCCGCCGATGCGTTGAGATGCCGGCTTGCGGCCGCGCGGGCGGCGGCCCGCCACATCCGCGTGAGATGAAAGTGACTTTCCGTGCTGCGCGCTATGTGCTTGGTTCTCATATCGGCAACCGTTATCCGCATGGTGGCGTCAGAATGATCCGGCAACTTGTCCTTTCCGCGGCAATCATCGCGGCGACGCTCGGGCTGTGGATCGTCTATGTGCCCTCTGCGCTGCCGGTTCTTGACCGGATCGGGGCGCTGGGCGTTCTGGGTATCGACCCGCCCGTGCCCGAAACAGCAGCCGGCGGGCGGCGTAATGTCGGGGGTCCGGCGACGGTGGTGGCGGCCGAGGTCGAGGCGGGCAAGATCCGCGATCGCGTGATCGCCATCGGCGACGCCAAGGCGTTGCGCACTGTGACGGTCCGGACAAAGGTCGCCGGTCAGATCGTGGAACTTGGCATCCAGGATGGCGACTATGTTGATGCGGGCGACAGGCTGGTGCGGCTGGACGACGAGGCCGAGAGGATCGCGGTGGAACGCGCCCGCCTGGTGCTGGAGGATGCCCGCGACGAGGCCCTGCGCGTAAAGCGGCTGGAAACCACCGGCGCCGTGACCGAGGTGCGCCGCCGCGAGGCCGATCTTGCCCTGCGCACTGCTGAGCTGGAATTGCGCCAGGCCGAGTTTGACCTTGCCGAACGCATCGTGCGCGCGCCATTCGCCGGGTCGGTGGGCGTTCTGGATATCGCGGTGGGAGACCGCGTTTCAGGTGGTGACAGCGTGGCAACGCTGACCGACAATTCACAGATCCTGATCGATTTTCGCGTGCCGGAGCGGGTTGTCGGCCAGGTTTCGCCTGGCCTGGCGCTGATCGCGCGCCCGTTGGGGCTGGTCGATCTGGAACTGGCGGGCGAGGTGCATGCCGTAGACAATGTCGTGGACAGCACCAGCCGCACGCTGCGCGTTCAGGGGCGGGTCGAAAACGCCGGTGACATGTTGCGCGGCGGCATGGCATTCGAGGTCGAGCTGGGGTTCCCGGGTGAGACGCTGCCGAAGGTGGACCCGCTTGCCGTGCAATGGTCCAGCGAGGGCGCCTATGTCTGGGTGGTACGCGATGGCAAGGCTGCGCGCGTTGCGGTCACGATCCGACAGCGCAATGCCGATGCGGTGCTGGTCGAGTCCGAGCTCGTGCCGGGGGACCGGGTGGTGACCGAGGGCGTGCAGGCGCTGCGCGAGGGTACCGAGCTGCGCATCGTCGAGCCGCAGGCAAGGATGCGCCCGGCCGGGCCGGGCGCCCTCGAGGGGGCGCGCGATGCTTGAACAGGCCAGCCGCGCGGCCGAGGGGGGCGGACCGGCGCTGTTCGTGCGCCGCCCGATCCTCGCGCTGGTAGTCAGCGCGCTGATCGTTCTGTCGGGGCTGGCTGCGCTGTTCGGCGTCGAGATTCGCGAATTGCCGAACGTGGATCGTCCCGTGGTCACCGTTACGACGCAATTCCCCGGCGCCTCGCCCGAAACCATCGACCAGGAAATCACCGGGCGGATCGAGGGCGCCGTGGGCCGGGTGGCCGGAATTCGCGCGATTTCGTCCAATTCACGTTTCGGGCGCAGTCGGGTCACGCTGGAATTTTCAGAGAATGTCGATATCGACGTTGCTGCAACGGATACACGCGACGCGGTGGCCCGCATCGCGGGCGACCTGCCCGACGGGGCCGAGGCCCCCGAGATCGTCAAGGCAGACGCCGATGCTCAGCCGGTGATGCGGATCGCCGTCACCTCGCCGAGCCGGTCCTCGCACGAATTGACCGAGATCGTACAAGAGCGCGTCGAGGACCGCATCGTATCCGTGGCGGGCGTGGCCGATGTCAATATCTATGGCGATGCCGAGCCGATCTTTCGCGTCGATATAGACCAGGCGCGGCTGGCGGCGCGTGGCCTGACGCTGGCCGATATCGCCGCGGCGCTTTCGGATGCGGGGTTCAACGCGGCGGCGGGCGACCTGGAGGGCAAGAGCCAGTCGATCAACGTGCGCACCACCGCGATGGTGGCCTCGGCCTCGGCCTTCGAGGGGGTGCTGGTCGCGCCGGATGTCTATCTGCGTGACCTGGCCCGCGTCAGCCTGGGCCCAGCCCCGGACGAAACCATCCTGCGCGCCAACGGCCAGTCGGGCGTGGGCATGGGCGTGATCCGGCAGGCAGGCAGCAACACGCTGGACATCTCGCGCGCGGTGCGCGCGGCGGTGGATGAACTCGACCGCACGCTGCCCGATGACATATCGATCTTTGTCACGTCGGATGACGCGGTGTTCGTGAAAGGCGCCATCGTCGAGGTGCTAAAGACGCTGGGGCTGGCGGTCGCAATCGTCGTGCTGGTGATCTTCCTGTTCCTGCGCGATCTGCGCGCCACGCTGATCCCTGCGTTGACCATGCCCGTGGCACTGATCGGCACGCTGGCGGCGATCCATGTCGTGGGGTTCTCGGTCAACATCCTGACGCTTCTGGCGCTGGTGCTGGCGACCGGGCTGGTGGTCGACGATGCCATCGTGGTGCTGGAAAACATCGTGCGCCGCCGGGCAGAGGGCATGGGGG
The DNA here is from genome assembly GCF_004343505.1 of Rhodovulum bhavnagarense. Lineage (GTDB taxonomy): Bacteria > Pseudomonadota > Alphaproteobacteria > Rhodobacterales > Rhodobacteraceae > Rhodovulum > Rhodovulum bhavnagarense. Next base: position 151,747 of record NZ_SLXU01000004.1, on the reverse strand, counting down.
CGCGCGCCGCGGCAGTGCTGGGTACAAAGCAGGTTTTCTTTGCGGTCGTCACCACCACCGCGACGCTGGCCGCGGTGTTCGTGCCCTTGTCATTCCTTCCCGGACAGGCGGGGGGACTTTTCCGCGAATTCGGCTTTACGCTGGCCATCGCCGTGGCGATCTCGTCGGTCGTGGCGTTGACGCTGTGCCCGGTCCTGGCAAGCCGCATGCTCGCGGGAGGAAGCGAACAGGGTCGCGGGCCCCTCGCATGGATCGGGGCGAGACTTGGCGCGCTTTATGCGCAGACGCTTCGCTGGGCATTGGCTGCGCCGCTGGCTATCGTAGTGGCGGCCGTGCTGTTCGCGCTGACCGCGGTTTTCATCGCCGGCGGCATTCGTCAAGAACTGACCCCGCGCGAGGATCGCGCGGTGGCCTTGCTGCGCATCACCGCGCCGCAGGGCGTATCGCTGGACTACACCCAGTCGCGGATGCGCGCGATCGAGGACGCGGTGGAACCGCTGCGCCAAGACGGCGAGATCACCAATATCTTCTCTATCTCGGGCTTTGGCGCAGATAATCGCGGTTTCATGGTGTTCTCTCTGGCCCGCTGGGGTGATCGCGACCGTGGCCAACAGCAGATCGTGGACGACATCAACGCCCGGCTTCGGGGGATCGTGGGGGTGCGGGCCTTCGTGATCCAGCCCAATTCCCTGGGCATCCGCGGCGCGGGGCGCGGGCTCAGTTTTGCCATCACGGGCGACAGCTATGACCAGCTTGCCGATCTGTCCGAGGCGCTGGTGGCGCGGATGGAGGAAAACCCCGCATTCGGTGCGGTCCAACTTGAGTACGAGCGCACACAGCCGCAGCTTTTCGTGGAAATCGACCGGATGCGGGCCTCTGACCTTGGTATCGACATCACCGGGCTGGGGCACGCCCTGCGCGCGGTGCTGAACGGGCGCAGCGTGGCATCGGTCTTTATCGGGGATCAAAGCTACGACGTGCAGTTGCTGTCGAGTTCGGATCCGGTGGACGATCCCGGCGACCTGGAAAACGTTTTCGTCAAGACCGCGGCGGGCCAAATGGTGCCAATGTCCAGTTTCGTCCGCCTCGAAGAACGCGCCGTAGCGCCCGAACTGGACCGCGAGGACCAGAGCAGGTCGGTCGAGATTTCCGCGGGCCTGACCCCTGATTTTGCACTTGGCGATGCCTTGCGCGAGGTGGAGCGGCTGGCCCAGGACCTGCTGGCCGAGGAAAACCGGATCGTGCCGCTGGGTGAGGCGGCGACGCTGAACCAGACCAATTCGGGGCTCGTCATCGTCTTTGGCTTTGCCATCGCTATCGTGTTCCTCGTTCTCGCCGCCCAGTTCGAAAGCTTTGTCTCGGCCGTTGTGGTCATGGCCACCGTGCCGCTGGGGCTGGCCTGCGCGGTTGTCGCGCTGGCCGTCACCGGGCTCAGCCTGAATGTATACTCGCAGATTGGTCTCGTGATGCTGATCGGGATCATGGCCAAGAACGGTATCCTGATCGTGGAATTCGCCAATCAGTTGCGCGATGGCGGTGCGGCGGTGCGAGAGGCGATCCTGGATGCGGCCACGATCCGCCTGCGTCCGGTGATGATGACGATGACCTCGACCGTTCTGGGGGGCGTGCCGCTGATCCTGTCCTCGGGTGCCGGTGCAGAGGCGCGCGAGGCTCTGGGCTGGGTGATCGTGGGCGGCCTGGGGCTGGCAACGCTGTCGACGCTTTATCTAACGCCGGTGGCCTATCTCGTTTTGGCGCGCTTTTCACCGCCGCGGGCCGAGGAAACACGGCGCCTTGCCCGCGAACTGGAAGAGGCCCTGTCGGGCTGAGACGTGTGGAACGCCCCCGCCCGGCCGGGGCGCGCCGGCAGGAACAACCACGCCACCCCGTACCCGGTCACGCTGCGGGCAGGGTGGGCAAATCCTGTGCGCGGGGGCGATGCGATCTGCGGCGCCGGCAGCGCCGCCTTGCCTTTGGCGATGAGGCGCGCAAGGATTCGGGAACATACAGGCCCGGACCGCCATGACAGAACCCGCCCAAAATCTCAGCATGAAACTGGCCGAACTGATCGGCCGTATTTATCCCGGCCAGGATTGTGACCTGTTGGTTGCGCAGGTGCTCGCCGCGTTCTGGCCAGAGGGCCACCATCCGCGCCGACGTGCCCGCATGCCATCAAACCGCCTGTGGTCTCCGCGCGACGCGATGGTGATCACCTATGGCAACACGATCCGGGACGGCCAGCACAAGCCGCTGGATCTGCTGCACGACTTTCTGCACCGCTTTCTGCGGGGCACGGTCAGCTCGGTGCATATCCTGCCGTTCTTTCCCTTTACCTCGGATGACGGGTTCGCGGTGACCGATTACCGCGCGGTCAATTCCAACCTGGGCGACTGGGCCGACATCAAACGTATCGCCGACGATTTCACCGTGATGTCCGATCTGGTTCTGAACCACGTCTCCAGCCAGTCGGCCTGGTTCAACGACTACCGCCAGGGCAAACCGCCCTATGACCGGTTCTTCTTCGAGGCCTCGCCCGATGACGACCTGTCGCCGGTGGTGCGCCCGCGGACCAGTCCGCTGCTGCGCGAGGTCGAGACGGCCAATGGCGTGCGCCATGTCTGGTGCACCTTCAGCCACGACCAGGTGGACCTGGATTTCCGCAACCCCGAGGTTCTGCTGGAATTCCTGCGGATCATGCGGCTGCATGTCGACAACGGTATCCGCATCGTGCGGCTGGATGCCGTGGCCTTCCTGTGGAAGGAGGCCGGCACGCCCTCGATCCACATGCCCCAGACCCACGCCATCGTGCAGCTGATGCGCGTGCTGTGCGATTTCGCGGTCGAACCGATCATCCTGTTGACCGAAACCAACGTGCCCAATGTCGAGAACCTGTCCTATTTCGGCAACCGGAACGAGGCGCACGCGGTCTACAACTTTTCGCTGCCGCCGCTGATCCTGCATGCGCTGTTGTCGGGCACGGCGCAATATTTGCACCGCTGGCAGGCCACGATGCCGCCGGCGCAACTGGGCTGTGCCTATCTGAACTTTACCGCATCGCATGACGGCATCGGGATGCGGCCCGTCGAGGGGCTGTTGCCCGAGGACGAGATCGGCCAGATCATCGCCACCGTCCGCGCCTTTGGCGGCGAGGTGTCGATGCGCACGTTGAACGGCGGCGGCGAGGCGCCCTATGAGCTGAACATCACCTGGTTCGATGCGATGCGGGGTACCTTTGCCGGCGAGGATGACCATCAGTTTGCCCGGTTCCTGTGTTCGCAGACCATCGTCATGGCGCTGGAGGGCGTTCCGGCCTTCTACATCCATTCCCTGCTGGCCACGCCGAACGATCACGCGGGGGTGGAAAAGACCGGGGTGAAACGCGCGATCAACCGCCATCGCTGGGATTACCCGACGCTTCTGGCGCGGCTCGACGATCCGGCCTCGACCCAGGCGCAGGTTTTGCGCCATATGAAGCGCCGTATCGACATCCGCCGCCGGCAGCCGGCCTTTCATCCCAACGCGACGCAATTCACGCTGCACCTGGATCACCGCCTGTTCGGGCTATGGCGCCAAAGCCTGGATCGTGACCAGTCGATTTTCGCGCTGCACAATGTCAGCGGCGAAGAGGTCTTCGTCCCGCCCCTGTCGATCAACCTGATCGGGGGCGAGGATTGGGTGGACCTGCTGTCGGGCGAGACGATCTCGCCCACCGGGCCGGAGATTCCCTTCGCCCCCTACCAGTGCCGCTGGATCACCAACCGCGCCTGACCGCCCCGCCTTCCCCATGGCCGAATCGCCGCAGGGCATGCTATCGCTTGTGGCATGAACTCCCCAGCCCCCAACATACGCGCAGAGACCCCCATAATTCGCCAGTTGGACGAGGCCGCGATCAATCGCATCGCCGCCGGCGAGGTGGTCGAACGTCCGGCCTCTGCCGTCAAGGAACTGGTTGAAAACGCCCTGGACGCGGGCGCGCGGCGGATCGAGGTCGCCCAGGCCGAGGGCGGCAAGACGCTGATCCGGGTCACCGACGATGGCTGCGGCATTCCGGCGGGCGACCTGCCGCTGGCGCTGGCCCGCCACGCCACGTCCAAGATCGACGGCAGCGACCTGTTGAACATCCACAGCTTCGGCTTTCGCGGCGAGGCGTTGCCCTCGCTGGGGGCGGTGGGGCGGCTGACCATCACCTCGCGCGCCGCGGGGGGCGAGGGCGCGCGCATCACCGTGTCCGGCGGGCAGATGGGGCAGGTCACGCCCGCGGCCCTGTCGCGCGGCACCGTGGTGGAGCTACGCGATCTGTTCTACGCCACGCCCGCGCGGCTGAAATTCCTTCGTTCCGACCGGGCCGAGGCGCAGGCGATCGCGGACGTGATCAAGCGGCTGGCGATGGCCGAGCCTTTCGTGGGTTTTACCCTGCGCGATGTCTCGGGCGGGGGCGAGGGGCGCGTGACCTTCCGTGCCGATGCGGAAACCGGCGATCTGTTCGACGCGCTGCACCGGCGGCTGGGGCGCGTGCTGGGCCACGAGTTCGCGGAAAACGCCCTGCCGATCGAGGCCACCCGCGAAGAGATCACGTTGACGGGCTATGCCGCCCTGCCGACCTATTCGCGCGGCTCGTCGGTCGCGCAATACCTGTTCGTCAATGGCCGCCCGGTGCGGGACAAGCTGCTGATCGGGGCGCTGCGCGGGGCCTATGCCGATTTCCTGTCGCGCGACCGGCACCCCGCGGCGGTGCTGTTCGTCGATTGCGACCCGCATCTGGTGGACGTGAACGTGCACCCGGCCAAGGCCGAGGTCCGGTTCCGCGCGCCGGGCGTCGTGCGCGGGCTGATCGTTTCGGCCCTGCGCCACGCGCTGGCCGAGGCCGGGCACCGGGCCTCCACCACCGTGGCGGGCGCGACCCTGGGTGCGATGCGGCCCGAACCCGTTTTCCCCCGCGTCTACCAGATGGATCGGCCCAGCCCCGGCGCCCTGTCGGCGGCCTATGCCGCACAGGCGCCGATGCCGATGCCGCCCGCGCAATCGTCGCTGGGGGGCGATCTGGCCGAACCCTCGGCCCGGTTCGAGCCGGCCGAGCCCGCGCCCGAGGCGACCGCCCTGCCGCTGGGCGCGGCGCGCGCGCAGGTGCATGAAAATTACATCATCGCCCAGACCGAAACCGGCATGGTCCTGGTCGATCAGCACGCCGCCCATGAGCGGCTGGTCTACGAGAAACTCAAACGCCAGATGGCGGAGAACGGTGTTGCCGCGCAGGCCCTGCTGATCCCCGAGATCGTGACCCTGTCCGAGGGTGACGCCGCGGCGCTGATGGATCATGCGGACACGCTGGCCCGCCTTGGCTTGACGGTGGAACCCTTCGGCCCCGGAACGGTTGCGGTGCGCGAAACCCCCGCCCTGCTGGGCGAGGTGAACGCCGAGGCGCTGATCCGCGATATCGTGGACGAGTTGACTGACCTGGGCGACAGCCAGACCCTGCAAGCCCGGATCGAGGCGATCCTTAGCCGCGTGGCCTGCCATGGCTCTATCCGCTCTGGCCGGCGGATGCGGGTGGACGAGATGAACGCGCTCTTGCGCGAGATGGAGGCGACGCCCCATTCGGGCCAGTGCAACCACGGGCGGCCGACCTATGTGGAACTGCGGCTGGCGGATATCGAACGGCTGTTCGGGCGCACATGATCCAGGTCGGTCAGGAAATCGTCCTTAACGGGCGGGTCTATCAGTGGACCGATCCGGTTGTTCTGGCCGCCGGGGGCGCGCTGGCCTTGGTGCTGCTGATCCTGCTGTTGCTGTTCCTGGCGGTGCGCCGCGCCGGGCGGTCGGCGGAGCTGGCCGAACCCCTGATCTACCAGATGGATCAACTGGCCCGCCGGGTAGAGGCCCTGGGCGACGGGCAGCACAAGCTGGCCGGCGGGCTGACCCATGTCGCAGAGGCGCAATCGGCCAGCCAGGCGAACATGCTGAAACTGATGGAGGCGCGGCTGGGCCTCGTCACCCAGCAGATGAACCAGAACCTTGAGGGCGCATCGCGCCGGACCGCGCATTCCTTGGGTGAATTGCAGCAGCGGCTGGCCACCATCGACAAGGCCCAGGCCAATATCGAGAAACTGTCGGGCGACGTTCTGTCGTTGCAGGACATCCTGTCGAACAAGCAGACCCGCGGCGCCTTTGGCGAAATCCAGTTGCACGACATCGTGGGCAAGGCGCTGCCCGCCGACAGCTATGCGATGCAGGTCACGCTGTCGAACGGCAAGCGGGCCGATTGCCTGATCCACCTGCCCAATCCGCCCGGGCCCATCGTGATCGACTCGAAATTCCCGCTGGAGGCCTACGAGGCGCTGCGCCGGGCCGATACGCAATGGGAGTTGAACGAGGCCGCCAAGATGCTGCGGACCTCTGTCCGCACCCATATCAAGGCGATTTCCGACAAGTATATCCTTGAAGGCGAAACCGCCGACGGCGCGCTGATGTTCCTGCCGTCAGAGGCGATTTATGCCGAAATTCATGCCAATTTTCCCGAACTCGTGCGCGAGGGATTCGAGGCGCGGGTCTGGATCGTGTCGCCCACCACCTGCATGGCCACGCTGAATACGATGCGCGCGATCCTGAAAGACGCGCGGATGCGCGAACAGGCGGGCGCGATCCGCAAGACGCTGAAACAACTGCACCGCGATGTGGAACTGGTGGTGGAGCGGGTGGACAAGTTGCACACCCATTTCTCCCAGGCCCGGGCCGACCTGGACGGGATCGGGGTGGCTGCCGAACGCGCGGGAAAGCGGGCCGCTCGGCTGGACAATTTCGATTTCGAGGATCTGGGACCCGAGCCGGGCGCGCATGTCGTGCCCCTCGGCCGTTCGTCCGAGTGACGTTCAGATCCCCAGGAAGGGCTGGGCGATCCGGGGCAGGAACCCGGTAAATTTCAGCCGCGCGTCGGTCGCCACGAGACAGATGCAATCGGCCCCTTGTGTTGCGACGGGGGTGTGTTCCATGTCCGCATCCGCAACCTCTACATCGCCGCGGGCAAAATGGCCGTCCTCATCCTCGAACGCGCCCTGCAGAACCAGCGTCAGCTCGGTGCCGTTATGCCCGTGATCGGGCATCGCCACGCCCGCGGGAATATGGAGAAGTCGTGCCGAGGCACCTTTGTCGGTAGGCAGCACGGCCTGGCGCACCTTGCCCCCGAACGACCGCCATTCGACCGTGTCGAGGTCGCCGCCGACATAGTCGCGCAACGGCCGCGGAAAAAGCCCCGGTTTCTGCGGGGCGACGGATGCCGCGGTGTCGCCGGTCGCGTGCATCTGGCCGATCAGGATCATCGTGGCCGCAAGGCTGTCGGCGGTCATCTCGGCGGTTTCGCTTTCTTCCAGGATCGCGCCGCCCACGGCCTCGTATTCGCCAAGCCGCGCACGGCATTCGTCGCAAAGAGATACGTGGCTTGCCACGACGAGACTGAACGCCTCTGGCAGGTTGCCAGCAGCATAGGCCATCAGCAGATCGTCGGTCAGGTGGTGTTTGATCATCGTGCTCATTGTCGTCTCTTCACTTCATTTCCTGGCGCAGACGCTCCAGCGCCAGACGCAGCCGAGATTTGATCGTTCCCAGCGGCAGTCCCGTCTCGGCGGCGATCTCGCTGTGCGAGAGTTCTCCGAAATAGGCTCGCTCGATCAGCAGGCGCTGCGCCTCTGGCAGGGTGGCCAGCGCCTTGCCCAGTTGTTCGCTTTCCTGTTGCAGGGCGATGGTTTCGGCCTGGTCGGGTTCATGTTCCGGCCCCCAGGTCAGTTCCTCTGGCTCGGGGCGGCGACTCTTGCGCAGGGCGTCGATCCTGCGGTTGCGCGCGATGGTAAATATCCACGTCGCCACGCTCGCCCGCTCGGGATCGAACAGATGCGCCTTGTGCCAAAGTGTCGCCATGACATCCTGCGCCACCTCCTCTGCCAAGGGCGCATCGGCCCCCGATTTCATCAAGAACGCCTTAACACGCGGGGCGAAATGGTCGAAAAGCTGTGAAAAGGCGCGCTGATCCTTGCGTGCCCCGACGGCCTCTACCAGTTTCACCCAGCCCGCATCGGGCGTTTCGTCTTGTGTCACGGTCCTGACCTTGTCGGTTTCGTGTTGCGCCATGGGGGCAGAATATGCCCGCCCCACTGGTACTGCATCCGATTTTTCGACGGCATGTGGCCCGTTCAACATGCACCTGATACGGGCGGGCGCGCCATTCGGATCACCATATTCCTCGCTTGATCCGCCACAAGGCTTGCAGGTCACTGGACCGGACCAACATAAACCCCATATAGGCACGGGTATTCAAAACAGGAGCAGCGACATATGCCATTCGAAGCCTCAGCGGGCGCACCCCGGCGCATCGCCGTCATCGGCGCAGGGATTTCGGGTCTCGGGGCGGCCTACATGCTGGCCGCCGATGCCCGCGTGACCCTGTTCGAGGCCGAGGGCCGGCTGGGCGGGCATGCGCGCACCGTTATGGCGGGCAAGAACGGTGATCAGCCCGTCGATACCGGCTTTATCGTGTTCAACTACGTCAACTATCCCCACATGACGCGGCTGTTCGAAGAGCTTGATGTGCCGGTAGCGAAATCCGACATGAGCTTTGGCGCCTCGTTGGACGGAGGGGCATTCGAATACGGGCTGAAAAATCTGCGCGCGGTTTTCGCCCAGCCGTCCAACGCGCTGAGTCCGAAATTCCTGGGCATGCTGCGCGACGTGCTGAAATTCAACGCGCAGGCGCTGAGCGTGGCCGACCGCATGCCCGGCGCCACCATCGGCGAGTTTCTGGCCGAACTGGGCACCGGCGACTGGTTCCGCGACCGCTATCTGCTGCCGCTGTCGGGGGCGATCTGGTCCACGCCGTCCAAGGGCATCCTGGATTTCCCGGCCCATGCGATGATCCGGTTTTTCCAGAACCACGCGCTGTTGTCGCACAAGGGCCAGCACCAGTGGTACACGGTCAAGGGCGGGTCGGTCGAATATGTCCGCCGGGTTGAGGCCGCCTTGCGCGCAAAGGGTGCCGAAATCCGCCTTTCCGCCCCGGTAGAGTCCGTGCGCCGCGGTCTTGAAAGCGTCGAGATACGCGCCCATGGCGGCGTGTGGGAAACCTTTGACGAGGTCATTTTCGCCACGCATTCCGATGATACGCTCGCGCTTTTGTCCGATGCCTCGCCAGAGGAACGCACCGCGCTGGGGGCCGTGCGCTACCAGCCAAACGAGGCCGTTCTGCATTCCGATACATCAGTGATGGCGAAACGCCGCGCCGCATGGGCAAGCTGGAACTATACCGAGCAAACCGGCAAGGACAGCGACCGTATCGACCTGACCTACTGGATGAATTCACTTCAGCCGATTCCGCAAGGCGACCCACTATTCGTCACGCTGAATGCGCAACGTCCGATCCGCGAGGACTTGATCCATGACACGGTGACCTTCCGTCATCCGGTCTATGACGGGCCCGCGCTGAAGGCGCAGGAAACGCTGCGCGCCATGAACGGGGCCAACCGGACCTGGATCTGCGGCGCGTGGATGAAAAACGGGTTCCATGAGGACGGGCTGGCCAGTGCCGTCGACGTGGTCGAGGCCATGCGTCGGCGACAGCACGAAACGGTGACGGCATGAATGCGATCGTCGAACATGTGAAAGGCACGACCTTTCACCTGCGTCGGGGCAAGGTTGGGCACAAGCTGCGCCACACGGTCGATTATGTTCTTTACGAGCCCGAGGCCGAGGGGCTGAAGATGCCCGACCGGTTTTCGCTGAACGAAAAGAACTGGATGTCGGTCTGGGACCGCGATCACGGTGGGCCCTATGGCGAGGGGCGTGGCGCAGAATGGGTGCGCGAGGTTCTGGCCGCCCATGACCTGTTCGCGGTCAAGGGGCGGGTGCAGCTCTTGACCATCCCGCGGGTGCTCGGGCACGAGTTCAACCCGGTCAGTTTCTGGCTGTGCCATGGCAAGGATGACACGCTGCGCGCGGTTATCGCCGAGGTGAACAATCCCTGGGGCGACCGGCATTCCTACCTGTGTCACCATCCCGACCAGCGCCCGATCGAACCGGGCGACATCCTGACCGCAGTCAAGATCTTTCACGTCTCGCCCTTTCTGCCGATCGAAGGCGGCTACCGGTTCCGCTTCGATATCCGGCCCGACAAGATCGGCATCTGGATCGATTATTCCGCGAACGATGAACTGGGCCTTTATGCCACGCTGACCGGTCCGCGCCGGCCGCTGACCAATTGGGCGATCCTGCGCGGCAATCTGCGCCGCCCGCTGGGGTCGCGCAGGGTGCTGGCGCTGATCCACTGGCACGCGCTGCTGTTGGTTCTCAAGGGGGCCAGGTATCGCCGCCGGCCCGAGCCGCCCGCCAAAGAGGTCAGTTGATGGCGGCAGCCCCGCTGTCCGGCTATGCGCTGTTCGCGGCGTTTCTGGCCTCTGCGGGGTTGCCGATCTATATTCACGCGCCGAAATTTTTCGTGGACGAATACGGGGTCAGCCTGGCGGCGCTGGGCGCTGTTCTGTTTGCGCTGCGCCTGTTCGACGTGGTGCAGGACCCTGTGCTGGGCTGGCTGTCGGAACGGCTTCGGACCCGCCGGGGGGTGGCGGTGGCGGGGGGCGTGGCGCTGTTGGCGGGGTCCATGCTGGCGCTGTTCGCGGTGCCGCCGCCACTTGATCCGCTCGTCTGGTTCGCCCTGACGCTGACGGGGTTGTTCACCGCGTTCAGTTTTCTCAGCATCACCTTTTACGCGCAGGGCGTGGCCCGTGCCGAGCGGATGGGGGCCGCGGGTCATGTCCGGCTGGCCGCCTGGCGCGAGACCGGGGCGCTTGTAGGGGTCAGCGTTGCGGCGGTCGCACCGACCGTTCTCATCTCGATCAGCGATGCGCCCTTTGCCGCCTTTGCGCTGGGCTTTGTCGGGATGGCGCTGTTGGCGGGCTGGGCAATGCGGCGCGAATGGGGGATGGCCCGCGCGCCAGAGCCGTCCAACCTGCGCGCGGTGCTGGCCGATCCGGTTGCGAGGCGGCTTTTGCTGGTGGCGCTCGTCAATGCGACGCCGGTGGCGGTGACCTCGACGCTATTCCTGTTCTTCGTCGAAAGCCGCCTGGCCGCGCCTGGATGGGAGGGGCCGCTGTTGTTGCTGTTCTTTCTGTCGGCGGCGGCCTCGGCGCCGGGCTGGGGGCGGCTGGCGCAGCGTTTCGGGGTCAAGCGTAGTTTGCTGGCGGGCATGGTGCTTTCCATCGTCGCTTTCGGCTCTGCTGCGACGCTGGGGGCGGGTGATCTGTTGCCCTTCGCGATCATTTGCCTGGCCTCGGGGGCGGCGCTGGGCGCGGATATGACGCTTTTGCCAGCGCTTTTCGCCGGTCGCATGGCGCAGGTCGCACCGAATGCAGGGCAAGCCTTCGGGCTTTGGTCCTTCGTGTCTAAATTCACGCTGGCTTTTGCCGCGGTCACGCTACTTCCCCTGCTAGAGGTCGTCGGGTTCCGGCCGGGGGCCGAAAATCCGGACACGGCGCTTGTGATGCTAGGCGTTTTTTATGCCCTCGTTCCCTGCGTCCTTAAACTGATCGCGATCGCGCTCCTGGCCGCGATACCGCTGACGAGGGAGGAAAACCGATGACATCGATCCTGTCATTCCTGCTGGGCGCGCTGGCGATGTTGGCGCTGGCCTGGCTCAAGGGCCGAACGCTGGGCTTTGGCGCGCAGAAGGCCGACGATTACACGGGGCAGGGTACGGTGTTCGATCTGCCGCGCCACCTGAACGGACCGATCCTGTGCGAAGGGGTGATCTATGGGCCCACCGGCCGGGTCACGTCGCGATTCGTGGCCGACATGGAGGCGCGATGGGAAGGCAATCGCGGCGTCATGACCGAGGAATTCCGCTATGATAGCGGTGCTACCCAAAGCCGCAGTTGGACCTTCACCCTTGAAAATGATGGCTCGATCCGCGCCGAGGCACCCGACCTTGTAGGCACTGGACATGGTATGCAGGCGGGATCGGGGGTACACCTGCGCTATCGCATCCGGTTGCCCGAGGATTCGGGCGGGCATGTGCTGGATGCTGTCGACTGGATGTATCTGATGGAGAACGGGGCGATCATGAATCGCAGCCAGTTCCGCAAGTTTGGCATACCCGTCGCCGAACTGGTTGCGACCATGCGCCCGAAGGAGGCGGCGTGACGGAACTGATCGGAAAACGCTACTGGATCGTGGGGGCCAGTGAAGGGCTGGGCCGGGCCGTGGCAGAGCGGCTGGCGGCGATGGGCGCGCGCCTGGTGCTGAGTGCGCGCACGCCCGAGCGGCTGGAGGAACTCGCCGCGTCATTGCCGCGAAAGGCCGACGTGGTTCCGATGGACGTGTCGGATCGCGCCTCGGTCGAAGCCGCCTTCGAGGCGGTGGGCGAGATCGACGGGATGGTCTTTTTGGCCGGGGTTTACTGGCCGATGACCGCGCAGGCCTGGGATGCCGACAAGGTCGAACAGATGTGCGATGTCAACCTGCTGGGCGCGGCGCGCGTCCTGGGGCACGTGGTGCCGCGTTTTGTCGAGCGGGATGCCGGGCATATCGTGATCACCGGCAGCCTTGCGGGGTTCCGCGGATTGCCCGGTGCGGTGGGCTATTGCGCCTCCAAGGCGGGGGTGATGTCGCTGGCCGAAAGCCTGCACGCCGACCTGCGCGGTACCGGGGTCAAGGTGCAGCTGGTCAATCCGGGTTTCGTGCGCACGAGGCTGACCGACAAGAACGATTTCGCCATGCCCTTCATCAAGGAACCCGACGCTGCGGCACGCGAGATCGTCGAGCACATGATGTCAGACGGCTTTGCGCGCAGTTTTCCGTTGGTCTTTTCCTGGCTGTTCCGCCTGGGACAGTTCCTGCCCGAGGAAATTTACTTTCCGCTTTTCGCCTCTCGGCGCTGACGGGGGCTTGTGCATCGGCCGGGTGCGCGCGAAACTGGGCGCCCGTGCGGAGGAGAGGACATGGAAGAGCTGTTGGAAATCAGCCCGCGCAAGGTCGTTCAGGTTATCTTTCAGGCCCGAGAAAAGGCCATGGCAGAGCCCGAATTGCGTGCGTTCATCGCGGCAATGAACGAGGATGAAAAGGCCAGCCTCGTGGCATTGACCTGGATCGGGCGCGAGACGTTCGATGCCGAGGACCTGGCAGAGGCCATTGCCACCGCCAAGGCAGAGGCCACGGTTCCGACCGAGAATTATCTGGTCGGTATGCCGTTATTCCCGGACTACCTGGAGGCCGGGCTGGAGGCGATCGGCATCAGCCCGGGCGATGTCGAGGAAGATTTCTTCGATCGCTGAGGACGGTCGGGGGCCACGGCGCGGCGTCGACCTTTCATGGGGGCGCTGCCCCCGTCGCCCCATGGGCGACTCCCCCAGGGTATTTTTACCAAGAAGAAGAGGCCCAGTCGTCTGTGTGGCGGGGTAAGTGGCCCGTGGGGCGGGAGTTTGGCCTGTCCCCGGGTCGGAGGCGTTGCGGCGCGGAGAAGGGACTTAACCTTTTGCTTGACCGCGCCGGGGGGGTGCGTAACGTTGCACCCGGTACCGCGATGCGGAGGGGGCCCGGAAGGGATTGCAGCGCGGCCAACGAGGAAAGCCGCCGGGTCCAACCGGCTGAACGAAAAGGTCCGTTCAACGGGCCGCGCCGAGATCGCCATTCAGATCCGCATGGCAAAACAGCGGGCGGGGTGTCTCGGGACCAGGGAGGAAGACGACGTGGCAAACCGTGGCGCGTCCACAGTCGAGCTGTGCTCTGTGCCTGCGCTTTTGGCGCGCAATGCCAGGGCATTTGGTGACAAGCCGGCCTATCGCGAAAAGGAATTCGGCATCTGGCAGTGCTGGAGCTGGGCCGAGGCCGAGGCCGAGATCAGGGCCCTCGCGATGGGATTCCTGGCGCTGGGTCTTGAGCGGGGCGAATATGTCGCCGTCATCGGGCGCAACCGTCCGGCGCATTATTGGGCGATGGTGGCTGCCCAGATGTGCGGCGCGGTACCGGTGCCGTTGTACCATGACGCGGCCGCCGAGGAGATGGCCTATGTGCTGGATCATTGCGGCGCGCGTTTCGTCGTGTGCGGCGACCAGGAGCAGGTCGACAAGGTCATCGAGGTGCAGGACCGCGTTCACCAGATCGAGCATGTCCTGTACAATGACAAGCGGGGCATGCGGAAATATGACCACACGCATCTGCATTGGCTGAAGGATATCGAGGAGGAGGGCCGCGCGGGTCATTCGCGGCTGGAGCCCGAGCTGGACAGGCGCATCGCCGAGCTGACCTGGGACCATACCTGCGTGATGCTCTACACCAGCGGCACCACGGGCAAGCCCAAGGGCGTGGTTCTGTCCAACCGCAACATCCTTGAGACCGCGCGGGCCTCTTGCGAGTTCGACCATCTGGGTCGGGACGAGGAGGTTCTGGCCTATCTGCCGATGGCCTGGGTGGGCGATTTCATCTTTTCCATCGGCCAGGCGATGGTTGCGGGGTTTTGCGTGAATTGCCCCGAGAGCCCAGAAACGATGATGACCGACCTGCGCGAGATCGGGCCGACATATTTCTTTGCTCCGCCGCGCATGTTCGAAACCATGCTGACCAACGTGATGATCCGGATGGAGGATGCCGGCGATCTGAAGCATGGCTTGTTCAAGCATTTCATGGAATTTGCCAAGACCACCGGCGAAACCTACGGGATGCCGCGCTATCGCAAGAAGCAGTCCAAGCCGACACTGCGGCGCCGGCTGCGTTGGGGTTACCGCTATGCGATGGGGATCGGGTTCGCGATCGAGACGATCGTGGAAAATGCCGTGCGGGGGTTTTTCGTGCGGCTGCGCCACCCGCTTGAGGCGCGGAAGTATTTCAAGGCCAAGGGGCCGCTTCTGAACCTCTATCCGCAGCCCTTGCGCGACTATTTCAATTACCGCACCGGCGAGGTTCTGGTTTACGGGCCGTTGAAGAACACCCTGGGCCTGTCGCGCATCCGCGTGGCCTATACCGCCGGCGAGGCGATCGGCCCGGAAATCTTCGAATTCTACCGCTCGCTGGGGATCAACCTGAAACAGCTTTACGGCCAGACCGAGGCCAGCGTGTTCATCACCCAGCAGCCCGACGGGCAGGTGCGGTCGGACACCGTTGGCGTGCCCAGCCCCGGGGTGGAGGTGAAGATTGGCGAGAGCGGCGAGGTTTTCTACCGCTCGCCGGGCACCTTTGTTGAATACTACAAGAATGCCGAAAGCACGGCATCGACCAAAGATCCCGAAGGGTGGGTTGCCACGGGCGATGCCGGCTTCTTCGAAGAGGGGACCGGGCATCTGCGGATCATCGACCGGGCCAAGGATGTGGGAAAGATGGCCGACGGGCGGCTGTTCGCGCCGAAATATGTCGAGAACAAGCTGAAATTCTATCCCGACATTCTGGAGGCCGTGGTGTTTGGCGCGAGCCGCGAAAAATGCACCGCCTTCATCAATATCGACCTGACGGCGGTCGGCAACTGGGCGGAACGCAATAACATCGCCTATGCGTCCTACCAGGAACTGGCCGGCCATCCGCGTGTTCTGGAAACGATCCAGGCCCATGTGGAAGAAGTCAACAGATCGGTTGCAGATGACCCGATGCTGTCGGGTTGTCAGATCCACCGTTTCCTCGTGCTGCACAAGGAACTGGATGCCGACGATGGCGAGATGACTCGCACCCGCAAGGTGCGCCGCAACATCATCGCCGAGAAATACGCCGACCTGGTCGGCGCGCTCTATGACGGGTCGACCAGCATCTACACGGAAACCGAGGTGACCTACGAGGACGGGCGCAAGGGATCGATCAAGGCGACGCTGGAAATCCGCGACGCCAAGGTCGCGCAGCCGGCGCGGAACGGGCAGGTGGCGGCATGAACATGGTGTCTTACGAACCTTTTGTCACCGAAGATGGCCGGACCATCGGCGACGCGGTGATGGAGTTGCGCAACATCACGCTCCGCTTTGGCGGGGTGGTGGCGATCAAGGATATCTCCTTCGACATCCGCGAGGGCGAGATCCGCGCGATCATCGGGCCGAACGGCGCGGGCAAGTCGTCCATGCTGAACGTGATTTCGGGTTTTTACACGCCGTCAGAGGGCGAGGTCTGGTTCGAGGGCCGCAAGCGCCCGCAGATGCGCCCCTACCAGGTGGCGCGCCAGGGCATCGCGCGCACCTTTCAGAACATCGCGTTGTTTTCCGGCATGTCGACGCTGGACAACATCATGACCGGGCGGATCACGCGGATGAAATCCTCGCTGGCCGCGCAGGCGCTGTGGTGGGGCAAGGCCGAACGCGAGGAAAGCGAGCACCGCGAGGCGGTGGAAAAGATCATCGACTTCCTGGAAATCCAGCATATCCGCAAGACGCCGGTGGGCCGGCTGCCCTACGGACTGCAAAAGCGGGTGGAACTGGGCCGCGCGCTGGCCGCCGAGCCGCGCCTGCTGCTGCTGGACGAACCGATGGCCGGCATGAATGTCGAGGAAAAAGAGGACATGTCCCGCTTCATCCTCGACGTGAATGACGAGTTCGGCACCACTATCGTTCTGATCGAACACGACATGGGCGTGGTCATGGACCTGTCCGACCGCGTGGTGGTGATGGATTACGGCAAGAAGATCGGTGATGGCCCACCCGACGAGGTGCGCCGGAACCAGGATGTGATCGACGCCTATCTGGGGGTCAGCCATGACTAATTTTCTTTATGCCGTCGAGGTGATGATCAACGGCCTGATGGCCGGGGTGCTTTACGCGCTGGTGGCGCTTGGCTTCGTTCTGATCTTCAAGGCGTCGGGCATCTTCAACTACGCCCAGGGTGTGCTGGCACTGTTCGCGGCGCTGACGCTGGTGGGGCTGCAAGAGGGGCAGATCCCCTTTGCGCACCTGATCAACGCGACCTTAGGCACCGAACTGCACCACTTCGGCTGGCACATGCCGGCATTGCTGGCGATCCTGTTGACCGTGGGCGTGATGATCCTGCTGGCCATTGCGATCGAAAGATTCATTCTCAAACACTTGGTCAACCAGGAACCTATCATCCTGTTCATGGCCACCATCGGCCTTGCCTACTTCCTGGAAGGTTTGGGCGACATCATGTGGGGCGCGGACATCAAGACGCTGGACGTGGGCTTGCCGCAGGGTGGTAGCATGTGGATCGAGGAAAAGACCGCGGTGCTGGGCGGTGATGGTTTCTACGGCTTCTTCATCGACAGGCTGGACATCGTGGCGGCCCTGGTGGCGGCGGTGCTGGTGATCTCGCTGACGGTGTTCAGCCAGTATTCCAAGCAGGGCCGAGCGCTGCGCGCGGTGGCTGATGACCATCAGGCGGCGCTATCGGTGGGTATCAGCCTGCGCTTTATCTGGGTCCTGGTCTGGTCGATCGCCGGTTTTGTCGCGCTGGTCGCGGGTATCATGTGGGGGGCGAAATCCGGGGTTCAGTTCAGCCTGTCGCTGATCGCGCTCAAGGCGCTGCCGGTGCTGATGCTGGGCGGGTTCACATCGATCCCCGGTGCCATCGTCGGTGGCCTTATCATCGGGGTGGGTGAAAAGCTGTTCGAATTCACTATCGGTCCGATGATCGGGGGCGCGACCGAGAACTGGTTCGCCTATGTGCTTGCCTTGGTCTTTCTCGTGTTCAGGCCGCAGGGCCTGTTTGGCGAGAAGATCATCGAGAGGGTGTAGGGATGGAGAAACTGTACGCGATCGCCTGCGTCATCGGATGGGGCTTTTTCTACTGCTTTGCCTATCTCGCCGTGGCCTCTGTCAATGACGCGGCCTGGATGCCGACGACCTATGCGATCTTTGCCTTTGCCGGTTTTCTTGTCGGAATGCTGTGCTGGGTCCGGCTGGTATCGGGCAAACAGCCGCAACTGCGGCACGCGCCGGTGCGCGTGTACCGCGCACCCGCATTCTCAAGGGAGGTTTGAATGTTTTACCGCGAGGCCGGCGATTTCAAAACGTCCTATACGCAGGACAGCCAGACCTTTCCGATCCGTTTCGACCGCTTTCGGTACTATGCGGTGCTTGCCGTCGCGTTGGCGGTGATCCCCTTCGTCATCGACGATTACTGGGCAAGCGCTCTGATCGTTCCGTTCCTGATATACGCGATTGCGGCGATCGGGCTGAACATACTGGTAGGTTATTGCGGACAGTTGTCTCTGGGGACCGGGGGATTCATGGCGGTGGGGGCTTATGCCTGCTACAAGCTGATGACGGCCTTTCCCGACATCAACATCGTGCTGCATATCGTCGGGGCGGGCTTGGTCACCGCGGCGGTGGGCGTGATGTTCGGCCTGCCCTCCCTAAGGATCAAGGGGTTCTACCTGGCGGTGGCCACGCTGGCCGCGCAGTTCTTTCTTGTGTGGCTCTTCAACAAGGTGCCGTGGTTCTACAACTATTCTGCCTCGGGCCAGATTTCCGCGCCCGAACGCACGGTCGCCGGCATCCCCGTAACCGGCCCCAACACCGAGGCCTGGGCGCAATACCTGATCTGCCTCGTATTTGTCGTGGTCCTGGCCTGGGCCGCGCGCAACCTGACGCGCGGCACGGTCGGGCGGTCATGGATGGCGATCCGCGACATGGACATCGCGGCCGAGATCATTGGGGTGAACCCCCTGAAGGCCAAGCTGACGGCCTTTGCGGTGTCGTCTTTCTATATCGGCATCGCGGGCGCGCTGTTCTTTGCCGTCTATCTCGGCGCAGTCGAGGTAGGCGAGGCATTCGGCATACAGAAATCGTTCCTGATCCTGTTCATGATCATCATCGGTGGCCTTGGGTCGATCTTTGGCAGCTTTGCCGGGGCGGCTTTCCTGGTGCTGTTGCCGGTTCTGCTGAAGAACGTGCTGGTGGGCGGGCTGGGCTGGCCCACCGACCTGGCCGCGCACCTGGAACTGATGATCGTGGGGGCGCTGATTATCGTCTTCTTGATCGCGGAACCGCACGGCCTGGCCCAGCTCTGGCGCACCGGCAAGGAGAAACTCAGACTTTGGCCGTTCCCGCATTAGGGACGGCACAACCGCGCGAACGACCGGGACAACCCGGCAGGCACGCGTATCTTGGGAGGAGACCCTGACATGAAACTGAAACTTGCATCCGTCGCACTTGGCGCGCTTCTCGCTGCCAGCCCCGCGCTGGCCGATCTGGTATTCCCCGATCTCAGCTACCGTACCGGCCCCTATGCGGCTGGCGGTATCCCGTTCTCGGATGGCTACCAGGACTATTTCACCCTGATGAATGAACGCGACGGCGGTATCGGCGGCGTCAAGGCTCGCGTTCTCGAATGCGAAACCGCCTATAACACCGAGAAAGGCGTGGAATGCTACGAGGCGACCAAGGGTGAGGGCGCACTGATTTACCAGCCGCTGTCAACCGGTATCACCTACCAGTTGATCCCCAAGGTCGAGGCCGACGGTATCCCGCTTCATACCATGGGCTATGGCCGTACTTCGGCGGCGAATGGCAAGGTATTCGAATGGGTTTTCAACTATCCCGCCAATTACTGGGATGGGGCCTCTGTCGCGATCAACTACCTGCTGGATGCAAATGGCGGTGATCTGAGCGGCAAGAAGATCACGCTTCTCTATCACAATTCCGCCTATGGCAAGGAACCGATCCGCACGCTTGAAGACCTCGCGCAAAAACATGGCTATGCGCTGACCGCGATCCCGGTCGACCATCCGGGACAGGAACAGAAATCGCAATGGCTGCAAATCCGGCGCGAGCGCCCCGATTATGTCATCATGTGGGGCTGGGGCGTGATGAACCAGGTCGCGATCCAGGAGGCCGCGAACATCCGCTTCCCGATGGAGAATTTCATTGGCAACTGGTGGGCTGGCGCCGAGCATGACGTCGCCCCCGCAGGGGCGGCCGCCGATGGCTACAAGGCCCTGAACATGAACCGCATCGGCGACCTGCCGGTTTTTGACGACATCCGTACCTATGTGGCGGACAAGGGAATGGCCGCCGGTGACGGGTCGAACATCGGCAAGGTGCTGTATACCCGCGGCATGTATGCCGCGATGCTGGCGGTAGAGGCGGCCAAGACCGCCCAGGAAATCCATGGCACGCCCGACATCACCGCCGCGATGATGCGCGACGGGATGGAGGCGCTGGTGATGGATGCCGCCAAGATGGAGGCCCTGGGCGCCGCCGGCATCGGCCCGGAATTCGGCGTGACCTGCGCCGATCACGGTGGGTCGGGCATGGGCATTGTCCAGCAATGGAACGCGTCCGAGGGACGGTGGGTCGCACTGACCGATTATATCGCGCCAGATGATGCGATCATCGCCCCGCTGGTCGAAGAGGACTCGATGGCCTATGCCGCCGAGAACAACATCGCCCCGCGCTGCGAGTGACATGATCCCGGCCCCGGCGCCAGTATTGTGCGCCGGGGCTTTCCCAACAGACGAGGCCGACCGGGTATGCTGGACGCTGGACGCACGCAAGAAACGTTGCTGGAAGTCAACAATATCGAGGTGATCTACAATCATGTGATCCTCGTTCTAAAGGGCGTGTCGCTGAGCGTGCCCAAGGGCGGCGTTACCGCGCTTCTGGGCGGCAATGGCGCGGGCAAGACCACTACACTCAAGGCGATTTCCAACCTTTTGCATTCCGAACGCGGCGAGGTGACCAAGGGCAGTATCCTCTATCGCGGCGAGCGGGTGCAGGATCTCGGCCCGTCCGATCTGGTCAAGAAGGGCGTGATCCAGGTGATGGAGGGGCGGCATTGCTTCGAACACCTGACGGTCGAGGACAATCTCTTGACCGGTGCCTATACCCGCACCGATGGCAAGGGGGCCATCGCAGCAGATCTCGACATGGTCTATACCTACTTCCCCCGCCTGAAAGAGCGGCGAAAATCCCAGGCGGGCTATACCTCGGGCGGCGAACAGCAAATGACGGCGATCGGCCGGGCACTGATGTCGCGCCCAGAAACGATCCTGCTTGATGAACCCTCGATGGGGCTGGCGCCGCAGCTCGTCGAGCAGATCTTCGAGATCGTGAAATCGGTCAATGAGAACGAGGGCGTGACCTTCCTGCTGGCCGAACAGAACACCAATGTCGCCCTGCGCTACGCCCATTACGGATACATCCTTGAATCAGGCCGTATCGTGATGGATGGCCCCGCCGCTGCCCTGCGCGAAAACCCGGACGTCAAGGAATTCTACCTCGGCATGGCCGATGAAGGGCGCAAATCCTTCCGCGACGTGCGCTCCTATCGCCGCCGCAAGCGGTGGCTGAGCTGATCGCCGCGCACCCAAAAACTGTTTCCGACCCGATCCGAGGCCCAACCATGTCTGCCCATTTCGATGCCCTTGAGACCCGCTCTGCCGACGAACGCACCGCCTCTTTGCGCGAGTGCCTGCCCGCGCTGATCGAGATGGCCAGGGCGCTGCCCGGTTATGGCGACAGCCTCGCGGATGTGGATCCGGCACAAGTCACGGATCGCGCGGCGCTGGCGGCTCTGCCCGTGTTGCGCAAATCCGGCCTGTCCGGGGCACAGGGCGCGGCACCGCCCTTCGGCGGGTTCACGACGCGATCGGTCTCGGGGTTTGACCACGTCTTCCAGTCGCCCGGCCCGATCTACGAACCGGGACGTGTCGTCGCAGACTGGTGGCGGCTGGGCAGGTTCCTGCATGCCGCGGGTATCGGTGCGGGCGACATCGTCCAGAACTGCTTCGGCTATCACCTGACGCCTGCGGGCATGATGTTCGAAAGCGGCGCGCGCGCAGTGGGGGCGGCGGTGTTGCCCGCCGGGACCGGGCAGACCGAGCTCCAGGCCCGTGCGGCCCATGACGTGGGTGTGACCGCCTATGCCGGCACGCCCGATTACCTAAAGGTGATCCTCGACAAGGCCGACGCGATGGGCCTCGACCTGTCGCGCATCACCCGCGCGGCGGTCTCGGGCGGCGCGCTGTTCCCCTCGCTGCGCCAGGAATACGCTGATCGCGGGATCGCCTGCCTGCAATGCTATGCGACCGCAGACCTGGGCAATATCGCCTACGAATCACCCGCGATGGAGGGGATGATTGTCGACGAGGGCGTGATCGTCGAGATCGTGCGCCCCGGCACGGGCGACCCGGTCCCCGAGGGCGAGGTCGGCGAGCTGGTTGTGACAAGTTTTAACGCCGATTACCCGCTGATCCGCTTCGCCACCGGTGACCTGTCTGCGGTCTTGCCGGGACAGTCGCCTTGCGGACGCACCAACATGCGCATCAAGGGCTGGATGGGACGGGCCGACCAGACCACCAAGATCAAGGGCATGTTCGTGCGTCCCGAACAAGTGGCGGCCCTTGTCGCCCGCCACCCAGAGGTCGCCCGCGCCCGCGTGATCGCCGGGCGCGCGGGCGAGATGGACACGATGACCGTCCAGATCGAAACCCCGGCAAGCGACCCCGTCCCCTATGCGGCCAGCGTTGCCGAACTGTTGAAACTGAACGGAGCCGTCGAATTGGTGGCCGTCGGCAGCCTGCCCAATGACGGCAAGGTGATCGACGATCAGCGCAGCTACGACTGACCGTCCCGGCCGGTCCGGCGGGCTGCGCGGCCTCTCCCCTGCTTTGGAGGAAAATATCCCGGGGGGGCGCCCGACAGGGCGCCGGGGGCAGAGCCCCCTGCCTACTTCTGGAACACGTAGCTGCCTGGGGCAGGGGCCAGTGGCGGCAAGCCCGCCTCCGGCGCGCCCATGGCAGGGGGCGCAGCCTTGGTGCCGCTCTTGGCGGCCAGCCATGCCGCCCATTCCGGCCACCACGACCCGCCCTTGCGCTCGTGCTGCTCGAACCAGCTCTCGGGGTCCATGTACCCCGCGCCGGGGGCGCGGTGGCCAATGCGGTAATGCCGTCCCCGATGACCGGGTTCCGACACGATGCCTCCATTATGCCCGCCTTTTGTCAGCACGAATGTCAGCTCGGTATCGGTGAACAGCGTCACCTTGTAGACAGAGCGCCAGGGCGCGATATGGTCCTTTTCCGTGCCCAGCACGAACATCGGCGCGGCGATGTCCTTCAATGCGATCACGCGGTCCTCGACCGCGAACCGGCCTGAACTCAGCCGGTTTTCCATGAACAGCGCGCGCAGGTATTGCGAATGCATCCGCGCGGGCATCCGCGTGGCATCGGCATTCCAGACACTGATGTCGAAATCCTGCTCCTCTTCTCCCAGAAGGTAGCGCCGTACCGCGCGCGACCAGATCAGGTCCTCGGCCCTGAGCGCGCGGAAAGCCCCGGCCATCTGGTCCTGTTCCAGGTAACCCCGATCCCACATCATGTCTTCCAGGAAGGCGACCTGGCTTTCGTCGAGAAACAGCATGATCTCGCCGGCCTCGGTAAAGTCGGTTTGCGCTGCCAAAAGCGTGATCGAGGCCAGCCGTTCGTCACCCTCTCGCGCCATGGTGGCCGCCGCGATCGACAGGATCGTGCCGCCAAGGCAATAGCCGCAGGCATGAACCTTTCTGTCGGGAAGGACGGCGTTCACCGTCTCAAGCGCGGCCATCACCCCCTTGCGACGATAATCGTCCAGCGAGGCATCGCGCAGGGTGTCCGTCGGGTTGACCCAGGACATCGCGAACACGGTGAAACCCTGTCCGACCAGGAAGTTGATCAGCGAATTCTCGGGGCGAAGGTCGAGGATGTAGTATTTCATGATCCAGGCGGGCACGATCAGGATCGGCTCGGGATGGACGGTGTCGGTTTGCGGCGCATACTGGATCAGTTCGAACAGGTCGTTGCGATAGACGACCTCGCCCTTGGTACAGGCCAGCGTCTTGCCGACCTTGAACTGGCTTTTCACCTCTGGCCGCGTGCCGGTGGCTCGACCGACCATATCTGCGACCGCGTTCTTCCACCCGGCGGCAAGGTTGCGTCCGCCCTGTTTCATGGTGGCTTGCAGGATCTCGGGATTGGTCAGAACGGCGTTCGAGGGCGAAAACACGTCCAGCGCCTGGCGCGCCATGAAATTGACGCGTTCTGCATTATGCGCGCTGGTGCCGCGCGGGGCCTCGGTGGCATGGTCCCACCAGTCCTGCACGGCCAGAAAGCTCTGTTGCCACAGGCTGAACGGTGGCATGACCCAGCCCATGTGGTTGAACCGGTGGTCCTCGGGGCGCGGCATGAATGGGGCATTCTGCGTTGCGCCGGCCGCGGCATAGGCGGCAAGCCGGGCCCAGGACCGCATCGCATGTTCGGCCAGTTCAAGTTGTCGTCCCGGAGCGCGCGCCAGGTGCAGCGCCCAATCCGTCCATGCCGCGGCCGCGGCATGAGGCGACGATCCGCCGGTCATCCGCGCCGTCATCGCGCGGCCGGTCCGGTCGAGGGTTTGATAGGGGTGGGGGTTGGGCGACTGGCCGTTGGGGACGTTCATGCGGCGCTCTCCGTCATCGGGGCTGGCGGCAGGCAATGCCGGGTCATGCCATATCGATAAGCTGCGATCGCCGGTCCGTAAAGAAATTGCTGCGCTTGCGAAAAAGATGGGCAACGAAAGACGTGCGCACAAAGGAAAACGCCCCGGCGTGCGGCCGGGGCGTTTCGTAAAACCGGATCGTGCAACGCTTAGCCCTGGCGGGCCTTGTAGCGGCGCTGGGTCTTGTTGATGACGTAAACCCGGCCCTTGCGGCGCACAACGCGGCAATCGCGGTGACGCTGCTTCAGCGAGCGGAGCGAGTTACGGACCTTCATGGCCTTCTCCTCATGTCGCGGCGCGTCAATGCGCCTTGGGGTTACAAACACTGCCTGTCGGGGCAGGAATTCGATGGTGGGCGGTACTGGGATCGAACCAGTGACCCCTACGATGTCAACGTAGTGCTCTACCGCTGAGCTAACCGCCCGTGACATGACCCCGCCGCGCCCGTAAACAAAACGGACGCGGACAGAACCGCGTCGGTCCGCAAGCCTATAAAAGGAGTCGGGGCGGGGTTCAAGGGCTTTTGATGCCGGTGAGATTGCCGTTATAAACTCTCCTGAAAGGAGCGCCCATGAGCGAAAGCGCCTATCGCCTGGCCCGGCCTGCGCGGCTGGATACATCGGTGGTGTTTTCCTCGCCCCATTCGGGGCGCGACTATGCGTTGGACTTTCTGCGCCAGTCGGTTCTGGATGACCGCACGATCCGTTCGTCAGAGGACGCCTTTGTCGATCTTCTGTATTCCGAGGCGCCGCGTTTCGGCGCGCCGCTGCTGACGGCGGTGGCCCCGCGCGCCTATGTGGACCTTAACCGCGACGCGGTCGAGTTGGACCCCGCCGTAGTCGAGGGCGCGCGGCAAGGCGGACATAACCCCCGGATCAGTTCGGGGCTGGGGGTGATTCCCCGCGTCGTGGCAAATGGCCGGGCGATCTATCGCGGCAAGATCCCCCTGTCAGAGGCCAACGCGCGTCTGTCGCGATACTGGAGGCCCTATCACGCGCAATTGCAGGCGCTGCTGCGCGACGCGCATGACAGGTTCGGAGAGGCCATCCTGTTGGATTGCCATTCGATGCCGCGCGATGCGATCGAGACGGTGACGACCCGCGGCCGCCCGCGTCCCGATATCGTTCTGGGTGACCGTTTTGGCGCCTCGGCGGGGGCGGGCGTTGTCGACCGGGTAGAGGCCGCGTTTCGCGCTGCCGGGTTGCGGGTGAGCCGCAACATGCCTTTTGCCGGGGCCTATATCACCCAGCGATACGGGCGTCCCGCGCGCGGTTGCCATGTCGTGCAGGTCGAGATCGACCGCGCGCTTTACATGGATGAAACGCTGATCCGGCCCAGTTCCGATTTTGCCGGTTTCCGGCGTTTGATGGGGTCGGTCACCGCCGATCTGGCCCAGATCGGGCGTGCGGGCGAGCACGCGCTGCCGCTGGCGGCAGAATAGCGCACAAGGGCCCGCCCGCCCGCACCCTCAGGCGGCGCGAGGCCGGCGGGGCCGCCGACCTTTCGGCGCGGCCGGTTTCCCGGCCTGCGGTTTGGCGGCACCGGACCTGCCCCGGTTGCGGGGCTGGGGGGGCTTGCGCCGCTGCGCCTGGGCCGTGCTTGGCCGGGTTCCGCTGGCGACGGGCACCTCGATCTTCATCAGCTTTTCGATCTGGGCCAGGAGGTCGGTTTCATCCGGCGCGCATAGCGCGATCGCCTCGCCCTCGCGCCCGGCACGGGCGGTGCGGCCGATACGGTGGACATAGTTGTCAGGCACCTCGGGCAGGTCGTAATTGACCACGTAGGCCACTCCGGGAATGTCGATGCCGCGCGCCGCCACGTCGGTGGCGACCAGCGTCGTGATCGTGCCCTCGCGGAATGCCTTGATCGCGCGGTCGCGCTGGCCCTGGCTCTTGTTGCCGTGGATCGAGGCGGCGTTATAGCCATCGGCCACAAGCCCCTTCATCAGCTTTTCGGCACCATGCTTGGTGCGGGCAAAGACCAGCGTCAGCGCCTCGGGATCGCGCGACAGGATTTCGCGCAGGCGGGCGGGTTTTTCCGGTTTGTCGATGAAATGCACCGATTGCGTGATCTTGTCGGCGGCCTTGCCCGGCGGTGAAACCTGTACCCGGCGCGGATCGGTGAGATAGGCGCGCGACAGCTCCTCCATCTGCTTTGGCATTGTGGCCGAGAACAACATGGTCTGGCGCGGCGTGCCCAGGCGCGGCGCGATCCGGCGCAGCGCATGGATGAACCCGAGGTCAAGCATCTGGTCGGCTTCGTCCAGCACCAGGTGGCGCACCGCACCAAGATCGACGGCTTGGCGTTCCATCAGGTCGATCAGGCGGCCGGGGGTTGCGACCAGGATATCGCAGCCGCGCGCGAGCATGCCGATCTGGCGGTTGATCGACTGTCCACCCACCACGACGGCGATACGCAGGCGCGTATCCTCGGTCAACAGGCGAAGTCCCTCGGCGATCTGGTTCACCAGCTCGCGCGTGGGGGCCAGGATCAGTGAATTGGCGGCCTTGGGCGCGGGTTTGCCGGGCTTGGCCAGAAGGTGATCGATGAGCGGCAGGCCGAACGCCAGCGTCTTGCCAGTGCCGGTCTGGGCCAGGCCCAGGACGTCATGCCCGGCCAGCGCCAGCGGGATCGCCTGTGCCTGGATCGGGGTAGGTTGGGTAAAGTTGGCGCGGCTCAGCGCGGCGCAAAGGTTCGGCGACAGGCCGAGTGTTTGGAAATCGGTCAAGAAAGCGTCCTTTTGAGACCGCACGGCGCCTCATGGCCCGCACGGCGATATGATGCAGCATCCGCGCGCATGGCGCGGCGTGCGAGGGTCTGGGCGGCCTCGGGACAGGCGGGCTATTCCCGCCGGGTCCGGCCGTCGCGTCAGGAACCCTGCGTGATGGGGAACTGGTTTTCGGCGCTGATGCGCCCGTTTCGGGGCGCGGCTTGCTCACGCGGCAGCGCAGCGTTGCTAGTGCATGCGGGATCGTTCGGTCGAAGTCAAGCACGATGACAGTGCGCGGCATGCAGCGGCTTGTCGGCCCCGGTCGCGTGATCTTCGCGGGGGATGGGGGTGAACCGGCCATCCGGGGCCCATGGCATTGCCGCGTTTGGTTCGGCGCGTTCCGCCTCGGCCGATTTTTGCCGCGATCAACTCTCGCCCGCCTCAGAGATGAAACCTTTCTCGATCTCTGCCTCCTGCCGGCGCATCAGTGCCCAGGCGGTGCGCATGTGCGCGCGCATGATGGCCCGGGCGGCGCCTGAGTCACCGGCCCGAAGGGCCATGACAAGACGGATCTGGTAATCGCGCCCCTTGGACCAGAGTTCGGCATTCGGAGGTGCGTAGAGGCGGCGATAGACCGTGAGGTCAGACAACAGGCTGACCATGAAATCTATGATGAAGCCCAATAACGGGTTCGCCGAGTGCTCGGCCAGGATGGCATGGAACCGCAGGGAATTGACATGCTGTTTGCGCTCTTCGTCGAGCGATGCAGAGGGCGCGTCGTATTCGGCTATGGTTGCCTCCAGCCGCGCGAGCACCTCTTCGGAGAGTTGTCCAGCCAGCGATGCGGCAAGCTCGGGTTCCAATGCAAGACGCAAACCGTACAGGTCGTCGATGCCCAGGTCCTTGAAATAGAAATAGTTTCCCAAAAGCGCCTTGGCCCTTTGCCGGCTGACCTCGTGTACGAAACTGCCGCCGCCCGGTCCGGTCCGGGTCTTGATCAGCCCCTGCGCCTCCAAGAGGCGGGTTGCTTCGCGGATGGTGCCCTTGGACATGCCAAAGCGCGCCATCAGCTCGGCCTCGCCCGGCAGGCGGTCGCCGGGGCGCAATTCCTGTTCGACCACCCAATCCTTGAGGGCCTGTGCAACCTGGGCGGGTCGGCTCAGCCGTTCAGTCGGCGATCGGGTGGTGGCATGCGGCAAACTGATCTTTCCCCTTCTCGGTCAGTGGCGGTTCCTGGTCGCGGCAGATTGCCGTGGCCCGCGAACAGCGCCGGGCAAAGGCACAACCGGGTGGCGGGTTCAGCGGGTCGGGCAGTTCGCTGTCCACCTGTTCCGGCGCGGCAAGCGGTCGGCCGACAACCGGGGCACTGTCCGCAAGCAACCTTGTATAAGGATGTTTGGGTGCGTTGAAAATCTGCTCGGCCCGGCCGATCTCGACCACCGTGCCGAAATACAACACCATGACACGGTCGCTGACCGCCTCGACCACGGCAAGGTCATGGCTGATGAACAGATAGGTCAGCCCGAAGTCGCGGCGCAGGTCGGCCAGAAGGTTCAACACCTGCGCCTGCACGGATACGTCCAGCGCCGAGACAGGTTCGTCCAGCACCATGATCTCGGGCGCGGCGGCCAGCGCACGGGCGATGCCGATGCGTTGTGCCTGTCCGCCCGAGAATTCATGCGGGTAGCGCCCAAGGAATTCTTCGCGCAGGTTCACGCTGTCAAAGATTTCAGCGATGCGCTTGTTCCGCTCGGCCTGGTTCATCCCGTAAAGCCGCTTGAGCGGCGTTTCCATGATCTGGCGCACTGTCTTGCGCGGATTCAGCGACGAGATCGGGTCTTGGAAAACATACTGGATCAGCCGACCAAAGGCCGCCGGGTCGGCATTGTCGAGCGCCTTGCCGGCGATCTCGATATGGCCCGTGCTGGGGGCCATCAGGCCCACCAGCATCCGCGCCAGCGTGGACTTGCCACAGCCGGATTCCCCGACGATCCCCAGCGTCTCGCCCCGCGCAACCGAGAACGACATCGGCCGCACCGCGCGCACGCCGGGCCGCGCCGTGCCGAAAAGCGGTTTGCCAAGGTCGAAGGTTTTCGACAAGTCGGTGACCTTGAGCGCCTGCATCAAACTGCCTCCTCGGGGTGAATGCAGCGCACCGCGCGCAGCCCGCGGCCCGCAAGCAAGATGGCGCCCCGGCGGCAGTCGTCCCGCGCCTTGTCGCAGCGGGGGGCAAAGGCGCAGCCCTCGGGCAGATTGTCGACCACCGGCGGCAGGCCCGGGATCGAGGCGAGCTTGCGCTTGCCGCTGCCCAATTCCGGCACGCAGGCGATCAGGCGCTTGGTGTAGGGATGCGCGGGGGCGTCGAGCACCTGCATCGTCGGGCCCTCCTCGACGATCCGGCCGGCATACATCACCGCCACCCGGTCGCAAAGCTGCGCCACCACGCCGAAATCATGGGTGATGAAGATGATCGCCAGCCCCCGCTCGCGCCGCAAATCGTCGAGCAGGGCGAGGATCTGCGCCTGTACCGTGACGTCCAGCGCCGTGGTTGGTTCGTCGGCGATGATCACGTCGGGGTCGTTGGCCATCGCCATCGCGATGCCGACCCGCTGGCGCATGCCGCCCGACATCTCGTGCGGGTAATTGTCGAGCCGGCTTTCCGCGTTAGGGATGCGCACCGCCCTCAAGAGATCCAGCGCCTTGGCCCGCGCCTCTTTGGGGGGCGTGTCGTGATGCACGCGGATCGCCTCGATCAACTGGTCGCCGATCTTGTAGAGCGGGTGCAGCGTCGCCAGCGGGTCCTGAAAGATATAGGCGACGTTCTCGCCACGACGGCGACGCAGGGTTTCATAGCGCGCGCCCAGCAAATCCTCGCCCTCATAGCG
This sequence comes from Rhodovulum bhavnagarense, assembly GCF_004343505.1. Taxonomy (GTDB): domain Bacteria; phylum Pseudomonadota; class Alphaproteobacteria; order Rhodobacterales; family Rhodobacteraceae; genus Rhodovulum; species Rhodovulum bhavnagarense. The sequence continues at coordinate 121,754 of NZ_SLXU01000004.1, read as the reverse complement.
CACCGCGCCCCCGGTGATCACACCCGGCGGCGAGGGCACAAGCCCCATGACCGACAGCGCGGTGACCGATTTGCCCGAGCCGGACTCGCCGATCACGCCGACGCATTCGCCGGATTTGACGTATAGCGACACCCCGCCGACCGCGCGATAGACCCGCTTGCCGACATGGAACTGGGTTTCCAGCGCGTCGAGGTCCAGCAGACCGCGCTGTTCTGCGGCCGGCACCGGCCCCTTGCGGTCGACCAGCGTCACCGCCCGCGGGCGCGACAGTGCGCCGGATTTCAACCGCGGGTCCAGCGCATCGCGCACGCCGTCGCCCAGCAGGTTGATGCTCATCACGATCAGAAAGATCATCACCCCCGGCACGACCGAGGTGTGGGGCGCCGTGATCAGCGCCGCCCGCGCCTCGCCCAGCATCGAGCCCAGATCGGCAACCGGCGGCTGGCTGCCCAGCCCGAGAAAGGACAGGCCCGCGGTTTCCAGGATCATCCAGCCCACTGTGGTCGACATCGCGATCACGATGGTCGGCAGCACATTGGGAAGCAGTTCGCCCACCAGGATACGGGTGTGCCCCAGCCCCGACAGTCGCGCCGCGTCGATGAATTCGCGCCCCGCCAATCCGACTGTGATCCCGCGGATGTTTCGCGCGAAGAAGGGGATGTTGACGGCGGCCACCGCGATCAGCGCATTCATCAGCCCGGGGCCGAGGGCCGCGACGATGGCGAGCGCGAGCAGGATATAGGGAAACGCCATCAGCATGTCGATGCCGCGCATGATGACATTGTCGATCCGCCCGCCGAAATAGCCCGCGACAAGGCCGATGGTCGACCCGATGATTGCCGCGATCAGCGCCGCGGCGATGCCTACCGCCAGCGACAGCCGCGTGCCGTGGAGCAGCCTCGAAAGCAGGTCGCGGCCCAGGTGATCGGTGCCAAGGATGTGCCCCTCGGTGAAGGGGCGGGCAAAGCGCTCGGCGGTCGCCGTGGCGTTGGGGTCGGGCAGCGGCAAGAGCGGCGTGATCAGCACGACGATCAGGAGCGCTGACAGCACCGTCGCGCCCAACGCGGCGAGGCGGTTGCGGAATAGCAGTTTCAGGAAATGCCCCATGCCCGCCTCAGGTCTTGATCCGCGGGTCGAGCAGGGCCTGTGCCACGTCGACGGCGATGTTGAACAGCACATAGCAGGCCGCGACCAGGACCACGCCGCCCTGCAGCAGCAGGATGTCGCGTTTCAGGATCGCGTCGACCAGCATCCGGCCCACGCCGGGCCACTGGAAAACCATTTCGATATAGACCGCGCCCGACAGCACGAATCCCGCCTGGATGCCAAGCACGGGGAGGATCGACACCATCGCAGCCCGCAAGGCATGCCCCATGATGACGCGCCGTTCGGGCACCCCTTTGGCGCGCGCGGTACGGATAAAGTCCTGGCGCAGCACTTCGAGCATGGCAGAGCGCGAAAGCCGTGCGATGACACCGGTCGCCACGACTGCCAGTGCGGTCGCGGGCATGACCAGGTGTTTCAGAAGGTCGGGCAGATCGCCGCCGCCATAGATCGCATACATCCCCGAGACCGGTAGCCAGCGCAGGTTTACCGCGAAAAGCAGGATTATCATCATGCCCAGGAAAAAGGACGGGATCGAGATGCCGATCAGCACGGTAAAGGTGATGATCTTGTCTGCCACCCCGTATTGCCGGGCCGCCGAGACGACGCCGGCCAGGATGCCCAGAACCGAACACAGAACGAAACCGGTGCCCGCCAGGACCAACGTGGCGTTGAAGCGTTCGACCACCTCGTCAAGGACCGGGCGGTTCAGGCTGAAACTGCGCCCGAAATCACCCTGGAGCATGTTGCCCAGCCAGATGAAGTACCGCTGTAGCAGGGGTTTGTCCAAACCCAGGTCGCGGTTCAGCTTTTCCACGTTATCGGGCGTGGCATAGCTGCCCAGGATCGCGGTTGCCGGATCGCCGGGGATCATCGCCATGATTGCGAAAACGATGATCGTGATACCCAAAAGCACCGGGATCGCTGAGAGCAGTCGTTTCAGGATGTAACCGCCCATTGCCGGTCTCCGGGTGCGTGCAAAAGCGTTGGAAGACTCACGTCGGGCCTTTGCGAAAGCCCGGGGCGAGGCCCGGCCGGAAACCGGGCCTGCGCCGTGGCGTCAGTTTTTAACGACGCCCTCAAGTTGCAGCAGGAAGGAAGGTTCGAGAGAGAAATTCTCGACCCGATCCGATGTCACCGCGTTCTGTTTCCAGTTCGCGACGAACACCCAGGGTGCGTCCTCTTGCACGATTTCCTGCATCCTCTTGTAGAGACGGGCGCGTTCCTCCTGGTCGGTCGCCACGCGCGCCTCTTCCAGCAGGCGGTCGACCTCTTCGTTCGAGTAATAGCCAGAGTTGAAACCGCCTTCGCTGGGCCAGGCCTCGGTTCTCAGCGCGAGATAAGGCAGCGTGTCGGGATCGTTCGTCATCCAGGCCATCTCGGCCATGTCGGCCTTGCCCTCCAGCCCCGGATTCACCTCGCCAAGGAAGGTGTTCCATTCATAGGTTTCGATCTTGACGTCAAAGCCCACGGCGTTCAGGTCGGCCTGGATCGCCGTGCCCATCGGGATCGGATCGAGCATGCCCGAGCCACCCTCAGTGACGTAGAAGGTCAGCTCGGTTCCTTCCTCGATGCCCGCCTCGTCAAGCAGAGCGCGCGCCCTTTCGGGGTCGTAGGGATAGGGCGCCAGCGTCTCGTTATGCGCCCAGGCAAAGGCCGGCGGCGTCGGCCCGGCGGCAATCTCGGCTGTGCCTTCCAGCACGTCGTCAACAAGCGCCCGCTTGTTGATCGCGTAATTGGCCGCCTGGCGAACCCGCTTGTCTGCAAAGGGGCCTTCCTTGGCGTTCAGGATCAGGAACCACAGGTGCGGCCCGGCCTGTTCGACAACCTTGAACGCATCGCCCTGGAATCGGCTTAGCGCGGTCGGGGGCACCTCGACCATCATGTCGATTCCGCCGGCCAGCATCTCGGCGACGCGGGTATTGGCATCGGTGATCGGGCGGAACACCACCGCCTCTGTCCCCGCCGGGTCGCCCCAGTAATCGGGGTTTTTCTCGATCACCACCGCCTCGTTCGAGCGCCATTCAACGAAGGTGAAGGGGCCGGTGCCCGCCGGGTTGCGCCCGAAATCCGCGCCGTGCTGCTCGACCGCCGCGGGCGAGACCATCAGCCCGGTCGGATAGGCGAGGTTCGACAGGAAGGGGGCATAAGGCGCGTTGAGGGTGAATTTCACCGTCAGCTCGTCCAACACCTCGGTTTTCGCGATGGCCGAGAAGAAGAAGGCCAGCGGAAACGGGCCGGTGTCGTGATAGGGGTGATCCTCGTTCAGCATCCGGTCGAAATTGAACTTCACCGTCTCGGCGTTGAACGGCGTGCCGTCGTGAAAGGTAACGCCCTCGCGCAGGGTAAAGGTGTATTCGGTGCCTTCCTCGGAGATCGCCCAGTCCGTGGCCAGCGCGGGCGCAACCTCCAGCGTGCCGGGCTCGTAGCGCACGAGACCCTCGTAGACATTCACCAGGATGCGAAAATCGTTCACCGCCGTCACCGCCGCGGGATCTAGCGATTTCGGTTCGGCGATCTGGCCGACGATCAGCACGCCGGGCGGGGTTTGCGCGGCGGCCGGCCGGTCGCCGCCCCCCAGGGAAAGCGATGTGATCGCGGCGAAAATCAGCGCCCGGCGCGTCAGGTCGAGGCTCTTCATGGCATGAAATCTCCCAGTTGGCAGCCAAATTAATTTATCATGACAATTTACATCGATCAATTCATCATTATAATTTGATCAACCCAAAAAGAAACGCGTCCCATGACCTTTTCGATTCTTGCGCGCGACCCCGAGAGCGGGGCTATCGGCGGTGCCGCCGCCACCGGAAGCTATTGCGTGGGCGGCTGGGTTCTGCGCGGTGCCCTGGGGGCTGGCATGTCGGCCAGCCAAGGGGCGGCGCCCTCGACTTTCTGGGGTGAGGATGTCCTGGCCGTCATGCGCGGGGGGCTGTCGGCCAAGACCGCGATCGATGCGGTGACGGGGCCGGATACGGGGCGCGAATGGCGGCAACTCTCGGCGCTGTCCCCTGCGGGCGAAGGGGCGGTCTTTACCGGCGCGTCCAACACGCCCGCAACCGCCGGGCGTATCTTTCGCAACGGCGTTGCCGCAGGCAACATGCTGGCCTCGTCCGGGGTGATAGATGGGATGGTCGATGGTTTTCTTGCCGCCGGTGGAAGTCTGGCCAAGCGTCTGTTGACGGCACTTCGCGCGGCAGAGGCGGCGGGCAGCGATAGCCGCGGTCTTCTGTCTGCTGCACTCCTGGTGCTTCATCCCGACCGGCCGCCACTGACCCTGCGCATCGACGCACACCCCTCCGATCCGATCGGTGCGCTTGCGATGCTGCACGAAAAGACCAGCACCGGGCACTATGCCGAATGGCTGGATGACGTGCCGACCTGGAACGATCGGACACGAACCGGTGACCATTGAATGGGGCCAAGAGGCCGCCCGGCGCCTTGAACGACTGGCCGGGCTTTCAGAGCCCGGACCAGGGGTCAGCCGCCTGCCCTTTACGCCGCAGCACCGCGCCGCGCTGGATCTCTTGACAGGCTGGATGGGCGATGCCGGGCTAAGCGTCGAACTGGATGATGCAGGTACCCTGGTCGGGCGTCTGGACGGACCTGTTGGGGCGGGCACCTTTTACCTTGGTTCGCACCAGGATTCCGTGCGCGAAGGGGGGGCCTATGATGGCATCATGGGGGTGGTTCTCTCGATCGTCGCGCTTGAAAAACTGCGGTGCGAGGGCGTTGCCTTGCCATTTGCCGTCGAGGTTCTGGCCTTTGCCGACGAGGAAGGCGTGCGTTTTCCCACCGCCCTGATCGGGTCGCGGGCGCTGGCGAGCAGCTACGATCCCGACGTGCTGGATATGGCCGATGCCGACGGGATCACCCTGCGCGAGGCGATGACGGGCTTTGGCCTCGATCCGGCGCGCATTCCGGAACTCGCACGCCCGCGCGACACGGCGTTGGGATACCTTGAAACCCATATCGAACAGGGTCCGGTGCTGGAGGCCGCGCAAGAGGCCCTTGGCATTGTCACCGCCATTTGCGGGATCGAACGGCATGCGATCAGGGTGACGGGTGCAACGGGTCATGCCGGCACCTTGCCGATGGAGGGCCGGCGCGATGCCCTGGTCGGGGCCGCGGCGCTTGTCGCCGAGGTGCGCCGCCTGGCCATGGAAACACCCGGCCTGCGTGGCACTGTCGGTGCTCTTTCGATCCGGCCGAACGTGGTCAACGCGGTCCCGCGCGAGGCGGTGCTTACGGCTGAATTCCGATCCGCACGGGACACCGATCGTCAGGCGGCAGGTCGTGCGATCCATGATTTTGCAGCGGCGCTTGCCCGTCACGAAGGGCTGCGAATCGATATCGAGCGGACCTATGTTCAACCCGCGCAGCCCTGTGACGCGGACCTGTCCCGCGCCCTGCGCGCATCAGTTGTCGATTGTGGCGGCCTGGGCCTGGAATTGCCATCGGGGGCCACGCACGATGCCTCGGCGATGGCGGATCTCTGCCCGATAGCCATGCTGTTCGTCCGCTGCCGCGGTGGGGTCAGTCACAGCCCCGAAGAATATGTAAACCCGGCCGATCTGGACATGGCCATACGCGCGATCGCACGTCTGCTTGCGATCCTTCGATAACGTCGGGCCAAGAAACGCGCGGGTTTTCCAGGCGCCGGGGCCCGGCTGAACGCACGCGCCGTCAAGGCCTGTGCGGGCATTGCCTGGATGATGCGGGCTGGGGTGGTCCGATCCTTTTTTCCCTTGGTCCGCGCGTTCGTGTTCCGCCCTGCACAGCCGTGCCGGAACCGCGTTCCGCCCCGATGCGCGGGGCGGAAACAGGTGGTTTTTGCGGCCCGGCCCAGCCTGTCGGCGGCCTTGCCCCGCCATGGACGCTCCGTCACATTGGTGCCGGGAAAAAGGGAGCATCCAGATGACCAGACCACTCGGCAGATTTATTGCCGCCGCGGTAATCGCGGCATTGCCCGCCTTGGCGCAGGCCGCCGGCCTTGGGCCCCTGACCGACCCAGCCGGCGCACTGGCGGCGCAAGACCGGGGCGCGCTGATCCTCGATATCCGTACCGGCAAGATCGGGGATAGCGAACAGACGATATTCGAGGCCGGGCACATTCCTGGCGCGCAATCCGCGCCCTACAACCTGTTCCGCGGCCCGCAGGACAACCCCGGCGCGCTCGTCCCCGAGCAGGTATTGACCGAGGTTCTGCGCAGCGTCGGCGTTCGGAAAAATCGGCCCGTGATCATCGCGCACCAGGGCACGGACCAGACCGATTTCGGGGCGGCCGCGCGGGTCTACTGGACGCTGAAGTCCAGCGGGGTTAGCGAGATCGCGATCCTGAACGGCGGTGTGAACGCATGGACCGCGGCAGGACTGCCGCTGGAAACAGGTCCGGCGTCGCCTGCGGAGACCAGCGATTTCACCGTGAGCTTGTCCGATGAATGGCTGGCCACGACCCAGGATGTGCAGGCCATCGCGGACGGGACGGCGCAGGGCGAGTTGATCGACGCCCGCCCCGAGGCTTTCTGGTCGGGCAATGCCAAACACGCCGCTGCCGCGCGGCCCGGCACCTTGCCGCAATCGCGCTATTTCACCCATTCCAACTGGTTCGGGGCGGATAAGCCGTCGCTGATCCAGCCGGACAGGGTCGCCGCGCTGGCCGCCGATGGCGGGTTCGAACAGGGCGACCGGCTGGTTTCGTTCTGCAATACCGGCCATTGGGCGGCGACCAACTGGTTCGCCCTGTCGGAACTGGCCGGGATCGAGGGTGTCAAGCTCTATCCCGAGTCGATGGTAGGCTGGTCGCAGGACGGCCTGGCGATGGACAACGTTCCTGGCCCGATCCGCAACCTTTTGAACAAGCTGACCGGAAAATACTGAGGGCGACATGACACAACCAATGATGGCGGTGCCTGCCGGGGCACCGCGCCCCTGGGCACGCGGGCTGACGGTGCTGGCCGGGCTGGTTGCCGCGCTTGCGGTCGCTGCCATGGCGGGGCCGCGTTACGGCGCCCTCTTGTTGATCGGCTTCGGCCTCGGGATCGCGCTTGAGGGGCTGCGCTTTGGTTTCACCGGGCCTTGGCGGCGGATGATCCTGTTCCGCGATCCCAGCGGCCTGGTCGCGCAGATGGTTTGCATCGCGATTGTCGCGTTGGTGGCCTTTCCGCTGTTGACCGCGAACGGGGCCGAGTTGACCGGTGCGCATGCGCCTATCGGCTTTGCCATGGTCGGCGGCGCCTTCGTCTTCGGGGCCTGCATGCAGATCGTTCTGGGGTGCGGCTCGGGCACGCTGGTCAACGCGGGCAGCGGCAACCTGGTCAGCGCGGTCGCACTGCCCTTCTTTGCCATCGGCAGTTTTGCCGGGGCCTATCACCTGAGCTGGTGGACGGATCTGGGCACGCTGCCCGTCGCGGTTCTGAGCGGCACCAGCGGGCTGGCGGTGACGCTGGCCGGGCTGGCGGCGGTGGCGGTCGTTGCGATGATCCTTGCCGCGCCGGGCAAGCGGACTGTGCCGGGGCGGCTGTGGCTGGCCGCGCTTGTCATCGCGGGGCTTGCGGTGCTGCATATTGTAGTGGCGGGGCAGCCTTGGGGCGTGGTCTATGGGCTGGGGTTGTGGGTGGCCAAGGGTGCCACCACGCTGGGTGCCGATCTGTCCGGCTCTGCCTTTTGGGCGGCGCCGGGGAATGTCGAGCGGCTGGAGCAAAGCCTGCTGACCGATGTGACTTCGCTGACCGATCTGGGGTTGATCGCGGGTGCCGCGCTGGCGGCGTGGTGGCGCGACGGGTTGTCGGCCCCGGCCAAGGGCCTGTCGATCCGCGGCTGGGCGGCGATTGTGATGGCGGGCTTGCTGTTGGGATATTCCTCTCGCCTGGCGTTTGGTTGCAATGTCGGGGCGTTCTTCAGCGGGGTATCCACCGGGTCGCTGCATGGATGGGCGTGGTTCGCAGCGGCCTTTGCCGGGTCGTTCGTCGGCATCCGCTTGCGCCCGGTATTGGGGTTGGAGGATCGCAGATGACACGTTTGCCTGTCGTGATCGTGCTTTTGCTGGCGGTGGCAGGACTGGTGGCCCTTGATGTCGTCATTTCCGTTCCGCTCGATCCCTATGGCGCACCACCCCTGCTGGCGCTGGGATCGGGCGAGGCGGCCAGCGGTGCCCATTGCGCCGCGCTGCCCGGAAACTAGCAGGGCGCAAAGGCCACTCCCTCGCCTTGCGCATAAGAGGGGGGTGGCCCGCCGGCCTGACCGGCCGCTGCACGAGGATCACCTCAAGCCCCCGGTCCGACCCCCGCAAAGCCGTGACGCCTGCGGGGCCTTGTCGCTTGTCGTTACGCGGATCGGCGCTATCGCGGTATACTGGCCATGAACTTGCCCCGACAGTTTCGTCGCGACGATGACGGGCAGGTCGATGACCCGCATCGCGTCGGCATCAAGATGGACATCGGGACAGCGGTATTTCTGCACCGCGTTCGGCGTGGTTCCAAACGAGACATCTATCGGGATACTGTATTTGAATGCGGAATGGGAAAGTCGTGTTTCCGACTCGTCTATCGTGACGAGAATGTTTTATTGTGCGTCCGTTGTGCCGGTATTTCTGCACGCAATCGGTATGTGCGACATGATCGACTTGTACGAGGGACGGGCCGATACATTGCCGATATCAGTCGTTTTCGAAACCGGCGAACACATGATGTCCGCGCTTGCCAGCCCCGGAATGAACAGGACAAGAACCGATAGACGGGCGCTTATTCGCATGTGAATGGGCCCATCTGCCCGCCTGAGAAATACAGTTGCTAGGCCGCGCGAGACCGGCTTGAAACGGCAAGCCGATACGCCGAGGACGTGGAGGTCTGGCTTGAACAAAGGCGTGGCTGACATCCGCCGCCGGCGGGCAGCGCGAAACCGCCGGGGCGCCCGCAAGGCACGAGCGGCCATATCGATTTCCCTTTAAGGTGGTACTTATTGACGCATTTGTATCAAAGAGTTTATAGCGATAAATCGGGGCTTGGGGACATCTAAACATCATGACCAATAAAAAAGGCGCTTTCGAGGTCGTCGATGCGGCCTCGGCGCGCTCAAAGGCGCTTGTCGCGGACCTGTTGGTGATGACCGAGACCGGCGATTTCTACCTCAACAAGGCGTGCGAGGCATTGGCCCGGCTGCGCGGGGCGACCCATGCCTTTGTCATCCTTGTCCATTCCGACCAGTTCTTTCTCGTCGGGCGCTACGGATATGTCCAGAACGCCTACACCTTGCCACAGAACATCCAGCCGGATTGGAAGGGTGAAGAACAGATCGAACTTCTGAACCCGGCGACCGATTTCGACGGGTTCGACGATTTGCCCGAGGAGTTCAAGGTGCACCACTATGTTCACCTGGCGCCCATGCGGGTAGAGGGTACGCCCGTTGGCTTTGTCGGCCTTGCCAATATCGACCCGATGCCCCCGGCCACGCCCGACCAGCGTATCGCGCTGGACCTCGTGCGCGACATGGTTGTGGAACGCCTGCGTCAGCACCATCTTTTGAAACGGCACACGCGGGAACTTTTCGGCATTCTCCAAGGCGATTCGTAAGGCGCGCCCCGCACCCCGCCCGATCGGGGCGCGGGCCGGCTTGCGCCGGGGCGTTCACCTCGCCGCCCCGCCAGCGCACGGTATTGCGGGGTCTCTCACGGGGCTGTGCGCATGGGGGCGGCCACCATTCAGACCTTCACGCTTTCGTCCTCTTGTTCGGGGGGGCGGGGGCGCCGGGTGGGCGGATCTGTCTGCGGTTTTCCGGACCAGATCACGGGATATTCCAGCCAGCGCTGGATAAAGGTCCAGGACCGGCTGTACCCGTCATGGGGCAGCGTGCAGGCCGAACAGTCCTTGCGCGTCAGGCCATTCCGGTCGGTATAGACCTTGTAGGCGCCGGGGCATTCAAAGGCGATCAGCGGGCAATAGCAGAAAAGGCAGTTGAATTCGCGCTGCACGCCCTTGTGGCAGGGAAGAAAGGGGCAATCCGCGTTGGTAAAGCCCTTGTAGGCTTCGCTCGTGGTCTTGTCCTTGGGTTGCATCGCCGACGACTCCTTTCAGATCGGCCCCCGCCGCTCCGCGCATACCCCGCACGGAGGACAGGATTGATGGGCAACCACCCCGCAGAAGTGGCGATCGGGGCGGCCATTGACCAAGGGGACGGAACAGGGGCGCGGTATCACGAACAGGGCCGGACCCTTCGCGCACCTCGCCTCCGGGCCCACCGCCCAGGGTCGGTTCAACGTTCTGGCAGGTCTCCTGGCTTGCGGGTCTCGGCCCATCTGCCCGCCTTCCCGGCGCGGGCGCCGGTGGCTTTCGGACAAGGGCTCGCCGCTAACAGTTGCGGGGGCAGCGCCGGGTTTGCACCGGCTTCCCTTTTCACTCCCCAAGGGGAGCACCAGAACGGGACAAGGGGTGCCGCGCGGCCCCCGCAATGTCAAGCAGGATGGCCTATTTCACCCGCATCGGCAGACCCGAGACAACGAATTCGACCTCGTGGGCAACCCGTGCGACACGCTGGTTCAGCCAACCCTGCGCGTCACGAAAGGCGCGCGCCAGCGCGTTATCGGGCACGATGCCCATGCCGACCTCGTTGCTGACAAGGATGACCGGGCTTTTCTGGCGGGCCAATGCCGCGACCAGGTGTTCGGCCTCTGGTTCCCAGTCGCGCCCTTCCAGCATGAGGTTGGACAGCCACAGGGTCAGGCAATCGACCAGTCTCGGCCCGCGCCCGTCACAGCGATCGAGCGCCCCGGCAAGGTCGATCGGGGCCTCGATCGTGATCCATCCCTCACCGCGATCGGCAACATGCCTTGCGATACGGGCGCGCATCTCTGCATCCTCGGCGCGGGCCGTGGCGATGTAAAGTCGCGCGCCCGGCAAGGCCCGCGCACGGGCCTCGGCATGGCTGCTCTTGCCGGAGCGGGCGCCGCCGGTCACGAGGATGATCTGGGCCAAGACGGTCTCTCCTTGCGGATACAAGGCCAGTTGCATAGCCCCCTTGGGAATGTCATTCAATCGGCCGTTCATCCTGTCGAGAGCCGCATGCGCCACCATCCCCACTGCCCGCCGCGAGGCGTCGCGCATCATACCCGCGTGGCTGGCCATTTTGGCGAGTTGCTGCAAGGCCGCCTTGGCCCCGACGGGCCCGTTGCACTGATCACGCTGCCCTGCCCGGCGCTGGCGGTGCGGGCGACCTGGAAACCGGGGCCGGGGCTTGGATTGTGGCAGGGGGCGCGGCCGGTCCTGTCGGGCACGCGTCTGCGCCAACTCTTCGCGACCCTTGGCCTCGGGCGCGCGCGCGGGCGATTGCGCCTGCGCGCGGACATGCCGCCGGGGGGTGGGGCGGGGGCCTCGACCGCGGCCCTGCTGGCGACGGCGCGCTGTCTGTCCGGGGGGGCGCTGTCGCCAGAGGCCGAGGCCGCGCTATGTCTGTCGCTGGAAGGCGCGACCGACCCCTTGATGCTGGCCCGGCCCGAGCGCACGCTCTGGGCTCCGCGCCGGGCCGTTGCACTGGGGTCACTGCCGCCTCTGCCTGCCATTGATGTCGTGGGCGGGTTCGCCGGTGCGGGGCGCCCCACCGACCCGGTCGATATGCGCTTTGCCGACATCGACGATCTTGTCGCGGACTGGAGGAGAACCGCCACGCGCGCCGGGTTCGCGGCCCTGGCCAGCGAAAGTGCGCGGCGCAACCATGCGCTGCGCGGCGGGCCCGATCCCGCGCCTGTCCAGGCGGCGGGGCGACGGCTGGGGGCGCTTGGCGTTGTTGCGGCGCATACCGGTGCGGCGCTGGGGCTGATCTTTGCGCCCGGCACCGTGCCGCCGGATACGGGCCAGACCCTGCGCGCCCTCGGTCTGTTCGGGGTCGTGCGATTCCGCGCGGGGGGCGCGGCATGAGCGCCGCGGCGATGCTGATCGCGCTGTTGGTCGAGGGCATCCTTGGCTGGCCTGACAGGCTTCATGATCGCATCGGTCACCCGGTGGTCTGGCTGGGCCGGCTGATCGCGTGGCTTGAACGACGCTGGAACCGGCCCACGCGGTCCGCGCGGACGCGGATGATCCTGGGCGGGGCGGTCGTGATCGTCACGCTGACGGCGGCGGTTCTGCCTGCGCTGGCCCTGGCGGTGCTATTGCCCGGCGGATGGGCTGGCGCGGTTCTGACGGGACTTGTTGCCGCGCCGCTTGTCGCGGGGCGTAGCCTTTACGATCATGTCGCCCGCGTGGCGAGGCCCCTCGCGGCGGGCGACCCGGACGGCGCGCGCAAGGCTGTTGCGATGATCGTGGGGCGCGACCCCGCGCAGCTTGACCGCGCCGGTATCGCGCGGGCCGCGCTGGAAAGCCTGGCCGAAAACGCATCTGACGGGGTGGTGGCGCCGGTTTTCTGGGGTGTCATCCTGGGCCTGCCGGGGATCGCGGGTTACAAGGCGATCAACACGCTGGACAGCATGATCGGGCATCGAACCGAACGGTATCGCCATTTCGGCAGGGTGGCGGCACGGCTCGACGATATTGCAAACCTGGTCCCGGCCCGGCTGACCGGGGCGATCTTTTGCCTTGTCTGCGCGCGGCCGGGCGCGGCGGCAGGCACGATGCTGCGCGATGCGGGGTCTCACCGTTCGCCCAATGCGGGCTGGCCAGAGGCCGCGATGGCCGGGGGGCTTGGCGTGCGGCTATCGGGGCCGCGGGCCTATGGCGAACGGAGCAGTGACGAGCCCTGGCTGAATGCCGCCGCCCCGGACCCGGACGCGCAGACCATGGCGCGGGGGCTGGCACTGTACCTGCGGGGGATGATGGTATTGGCGCTGGCGCTGGCGGTTATGATCCCGATGGCATGAACGAGGAATGCGGATGAGACGCGATCACGGCGGTGACCTGGCCATGGCGATACAAACCTTCGGGGGCCAGCCCGACGAGTGGATTGACCTGTCCACCGGCATCAACCGGGTGCCCTACCCTGTTGCGTCTCTGCCCGCCGAGGCCTGGGCCGCGTTGCCTGGCCGCATTGCCCATGACCGGCTGGTTGCGGCGGCGCGGATGGCCTATGGCACGGGCTGGTCCATCCTGCCGCTTGCCGGTGCGCAGGCGGCGATCCAGCTGCTGCCCACGCTCGGCATCGAGGGGCCGGTGCGGATCGTCATTCCGACCTATAACGAATATGCCGGTGTGCTTGCGGCGGCTGGTCACGCGGTCCAGCCCGTGACCCATCTCGATGCGCTGGAGGGGGCCGCGATGGCGATCGTGGTCAATCCGAACAACCCCGACGGTCGCCGCACCGATCCCGCCCGGTTGACGCAGATCGCGCGACAGGTTGACCTTCTGATCGTCGACGAAAGCTTTGCCGACCCTCACCCGGAACTGTCCATGCTGGGCGGGGACTGCCCCGGCAACGTGATCGTTCTGCGATCGTTCGGCAAGTTCTACGGGCTGGCCGGAATGCGGTTGGGCTTTGCCCTGGGTGCGCAGGCCAGCCTTGAGCGGATGCGCGAACGCGCCGGCCCGTGGGCGGTGTCTGGGCCGGCGCTGGAAATCGGCGCGCGGGCGCTGTCGGATCCGGGTTGGCGCGCGACCAGTATCGGGCGCCTCGCCGCAGAGACCGCCCGCGCCGACGCGCTGGCCGCGGGGGCGGGGTGGCACCTTGTGGGCGGCACCGCGCTGTTCCGGCTTTATGACACGCCCGACGCGCGGGCCGCACAGGCGCGACTTGCCCGCGACCGGATTTGGTCACGCGTCTTTCCCGGTGCGGATCGCTGGCTGCGGCTGGGCCTGCCGGGCTGTCGCGAGGAATGGCAGCGCCTTGCCGCAGCGTTGCGCTAGGCAACGCCCCTTGCCGGATCGCCCGGCTCAGAAGGTCGTGATATTGCGGGCCGACAGAACCCATGCGGTCAGATCGAAGAGAACACGCTCTGCCGCCGAGACATAACCGGCCAGGATCGCCGCGTCGCGGGTATCGGTCACGACGGTCTCTTCGCTAAAGCGGCGGCTGGCCAGGACGGCGGCGTCATCCTCGCGCACAAGGCGGGCCATCAGGGTCATGCGGATCACGGCGCCCTGCCGGTCCGGCAGGATCTCGGCGTTGAAATCCGTCAGGCTGCTGACCAGCGCCAGATCCCCCGATCCCGCCAAGGGACGACGCCCGACAAAACCGAAAGCGCCGGTGCGTTCGAACCCCTCGACCAGCGCGCTCTGCACCATCACGGGCGCGTTCTCGGACCACCGTGCATCCGGCAGGTACTGAACCTGGTTGGCGCCTGGGCGGACCATTATCCCGTCTGTATCCAGCGCGCCGCTGGCCGCGGGTACCGCGATGATGAAATCGACATCCCCCGCCCGGCTGCGCGCAACCGGCAGATCGGCCGGTGCTCGGATTTCGAATACGTCCTGCGGCGGTCCGCCTGCCCGGCCAAGCGCGCCGATCGCAGAACAGCCCGGCAACGCGAGAGTGACGGAAAGAACGAGGAAAACGAGGCGCTGCATTGGGGGGTCCTAGCGTCTGTAGACGGGCGTCTGGCGCCCCAGGAACTCGACCGGGTCGCGTTCTATGCGCGTCACCAGGCGGTCGAGGTTTCGGACAAGCTCACGCATCTCTTGTGCAAGCGTGGCGAATTCCGGCAGGCCGTGCCCGGCAAAGGCCCTGAGCGGCGGGCCAAGGCTGGCCGCGGTGCGTTCCACCTCGTCGAAGGCCGCGTTCGCGCGTGCAGCCGTCTCGCGCAGATCCCCGGTAATCACCGGCATATCGTCCGCAACCTGCGCGATGGCGGCATCGACACGGGCCAGCGTCTCGCGCAGTGCCCCGGCCATGTCGGCAATATCCCCGGTCATCACGCGGTCGGCCGTGGCAAAGGCCCGGTCAGCGGCGGCAAGTGCCGCGTCACCGGTTTCAAGGGCGGCGTTCAGCCGTTCAAGGGTCTGGTTGGCATTTTGGAACGTGTTGGAAACCACGCCCAGCGTATCCGAGGCCTCGGCCGTCACGCTGTCCAGCCGGCCGGCGGCAGAGGACAGGTCAGCCCCGACCTCATCGACGACCCGCGCTGCGGTTTCGCTGGCGGTTCGGATATCGGCGACGATATCGGGCAGGTCGGTCTCGGCAAAGCTTGTCACTGCCGCGACGCCGCGCCCGGCCTCGGCGATCAGCCCGCGCGCCTCGGTCACGAGGGCGGTGCCGTCATTGGCAAGAAACCCGTCAAACCGGCGGGCAGCCGTGTCGATACTGTCAAGCGTGCGCGAGGCATCCGCCAGCATGGTGTCGGTTGCCGCAAGGGTCGCCTCGGCCTCTGCAAGGCGGGCCGAGGCAAGCGTGCCGGTCCTGCGGAATTCCGCCAGCGTCGCCTGCGCATCGGCCCCGAGCGTGTCGATCTGCCGGCGA
This sequence comes from Rhodovulum bhavnagarense, assembly GCF_004343505.1. Classification (GTDB taxonomy): domain Bacteria; phylum Pseudomonadota; class Alphaproteobacteria; order Rhodobacterales; family Rhodobacteraceae; genus Rhodovulum; species Rhodovulum bhavnagarense. The sequence goes on along the minus strand of NZ_SLXU01000004.1, from coordinate 106,280 downwards.
ATACCCTCGGCTGCTTCGGTCAGATCGCTGGCCAGGCGTGGTAACTCATTTCGGATAAAGAGATCGGCGGCCTCGAGGGCCGCGCGCCCGCTTTCCAGCGTCGCGTCGCCGGCATCCAGCGTCATCTGTGCCCGTCCGGCCAGGTCGGTCACGGCCAAGAGCGTGTCATCGGCGGTTTCCAGCATCTGCACCGCAGCGGCCGATATCGCCTCAAGCCGGCCGGTAAAGGCCGCGATTTCTCCGCTGGACGAGGCGATCGTGTCGGTCACCGCGGAAAAATCGTCCAGCGCACGGCCAAGATCACCCGATGAGCGTTCGAGATTTTCGAGGATCGTCCCGACACGGGCCTGGTTATCCGGGCCCAGAAACTCGCCCAGTTGGCGGGTCAATGCCAACACCTCCTCGACAATCTGCGGTGCATCCTCGGTCAGAGTCTGAAGCGTGGAGCGCCCCGAGGAAATCACGGGAACATCCTGCCCTGGCGCCGGTTGCAACAAGGGGTTGCCCGGATCGCCCGCGGACAGGGCCACATGCGCAACCCCCGTCACGCCTAGGGATTCGATCGTGGCAATGGTGCCTGTGCGCACAGGTGTATCAGCACCGATCTCGATGCGCACCAGAATCCTGCCGCTTGCATCCGGCGACAGGCGCACATCGACGACCTGTCCGACCGGCAGCCCGCTGAAACGCACCTCGGACGCTGCCGACAGGCCCGACACCGATGTGAACTCGATGTCGTAATAGGCATATTGCCGGTCCAGTTCGATCCGCGCGAACCACATGGAAAACAACAACAGGCCCACAAAGCCAGCCAGCGTGAAGGCCCCGATCAGCACATAGTTCGCGCGGGTTTCCATGGCTTTCGCTTACTCCCTTCGGGGGCGTGTCGCAATCGTATCTCGCGCGGCACGGGCACGGGGCCCTTGGAAATACTCTTGTACCCAAGGGTGGTCGACCTTCAGCATATCGTCGATGGGACCGGTGACCAGCACGCGTTTTTCCGCAAGCACCGCGATCCGGTCGCATACTGCGTAAAGCGTGTCCAGGTCGTGGGTGACAAGGAAAACGGTCAGCCCCATCGTGCGCGAGAGCTTGCGGATCAGCGTATCGAAAGCCGCCGCGCCGATCGGGTCAAGCCCGGCCGTCGGCTCGTCCAGGAAAAGGATCTCGGGATCAAGCGCAAGCGCGCGGGCAAGTCCCGCGCGCTTGCGCATCCCGCCCGACAACTCGGCAGGGTACTTGTCGCCCGCGCTCCATGGCAGGCCCGACATAGATATCTTCAGCCGCGCCAGCGCCCGGCGGGTTTCGGGGGCCAGGCGCGGGACGGATTTCAGCGGCAGTTCCACGTTCTCGGCAACGCTCAGCGACGAGAACAGCGCCCCGTCCTGGAACATCACGCCGATCCGGCGGCTCTGGACAGCCAGTTCGGCCTCTGTCGCGGTCTGGTTGTCGACGCCCAGCATCCGCACCGTTCCGGCCGCCTGCCTTTGCAGCCCGGCAATGGTGCGCAACAGGACCGACTTGCCTGAACCAGAGCCCCCCACGACCCCGAGAACCTCGCCGCGATAGACATCCAGGTTCAATCCGTCATGAACGACATGCGCGCCGAACTGGTTGCGCAGGCCCCGGACCTCGATCACCGTCTGGGCCATTCTCAGATCCCGATCCTCTGGAAAAAGATGGAAAACAGCGCATCGGCCAGGATCACCGCAAAGATCGCGGCCACGACCGCCGACGATGTCATCCGCCCCAACGATTCCGCCGTCTTGCCCACGCCAAGTCCCGCCTGGCACCCGATAACCCCGATCAGCACCGCGAAAACCGGTGCCTTGACCAGGCCGACAATGACATGCTCGACATCCGTGCCTTCCACCAGCCGGGTCACGAACATTGCCGGCGAGATGCCCAGTTCCACCCAGGACATCAGCGCCCCCCCGAACAGTCCCGAGAGATTCGCGATCAGGCCCAGGATAGGCAGCATCACCACCATGGCCAGAACCCGCGGCACGATCAGCGCGTGACCAGGATCGATCCCGAGGGTGTGCATCGCGTCGATTTCCTCGCGCATCTTCATCGAGCCGATGGCCGCGGTAAAGGCCGAGGCCGTGCGCCCCGCCACGATGATCGCGGTCAACAGGATACCCAGCTCGCGCAGGATCGAGATCGCGATCAGGTCCACGACAAAGACCTCGGCCCCGAACTGGCGAAGCTGCGCCGACCCCTGGAAGGCGAGGACGATACCGATCAGGAACGCCATGAGAGCGACGATCGGAACCGCCTGAACGCCGACCGCCTCGCAATGGTGGACCAGTGCGGTCAGCCGAAACCGGCGCGGCCTCAGCACGGATTGGACCAGCCGGGCGAGAAAAAGCCCCAGAATGCCCGCGAACTCCACCAGTGCCGAGCCAAGGCCGGTCATTGCCTTGCCCAGCCCCGTCAAAAGGGCAATCAGGGCGCCGGGCGGCGCCGGGACAGGTTCGGGTACGGGCATCGCCTCGGCAACGGTGTCCAGAAGATTGGCAAGGTCCGGCGCGGCCCCCTTGATCTCGACCGTGCCGCCCGCGTCAACCAGCTTGCGGCGGGTGGTCTCGATCACCCAGGCGATCGAGGTATCGATCATGTCAGCCTGCGACAGGTCGATAACGACGCGGGGGGCGGCAACGACCCCTGCGAGCCGGGCTTGGATCTCGGCAAGATTGTCGATCCCCACCCGGCCGGCAAAACGCAGGTGCTGCGCCTCGCCCGCGTTTTCGATATCCAGTGCCGCGGGGCCGGGATGTGTTCTGTCCGTCATCGCCACTATCCTCGTCTCGCGCGCAGTCTAGATCGGCCGGGGCGGAATGTTCACCCCTCCCGCCGTCGCGGGCGCTTTGCCGACCGGGCGGTGTGGTGCAGGGATGACAGGTTCGCGGATAGGCTGCCGTGCCGGTGACGGGATTTGACTTGCCGCGGGCGGGACAGTCGCTAGTTTGGCGCAATGCCTGAAAGGTGAGACACCGCGCCACGCGGGGCCGTGGCCGCAAGGGGGCGGATGGATGGACGTATTCCTTTTCCAGACCACGCTTTATCTCGGGGCAATCGTGCTGTTGGTGCCGATCGCCTCGCGGCTGGGTCTTGGGTCGGTGTTGGGCTATCTGCTGATCGGCATCCTGTTCGGTCCGGTTCTCGGCCTGACCGGGTCCGAGATGGATAGCCTGCGCCATTTCGCCGAGATCGGCGTGGTGATGATGCTGTTCCTGATCGGGCTCGAACTTGAGCCGCGCGTGCTTTGGGCGATGCGGGACAAGCTGATCGGGCTGGGCGGGTTGCAGGTCTTGATAACCTTGGCATTGATCACGATCGCGGCGATCGCATTCGGCCAGGAATGGCGCGCGGGGCTGGCGATGGGGATGATCTTTGCGCTGTCCTCGACCGCGATCGTGTTGCAGACCCTGTCCGAGAAAAAGCTGATGAACACGCCCGGAGGGCGCAGCGCGTTTTCCGTACTGCTGATGCAGGACATCGCGGTGATCCCGATGCTGGCGGTCATGCCCTTTCTCGCGATCGATGGCGCAGGACACGGGAACGTGGTCGGGGATCACGGCCCTGTCAGCCTGATTGCCGAGTTGCCGGCCTGGGGCGTTACCCTGGTGACGCTGGGCGCGGTGATGGGAACGGTTCTGGCCGGCCACTACCTCGTGCGGCCGCTTTTTCGATTTGTCCAGGCCGCGCGGCTTCGCGAACTCAACACCGCGATGGCGCTGGTGATCGTGGGCGGCATCGCCTCGGTGATGCTGATGGTGGGGCTTTCGCCCGCGCTCGGAACTTTTCTCGCGGGCGTGGTTCTGGCCAATTCCGAATTCCGGCACGAGCTGGAAAGCTCGATCGAACCTTTCAAGGGTCTTTTGCTGGGCCTGTTCTTCATCACCGTGGGCGCGGGGATGGATTTTTCCTTTGTGCGCGAGGCGCCTGTCATGGTGCCGGTCTACGTGACCGGCCTTGTCCTGATCAAGGTGGCGGTTCTTTACATGCTGGCATTGCTTTTCCGGCTGGATCGCGACAATCGCTGGCTGTTCACGCTGGGACTGGCCCAAGCGGGCGAGTTCGGTTTCGTTCTCAGCGCCTTTGCCGCCTCTCAGAGCATCCTGCCGCAGAATGTCGCGAACTTGGCGAACCTCGTGATCGCGCTGTCGATGCTGATCACGCCCGCACTGTTCATCATGCACCAGGTGATGGTGCGCTTGCGTCAGCGCCCGGATGGCGAACGGCCCGACCATGACCATATCGAGGAACGCCACCCGGTCATCATAGCGGGCATGGGGCGGTTCGGTCAGACGGTCAACCGCATCGTGACCATGATGGGGTGCGCCACGACCGTTGTCGATCACGATCTAAGGGTGGTCCAGAGGATGCGACGCCTCGGGTTCAAGACCTATTTCGGCGATCCCACGCGGCCCGAACTGCTGGCCTCTGCCGGGATCGAGACCGCCGAGGTTCTGGTTGTCTGCCTTGGCGACCCAGTCGCCTCGGCCAAGCTGGTCGCCCATGCCCGCCGGGTGCGGCCCGACCTGTTCATAATCGCCCGTGCGCGAGACCGCGTGAACGCATATGAATTGTTGCGCGCCGGGGCCGATGACGTGGTGCGAGAACTGTTCGACAGCGCGCTGCGCACCGGGCGGAGCGTGATCGAAAGGTCGGGCCTGACCCCGGTCGAGGCCGAGAATGCCACGCGCACCTTCTTTGAATTCGACCGCGCGGCGCTGCGTGATCTCTCGCGGGTCTGGAAACCGGGCGTGCCGCTGGAGGATAACGCCGAACACATGGCCATGCACAAGGCCCTGGGCGAGGAGCTGGCAAGCGCGCTGGCCGAGGCGCCGCTGCGCGAGGCCTTTCCACGACGCCATGGCGACAGCACCCCGATAGCGGCGATCCTCGCCGAAGAGCCGGAAATCCAGCACTCCCGTAACGCGCAGGGGCAATGAATCGGCCCATCCTATCGCCACTTTGCCCTGGTCATGGCGCGCCGGTATACCGTCAATCGTCCGCCATGGTCCCCGGGGTAAGCCGGCGCCGGGCCCTCCTGTCAGGGACGTTGCCGCCTGGTCCGACGCAAGAACCATATGTAGAGGTGGACAAACCACAAGTCACAATGTGAGGGCGTAAGCGGTGCGGTATGCGAACACGGAATGGCACCCCCTGGTTTCCAGCCCGATCAAGGACTTGTCTGTCGGGCCGCCGAGGGGACGCTGACCGGCCAGCCCCCCCCGTGCGCTGATACATGGTATCCCGAAAATCAGGTTGCCTTGCCTCGGCTCATGCGTTCGGTCATATACCTGACTATCTATGTCGGAAAAACGTCATGCGCATGTCGATCGCCATCAGGTCTGTTCTCGCCGCTCTGCCTGTCGCGTTGGTTCTTGGTAGCCCATCAGCCGGGAGCATGTCTGAACAGGTGCCCCAGACGCCCGAGGCGCTTGGCGCGCGGCTGTTCTTCGATGTCAACCTCTCGGCCAACCGGACGCAGGCCTGCGCGAGTTGTCACAACCCCGACTACGGCTTTGCCGATCCGCGCGGCATGGCCTCGCCCGGCGATGACGGGGTGTCGCTGGGCGACCGCAACGCGCCCACGGCCAGCTATGCGGCGCTGATCCCGACTTTCCACCGCGGCGAAGATGGCGAATGGATCGGTGGGCAGTTCCTGGACGGCCGCGCCGCCACGCTTGAGGATCAGGCCGCCGGCCCGCCGCTGAACCCGATCGAGATGGGCATGCCTGACAGGGCATCCGTTGTCGCGCGCCTGCGCGAAGACCCGGTCTATATGGCGGCCTTTCCCGCGCTTTATGGCAGGGGCGTGCTGGATGACGCCGAGGCCGGCTATACGGCCATGACCCGCGCAATCGCCGCCTTCGAACGGACCGAGATGTTCGCGCCGTTCGATTCCAAATACGACCGCTGGCTGCGGGGCGAGGCGGAACTGACCCAGGAGGAAGAGCTTGGCCGCCTGCTGTTCTTTTCGGAGCAGTTCACCAATTGCGCGGAGTGTCACAAGCTGGCCGAGACCGAGATGGACCCGGCCGAGACCTTTACCGATCACAGCTATCACAATATCGGAACGCCCGAAAACCGTACCCTGCGCGAGATGAACGGTGTACCGCTGGGCACGATCGACGGCGGGCTTTTCGATAACCCGGGTGTTGATGATCCGGCCCAGCGTGGCAAGTTCCGCACGCCGACTCTGCGCAATGTCGCGGTGACCGCGCCTTACATGCATAACGGGGTTTTTCAGGACCTGCGTACCGTCATCCTGTTCTACAACACCTACAATACGAAGTCACAGGCGCGGAAGATCAACCCCGAGACCGGTGAACCCTTCGGCCCGCCGCCGGTGCCCGAGACTGTGTCGCTGGAACAGTTGGAAATCGGTCCCGCCCTCGACGACCAGCGGATTGATGCGCTGGTTGCCTTCCTGGAAACGCTGACCGATGCCCGGTACGAGGATCTTCTGGATTAGCGCCGGCCCCCTCGTCTGATCTGCCCGGCCCTGTCGCCTATCCGACCGCCATTCCGTGATTGTCGAATTCGTGCCGGGGCAGCGTCTCGATCCGCCTGCCATTCAGATCCAGCAATGTGAAGCCGGACGCCGCCGACAGGCCCGGGCCAAGGGCCACGGCGCCGGCGCCCTCCATCCGCCGCACCCCGATGGCCCGTGGCCCGTCCAGGCACAGGGCCACGCCGGTTTCCTTGGACGAGACAACGGCCCGCCCGCCATGCGCGGCAACCGAGGACACATAGCCGCCAAGCGCGGCCTCGGGGTCCAGCTTTTGCACGCGATCGCCCTCGACCAGCCATAGCACGGCCTCGCCCATCGCGCGGTCCCGGCTCTTGATCTGGCCGCCGATATAAAGCCGCCTTTGGTCATCCATCGCCAGATGGCGCAGCGATATACCCTCGGTTCCCGGCCAGTAGCCAAGCGGCGTCAGGTCGCCCCGCGCGAAATCCAGCATCACGATCTGACTGCGAAAGTCATGCAGGTTCAGCGGCGTTCGGCCATAGGCGGGGTGGGTCTCCAGGCCACCAAGCGCGACGTGAAAGATGTCGCGATCCGGCTGGCGGGCGATTTCGTGCGGGCCCGGCCCCGGCAAGGCGATCTGCCCGATCCGGCGAAACGCGCCAGTGGTTTCGTAGACCCCGATCCCGCCTTGCAGGGTCTCAAGATCGTTTTCGGTCACCAGCAGATATCGGCCATCGCGGGTAAAGGCGCCGTGGCCAAAGAAATGACGGTCGGCCGGGGCGGTCACGATCGACAGTATCTCTAGCGTTTCGGTATCGACCAGCGCGAAACGATCGCCCGGACGGCGCGGAAAGACCGCCAACCGGCGCCCATGCCCGGCCATGCCATGGGCGCGGAAATCGAGCGGCGCCTGCCCCAGCCGCGCGCCGCTGGCGGAAAAGAAGCTGGCCCGGCTCAGGCCCGACTCGGCCGAGGTCTCGACACCCACATAGACCGCCTGCTCTGCCGGTTGCCCCAGCGCACCGCGGCAGCAGACCACGCCCAGCCCCATGGCGAGGCCGCGTAGAACCTGTCGTCTTGTTTCAATCGCCATCGGCAGAGGTGAACCCGGTTGTGAGACCGATGGATTGCGGCAGACCGGTCTTGAGATAGGTTTCGTGATACAGCGTCAGTTCGCCGAAGCTGCGCAATTCTGCCGCCATGGCGCCGTCTTCGGCGACGATCTCGACAAGGCTGCGCGGCTCGAGCGCCAAGGCATCCGCGATGCTGCCGGCAGTTTTGCCCAGCATGTGGTATTCGCTCGTGCCGCTGAGCTCGGTCGTCATGTCGAAAAACCCGTAGGGCAGTTTGTAAAGGTCAGCCAGCGCGCGGAAACCGGCCTGGATGCTGGCAAGCCCCAGACCGCTGTCCACCGCCTCGGTCCGTTCGGGATGCGCCTCTCCGGGCGCTTGCCCCAGCCCGCGCTGGATCTTGAACTTGCGCAACCGGTCGGCATGGACGACTGCCCCGGCCAGAAGCTCCCGGATCAGATCGTCGACCGAGGCATAGCGGGCATTCCCGTCGATGGCCGTGTCGTACTCGGCGCGGAACGCCGCACCCGGGGTCCATGCCGCCACGAAGCTGCCCGCCAGATCGGCCTGATAGGCGCCGATGGCCCCCGCGAGGTCGCATTCATAGGTGCCGGGCGCGAGGTCGTGGTAAAGCAGATCCTCCAGCGCGGTCAGGTTCACAAGCGCGATCGAGCGGCCCTGAAGCCCGCCCTCGGCCAGAAGCCCCCGGTCTTGCGCGCGCACCGCCATCTGCACGGCGCGGCGGGCAAAGCCTTTGGGGTCGGGCCAGAGCTGCAGGCGCATCGGTCCCTCTTCGGCCATGACCGGGCCGATCTGGATGATGCTGATCCGCTGCCAGGCAAGGAAGCTGTCCTCGAATGCCGCGTGGACCGGGGCAATCGGTCCGGTGCCGCTGCAATAGGCGTCGAGCGCCTCGGTCATCTCCGTCGCCGCTTCGGCATAGTCGCGATAACCGGGCAGGACGAAGTCGTCCGCCGTCGTGATCAGCCCCTGTTGCAGCAGGGCGGCGTCCGCGGTGTCGAGCCGGGATTCGGCGGCCAGCGGTCCGGCGGTCAAGGCCGAGAGACAGGCGGCGACGATGAGGTGTTTTCGGCTCATAGGCTCTCCAGGAAACGCAAGATCTTGGCGCGCTCTTCGGCGCGGAAGGCGGCAAATGTATCACGAGCGGTGAGGGCCTCGCCCCCGTGCCAGAGAATCGCCTCCTCCAGCGAGCGCGCGCGACCGTCGTGCAAGAAGAAGGTGTGACCGTTCACCACCTCGGTCAAGCCGATGCCCCAGAGCGGTGGCGTGCGCCATTCGGCGGCCTCTGCCCCGCCGGTCGGGGTGGCGTCGGCGAGGCCGGCACCCATGTCATGCAGCAGGAAATCGCTGTAGGGCCAGATCAACTGGTTGCGCCGTTCGCGGGGCGCGTCGGCGGCGGTGGCGAATTTCGGCACATGGCAGGCGGTGCAGCGGGCCTTGTAGAATAATTCCTTGCCCGCCAGAACGTCCCTGTCGTCCACGTCGCGACGCGCCGGAACCGCCAGGTTGGCAGCATAGAAGGTCACCAGATCGAGCAGGTCGTCGGTCACTTCCGGCCCGTCATTCTCGTCCCCGTGGATCGCGCCGCGGCACGCGGTCTGGGCCGCGGTGCAATCGCCGTGCGGGGCGGGAAACAGGCTGGTCGACAGCCCCATGTCGTTGTGAAAGGCAACGGCCGACTGGTCGCGGATCGTGCCTTCCGTCGCCTTCCATCCGAAACGGCCCAGCACGCGGCCCCCGGCGCCCGCCAGCCAGTGGGCGCGGCCCGAGATGCCGTCGCCATCGGCATCGGCCGGGTCGGCATGGGCCAGGATGGCTGCCTCCGGGATCGCCTCGAACAGGCCCAGCCCGATCATCGGCGGCGCGATCCTCGGGTTCAGGGCAACGCCGTCCGAAAGCGCCGCATCGGGGGTGTAGACAGGCTTGCGCAGCATGACGGTCGTGCCATCGGGATAGGTGAATGGCACGGGCCGGTACCTGACGCGGACCTTGCCCTCGGCTGCCATGCCGGGCACGGCCTGGTCCTGGAACTGGAGCCCGTAGACCGGGTCGGGGTTGCCGTGCGCATCGCTCAGCGAAAACAGCATCGACACCATGTTGCCGTCACCCGGCGCCGGCGGGTGGCCGCGCCCGTCCTTGACATGGCAGCCCTGGCAGGAACGTGCGTTGAACAGCGGCCCCAGCCCGTCCGAGGCCAGCGTCGAGGACGGCGCGACCACCCAGGCGCGGTCGAACACCCCGTTGCCCAGGAAGAAGTCGCCGCGCTCCTCGAAGCTCAGCGCAGCCGAGGGCAGGGAAAAGGCGTTCCGGTCGAAACGGCTGCGGTTGGTGCCGCTGCCGCCTTGCAGGTGTTCGTGAGGTTCTGCCGCGCCGAAGTCCTGCGTGGATGCCACGATACGGGCTTTGCGGTCGGCTGGCGTTTCGAAGGCTGTAACGGGCGATCCCGGCACAAGGGTCAGGCCGCAAAGTAACAGAAAGGATGCAGGGATTTTCAAGGCAGGCTCAATGATTGCGGAGGGGCCGGAAATACTGCCCCTCCGTTGTTTCAGGCGTTTGACGGCTGACCGAGGGTTACTCGAACACCGCCGTGGGGTTGTCGAGGCTATCTGATCCCTCGACCGAGATGTCAGAGGCATCAAGCGCGGCCACCAGATCCTCGAAGGCCCGGGTCTGGTCGACCAGCGCGTCGATTGCGGCCTGCACGATGGCGTTGCCCGCGTCATTGCCATAGCCGATCATCTGATCGTAGGCCTCGACCCCGCTGTCGGCACGCTCCTTCATCGCCCCCATCGCGGCCATGGTCGCCTCAAGCCGGGCCGTCACGACGGCGTCAACCTCGGGATTGACCGACTGAGCAAGGCCCGCGAGCGAAGGCACCTCCATCACCGACCCGTCGGGGCGTTCGTAGCGGCCGAGATAGACGTTCTGGATGCCCTGTGCGTCGTAGTAATGCGAATTGTGGGTGTTGTCGGCAAAGCAGTCATGCTCTTCCTCGGGGTCGTGCAGGATCAGGCCCAGCTTCATCCGCTCGCCCGCCAGTTCGCCATAGCTGAGCGAGCCCATGCCGGTCAGGATCGTGGCCAGCCCCTCGGCGTCGGATTGCGCCGCCAGATCGGCGCGCGCGGCGCCATCCTCGCCCCAGGCGGCCACGATATCCTGAAGGTCCGTGACCAGCAGATCCGAGGCCGCGGCAAGGTAATCCGCGCGCCGGTCGCAGGGCGCGTTGGTGCAGCCATCCCCTTGCACGAAATCGGTGTAGGGGCGCGCGCCGGCGCCGGGGCCGGTGCCGTTCGTATCCTGCCCCCAAAGCAGGAATTCGATGGCGTGATAGCCGGTGGCAACGTTCGCCTCGATTCCGTCGATCTCGTGCAACTCCTGCAACAGCGCGGGCGTGATCTCGGCCGCGTCGATCTCTTGTCCGCCGACGGTCAGGGTGGGGTTGGCGATGAGATTTGCGCGGAAAAACCCGTTTTCCTCGCTGGTTTCGCCATAGGCCCCGGTATCGACATAATCGATCAATCCCTCGTCCAGCGGCCAGGCGTTCACCTTGCCTTCCCAGTCGTCCACCACCGCATTGCCGAAGCGGTAGACCTCGGATTGCTGGTAGGGCACCCGCGCGGTCAGCCAGGCGTTTTTGGCCGACTGATGGGTCTCGGCGCTGGGGGCGGCAATGAAGGCGTCGATGGCGGCGTCCAGCGCCTGCGCGGCGGCCAGGCTGTCGGAATACTTGGCCAGTGCCAGATCGGCATAGCCGTCGATCACCTCGCGCGCCGATTGCGCCTGGGCGGCGCCAGCCGCCGCAAGAGAACCGGCAACGAGGCTGATGCGCAGAGACAACGTGATAGACGTCATGGGGGGCTCCTGTTCGCGTGAGGTTGCGTCATTTTATCGCAAATTAAATTACTCAACTTTTTGCCTGTCGCAATAGGAGAGTTTTTTTATCAGTTATTGCGCTGGCTATGGTTCTGTTGCACTCGGACGCCACGCAGCGGGTTCGCAGGGTGCGTAGAGGGAAACCAAGGTTCTAATACTAAAGTATTTTATGCTCTGGTTTTCTTGGGGGTGCAGAAGGGTGCCAACCTCGGACCCAGGCGGCATTCCCATGCTGGCCCCAAGCCCCCGGGAAGGTTTTGAACATGAGAAACGGACCGCCCTCTTGCTGGCTGGGGCTGACGATGCCCCGTGACCCCGCGTAAAATCGAACGACCTGCGGCCTGCTCTTGGCGGGCCTTTTCATGCCCAGCGGCATGGCGCGGACTGCGCATTATTTTGATTTCGATGCGCATGCTTATGCTGGCGCGCAATGCGGGGGTTCTGACAACCAATTGTTTTGAAATAATACTTCGCTTATTGCCTGGTCGCCAGAACGAATGCGTTGATGCCCTAAGAGCAATAACTCTGTGCATGGCCCATGTCGGCGACATGGCTGGCGATGGGCGTTGCGCAAGATTTCGGGACGACCGCGGCGGGGCGCCGGCAATGACGCCGGCCCGCCCGTCCCTTGGTGCAGGGCCTGCCCTCAGGCAAAGATGATGGTGTCGCCGGTCAGGTCCGCCAAGGTCAGGCCCTCGCCCAGAATGTCGATCCTGTGGCCGTCATAGGCGATACGAACGCCGCCCGCGATCTGGGTCATCTCCAGCGCGTCGAGACTGCCCTGTGCGCCGTTGCCGCCGTTATCAACGCCGCGCAACAGCAGGCTATCGACCCCCACCTCGAAATCCTCGATCATGTCGATACGCAGATGGGCCAGTGCATCGAAGTTGAAATTGAACTGGTCCGCCCCCGCCCCGCCGACCAGCGTGTCATTGCCGTCGCCACCGCTGAGCGTGTCGTTGCCCGCCCCGCCGCGTATGATGTCGTCGCGACCGCCACCGGTCAGGAAATCGTCGCCGCTGCCGCCATGGATCGTATCGTTGCCAAGGCCGCCCGATACGGTATCCGCGCCACCGCCAACCTCGATCATGTCGGCCCCGGCCAGCCCAGAGACGATCTCGGCAGAGGGGGATCCGGTGATCCAATCGGCCTGGGTCGTGCCCTCGATCTCGATGACCGTCGCCGGCTCTCCGGCCTTTTCCGGGCGGCCTGTCTTATCGATGGCGACCATGACGATCTGGAAGTCCTGGGTGATCGGCACGCTCAGCGTGTCGCCCGCCAGCACGGTTTCGACGTCGGCCAATACGCCCTCTTCGTAGATGCCGGTCACGTCTTGCCGCCCTTGGGGGGCGGTGACGCCGGTTGTGGCCGTGACAGAGGTTGCCGTGACCGTGCCGACGGTTTCGAGGGGGGCAAGCGCGATCTCGACGTTGACGCCCGCCTCGGGGATGTCGTTGCTTGCCAGGAACAGGATGGCGGTGTCGTCATTTTCAAACGCGTAGACCATCACGGGGTCGTCGCGTGTGTTGTCTTGGTAGCCCTCCAGCAGGGACAACCCCACGAGGTTTTCGGCCATCAACTGGATCGTGGCCCCGGCAGGTGTCAGCAACATGCCCTCGGCCGTGTCGTAGCTGACAGTGCTGAGGTTGGTTACCGACACGCCCCAGAACGCGCCTGCATCCATCCCCAGCCCGTGCATCGTCGCGAACAGTTCCAGGTAGGCGCTGGCTGCCTCTGCACCGTAATCCTCGTGGTCTAGATCGACAAAGGCGGGGTCGACAGCCGCAGTGCCGATGGTCATCGAGGACACGAACAGTTCCAGTTGCGCGGGATCGCCCCCTGCGGCTGCGACATCCTGTGACCAGTCCGAAAAATAGTCGGCGCGGTTTTCCCAGTTCGTCTGACCGTAATCGTCGGGATGCGCCGCCGGGTTGTCCTCGGCCCGGTTGATCGCGTCGAAATTCAGAGGAAGGGCGTGAAAGATCAGGCTGTCGATCGCGACCAGTGCCGCATCCGACATTTCCGCCCGGATCGCAAGGTCATCATCGGCGTCATACCCCATCTGCACCGCGATATCGATTTCTGCCCCGACCTGGTTTATCGTGGGCGAGGTCAGCGCCTGTTCGATCACGAGGACAAATCGGTTGGCGATCTCGCCGTAAAGGCCGGGATTCTCGGCAAAGACGTCGTAGCCGCGGTGTTCGTTGCCGATCTCGATGGTGAACTGCGCGGGCAGCGGCCCATAGGTACCCGACAAAAGATCGGCCATGAAGGCGGCAAGATCGGCCTCGCCCTGTTCGATATCGCCGGCATAGCGCACAGTCGGCACGATCATGGCGAAGTACAGATCGTTTTCCACCGCGTAGGCCAGTGTATCGGTCAGGTCGGGCCGCACCCTGTCGGGGTCGGGATTGTAAAGCTGCGTACCGTCGAACAGGCCATCGATATCAAGGCCATAGACGTCGTCGCGGGTCTCGGCCAGTGTACCGCCCGGCCAGCGCAGTGTTGTCAGGTTCATCGCGGTGAATTGTTCGTCGAACGCGCCAAAGCCGGTATAGCCGGTCTGGACGGCGCCGAACTCTTCTGCCGCGACCGGCCCGGTTCCCGTCACGGGCATGCCGAAAGCTACCTCGATCGCGACAGGTGTCGTTTCATCCGTTTCGTTGCCCATTCCCATCCCCCGCAAGGCAGCGTTCCCCAAGCCCCGGAAAGATGACCGTTCTGCCGGGGTTGCGTATCCGTCCCTGCCCAGGGGCGGTGGACCGACGATGCCGATCCTGTCCCCTCAACCCCTGGCGATGGCTGCTGATCCTCGGATGGCGCACATGACCGAGCCTGAGGGCACAAGCACCCCGTTCAGAGATGCAGGAAACGGCACGGCGCAAATGCACTGTCCGTCACGGCAACATGTGCGGCCATCCCCCATGGCCAACAGACAACGCCCCCCAGCAAGGCAACCACAGTCTACGTTCGAGCGGGCGACTGGAAAAAGTAAAATTTGTCACGATTTGGGTTTTTCCATGTCCGTGGAGCGGTCGCCTCGCGGGGCTTTCTGCGTGTTATTCGCCTTGATTGTTTCACTTTGTCGAACGGTGAGAATGAGGCGCCTAGCGGGACCGGCATGAAATGCTGGTGCGTGACGGGTTTCGCTGTTTGGTCTTGGCTCGCGCCGGGTTTGGCGTTTCGAAATCAAGAACGACAAATTTGACGGAACTGCGTCAGGTCGGGGGGCAGCCTCCGGTCGTGTTGTCCACATCTCGGCGGCAATAGGGGCGGTCAGGCAAGACTGTCCCCTTTGGGGCGGCGCTGCGGCGACGAATCGGTCGGCTGCTTGCAGAGCGCGGTCAAAGCGGGGTCTCAGTCAGTATTTGAGAAAGTAGTCTCCCGCGCTGGACCTGCGATCGGCCAGACCGTCGGAGTCGAAAATCGACATCACGTTCAACAGTTGCCACCCGTCGCGCCCGATCCTGTAATCGATCTCGCGCGCTGCGGTGCCGCGGTCGGCGCAGGCGGTATCGGGCAACTCGATCACTCCGTAATGCAGCCGCAGGGGGTTGTTCTGCCTTGCCTTGTAATCGGCATAGCATCCGGCAGCGGCCTGACCGGCCAGGGCAAGGGGCACGAACATGGCCGCGACAAGTGTCAGAAGGCGAGACATGGATGCTACCTTGGGTTAGCGCGCGGCACAGTTCAATACCAACCGCCCACGCGGTGCAAACAAGCGGAACCTGGCCAAAGGTGGTAAGGGATTGTTGCCTTTCCATGATCACTTGGCAAAGGATGTAGGCATATGCAGGCCGCAGGAGTGAAAGGAACTCCCATGATCCCGATCCGCATCGCCCTTTTGCCGCTTGCTGCGGCGCTCGGTATAGGTGCCATTCCTGGTCTGGCCGATGCGCCGCCGGATAACGGGGCGGTTTTGTTGGTGGCGGGGACGACGGGCGAGGGGCAGGAAATCGTCCCCTGGCCTTTCCTGCCCGACGGGGCAAGCCCGCCCGAGGCTCCGGCCGCGCCGCTTGTCTCGCCCCATCGTGTCTTTCCACATTCCGGGGTGAATAATACCCCGGCGCCTGCGCCCGGTGCCGATCCCGGGGCAGGGGCCACATGGCCGAACGTGATCGTACCCGCGCCGTCCGACGATACCGGGCCCGCCTTTCCCGAAAGACGCCGCCCCCGGTCGATACCGGACGAGTGTGTCAAGACCGTCCAGACCAAGCGCGGCCCGCGCCGCGTCGCCACCGGGGAATGCCTGGCGGGGGCGGGTCTTTTCAACCTGCCCGATATCTGTCTTGTCCCCGAGAACCGCGTCGAGAGCGGCAATCGTAAGGTCTATAACCTGCGCTGCCTGAACCGGTATGGTTACGGTGTGGCCGACTGACTGGTTCGGGCTTGTGTTCGGGGGGCTTCGGCGTTTGAGTGACGCCTCATGACCGCGCCCCGACCCGATTTCAGCCTGGAAAGCGATGCGCGCGCCCAAGGGGCGCGCGTCATCGTCGGCGTTGACGAGGTCGGTCGCGGCCCCCTGGCCGGTCCGGTAACGGCGGCGGCGGTGCGGCTGAACCCCTTGTGCCTGCCGCCGGGGTTGAACGATTCAAAGAAACTGACCGCATCGCGGCGCGTGGCTCTTGCGGCGGATATCCGGGCGGTGGCCGAGGTCTCTCTCGCCCATGCCAGCGTAGAGGAAATCGACAGGCTGAACATTCTTCGGGCGACCCACCTTGCGATGTGCCGCGCGATCGCGGGGCTGTCCACGCCCCCCGATCTTGCACTGATCGACGGCAATCGCTTGCCGCGCGATCTGCCCTGCCGGGGTTTGGCCGTGGTCAGGGGCGACGCCCGCAGCCTGTCGATAGCGGCGGCCTCTATCGTGGCCAAGGTCGCCCGCGACGCGATCATGGCGGCGCTTGCGCAACAGTTTCCCGGTTATGGTTGGGCGGCTAATGCCGGTTACCCGACAAAGGCGCATCTACAGGCGCTTCGAGATATTGGGGTCAGCCCACACCATAGGCGTTCGTTCAGGCCGGTGCACAACATCTTGTGCAAGGAAAATCTGTAACTGACTGATTCAAAAAAGAAATTGACGGCGAATCGCCTTTGACTCACATTTGGCCCCAATACGCGACGCCGGATCACCGGCGCGAACAGAGGCAGTGAGACACCATGACCACGATCAAGGGGGGGCGTGCGCTCCCGCTCAATACGATTTTGTCCGGCGATTGCATCGAGCAGATGAACAGCCTGCCCGAGGCCAGCGTTGATCTGGTATTCGCCGATCCCCCCTACAACCTTCAACTGAAGGGCGAGTTGCATCGCCCCGACAATTCCCGCGTCGACGCGGTGGATGATCACTGGGACCAGTTCGACAGTTTCGCCGCCTATGACCGCTTTACCCGTGACTGGTTGGCAGCGGCGCGGCGGGTGCTCAAGCCCAATGGCGCGATCTGGGTGATCGGCAGCTATCACAACGTTTTTCGCATGGGTGCCGAGTTGCAGAACCAGGGCTATTGGATTCTCAATGACGTGGTCTGGCGCAAGTCCAACCCGATGCCGAATTTCCGCGGCAAGCGGCTGACCAACGCGCACGAGACGCTGATCTGGGCCTCCAGGGCCGAGGGGGCAAAATATACCTTCAACTACGAGGCGCTGAAATCGCTTAACGAAGGTGTGCAGATGCGCTCAGACTGGGTGCTGCCGATCTGCACCGGGCATGAGCGGCTCAAGGATGACAAGGGCGACAAGGCCCACCCGACGCAGAAACCCGAAAGCCTGCTGCACCGGGTTCTCGTGGCCACCACCAATCCCGGCGACGTGGTGCTGGACCCGTTCTTTGGCACCGGTACGACGGGTGCCGTGGCCAAGATGCTAGGCCGTGATTTCATCGGGATCGAGCGCGAGGAACGCTATCGCAAGATTGCCGAGGAACGGTTGTCGCGCGTGCGCCGGTTCGACCGCGAGGCGCTGATGGTGTCTTCGTCGAAACGGGCCGAACCACGCGTGCCATTCGGTCAGCTTGTCGAGCGCGGCATGTTGCGCCCCGGCGAGGTCCTGGTCTCGCCGCGCGGCAAGACCGCCAAGGTGCGCGCCGATGGCACGCTCGTGGGCGATGCGATGACCGGCTCGATCCACCAGGTCGGCGCGGCGCTGGAAGGTGCGCCCTCTTGTAATGGCTGGACCTATTGGCATTTCAAGCGCGACGGCAAGACGGTGCCGATCGACGTTCTGCGACAGCAGATCCGTTCAGAGATGTCCGGCCGTCCCCACTGACAAGTTTCCATTCGACCGCCTGTGCCCGCGACCCTCGTCGCGGCACGACCTTGCCCCGCCACCCGAGTGGCGGGGTCTTTTCGTTGGGCGGGGCCGCGATGCGATGATCGGCCGACCGTGCCGGTCGCGCCAATTGGAATAGGAGTAGGAATAGATCTAAACATATGAAATGTTTGACCTAAAGTGGTATCATAGGTCAATGTCGCAGGGCGCGGAATGCAACTGTAAAACGAGGTTGAGAATGACGAGCGATACTTTCGTGGAGGCCGATCCCGCCCAGGCTGGCTGTCCCTTTGCCCGGCCCCAGCCGGTCAAGCCGCCGGCCCGCCCCGGCCGGTTGACGCCGCGCGTCGTGCTGCGCCTGTTACGCCAGGACATCCTGGCCGCGCAGCCCCAGCGCCTTTTCCGCGCCTGGATGGCCGAGTTCCGCTCGCCCTTTTTCACCTCGTTCCTGTGCAACGACCCTGACATAGTTGATAAGGTTCTGACCCGCCGGCCCCGCGATTTCCCCAAGTCGATGCGGCTTTTCAAGGGGCTGACGCCACTCTTGGGGCATTCGATCTTCATCACCAATGGCCGCGAATGGGAACGTCAGCGCCGCATCATCGATCCGGCCTTCGACGGCGGCCGTATTCGCGACGTCTTCCCCGTGATGTGGGATTCGACGCGTGCGGGTGTTGCGCGGTTGAAACCGTTGGCCGATGGCCGCCCTCTGGATGTCGAGGCACAGACCAGCCATATCGCGCTGGACGTGATCTTTCGCGCGTTGTTTTCACTACCCGTCGAAAGCGACACGGCGATGGCCACGTTCGAGGCGTTTCGCGCGCATCAGGCCTCGCGCCCGATGATCAATACCGGCACGCTCTTGCCCTTGCCGCGCTGGATGCCGGGGCTGCATTCGCGCGGCACGACACGCACCGCGCGCCAGATCCGCGGTCTGATCCGCGGCCTCGTCGATGCCCGTGCCGCCGAGATCGCCGCAGGCACCGCGCCCGACGACCTGGCAACCCGCATCATGACTACCGCCGACCCCGAGGATGGCAGCCGCTTTACCCCCGAGGAAATGGTCGACCAGGTCGGGATTTTCCTGTTGGCGGGCCATGAAACCAGTGCCGCGGCCCTGGCCTGGGCGCTGTACCTGCTGGCATTGTTCCCCGACTGGCAGGATCGTGTCGCCGCCGAGGCGGCAGAGGTGATCGAGCCTGACCAGATGGATTTCGGCGTGCTGACAAGGTTGAAACTGTCTCGTGCCGTTTTCCGGGAATCGATGCGCCTATACCCGCCGGTCCCGATGTATCTGCGCGAAACCACGGCCAAGGAACAGTTCCGCGGACGTGACGTGCCCAAGGGCGCGCAGATCGTCATCAGCCCCTGGCACCTGCACCGGCATGAACGTATCTGGGACCGGCCCGACGATTTCGACCCCGGCCGCTGGGACACACCCGAGGGCCGCGAAAGCATGCGCCAGGCCTATATCCCGTTCTCGGCCGGGCCCAGGGTCTGCCCCGGTGCCGCCTTCGCGATGGCCGAGGGGCCGCTGATCCTGTCGGAACTGCTGCGTCATTACCGGGTGGGTCTGGTCGAGGGGCGCGAGCCGATGCCGGTGGCGCAATTGACGGTGCGCGGCCAGGACGGCATCTGGCTGACCTTCACACCGCGTGGCCCCTCGATTTCGTAAGCGTCATCGGTTTCGTGATCGCATCCCGCCCTCGGATTCGGGGGCGGGCACCCTATCTGGGGGGCAGGAGGTGACATCATGAAACTACTGGTTATCGGGGCAAGCAAGGGTATCGGCCTGGAAACCGTGCGCTACGCGCTGGACCGCGGACACGAGGTGCGCGCCTTTGCCCGGTCCGCGGAAAAGATCGGCATCGACGATACCGGGCTGGAACGGCGCACGGGCGATGCGCTGGACGCGGCGGATGTAGGCGCGGCGGTCAAGGATGTGGACGCGGTAATCGTGGCGCTGGGCATCGCCAAGACGCCACAGGCGTTGGTCCGGCCCACGACATTGTTTTCCGAGGCGACCGAAATCCTGCTGCCCGCGATGAAGACGGCAGGCGTGAACCGGTTGCTTGTCGTGACCGGCTTTGGTGCCGGCGACAGCCGCGCGGCGATGAGCACGGTCGAAAAGCTGGGCTTCAAGCTGGTCTTCGAACGGGCCTATGCCGACAAGACCAAGCAGGAAGAGATGATCCGCGCCTCGGGGCTGGACTGGACAATCGCGCGGCCCGGCATCCTGACCGATGGCAAGCCCACCCATGCCTACGAGGTGCAGGTTGACCCCGCCACCTGGCATAATGGCCTGATCGCGCGTGGGGACGTGGCGCATTTCCTTGTTCACGCCGCCGAGGATAACGCCCATATCGGGCAGGCGCCGGTTCTGACGCGCTAACCGGTCTGTGTCAGAACGTATGCCCGGCCGGGTGGCCAGGCATACCTTTGGAACGCTGGGCCTAGGTGCCCGCAGGCATCGGATTGCTGGCCGCCTTGTAGGGCGTCCAGTCGATGATGTCGGGATAGTATTTCCGCCGCCACGCGCGCACCCGCGGGTTCATCCGCCGCCGCCACAGCGGCGGGATCATCGCCAGCGCGGTCATTGCCGGATACCCCAGCGGCAATTGCGGGGCCTCGTCCTCGGAATAGGTCTGCAACAGCGGAAAGCGGCGCTGCGGCTTGTAATGGTGGTCCGAGTGGCGCTGCAGGTTGATCAGCAGCCAGTTCGACGCGGTATGCGCCGCGTTCCAGCTGTGATGCGGCCGGACATGTTCATACTTGCCCTCGCCCAGATAGCGCCGGGTCAGCCCGTAATGTTCCACGTAATTGGTCAGCTCCAGCTGCCAGACCGCGATGAAGGCCTGCCAGACGAACAGCGCCAGACCGGCCCAGCCGCCGATCCACAGCGCCAGACCGATCATCGTCAGTTGCAGCGCGCCATAGCGCCAGAACGGGTTCGTTCGATGCCAGACCGGGCGGTTCGCCCGCGCCAGTTTCAGCCGCTCGGCCCGCCATGCCGACGGAATCCCGGTCTTCAGCACCCGCCAGAAGTAGCGGTGGAACCCCTCGTTATAGCGCGCCGTCACCCCGTCGCGCGGCGTGCCGACATGGGGGTGATGCACCAGCAGGTGTTCGGTGCGGAAATGGCTGTACAGCACGGTGGACAACAGCAGGTCGCCCAGCCAGCGCTCCAGCCTGTTGGACTGGTGCAAGAGCTCGTGGGAATAGACGATCCCCACCGTGCCCGAGATCACGCCGACCCCGAAGAACAGCACGAGGATTTCCAGCGCCGACAGGTGGTCGGTATGGGTGACCCACCAGAGCATCCCGAAGATCGTGACGAACTGGATCGGGAACCAGATCATGGTGATGAAGCGGTACCAGAACAGATCCCGGTCCGGCGTGTCGGGATCGGGGTTTTTTTCGTTCAGGCCCAGGATGGCATCCAGCACCGTGACCGACAGCCAGCCATAGACCGGCAGCAGGATCACGGTCCAGCCGCCGACAGTGGCCCCGATCAGCGCCAGGGGGATCATCCCCAGCGACAGCCAGAAGGGCAGGGCGTTTCTCAGTCGGGCGATGGGCGGTTTCTGTGACATTGCGTTCTCCGAGGGTGTCGCGCGCCCCCATTTGCCCACCGGTATAGACCCGCAGGGCGCGTCACTCAACGCGCCCCCAGTTGACCGCGCGCCAGGTCGAAGGCCTTGCGCATCACCGTGGGCAGGTCCGAGGGGCGGAACGCCTCGGGCGGCAGGAACTGCCCCTGCGCTGGGGCGCAGTCGCCGGGCAGATCCGCGACGCGCAGGGCAAGGCGCAGGTGGAAATGGGTGAAGGTGTGGCGCACCTCTTCCCCCGCATCGCGCCAGTTGGCCGGGGCAGGGGGCGCCTCGGCGGGCGCGGCCTCGGCCCAGCCGGTGCCGGGCCAACCCAGCATGCCCCCCAACAGCCCCTTTTCGGGGCGCCGTTCCAGCAGCCAGGCGCCGTCGCTGCGCCGCCCGATATAGGCAATGCCCAGCCGTGTGGGCTTGGGTTTTTTCGGCGTCTTGCGGGGCAGATCGGCGGCGATGCCCTGTTGGCGCGCGGCGCAAGGCGCGCGCAGCGGGCAAATCCCGCAGGCAGGTTTTTTCGGGGTGCAAATCGTGGCACCGAGGTCCATCACCGCCTGGGCATGATCCCCGGGGCGCTGCGCGGGCGTCAGCCGAGCGGCCAGCGCGGTCAGTGCGGGCTTGGCCGAAGGCAGGGGCGTTTGCACCGCGAAAAGGCGCGACATCACCCGTTCGACATTGCCGTCCACCACCGTTTCCGGCCGGTCGAAGGCGATGGCGGCGATGGCTGCGGCGGTATAGGGGCCGATGCCGGGCAGTGCCAACAGCCCCTCGCGCGTGTCGGGAAACCGTCCGTCCATCTCGCCGGCCACCACGCGCGCGCATTTCAGCAGGTTGCGGGCGCGCGCGTAATAACCCAGCCCGGCCCATTCCCCCATCACCTGGGCATCCTCGGCCGCGGCCAGGGCGGCCACATCGGGCCAGAGCCGGGTAAACCGGTGGAAATAGTCGCGCACCGCGGCCACGGTGGTCTGTTGCAACATAACCTCGGACAGCCACACCGCGTAAGGATCAGGCCGCATGCCGGCCGCCCGCGCCGCTGGCCCCACCCGCCATGGCAGATCGCGGGCATGGGCGTCATACCAGACCAGTAACGCGCAGCTCAGATCCTCGTCACGCAATCTTTATTCTCCTTGCCCGGTCATTGGCTTTGCGGCTGCCTTGGCTCAGCCCTAAGATATGCCGGGACAAGGGGAAAGACAGCCATGGGAGAAACCGGCCAGACACCGCGACGGGCGCGCGGGTTCGAGCGCACCGCCAGCCTGTTGCAGACCCGCATCCGCCATGTTGGCGAGAAGCGCGGTTTTGCCGTGTCGCGCCTGTTGACCCATTGGGCCGAGATCGTCGGCGAAGAAACCGCGCGCATCGCCCGCCCCGTCGAGGTCGGCTATGGCCGCGAGGGTTTTGGTGCGACGCTGACCTTGCTGACGACCGGCGCGCAGGCGCCCGTGCTGGAAATGCAGAAAGAAATGATCCGCGAAAAGGTCAATGCCTGCTATGGCTATGCCGCGATCGCGCGTATCCGGGTGACCCAGACCGCCGCCACCGGCTTTGCCGAGGGGCGGGCGCAGTTCAGCCCAGCCCCCAAGGCGCCCCTCTCCACGCCCGATCCCGCGCTTCGGCAAGAGGCCGCCCGCATGTCCGGGACCGTGCAGGACGATGCGCTGCGCGCAGCCCTTGAAGCCCTGGGCGAAAACGTCCTATCCCGCCGCAAACGCTGAGGAGTTCCAACAGATGATCCGCATCCTGACGCTGTCGCTTTGCCTGATCGTGCTGACCGCCCTTGCCGGGGCCGTGCCGCGGGTGGGGGCGCCGGGCCAGACCCTGCCGGGAGCGGCA
The DNA here is from genome assembly GCF_004343505.1 of Rhodovulum bhavnagarense. Taxonomy (GTDB): domain Bacteria; phylum Pseudomonadota; class Alphaproteobacteria; order Rhodobacterales; family Rhodobacteraceae; genus Rhodovulum; species Rhodovulum bhavnagarense. The sequence continues at coordinate 83,121 of NZ_SLXU01000004.1, read as the reverse complement.
TTCGCCCAGGAGGCAGTGACGGTTCAGCCCTTTACGCTGGGCGATCCCGACGCCCCGATCACATTCGCGGAATACGCGTCCTTCACCTGCGGGCATTGCGCCGATTTCCACGACGATGTCTTCAAGCGGCTGAAAGCCGAGTATATCGACACCGGCAAGGTTCATTTCACCTATCAAGAGGTCTATTGGGACCGTTACGCGATCTGGGCCGGGCTGTTGGCGCGCTGCGGAGGCGAGACGCGGTTTTTCGGCCTGGTTTCGATGCTGTACGAAAAACAGCGCGAATGGATCGATCCAAAGGACCCGGCCCGCACGGCAGACAACCTGCGCCGTATCGGCCGCACCGCGGGCCTTGACGACGCGCAGATGGACGCCTGTTTCAACGATGTGAAACTGGCAGAAGCCCTGATCGCCCGATCAGACGAGGTGACCAAGCGCGACGGGGTGGACGGCACGCCCTCGATGATGATCGACGGCGAGCTTTACCAGAACATGAGCTATCGACGCCTGAAAAAGATCCTCGACGACAAGCTGGGCGGGTAGGGCCGGTCAAGGCGCGATGCTGTCAGCGGCAGACGGACCCATCGGTCAGCCCAAGTCGTTCCAGCGCGTTATCAACTTGTGTCCAGTCGTCGATTTCCAACCGCACGGGCAGGGTCAGAACCTTTTGGCGAAAGGATGCGGGCAGGCGCACCGCGTCCTTTTCCGTCGTGACCATCTGGGCGCGCAACAGCATTGCCTCGTTTTCCAGCCGGGCCATCAGCGCGGGGGTAAGCGGTTGGTGATCCTCCAGCGCCTCGGCGCGGGCCAGTTCGGCCCCGAGACCGCGCAGCGTGGCAAAGAATTTCTCTGGGTGGCCGATCCCGGCAAAGGCCAGCACGCGCATACCGGCCCAGTCCATTCCCGTGGGCAGCGGCCGCAAGGCGCCGGTGAGATGCGGGCAGTGAACATACCCCGCCCATAGCGCGGCAAAGGCCCGTTGTGCCGCGCCTGGCCCGATCGAAAGCACCATGTCGGCGCGCGCAAGGCCGGTTTCGACAGGTTCGCGCAACGGGCCCGCGGGAATGACCCGGCCGTTGCCAAAGCCCTTGGCGGCATCCACCACGACGATGGAAAGATCCTTTGCCAGTGCCGGGTTCTGGAACCCGTCATCAAGCACGATCGCCTGCGCGCCTGCCGCGACCGCGGCCCGTGCGCCCGCGGCGCGGTCGCGCGCAACCCAGGTCGGTGCAAAGGCTGCAAGCAGCAGCGGCTCATCGCCTACATCCGCGGCGCGGTGGGTGCGTTCCTCGACACGCACCGGCCCGCTCAGCCGACCGCCATGGCCCCGGCTGACCACATGGGCGTTCACACCCCGCGCCATCAGCCGCATCAACAGGGCGATGACCGTGGGTGTCTTGCCAGTGCCGCCCGCGTTCAGGTTGCCCACGCAGATCACCGGCACGCCGGGCGCCATTGCCGCCCCCCCCGCCAGACGCCGGGCCGTGCCACGCGCATAAAGCCCGGCAAGCGGTGCCAGGGCCCGTGCGGTCAGACCGGGGCGATCGGGAGGGCGGAACCAGAATCTGGGCGCGTGCATCAATCGACCTCTGCCATTTCCAGCGCGTCAAGCATCCGCCGCGCCACCCTGTCCGTGGCCGAGGTGCCCTCGGTCGAGACCTCCCACGCGGCACGGGCAAACAGCGCGGCGCGTGCCGGGGCGATCAAGTCGCCCAGTGCCTCGGCCATGCTCGCGGCATCGCGCACCTGGCGGGCGGCCTGTGCGTTGGCCAGCCGCCGGTAGTGAACGGGATGGCCGCCGGTGGCAGGCCCGTGCAGGATGGCCGATCCCAGCGCGGCCGCCGCGTAGGGGTCGGCCCCGGCATCCGCCCCCAGCGTACCACCGATGAAACAGACCGGCGCAAGGCGCAGCCACAGACCCAGCTCGCCCTCGGTATCGGCGATGTAGATCTGTGTTTCGGGCTCGGGTTCCTCATTGGCCGAGCGCAGGGCCACTGCCCATCCCTCGTTGCGCAGGCGGTCGGCAAGCGCGGGGCCACGGGCGGGCTCGTCCGGAGCGAGAATCAGCAACAGGCGATGGGTGTGCCGGATCACCGAGGCATGGGCGGCCACCACGACCGGTTCTTCGGCCGGGCGGGTTTCGGTGGCCAGCCAGACCGGGCGCCCGACCAGCCCCGCGGCCAGCGCCTCGCGCTCTGCCTCGGGATAGGGCGGCGCGGCGCTGCCCTCTGACAGGGGGCCGCAAGGTGCGATCTGCCAGCGGGGCAGGCCGATCGCGCGCAGTTGTACAGCCGTTTCACGGGATTGGGCATAAAGCCGGTCGAAACGACGCAACAGCCGCCGTATCAGGCCGGTGCCGATGCGCCAGCGGCTGCGCCAGCTCTCGGGCAGATCGCTTGCGATCAGGAAAAGCGTGGTTCCGCGGGCATGGGCCTCTGTCGCGGCGGCGGCGGGCAGGGTCGGCGGGAAGAACAGCGCCAAGTCGGGCGCCCAACGCGCGCAAAACCCTTGGGCGGCGCGCATCCTTTCGGGCGGGGCGCTATCGCGCAACAGTACGGGCAGGTTCAGCGCGCCGGCCCAGTCGGGCGCCTCGCCCGCCTCTGTCAGCAGAACGCCCAGGTCCGGGCGCGTTTCGGTCAGGTGCCGAAGAAGTTCCGCGATGGCGGCCCTGTCCTCGGGCGCGGGGGCATGTACCCACAAAAGCGGGCCTTCGGGGCGCGGTCCGGGATAGGTTTCCATCGGTGGTGCCGGGGTCAGTCTCCCAGTTCCTCGGTCGGTCCGGCCTCGGCCTCCTCATCGCGCAGCCGGTGGATATGGGCGATGAAATAGCGCATGTGAGCGTTGTCGACGGTACGCTGTGCCTCTGCTTTCCAGGCGGTGTAGGCGGATTGGTAATCTTGGAACATCCCGACGATATGAATGTCGTCGACATCCCTGAATGTCGTCCGGCCGGGGTCGACCAGTTCACCGCCGAAAACGAGATGCAGGCGCTGGGTCATCTTTGCCTCCGGTGACTGCCGCTTGGATCGTGGCCACCCTAGCCCAAGGCGGCGGGGGGCGAAAGCCCGCTCAGGCCAGCCGCGCCAGTATCTCGGCATGCAGGGCGGGGGCGGCGGCGATCACCCCTTCCGAGAGGGGCCGCTCGGTATTGAACCGCAGGGCATGGCCGTGCCGGTCGGTGATGATCGCGCCCGCCTCGCGGGCAATCAGCGCACCCGCGGCCGTGTCCCAGTCCCAACTGTCGCGCAGGGTCAGCATCGCATCGTAGCGCCCCTCGGCCACCAGGCAGATGCGGTAAGCCATCGATGCGCGCAGCGAGCGTTTCAGATGCGGCGGCGGTCCGCTCCAGTGGGCCGGCTCCAATGCCGCGCGCGCGGTCAGAACCGCGGCCCCGTCCAGCCTGTCCCGCCCGCTGGCGTAAAGGCGGTGGCCATTCAGCCAGGCCCCGCCCCCCGGTGTCGCGTGGTAAAGATCGCCCATCATCGGCAGGTAAACGATTGCAACCGTCACCTCGCCATGCTCGGCAATCGCCAGCGCATGGGCGAATGTGCGCTCGCCGCCAATGAATGCGCGGGTGCCGTCGATGGGATCGACGATGAAGACGCGGGTTGCCGACAGCCGCGCGGGGCCGTCCCCGGTTTCCTCCGACAGCCAACCGTAACCGGGGCGCGCTTTGGTCAGCCTGTCGCGCAGCATCCGGTCGATTTCGAGATCGGCCTCGGTCACCGGCCCCTGGTGGCCGGGCTTTTCCCAGATCCGCGGATCGCGCCGCCAATATTTCTCGGCGATATGACCGGCGGCACGGGCGGCCGCGGTCAGCAAGTCGAGATCACTCGCCTGCAATCGTCAGCCCCTCGACAAGCAGGCTCGGGACACGGCGCGACAGGTGATCGCGCGCGTCATCGGCGGGCAGGATGCGACGCAGCATCTCGGGCAGGTGACCCGCGATCGTGCATTCGTTTACCGGGTAGGCGACTTCTCCGTTTTCCACCCAGAACCCGGCGGCGCCGCGAGAATAGTCGCCCGTATTGGGGTTGATGGTGGACCCGATCAGAGATGTCACCCAAAGCCCGGTTCCCATCTGTGCCAGCAGCGCCTCGCGCGTATGTTCGCCGGGCGTCAGCGTGACATTGCCCGCGGCGGGCGACGGCGGCGCCGATGTACCACGCGCTGCATTCGCGGTGCTTTCCATGCCCAGCTTGCGCCCGGTGGCCAGGTCCAGCACCCAGCCCTGGAGGATGCCATCCCTGACCCAGGCGCGGCGGGTAGTTGGCAGACCTTCGCCATCGAAAGGGCGCGAGCCCCCGATGCGCGGGCGGTGCGGTTCCTCGATCAGCGACAGCGTTTCGGGCAATACCTGTTCACCCATCAGGTTCCGTGCCCAGGATGCGCCGCGCATGATCGCCTGGCCGTTTATCGCGGCCAGCAGGTGCCCGATCAAGGAGGACGCGACGCGCTCGTCATAAAGCACCGGAAAGGCGCCGGTTGCGGGCCTGCGTGCGCCGGCGCGGGCGACCGCGCGCTCGGCGGCGAGGCGACCAACCTCGTGCGGGTCGGGCAGGTCGGACTGGAACGTGCGGGTTTCCGCACACCAGTCGCGTTCCATCCCCGTGCCATTGCCGGTGATCGCCACGCAAGAGACCGATCTTTCGGTACGCTCATATCCGCCCGAAAAACCGTTCGACGCGGCCAGGTGCAACGCGCGACGGGTATAGCCCGCGCTGGCCGACTGAACCTGGGATATGGCAGGGTTGGCGCGCGCGCCGGCCTCTGCGCAGCGCGCGTCGTTTTCGAGCGCGGCGGGCGCGGGTTCCGGGGCGGGGTCGTGCAATTCCAGGGCGGAAATGTCGACATCGTGGGCCAGTTGGTCGGGGTCGGCGAGCCCCACGCTTGCATCCTCGGGGGCCTCGCGGGCCATCGCCACGGCGCGGGTGGCCATTTCGGCCAACGTTTCGGGCCGCGTGTCAGAGGATGACACGCAAGCCTGTCGCCGACCCACCATCACCCGCAAGCCAAGGTCGATCCACTCCGCCCGCTCTGCCTGTTCCAGCGCGCCGCCACGCACGTCGATCGCCAGCGATGCCCCGCGCGTCACCAACGCGTCTGCCGCGTCTGCCCCGGCTCGGGTCGCCGCATCCAGCAGGGCGTGGGTCAGGGTTTCGATCGAATTGGACATCGAGCCTCCGGCATAAGGGACGGGTGTCAGCTAATACGCCGTGTCCGCCCCTGCAAGGTTGCCGACCTCATCGCAGGCGTTGACCGTTGGCCATGACCTGTCCCGCGCCGTCCACCTCTATGTCCGAGACCAGCGTATCGACCCCATCGCCGGGGCGGGCGAACATGCCCAACATCATGCGAAAACCGGTTGCCTGTTCGGCCGGGATCAGGCCCATTCCGACCATCCGGTCCAACAGCGCGTTACCACCTTCCAGCCGCAATGAAAGGCGGCCCTCGGGGCGGGGCATTCCGCCAAATGTCGCCGTGTCGGCATTGTCGAAGGTGAAATCGCCCTTGCCCGTCAGTTCCGCACCCACGAGGTCAAGCCGCAAATTCCTGATCGACAGCGCATGCAATTCGCCGGGTGCAGCGCCGCCCATGTCCGCGGCAGGATCGGTGATGTCGATTTTCCAGCGCGACTTGCCCGCGAGGTCGATCATCAGCGTGGCGGGATCGCGGGGCAATTGCCCGGCCGGGTCCAGCATCGTCCAGACCTGCTCGCCGAGCGTCAGGCCGGCCAGCCGGGCCAGCATGGCGAAATCTGCCGGCTCCTCGGTCGGCGACATCGGCATTTGCAGGCCGAAGGCCGTTTCGTCCATCGCGATCTCGACCTGCGGCAAGGGAAAGCCCGGCCCGCTGAACGTGGCGCGCGTCGAGGTGCTGTCGATGGCATAGGACATCCGGCCCTCGCCGATCCCGAAATCAAGCCCGCCGGCGGCGGCGCGGGTGGTGATCTTGCTTGGCCCGGTCTCGTCGGACATCTCGATCACGTAATCCAGCCCCTGGTGCGCCAGCCGCCCCGACACGTCCAGCCCGGCGGCCAGCACTGCCCCCGGATCGGCATTGGCTATCGCGGCGGGCAGGGTTCCGGCCGAGACGGAACTGACCCCCGTCATCGTCGCCGAGAGGGTGACGCGGGCGCCGTCCTCGGCGTCACGTCCCGCCGCCGCGATGCGAATCGCCGCCGCCTCCAGGGCGCTGTCAAATCGACCCGGTGCCCCCTGTTCCAGCAGGTAACGCCCCGCGGGCTGTGTGAGCGTCATGTCGAACTCGGCCTCGACCGGCGTGCCATCGACCGACAGGCTGTCCATCCGAACGCCCATCTCGGGCGCGCTGAAATCGTAGCGGAGCGCCTCGGGTGTGCCGCTGGCCACCAGTGACAGGCCGGATTGGCGCACGGACATGGCCATATCGACAGGCGCGCCCCCGTCGCTGCGCGTATTGATCAGCACGGGGTAATCCGGGGCCATTGCGATCTCGACAGTGCCATCGCCCCGCTCGGAAAAGACCAGATCGCCCAGTGACACGCTAGAGGTGGTGCCGTCCTCCATGGTCATGGACAGCACCAGGCCGCTGACCGTCAATCTGCCGCCGGTCCGGGCCTCGGTGCCGCTGACGGTTTGGCCGCCCCGTTCGGCGAGACTTTTCCAGGCCTCCCAGACCTGGGGGGCGGTGACATCTGCAAGGCTCGGGGCGGCGCAGAAAAAACCAAGGGCAAGGGCCCCGGCGGAGGCCGCGATCGGATAGGTCATGACATGTCTTCCCTGTCGGTGAGTTACCCCGAGCTTCGGCGCTTGGAAGGGCCGAGTCAACGGCACGTTACTCTGGTCTGGCCCGGACGGCTGGGCTAGAGCTTGGGCATCGGAGGGCTGGGGACGGAGAGGGACATGACCGACCTGACAGGCAAGAGCGTGCTTATCACCGGGGCAAGCCGGGGCATCGGGGCCGCGGCGGCGCGGGCCTTTGCCGAGGCGGGCGCGCATGTGGCGCTGGCCGCGCGCAGCGAAGGGGCGATTTCGACCATTGCGCGCGAGATCGGCCCGCAGGCCATTGCGCTGCCCTGCGACGTGACCGATTTCGGCCAGGTCTCGGACGCGGTGCGCGCGGTGGTCAAATCTTTTGGAAAGCTGGACATCCTGGTCAACAACGCCGCCGTGATAGAGCCCATCTCGCGGCTTTCCTCCGTCGATCCCGGCGATTGGGCCGAAGCACTGGATATCAACCTCAAGGGCGTGTTTCACGGTATCCGCGCCGCGATGCCGGTGATGGCGGCGATGGGCGGGGGCACGATCCTGACCGTCAGCTCGGGCGCTGCGCACAATCCCATGGAAGGGTGGAGCGCCTATTGCACCGCCAAGTCCGGTGCCGCGATGCTCACCCGCTGTGCCGACCTTGAGGGTCGCGAGGATGGTATCCGCGTCATGGGCCTGTCGCCGGGCACGGTGGCAACGGACATGCAGCGCCAGGTGCGTGACAGCGGGGTAAACCCGATCAGCCGTCTGGACTGGTCCGAACATGTGCCTCCCGCTTGGCCTGCACGGGCGCTGGTCTGGATGTGTAGCCCCGATGCAGACGAGTTCCTGGGCCGCGAGGTGCAGTTGCGCGAACGGGCGATCCGCCGGCGGGTGGGGCTGGAGGCATGATCGAGATCGATCGCGCCGGCGCACGCTGGACCGTCACCATCAACCGGCCAGACAAGGCCAATTCACTGACCCGCGCGATGCTGAGCGAACTGGCCGACACCGTCGAGGCTGCCGCGCGCGAAGACGTGGCGGCCTTTGTGCTGACCGGGCGGGGCAAGGTGTTTTCTGCCGGGGCCGATTTGGACGAGGCCCGCGCGGGGCTGGCTACCGATCCGGTCTGGGAACGCTTGTCCGGGGCCATTGCCGCACTGCCGGGGCTGAGTATCGCGGCGCTGAATGGCACGCTGGCGGGCGGTGCCTTCGGCATGGCGCTGGCCTGCGATCTGCGCCTCGCCGTGCCGGGGGCCAGGTTCTTTTACCCGGTGATGAAACTGGGATTCCTGCCCCAGCCGTCCGACCCCGGCCGGTTGGCCGCGCTGGTGGGGCCCGCGCGGGCCAAGCTGTTGCTGATGGGCGGAGCCAGGATCGAGGCGGACGAGGCCTATCGCTTCGGTCTTGTCGATCGGGTAGTCCCGGCAGACGAGATGGAGGCGGCGATAGAGGCGTTGGTAGCCGACGTGACGGCCGCGCCGCCCATGATCCGGTCTGGCATCAAGGCGCTGTGCGAGGGGCGGACGGTCTAGCGCCGCCGCCTTGGCCCCGGAGTCTTGGAGTGAAATCCGGGAGGACGCTTGCCCACCCAGCCGATGAATTTCGCCAGCCTGGGATGGGCGCGCAGGGCCGAGACCGTGTTGTAGTCGCGGGCCAGCTCGGTCTCGGTCAGGGTGGCGTGGATTTCGTTGTGGCAGATCTGGTGCAACAGCACCGTGGGACCGCCCTTGCCACCGCGCAGCCTGGGTGTCAGGTGGTGCAGGCTTTGCCGCGCCTCGGGCGGGATCGGGCGGCCGCAAAGCGGGCAGATCGGCAAGTCACTGGGCATGGGACAAGAATGGGGCGTGCCAGGCGCTCCGGCAAGGGATGGCGATGAACGAGGCGGTTGAGGCATTGGTGATCGGGGCCGGGCCTGCCGGGCTGATGGCGGCCGAGGCGCTGGGTGCTGCGGGCTGCAAGGTGCTGGTGGCCGAGGCCAGGCCCAGCCCGGCGCGCAAGTTCCTGATGGCCGGCAAGTCGGGGCTGAACCTGACACGTGCCCAGCCGTTCGAGGAATTTGTCGCCACCTATGCCGAGGCCGCCCCAAGTCTGCGCCCCATGCTGGCCGCTTTCGGCCCCGAGCAAGTCCGTGCCTGGGCCGAGGGGCTCGACCAGCCCCTGTTCGCCGGCAGTACGGGGCGGGTGTTTCCCAAGGCGATGAAGGCCTCGCCATTGTTGCGGGCCTGGCTGCGGCGCCTGGGCGGGCAGGGCGTGCAGATGCGCACCCGCTGGCGCTGGATGGGCTGGGATGGGACGGCGGTTCTGTTCGACACGCCGCAAGGGGCGCGCAGGGTGCAGGCGGGCGTGACCGTGCTGGCGCTTGGCGGGGCGAGCTGGGCGCGCCTGGGATCGGACGGCCACTGGGCCGGGGTCCTGGCCGCGGCGGGCGTGCCGCTGGCCCCGTTCCAGCCGGCCAATGTCGGGCTCCGGGTCGACTGGTCCGCACCGATGGCGAAGGTTTTTGGCCAGCCGGTCAAGGGCGTGGCGCTGAGGGCGGGCGGGGGAGCGTGGCATCGGGGCGAATTCGTGATCTCGGCCCGTGGGCTTGAGGGGGGCGGGATCTATGCCCTGTCGCGGCCGGTACGCGAGGGAGCTTTGCTGTTGGCTGATCTGATGCCGGACTGGTCCACCGACAAGATCGCCGCGCGCCTTTCGCGTCCGCGTGGCAAGGCATCCTTGACGAACCACCTGCGCAAGGCATTACGGCTTGATCCTGCGCGTCTGGCGCTGGTGATGGAATTCGGCCGTCCGCTGCCCGAGGGCCCGGTCGATCTGGCCGCCCGCCTCAAGGCGCTGCCGATCCGTCACGCCGGGCCGCGACCGCTGGACGAGGCGATTTCCACCGCTGGCGGGGTACGCTGGGACGCGGTGGATGACGCCTTGATGTTGCGCGAACGGCCCGCCACCTACCTGGCGGGTGAGATGCTTGACTGGGAGGCGCCGACCGGCGGCTACCTGCTGACGGCCTGTTTCGCCACTGGCCAATGGGCCGGGCGGGCGGCGGCTGCGCGCTGCCGGGCGGGTCGGGTAGGGGGCTAGCGCGCGGCCGCCGCACCGTTTCGCGCGCAGGCCTCGTCAGAACAAGCAGGCTGTCAGGATCTCCGCCCGCTCAGCATGGCCAGCCGGATCAGGCTGCGTTCGATCACTGCCATCTGCGGCGCGCGCTGCGCGGAACGAAGCGTCAGGTCAGTGTCGATCAGCAGGCTCAGCGCCTGTTCGATCTTGCGCTGGCCCAGCGATTGCGCCTGCCGCACCACGCGGTCGCGCGCCTTGAAATTCAACGGCGGGCGCAGGCGTGCCACACCGCTGGCGACGCCATCGGGGTCGCTGGCCGCGGCGTGTAGAATGCGGAAATGCCGGGTCGCGGTGATACACAGCGTCACCGGCGTCACGCCTTGCGCCTGCAACCGTCGCAACAATGGGCCGATTTCCCGGTGCCGCCCCTCGGCGACGACCTGGATCAACGCGTCGGCCCCGCCCTCGATCGAGGCCGGCGCGCAGGCGGCGATATCCTCGGCTGTCAGGGGGGCAGGATCGTTCAACTTGTAAAGCGCCAGTTTCTCGACCGTTTGCCGAAAATCGCCGGGGTCTAGCCCCTGAGCCAGATCGGTCAGCGCCGCCATTGCCTCGCGCTCGGGCGGGCGCAGCCCTGCCCCTGCCAGCATCGCCTCGATTTCGTCCCGTCCGGGCGGATCGTCATAGATACCTATGGCATAGGCATTCGAATGCCCCTCGAACAGCTTGCGCAGGGCAGAGCGTGGCGGGAGCTGTTTGGCGGTTACCACCAGTTGCGCGTCGTCACCCGTCCAATCGGCCAGGGCGGTCGCGATCGTATCGGCTAGGCTGTCGGTGGCATCCTCGAGGAAAACCACGCGCGGGCCGGGGAAAAAACCGCGCGCCTTGATCGCATCGGACAGCGCGGCCGGATCGCCACGCAGCTCGGCGGCCATCATGCGGGTCAGCCGCATTTCCTCCTCGGCATTGGGGCCCAGCAACCTGGCGATGACCTCCTGGCGTTTCAGTGCCACGCGCATTGCGTCGCCACCATAAAGTAGCAGCCCCGCCCGCCCCGGTTCTGGCCGGGCGAAATAGCGGGCAACCTCGCGGCCGGACAGTTTCATTGTAGCCAGGTGCCTGCGGTGGCGATCAACCGGGTAACAAGCCGATCGGCCAGCATGATCATCAGCCTCTCCTGGGCGTCGCGCTCGGCGGTCAGGGTGGCCAGGGTGCTGCCGGTGGCCGAATAGGCAGTAAAGGCCGTGACCTCGCCCGAGGTTCGCATGTCGCCGTTCAGATCGCGCAAGTCATATGCCAGTCGCCCCGTCAGGTTGAACCGGGTGGTTTCCTGCTGGGAGGTGATCCCCAGCCGGTCCTCGGCCATGTCGATCCGGTAGGACAGCCGGTAGCGCGCTGCGCCCGCCCGTCCGAGCCGAGCCTCCAGCCGTTCCACCAGCGCGAATTCGGCCCGCGTCTTGGGCGCATCTGGCGCGATCTGGCCTTGAAGCCCCTCGGCCACGCCGCCCGGCCCATAGACGGGGGCGAAGCCGCACCCGCCGAGGGCCGCCAGGGCGCCAAGCGACATCACGAATTTGCGGCGGTCAGACGACGACATTGACGATGCGGCCCGGCACGACGATCACCTTTTTCGGGGCGCCGCCCGCCAGCGCCTTGACAACAGCATCGTCGGCCAGCGCCAGCTTTTCAAGCTCGTCCTTGGGCATGTCCTTGGGCACCTCGATCTCGGAGCGGCGTTTGCCGTTGACCTGGATCGGCAGAACGACCGTATCCTCGACCAGCAGCGCAGGATCGGCTTGCGGCCAGGGTGCGCGGGCAACCAGCCCTTGCCCCCCCAGCATGTCCCAGATTTCCTCGGCCAGGTGGGGGGTCATGGGCGCCATGAGTTGCGCCATGCCCATTGCGGCTTCTCGCCGCGCGGCAAGGCTGGCACTGGATTTGGCTAACGTGTTCGTGAAAGCGTACAATTTTGCGACCGAGCTATTGAAGCCAAAGCTTTCGATACCCATTGTCACGTCATGCACTGTTCTATGCAGGGCGCGGCGCAGGGCAAGGTCGTCTCCCCCATCTGCTGCCGCGCCCTTGGCATTTGCGGGGGCCTCGGATTCATAGGCCGCAATACCGCCGCCCTGTTCCATTTCCTCGGCGATGCCGTTGGCGATGCGCCAGACCCGGCCCAGGTGTTTATAGGCTGCCTCGGCCCCTGCGGCGGTCCATTCCACGTCGCGTTCCGGTGGGCTGTCGGACAGCATGAACCAGCGCGCGGTATCGGCACCGAACGATTCGATGATGTTCACCGGATCGACCACGTTTTTCTTGGATTTCGACATCTTGGCCGAGGGTATGATGTCAACCGGTTCGCCGGTCGTCTTCAGCTTGCCGCCCTCGACATCCTCGGGCAGGTGATAGACCGGCCGCCCGTTTTCATCCCGCGTCAGGTAGATTTCATGCGTTACCATGCCTTGGGTGAACAGGGCATCGAAGGGTTCGCGCGCCTTTTCGGGCAAATGCCCGGTGATGTGCATCGCGCGGGCGAAGAAGCGCGAATAGAGCAGGTGCAGAATCGCATGCTCGATCCCGCCGATATATTGGTCCACGTTCATCCAGTATTCGGCCTCGGCCATGTCGGTCGGCGTGGCCGCATGGGGCGCGGTGAAGCGCGCGTAATACCAAGAGGAATCGACGAAGGTATCCATCGTGTCGGTTTCCCGTCGGGCCGGCGCCCCGCATTGCGGGCAGGTGCAGTCGCGCCAGGTCGGGTGACGGTCCAGCGGGTTGCCCGGCTGGTCGAACGTCACGTCGTCGGGCAGCAGGACCGGCAGGTTTTCCTTCTTCTCGGGCACCACGCCGCAGTCGGCGCAATGGACCACCGGGATCGGGCAGCCCCAGTAGCGCTGCCGCGAGATGCCCCAGTCGCGCAGCCGATACTTGGTCACGCCGTGGCCCACGCCGTTTTCCTCGCAGAAGCGGATCGCGGCGTCGATGGCCTGTTCGCCGGTGGCGATCTCGTCCCAGGCATAGGGACGCAGCCAGCGCACCTTTTCGGTCTTGGGCGGCACGAAGGCCTCGTTGGTCACCGGTTGGCCGTTTTCCAGCGCGACGAATGTGTCGCTGACCGGCAGCCCGTATTTGCGCGCGAAATCCAGGTCGCGCTGGTCGTGCGCGGGGCAGCCAAAGATCGCGCCGGTGCCGTAATCCATCAGGATGAAATTGGCGATGTAGACCGGCAATTCCCACGATGTATCAAAGGGATGGCGAACGCGCAGGCCGGTATCCAGCCCCCGTTTCTCGGCCTTTTCCAGCTCTTCCTCGCTGGTGCCCATGCGGCGGCATTCGGCGCAGAATTCGGCTACCTTGGGATCGTCGCGTTCCAGTGCGCGGGCCAGCGGGTGATCGGGCGAGATGCCGACGAAACTGGCCCCCCTCAGGGTATCGGGCCGCGTGGTATAGACCTCGATCCGGTCGAAATCATGCGGCGCGTCGATCAGCGAGAACGCCATCTGAAGCCCGCGCGAGCGGCCGATCCAGTTGCGCTGCATCAGCTTTACCTTTTCGGGCCAGTTGTCCAGCCCGTCCAGCGCGCCCAGAAGATCCTCGGAGAAATCCGAGATCTTGAAGAACCATTGCGTCAGCTCGCGCCGTTCCACCAGCGCGCCGGATCGCCAGCCGCGCCCGTCCTCGACCTGTTCGTTGGCCAGAACGGTCATGTCGACCGGGTCCCAGTTGACCACTGCATTCTTGCGATAGACCAGCCCGGCATCGAGGAAATCGAGGAACATCGCCTGTTGCTGGCCGTAATACTCGGGGTCGCAGGTGGCAAACTCGCGGGTCCAGTCGATGGACAGGCCCAGCGGTTTCAACTGGTCACGCATGTCGGCGATGTTGGAATAGGTCCAGTCCTTGGGGTGGCCGCCCCGTTCCATCGCGGCGTTTTCCGCGGGCATCCCGAACGCGTCCCAGCCCATCGGATGCAACACACTGAATCCGCAAGAGGATTTATAGCGCGCGACGACATCGCCCATGGTGTAGTTGCGCACGTGCCCCATATGGATGCGCCCCGAGGGGTAGGGGAACATTTCCAGCACGTAATATTTGGGTCGGTCGGGGTCGCGTTGCGCAAGGAAGGTGCCGTCACTCTCCCATGCCTTCTGCCACTTCGGCTCGATCTCGGGGGGGGTGTAGCGCGCCATTTGCGGTCCTCACTCAGTCAAACGCCGGGCACTGCTAGCCCGGCGTGGTGCATAGTCAAGCGGGGCGCGCCCGTCCAGAGGCGCGCGCTAAAGCTTGCTGTCGCGGATGCGCAATTGGCGGGCGCGGGTCAGGATCGCATCCTCCACCGCGCGGGTGGTTTCGGCGTCGACCGGGCCGCCGCGCGTGTTCAAGGACAGTTTCAGTGACCGAGCCTCAAGCGCGGGGTCCTGGACATAGACGGTCGCGCGATAAGCCTGGCCGCCGCCCGGCGGCGTGCCGAAATCGGTGACGATCACACCCGAGAACGGATCGACGGACCGGATCGGCAGAAAGTTCAGCACCTCGAGAGAGGCCTGCCAGATATATTTGTTCACCTCTACGGTGATGTTGGGATTGTCGCGGTCGGAAAACAGGTCCCAGATGGTCGACCGGTTCTGTGCCTCGCTCTGGCCGACGGGGGTATTCTGGCGCTGACGCTCTATGTTTTCCTGGCGCGTTTCGGGATTTCCCCCGAACCAGCCGCCGCCGCCGCACCCGGCCAGGGCCGAAGAGACGACAACCACCGTCGCAACGCGCGAAAAGCTTTGAAAGGTCATGCAAACCGCCCCCGTTCAACCCTTTCGGTCTTTAGCGGAGGGCGCCCGGCGGGACAAGGTTTTTCCCCTTTGCGGTGCTTGGGGCGGCTGTCGGACGGTGTGGCATAGCTGCATCAATCGGGGCTACCCTTTTGCCGCCCGGTTCCGGCCGCTTGCAATTCGGGGGCCGAAGGGCGACACACCGATACATACTCAGATCGGATGCTCCGACCTGAGGTGCATCTTTAAACGAATGAGGGAAAACCATGAAAAAGGTTCTCTTCGCGACCACCGCGCTGGTTGCATCCGCGGGCATCGCGTCGGCTCAAGGCATCGAATTCTCGGGCTACGGTGAAATGGGTGTCGTCGGTGGCGGCAACTTCAACGGTGGTTTTGCCGCCGGTGGTGTGACCCAGTTCCACAACGACCTGATGCTGAAGTTCTCGGCCACCACCGAGACCGATGGCGGCCTGACCGTCGGCGTCAGCACCGAGATCCAGAAAGCGGAAGGCAACGCCAACGGCGCATTCGCCGCTGACAACACCGCGTTCTTCATCTCGGGCGCCTTCGGCACCCTGACCATGGGCGAAATCGACGGCGCCGTTGACAAGCGCCTGACCGAGAACATGGGCAACCCGGGCACCATCGGTGACGATGAAACCATCCACGCCGGTTACATGGGTTCGTATGCCGACGGCGCCTACGACAACCAGATCCTGCGCTATGACTATGACTTTGGCGCGTTCGGCGTGTCGGCATCGGTCGAACTGGACGACACGGACACCGTCGATGACGGCTACGCGGTCGCCATGAGCTACGACACCGAAATGGGCGGCATCGGCCTGGGCTTTGGCCTCGGCTACCAGTCGTTTGAAACCGACGGCACCTACGCCCCGGTCGGCGTTCTGGGCGTGATCCCCGCCGGCTTCGAGTCGGAAATCATCGCCGTCGACATGACTGCCGATTTCAACAACGGCTTTGTTGCCGGCATCGAGTACTCGGCCTGGAACTTTGACAACGGTGTTGTCAGCCAGGACATCGACCACTATGCCCTGTCGGCCGGCTACAGCTTCGACGCCTTCTCGATCGGCGCGAACTGGGGCCAGTATGACGTCGATGGCATCGGCGACATCTCGGGCTACGGCCTGGCCGTTGCCTATGACCTGGGTGGCGGTGCCTCGATCCACGCCGGTTATGGCGACAGCGAGTGGGACGCCGTCTTCGGCCCCGACGCCGGCCAGGAAACCTGGTCGATCGGTGTTGCGATGAGCTTCTAATAGACCCACGGTCTATTACTGCTTGGGAAGAGCGGGCCTTGTGCCCGCTCTTTTCCGTTTCGGACCCGTGTCCCCTTTGGGGCCAGGGAATTCGACACCGTGCCCGGTAGCGTGCTATCGGCTGTGGCAATGCGATGAACCGATGAAGGCCTGCCCATGCTGCCGCTGACCCCCACCGAGGTGAAACGTATTTATCACGAAGCCCAACAGCGCTTGGCGGCGGGGGACCGCGACGGGGCCGAGGCGTTGTTACGCAAGGTTTTGGCCGCGCATCCGGATATGCCCGAGGCGCTGTTCGCGATGGGGCGGATCGCCATGGCCCGCGGTAGATCCGCCGAGGCTTGTGTCCATTTTGCCCGCGCCGCCCGTGCCCGTCCGACAGAGGCGGCGATCTGGCAAGCCTGGGCACAGGCAGCCGCCCCCGACAAGGCGGCGGCCCGTGCCGTTCTGAAACAGGCCCGTGGCGCCGGGCTGGACCCTCGGCATCTTGCCGCGCTGGAACGGGCGCTGGCACAGGGGGCGCCGCCGCGTGGTCCCAGGTTGGGCACGCTGGCGCCCCGGCAGGTGCAAGACCTGGTTGCACTGGTCAATGCCGGTCAACTGTCCAAGGCCGAACAGCGCGCCCGCGCCTTGCGCCAACAGCACCCCGATGTGGCGATCCTGGCCGATATCCACGCCAATACCCTGGCACGCCTGGGCCAGACTGGGCCCGCCCAAGCCGCGCATGAGGCGGCGATCCGTCTTGATCCCGATTTCGTCGAGGCGCGTATCGGCTATGGCCGTTTCCTTTCAGAGCATGGAGAGCCCGCGCGTGGCGTGGCGCAACTGCGCCAGGCGGTTACTTTGGCGCCGGGAAATGGTGCGGCACTGGTTGCGCTGGGTCTTGGGCTGATCCGCCTGGGTACGACCGGCGAGGCGATCGAGGTGCTGACCCGTGCCGTTCGCGCGCAGCCCAAGGCGCCCGAGCCGCAATTCCGGCTGGGCCAGGCGTATCTGCAGGGGCGCGATTACGCCGCCGCCGCCAGCGCCTTTGACAAGGCGATTGCGCTGGGCGACAGGCGCGCGGCGACCTACCAGGCCTTGGCCCAGGCGTTGGACGGTGCCGGCCGCCCAGAGGATGCGCTGGCGGCCCATGACAAGGCTGTTGCCGCCGCACCCGACCGCCCCGATACCCATGGCCGCCGGGCCATCCAGTTGCAACAGATGGGCCGTTTCGACGAGGCCGAGGCCAGTTTTCGCCGGGCCATCGAACGTGCCCCCCAAGAGGGCGAATCCTACCGCCTGCTGGTCAAGGGCCGGAAAATTGCCAAGGACGACCCGCTGATCGCCGAGATGGAGACACTTTATGCCCGCGAGGATCTGTCCGAGCACAGCCGCATGAACCTGGCCTTTGCATTGGCCAAGGCGATGGAGGATAGCGGTCAGAACGATCGTGTCTTTGGCTATCTGCATCGCGCCAACGCGCTGATGCGGGCGCTTTATCCCTATGACATCACAGAGCGGCGGGCCGAGATCGACAGGGTAAAGGCCGCCTGCGCACGCACCGATTTCACCGCGCGCCGTGTGGCGGGAACAACCGATTATGCCCCGATCTTCGTCACCGGGATGCCGAGGTCGGGCACGACGCTGGTCGAACAGATCATCGCCAGCCATTCCCGCGTGACCGGCGGCGGCGAGCTTGGGTTTCTCGTGCCCGAAACACTGGCCTTGATGGGCGATGGCGCAGGCGGGTTGCGCGATGTTGCCGCGCTGGACGATGCGGAACTGGCCGGGCTGGGCCGCCGGGCCGAGGCGCATTTCCGCATGCGCCTGCCGGGTTCGGATATCGTGACCGACAAGTCGATCCAGACCTACCTGTTGGCCGGTCCCGTGCACCTTGCGCTGCCCAATGCGCGGATTGTCGTGGTGCATCGCGACCCGCGCGATACCTGCTTGTCGATTTACAAGAACATCTTTGCCGAGGGCACGCATGGCTATGCTTACGCGCTGCGCGATCTTGGGCTTTACTATCGGATGTTTCTTGAAATCGTGGCGTTCTGGCGCGAAAAGTTGCCGGGCGTGTTGTATGAAATCCGGTATGAGGACCTGATCGCCGATCCCGAGGGGCAGGCGCGGGCGCTGATCGCGGCCTGCGGGTTGGACTGGGAAGACGCGTGCCTGGCCTCGCACCGCACAGAGAGGCGCGTAGCGACACTCAGTCTGCACCAGGTTCGCCAGCCGATCTATGCCTCTTCGATGAAGGCATGGCAGCGCCACGAGGATGACTTGGCCGAGCTGATCGAGGCGCTGGGCGATGCGGTAGGGAAAGGAAACGCAGATGGGGCTTGAGGATATTCGCCAAAAGGTCGCCCGCGCCGAGGCCGAGGCAGGTCGCGCCCCTGGATCGGTCACGCTGATCGCGGTGTCCAAGGTGCAGCCGCTGGAGCGCGTCGAGGCGGTGTTGCAAGCCGGGCAGCGGGTTTTTGGCGAGAACAAGGTGCAAGAGGCGCAAGGCAAGTGGCCGGACTTCAAGGATCGTTTCTCTGGCGTCGAGTTGCACCTGGTCGGGCCGCTGCAAAGCAACAAGACCCGCCCCGCTGTCGAGCTGTTCGATGCGATCCACTCCGTTGACCGGGTGAAACTCGCCCGCCGGCTGGCCGACCTCGCACAGGAGCGTGGGCAAAGCCCTGACCTCTTTATCCAGGTCAATACCGGGGAAGAGCCGCAAAAGGCGGGGGTTCTTCCGGCCGATGTGGATGCGCTGGTGGCCGAGTGCCGGTCGTTGGACCTGCCGGTGAACGGGCTGATGTGTATTCCCCCGGTCGAGGAAACCCCTGGCCTGCATTTCGCGCTGTTGGCAAAGATCGCGGAACGAAACGGGCTGTCGGGGTTGTCGATGGGGATGAGCGCGGATTTTGAACAGGCGATAGCCTTTGGCGCGACCCATGTGAGGGTCGGCAGCGCGATCTTTGGCGCGCGCGATCACGGCTAGCGCACGACCAGGCGCGCGCCCGGTGTCAGCCGCTCAGCGATCCAGTGCAGGTGATCGCGCCTGAGCGCCACGCATCCCTCCGTCGGGTGGCGCGGTTTGCGCCATTGATGAACAAAGATGGCCGATCCGTGCCCGCGCACGGCCCGTGGCCAGTTCCAGTCGGTAATGAGGACAAGGTCGTATAGCGGATCGGCGCGGCGCAGGCGTTCATGGCCGTGCGGGTAGGGTGCGCGAACCATCTGGTTGTAATCCTCGTGGCCGGGATCGTCCGACCAGAGGTCCGAGGGCCCGATCGGCACAGCCCAGTTGGCGGGCGGTGCGACCCGGTCGGGACGATACAGCATCCCCACGACCCGATGAACGCCGCGTGGCGTGGCGCCGTCGCCCTCGCGCTTTGCCTTGGTCAGGCCGCACCGGCCCCTTGCGCAGGGAAAACGTCGGCCGAGAAAGCGCAGATGGGTCGGGGTCAGTACAAGATCGGATGGTTTCAACGGTGTCATGGCGTGATCGTGCCCCGGATCGGACGCGGGAAAAAGGGGCTTCTTGAGCCGTATCAAGACCGGCCCCCGCCCCCCGTGCTAGGATCATCCCGCGAACAGGCTGCACAGGAGGATGAAAGATGGAATCGTCCAAGGTGATGGAGTATGCCCGCGCCCTTTTCGATGCGCATGGCGACAAGGCAGAGGCCGAGGCCGCACAAAAGGCCGCTGCGCTGGAATCCGAAGGCCAGGCCGAGGCGGCCGAGACATGGCGCAAGGTGCAAGCCGCCATCCAGCAGATGCGCGCACCCCACCAGGGGTAGCCCGCCCTATAGCAAGTGCCCTGATTTTGCGGCCTTGGTGGCAAGGTAGCGCGCGTTTTCGCAGGTCTGCCCGACCCTGAGCGGCACGCGTTCGGTCACGTCGATGCCGTTCGCGCGCATCATTTCGATCTTGGCGGGGTTGTTGGTCATCAGCCGGACGGCGGAAAATCCCATCTCGCGCAGGATCGCGGCGCCGATGCGGAAATCGCGCTCGTCATCCTCGAACCCGAGCCGGTGATTGGCCTCGACAGTGTCGAATCCCTGGTCCTGCAACGCGTAGGCACGCATCTTGTTGGCAAGCCCGATACCGCGGCCTTCCTGGTTGAGGTAGAGCAACACACCGGCCCCCTCGCTCCCCATCTGGGCAAGGGCGGCCTGCAACTGCGCGCCGCAATCGCATTTCAGGCTGCCGATCAGGTCGCCGGTGAAACAGGCCGAGTGCAGCCGCGCCAGCACCGGCGCGCCACGCGGCGGGCTGCCGATCTCCACGGCGTAATGTTCCTCGCTGCCGTCGGCGGGGCGAAAGACATGCACCCGCCCCGCGCGGGAAACCGCCAGGGGAACGCGGGCCGAGGCGACCTCGTGAAGGGCGATTTCCTCGGTCAGCACGCGCTCGGCCTCGGGCAGGGCCAGGTGGGTCAGGCCCTGTTCGGCGGCAAGGCGGTCGGCATCCGTCAATTCCAGCGCCACGACCGCGGGCAACAGGTGCGCCGATTTTGCCAGGTGGATCGCGGCGCGGTGCGCCCGGCTATCGCCTGCGCGCAGTGTTTCGAACGGGCCCAGAAACGGGCGGTCCAGGTCGTCGGCCGGATCGGCCACAGCACGCACCCAGCCGGGACTCGCGTCTCGGGGCAGGCGAAGCCGCGCCATATCGCCGTCATAAGCGCGCGCTTTCAGCGTTTCGGCCCGTCGCGCGGTGATCGCCAGAACCGGCTCGCCCCCCAGATCGCGCAACCCCGCCAACCGCCCCGGACCGAGGGTTTCGGCCGCCAGCACCAGGAGTGACCCGACCACGACCGGCACCCCCATGCGCAGATCGCCGCGTGCGCGGGCAAGCCGTTCGGTACTATCTGGTCCCAGGGGCATGGGCGATCCTTTCTGCAGGGCACATCTAGCGCCAAGTCTGACAGATATGAAACAAAACCCGCCTGTGCCACACGCTTGCGTGAAATCCTTGTCGCAATACTTGCGGGTGGGGGGGCTGCGCGCACATCTGTGGCGCATGGCAACGGGGAGGACGCATCATGAGTAACCTCAAGAAAATCCTGCTGGTCGACGATGATGACGACCTGCGCGAAGCGTTGAGCGAACAACTCGTCACCACCGAAGATTTCGATGTCTTCGAGGCCGATAGCGGGGCACAGGCCCTGGCCAAGGCGAAAGAGGCGCTTTACGACCTGGTTATCCTCGATGTCGGCCTGCCCGATACGGACGGCCGGGAATTATGCCGCCTGCTGCGCAAACAGGGGGTGAAATGTCCCATCCTGATGCTGACCGGCCATGACAGTGATGCCGACACCATCCTGGGGCTGGACGCGGGGGCGAACGACTATATCACCAAGCCTTTCAAGTTTCCCGTCCTTCTGGCCCGCATCCGGGCGCAATTGCGTCAGCACGAACAATCCGAGGACGCGATCTTTCAGCTTGGCCCCTACACGTTCAAGCCGGCGATGAAGATGCTGATCACCGAGAACGACCGCAAGATCCGGCTGACCGAGAAGGAAACCAACATCCTGAAATACCTCTACCGCGCCTCCGAGGGCGTGGTGGCGCGCGACGTTCTGCTGCACGAGGTCTGGGGCTACAACGCGGGGGTGACCACCCACACCCTGGAAACCCATATCTACCGCCTGCGCCAGAAAATCGAACCCGACCCGTCCAATGCCAGCCTGCTGGTGACGGAATCGGGCGGCTACCGGCTGGTCGCCTGAGTCGCAAAGGCCACGGTCGGCACCTGCGGGCCTCTTTCGTTCGCCCTGCGCTTGTGCGCGGGGCGCGTTTTTGTGATTCTGCGCGCCGATGCAAACTGGCGTAACCGCCAGAGCCACGAAACGAGCAGGACATGGGGCATGGCGCGGCAGAGCTATACCGTGATTTCCACGATGAAGAACGAGGGTCCGTTCATTCTTGAATGGGTGGCCCATTACAAGGCATTGGGCTTTGACCACATGGTGGTTTGCAGCAACGACTGCGAGGATACCACCACCGAGATGCTGCTGGCGCTGCAGGCGCGCGGGCTGGTGCGCCATCACGCCACCCGCATATGGCCGCGCGCCGGTATCCAGCGCTCGGCGCTGAAACAGTCGCGCCGCTATGGCGAGGTCAAGCAGGCCGACTGGATCTTCGTCTGCGATGCGGACGAGTTCCTGAACATCCATGTCGGCGACGGATCGGTGCGCGCCCTGGTCGAGGCATCGGGACCGGATGCGGATGTCATTTCGGTGCCGTGGCGTGTCTTTGGCCCCAGCGGTGTGCAGGCGTTCGAGGATCGGCCGGTTACACAACAGTTCACCCTGGCCGAACACGCCCCCGACCGGCGACCCAAGGCGGGCAAGTTCAAGAAATCGCTTTTTACCGGGCTTGACCGGTTCAGTCGGGTGGGCATACATGCCCCGATCCCCGCAGATGACTGGGCCGACCGGATCAGGGTCGTTCTGCCCGGTGGCGCGCCCTTCGTGCGGACCGAACCCCAGGGCGCCCAGGTCTCTTTCGAGATCGCGCAGGTCAACCACTATGCCCTGAGGGCGGCGGATACCTTCCTGGTCAAGCGGGCCCGCGGCCGGGTCAACCACATGTCCCAGACCATGGGCTGGGATTACTGGCGCAAATTCGACCTGAACCATGTCGAGGACACCACCATCCGCCGCTATGACGCCGCGGTCGGGGCCTGGCTGGACCAGTTCATGAACGATCCCGAGTTGCGCGGCTTGCATGACCGTGCGGTGGACTGGTATCGGGCCAAGATCGCCGAGCTGCGCGGCGATGGCGACCTGGCCCCGGTAGTGGGTCAGATCGACGCCACGCTGGCGCGTTCAGCCTGACCCCACATTCGGGAACCTGCCCATGCCCCTTACGATCGCCACATGGAACATCAACTCGGTCCGGCTGCGGGCGGGGCTGGTGTGCCGGTTCTTGTCCGAACAGGCCCCGGACATCCTGTGCCTGCAGGAATGCAAGAGCCCGGTCGAAAAGATGCCGCTGCAGGCATTCCGCGACCTGGGCTACGGGCATGTCGTGGCGCGCGGGCAAAAGGGCTATAACGGCGTCGCGATCCTGTCGCGCCTGCCGCTTGCCGATGCGGGCGATCTGGATTTCGCCGGCCTTGGGCACGCCCGGCACGTCGCAGCGCGGTTGGAAAACGGACTGACGGTTCACAATTTCTACGTCCCCGCGGGCGGCGACGTGCCCGACCGGGCCGTGAATGAGAAGTTCGGTCAAAAGCTCGACTACCTGACCGGCATGCGCGACTTTTTCCACGAAAACGCGCCGGAACGGGCGATCCTCGTGGGCGATCTCAACATCGCCCCGCGCGAGGATGACGTCTGGTCGCACAAGCAGTTGCTGAAGGTCGTCAGCCATACGCCGATCGAGGTCGAACACCTGGGCGGCGCGCAAGAGGCGGGCGGCTGGGTGGATGTCACCCGCGCCGACATTCCGCAGGGCAAGCTCTATTCCTGGTGGTCCTACCGCGCCCGCGACTGGGATGCCGCCGACAAGGGGCGCCGGCTGGATCACATCTGGGCCAGCTCCGATATCGCCGCCGCCGCCCATTCCAGCCGCATCCTGCGCGCCGCCCGCGGCTGGGATCAGCCCAGTGACCATGTCCCGGTCCTTGCGAGTTTCGATCTTTAGGATTCCACCCTTGGGTTTTGGTCACAAGCAGCACATATAAGGCGCAAATCTCTGACAAGCGGGGAAGAGGACATGCTGGAACTTGGTGGTAACGGCGCCGCGGCGCCGCAAAACGACCTGATAAAGGATATCGGCGAGGCGACCTTCATGCAGGACGTGATCGACGCCTCGCGCGAGGTGCCCGTGATCGTCGATTTCTGGGCGCCCTGGTGCGGCCCCTGCAAGGCGCTTGGCCCCGCGTTGGAACAGGCGGTGATTGCGGCCAAGGGCAAGGTCCGCATGGTCAAGATCAATGTCGATGAGAACCAGCAGGTCGCCGCACAGTTGCGCATCCAGTCGATCCCGACGGTCTATGCCTTTGTCGACGGCCAGCCGGTCGATGGCTTCCAGGGGGCGCTGCCGGCCTCCGAACTCGCGTCTTTCATCGACCGCGTGGTGCAGGCAGCCGGCGGTAATGGCCTCGACGAGGCGATCGCGGCTGCCGAAGAGATGTTGGCCGAGGGGGCGGTGGTCGATGCTGTCCAGACCTTTGCCGCGATCCTCGGCGAGGATCCCGCGAATGCCGCCGCCCATGGTGGCATGATCCGCGCCCACCTGGTGCTGAACGAGACCGAAAAGGCTGAACAACTGCTTGCCGCTGTGCCGCGCGAGATCGTCAGCGCCCCCGAGATCGAGGCCGCCCGCGCCCAGGTCGAACTGGCCCGCCAAGCTGCCGAGGCCGGGCCGGTGGACGAGTTGCGCGCCGCTGTCGATCACGACCCGGACAACCATCAGGCCCGGTTCGACTTGGCCAAGGCGCTGCATGCCGCGGGCCAGGTCGAAGAGGCAGTCGACCAGCTGCTGGACCTGTTCCGCCGCGACCGCGACTGGAACGAGGGGGCGGCCAAGGATCAGCTCTTCACGATCTTCGACGCGCTCAAACCCCAAGACCCGATCGTGCTCAAAGGCCGCAGGAAACTTTCATCGATGATATTTGCCTGACGAGAGGCGCGTCCTAGCTTGCCAGTCATGCTCAAAGCGCCCGACCTTCCCGACACCATCCCCGTCTTCCCGCTGCCGGGGGCGTTGCTGTTGCCGCGCGCCCGCCTGCCGCTGCACATCTTCGAGCCGCGCTATCTCGCGATGCTGGATGACACGCTGAAAACCCCGCATCGGCTGATCGGCATGATCCAGCCGCGCGAAGGGCCGGGCGGATCGGGGCGCAAACTGCAATCCATTGGCTGCGCGGGCCGCGTGACGGCCTTCTCGGAAACCGAGGACGGACGCTACATGATCACTCTTTCGGGTATCTCGCGCTACCGTGTGCTGGGCGAACAGTCCGGTTTTACCCCCTATCTCAAGGCCGACATTTCCTGGGACGGGTTCGAGCGCGACATGGGCCCCTGCGAAACCGATCCGGGTTTCCTCCGCAAGCCTTTCCTGTCGCTCCTGTCCCGCTTTTTCGAAAGCCGGGGCCTGTCGACCGACTGGGACAGTCTCGAAGAGGCCGAGGACGAATTGCTCATCAACTCGCTTTCCATGCTCTGTCCTTTCGCACCCGAGGACAGGCAGGCCCTTCTGGAGGCCCCCTCGCTGGCCACCCGGCGCGAAACCCTGGTGACCCTGATCGAATTCGCGCTCCGCAGCGGGAGCAACGAGGAGACGATGCAATGACCGAAACACCCCATACCGATCGCAAGATGCTGGAATCGCTTGTCTGTCCCGTGACCCATGCGCCGCTGGCCTTTGATGCCGAGCGTCAGGAACTGGTCTCGCGGGCTGCACACCTGGCCTTCCCGATCCGTGGTGGCATTCCGATCATGCTGGTCGACGAGGCTCGCAGGCTGGATTGACGCCGCCGCGTCTCGGCCCGTCCTTCTTCTTGGAAAAATACCCTGGGGGTCCGGGGGTGAAACCCCCGGCCGTGCGCCCCCGCTATTGCCGGGGTGAAAGCGGCTGATGTCTCTACAACGCGCGCCCGCTCATCAGACGCGGCAAGTCTCCGTTCAGTCCTGCCGCCTCGCGTATAAAACGGCGGCGCAGGCCCGGAACCGCGCTCACCGCCCCCATTCCGAGGTCGCGCGCCAGTCGCAGTAGAGGGTTATCGTTGGAAAACAGCTTGTTTACCGCGTCCGTCCCGGCCGCCATCAGCACGGTATCGAACCGTCGCCAGGTCTGGTATCGTTCCAGCACATCGCTCGCACCGATATCCTCTCCGCGGCGGCGCGCTTCGACCAGGACTTCGGCCAGCGCGCCCACGTCGCGCAACCCAAGGTTGAGGCCCTGTCCCGCAATCGGGTGTACCCCATGCGCCGCATCGCCCAAGAGCGCCACGCGCGGTGCGACGAAGGAATTGGCCAGCGTCAGGTTCAGCGGGTAGGCGAACCTTGCGCCGGTCAACGAGATCTCGCCACGGAAATCGCCGAAACGCGGGCGCAGCGCGGCCAGGTAGCCCTCGTCGTCCAGCGCCTGGATCGCGGCGGCGCCGGCATGGGTTTCGCTCCACACGATCGAACTGCGATTGCCCGGCAGCGGCAGGATCGCCAGCGGTCCGGCCGGCATGAAGAACTGGTGCGCCTCGCCGTTATGGGGGTGTTCGTGCGCGACGGCGCAGACCAGTGCGGTCTGGCCGTAATCCCAGCCCGTCCGCTTGATCCCCGCCCGGGTGCCGGTGCCCGTCCTGCGCCCGTCGCAGCCCACCAGAACCCGCCCACGCAGCGTCTTGCCCGAGGCCAGTGTCACGGTAACGCCGGTTGCGTCGGGCGCCTGGGCCACCACGGTTTGCCCCGATATCAAGGTCACCCCCGGTGCGGTCTGCATCGCTGCCAGCAAGGCCTGGCGCAGATAACGGTCCTCCAGCATGTAGCCCATCGGACCTTCCTCGATCTCGCCGTGGTGGAAGTCGAGGAAAAAGGGGGCGGGTCCCTCGCCCGCGTGCCCATCGGATGCGACGATGCGGTTGATCGGCTGACTGCGCATCCCGACATCGCGCCAGATGCCCACCGCCTCAAGCAGCCGCATGGAGGCCAGCGCCAGCGCATAGGCGCGCCCGTCGAAACCGTCATCGGCATGGGTCGCGGCGGGCAGCGCGTCGATCACGGTTGCCGAAAGGCCGCCCTGGGCCAGCGCAAGGGCCAGCGCGGGGCCGTTCAGCCCGCCGCCCACGATCAGGATGTCGGAATCGTATGTCATGCCCTGCAATATGGCCGCGCGCGCGGGATTGTCCATAACGCCCTTGCCCGCTAGCCTCGCCCCGTTGCAGACGGAGGGCGGGCATGGATTGGCGAAAGATGAGCGCGGCCGAGTTGGGCCGGGGGATCGGCGCGGGGCAGATCGACCCGATGGAGCTGTGCGCCGCCTTCCTGGATGCGATTGCCAGCCATGACCATGGCGACCGCATCTATGCCCGCACCACGCCCCACCGCGCCCTGGCCGAGGCCGCGGCGGCGCGGGATCGGGCACGGGCGGGCCGCCGGCTGGGCCCGCTGGATGGTGTGCCGGTGTCTTGGAAAGACCTTTTCGATACGGCCGGCGTGGCAACCGAGGCAGGCTCTGCCCTGCTGGCCGGCCGGGTGCCGGGGCGTGATGCCGCCGTTCTGGATACTGTCACCGCGCAAGGGCTGGTCTGCCTGGGTAAAACGCACATGACCGAACTGGCCTTCTCGGGGCTGGGGGTGAACCCGATGACCGCGACGCCGCCCTGCATTCATGACCCGCAGGCCGCGCCGGGCGGGTCGTCCTCTGGGGCGGCGGCCTCGGTTGCCTTCGGGTTGGCCGCGGCGGGGATCGGGTCCGATACTGGCGGGTCGGTCCGGGTGCCCGCGGTCTGGAACGATCTCGTGGGGCTCAAGACCACGGCGGGGCGGCTGCCGCTGGCGGGCGTCGTGCCGCTGGCGCCGAAATTCGACACGGTCGGCCCGCTGACCCGAACCGTGGAGGATGCCGCGCTGTTGCTGGCCGCGCTTGAGGGGGGCAGACCTGCCGATCTGCGCGGCGCGACGCTGAACGGTGCGCGGTTGATGGTGTTGGAAACCGTCGCGCTGGACGGTCTGCGCGAGGCCCCCCGCGCCGGGTTTGAACATGCGCTGACGCGGCTGGCGGCGGCCGGGGCCACGCTGGAATGGCGCGCCGCGCCCGAGGTGGCCGACGCGATGGCGCTTTCGGGTGTGCTGTTTGCCACCGAGGCCTACGGGACATGGGAAAACGTGATCGAGGCCGCGCCCGAGCGTATGTATCCCGAGATATTGAAACGCTTTCGCGGCGGGCGCGATCACGCGGGGACGGATTACGTGGCCGCATGGCAAAGGCTTGACCGGCTGCGCGCGGACTGGGTGCGGCGCATCGCGGGGTTTGACGCGGTGGTGTTGCCGACCTGTCCGATCCTGCCGCCGAACGTGGCCCGGCTGTTGGCCGATCCCGATTTCTTCGTTTCCGAAAACCTCCTGGCGCTGCGCAATACCCGGATCGGCAACCTGATGGGGGCGACGGTTCTGACGATTCCGACCGGGATAGCGTCGACGGGGATTTCGCTGATGGGTGCGCCGATGTCCGAGGCTCGGCTGTTGCGGCTGGGGGCCGCGGCAGAGGTGGCTCTGGCCTAAATGCCACATTCTGCCGCCGGCACAGTGCCGGCGGCGCCCGGTTTCTGGACCCGCCCCCGCGCAGGGAGTATCGTTGCGCAAAACGGGGCGGTCCGAAACGACCCCGGATTGAGGCAGACACAACATCAAGTCAGGGTCCATGACCTTTCCCGAGCGGTTTTCGAACCTGCCAGACTACGCCTTTCCGCGGCTGCGCCGCCTTCTGGACTGTCACGGTCCGGGGGGCGCGCCGATTCACATGACCATCGGCGAGCCGCAACATGCCTTTCCGTCATGGGTGGCGGGGATCGTGGCCGAACATGCCCACGAGTTCGGCAAGTACCCCCCCAACGAGGGCACGCCTGAATTGCGCGCCGCGATCACCGACTGGATCGTCCGACGTTATGGTGTGATGCTTGACCCTGACCGTAACATTGCCGTCTTGAACGGCACGCGCGAGGGACTGTTCAACGCCGCGCTTGCGCTGTGCCCGGAACGAAAACAGGGCCAACGGTCGGTGATCCTGACGCCCAACCCTTTCTACCAGGTCTATGCGGTGGCGGCGCTGGCGGTGGCGGCCGAACCCGTCTATGTGCCTGCCGCGGCCGAAAGCGGGTTTCTGCCCGATTACGCGGCATTGCCCGCCGAGGTGCTGGACCGCACGGCG
Source organism: Rhodovulum bhavnagarense (assembly GCF_004343505.1). GTDB lineage: Bacteria > Pseudomonadota > Alphaproteobacteria > Rhodobacterales > Rhodobacteraceae > Rhodovulum > Rhodovulum bhavnagarense. The sequence continues at coordinate 54,442 of NZ_SLXU01000004.1, read as the reverse complement.
ATTGCCTATCTTTGTTCGCCCTCGAATCCGCAAGGCGCGGTGGCCGACAAGGCCTATTGGAAAGACCTGCTTCGGTTGGCTGAGAAACACGATTTCCAGGTCTTCGCCGACGAGTGTTATTCCGAGGTTTACCGCGATGCACCCCCTCCCGGCGCGCTGGAGGCCGCTCGTGAAATCGGCGCCGATCCCGAGCGGCTGGTGATATTTCATTCGCTTTCGAAAAGGTCCAACCTGCCCGGCCTGCGCTCTGGCTTTCTGGCGGGCGGTCCCGAATCCTTGCGCCGGATAAAGCTGTTGCGCTCTTATGCCGGGGCGCCTCTGCCGTTGCCGCTGCAACGGGTGGCCGAAAAGATCTGGGCGGATGAGACCCATGTGCGGGAAAATCGTGCCCTGTATCAGCGTAAATACCTTATCGCGGATGAGATATTTGGCGATGTGCCTGGCTATTGCGCGCCCCAGGCGGGGTTTTTCCTGTGGCTGCCGGTGGATGACGGCGAAGAGGCCGCGCTCAGGGCGTGGCGGCTGACCGGCGTGCGGGTTCTGCCCGGCGCCTATCTTTCGCGCGACGTGAACGGCGGCAATCCCGGCGCGGGCTATATCCGCGTCGCGATGGTCGCCCCAGAACAAGAAATGCGGCACGGGCTGACACGGCTGCGTGACTGCCTCTACGGGTGAGGATTTCAGGCTATGGCGTCTTACCAGATCAAGGATCGCGAACCGTTGCTTGATGCCACGATGCAAGAGGCGATCGAGCGGCGCGGCAAGGAATTGCTGGGGTTCACGCTTCTGGGGATTGCCCTTGTGCTGGCGATGATCCTCGGCTCTTACGTGCCGGACGATCCAAGCTGGCTGTCGGCTACCGATGCGCCTGCGCAGAATCTGCTGGGTCATTTCGGGGCCTCTTTGGCCGCGCCGCTGTTCATCGTGGTTGGCTGGGGCGCCTGGGGGCTGGTCCTTGTGCCTGCGGCCTGGGGGGTGCGCCTTGTCGGCCATTGGGGCGAAGAACGGCTGTTCAGTCGGATGATCTTTGCCCCCATCGCCGTGGCGCTGGCGGCGGTCTATGCCTCGACACATGTGCCGCCTGCGTCCTGGACCCATAGTTTCGGTATGGGCGGGCTTTTCGGTGATACCGTTCTGGGTGCTCTTCTCAATCTTGCGCCGGTGGATACGGTGCTGGGGCTGCGGCTGTTGGCGGGGCTTGTATGGCTTGCGACGCTGGCCATGATGCTGTTCGTTCTGGGGCTGGATCGGGCCGAGCTCCGTCGCTTTACCCGGCTGATCGTGATCGGGGTGATCCTGACCTACGAGGGGCTGCGCCGCCTTGCCGGGAAATCGGCGCGCGGGGCGATGGACGGGGCGCTGCGCGGGGCAGAGGCGTTTCAGACCCGCCTGCAAGAACGACGCGCCCGTGCCGCTGACGTGGCAGGGCCCGCGCCCGCTGCTGTCGGCGCCGCCACATCGCGCGTTACGCGTGCCGAACCGCCTGTTCATGCCGATGACGTTGCGCCCGCAGACCCCGCGCCGCGCCCGCGCGCGGGTTTGTTTGCCCGGATGCCGGCATTGATGCGCCGGGTGCCTGACGAGGTGCCCGAACCAGAGCTGGTCGAACCCGAACTGCCCGCACTCGATGGCGACCTTGACCCGCTGTCGGAAGACCGGATCAAGGCGCGGATTGCCGACGTGATCAAGTCGCGCGCACGCCAGAGCCGCGTCGCGCCGGCCGCGCGCGCCGAACCGCCGCTGCGCCGTCGCGGTCCACAGCCGCTGATCCTGAATGACCGCCTTGTGGCCGAACCGCCCCTGACCGCCGCTGCGCCTGTCCCGGAGATTGAGCCAGAGGCCGAGGCGCCGCTGTCCGATGCCGTCATCGAACCTTTTGCGCAACCGGCCATGCCGCGCCCGGCCATTCCCCTGGCAGAGCCGCGCAAGGTGGTGCAGCACCCGCCGCGCAAAACCGTGCAACCCTCGCGCCGCGCGATCGAAGAGGCCCAGCCCGCCCTGAAATTCGACGAGGGTGCAGAGCTCGCAGAGCTCTACGAGACACCGCCGCTTTCACTGCTGAGCAGCCCCTCGACGGTCGAACGCCTGCATCTCAGCGACGAGGCGCTGGAAGAAAACGCAAGGATGCTGGAAAACGTGCTGGATGATTACGGCGTCAAGGGCGAAATCGTGTCGGTTCGCCCCGGCCCCGTCGTCACCATGTACGAACTGGAACCCGCACCGGGGCTAAAGGCGTCGCGCGTGATCGGGCTGGCCGATGACATCGCGCGCAGCATGTCGGCGCTGTCGGCGCGTGTATCGACCGTGCCGGGGCGCAGCGTGATCGGGATCGAATTGCCCAATTCCAACCGTGAAAAGGTGATGCTGCGCGAGATCCTGTCTGCGCGTCAATTCGGGGACACCTCGATGCGGCTGCCGCTCGCGCTTGGCAAGGATATCGGTGGCGAACCGGTGGTCGCGAACCTGGCCAAGATGCCCCACCTGTTGATCGCGGGCACGACCGGGTCCGGCAAGTCGGTTGCGATCAACACGATGATCCTGTCGCTGCTCTACAAGCTGTCGCCGGATGAATGCCGTCTGATCATGATCGACCCCAAGATGCTGGAACTGTCGGTTTATGACGGTATCCCGCACCTGCTGTCGCCCGTGGTCACAGACCCGAAAAAGGCCGTCGTCGCGCTGAAATGGGTCGTGGCCGAAATGGAGGAACGCTATCGCAAGATGTCCAAGATGGGCGTTCGCAACATCGAGGGCTATAACGGCCGGGTGCTCGATGCGCAGGCCAAGGGCGAGATGTTCAAGCGCACGGTGCAGACCGGGTTCGACGACGAAACGGGCGAACCCGTTTTCGAGACCGAGGAATTCCTGCCCGAGACCCTGCCCTACATCGTCGTGATCGTCGACGAGATGGCCGACCTGATGATGGTCGCAGGGAAAGAGATCGAGGCCTGTATCCAGCGGCTTGCCCAGATGGCGCGGGCATCGGGCATCCACCTGATCATGGCCACCCAGCGCCCCTCGGTCGATGTCATTACCGGCACGATCAAGGCGAACTTCCCCACCCGGATTTCCTTCCAGGTGACAGGCAAGATCGACAGCCGCACCATCCTGGGCGAACAAGGCGCCGAGCAACTGCTGGGCATGGGCGACATGCTGTACATGGCCGGCGGCGGGCGCATTTCCCGCGTCCACGGTCCCTTTGTCAGCGACGAGGAGGTCGAAGAAATCGTGACCTTCCTCAAGGCGTTCGGGCCGCCCGACTATGTCGGCAGCGTCCTGGACGGTCCCGACGAGGACAAGGAAAGCGATATTGACGCGGTGCTGGGACTGGGCGGAAACACCAGTTCGGACGATGCGCTCTACGATCAGGCGGTCGCGATCGTTCTCAAGGATCGCAAATGTTCCACTTCCTACATCCAGCGCAAGCTGGCGATCGGTTACAACAAGGCCGCCCGCCTGGTCGAACAGATGGAGGAAGAGGGCGTCGTCAGCCCCGCCAACCACGTCGGCAAGCGCGAGATCCTGGTGCCCGAACAGGGCTGAGATCGGGTGACGTTGATGTGAGCGATTGGCAGGTGCAAAGCCTTCAGCGCGCGCCTAGATTGGTGCCATGAAACGTTTTGCCCTTGCTCTTGGCGCGGCCGTGTTCGCCGCTGGCATCGCCGGTCCGGCGCTTGCGGAAAAGATCCAGCTTTCGCGGATTTCGGCCTATTTCAACAGCTTTGCCACGGCCCAGGCCGCATTCACCCAGGTCAATGCGGATGGCTCGGTCTCGACCGGGAGGCTGATGTTGAAACGGCCGGGCAAGGCGCGGTTCGAATACGACCCGCCGAACAAGGCGCTCGTGATCGCGGGCAGTGGCCGGGTGGCGATCTTTGATGACAAGTCCAACCAGCCCCCCGAGCAATACCCGCTGGACCAGACACCGCTCAGCGTGATCCTTGCGGCAAGGGTGGATTTCGCCGCTGCGCAGATGGTCGTGGGCCATGACGGCGATGCCGATGCCACCCGCGTCATCGCGCAGGACCCCGCCCATCCCGAATACGGCAAGATCGCGCTGGTCTTTTCCGACGACCCGGTGGAATTGCGGCAATGGATCATCACCGATGGCACCGGTCAGCCCACCACCGTCATCCTTGACCAGATGCAGACCGGCATGGACCTGCCCACGCGGTTTTTCGACATCGTCGGGGAAACCCGGCGCCGTACCGGCGAGAACTGACCGCGCTTACCAGCGGCGGCAACTCTTGAGTTGGCGTTCATAGGTGTCGGCCCGCGCGTCGACCCTGTCCGCCACGGCCAAAAGCCAGCCCTTGCTGTTATGGGTGCCCCGCGCATAGCCGGTCTGGCCCTCGTGATAGGCGAGATACTGGTTGCGCGTATCCGTCAGGGGGATGCCCAGCCTGTTTTTCGTCTGGGTCATGTACCAGCCCATGAAATCGGTTGCATCGCCGATATCGGTGCGCTTGGCGCGGCGCTTGCCGGTGGCGCGCTGGTAATCCTCCCAGGTGCCGTCCAACGCCTGTGAATACCCGTAGGCCGAGCTTTGTCGCCCCATCGGAATGATCCCCAGCGCATAGCGATGCGGGGTACGGGCACGGCCGTCGAACTTGCTTTCTTGATGGATCATGGCCATCTGCACATGCACTGGCACGCCCCAGCGGCGTTCGGTCTTTTGCATGGCGCGCATGTATTTCGGGCGCTCCGCCGCCAGCGCACAGGCATTGTCCAGGTTGCGCGGCGCGCCCTTGTAGCCACCGCCGCACCCGGCCAGAACCAGGCAAAGCGCCACGAGAAGGATCCTGCTCATCTGCCCCTCGCTCGATTTTTGTTTTGCACAGGGTAGAGGAAAAACGGTTCGGGGAAAACGTCAAACCCCGCCGGTCAGATCAGAAATGCGAGAGTGACTGGCAGTGCCAGCACCGAAATCAGCGTTGATACGACCACCAGACCCGCCACCGCCTCGGCATCGGCGCCGTATTTCTCGGCCAGAAGGTAAGAGGTAACCGCCACGGGGGTGGAGATTTGCAGCACGAGGACAGCGAAAGGCACGGGCGGCAGCGCGAACCACACCCCCACGCCCACCGCGACCCCGAGGCACAGCACAAGTTTCACCGCCGATAGCCAGAGCGCACGCGGCAGGTGGCCCGGATGCAACCGCGCGATCGCCACGCCCAACGTGAGCAGCATGAGCGGAATCGCCATCTGGCCGATCAGGTCCAGGGTATTGGTAAGGAAGGGCGGTGTCTGCCAGCCCTGCCACAGGAACAGCCCCCCCAGGAGCGTGGCGCCAACCAGCGGTTCGCGCAGCGCCTTGCCGGGCGAGCCGCCGCCCGAGACCAGCCAGACCCCGAATGTGAACGAAAAGATCGCCATCACCGCGAAGACGACCACCGCATAACCCAACCCCGCCTCGCCAAAGGCAAACAGCGCCAGCGGCAGCCCCATGTTGCCGGTATTGCCAAAGACGATCGGTGCAAGATAGGTGCGCCGGTCCAGCCGCGCCAAGACAACAACGGCCAGGGACAGAATCGCCACGGCCCCGTAGGATAGCGCCGCCGCTAATGACAGCGTGCTCAATGCCTGCGGCTCGATCTCTGTCTTCATCAGGGCGGTGAAGATCAGGCAGGGAACGGCCAGTGACATTGCCAGCCGGGTAACGAATTGCACCCGGTATTCCAGCCCCAGCTTGACCCAGGTAAAGCCAATGCCCGCCAACAGAAAAACCGGTGCAACGATTTCCAGAACTGTCAGAACAAGGTTCACAATCTGTTTCCCGGAAAATTGTGCCGTCGCATGGACAGCCCCCCTGGCCCGGCTTACATTCGGCCGGCAGGGGGCACAACGTGATGCATACGACGCGAACGAAATATCATCTGGGCCAGGTGGTCCGCCACCGCAAGCATCCCTTCCGCGGGGTGGTTTTCGACGTCGATGCCCGGTTCTCGAACAGCGACGACTGGTATGACGCGATCCCAGAGGATAGCCGCCCGCGAAAGGACCAGCCTTTCTATCATCTTCTGGCCGAGAACGACCACAGTTACTATGTTGCCTACGTTTCCGAACAAAATCTTGTGCCCGACGATACGGGCGAACCGGTCGAACACCCCGACCTGCCTGAACTTTTCGGCGAGTTCGAGGGCGATCACTACAACCTTCAGTTCCAGTTGAACTAAGCGCCTGCGCGCTCAGTATCCCAGTGCGCAGCCATCCTTGCGTGGGTCGGACGCGCCTTGCAGTACTCCTGTTTCATCGTCGATCAGGATCGCTTGCGCCCCGCCGATGGCCGAATCGGGCGTCACGACCTTGTGCCCCTTGGCGGCCAGCGCGGCGCGCACATCCTCGCCATAGCCACGCTCGACCAACAGGCCCGTTGCATCGGCAAAGCTACGCGGCGCGTCGATGGCCTGTTGCGGGTGCATCCCGTAATCTACAAGGTTTGTCAGGATGCGCGCATGGCCGTTGGGCTGATAGGCCCCCCCCATCACGCCGAAAGGTAGCAGGATCTTGCCATCCTTCTTGAGCATGGCAGGAATGATGGTGTGCATCGGGCGCTTGCCGCCGCCCGCCTCGTTTGGATGGCCCTGTTCCAGGCAAAAGCCCGCGCCGCGATTTTGAAAGTTGATCCCGAATTTGTCGGACGCAAGCCCCGAACCAAAGCTGTGGAAGATCGAATAGATCAGCGACACCGCCATGCGGTCGCGATCGACCACGGTGATATAGATCGTCTCGCGATGGACTGCCTCGGACAGGGCGGCGGGGTTTTCCATCGTGCGGTCCGGATCGATCAGCCCCGCCAGTTTCCGCGCCGTTTCAGGGGACAGCATATGTGCCAGCCGCGTGATGTGGTCCGCATCGGCGAGAAAACGGTTGCGTGTGTCATAGGCCAGTTTCGCGGCCTCGGCCTCGATATGGGCACGCATCGCGCCTAACGGGTCCATATCGGGCAAGTCAAAATGGCTCAGGATATTGGCCATCAGGATCGCGGTGGCCCCCTGGCCGTTGGGCGGATGCTCGACCAGGTCCACGCCCTTGTAGGGGCCACTGATCGGATCGGTATAGTCGCAGGCAGTCGCCGCGAAATCCTCAAGCGTATGACTGCCGCCAAGTGCGTTCAGCGAGGCAACCATGTCCTCGGCCACCTCGCCCTCGTAAAAGCCCGCGCGCCCCTCCATCGCGACGCGGCGAAGAACCTCGGCCTGTTGCGGGGCGCGAAAGACCTGGCCGGGGTGCGGCGCAACACCGGCAAACAGGTAGTGGTCTCGTGCGGCGCCCTTGAGGTGGCCCTCGGCCCGGCCCCAGTCAAAGGCAGTGCGCGGTGCGACCGGCACGCCCGCCTCGGCATAATGAATCGCGGGGGCAAGGCTGGCCTTCAGCCCGGCCCGACCCCAATCGCGTGAAAGCCGGCAAAAGGCATCGATGGCGCCGGGCACCGTGACGGCATCGGCGGTATCGGTGGGCATGACGCCCAATCCCCGGGCACGCAGCGCGGCCGCATCCAACCCGGCCGGGGCACGGCCCGACCCGTTAAGCGCCACGATCCTGTCCTCGCCCGCCGGTTTGACCAGAACGAAACAGTCGCCGCCGATCCCGGTCATCTGAGGTTCGCAAATTCCAAGCAGGACAGCCCCCGCAATCGCCGCATCCACCGCGTTTCCACCTGCCTCCAGCATCTGCACGGCGACCTTTGCCGCCAGCGGATGCGAGGTGGCGCACATGCCGTTCATGGCAAAGACGGCCGAACGGCCGGGCATCTGGAAATCGCGCATCCTCTTCTCCTCGATCACGGTGGCCTGACCCTAAGCCGCAGGGGCGGCCTTGCCAACGCGATTTGCACCGGATCGCTGGGGGATGGACCTCGACGCCGCGCACTGGGTGGGGGCTGTTAACGCGGCGCCGAGGGAAGCCTATGCAGCTACAGCTTCTGTCTAGCCCTGCATTGCGGCCCATCCTTGGAGCCAATGTGACGATTTCCGGGCAAGATGCCTCGTCACCAGGTCTTGTCCTTTCGTAATGAAACCAGCAGGTGCAGCCGGTTTTCATCCCCGTGACGGCAATACCGCAGGTCCTCGGCCAGCGTCCGGATCAGGAACCAGCCGAACCCCCCCTCTGGCGGCAACGCACCCTCGGGCGGTAGCCCGCCACGGGGCACCCGCCCGCCCGGCATCGCGGCCCCGCGATCCCGCAACTCGACCGCCAGACCATCCCCGATGCGCGACAGGTGCATCTCGACCCTGCCGGGTGCTGCGGGCGTGTAGGCATGTTCGCCGATATTGTTCAACGCTTCGGCCAGAACCGTTTCGACCAGGTCGAGACTTTGCCCTGGCCCAAGCCGCCTCTCGTAATGCTCACGCATCCCGAGCAGGGCGCGACGTACCGCCCGCGGCGTGGACATGAACTGCAAACAGAGCCGGTCGCCCCAACGGGCCGCGGTTCCGCCACCGTTCAGGGTGATGCAACCGCTCATCCGCATGTGGTCTGCGCCGCAAGGGCGGCGGCGCAATCCTCGTGAATCGTGAACACACGATCCATGCGGGTCAGGCGAAATACCTTGGCAACGGTGGGCGTCAGTCCGCACAGCTCCAGCCGGCATTCCGGCGCCAACAGCTTCATCACCGCGACCACGGCGCCCAACCCGCTGGAATCGACGAACCCGACTCGCGACAGGTCCAGCAAGACCCGGCCATGCCCGCCCGATGCCAGGTCGCGCATCCGTTCCTTGAACCGGATTGCCACGGCGGAATCGATCCGGGCCTCTGCAACGGTGACCACCAGCGTCTTGTCACGGGTTTCACTGTACAATTCCATCGCCATCTCCTTTCTCGGTGACGATGAGGCTAGACGCCAATCCTTACCATTCGGTAAGGCTGGGTCTGTCCGATCTGGGAGGAAAGAGATGAACGAGGTTGTGATCTGCGGCGCGGCCCGAACACCGATGGGCGGATTCCAGGGAGTGTTTTCGGGCCTTGACGCATCGACGCTGGGCGGCGTCGCGATCCGCGCGGCGATGGCGGGCGCGGGCGTCGAAACCGTTGATGAACTCCTGATGGGCTGCGTCCTGCCCGCCGGCCAGGGCCAGGCGCCCGCCCGCCAGGCGGGGTTTCACGCCGGCCTCGGCCAAGAGGTGCCCGCGACCACGCTGAACAAGATGTGCGGCTCGGGCATGAAGGCGGCGATGCTCGCGCATGACCAGCTGGCGCTGGGCGGCGCGCAGGTGATCTGCGCGGGCGGCATGGAAAGCATGACCAACGCCCCCTACCTGCTGCCCAAGATGCGCGCCGGTGCCCGGATCGGCCACGGCCAGGTGATCGACCACATGTTTCTCGACGGTCTGGAAGACGCCTATGACAAGGGCCGCCTGATGGGCACCTTCGCCGAGGATTGCGCCGAGAAGTTCCAGTTCACCCGAGAGGCCCAGGACGACTACGCGCTCGGCTCGCTCTCCAACGCGCGCGCCGCGCAGGCCTCTGGCGCGTTCGAGGGCGAGATCACCCCGGTCACCGTGACCACCCGCAAGGGCGACACCGTGGTGGCCGAGGACGAACAGCCCGCAAATGCCCGCCCCGAAAAGATCCCCCAGCTCAAGCCCGCCTTCCGCAAGGACGGCACGGTCACCCCGGCCAATTCCTCCTCTATCTCCGACGGGGCCGCGGCCCTGATCCTGGCGAGCCGCGCAGCGGCCGAGGCGCGCGGATTGCCGGTCCGCGCCCGCATCCTGGGCCATGCCAGCCATGCCCAGGCCCCGGGCTGGTTCACCACCGCCCCGGTCCCGGCCGCGCAGAAACTGCTGGCCAGACTCGGCTGGTCCGCCGACGACGTGGACCTGTGGGAGGTCAACGAGGCTTTCGCCGTCGTTCCCATGGCCTTCATGCACGAGATGGGCCTGCCCCGCGACAAGGTCAACGTGAATGGCGGCGCCTGCGCGCTGGGCCATCCGATCGGCGCGTCGGGCGCGCGCATCATGGTCACCCTGCTCAACGCCCTCGAAAAACGCGGCCTCAAACGCGGCATCGCCGCGATCTGCATCGGCGGTGGCGAAGGCACGGCCATCGCGATCGAACGCCCCTGACCTTCTTCTTGGGTCAAATACCCCGGGGGAGTCGCCCGAACGGGCGACGGGGGCAGCGCCCCCTTCCCCGGCCCGGAGAATGCGATGCGCATCGATTATGACGATATGTCCAGAACATTGGCCGCGCTGACCGATGGTGAAACCGATACCATCGCGCTGATGGCCACGATGGCTTGCGAACTTCATCATGCCGACGACCGGTTCGACTGGACGGGGTTTTACCGCGCCGTCGGGGACGGGATGCTCAGGATCGGCCCCTACCAGGGCGCGCATGGCTGTCTGGCGATCCCCTATTCCCGCGGGGTCTGTGGCGCTGCGGCCCGGACGGGCGAGATCCAGCTGGTTGACGATGTCGATGCCTTTCCCGGCCATATCGCCTGCGCGTCCTCGACACGATCGGAAATCGTCCTGCCAGTCTGGTCAGGGGCTGGGGCACTTCTGGGGGTGCTCGATATCGATAGCGATCAGCCCGCGGCCTTTGACCGCCGCGATGCTGAGGGGCTTGCCCGGCTGCTCGCGCAAACCTTCGCGCGATGATCCGGGCGGGGGTGGTGTTTGCCCGCAGCCGGGGCGCGCGGTCTTGCCCCGGACAGGCCAACCCGTTACCGCCGGGCGCATGAGTGATACCTACGCCCCGCCTGACACCCCGCTGGATGTGATCCACCATGATCACGCGCTACTGGCGGTGAACAAGCCACCCGGCCTGCTGTCCGTGCCGGGCAGGGGGGCGCATCTGGCCGATTGCCTGCTGGCGCGCGTGCAGGCGGCCTTTCCCGAAGCGCTGCTGGTGCATCGGCTCGACCGCGATACCTCGGGCGTGATCGTCTTTGCCCTGACGCCGCAGGCGCAGCGTCACCTGGGGTTGCAATTCGAGAAACGCCAGACGAAAAAGACCTATGTCGCCCGGATATGGGGACGGCTGGAGCCCAGGACGGGCACGGTCGACCTGCCGCTGATCGTGGACTGGCCGAACCGGCCCCGCCAGATCGTCGACCACGACCATGGAAAGAGCGCCATTACCGATTGGCGGGTGCTGCGTCACGAAGAGCACGCAACGCGGGTGCGGCTGTTTCCCCGAACCGGGCGCAGCCACCAGTTGCGGGTGCATATGCAGGCGCTGGGCCACCCGATCCTGGGTGACCCGTTCTATGCGCAAGGCCCTGCGCGTGACGCGCCTCGGCTGATGCTGCATGCCGAGGAATTGCGCCTGCGCCACCCCGAGGGCGGGCGCGGCATCTGTTTCCGCGTGTCATGCCCATTCTGATCCGGCCTATTCCGGCCGCGCCTGATATTTCCGCGAAAAATAGTTTCTTGAGCACAGGATGCGCCATGGCGCAGTTTTTGGGGTTTTCGACCGAAGGCGGGCTGGAAAATCTGTATTTAGAATGTATCTAAAGGTTGGAATGTCCCCCGATTCACAGAAAGGAAGATTTCGTGGCCCTTCGCATCAATGACATAGCGCCGAATTTCACCGCCGACACCACCGATGGTAAGATCGATTTCCATGACTGGATCGGCGACAGCTATGCCGTCCTGTTTTCGCACCCGGCCGATTTCACGCCCGTCTGCACCACCGAGTTCGCAGCCGCTGCAAAGCTGGCCGACGATTTTGCGCGGCGCAACACCAAGGTCATCGGTATCTCGATGGACACGGTCGAAGAACACCTGAAATGGAAGTCGGATGTCGAACGCTATGCCGGTACCAAGATGGCCTTTCCGATCATCGCGGATGACAAGTTCGAGGTTGCCAAGCTTTACGACATGCTGCCCGCCGATGCTTATGCCGCCGATGGCAGCACCGACGGTGTGACCGCGACCGTGCGCACGACCTTCATCATCAATCCCGACAAGAAGATCGAGTTGATGCTGATCTACCCCATGACCGTGGGGCGCAATTTCGACGAGATCCTGCGCGCGCTGGACGCGATCCAGAACAACAAGACCGCGCCGGTCGCCACACCGGCCGACTGGCGTCCGGGCGACGACATGATCGTGCGCATGGATATCTCGACCGAGGATGCGCGCACCCGCTTTGGCGAGGTAGAGGAAATCTTTCCTTATCTGCGCAAGGTCAAGAGTCCGGCCGCCTGAGCGCCCCGCGCCTGACCTGATTACGTGATAACTTGATACGAAAACGGCCCCGGAGCAATCCGGGGCCGTTCGCGTTTTCGGTATGGGCCTGGGATTACTCCTCGGCCTTTTCCTCTTTCGGGACTTCCTGGCCGGTCTCCTGGTCGACGACCTTCATCGACAGGCGAACCTTGCCGCGATCGTCAAAGCCCAGCAGCTTGACCCAGACCTCCTGGCCCTCTTTCAGAACGTCCGAGGGGTGGTTCAGGCGGCGGTTCTCGATCTGGCTGACGTGGACCAGGCCGTCGCGCTTGCCAAAGAAGTTCACGAAGGCGCCGAAATCGACGATCTTGACGACCTTGCCCTTGTAGATGCCGCCCTCTTCGGGCTCTGCCACGATCGAGTAGATCATGTCATAGGCCTTCTGGATGGCCTCGCCATTGGGGCTGGCGATCTTGATCACGCCGTCATCATTGATGTCGACCTTGGCCCCCGATACCTCGACGATCTCGCGGATCACCTTGCCGCCCGATCCGATCACTTCGCGGATCTTGTCGGTGGGGATCTGCATGGTCTCGATGCGCGGCGCGTGAACCGAGAATTCGCCCGCCGAGGTCAGCGCCTTGGACATCTCCCCCAGGATGTGCATCCGGCCCTCTTTGGCCTGGGCCAGCGCCTGGCGCATGATCTCGGGGGTGATGCCCGCGACCTTGATATCCATCTGCAAGGACGTGATGCCGTTCTCGGTGCCCGCGACCTTGAAGTCCATGTCGCCCAGGTGATCCTCGTCGCCCAGGATGTCGGTCAGAACGGCAAAGCTGCCATCCTCTTCAAGGACCAGGCCCATGGCAACGCCCGCGACCGGTGCCTTCAGCGGAACGCCCGCATCCATCATCGACAGCGACCCGCCGCAGACCGACGCCATCGAGGAAGAACCATTGGATTCGGTGATCTCGGAAACAACGCGGATCGTGTAGGGGAAATCGGTCGGTGCCGGCAGAACCGCCTGCAACGCGCGCCAGGCCAGTTTCCCGTGGCCGATTTCACGGCGGCCGGGGCTGCCCACGCGGCCAACCTCGCCGACCGAGTAGGGCGGGAAGTTGTAATGCAGTAGGAAGTTGGAGCGGAAATTGCCGTGCAGCGCGTCGATGATCTGTTCGTCATCGCCGGTTCCCAGGGTGGTCACGACCAGGCCTTGGGTTTCGCCACGGGTGAACAGTGCCGAGCCATGGGTGCGGGGCAGCAGGCCGACCTCGCACTGGATCGGGCGGACCTGGTCCAGGGCACGGCCGTCGATCCGTTTGCCATTCTTGACCACGTCACCACGCAGCACGACCGATTCCAGTTTCTTGATGGCGGAACCCAGGTTGGGGTCTTCCAACTGCTCTGCGCTGAGGCTGGCCTTGATCTCTTCCTTGGCGGCGGCGACGGCGGCTACGCGTTCCTGCTTGTCGGTGATCGCATAGGCGGCGCGCATCTTGTCTTCGCCCAGACCTTTTACGACCTCGTAAAGCGACGAGTAATCCGGCGGGGTGAAGTCAAAGGGCTCTTTTGCGGCGGCCTCGGCCAGCGACACGATCAGGTCGCAGACGGGCTTGATCTGCTCATGCGCGAAGGTGACCGCGCCCAGCATTTCTTCCTCGGTCAGCTCATAGGCCTCGGACTCGACCATCATGACCGCGTCGCGGGTGCCGGCCACGACAAGGTCAAGCCGCTGCTCGGGATTATTGCGCAAGTTCTGCATGTCCTCGACCTCGGGGTTGAGGACATATTCGCCGTTGGCAAACCCGACCCGGCATCCCGCGATCGGGCCCATGAAGGGAACCCCCGAAATCGTCAGTGCTGCGCTGGCCGCGATCATCGCCACGATGTCGGGGTCGTTGACCAGATCGTGGGACAGCACCGTGCACATGACCAGCACTTCGTTCTTGAAGCCGGGCACGAAGAGCGGGCGGATCGGGCGGTCGATCAGGCGCGCGGTCAGCGTTTCCTTTTCGGTCGGCCGCGCCTCGCGCTTGAAAAAGCCGCCGGGCACCTTGCCCGCGGCATAGTATTTTTCCTGGTAGTGAACAGTCAGCGGGAAAAAGTCCTGCCCCGGTTTCTGTTCCCGGGCAAAGGTCACGTTGGCCATGACGCTGGTTTCGCCCAGCGTGGCAATGACCGAGCCATCTGCCTGGCGGGCAACCTTGCCGGTTTCGAGGGTGAGGGTTTCCTCCCCCCACTGCATCGATTTCGTCGTAACGTTGAACATACATCTATCCTAGTCGGGCACTCCCGGGCGTATCCCGGGGCCCTGTTTGAATGGCGGCCGCATTGCCGCCGACCCCTCCTATCCATTTCCGAGCGCCGGGGTCAGGGCGCAACGTCTCAGATGCTGCGCCCATAGCCGAGTTTCGGTCTGAAAGAAAGGGGGGACGTCCCGTAGCACGGGAGGCGGGGGCAGGGGATTCTCCTGGCCCGCCGGTCAGACAGGGCGGATCCCGGCGCGGTGCAAGCGACGGAAATAGTCGATGAAGAGTGCAACGAAGACGATATCGCCGCCGATCACCACAAGGGCGAATTGCGAGGTCCAGCCGCTGAAATACATGTAGGCAAGGTTCAGCGCGAACAACGCCTTGCCGATGCCGCCCATCAGTACAACGCCGGTATGGCGGGTAGGATCGCGGGCGGCCATCAGAAAGCCGAACCCGTAAAGGAATGCCGTGCCCCAGGCGCCGCGGTAGACCGCGACCAGAACCGGATCGGTCAGGGCGTGGCCGAATTCCTGTTCGAACATTGCGGCGCTGTCGAACAGGCCCGGCGTGCCGCCGGCGAAGTTCCAGATCGCGGCGATCAGGAACAAGATCCGAAAGCGCCAAAGATCGCGTGAGGGCAACGGGGGGAACAGGGCGTCGTGCATAGGGAAACCTTGGGTCAAGGGGCGTCTGCCCGCGTCCAGACCTGGCTGCGGCACAGCGGGCCAAGGCAGCCGGTGACGTGCAACGCGCGGGGGGACAGCAGATGCAGATGGGCGCGGAATGTCTTACCGTCATCGGGGTTGTAAAGGTGTCCGCCGGTCCAGCCCTGGCCGTCCGGCGTGAACCCCCACAGGATCGGTACGCCGATCAGCGGGCGGCGGCGCAGCGCTGCGTCAGGGTTGCGGATGTCGTGCGTGTTGCCCTCGGCGATGGCCGGGGCGACCCAGGCCAGCCGCCCGCAGGGCGAGCTGTCGCCGCAATCGGTGATCCTGACCAACGCGCCGTGGCGCACGGTGCGCCAGTGCCCGGTCACATCCTCAAGCCCTTCGGCGTAAAGACCGCTTGCGGCAAGGGCTGCGAGGGCAAAGACTGGGGCCGCGAGGTGCATCGGGAGCCGCCTTACAATAAAAATATAACGCGTTATAAAAATATGAGCATCGCTCTGTCAAGCACCCCCGACGACGCGCCCGAAAGGAGGAGAGATGGCCAATCCGACGCCCCGCCGCCGTGGCAGACCCGCGCGCTCTGCTACGCAGGTCGCGGACATGCGCGCGCATATCGCCGCCGCAGCGCTGAAGCTGTTTCAGTCCGAGGGGTACGCCGCCGTTTCCATGCGCCGCCTCGCGGGCGAGGCTGGGTGCACGCCGATGACGCTTTACAGTTATTTTGAGAACAAGATCGACATTCTGCGCGCCCTCTGGGCCGATGTGCTGGCAGAGCTGTTCGACGGGCTTGACCGCATCGCGGCGGCCGAGCCCGACCCGGTGGCCCGGTTGAACGCGGTCGCCCAGGGTTATGTCGCCTACTGGCTGACCCATCGCGACCATTACTTCATGATCTTCATGTCCGGCGGGCTGACGCGGGCCGATGTCACGGGCTTTGTCCAGGGGGACGCAGCGCTCGCGCGGTTTGACCTTTTTCGTATCTGTCTGGCCCAGGCGCTTGGCGACGGTCCGCCGCCGCAGGACCTGCGCGTGAAATCCGAGGCCCTGCTTTGTGCGCTGAATGGCACCGCGCACAACCTGATCACCATCGGCGGCTATGACTGGGCCACGCCAGAGGCGCTGGTGCAAGAGGCGGTGGCGGGCCTGCTGCGCCATCCCTGAGCCGCCGAAACAGAAAACGCCCCGCGGATGCGGGGCGCCCTGAATGGCCTGAAAGGCCCGCGCTTAGCGACGGATGCCGAGGCGCGCGATGAGGTCCTTGTAACGGCCCTCGTCCTTACCCTTGAGATAGTCCAGCAGCTTGCGGCGCTGGGCCACCATCATCAGCAGACCCCGACGGGAATGGTTGTCTTTCTTGTGGGTCTTGAAGTGCTCGGTCAGGGTGGTGATGCGGCTGGTCAGGATCGCAACCTGTACCTCGGGCGAACCGGTGTCACCTTCCTTGGTGGCGTATTCCTTGATCAGGCGGGTCTTTTCTTCGGCGGTGATCGACATCGGGCTCTCCTTGTCTGAGGGTTGATGGCACAAGCCGGGATGTCGTCCAGCATGGCCCGTGGAGGTTACCGCCAGTTCAGCGGATGGGAGTGAATAGGGGATTCGGTCCGATTTGAAAAGGGGGCTGTTGCGCGATGTCGCCGCGCCCGCCGCCCCGAGGCACACCCGGCCCGCGCCCTTGTAAAGATACCGGCGCAGGCGTGGCCTGGTTCGCGCGGTCAGATCGCCCGCGAGATCGAGGGCGGGAGGGCGACATCGGGCACCAGCGCGATCTGGTCCGGTCCGATCCCTGCGCCGCCGGTCACAACGGCCAAAGGCACACCATCCAGCATGAGAAGCGCGTCTGCCATGCTGTCGCCGCCCGGTGCCAGCGTAAGGGCCGGATCGGGATGGGCCTGGGCATCGTAGACCACGATCAGCGCGTCCTCGGCCGCATCGAAATCCATGATCCGGGCCGGGCCATCCGCGCTCGTGACGATCCAATCGCCCAGGATCACCTGGTCCGCGCCGGGTCCGGCAGTGGCGATGTCGCCGCCGCCGATCAGCAGGGTATCATCTCCCGTGCCGCCGTTCAGATAGTCGATGCCGCCCGAATCGGCATAGCTATAGCTCGATGTGTCTCGAGTGACGCTGGCCAGAAGGTCGTCGTCGTCATTGCCGTTCATGATGTCGTCGCCCGGCCCGCCGGTCAGCGTATCCGCGCCATACCCCCCCATCATCGCATCGTCGCCCGGCCCGCCGATCAGGCCGTCATCGCCCGGCCCGCCGATCAGTTCGTCATCGCCCGGCCCACCGTCCAGCAGGTCGTTTCCATCATGGCCGGCCAGGGTGTCATCGCCCGCCCCCCCGGCCAGCGCGTCGCCGTCCAGGTCGCCCAGCAAATCGTCCGCTCCCGCGGCGCCGATCAGCGTGTCGCTGCCCTCGGCCCCCATCAGCAGGTCGTCACCTTCGCCGCCATCGACAAGGTCGTCGCCCAGGTTGCCATGAACCACGTCATCACCGTCCCATGCGAACAGGATGTCATCTAACGGTGTGCCGTTCAGCGCATCGTTGCCCGCGCCGCCCTCAATCGTGGGGCCTGCAAGCGGAGACTCGGGGGGGCGGTCGCACTCATCCTCGTGGTCCGACTCGTCCCGCGGGTCGTCTTTTGGCGCGTCAGGCCGCGCCACGAGATCACCGAGATCAACCGCCGCCCCGGCCAGGAGCAGCCCGAACAGGCTTGCCAGCGTGAACATGCGCTTTCCCTTATCTCCGTCGCCGGTATCGCGGCGAACGAAACACGCCCCTCGGCCACAGGATAGCCTGTGCGGCGGGGCCGGGGCGAGCATGACCTTCTGCAATGGTTAACCCCGGCTCGGGTCGTCGGTCAGCCCCAGGGCTGGGGTTGCTGCGAATAGGCGATGTAAAGGGGGTGCCTGGGATGGCCCGCCCGCGTCAGCCCCAGGTGCCATAGCGGCTGACCAGTGGCGCGCAACAGCTGTTCGACCGCCCGGCCGCGATCGAGGTGCGCACCATGTGCCCCCCATGCACAGATGATCCGGTTGGCCCATGGGGCACTGTCGGTGATCGCGGCGTCATTGCCGGGGCCCACCGGGTCGGGCGCGGCGCGCATCACGCGCGGATCGGTGGCACGCAAGGCAAAGATGTTGGTCACACGAAACGCTCCGAAACCCAGGGCGCGGGCGCGCCGTTCACAGCGTTCGACAGTGGGATCGTTCTGGACCTCGGTCGCGGTCGAGGGGTTCAGCATCACGAAAAGCGCCCGAGGCCCCGACCGGTCCCAGGTGCGGGTCAGCAGGTAGCGATAGGCGCCGCAGCAGGAATAAACGGCCTCTGATGCGGCATCGCCCTTTTGATGGATGCGCGTGATCATCGCGCAGCTCAGGCGTGAAACACTCGGCTGGGATGCAATTCGCCGGCCTTGTAGATGCCCACCGCGACTGCCTGCCCGTCCAGAGAGGCCCAGGCTTCGTCGCCGTATTCGGCCTCTGCCGTGATCACGATGCCGGGATTGCCGTTGCGCATCCGCGCCGCGCCCTCGGGGGTTGTGCGCAATTCGGGCAGATCGGCAAGCCCCTCTTCCAGCGGACGAAGATAGTCGTCCAGTTCGGGGGTTTTCGCCAATTCGTCGATCAGCCCCAGAGTGATGCCGTCCTCGGCATCGAACGGTCCCGACCAGATGCGGCGCAGGCTAACGACATGACCCAGGCACCCCAGCGCCTCGCCGAGATCGCGTGCGATGGACCGGACATAGCCGCCCTTGCCGCAGACCATTTCCAGTTCGACGTGGTCGGCGTCGGGGCGGGCGACCAGGGTAAGGCTGTCGACATAAAGGGGGCGGGCCGCGATCTCGACCTCTTCGCCGGCGCGAGCGCGGGCATAAGCGCGTTCGCCGTCGATCTTGACGGCGGAAAACTGCGGCGGCACCTGCATGATGTCGCCCTCGAATCCCGGCAGGGCAGCGGCGATTTCCGCGTCGGTGGGGCGCGCGGGCGATGTCGCGATCACCTCGCCCTCGGCGTCGTCGGTATTGGTGGCAACGCCAAGGCGCACCGTGAATCGATAGGCTTTCAGCGCCTCGGTGATGTAGGGTACCGTCTTTGTCGCCTCGCCCAGTGCAATCGCCAGAACGCCCGTTGCCGCTGGGTCAAGCGTGCCCGCATGGCCCGCCTTGCGGGCATCCAGCGCCCAGCGAACCTTGTTGACCACGGCGGTCGAGGTCAGGCCCGCGGGTTTGTCCACCACGATCCAGCCCGAAATGTCGCGTCCCTTGCGGCGGCGTCCCAATTGCGATGCTCCGTTCTTTCCGAGTAAGGATCGCCTGCTAGCGAAGACGGGCGCCAAGGTCAACGCGGCGCGTCCTGCACCACGGCCACGATCGGCCCCATCGGCAACCCGCCATCCGCGCGCCCCATCCCCGGCGCGAACAGGCGGGAAATCTTGCCATCCAGGTACAGAGCCTGCGGGGTGTCCAGGACATCGCGGAACAGGCGCCCGAATTCATGAAAGGTCACCGGCCGCGCCGAGATCGCGAAATGCACCACCCCCGCCTGATCCACCCCGACACCGTTGCGAACATGGCGCGAGGTGCTGTCGGGCAGGAAACGCGGGTGAAGCGCACCGTCGATCACCAGCATCGGGCCGGACTGGGTGGCGTGTCGGCAGCCGGGTTGCCGGTTCAGGTAGCGTCGTGTTTCGATCACTGCCGTGCGGTCATCGTCAAGGCACAGTATGCCGTTAGGCAACATGCCGAAATTGCCGGGGCCCGCGCGGGCCACGGCGGGGGCCTGGGGTTGTCCGTCCTCAAGGTACAGCCCGACAGGGCTGCGGTCGGGATGATACATCCCGGCATTCATCGCAAAGATCAGATCCTTGCCCTGATTGGCCAACAGGGTTTCAAGCCGTGAAAAGCTGCCGATGATTGCGCCGGTCTGGTCGCGCAGAAAAAGGCGCAGCTCTGCCTCGGCGGGATCAAAGCTGCAAACGGTGTAGGCGCGCTCTTCGTGTTCGGTCTGACGGCAAGCGGCCATGGCAAGGCCCGGAAGGGTCAGCGCCAAAAGGAAGGCAAGCGCCGCGCTAGTCCTCATCGCCCTCGGGTCCGGTCAGATCGCGTCGTACCGCATCCTGCGACAGCAGGCGGCGTGTCTCGTCCATCCGGTCAAAGGTCTCGTCCAGCGTGAAACGCAGCTCGGGCGAGAATTTCAAGGTCAGTTTCTTCGAGACAAGGTGACGCAACTCGCCCCTGTTGCGCCGCAGCGCGGCCAGCGCCGCATCGGCCTCGTGCCCGCCAAGCGGCAGCACATAGGCCGTGGCGACCCGCAGATCGGGCGAGGTGCGGACCTCGCCCACGGTGATCGACATCCGGTTGAGGTCGGGATCGTGGACATCGCCGCGGGCCAAAACCTCTGACAGGGTGCGACGGATCAGTTCGCCGACGCGAAGCTGTCTTTGGGAGGGGACGGAAGAGCGTGACATGTTCCTCATCTAGGCGATGCACGGGCCTTTGCCAAGCGGGGGGCGCTGGGGTAGACCGGGCGCGAGATCAGAAGGAGCGCATGATGGGCAACCTGCCGGGAATCGTCGTGATGGGGGCATCGGGCCGGATGGGCCAGATGCTGGTCCATACCGTGCTGCAAAGCGACCGCGCGCGGCTGGTCGGCTGCGTCGAACGGCCCGGCCATCCCTGGGTTGGCCGGGATGTGGGCGAGGCCATGGGCGGCGCGCATATCGGGTTGCCCGTCACCGACGACGCGGTTGGCGTGATCGCACAGGCGCAGGCGGTGATCGACTTTACTGCGCCTGCCGCCACCGTGGCGACCGCGACGCTGACTGCCCAGGCCCGCGCGGTGCATGTGATCGGCACCACGGGGTTCAACCCGGAAGAGTTGCAAAAGATCCGCGCTGCCGCGCGCCATGCCGTGATCGTGCGGGCCGGCAACATGAGCCTTGGCGTCAACCTGCTGGTCGGGCTGACCCGCAAGGTTTCCGCCGTTCTCGGCCCGGAATTCGACATCGAGATCGTAGAGGCGCATCACCGCCACAAGGTCGACGCCCCCTCGGGCACCGCGCTGATGCTGGGCGAGGCCGCGGCAGAGGGGCGCGGCGTGCATCTCGACGAGGTTGCCGAGCGCGGACGCGACGGGATCACCGGGGCGCGCGACAGCGGGGCAATCGGTTTTTCGGCGATTCGCGGCGGTGACGTGGTGGGGGAACATGACGTGATCTTTGCCGGGGCCGGCGAGCGTCTGGTCCTGCGCCATATCGCGACCGACAGGGCGATCTTTGCCCGCGGGGCGTTGGCCGCCGCGATCTGGGGGCAGGACCGCAAACCGGGCGAATACGACATGAACGACGTTCTCGGCCTCTAGGCGCGTCATCCTTTTGCCGGGCCCTTGCGCATGGTCGTCCGAACAGGGCGCCCGGTCCCGGGCGCAGGGCCATGTCCGTGGCGACGCCGCGCCGGGGCTTCCAGTGCTGGGGGCAAACTCCGCTTGGTCGGTGGCGATGGGCGGCAGGCTTGTGTCCGGGCCCTGGTGGCCGGGCAGGGACGTGGGTTTGCGCGGAAAACAGCCCTGAATTTCGGTCTAGAAATCGACCGCGATGCCCTTTTTTTCCCAATCGCCATAGCGCACGGGTTCCGGCCCGTCGCGCCCGCCCAGTTCCGGGGGCATTTGCCGGGCCTCTGCCTCGGCCTTCTTGCGCCGTTCCGCGGCCTCTTGCAGGGCGCGAATCGCGGCAGGGGGCAGATCCTTGCGTGTCTCGTCGGTCATGGCGGGGCTCCTTGCCGGTGCGGCCGTGGTGATATACCCGGTGCCCATTGGCTGGCAAGCGGGGGCGGCGATGGCAGGGCAGGGTGACAGGGCGCGAGGCGCGGCGTTGGGGCTGATCCTGGGCGTGCTGGAGGACCGGCATCTTCTGGCCGAGATGGAGGGCGAGGACGGGCCGCTGGCCGATCTGCCCCCGGCGGAACGCGCCCGCGCCAGCCGTCTGGCGCGCACGACGCTGCGGCACCTGGGCCGGGCCGACGCGGCGTTGAAACCCCATATGCGCAAAGCTCCGCCGGTGCCGGTGCGCGCGATATTGCGCATGGCCACG
Organism: Rhodovulum bhavnagarense; assembly: GCF_004343505.1. GTDB lineage: Bacteria > Pseudomonadota > Alphaproteobacteria > Rhodobacterales > Rhodobacteraceae > Rhodovulum > Rhodovulum bhavnagarense. The sequence continues at coordinate 32,312 of NZ_SLXU01000004.1, read as the reverse complement.
GTCGAAATGTTGCAAGAAGGCGCCGCGGCGCATGGCGTGGTGAATGCGGCCGTCGCGCTGGCCCGCGCTGGGCAACGAACACAGGCCATGGCGGGGCTGGTCAACGCGGTGCTGCGCAAGGTTGCCGAAACGCCGCCGCAGGATTGGGCCGCATTGCCGCCGCAACGTCTGCCGGGATGGCTGCGTGGGCGGCTGGACAGCGCCTGGGGGCGCGCCGCCGTAACCGGGATCGAGGCCGCCCATGCCGCCGGGGCGCCGCTGGACCTGACGCCGCGCGATGGCGATGCCGCGGCGCTGGCGGCGGCGGTGGGGGGGATGGCCCTGCCCACGGGATCGGTGCGGCTGGGCGCGGGCGTGCAGGTTTCGGCCCTGCCGGGCTATGCCGAGGGCGCCTGGTGGGTGCAGGACGCCGCCGCCGCGATGCCCGCCCGCCTGCTGGCGCCCGAACCCGGTGAGCGGGTTCTGGACCTCTGCGCTGCACCGGGCGGCAAGACGCTGCAACTTGCGGCTATGGGCGCGCGTGTCACGGCGCTGGATATTTCCGAGTATCGCATGGCGCGGGTCGAGGAAAATCTCGCCCGCATGGACCTGGCCGCCGATCTGGTCGTTGCCGATGCCCTGGCATGGGGGGCGCCGGCTCCGTTCGACGCGATACTCCTGGATGCGCCCTGTTCGGCCACCGGTACGATCCGTCGCCACCCCGATCTACCCTTTGCCAAGGATGCGGCCACGATCAAGCCGCTGTTTTACTTGCAGGAACGACTGATCGACCGGGCGATCGGCATGTTGGCGCCGGGGGGGCGGCTTGTATTTTGCACCTGTTCGCTGCTGCCCGAAGAGGGTGAGAAACAGGTGGCCGCCGCCCTTGTGCGCCATCCGGGGTTGCATGTCCGTCCCGCCGATCTGCCGGGGATCGAACCGGGTTGGCGAGATACGCAGGGGGGGCTGCGCCTGCGCCCTGATTGCTGGCCTGATCGTGGTGGTATGGACGGCTTTTACATTGCCTGCCTGGTCAAAGCGGGCTGAACGGCGGCAAAGGCGGTGACACTCGCCGCCGGGGCCGGTATGGTCAGGACAGCAGGCAAAATGGCCCAGAGCAGCACCCGACCATGGCAGGCGCCCGGCAGAGCCCCCCACCGTCGCCGCCGCGCGGCAGCACGATGAACCGCCTTCACGCCCGGCTGAGCGGCCTTGCGCGCCCGGCCAAAGGCTTCGTGTCGCAGCCCGAGCCGCGCTCGATCGGCAGCTATGCGCGTGGCCGTCAGCTATGTGCCGGGAATTTCCTGTTCGAGGGGGTCCTTGTCGAGGCACCCGATACCCTCATCTGGGACGTGCCTGCGCCTGGCCGTGCCTTTGCCGAGGCATTGCAAGGGTTCACCTGGCTGGACGACCTCGCCGCGGCAGGTGATGGTCAGGCCCGCGCGCGCGCGCAGGGTTGGACGCTGGCCTGGATTGCCCGTTACGGTCAGGGCCGCGGCCCGGGGTGGAGCCCCGATCTGACCGGGCGGCGGCTGATCCGCTGGATACATCATGCGCCATTGCTTCTGAACGGGCTGGACAGGCCCGGATCGGGGCGGCTTTTCGGTGCGCTTGCGCGCCAGACGCGGTTCCTGTCGCGCCGCTGGCGCAGCGTGCGGCCCGGCCTGCCGCGGTTCGAGGCGCTGACCGGGCTGGTTTATTCTGGCCTGTCGTTGACCGGGCTGGAGGGCTACACCGCCCCAGCGCTACGCGCGCTGGAAGGCGAGTGTCGCCATGAAATCGATGGAAACGGCGGATTGCCTAGCCGAAATCCAGAGGAATTGCTGGAAATCTTTACCCTGCTGACCTGGGCCGAGGCGAGCTTGCGCGAGACCGGTCGCGAGCCGGGCCCCGCGCATCGCGCCGCGATAGAGCGGATTGCACCTGTGCTGCGCGCCCTGCGCCACGCCGATGGCGGGCTGGCGCGGTTCCATGGCGGCGGGCGCGGCATGCCGGGGCGGCTGGAACAGGCGCTGGCCGAGGCGGGCGTTCGGCCGCGGCCGATCCGGGGGCTGGCGATGGGCTATGCGCGGCTGTCGGCCGGGCGAACGACGGTGATCGTCGATGCCGCCCCCCCGCCCGCGCGCCGCGCCTCGCACGAGGCGCATGCCTCGACCCTGGCGTTCGAGCTGACCTCGGGCCGCCGACCGGTCGTCGTCAATTGCGGCGCGGGCGGCAGTTTCGGGCCGGACTGGCGCAAGGCGGGCCGCGCTACCCAGTCCCATTCGGCGCTGGGGCTGGAGGGGCTGTCGTCCTCGCGGCTCGGGCCCGCGCGCGGGCGCTCGGACGGGCTTTGGCTTGTCGATACGCCCGCCACGGTCGAGGCACGCCTTGATTCGGGGTTGGGCGGGCATGGGATGACTGGCTGGCATGACGGCTATGGGCCGACCCATGGGTTGACACATGTGCGCCAGTTGCAGCTTGCATATGACGGCCGGTCGCTGTCAGGCGAGGACACGCTTGCGGCCTTTACCGAGCAAGAGCGCGCGCGCTTTGACCGCGCGATGGACCGCGTCAGCCTGCAAGGTATCGCGTTCGCGATCCGGTTTCACCTGCATCCCGAGGTCGATGTCGCGATCGACATGGGTGGCGCGGCGGTGTCTTTGGCACTGAAAAGCGGCGAAATCTGGGTCTTCCGTCATGACGCGGTCGCCGAATTGCGCCTTGAACCAAGCGTTTATCTTGAAAATGGACGCGTCAGGCCGCGTGCGACGCAACAAATCGTTCTAACTTCGCGCGCGATGGATTATGCGAGCCTCATCACCTGGAACCTGGCCAAGGCGCAGGATACACCGCGGGCGCTGCGCGATCTCGAACCGGATGAGCCGGACGAGACGCTGGAGCCGCCCCGGACGCCGTGGCGCCGGGACCTCTGAACGCACACGAAGGATATCCCGATGACCGATCTTGCCCCCGTTTGCCGCGCATTGCTTTCCGTTTCCGACAAGACCGGCCTGGTTGAACTGGGCCAGGCGCTGGCCGCGCGCGGGGTCGAGTTGTTGTCGACCGGCGGTACCGCGCGGACGCTGCGCGATGCGGGGCTGGGTGTGATCGACGTGGCAGAGGTGACGGGTTTTCCCGAAATGATGGATGGCCGGGTCAAGACGCTGCACCCGATGGTTCATGGTGGGCTCTTGGCGCTGCGAGACAACCCGGACCATGTGGCCGCGATGGAAACCCACGGGATTGGCCCGATTGACCTGCTGGTGGTCAACCTCTACCCGTTCGAGGCGACAGTGGCCGCCGGGGCGGGCTATGACGACTGCATCGAGAATATCGACATCGGCGGCCCGGCGATGATCCGCGCGGGCGCCAAGAACCACGCCTTCGTGAACGTGGTGGTCGACACCGAGGATTATGCCGCGCTGCTGGCCGAGCTGGACGCCAATGACGGGGCCACGACGCTGGCCTTCCGCAAGAAGCTGGCGCAGACGGCCTATGCCCGCACCGGGGCCTACGATGCGGCGGTCTCGACCTGGATGGCGGGCGCCATCGGCGAGAAGACCCCGCGCCGCCGCGTGGTGGCCGGCACGCTGGCCCAGCCCCTGCGCTATGGCGAGAACCCGCACCAGGGGGCGGCCTTTTACCTGGACGGGTCCGACCGGCCCGGCGTGGCCACCGCGAAACAGTGGCAGGGCAAGGAGCTGTCCTACAACAACATCAACGACACCGACGCCGCGTTCGAGCTGGTCAGCGAGTTTTTGCCCGCGGGCGGTCCCGCCTGCGCCATCATCAAGCACGCCAACCCCTGCGGCGTGGCGCGTGGCGCCTCGCTGGAAGAGGCGTATCGCCGGGCCTTCGACTGCGACCGGACCTCGGCCTTTGGCGGGATCATCGCGCTGAACATGAAGCTGGACGAACCGACGGCCCGCGCGATCTGCGAGATCTTCACCGAGGTGGTGATCGCGCCGGCCGCCGACGACGCCGCGAAAGAGGTCTTTGCCGCCAAGAAGAACCTGCGCCTGCTGACCACCGGGGGGCTTGCCAATCCCGGGGCGGCGGGGCTGACGATCCGCCAGGTGTCGGGCGGGTTCCTGGCGCAGGACAAGGATAACGGTCGGATCACGGCCGAGGATCTGAAGGTGGTCACGAAACGCGCCCCCACCGAGGCCGAGATCGCCGACATGCTGTTTGCCTGGACCGTGGGCAAGCATGTGAAGTCCAACGCCATCGTCTATGTCAAGGATGGCGCCACCGTCGGCGTCGGCGCCGGCCAGATGAGCCGGGTGGATTCCACCCGCATCGCCGCGCGCAAGGCCCAGGACATGGCCGAGGCCGTGGGCCTGCCCGAAACGCCCACCAAGGGCTCGGTCGTGGCCTCGGACGCGTTCTTTCCGTTCCCCGACGGCCTGCTGACCGCGGCCGAGGCCGGGGCGACGGCGGTAATCCAGCCCGGCGGCAGCATGCGCGACGACGAGGTGATCGCCGCCGCCGACGAGGCCGGCCTTGCGATGGTGTTCACCGGCATGCGCCATTTCCGGCACTGATTCGGCAGGGGGCGGGCGATGCGCGCGCTGTTTGGCATGGCGGGGGCGGTTTTCGTCCTTGACCAGATCACCAAGATTTACGTGGTGCACTGGCTGGGGCTGGCCGAAAAGTTGCGCCTTGATGTCTGGCCCCCCTACCTGAACCTGCGCATGGCATGGAATCGCGGGATCAATTTCGGCCTGCTGCCCGCCGATGGTGACGCGGGCCGCTGGGTCCTGATCGGTGTGGCGCTGGCGATCTCTATGGGCGTTGTGATCTGGATGATGCGGGGCGCGCACGGGGTCTGGGCCAGGTTGTCGGCGGGGCTGTTGATCGGGGGGGCAATCGGCAATGTGGTCGACCGCGTCGTCTATGGCGCAGTGGCCGATTTCCTGAACATGTCCTGTTGCGGTATCGACAACCCCTATGCGTTCAACGTGGCCGATATCGCGATTTTCGCGGGTGCGATGGGGCTTGTCGCCTTTACCGGGCGCGACAACACCCCGTGACGTGCCGTTGCGCCTGCGCTAAAGAGGGCAGGACCGGACGGAGGGATCAGGCGATGGGATTGACGCGGACCATGCTTTGGGCGGCGGCCACGGCCACGGCGCTCGCGGGCTGTGCCAGCGAGAAGGAGCCCAAGCTGATGAACATCCGCGCCCAGACCAATTCCCCGGACGAGTTCATGGTGTTGCCCGGCAAGCCGCTTGAGATGCCCCAGGACATGGCGCAACTGCCGCAACCGACGCCCGGCGCACCCAACCGCACCGACCCCACGCCCGAGGCCGACGCAATCGCCGCGCTCGGCGGCAACGCGGCGCGTGCCACGCGCGCCGACCAGCGGCTGATGTCGCATGTCAGCCGGTTTGGCGTCTCGCCCGTTATCCGCCAGACCCTTGCCGCCGAGGACCTGGAATATCGCCGTCAGAATGACGGGCGTCTGCTGGAACGTTGGTTCAACGTCAACGTCTATTTCGAGGCCTATTCGCGGCAGTCGCTGAACCAGCATGCCGAGTTGGAAAGGTGGCGGCGGCTAGGGGTGCGCAATGTCTCGGCCCCGCCCGAAGGGCTGGACGAGGATCAGCGATAGGCCTGTCACAACCCCGTGGCCGCGTCTTGAAAAAGGCCCCCGCGCACGTAGGTTGCTCCAAACAAGGCGAAAAATGGGGTCTGGCCATGGCGATGATGCGCAGCCTTCTGGTTCTGCTGGCTTTGTGGGCATGGCCTGCTCAGGCCGAAACAGTCACCGATTTTACCCTTGATAACGGGATGCAGGTCGTCGTGATCGAGGATCACCGGGCGCCTGTCGCCGTTCACATGGTCTGGTATCGCGTGGGCGCGGCGGACGAGCCGCCGGGCCATTCGGGTATCGCGCATTTCCTCGAGCATCTCATGTTCAAGGGTACCGATGAAATCGGGCCGGGCGAGTTTTCCTTGGCTGTAAAGGCGCAGGGTGGGTCCGACAACGCCTTTACCTCTTGGGACTACACCGCATATTTCCAGCGCGTCGCCGCCGACCGGCTGGGGCTGATGATGCAGATGGAGGCGGACCGGATGACCGGCCTGCGTCTCGATGAAGAGAATGTAAAGACCGAACGCGATGTGATCCTCGAAGAGCGCAACCAGCGTACCGAGAACGACCCTGGCGCGCTGTTTCGCGAACAGATGCGCGCGGCGCTCTACCTCAACCATCCCTACGGCACCCCGATCATCGGCTGGAAGCACGAGATAGAGGCGCTGTCCAAGGATGATGCGCTGTCCTTTTACAACCGCCATTACGCGCCCGAAGATGCGATCCTCGTCGTTGCGGGAGATGTCTCGCCCGAGCAGGTTCATGCGCTGGCACAGGCGCATTACGGGGCGCTGCCTGCCGCCGGCGCGACGGTTGACCGCGCCCGTCCGCAAGAGCCCCCGCACCTGGCCGGACGGCGCCTGGTGCTGGAGGATGACCGCGTCGCACAGCCCTTGTTGATGCGCAGCTACCTTGCGCCCGAACGCGATCCCGGCGACCAGTCCCGCGCCGCCGCCCTAAGCTATCTCGCCGCGCTGCTGGGGGGCGAGGGCGCCACATCGGTTCTGGGCGAGCGGCTGCAATTCGAGGCACGTCTCGCGCTCTATACCGGGGCGGGATATGACGGGCTTTCGCGTGACGATACGACATTCGACGTTTACGTGGTGCCGGCACCGGGTGTGAGCCTTGCCGAGGCAGAGGCCGCGCTGGACGAGGCTCTGTCCGACTTCATCGAGGAAGGCGTCGATCCCGCCTTGTTTGCCAGTCTCAAGACGCAGATGCATGCCTCCGAAATCTATGCGCGCGACAATGTTCAGGGGCTGGCACGGCGCTATGGCGCGGCGCTGGCCTCCGGGCTGACGGTGGCCGATGTGCAGGACTGGCCCGCCGTCTTGCAGGCCGTCACAGCCGATGAGGTGATGGCCGCGGCGCGCGATCTGTTCGATCCCAGGCGATCGGTGACAGGCTGGCTGACACGGCCGGGCCACGAGATCGCGGAGGTCACTCAATGATCCGGCTCATCCTGGCGCTGGCCATTGCGCTGACCCTGGGTATGCCGGTGCGTGGCGAGGTCGCGATCCAGCAGGTGACTTCGCCCGGGGGCATCAATGCCTGGCTGGTGGAAAGCCACGAAATCCCCTTTGTCGCGCTGGAAATCCGGTTCCGTGGCGGCGCCAGCCTGGACGATCCCGACACGCGCGGGGCGATCAACCTGATGGCGGCCCTACTGGAAGAGGGCGCAGGCGACCTGGATGCCCGCGCCTTTGCCCGCGCCCGCGATGCGCTCGCCGCCAGCTTTCGCTTTGATGTCGGCGCGGAATCGCTGCGCGTGTCGGCGCGGATGCTGACCGAAAACCGGGATTCGGCCGTTGGCTTGTTGCGCCAGGCCCTGCACGCGCCCCGGTTCGATCCAGACGCGGTCGAACGCGTGCGCGGGCAGGTCCTGTCCTCGATCGCTTCCGATGCCAAGGACCCCGACGCGATTGCCGGCCAGACATTTGACCGGCTGGCCTTCGGCGATCATCCCTATGCCAGCCCCGTCAAAGGCACCGCGCATAGTGTCGGCTCATTGATCCGTGACGACCTGGTTAGGGCCAAGGCGCGTGTCATGGCGCGCGATCGGCTGTATGTCGCGGCGGCCGGCGATATCACCGCCGAGGATCTGGCCCTGTTGCTGGATCGCCTGTTCGAGGGCCTGCCGGAGCAGGGCGCCCCGATGCCGGCACAGGCCAGCTTCCTGCTGGAGGGCGGGGTAAGCGTCGTGCCCTTCGACACGCCGCAGGCCGTCGCCATCTTCGGCCACGAGGGCATGGCCCGCGACCATCCCGATTTCTTTGCCGCCTACGTCATGAACGAGGTGCTGGGGGCCGGTGGTTTCGGCTCGCGCTTGATGGACGAACTGCGCGAAAAACGGGGTCTGACCTACGGGGTCTACAGCTATCTCTACCCGATGGACCTGGCGCCGCTGATTCTGGGACAAGTTGCATCATCCAATGCGCGGATTGCCGAGGCGATAGAGGTGATCGGGGCCGAATGGGTCCGCATGGCCGCGCAAGGCGCAAGCGAGGCCGAACTGGACGCGGTCAAGACCTACCTGACCGGCGCCTATCCCCTGCGCTTCGACGGCAACGCCAATATCGCGCGCATCCTCGTGGGAATGCAGATGCAGGGCCTGGCGCCCGACTACGTGACCACCCGCAACGACCGCATCCGCGCCGTCAGCCTTGCCGATCTGCGTCGCGTTGCTGCAACGCTGCTACAGCCCGAAAGATTGCATTTCGTCGTGGTCGGGCAGCCAGAGGGCCTGGGCCGCCCCGCCGACTGAGCGGCCCTTGCACAGCGGCTCAGGCCAGTTCGGCGGCCCGCGCCTGGCAGATGCGCTCGGCCTCCTTGCCGTGCAACTCTTCGTAATGGTCGAACCGGGCCTCGAACCACGCGGTGCCATGGGTCAACCCGCCCAACGCCTGGAAAAGTTCTTCTTGCGCCGAGGCTGGGATCAACGCCTCGAATACATCCCAGCCGCGCGCTTCGGGATGCGCGGCGAATCCCAGGACCTGGCCCTTGAGGCTGCTGGCCAGTGCCACAAGTGCGCCGCTATGGATACTGGGCAGGTGGATCGCCACCCGGTCGATCGGGTGCAACACCACCGGACCCGCCTGTTCAAGCGCCTCGCGCACGCCATTCCTGGCGGCGGTCCGAAAGGCATGGTCCGAACTGTCGACCGCGTGATGCTTGCCATCGCTCAACGTTACCGCAACATCCACAACGGGGAATCCCAGCGGCCCCCGCTCCATCGCCTCGCGCGCGCCGGCCTCTACCGCGGGGATGAAGTTGCGCGGTACCGCGCCGCCCTTGACCGTCTCGTCGAAGCCGAATCCCGTGCCGCGATCCAGCGGCCGCACGCTCAGTTCCACATCGGCGAACTGCCCCGCGCCGCCCGACTGCTTACGGTGGCGGTGACGGGTCGTGACGGTCTTGGTGATCGTTTCGCGGTAGATACCCGAAACGGGTTGTTCCACCGCCTCGATTCCGAACTCGCCGGCCAGCTTGGCGAGAACCCGGCGCAGGTGGAGAGGCCCTTGCAGCCTGACGACGAGTTGCCCGGTCGTGCCGTCCTGCGTGGTCCACATTCCTGGATCGCTGGCCGCCATGCGGGCAATCGCCGCCGACAGGCGGGCATCGTCGCGCTCATTGGCAGGGCTCAGAACGCGGGCATAGGCGGGTGGGCGCCCGCGGGTCCAGGCGGGCAGGGGCGTGCTGCGCTCGGCGCAGTAGGCCAGCCCTGGTTCCATGTGATCGGATTTGACCGCCACCGCGACCCCACCGGTGGCCAGCGGCTCTGGTGCGGGCTTGCCGTCAAGGCCTGTCAGGCTGCCGATGGTGCCGCCCGCAAGGGGGGCGGCATGCCGGATGCCCGGTCCCAGCGCGCGGATCAGGACTGACTTGCCGACATGGCGTTTTGTGTCCGAGGCCACCCCGATGGCCAGCGCATCCTCGATCCCCAGTCGCGTGCCGATGGCCTCCATGCCCGGCGCTTCGTGGCGCAGGGCCTTCATCAGACGCGTCACCCCGTTGCCATGGCTTGCCGCGCCCAGGTAGGCGGCCATGACGCGGTTGTCGCGATGGGCCTCGGCCAGCACCGAATAGATCTCCGCGGGGGCCGGCTGACGATCCTCGATCAGCTCCTCCATCAGGTGGTCGTCGTAATCGGCCAGATGCTCCAGCAGGTCGGCGCGCGCCTCCTGTTCCCGGTCCTGCACATGGGACGGAATCTCGACCAGGCGCGACGGTTTGCCCTCACGATACTTGAAGGCACGTTCCGAGACCAGGTCGACCGAGCCGGTTACATGCCCCTCGGCATCGCGGATTGGGGCCTGGCGCAAAACGATGTGATGTCCCGCATAGGCCTGGAGTGCGGCGACGATGTCACGGATGCGGGCCTCATCGAGGTCCATCTTGTTGATGAAGATGAAGCAGGGGACGCGCGATTCCTCGATCAGCCGCAAATAGGGCGCGGCCAGCACTGCGGCCTGCGGATCGGGCGCGACGCACAGGATGGCTGCATCTGACGCCGCCAGCGCCCCGCCGGCATGGCCCAGGTAATCGGGGCCGCCCGCAATGTCGAACCCGATCCAGGATTCGTCCAGGTAGGTGAACTGGCGCACTGCCAGCGCATCGGTGAACTCGGCGGCAATGGACCGTCCCTCAAGCGATCCCAACGCCTCCAACAGCGTTGTCTTGCCCGCTTGCGAGGGGCCCATGATCGTGAAACAGCGCATCTGTCATCCTCCGGTCTGTCGCGTGCGCGGGGCAGGGGCCAGGTCTGCCGCCGATCCGCTGCGCCCGGGCCGGGCACCACGCGCGCTGCCCCCCCATGGGTGCGGCCGCCGGAGGCGTCGGGCCGCTGTCCCCTCGCTCTGATGTTCGGCTGTTACCTCGCACGTGGTCAAGCGAAATCGCCCCTCCCGGCCGGCGCCTGTCGCACTGCCCGGCTGTTCCGTGCGCACCACCTTCCCCTCTTCTTCTTGGTAAAAATACCCCCCGGGGGGAGTCGCCGCGAAGGCGGCGACGGGGGCGGCGCCCCCGACCGGTCGGCTTGCCGCAGGCAAGCCGAAACCGTCGTCACCGGCTCAGACCGACAGGCAGATGTATTTCATCTCCAGATAGTCCTCGATTCCGTGGCGGCTGCCCTCGCGGCCCAGCCCCGATTGCTTGACCCCGCCAAAGGGCGCGACCTCGGTCGAGATGATCCCGGTATTGATCCCCACGATCCCGTATTCCAGCGCTTCGGCCACCTTGTAGACGCGCGACAGATCCCGGGCATAGAAATAGGAGGCCAGGCCGAAAATCGTGTCGTTCGCCATGGCGATCACATCATCCTCGGTCTCGAACCTGAAAAGTGGCGCAAAGGGACCAAAAGTTTCCTCGGTTGCGCATTTCATCTCTTGCGTGGCGCCGGTCACCACCGTGGGCTCGAAGAAGGTGCCGCCATTGCCGTGCCGCTGCCCGCCGCGCAGGATCTGGCCACCTTTTGCTGTGGCATCCTTGATATGGTCCTCGACCTTGTCGAGCGCGGCGACGGAAATCAGCGGCCCCAGATCAATGCCCTCGTCCATCCCGTTGCCCACGCGCAGCCGGCCCACGGCCTCGGCCAGTTTCGCGGCGAAGGCGTCATATATGCCCGCCTGCACGTAGATCCGGTTTGCGCAGACGCAGGTCTGGCCGTTATTGCGGAACTTGCAGGCGATGGCGCCCTCGACCGCCGCGTCCAGGTCGGCGTCGTCGAACACGATGAAGGGCGCGTTGCCGCCCAACTCCATCGAGCATTTCTTGACCTGCGGCGCGGCCTGTTCCAGCAGGATGCGCCCGACCTGGGTCGACCCGGTGAAGGTGATCTTGGCGATCGTCGGGTTCTCGCAGAACTCCTTGCCGATATCGGCCGACCGGGTCGAGGTGATCACCGAGAAGAGGCCCGCGGGCAGTCCCGCCCGTTCGGCCAGCACCGCCAGCGCCAGCGCCGACAGCGGCGTATCCTCCGCCGGTTTCACAAGGAAGGCACAGCCCGCGGCCAGCGCCGGCGCGGCCTTGCGGGTGATCATCGCGTTGGGGAAGTTCCACGGGGTGATCGCGCCGACCACGCCCACGGGCTGGCGGATCACCATCAGCCGCTTGTCCGGCTGGTGACCCGGGATCGTCTCGCCATAGATGCGCTTGGCCTCTTCGGCGAACCATTCCACGAAAGAGGCGCCATAGGCGATCTCGCCCTTCGCCTCGGCCAGCGGCTTGCCCATCTCGGCGGTCAGGATCACCGCCAGGTCGTCCTGGGCGGCCATCATCAACTCGAACCATTTGCGCAGGATATTGGCCCGTTCCTTGGCGGTGCGCGCGGCCCAGTCCTTCTGCGCGGCCCTGGCGGCGGCGATGGCGCGGGCGGTCTCGGTGCGGGTCAGGTCGGGCACCGATGTCAGGACACTGCCGTCGGCAGGGTTGAGAACCTCGAATGTCGCGCCGTCATCCGCATCGATCCAGGCCCCGGCGACATAAGCACGGCTTTCCAGGAGGTCGGGATCGTTCAAAAGGCGCTTGAGATCTGGGGCAGGCATCGGTCATTCTCCCTGTTGTTTGCCCAAGGCAAACCATGGGGGGTGGGGCGATGTCCAGACAAGAGGACGGCATCGACTGGGACGATGCCTATGCCAACGCCGCCCACATCCCCGGCGCGGCCGACTATCCGTCGCGCTGGGCAGAGGCGGCAGCGGCCTTTCGTGCCGGCGCGTTTGGGGAATGCGATCTGCCCTATGGGCACCACCCGCGCCAGCGTTTCGACCTGTTCATGCCCCCGGGTGCTCCGGCTGGCCTGGCTGTCTTCGTCCATGGCGGTTACTGGTTGCGGTTCGACAAATCTTTCTGGTCGCACCTGGCGGCGGGGCCGCTGGCGCGCGGCTGGGCGGTGGCGCTGCCCTCCTACCGGCTGGCGCCCGAGGTCGGCATCGCCTGCATCACGCATGATATCGCGCAGGCGCTTGGGGTAATGGCGCGTCTTTTGCCCAGGGGGCCGATCGTGTTGGCGGGTCATTCCGCCGGCGGGCACCTGGTGGCGCGGATGATCTGCAAGGATATCCACCTGCCCGAAACGGTCGCCGCGCGGATCGCCCGCGTGGTGCCCGTTTCGCCCCTTTCCGACCTTCGCCCGCTTATGCGGACGCAGATGAACACCGCGCTCGGCCTGGACGAGCCCGAGGCGCGTGCGCAAAGCCCGGTCTGCCACACCCCGCGTCCCGACGTGCCGGTCGTGATCTGGGTCGGCGGGGCCGAGCGGCCGGCCTTTCTCGACCAGGCGCGATGGCTGGCCGCGGCCTGGCCCGGCGCGGCGCTGAGCATCGATGCAGCACGCCACCATTTCGATGTGATCGAGGGGTTTGCCAGGCCCGATAGCCCGCTGACCGGGGCGCTGCTCGATGCCGTGCCGACGTGATCTTCGTCACCGTACCGACGTTTCCAACCTGTCCGCGCCATCGGCTTTCCCCGATCATGGATCGATAGGCGCCTTGACTCAGGCCCGTGTCCCAAAGCGATCCTGCCAACTCGGCAAGGTGTCGCCGGGACAGTCCGATGCATGGTAGATACCGCGCGCGATCGCGCGGGCCAGGCAGACGGCCGCGGCGTGACCCAGCCGCAGCGCGTCGCCCTCGGGATCGGACAGCGCGCGGGCCCCGGTGGCCGCGGCAAAAACCAGGTCGCCGTCCATCAGCGTATGGCTGGGGCATAGTGCGCGGGCCATCCCGTCATGGGCGGCCACGGCCAGTCGCGTGGCCTGTGCCTGGTTCAGCCGCGCATCGGTGGCAACGATGGCAATCGTGGTGGCCGTGCACGCGCCGGTCTTGGGCCGCGGCTCGGCGCCGGGATCCGCACGGCCCATGCCCAACCCGCCGAACTCGCCTTCCATTTCCCAGGGCGCCGCCCAGAATTCCGGCCCACCGCCCATCACTGCCGATCCCAAGGCGTTTACCGCCACCAGCGCTCCGACGGTGTAACCGCCATCCAGTACCACCGAGGCCGATCCAAGTCCGCCCTTCAGATCCGCCGTGGTCGCCCCGAATCCGGCCCCGGCCGTGCCAAGCACGACCCCCGTCCCGGCATGTTCCAGCGCCGCGCGACCCAGGGCCCGGTAAGGCGATTGATGCCAGTCCTTGCGCCCGCCATTGAGCAGGTCGAACAGGATCGCCGCCGGTACGATCGGCACGCGGGTCTCGCCCACGGCATAGCCGCGGCCCGCCGCGCGCAGGCCCTCGACCACGCCGGCGGCGGCATCCAGTCCAAAGGCCGAGCCGCCCGACAGAACCAGTGCATCGACCTCCTGCACCAGCCTGTCGGGGGCCAGAAGATCGGTCTCGCGCGTGCCGGGCGCGCCGCCCATCACGTGAACCCCGGCCACGAAAGGCCGCTCGCCCACGACCACGCTCACGCCCGATTTCAGGCGCGTGTCATGGGCCTGTCCGACCATCAGCCCGGCCACATCGGTAATCAAGTTCCGCCTTCCCGGCCGCATCGCGCCCCCCGGTCTTCTTCTTGGTCCAAATACTCACCCGCCCGGGCGGAACGCCCGCGCCTTTTTTCTTCTACGAAGAAACGCAAGATCTTTCGCGGGAAAATAACAGCCTCAGCCGTCGGAAAGCGGGATTGCGGGCGCGGCGTCCAACCGCGCCGGCGTATCGGGAAACGGTCATGCGCAACTCCTGCTCGCGCCACATAGGTCAATTCCGGGCATATGCATGCCGTCCGTCGGGTCCAGCGCCTCGCGCAGCGCGGCCACGGTCTCGAGCCTGGCATTCAGGCCCGGCTTGCCGACGCGCGCGCTTGGGCTAAACTCGACAGCGGGCCGCGTGGCGATGGCGTCGCCGCGGGATGTTACCCAAGGCCCGGCGGCGCGAACCCGTCCACCGTCCTGAACGCCGGGATCGCCCGTGGTCCGGTGATCTTCCGGGCCCCCGAGCCTCGGAGAGCCGAATGCCCCGCCCCGAATTTTTCCGCTTTCACAACGGCGAAAAGGCCACGCTACCGTTTTCGTCCGCAGAGTACGACACCCGCCTGATGGGCCTGCGCACGGCGATGGATGCCGCGGGCGTCGAGATTGCGGTGCTGACATCCATGCAGAACGTGGCCTACTATTCAGGCTTTCTTTATTGCAGCTTCGGTCGGCCCTACGCCCTGGTGGTCACGGCATCGGAGGCGGTGACGATCAGCGCAGGCATAGATGCCGGCCAGCCCTGGCGGCGCTGCCATGGCGACAACCTCACCTATACCGACTGGGCGCGCGACAATTTCTGGCGCGCGGTGGCCCATGTGGCAGGGCAGGGGCGAGCCTTGGGCCTTGAGGCCGACCACCTGGCGCTGGCGCAGAAAGACCGGCTCGATGCTTTCCTTCGCCCGCGCGAAACGGTGGATATCGCGCCGGCGACCATGCAGCAGCGTATGCGCAAAAGCCCCGCCGAGATCGCGCTGATCCGCGCCGGTGCGGCGGTTGCCGATCTGGGCGGCTATGCCATCCGCGAGGCGGTGCGCCTCGGCGCGCGCGAAATCGATGTCGCCATGGCGGGCCGTGACGCGATGGAACTGGACATCGCCCGCCGGTTTCCCGATGCCGAGTATCGCGATACCTGGGCGTGGTTCCAGTCTGGTCTGAACACCGACGGCGCGCATAACCCGGTAACCGCGCGCCGCTTGCAGCGCGGCGATATCCTTTCGCTCAACGCCTTTCCGATGATCTCGGGCTATTACACGGCGCTGGAACGCACCATGTTCGCGGCAGAGGTGGATGCAGAATGCCTCGCGATATGGGAGGCAAACGTGGCCGCCCATGAATACGGCATGTCGCTGTTGAAACCGGGGATGAGTTGCGCCGAGGTGACCCGTGCGATCAACGCGTTCTTCGCAGAACGTGACCTGTTGCGCTATCGCAGCTTCGGTTATGGTCACTCCTTCGGATTGCTTTCGTATTACTATGGCCGCGAAGCCGGGCTGGAGTTGCGCGAGGATATCGATACGGTGCTCGAACCCGGCATGGTGGTCTCGATGGAACCGATGCTGACCATTCCGCAAGGGCAGCCCGGTGCAGGCGGCTACCGCGAGCACGATATCCTCGTGCTGACCGAAACTGGCGCCGAGAATATTACCGCCTATCCCTACGGACCCGATTTCAATGTCGTTGGATGACCCCGCCATTCGCCCCTGGCCGCCGCGGCGACATGGGTATTTTCACCAAGAAGAAGGTGGCAGAGCCGTGCCTGCTGGCTTCTTCTTGGCCCAAATACCCAAATCCGTCCGCCCCGTAAGGGGGGGACGAAAGCCGTGCGCCGCAGGCACGCAATCTGGATGCGATCAGACGGCGCGGCGCGTCATGTTTGCTCTTTCGATCCGCCGTTTGGCCGCGCCGGTCCTGGCGAGTTGGAAGAGGTGGCCGTTCGTATGTCCCGTGGCAATCATGGTTGGTGTTCCCTTGGGCAGGCGAAGCGTTTCGCAGGATCGGCCATGGCATCCGGGCGCTTCATCCGCGCTGCGCAGACGGGTCGTACGCAGGGAGGCGGGCCTCGTGGGGGCTGGATTCCGCGCTGCGGCATGGCTATAAACCCGGCCACCCTGAAGTGCGAGGTAAGAGCCATGAGCGCAAGCGCACCGATACGCCAAGTGACGCCGGTCGATATCCGGGCCCGCAAGGGCGCCACGCCCATTGTCTGCCTGACGGCCTACACCACGCCGGTGGCCCGGCTGGTCGATGCGGAATGCGATCTTGTGCTGGTCGGCGACAGCGTCGGCATGGTGCTTCATGGACTGCCCTCGACGCTGGGCGTCACGATGGAGATGATGATCCTGCACGGGCAGGCGGTGGCGCGCGGGGTCAACCATGCGCTGATGGTGGTCGACATGCCCTTTGGCAGCTACGAGGAAGGTCCCGAGCAGGCCTTTCGCAACGCCGCCCGCCTGATGGCCGAGACCGGCGCAGGCGCGGTCAAGCTGGAGGGCGGCGTGGCGATGGCCGACACGGTCCGGTTCCTGACGGCGCGCTCCATTCCGGTGATGGCCCATGTCGGGCTGACGCCGCAGGCGATCAACACGCTGGGCGGCTACAAGGTGCAGGGGCGCGGCGCGGATGCCGACCGGGTGCTGGCCGATGCCCGCGCGGTGGCCGAGGCCGGGGCGTTCTCGGTCGTGCTGGAAAAGGTCCCGGCGGATCTGGCCGACCGTGTCACCGCCGAGGTGGCGATTCCCACCATCGGCATCGGGGCCTCGGCCGGTTGCGACGGGCAGGTTCTGGTGGTCGACGACATGCTGGGCCTGTTCACGGATTTCAAACCAAAGTTCGCCAAGCGCTATGCCGAGCTGGGGCGCGATGCCGGGGCGGCCATCGCGGCCTATGCCGAAGAGGTCCGCGCGCGCCGATTTCCGGCGGCCGAGCATGTGTTCGGGGAGGATGCATGAGCGCGCCGATCCTGCGGCGCCTGTCCGATCTGCGATCGCTGAGCGCGCAATGGCGGGGCGAGGGCGCGCGCGTGGCGGTTGTGCCCACGATGGGCGCGCTGCACGAGGGGCATCTGAGTCTCGTGCGTGCCGCCCGTGCCGGGGCAGACCGGGTGATCGTGACAATCTTTGTCAACCCTCGGCAATTCGATAATCCCGATGACCTGGCCGGTTATCCTCGCACAGAGGAGCGTGACGCGTCCCTCCTTGCCCCTTTCGCAGTGGATGCAATCTATGCGCCCGGGCCGGACGAGGTCTACCCCGGTGGCTTTGCCACCACTGTTTCTGTAGCGGGGCTTACCGACAGGTTGTGCGGGGCTCACCGGCCCGGACATTTCGACGGGGTTACCACCGTGGTGGCCAAGCTTTTCAACCAGACGCAGGCGGAGCTGGCCTATTTCGGCGAAAAGGATTTTCAGCAGCTTGCGGTGGTGCGCCGGATGGCGCGCGACCTGGATATTGCAGTTGACATCATTGGCTGCCCGACCGTGCGCGAGGCCGACGGGCTGGCGCTATCTTCGCGAAATCAGCGTCTGACGGGGGCGGCGCGGGCCGCGGCGCCCGCGCTTTACGCCGCGTTGCGGGGGGCGGGCAGGACGATCGAGAGCGGTTTGCCGGTGGCCGGGGCATTGGACAAGGCGCGCGCCGCGATCCTGTCGGGTGGTTTTGAGGCGGTCGATTATGTCGAACTCTGCGCCGCCGACAGTCTTGTGCCTCTTGATCGTCTAGACCGGCCTGCCCGGCTATTGGCCGCCGCGCACCTCGCTGGGGTGCGCCTGATCGACAATATCGCGCTGTCTCAGGCCTGAGGGCGCGCTTTTGCGCCGCACTGCGCGCGCAGGGTGCAAACCAGTCGCCGTTTCGCCTATATTGGTGGTCAAGAGACTGGCCGCCGAGCGAACCGGGAAGGGGCTTTGATGATCGCGCTGCTGCGCTTTGTCATTCTGGGATTTGTCGCCCTGAGCGTCGTCTATATCAGTCTTTCGCTTTATTCGCGGGCGGTGCGCCGCGAGAGGCTGAAACGCGAATGGGATCAAGAGGCAGACGCCGGCGAACGTGACGCCTTCGTTCGCGCAGGACTTGAAGAGTATGATCGTTCGCTGCGCCGCAAGCTGATCCTCGGAGTCTATATCGTGCCGATAACGGTAATCGGCACGATCATCTACGTCATAAATTATACGTGAGGCTGCAATGGTTTACGTCAAATGGACCTTTCTGGCGGTGATCGCCGTGCTGATCGGGGCCTTTCTGCATTACACGCTGCCGCAGCATGATGTCGTGCGGATCAACCGCGCCTACGAGACGCAGGTCACGGTCGGCGACAATGCCCTGTTCTGGGCGGGAACCGCGCCGGGCGAAGGCAGCCCGGGCGCACAGCGTTATGTCAACCTGATCGAGACCTTTACGCCCGAGGGCAAGGTCATCGTGTTTCGCAACGAGGATACCGGCTGGGGCTGGCCGCCCTATTTCAAGTTCGACACATCGAATCTTCAGGCCGAGGCGGGCGATCTGAAGTCCAGCAAGGACAACCCGCAATGGGTGGTGGTGACCCATTACGGATGGCGCAACGAATACCTGTCGATCTATCCCAACGCGGTGGGTATTCGTGCCGTGGATCGCCCGGACGTGACGATCATCCCCTGGTTGAACATCCTGATCCTCGGCACTCTGACAGTGATCGCAGCCTGGATCTGGCGTGTGCTGGCACGGTTTCGCGAAGACCGGATCGAGCCGCTGATAGACGAGGCCGGCGATTTCATCGACAGCGTGGACGACCGCGCCGAAAACCTCTGGCAGCGGCTTTTCGGGCGTCGCTAGGACGGCGCGGGTGTCACGACTGCCATGGGCGGGCCTGGATGCCGGACTTATCGTGTTGCGGTGCCGCCTGGCGGGCCGGTTCGACAAGCGCCACGGCCTTCAGGCGTGCGACAATCGTTTCCCCGGTGCGCAGGCCCAGCATGTCCCAGGACTTGCGCGAGACACGGGCGACAAGTGCCGCACCCATGCCATCGGCGCCAAGCCGCAGCCGCACCGTGACCTGGTGGTCCGCGGTTTCCTCGGCGCCCTCGATGCGCGCGGTCAGCGCGTTAAGGATGGTCGTATCCTGTGGGGCATGGCGGCCCAGGCTGATATCGCGTGCAAGAACGCGCAAGCGGCGGCGCGTGCCCACTGCGCCCAGCAGGCCGGGCACCGTCATTACCCCGCCCCGCACCGCGACCTCGGACAGGCCGTAACGCGGGTCAGTCGCGATTACCGTGCCGTCGATCACTGCGGCGGGGTCGGGCAACCGTATCAGCGGCAGCGCGGGATTGGCCAGCACGTCGGCGATGGGGCCGGCGGCGCGCACGCGGCCCGCCTCCATCAGAACCAGCGTATCGGCCAGTCGCTCGACCTCGGCAATGTCGTGGCTGACGTAAAGCACCGGGATCGACAGCGCAGCGTGCAGCCGTTCGAGATAGGGCAGGATGTCGTCCTTGGAGAAGCGGTCGAGCGCCGATAGCGGTTCATCCATCAGCAAAAGTTCGGGCTGGGATAGCAGGGCCCGACCGATTGCGACCCGCTGACGTTCGCCCCCGGACAGTTGCGTCGGGTGCCGGTCGAAAAGCCGGCCGATGCCCAAAAGGTCGATAACCTCGTCCAGTCCGATGCGGGCGGGTGCCTTCTGGCGGCGCATCCCGAAGGTCAGGTTGGCCTCGATCGAGAGATGGGGAAACAGGCTGGCCTCTTGAAACACATAGCCCATGGCGCGGCGATGGGGCGGCACAAAGCGCCGACCGTCCTGCCAGGTCACTCCGTTCACAACCAGCCGGCCCGCAGGCAGGCGCATCAGCCCCGCGATGCTGCGCAGGACCGTCGTCTTGCCACAGCCCGACGGGCCGAACAGCGCGGTGACGCCCTGGCCCGGCGCGGTGAATTCCGCGTCCAGGTCGAAACTGCCCAGACGCCCCTTGAATGCCGCCTCGATCATCGCCGCGCCCCGTTCAGCCGCCGCTCGATCAGCATCATCGCGAGGATCACGACAAAGGACATTCCCAGCATGCCGCCCGCAAGGATATGCGCCTTTCCCCATTGCAGCGTTTCCACGTAGTCGAAGATCGTCACCGATAGCACCTTGGTCACACCCGGGATGCCGCCGCCGATCATCAGCACGACGCCGAATTCGCCTATCGTATGGGCAAAGCCCAGAATCGCCCCGGTAAAGATACCCGGCAGCGCCAGCGGCAACGCGACGGTAAAGAAGGCATCCAGCGGCCCGGAGCGCAGGGTGGCGGCCACCTCCATCGGGCGATCCCCCATCGCCTCGAACGCGTTGCGGATCGGGTTGACCACGAAGGGCAGCGAATAGATGACCGAGCCGATCACCAGCCCCTCGAAGGTGAAGGACAGCTTGCGCCCCAGGATCGTGGTCAGCGGCGAATTCGGCCCCATCGCGATCAACAGGTAGAACCCAAGAACCGTGGGCGGCAGCACGATAGGCAGGGCCACGACGGCGGCCACCACCTCTTTCCACAGGCCACGAGACCGGGCCAGCCACCAGGCCAGAGGGGTGCCCACCAGCAGCAACACGATCGTGGTGATCATCGCCAGCTTCAGCGTCAGGGCGATGGTCTGGACCATTGCCGCGTCTAACAGGGCCCCCTCTGACATGGCTTATTCCCCCGTGCCGTAGCCGTACTTGGCTATGATGGTGCGGGCCTCGGGGCCCTTGAGGAAATCGATATAGGCGGTGGCAGCCTCGTTCCGGGCGCCTTTTTCAAGCAGGACGGCATCCTGCCGGATCGGGGAATACATCTCTTGCGGGATCACCCAGCGCGAGCCGGCCTCATCCGCGATAACCTGGCTGAGCGCGACAAAGCCCAGCTCGGCATTGCCGGTGGTGGCGAACTGGTGGGTCTGGCTGATGCTCTTGCCCTGAACGATCTTGGGCGCAAGATCGTCATGGACGGCAAGCGCTTTCATTACCTCGACCGCGGCTGCGCCATAGGGGGCGGTCTGGGGATTGGCGATGGCGACATGGGTGAACTCACCGGCCTCAAGCGCGGCGCTGGTCCCGTCGATCAGCCCGGCATCCGCGCTCCATAGAACCAGTTGGCCGACCGCGTATGTGAACCGCGATCCAGGCGCCGCATATCCTTCCGCCTCGGCCAGTTCGGGGCGGGCCTGATCGGCGGCAAGAAACACCTCGAACGGCGCGTCCTGGGTGATCTGGGTATAAAGTTGGCCGGTTGGGCCAAAGCTGTAGATGACGTCATGCCCGGTGGCCTGGGTAAAGGCCGCGCCGATCTCTTTCGCGGCCTCGGTGAAATTGGCGGCCACCGCGGCGATGGTTTCGCCCGCCCGGACTGGCCCGCAGAAAGCGCAGGCCACCAGGAAGGCCGCGATGCCACTGCGCGAAATGGACTTTTCGAATGTCATGGTATTTGTCCTTTCCTTTTGAAATTCCTGTCAGCCCCTCAGGGCAGTGCGAGGATGACATGGGATGCCTTGAACAGCGCGGTCGCCGTTGCGCCGGGAGCCAGCCCCAGGCTGTCGGCACTGGCGCGCGTGACGATGGCGGTAATGGTGTTGCCCGTGCCGAGGTCGAGGATGATCTCGCTGTTGACCGGGCCATCCTTGCGTGCCGAGACCCTACCGGCCAGGCGGTTGCAGGCTGAGACCCGGCCAGGCGCATCCCCAGCCATCAGCATGATGAAGGTCGCCTTGACCAGGGCAAAGACCTCTGCGCCTTCGCTCAGCCCCATGTCTTGCGCGCTGCGTTCGGTTATGACAGCGGCAAGCCGCTGGCCATCCGGCAGGGCAAGATCGATTTCCGCGTTCACCGCGCCTTGCGTGATCTTGGTGACCGTGCAGCGATAGGTGTTCCTGGTGCTTGTCTGCATGATGTTTTCCTGTTCGTTACGGTGTCGCAAAAGCGATATGTATGCAACCCACATATCGATACGCAAAGGTTCTGCGCGATCCCCATCGTTATTTAGGTCGGCCTCATAGCGTTTTGCCTAGACCCGGCCGACACGCCGTGGTGATCCGCCGCATCCGGGCGGGCGGTTGCGGTGTCAATTTGGGCGAAGACCGGAAAAACGCACAATGGCACGGCAGACTGAAATGCATCGCGCACCACGCCTGTCGGCAACTGGCGGTGGCGGCGATCAGGGCGCCGGGGTAAGACAGGGCAATCGAAAGGGGATGACACGCGATGTCTAAAGGTCTGCGCGGTGCGCTGATACTGGAACGATCCGGGGCACGGATGGGGGCGGACCGCGTGGCGCTATTGGCAGCGGTGGGGCGGACGGGGTCGATTTCCGCGGCCGCGCGCGAGGTGGGATTGTCTTACAAGGCCGCCTGGGACGGGGTGCAGGCGATGAACAATCTCTTTGCCGCGCCGCTGGTCAGCGCGGCACCGGGCGGTCGGTCGGGCGGTGGGGCCTGTCTGACCCCCGCGGGCGAAAAGGTGATCTTGGCCTACGCGGCCCTGCAAGAGGATCTGGCCCGCGTGGTCGCCAGCCTGGAGGCGCGGATCGGTATCGACCCCGACGAAATGCTGGGTAGCCTGACGATGAAGACTTCGGTGCGCAATGTCTATCGCTGTACCGTCCAGGGCGTCACCGGCAGCGCGGTCAGCGCAGAGGTCGACATGAGCCTTGGGGCCGGTCAGCGGCTGGTTTCCGTCATTACCGGGCAAAGCGCCGCCGAGATGGACCTGGGCCCCGGCAAGGAGGTCTTTGCCCTGCTGAAATCCAGTCTGGTCGCGATTGCCGCCGGGCATGACATCGGGCCGGTTTCGGTGCGCAACCGTCTTGAGGGAACGTTGCTTTCCCGCACGGACGGCGAAGTTAACAGCGAAATCGTCCTTGACCTGGGGTGGGGAAAGACACTGGCCGCGACGATCACGCGTGACAGCGCCGATGACCTTGGGCTTGGTCCGGGTGATCGGGCGACGGCGCTGGTCAAGGCCAGCCATGTCATCCTGGCCCTGCCCTGAGTGGCACGGCGCCGAAAGACGCCCCCTGTCGAGGCGGCATCGCGCGGTGCTGGGCGCGGCGCTGGTTCGGTTGAGTGCTTCGCGGCTGGACAACGGGCGGTCGAGATTCCATCCTCTTGCCCAAGGACCGTTTTTCTGCGCGCCGTTGTGATCCGGCATGGGACGGTCGGCCAAACTGGAGACCAGTAAGATGTGCGAACTATGCGTGTCCCTCGATGTGAACCTTGCGTTGGTTGCTGCGGGGGAGCCGGTCGCCTATCCGGCGGCGCCGCTGACATCCTCGGCGCTTGGGACCGCGCTTACGGTCATCCCGGCGAGCCAGACCGAGGACGCGGATGCCGCAAGTGGAACCATGACCGCCTACGCGATGCAGGTCGATGATGTCTTTGCCGGAACGATCGCGGCGAGTGGCGATACCGACTGGGTCGCGATCGAGCTGGTGGCCGGGCAGAGCTATGTCTTTACGCAATGGGGCGTGGGCGGCAGCGCGGACGGCCTGAGGGATACCAAGCTGTCACTGTATGATTCCAGCGGGTCCGTGCTCGCAACCAATGACGATATCGCAGAGCAATGGGGCACTCTTTTCTCGGCAATCCAGTTCACCGCGCCCGCGACCGGCACCTATTACCTCGAGGCTGGCGCCTATCTGAACCGGACCGGCGATTATCACCTGATGGCTGCCGATGCGCTCTACTCGGTCGAACAGGCCGCGACCTACCTTATCGAGGTCGACTGGGGTAGCCCGGCCCCGATTCATTTCGCGACCGAAACCGTCTATGTGAACATCACCGAACTGCAACCCGATGCCCAGCAACTCGCCCGCTGGGCGCTTGAGGAATGGGCCATCGCGACCGGTCTGACCTTTGTCGAGACCGACGATCCCGACCTTACGAACATCATGTATGTCGATGACGATCCAGGCGCCTTTGCCGGGCCGCAGGAATACGACCCCGTCACCGGGATCAATACCTATTCCGAGGTCAATATCGGCAACCAGTGGGTGAATTACTACGGTACCACGGTCGATAGCTATTCCTACCAGACCTATCTGCACGAGACCGGCCATGCGCTGGGGCTTGGGCATCTGGGGCCCTATGACGGTACCGCGACCTTCGGCGTGGACAACCTGATCGCCAATGACAGCACGATCATGTCGGTGATGAGCTATTTTGATCCACCCCAGAACCCCAATGTAGAGGGCGAGGTGCTGTCGATCCTGACGCCTATGCGAGCAGACCTTGCGGCGGTGCATGCGGTCTATGGCCAGCCCGAGGCCTATGCGGGCGATACGGTTTGGGGGGCAGGGTCGAACGTGGGGGGCTGGATGGGCGATCTGTTCGCGATCCTGTTCGACGGAGCGCCGCAGGACGGAGCGTTTTACGAGGGCGAAGCGGTCGCCCTGACGCTGTTCGATACCGGCGGCACCGATCTTGTCGACCTGTCGACCGTCACCGCCGATCAGCGCATCGACCTGACCCCGGGCGCGGTTTCGGATATCGGCGGTGTCGTCTCGGCGCTGTCCATCGATATCACCACCATCATCGAAAACGCCCGTGGCGGCAGCGGCCATGACGCGATCACCGGGAACGCGGCCGATAACATCCTGGAAGGCGGCGCGGGCGATGATACGATCATGGGCGGCGCAGGCATCGATACCGCCGTTCTGGCGGTCGCAAGCGGCGATGTCACGGCCGATATCTCCGGCGCCTCCATCATCGTCTCATCGGCGCTGGGGTCCGACATGTTCACCAGTGTCGAATTCTTTGCCTTTGACGACATGACCCTGAGTGCGGCCGAGTTGCTGGGTGGTCAGGTGCCGGTCGAGCCCATGGCCGGAACCGAAGGCAACGACACGCTAACCGGCACGGCTGGTGCTGACGTGATCACCGGTTTTGGCGGTGACGACGCGTTGTTCGGTCTTGGGGGCGATGACACGATCGACGGCGGCGCGGGGAACGACAATATCGGCGCGGGCGATGGTGCGGATTCGGTGACGGGCGGCGACGGGGATGACTCGATCGGCGGGGGCACCGGGAATGACACGCTTTACGGCGAGGGTGGCGACGACTTCATGGGCGGTGGCATGGACGATGACTATCTGTCCGGCGGCACCGGCAATGACGTTGTGAATGGCGGCGCTGGCGATGACGTGCTTTACGGCGATGACGGCAACGACACGATGGGCGCGTCGCTTGGGGCTGACACCGTTTATGGCGGCGAAGGCAATGACGACATCGGCGGCGGTGCTGGCACCGACTATAT
The DNA here is from genome assembly GCF_004343505.1 of Rhodovulum bhavnagarense. Taxonomy (GTDB): domain Bacteria; phylum Pseudomonadota; class Alphaproteobacteria; order Rhodobacterales; family Rhodobacteraceae; genus Rhodovulum; species Rhodovulum bhavnagarense. The sequence goes on along the minus strand of NZ_SLXU01000004.1, from coordinate 7,059 downwards.
CGAGGGCGGCGCGGGCAACGACTCGGTTGGCGGTGGCGAGGGTGACGATACGATCTACGGCGGTGGGGGTGACGATTTCCTTGCCGGCGGCGGTCGTCACGACGTCATTCGCGGCGGCGATGGGGATGACACGATTAACGGCGGCGACGGCAATGACACGATGTCGGGCGGCGCTGGTGCGGATCAGTTCAACTTCAACTTCGATGCCTTCACCGCGCCGCGCGTCGACGTGATCGAGGATTTCGAGATCGGGGTGGACAGCTTCCTGATGATCGGGGTCGATGGCGGCTTGTCGTCGCTTTACCTTGGCAACATCCTGGGTGGTATCCGGATCGGCTATGAGGACCACGTGATCGAGGTCATGGGCGACGGGCTGAGCGTGCAGACGCTGGAGGTCGACGACTTCACCTTTGTCTGAACGGACGCGCGTCAAGCAACGCGCATAATCGCTCTTTTGGTCTGGTTCCCTGTTCTTTCGGGCGGTCAAATATCCGTTTTCCTTGACCGACTCGCCGCGCAGCCCTAGCGTTAACCTTATGGGTGTTACCTCATGTCCATTGGGGGTGCCTGGTGTCTTGCAGGGGACCGCGACCTCGTTTGCGCGGGGTCCCCGGCAATGCCCGCCATTTCCGCGAAGGCACGTGGCCTGAGCGGATCGCGGGCGGGGGGAAGTTAGGAGAGCGACATGTCTACTCTTTACACGCTGACGGGCTTTAGCTTTGTAGATAATCCGGCGGGGGCGGAGTCGCCAGAAGCCTCGGTGCTGGAAATTGGTGGCACCGATGACTTGGCGTTCACGTTCACGGCCAATCCCGAACCGGAGGACGCGTCCGATGTAAGTGGATCGCTCGACGAGACGTCTGGACGTATCTTCAACCTGGCATTGGGTGATACGCCATTCATCGATGACTACTACGAGGCCGGGATGGGCCGGATCACGCTGGGTGATAACGTGACCGATGTGCTGATCCTGATCGATACGTCCGGTTTGAACCCGACCCACATGTTCGTGCTGTCCGGTGATCCGCTCGGGGCCGGTGCGGTACCCACCGCGGCAGAGATCGATGATTTCCTGACCAACGGTGATCTGACCCTGATCCCCGACGGTCCGTTTGCGCCGGGTGCCGAGTGGTCTGCGGCTCTGCCTGTGAGCGTGGCGATCGATGCCGATCCCTTTGCGGGCACCGAGGGCGACGACAGTATCCTGGCATGGGGCGACGATGACGCGATCGATGGCCTGGGCGGCAGTGACACGATCGACGGCGAATATGGCAATGACACGATCACCGGCGGTAATGGAAACGATCAGCTGTTTGGTGGCGCGGGCAATGATGACATCAATTCCGGCAGTTTTTCACCCGATACCGGTGTCGGCTACGATATCGTCAATCCGGGTCCGGGGCTTGACGTTGTGCGCGGCACGCCGGGTGAGCTGAACGAGGACCGGATCCAGGGTATCGATTTCGGCGACCGGATCATCATCGAGGGTGTCAGTCCTGATGCGGTGACGGTCACCGATGGCGTGGTCACGGTCGAAACGACCGGTGACGACACGCCAGAGGCCACCTTCTATTACACATTGGCATCGGATGCGTCTGGGCTGTTGCTGGAAACCGCGGTGGGCGGCAATACCGTCTTGCAACTTGATCCCGAACTTGCCCACAATCCCGGTATCGGCGAAACGATTGCAGGGCCGCAGGATTTCGGCGACATCTCGTCCTACCTTTTTGCCGGTGATACGATCACACCCGTTGACCTCTACTATACCGGTGCGATCGAGGGTGTTGCGCTGCTGCCCGAGGGGCACACGATTTTCGAAGTTTCCGACCCGGATAATCCAGAGGCCATCGTCGGACTGGATCGCGGCGTATTCCTGACCTCTGGTGATGGACCGGGAACGCAGAACACGTCTTCCAGCTATACCCGTGTTCTGTTCGAACCGGGCGATCCGCGCCTGACCGAAACAGCGCAGGATGCCTATCCGGGCGCGGGCAGTACCAACGACGCCTCGTTGCTGACCTTCACGTTCAATGCCTCTGACCTGGGCGATCAGCCCTCGATCAGTTTCGACGTGTTCTTCGGGTCAGACGAGTACCCGGAATATGTCAATAGTTCCTTCGTTGATATCGCGGCGATCTACGTCAACGGCGTCAACTATGCGCTGTTCAACAACGATCCCGCGCAGCCCCTGTCGATCACAGGCACCTCGATCACGACCGTGGGCAATTTCTATAACAACAACGGCGATGATGGGACGGATGGCGATCCCTATACCGGTACCTTCGACACCGAGTATGACGGGTTCTCGCGCTTGCTGACCGTGGTCGCGCCGGTGAAACCGGGCCTGAACACGGTAACCGTCGCGGTGGCCGATACCGGGGACTCGGCCTACGATTCTGGTATCTTCGTGGGCAACATCCAAGGGTCCGACGTTGAAACCGGTGGCAGCTATGTCAACGAGACCGGCAGCGAGGGCGATGACGTCATAGAGGGCAATGCTGCGCCGCAACTGGTCGCGCTGAACGGAGGTGCGGATACCGTCACCGGCACCGCGGCGGAACTGGATGGCGATGTTATCGAGGGCTTTGGCGACGATGACGAATTGTTCGTCGAGGGTGCAAGCTTTGGCGAGGATGACGTGACCGTGACGATGGGCTCTGCCATTCTCGATATCGACACCGATGGGGACGGCCTGGCCGATACCACCGTGACCTTGCAAGGCGATTTCAGCCAGGCAACCTTTGACTACCAGGAAACCGGCGATGGCACGTCCATTTCGGCGACCGGTGTTATCGAAGATGCTGGTGATGATCCTGTTAACATCACCGGCACGGCTGGTGCTGACGTGATCACCGGTTTTGGCGGTGACGACGCGTTGTTCGGTCTTGGGGGCGATGACACGATCGACGGCGGCGCGGGGAACGACAATATCGGCGCGGGCGATGGTGCGGATTCGGTGACGGGCGGCGACGGGGATGACTCGATCGGCGGGGGCACCGGGAATGACACGCTTTACGGCGAGGGTGGCGACGACTTCATGGGCGGTGGCATGGACGATGACTATCTGTCCGGCGGCACCGGCAATGACGTTGTGAATGGCGGCGCTGGCGATGACGTGCTTTACGGCGATGACGGCAACGACACGATGGGCGCGTCGCTTGGGGCTGACACCGTTTATGGCGGCGAAGGCAATGACGACATCGGCGGCGGTGCTGGCACCGACTATATCGAGGGCGGCGCGGGCAACGACTCGGTTGGCGGTGGCGAGGGTGACGATACGATCTACGGCGGTGGGGGTGACGATTTCCTTGCCGGCGGCGGTCGTCACGACGTCATTCGCGGCGGCGATGGGGATGACACGATTAACGGCGGCGACGGCAATGACACGATGTCGGGCGGCGCTGGTGCGGATCAGTTCAACTTCAACTTCGATGCCTTCACCGCGCCGCGCGTCGACGTGATCGAGGATTTCGAGATCGGGGTGGACAGCTTCCTGATGATCGGGGTCGACAATGGCGGTGCGGGCATGGCCGGTTACATCGCTGCGCTTGACGTCTCCAACATCACGGGTGGCGTTCAGATTGCCTATGATGGTCACGTGATAAACGTCCTTGGCGACGGGTTGAGCGTGCAGACGCTGGAGGTCGACGACTTCACCTTCGTCTGAACGGACGCGAGGGGGTGCGGGCGGCCTTTTCCGGCGCGCGCAGATGCCTCGCAGGAAAAACGGGGAACCCGCCGCGGCATCGACCACGGCGGGTTCACGCTTTTGCGTAAGGGGGTGACGGTATCGCTATTGCGGGGCGCCCCGGTAAGATAGAGTTTCGGGGCCGGGCCGACCGCCCGGCCCGTGATGCCAACCGGAGGAGCGCAACGTGAAACCGCCTGTCATGGCCCCGCGGAACCTGGCCGGGACGCTGACCCGCCGCGCCGTCCTTGGCGGGGCGGCGCTGCTGGCCGTGCCGTTCGAGGGGGCTGCCATGGGACGATCCCGTCAGGTCTTGCTGGTGCGCTGCGTCTTCGAGGGGGATAAGGCCGCGCCGTCCCCTGATCTTTGCGCGCTGTTTTCTGCCCGCACAAAGGCATGGTCGGGGCGCGCGGTTGATGAGGTGACCGAAGGTGGCGACCTGGTTCTGGTCGTCGAAGAGGTGGGTTCCTCGGTTCTGGTGGCCCGGATCGAGGCGGCGGGCGGGGCGCGCAGCGGCCCGTTGGCGGCGCGGCGGCGAGGGGCCGCCCTGGACGAGTCCGCGCGCGCTCGGTTGATCGATGCGCTGTTGGGGGCGCTGATGATTCCCTGACCTTTATCAAAATCCGTCGCAAGGGCCGCATCTCCGCCACAATTCGTTAAGACATGCCTGACCGCTGCCGCCGATCCTGTTCCCGGTGTGGGGGCGTGCATCGGGGTGGTGCAGCGCATGACAATCTTGGTGGAACCGCAGGGCACATCGGCCCTTGGCGGAACGGGGGCGCCTTTGGGTGCCGTATCAATCGTGCCCGATGGCGCGGCGGCATGGCATGTCACCGATCATGCCGGGGGCGTGACCTATTCAGTCGCGCCCGGCGTTTTTGTGCCGCAGGTGACGGGAATGCAGGTGCATTTGCCGGATGACCGGATCGCGCTGTCGGTTGTCGGGCTTGGGGGAAGCATCGCGGCACCGGCCTGGCAGGCCGCCCTCGCCGGCGGGGGCGCGGGGCAGGGGGCGCTTTTCGATCCGGGTGGCCTGCCCGGGGATGGGGTGACGCTTGCGGCGGCAGGGCCGGACGGGCAAGGGTTTGTCATGGCGGCGCAAGGGGCGGCGCCGGGGGTGACGCTGTTCGCGGTGGATGAAACCGGCAGTCCCGGCGTGGGGGTGACCCTGCAAGATAGCGAGGCAACCTATCTCGCCGGGGTGTCGGATCTGCAAGCGATCGAGACCGCGCAGGGCCTTTTCGTTGCCGCCGCTTCTGCCACCGAAAATGGCATCAGTATCCTGAGGGTCGACGGCATGTCGGCGCCAGAGCCGGTTTCGGCCCTTGGCGTGTCCGACAGCGTGCCGGTCCAGACCGTCACCGCGCTTGAGGCCGTCCGCCTGGATGGGGCGACCTACCTGATCGCGGCCGCAGCGGGCACATCGAGCCTGACGGTGTTCCAGGTCGCCGAAAACGGGGGGCTGAGCGTGACAGATCATGTTGTCGATACGCTGCACACACGTTTTGCCGAGGCCGGACAACTTGCCAGTGTCACGGTTGGTGACCAGGTCTTCGTGTCTGCTGCTGGCGGCGACGACGGCGTGACAGTGTTTCGGTTGACGGCCGAGGGACGGCTTGTCCATTTGGCGAGCATCGCCGACCAGCCCGGTTTGTCGCTTGCCGATGTCTCTGGACTGGGCATGGCCCGCACCGATGCGGGGTTTGCCATTCTTGTCGCCTCGGCGAGCGAACCGGGCCTGAGCCAGATTTCCGTCAGCGTGTCGCCGGGAGTGGTTCTTGCCGGTGCCGATGGGCCGGTCAGCGGGGGCGATGACGATGATATCCTGTCGCTGTCCTCCGATTCCGGGGTGATCGAGGGCGGTGGCGGCGATGACGTGATCAGTGACGGGCCGGGCGCGGATACCCTGACCGGGGGGCCGGGGCGCGATACCTTCTTGCTCGGGGTCGATGGCGCGGTCGACGTGATTACCGACATCCGCCCCGGTGAAGACATGTTGGATCTTTCGATTTGGCCATTCCTGCATGGGGTCCAGCAGCTTGAGGTCGAAACGACAGGCTGGGGCGCGATCGTGACCTACGGCGAGGAAATTCTGAACCTTCACAGCTGGGACGGCACGGCATTCGATGCAGAGGATATCGCCGCGCTGCTGTCGGTATCTGTCTCGCGCTACGAGATCGTGCCGGCCCCGCTGCAACTCAGCGATCCTCTGCCGGTGCCCGTTCCAGGCCCGATCTCGCAGCCCAAACCTGACGCGCCCCCCGCGCCGGCCGATTCGGGCAGCACCGGCATGGGCCACCTTGTCGAGGGCGCGGCCGGCGATGACACGCTGACCGGAACCCAGTGGGATGACACGCTGTTGGGCCAGGCGGGCAATGACGTGATCGAGGCATTGGCAGGCAATGACATGATCGCGGCCTCTGACGGTAACGACCTGGTCGAGGCCGGGGCGGGGAATGACGATATCGGCGGGGGCACCGGCGATGACACGATCCTGTGCGGGGACGGGCGCGATACGGTGGGGGGCGGGCTTGGCGCCGACAGCATCCTGTGCGGCGGGGATAACGACGTTGCCAGCGGTGGCCCGGACGATGACATTGTCTTGGGCGAGGCGGGCAACGACACGCTGGCGGGCAGTTTTGGGCATGACCTGATCGATGGCGGCGGCGGCCATGACTCGCTTGGGGGCGGGGCCGGGCGGGATCTGCTGATCGGGGGCGAAGGCGCAGACAGCCTGGGGGGCGGCGAAGGCGAGGACAGGCTTGAGGGTGGCGACGGCGACGATTTCATCGGCGGAGGTCCGGGGCCGGACCTGTTATTCGGGGGAGCGGGCGCGGATAGCCTGAACGGTGGCACTGGCGATGACCGGTTGGAGGGTGGACCGGGCAAGGATCTGTTCGTGTTTTCGGAGTTCAGCGCGGGCGAACATGACACGATCACCGATTTCCAGGTGGGGCTTGACCGTCTGCGGCTGGATGGCGTTGCGGGGCAGGGTCAGCAAGGCAAGTTCGATGCGTTGCACATTACCAGCGCTGCGGACGGGCTGCGGATCGACCATGGGGGACACATGATCACGCTGGAGGGAATCGAAATCGAGCAGATCGATGCCGGTGACTTCCTGTTCCTTTAGGCGCCCGGACCGGTTTTTTCCTGTCCGGCCCCAAGCTCTGATCCTGTCCGAGTCGGCGGCCAGGGAGCGTTCGGTGGATGATCGTGTGGATAACCATGTGGATAACGGGGAGTCGCGGGTTCGCCGGAGAGATGGCGCCCCTGTAACGCCTTTCTCTCTTTTTCTGTCTTTTTGGAATTATCTGCATTATCAGTGAGTTGCGATGTTTTTTGTGGATTTATGACATTTTTGGAAAAAAGGG
>NZ_SLXU01000003.1 GCF_004343505.1 Rhodovulum bhavnagarense | reverse complement strand
GGCGTATCGTTCCTCTTGGAAGTTCTGGCAGGCTTCAGCACCCGCCACGATACGCCACCCTCTCAAACCCCGTCACCCAGTTTCACGCATAGCTCCTGTTCGGGGTCACGCGGGCGGTTGTGATCGACGAGTTGCACACGGTTCTTGATAGCGAACGCGGTGTCCAGCTTCGTTCACTTCTCACAAGGCTTGAGCTCGCCCTAAAGCGTCCTATCCGACGCATAGGTCTGTCGGCTACGCTTGGCGACATGGAACTCGCCAAGGCCTATCTGCGCCCGGACTCCGCAAAATCTGTCCAGCTCATCCAAGCAGAAGGTGGCGACGCTGAATTGCGGCTCCAGCTTCGCGGCTACCTGTCAGGCGATGAGGATGAAAGCAGCCCATCCGCAACGGACGCCATCGCAAACCATCTGTTCAAGCAACTTCGAGGCAGCGACAACCTTGTCTTCGCAGGGGCACGGCAGCGAGTAGAGATCTACGCGGATCGGTTGCGTGAGCTTTGTGAAAAGGAACACCTGCCGCAGGAATTCTATCCCCACCACGCCAGTCTCTCCCGCGAACACCGCGACTTCGTGGAGCGCCGCCTTAAGGATCCTGCGAAACCGACAACCGCGGTCTGCACTTCGACGCTCGAGCTTGGAATCGACATAGGTGACGTGACCTGCGTGGCCCAAATCGGGGCGCCATTCAGCGTCGCGGCGTTGCGACAACGTCTCGGCCGGTCAGGTCGGCGCGAGGGACAGCCAGCCATACTCAGGCAATACGCTGTCGAAACCAAGCTTACCACAGAGAGCAGTTTTGTTGATCGCCTTCGCCTCGGCCTGATCAGGTCGATAGCAATGATTGACTTGTTGCTGGAGGGCTGGTGCGAGCCGCCGAAACCGGAGGCGCTTCACCTTTCGACTCTCGTCCACCAGATACTTTCGATCATTGCTGAGCGCGGCGGTGGTTCTGCGAACGTTATCTACAACGTGCTGTGTCGCGAGGGCCCCTTCCGAAAGGTCACGACCGAAGTATTTGCAAATGTACTGCGTGCGATCGGTCATCCTGAAACTGATCTGATCGAACAGTCTGGAAGCGGGCTCCTACTCCTAGGCAAGACGGGCGAAAGGCTAGTGGAGCATTACAGCTTCTACGCCGTATTCCAGACACCTGAGGAATTCCGGTTGGTTGCAGATGGGCGAGACCTCGGCACCCTGCCGGTCGACAATGTTCTCGCCCCAGGTATGTTGCTGATCTTCTCCGGGCGTCGTTGGGTGGTTCAAGAAATCCATGATTTAGAGAAGGTCATCGTGGTTAAGCCCGCAAAAGCAGGAGTGCCTCCAGTCTTTGGCGGCGACCCGGGTGACATTCATGACAAGGTAATCGAACAGATGTTCGCAGTCCTCGAAGGGGATTTCAAACCCGTGTACATGGACGCGGTTGCCCATACTATGCTCGAGGAAGCACGTGCTCACTACGACCAACTGGAGTTTCAGGCCAATAACATCCGCAGTCTTGGTGAGCATACATGGATCATCGCAACGCGGTTCGGGACGGTGAAGACATCAACGTTAGCGCTTGCACTGAGAAGCGAAGGATTCTTGGTCGAGCAACATGACGGGTTCTTGGTAGTTGAGGCCGGGGATGAAACACCAGATCTTCGAATGGTGCTTGCACGGTTGTCGGCCGGATACACGGGCGACGTCTTCGCCGGCGCTGAAAACCTGATCACGGAGAAGTTTCATGTTTACTTGTCGCGACCTCTTCTGGAGCTGGATGCTGTATCATCGCGGCTTGTGCCTGGTCTTCTTCCGGGTATGACCAGTAGAATCTTGCAAGCATGACGATCCCGATGGCGAACGTTCGATCTCTGTTCCATCTCGCCGAGCGCGACCGGCGTCGAAGTGTTCAGATCGAAACTTGGAAAATCATATTCTAACAATAGCTTGCAAGCTATTCACCAAATCGGCGCAGTCATGAGGTCCGGAGAATATCGGCCCTGAGAGACTGCTTCAGGGCCTCCTGGCTCAGGGGCCAGTGCTCAGCCCCACCCGCATAACTCTCGAAAACAACGGAAAAATCCGGCCGGAGCCGGATCGGTAGAACGCTTTCGCGGGGTCAAGTGGCGGAGACGATGGGATTCGAACCCACGAGACGGTTTCCCGCCTACTCCCTTAGCAGGGGAGCGCCTTCGACCACTCGGCCACGTCTCCGTCGATGGGTATAGCGGTCCAAGCGCAGGATATTCAAGGCGAAATTCAACGAAAGCCAAATTCGTCGACATTGGACGCGAACCCCTTGAAATGGCATGGAAAGCCATTCGTTCAGGCGGCTTTTTCAACCGGAACAGACGAGTTTTGCCTTCCTGTCTTCGCCACCTGCGCCTGATCTTTGCGGGTTCGCGCACGGGGCCATGTCCTTGCCGACGACTGTTTACAAGGCAATACCCACCGCGAAGTCATCGCGATGGGGATCTGTTCGCAGCCCCTGGCGACAGAACTGTTGCCGCCCTGGCCTCAAGAAACCGACCGGCCTCTTTCAGCTACATCCGCTGGTCGCCCCGCAAGTGTTGCACTTCATGCAGGTGCCGTTACGCACCAGCGTGTAGTTGCCGCATTCGCCGCAGGGATCGCCCTCATAGCCCTGCATCCGCGCCTTGGTCCGGGCGTCGATCTCGACGGTACCCGTGGCGATCGCGGTCATGCTTTCACTGGCAACCGCCGTCGCGCCGCCAAGGCCCGCCATTGCCTCGACACCGCCTTGCAGCACTACGAGTTCGCGCGGCAGGCGCTTGCGCAGATAGCCGGTAGAACTGATCTGTTTCAGGACCTCCAGCGATTTCGAAGCTGCACTGTCGGACACCGGGGCGACGTTGGGTTTGCCCTCTTCGGCGCCGCCGCCAAGCTCGTCAAAGGCGGCTCCCGTAGGCTTGACATGGGCCAGGTCGGTCCGATCCAGGTAGCTGACCGCCAGTTCCCGGAAGATGTAGTCAAGGATCGAGGTGGCGTTCTTGATGCTGTCATTGCCCTGCACCATCCCCGCCGGTTCGAACCGGGTGAAGGTAAAGGCCTCGACGAATTCTTCCAGCGGCACGCCGTATTGCAGGCCAACCGAGACCGCGATGGCGAAATTGTTCATCATCGCGCGGAATCCGGCGCCTTCCTTGTGCATGTCGATGAAGATCTCGCCAAGGCTGCCGTCGCCGTATTCGCCGGTGCGCAGATAAACCTTGTGGCCGCCGACGATGGCCTTTTGCGTATAGCCCTTGCGCCGCTCGGGCAACTTTTCACGATGGCTGCGGACGACCTCTTTGACGATGACCTTTTCGACGATCTTCTCGGCCAGCACCTGCGCCTTTTTCTGGGGCGTGCCGGTGGCGAGGATTTCCTCGGCCTCTTCGTCGTCCTCGACGAGAGAAGCGGCGAGCGGCTGCGAAAGTTTCGAGCCGTCGCGATAAAGCGCGTTGGCCTTCACCCCGAGCGCCCAAGACATTTCATAGGCGTTCAGGCAGTCTTCGATGGTGGCGTCATTGGGCATGTTGATCGTTTTCGAGATCGCCCCAGAGATGAAACTTTGCGCCGCGGCCATCATCTTGATGTGGCTGTCGACCCCGAGAAAGCGCTTGCCCTTCTTGCCGCAGGGATTGGCACAATCGAAGATATGGTAATGCGCGGGATCGAGATGCGGCGCACCTTCCAGTGTCATGGTCCCGCAGACATGATCATTGGCTGCCTCGATATCGGCACGGCCAAACCCCAGGTGCCGCAACATGTCGAACGATGGATCATTCAGCCGCGCCGCCGGGATGCCCAGCGTCTTGGTGCAGAACTCCTCGCCCAGGGTCCACTGGTTGAAGACGAAACGGATATCGAAGGCCGAGGGCAATGCCGCCTCGATCTTGTCAAGTTCCGCCTGACTGAAACCATGACCAATCAGCGCGGTGTGGTTGATTCCGGGACCGTTGCCCAACGTGCCGTGCCCCACCGCGTAGGCGATGATTTCCTCGATCTGCGCAGGCCCGTAGCCAAGTGTCTCAAGCGCGGCGGGCACCGATCGGTTGATAATCTTGAAATACCCCCCACCGGCGAGTTTCTTGAACTTGACCAAGGCAAAGTCGGGCTCGATGCCGGTGGTGTCGCAATCCATCACCAAACCGATCGTGCCGGTGGGCGCGATCACGGAGACCTGCGCATTGCGGAAACCGTGCTGGCGGCCGAGCGACAGCGCCTCGTCCCAGGCGGCCTTGGCAAGCGCCACGAGGCGCCCGTCGGGGCAATTGGCATGGTCCAGCGGCACGGGTTTCACCGCAAGCCCCTCATAGCCCTCGGTATCGCCATGGGCGGCGCGCCGGTGGTTGCGGATAACGCGCAGCATATGCTCGGCATTTCGGGGATGGCCCGGAAACGCACCCAGTTCTCCCGCGATTTCCGCAGAGGTGGCATAGGAAACGCCGGTCAGGATCGCGCTCAGAGCGCCGCACAGCGCCCTGCCCTCGTCGCTGTCATAACCCAGCCCCATGTTCATAAGCAGGCCACCGATATTGGCATAGCCCAAGCCCAGCGTGCGAAAATCATAGGATAGCTGCGCGATTTCCTTCGACGGGAACTGCGCCATCATCACGCTGATTTCCAGCGTCAGCGTCCATAGCCGCGTGGCATGGATGAAATCATGCGCCCTGAACTCGCCATCGCTGTAGAAGGTCAAGAGGTTCATCGAGGCAAGGTTGCAGGCCGTATCGTCGAGGAACATGTATTCCGAGCACGGGTTGGACGCCCTGATTGCCCCGTCCGCCGGGCATGTATGCCAGGCGTTGATCGTGTCGTGGAACTGGATGCCCGGATCGGCGCAGGACCACGCGGCGTGGCCCACCTGGTCCCACAGCTCGCGCGCCTTGACGGTCTTGGCAACCTTTCCATCGGTGCGGCGCACCAGTTCCCAGTCGGCATCGTCCTTGACCGCCTTCAGGAAGGCATCCGTCACCCGGACAGAGTTGTTGGAGTTCTGCCCCGCCACCGTCGCATAGGCCTCGCTGTCCCAATCGGTGTCGTAGGTCGGAAACTCGATGCTGTCATAACCCTGGCGTGCGTAATCCAGCACCCGCTTGACATAGGCTTCGGGGATCATGGCCTTTTTGCTGGCGCGGATCGCCTCTTTCAACCCGGCATTGACCTTGGGATCATAGGCATCCTCGGCCTTGCCGTCCCAGGCGCGGATCGCGGCGAAGATCGCATTCAGGTGCTGTTCGTGCAGCTTGGAACCGGCGACCAGGCTGGCGACCTTCTGTTCCTCGATGACCTTCCAGTTGATGAACTCCTCGACATCGGGGTGATCCATGTCGCAGATCACCATCTTGGCCGCGCGCCGGGTGGTGCCGCCCGACTTGATCGCGCCCGCCGCCCGGTCGCCGATCCGCAGGAACCCCATCAGGCCCGAGGACTTGCCGCCGCCCGACAGGTTCTCGCCCTCGGCCCGGAGCGACGAGAAGTTCGTGCCAGTGCCCGAACCGTACTTGAACAGCCGCGCCTCGCGCACCCAAAGGTCCATGATGCCGCCCTCGTTCACCAGGTCGTCGGCAACAGACTGGATGAAACAGGCATGGGGCTGCGGGTGTTCATAGGCCGATTGCGACCGGGTCAGCTTGCCCGTCTTCCAGTCGACGTAGAAATGACCCTGTCCGGGACCATCAATCCCGTAGGCCCAGTGCAGGCCGGTATTGAACCACTGTGGCGAATTCGGCGCGGCGCGCTGAGTGGCAAGCATGTAGCGCATCTCGTCGTAATAGGCCCGCGCGTCCGATTCGTCGGTGAAGTAGCCGCCCTTCCAGCCCCAATAGGCCCAGGCGCCCGCAAGCCGGTCAAACACCTGGCAGGCAGATGTTTCACCGCCAAAACGTTGATCTTCCGGCAATTCGGCCAGTGCGGCCTCATCGGGAACCGACCGCCACAGGAAATCGGGCACGCCTTTTTCACGGATTTTCTTGAGTCGCGCGGGAACGCCGGCCTTGCGGAAATATTTCTGCGCAATCACGTCGCTTGCGACCTGGCTCCAGCCTGCGGGCACCTCGACCGCGTCCAGACGGAACACGATCGTTCCGTCAGGGTTACGGATTTCAGATGTGGTGATGGTGAACTCGATGGCCCCGTAGGCGCCGGTTTCCTCGGTCGTGAACTTGCGTTCGATCTTCATGTGGACTGCCCCATCCGCGTCTGTTCGTGACATGGCCCAAGCGCGTTGTCGCGCCGGCCCCCGATCCCTGTCCGTCGGGAAAAACGTACCCTCACCCGGCCCCATTTGCGGAAACCGACCTGCCCGGCGGCTGCCCGGCACCTTGGTTGGAGTTTTCGTTTTGCCCTACGCTGCCACCATATCTAGTGTTGTCGCGCCCGGCCTACACAAACTGACGTAGTTCACATGGAACCGTCAACGAAAAATTCACACGCGCGCACCAGATTTTTCAGTTGACGTGCGATGACCCCACAAGATGTTGATTCAGCCATGCCACGAGTCCCGCACAATCGGGGTCGTAACGCCTTGCCAGACAGTCGGTTGAGACAGCACGCTCATGCTCTGCGCGAGGTGACGCGGAAAACGGGCAACCGCCCTGCATGGCAATCAAACAGCATAAAGAAAATCGCTGGTCGGGGCGGCGGGATTCGAACCCACGGCCTACGGCACCCAAAGCCGTCGCGCTACCAGGCTGCGCTACGCCCCGTCTCCGCCTGCTTAGCGCCCGCGCGACGATTAGGAAAGGGCAAAGCGGCCCTCATGGGCAGGGCCAGGCCGCGCCGGGCCCGAGCGCGGGGTGGCGCAACTCGGTTCCCGGGGTGATACCCAGCCGCGCGGCCATTCCCGCGTTGATCTCAAGCACGGCCTTGACCCCCGGCCCGCCATCAATCGGCGTCTCGTCCATCGGGCGTGCATCCGTATGAACGCGCAATACTCGACCAACCGGATCGAGAAAGATCATGTCGAGGGGAATCAGGGTGTTCTTCATCCAGAACATTGCACGGTGTGGCCGGGGATAGATGAACAGCATCCCCGCCCCGGTTGCCAGCGTCTCGCGATACATCAGGCCGCGGGCGCGTTGCTCTGCGGTATCGGCAACCTCCACCTCGAAGCGAGCCTGCCCCCAGTCTCCGCGCAGGTCCGCCCGGGTCTCGACACAAGAAACGGCATGCGCGGCCGCAGCTGCAAAAAGCCCCCATGCAAGGCTCAGGCCCGCTAGGAATCTGGCAACGCGCTTTCCCATGGCCCCACCGATATCGCCATTTGCCCCCGCTCTCCCTCGATCACGCGCAGGACGACGGCCTCACCCGCTTGCAGGTCGGCCAGTCCCGAGCGGCGCAACACCTCGACATGGATGAACACGTCTCCTGCCCGTGCGAACACGTTGGCGAATCCGAATCCCTTGCCCTTGTCGAACCATTTCACCCGCGCCGGCTCAAGCGGGGTCGCGGCTAAGATCGCGGGATCGACGGCGGTCGTACCGTCCATACCTGGAAGGCCGAATTCAGCAGGTGGCGGCGTGATCGAGAGAACTTCCAGCGCCTGCAGCCCGCGGGGCGTGCGCTGCACGACCAGACTGATCGACGCCCCGTCGGCAACCGAACTCTGACCGAAATTGCGCAGCACGTTTGCGTGCAGCAGGATATCCGGGCCGCCGGTATCGGCCGTAACAAACCCGAACCCCTTGCCCGGGTCAAACCACTTGACGCGGCCCGTCACAGGCACCGGCGTCGCCTCTGTCGGCTCGTCGTTCATTCTGCAAGTACGGGCATGAGTGGATGCCCCGTCCCCTTTTATCCTCAGGTGCAACTACGCCTTTTAAGCAGCACGTCACCTCTTATGACCAATTTCTCCGCTGACCGCAGGAAACGCAAGTCGAAACCGGCCCGGCGTCAAGGCGTCACGGGTATAGCCGGTCTACCTGCCAGTCAGCGCCGGTCTGCGTGCGGCACCAGCGGAACCGGTCATGAAGGCGGAACGCGCCATCGGCCCAGAACTCGATCTCGACGGGCCGGATACGCAAGCCGCCCCAGAACGGCGGGCGCCGGGGTGAGACCCCCTTTTGCGCGGTCACCTTTGCCACCTCGGCCATCAATTGCCCGCGCGAGCCAAGTGGCCGCGATTGCCGCGAGGCCCAGGCCCCCAGCCTGCTTTGCAGCGCGCGGGATGCGTAGTACGCGTCCGCCTTGGCGCCATCCTCGCGCTCGACCGTGCCGCGCACGCGGATCTGGCGGCGCAACGATTTCCAATGCAGCACGAAGGCCGCCTTGCCGGTGGCGGCGATCTCTGTGCCCTTGGCGCTGTCGTAATTGGTGTAAAAGACGAAAGCATCGTTCTCGATCTCTTTCAGTAGCACCATGCGCACATTGGGCAGGCCCTCGGCATCGACGGTCGCCAGCGCGATCGCGTTCGGGTCGTTGACCTCGGTCTTTTCGGCCTCTGCCAGCCAGCGCCGTGCCAGTTCGAACGGGTCGTCGCCCGTGAAAATTCCATTTCTGTCGGCCATGACTGCGCGCTCCTGCCGTGGTCTGTCGCTCTTGATGGGGGGGGGCATTTGCCCTACACCGGCTGCAATTTTCCGAATAGGTGGTCGAGGGCATCCGGATGTCAATGAAACTGATGGAAGGCAAGCGCGGGCTCATCATGGGGCTTGCAAACGATAAGTCCATCGCTTGGGGCATCGCGCAGCAATGCGCGGCACATGGGGCTGAACTGGCGTTCTCCTACCAGGGCGAGGCGCTGAAAAAACGCGTGGGTCCGCTGGCCGAGAAACTGGGCAGCAATATCGTGCTCGAATGCGATGTCGCCCAAGAGGCCTCGATCGACCGGCTCTTTTCCGATTTGGGACAGCGCTGGGACCGGCTTGATTTCATCGTCCATGCGATCGGCTATTCAGACAAGGAACAGCTGCGCGGCCGTTACGTCGATACCACGCGCGACAATTTCGCGATGACGATGGATATCTCGGTCTATTCCTTCACCGCCGTTGTGCAGCGCGCGGCCAAGATGATGACCGGGGGCGGATCGGCCCTGACGCTGACCTATTACGGCGCCGAGCGGGTGATGCCGCATTACAACGTGATGGGCGTGGCCAAGGCCGCGCTGGAAGCCTCGGTGCGCTACATGGCCGAGGACCTGGGCAAGGACGGAATTCGCGTGAACGCGATCTCGGCCGGGCCGATCAAGACGCTGGCGGCCAGCGGTATCGGCGATTTCCGCTACATCATGAAGTGGAACGAACTGAACTCGCCCTTGCGCCGCAATGTCAGCCAGGACGAGGTCGGCAAATCCGCCCTCTACCTGCTCTCCGATCTCGGTAGCGGCGTGACCGGCGAAACGCATCATGTCGACGCGGGCTATCACCTTGTCGGCATGAAGGCCGTGGATGCCCCCGACATCGATGCGGTCACCGGACGAAAGTGACCCGGTGGCGCCCGGCCGGCCCCTGATCGCACACCAAGCGGAACGCCCATGACAGCCGCCGCCTTTCTGTCCGTCTGCGCGATCCACCTGCTTGCGGCGATGAGTCCGGGCCCCTCGTTCGTGGTCAGCGCGCGGACCGCCGCGACCGAGGGGTTCCGCACCGCCGCCGCGCTGGCGGTGGGCTTCGGGCTGGGCGCGGCATTGTGGGCAGGGGCGGCCATGGCGGGACTGGCGCTGCTGTTTGAACTGGTGCCAGCGCTTTTCGTAGCGATGAAAATCCTGGGCGCGGCCTTCCTTCTGTTCATCGCAACGATGATGTGGCGCCATGCGCGCGCGCCCCTGCCCGAAGCCGGCAGCCTGCACCCACGCAGCCTGGCCGCGGCGGTCCGCTTCGGCTTTCTCACCTTCGCCAGCAACCCCAAGACGGCGGTGTTCTTCGGCGCGGTCTTCGTCGGGCTGGTTCCCGCCGAGGCCCCGCTGGCCGCCCGCGCCGCGCTGATCGCGGTAATCTTCTGCAACGAAACGCTGTGGTACCTGGTCGTCGCGCGCCTGTTCTCGCTGGCCCGCGCGCGGGTGGCCTATGCACAGATCAAGACCACGCTCGACCGGGGGTTCGGCGCGCTGATTGCCGCCTTCGGGATCAAGATCGCATTAAGTTGAGGACCATGGGAATGACCGACCGCCTGCCCCACGAGAAAGGATTTCACGTAAGCTGGGACCAGTTGCATCGCGATGCGCGCGCACTGGCCTGGCGCCTGGACGGGCATGGACCCGCCGATGGGGGATGGCGCGCGGTGGTGGCGATCACCCGCGGAGGCATGGCACCGGCGATGATCGTCGCGCGTGAACTGGATATCCGCACCGTCGACACGATCAGCGTCAAATCCTACAACCGCCAGAACCAGGGCGAACCGCGCGTCATAAAATATCCGGACATGCAGGCAATGGGCGATGGCACCGGCGTTCTGATCGTGGATGACCTGGTCGATACCGGCCGCACGCTGGAGGTGGTTCGCGCCGCGCTGCCGAAGGCGCATGTCGCAACCGTCTATGCAAAGCCCAAGGGCAAGCCAATGGTGGATACATACGTGACCGAGGTCAGCCAGGATACCTGGATCTTCTTTCCCTGGGACATGGCGCTGCAATACGTAGAACCTTATCGCGGCACCGACTGAGCATACTCCATGACCGATCCCCTGAATCCCCGCATGGGTGCCACCATCCCGTCCCCGGTGATGGAGGCGCGCCGTTGGCTGGAAGGGGTCCGCTTTGAGCCCGACCGCCCCCTGATCAATGTCAGCCAGGCCGCCCCGATGGAGGCCCCGCCCGAGGGCCTGCGCCGGGCGATCGCAGAGGCTGCAATCAACGACAGCTCAGCCCATCTTTACGGGCCCGTCCTGGGCCTGCCGGAGTTGCGCGCCGAGATCGCCTCGCAATGGTCGACGGCCTATGGAGGCGACATCGCCGCCGACCAGGTCGCGATCACACAAGGATGCAACCAGGCCTTTTGCGCGGCAATGGCCACCCTGGCGGGCGAAGGCGACGAGGTGATCGTGCCCACGCCATGGTATTTCAACCACGCGATGTGGCTGTCCATGCAGGGCATCCGCACCGTGCCGCTGGTCACCGGCGACAGCCTTGTCCCCGAGGTGCAGCGCGCGGCCAGCCTGATTACCGGGCGCACCCGTGCCATCGTGCTGGTCACGCCCAACAATCCCGCGGGGGTGGAATATCCTGCTCAGTTGCTGGGCGATTTCAGGACACTGTGCCGCCGTCACGGCATTGCGCTGGTCGTGGACGAGACCTATCGCGATTTCGATTCTCGCCTTGGTGCGCCGCATGAACTGTTTGCCGATCCCCACTGGGACGACACGCTGATCCATCTCTATTCCTTTTCCAAGGCCTATCGCCTGACCGGTCACAGGGTCGGCGCATTGATCGCCGGGCGTGGCCGGCTGGCAGAGGTCGAGAAATTCCTAGATACGGTTGCGATCTGCCCCAACCAGCTTGGCCAGCGCGCGGCACTTTGGGGTATGCGCAATCTGGGAAAATGGCTTGCCCGCGAACGCGAAGAGGTCCTTTCCCGCCGCGCAGCCATCGAGGCGGGCCTGTCCGCCCTGCCCGGCTGGTCCCTGCTGGCCGCGGGTGCCTATTTTGCCTATGCACGCCACCCCTATGGCCTGCCCTCTGACAGGCTGGCCCGGCGGCTGGTGAACGAGGCGGGCGTGCTTTTGTTACCGGGTACGATGTTCCGCCCCCCCGCAGAGATGCAAGGCCGCGACGAGGTTCGCATTGCCTTCGCCAATGCCGATCGCGCCGGACTGGCCACCCTGTTCGAACGTCTGGGCGCCTTTTGCCCCTGATGCTTGCGGGCGACTGCGCAAAGACCTAAACCGTATGGCGATCCCGCATCGCCACGCAAGAGAGGCGCGCCCATGTCCAAATCCCTCGCCAAGCAGACATCCAAGGCCCTTGTCTGGATCCTGCTCGTTCTGCTGATCCTCGGACTGGGCGGTTTTGGCGTGGCCAATTTCGGCGGCTCGGTCACAACGATCGGCACGGTGGGCAAGACCGAGATCAGCACCGACACCTATGCCCGTGCCCTGCAACGCGAATTGAACGCCCAGCAAGCAAGCACCGGCACCCCGATGAGCATCGCGCAAGCACAGCAGAACGGACTTGTCGAGGCGGTGCGCGCACAGGTCATCGCCGAGGCGGCGCTGGATAATGAAATGGCCCGTCTCGGCGTGTCGGTGGGCGATGAACGCGTCGCCCGGGAGGTGATGGCGGTGCCCGCCTTCCAGGGACCGGATGGCGCCTTTGACCGCGATGCCTACCGCTTTACCCTGGAACAGAACGGTCTGACCGAGACCGGGTTCGAGGACTCTATCCGCAAAGACACGGCCCGTTCGCTGTTGCAGGCGGCAATCGTGGCAGGCCTGGCCGCGCCAGAGGCGTATGCCGAAACCATCTACCATTTCATCGCGGAACGGCGCAGCGCGCAGTTGATCGCGCTTGACATCAGCGACCTTGATCAGCCGATCCCTGCCCCCGGCACCGACGAAATCGCAGCGCAATACGCGGCCACGCCTGGCGCCTATACAGCGCCGCGTATCCGGCAGATCACTTATGCCTGGCTTACCCCCGAAATGATGCTCGACCGCATCGAACCGGACGAGCAAATGCTGCGCGACCTCTATGCCGAGCGGATCGATGAATTCGTCCAACCCGAGCGCCGCTTGGTCGAACGCCTGGCTTTCCCAACCGAACAAGCCGCCGCCGATGCCTTTGCCGCCATCGAGGCCGGACAGAGCGATTTCGATGATGCAGTCGCGGCCCGCGGCTTGAAACTGGCCGATGTCGATCTGGGCGACGTGACCCAGGCGGATATCGGCGGGGCGGCGGGCGCGGCCGTCTTTGCGCTGGACGAACCCGGCATTGCCGGGCCTGTTATGTCCGATCTCGGACCCGCCCTGTTTCGTGTGAACGCGATCCTCGCCGCGCGGGAGACCCGTTTCGAAGAGGCCCGCGAGACCCTTGCCGATGAGACCGCGCGCGACCGCGCCGAGCGGCTCATCCTCGACGCGATCACCGATTACGAGGACCGCCTGGCCGCTGGCGCGACGCTTGAGGAACTCGCCCGCGAAACCGATATGGAATTGGGCCGGATCGACTACAGCGTGCAGGCCGAGGACGAGATCGCCGCCTATACCGCCTTCCGCGAAGCTGCGGAAACTGTCAGCCAGGGCGATTTCCCCGAAATCCTGGAGCTGGAGGATGGCGGGCTGTTTGCGCTACGCCTGGATGCCGAGATTCAGCCGACATTGCGCCCGCTGGACGAGGTGCGCGACGAGGTTATCGCCGACTGGCGTGCCGCCCAGGCCAGCACCCGGCTGAACGAGATGGCCGAGGCGCTAAAGCTAAGGCTGGCGGCAGGCGAACAGCTAGAGGCCCTGGGGCACGAAGTCACCTACGAACAAGGCCTGTCGCGCGGCGGGCTGACCCCGCCCGAGCTCGCCCAGGCCCTGTTCGGCCTGCAACAGCCCGGAGAGGTCGTCGTGGTGACGGCGCAAGAGAATGCCTGGCTGATCCGTCTCGACGCGATCCTTCCCCCTGCTGCCGACGATCCGACGGCAGAATTCCTGCTCGGCACGCTGTCACAGCAGGCCGCACAAGGCATCGCACAAGATCTTTACGGCTATTTCGCACAGGCGTTGGTCAATACCGCGGGGCTGAGCCTGGACCAGGCCGCAATCAACGCCGTGCATGCGCAATTCCGCTGATCCGAGGGAAGAATGGCCAAGCTGATCCCCGATTTCGAAACCTTCGCGCGCGGCTATGATGCGGGGCGCGCGCAGGTCGTGCATGCCCGGCTGGCGGCGGATCTGGACACGCCGGTTTCTCTGATGCTGAAACTGGCGGGTGCCCGGAGCGACAGCTTCATTCTGGAATCGGTCACAGGCGGCGAGGTGCGTGGGCGCTACTCGGTCGTCGGCTTCAAACCAGATCTTGTCTGGGAATGCCGCGGCGACACCAGCCGCGTGAACCGTCATGCACGTTTCGACCCCGATTCCTGGGAAGAAATGCGGGGCAGCCCGCTCGACACCCTGCGCGAGGTTCTGGCCGAAACGGCCATAGACATGCCCGAAGAGCTGCCCCCCATCGCGGCGGGCCTGTTCGGCTATCTGGGCTATGACATGATCCGGCTGGTCGAACGCCTGCCCCACGTCAACCCAGACCCTCTCGGCCTGCCCGATGCCCTAATGCTGCGCCCTTCGGTCGTGGCGGTGCTGGACGGGGTCAAGGGTGAGGTGATCGTTGTCTCGCCCGCACGCCCCGAACCGGGGCTGTCGGCGCGCGCGGCCTATGCCCAGGCCGCCGAGCGTGTGATGGACGCGCTGCGCGACCTCGACCGCGCCGTGCCTGCCGAGACCCGCGATTTCGGCGAGGCGCACGAGGTGGGCGAGCCGGTGTCGAACTTCACCAGGCAGGGCTACATGGCCGCAGTTGAAAAGGCCAAGGAATACATCCGCGCGGGCGACATCTTCCAGGTCGTGCCCGCTCAGCGCTGGACGCAGGATTTTCCGCTGCCGCCTTTCGCACTTTACCGCAGCTTGCGGCGCACCAACCCCTCGCCCTTCATGTTCTTCTTCAATTTCGGCGGTTTCCAGGTGGTGGGCGCCAGCCCCGAGATCCTGGTGCGGCTACGCGACGGCGAAGTGACGATTCGCCCCATCGCGGGCACCCGCCCCCGCGGAGCCACACCGGAAGAGGACCGCGCGCTGGAGGCCGACCTGCTGGCCGACCAGAAGGAGCGCGCCGAACACCTGATGCTGCTCGACCTTGGACGCAACGACGTGGGCCGCGTGGCCCGGATCGGCACCGTGCGCCCGACCGAGGAATTCGTGATCGAGCGCTACTCCCACGTCATGCACATCGTGTCGAACGTGGTTGGCGAAATTTCACCCGAACACGATGCGCTGTCCGCGCTGCTGGCAGGCCTGCCCGCGGGCACGGTGTCGGGGGCACCCAAGGTCCGCGCGATGGAGATCATAGACGAGCTGGAGCCAGAAAAGCGCGGCGTCTATGGCGGCGGTGTCGGCTATTTCGCCGCTGGCGGCGACATGGACATGTGCATCGCGCTGCGCACGGCGGTGGTCAAGGACGGCAAGCTCTACATCCAGGCCGGCGGCGGCGTGGTCTATGACAGCGACCCCGAGGCCGAGTGGCAGGAAACCGTCAACAAGTCGAACGCCCTGCGCGCCGCCGCCACCGAGGCCGCGCGCTTCGTGCGGCGTGGCAACGGCTGAACCTGCCACGCCTATCAGCGTTGCATCAAGATGACCGAAACGGGAACAAGACGCACATCCCCCGCGTTACCTTCCAGTGCCCATTCAACAAGGGCGCTCACGGTCTCTGGATAGGTGTGCGCCACCAGGACGACATGGCCATCCTGGCGCGCCTTGAACACCGCGCGGTCCAGCTTGCGCTTTATCGCGAAACGATTTTCCCGCATGGCATCCAGCACACGGTAGACCGTGGCCGACGGCACCCCGGCCTGCCCCGCGATCCGCGCCGCCCCGTTCAGTCCCCGGTCATAAGTCAACAGGCCGTGCCCGGTTTCCTGGGCCAGCGCCACCATCTGCGCGCTTAGTTCCCGGCTGTCCTGATAGCCGCCCGTCATCGCGTCGAGAATGCCGACGCTGCCTTGGGTGCGTTCCAGCAGGCGCGGCATCGTCACCTCGATATCGCGCGCCGTCGCCCCGTCGGGAAGACCGCTGACCAGCGTCACCACCTCTTGTCCCGCGTCAAGATGGGCCGCGACACGGCTTTCGGCATCGGGCCGGATCGGGTCGACGCCGAAACTTACCGGGAAGCTAAGCCCGCGCAACGCAGCCATGTCCAGACCCTCTGCCCCCGCATCGATCAGGACGATCGCGATCAGCGGGCCGGCGCCGGGGGCCTCGAAGGGCACGGCGAACTGGCCCAACGCCCCTCTCGCCTGCGACGCCTCTTGACCGGGGCTGGCGGCGGAAATGCGGCCGGTCGGATCGGGCTCGGCCCCCGTGCGATCCTCGGGCTTGGTGCCATCCTCGGTCACTGTTGGCAAACGCCCGGTGCGCACACCCGGCACCGGCTGGTCAAAGCCCGTCGCAGGCAGTCCCAATGGCGACACGCTCGGGGCCGGTTGAGGGGACGGGGTGGTCTGCGTGCCTGCTTGCGGGTTCGGCGCCTGCTGCGACTCGCCAATAATCTCGGGTTGCGGCACGTCGAAAGGTGCTTTCGGGTCCGGTGCGGCAGGTGTCTCGAGTGCGGCGGTGGCGGGCTGTGGCGGGCTGGGCAGTTCCGGGCTGGGACGCTCCGGCTCTTGCCCCGCATCGCCGGACGGGGACACACTTTCGTCGGCAGGCGGGCGCATGGCGGCGGGCCCCTCCAGCACGGGGGCGGGTATCTCGGCGGACATGGTGTCGGACGTGTCGGGCGTGCCGGTCTCGGGAGGCGGCGGGGCGGTCACCACGGCGCCGGGGGCCGCGCGGGGGGCGGGCGCCTCGCCCGGCAGGTTTACCCTCTCCAGCGCGCCGGGGCTGGCGAAGCCCGAGCCGGCAGGCAAGTCGATCTCGGTTTCGGGGGCGGTCGCAGGCGCGGGGATATCGGCCGCGCCGGGCGTGACAGGCCCCATCGCGAGGTCGGGTTCGGGGGCGGCGGGCGAGGCTGGCGGCACGCTATCGCCTCGTTTCGCTTGCTCGTCATCCTCCGGCGGGGACGGCTCACCGGAACCGGCAGAGGGCCCGGTTACCGTGTCGTGGGACGTTTGCAACACTGCACCCGGCATCACCTGCGGGGGTGGCGGCACGGTGACCGCCAGCACAACCAGCACCAGACCGGACACCAACGAACCCCAGACGACCCCGCTGACAAGGCCTTTGCCCATGGCCTGCACCTCTTGCTTTGATCCTTGGGGGCCAGATGGCCCCGGCGTCGCCCCCTTGACCGGGGCGCCCTGCTCTGAACATGTATAGCCCGACCCTGCTCGGGGTTCACCCCCTTATGTAAGGCGCGCCCATGCTGCTCTTGATCGACAACTACGACAGCTTCACCTACAACCTCGTGCATTACCTGGGCGAGTTGGGGGCCGAAACGCGCGTGGTGCGCAACGACGCCATGAACGTGCAACAGGCGATGGCGCTGACCCCCTCCGCGATCATCCTCTCCCCCGGCCCCTGCGATCCGGCACAGGCCGGCATCTGCCTGCCCCTGACAAGCGCGGCCGCAGAGGCGGGTATACCGCTGATGGGCGTTTGCCTCGGCCATCAGACGATCGGCGCGGCATTCGGCGGGCGCGTCGTGCGCGCAAACGAGATCGTACATGGCAAGACAGACCGGATCGATCATGATGCAACCGGCGTGTTTTCCGGCCTGCCGAGCCCGTTCCAGGCCACGCGCTATCACTCGCTGATCGTGGACCGCGACAGCTTGCCGGACTGCCTGGCGGTCAATGCCTGGCTGACGGATGGCACGATCATGGGCCTGCGCCACAAGGACAAGCCGATCCACGGGGTACAGTTCCACCCCGAAAGTATCGCGTCAGAGCATGGTCATGCCCTGCTCAGGAACTTCCTCGACACCGTGAAGGAGCCTGCATGAGCGACGACCTGAAACCGCTGATCGGTATCGCCGCCGAGCGCGCGCTGACGCGAGCCGAGGCCGAGACCGCGTTCACGGCCCTGTTCGAAGGCAAGGCAACGCCCAGCCAGATCGGCGGCCTGTTGATGGCGCTGCGCACGCGGGGCGAAACGGTGGATGAATTCGCCGCCGGCGCCGCGGTAATGCGCGCCAAGTGCCGCAAGGTCACCGCGCCCGAGGGCGCGATAGACATCGTTGGCACCGGAGGCGATGGCAAGGGTACGCTGAACATCTCGACGGCCACGGCCTTTGTCGTGGCGGGCGCGGGTGTGCCGGTGGCCAAGCACGGCAACCGCAATCTCAGCTCCAAATCGGGGGCGGCGGATGCCTTGGGGCAGATGGGCGTCAACGTGATGGTCGGCCCGGATATTGTTGAAAAGGCACTCAAAGAGGTCGGGATCGGCTTCATGATGGCACCGATGCATCATCCTGCAATGGCCCATGTCATGCCGACACGCACAGAACTGGGCACGCGGACGATCTTCAACATCCTCGGGCCGCTGACCAACCCCGCGGGCGTTAAACGGCAACTGACGGGGGCCTTCACCCGCGACCTGATCCGGCCGATGGCCGAAACCCTGGGCGCGCTGGGGTCCGAGGCCGCCTGGCTTGTCCATGGCGGCGACGGCACCGACGAGATCTCCATCGCCGGGATTTCCTATGTGGCGATGCTGGAGGGCGGCGAGGTAACCGAGCGCGAACTACACCCCGAAGAGGCCGGCCTGCCGGAACACCCGTTCGACGCGATCCTCGGCGGCACGCCGGAACACAATGCCCGCGCCTTCGCCGCGCTGCTGGATGGCGAGGCCTCGGCCTATCGCGACGCGGTGCTGCTGAACGCGGCGGCCGCGCTGGTGGTGGCCGGCAAGGCACCCACGCTGCGCGACGGCGTGGCCATGGCCGCCGAAAGCATCGACAGCGGCGCGGCCAGGGCCAAGGTCGAAGGGCTGGCGCAGATCACCTCGGAGGCCGCATGAGCGACACCATCCTCGACCGCATCAAGGCCTACAAGCTGGAAGAGGTCGCCGCCGACAAATCCGCCAAGCCGCTGGCAGCCGTCGAGGCCGAGGCCAAGGCGGCCCCGCCCCTGCGCGGCTTTGCCGACGCCCTGACCGCCAAGGCCGCAACCGGCTACGGCCTGATCGCCGAGGTCAAGAAGGCGAGCCCCTCCAAGGGCCTTATCCGCGCCGATTTCGACCCGCCCGCGCTGGCCCGCGCCTATCAGGACGGCGGCGCGGCCTGCCTGTCCGTGCTGACCGACACGCCGTCCTTTCAGGGGGCCAAGGACTTTCTGGTGCAGGCCCATCAGGCGACCGCCCTGCCCTGCCTGCGCAAGGATTTCATGTACGACACCTACCAGGTGGCCGAGGCCCGCGCGCTGGGGGCCGATTGCATCCTGATCATCATGGCCTCGGTCTCCGACAGCCAGGCGGCGGAACTGGAAGATGCCGCCTTCGGCTGGGGCATGGACGTGCTGATCGAGGTGCATGATGCCGAAGAACTGGACCGCGCCCTGGCGCTGAAATCGCCGCTGATCGGCATCAACAACCGCAACCTCAAGACCTTCGAGACCACGCTGGACACCACCCGCACATTGGCCGCCCGCGTGCCCACGGACCGGCAGGTGGTCAGTGAATCCGGGCTCTATACGCCGGACGATCTGGCCGACATGGCCGGTCACGGCGTGCGCCGCTTCCTGATCGGGGAAAGCCTGATGCGGCAGGCGGATGTCACCGCGGCCACCCGTGCCTTGCTGGCCGACCCGGTGGCGTGATGGCCGATCTCACCCATTTCGACGCCGAGGGCCATGCCCATATGGTCGATGTCTCGGACAAGCCCGCCACGGCACGCGTGGCCGTGGCCGAGGGCTGGGTGAAGATGACGCCCGAAACCCTGGCGCTGGTCACCGAACAGCGGGCGAAAAAGGGGGACGTGCCGGGCGTGGCGCGGCTGGCGGGCATCATGGGGGCCAAGAAGACGGCCGAGCTGATCCCGCTCTGCCATCCCCTGCCGATCACCAAGGTGGCCGTGGACCTGACCCCCGATCCAGACCTGCCCGGCCTTCGCATCACCGCCACGGTCAAGACCGCGGGCCAGACCGGCGTGGAGATGGAGGCGCTGACCGCGGTCTCCACCGCCGCGCTGACGGTCTATGACATGCTCAAGGCCGCCGAAAAGGGGATGGAGATCGGCGGTATCCGCCTGACCCTGAAAGAGGGCGGCAAGTCGGGCCGCTTCGAGGTCACGCAATGATTTCGGTCGCGCAGGCGCTGGCGCATATCTTCGATCTGGTCGCGCCGTTGCCCGGCGAAGAAGTGGCGCTTGCCGAGGCCGCAGGCCGCGTCCTGGCAACGCCGGTAATCGCCCGCCGCGACCAACCGCCCTTTCCGGCCTCCGCGATGGATGGCTATGCGGTGACCGGCGCCGACGCGCGGCCGGGCGCTTTGCTGCGCGTGATTGGCACCTCTGCCGCCGGACGACGGTTCGATGGATCGCTCGGGCCAGGACAGGCCGTGCGCATTTTCACCGGAGCCCCTGTGCCGCCTGGGGCCGAGCGTGTGGTGATCCAGGAGAACGTGACCCGCGACGGCGATACGATCACGCTGGGCGATCCGCTGGATGCCTCGACCCATATTCGCCGCCGCGGCGCCGATTTCGCCGTTGGCGAGCGCCTGGTCGCCCCGCGTCGCCTATCCCCCGCGGACCTCGCGCTGGCCGCGGCAATGAACGTTCCCGGCCTAACCGTTCATCGTCGTCCAGAGGTTGCGATCATCGCCACTGGGGACGAATTGGTGATGCCGGGCGAAAGCCCCGGCCCGGATCAGATCATCGCCTCGAACGGGTTCGCGCTAAAGGCTATGGTAGAGGCCGAGGGGGCAACTGCACGATTGCTCCCGATTGCGCGGGACACGGAGGCATCGCTGAAAACCGTGTTCGCTTTGGCCGAGGGCGCAGACCTGGTTCTGACAATCGGCGGCGCCTCTGTGGGCGATCACGACCTGGTGGGGCAGGTTGCCGCCGAACTGGGGCTGGAACAGATGTTCTACAAGGTTGCCATGCGCCCCGGAAAACCCCTGATGGCCGGGCGGATGGGGGGGGCCGCGATGATCGGGCTGCCGGGCAACCCGGTATCGGCGCTGGTCTGTGCGCAGGTCTTTGTCCTGCCTGCACTGCGAGCGATGCAAGGCCTGCCCGCCGTCCCTGCCCCCCGCGTGACTGGCATTTTGGCCTCTGATCTTCCAGCCAATGGACCGCGCGAACACTACATGCGCGCGCGTCTTTCCGGCGGGCGCCTTGCCCCGTTCGAATATCAGGACAGTGCCCTTCTGACGGTCCTTTCACAGGCCCGCGCCCTCGTGATCCGCCCGCCCGATGACGGCCCACGCAAGACCGGCGACAAGGTCGAATACCTGCCACTGTGACCGGCCACCGTGACCGGGCGGGTTGACACAAATCGGGAACATGTATAGAACATTGGCGAACGCCTTTGCGAGGACGGAGGGTCCATGCTGACGCGCAAGCAACTTGATCTGCTCGAATTCATTCACAAGCGGACCCAGGCCGATGGCGTTCCGCCTTCGTTTGACGAGATGAAAGTGGCGCTGGACCTGCGCTCCAAGTCGGGCATTCACCGTCTGATCACGGCACTTGAGGAACGTGGCTTCATCCGACGCTTGGCCCACCGTGCGCGCGCAATCGAGATCGTGAAACTGCCTGACGCACTCGAAACGGAATTCGCCGCGAAGGGCTTTTCCCCCAAGGTCATCAAGGGCGACGCACCTCCGCCCCCGCCGCCCGGCGCCATGCCGGTCGAGGCCGTCGGCGCGATGGAACTGCCGGTGATGGGCCGTATCGCGGCAGGCACCCCGATCGAAGCGATTTCAGAGGTCGCCACCCATGTCGCGGTGCCCGGAACGATGCTGTCGGGCAAGGGTCGGCACTACGCGCTGGAGGTCAAGGGCGACTCGATGATCGAGGCCGGGATCAACGATGGTGACATCGTGGTGATCCGCGAACAGAAATCGGCCGAGAACGGTGAAATCGTGGTCGCCTTGGTCGAAGGCTTCGAAGCGACGCTGAAGCGGTTTCGTCGAAAGGGCGATATGGTCGCGCTTGAGGCTGCGAACCCGGCCTATGAGACGCGGCTGTTGCGCCGCGACCAGGTCGAGGTTCAAGGCCGCCTTGTCGGGCTGATCCGCAGCTACTGAGTCCAGGAGCGGCGTCCCGCCACCACCCGCGCCGCGGTAAGGCGAGGGCCCTGCGGCGTGGCATGAACAGAAAGTGCACCGGTAGTATCCAAAGCGGTACGATCGAACATGACGCATCCCTCGGGTGGGTCCGCGACCCTCTGGGGGACGATGACCCAACCCTCGGCACAAGCAGCGGCAAGCCGCGCCGCCCAGCCCCGGCCGGAAATCAGCGTGATGCCCTGGCCCGCCACCTCTGCACGCTGCGCGCCGGGCGTCCCCGCCAGGCCAGGCCGGCCAAAGGCGGTTTCCTGGTCGGCCCGGTCGCCGTCGTTTTCCAACCAGCTCAGTGCAATGAACCCCTCGCCCGAAGGCTTGCTTAGCGTCCGTCCCTCAGGCCCCATTAACCCGATCAACCCGCCGCTTTCGGCGATCAAAAGCGCCGGACGTTCTGTCTGTGCCCAAAGAGCAAAGGCCGCGGCAACGGGAACCAGCCCGGCCACCCGCGGCCAGCCGCGCCACAGCACCGTGAAAAGCGCCCCCAGCGTCATCAACGGCAACACCAAGGGCCCCGGCGCCACAACCGGCCAGACCGCCCCGTCCAACGCTGCCACCCGTTCGGCCACCGCGAGAATCCAGGCGATGCCCCAGCGCATCGGCTCAAGACCCAGCCCCGCCAGGCCAAAGGGCGCAAGGCAGGTCGCCACAATCGCCGCCGGCATCACGAGCGCCCCCATCAGCGGCACGCTCAACAGATTGGCCAAGAGACCGAATTGCGCGACCTGGTTGAAATGCGCCGCCCCGAAGGGCGCGGTCGCGGCGCCAGCCACGAGAGAGGACACCACCACCGCCAAAGGTGCGCGCAGCCATCGCGGCGGGCGCGGCACGGTCTTGGGCAGACCACGCAGCGCACCGAACACGGCCACCAGCGCCGTGGTGGCGGCAAAAGACATCTGGAAACCCGCGCCGGTCAGGCTCTCGGGGCTGAGCACCAGCACGATCAAGCCAGCCACCGCCACCGCCCGCAGCGTCAGCGCACGTCGGTCGGCCAACACCGCCCCCAGAACGACGGCCACCATGATAAAGGCCCGTTCGGTAGCCACGTTTCCGCCCGACAGGGCAAGGTAGAATGCCCCGGCACAGAGGGCTCCGATGGCCGCGATCTTCTTGGCGGGCAAACGCAGCGCCAGCACCGGCACCAACGCCACCGCGGTACGCAGCGCACCAAAGACCAAACTGGTCAATAGCCCCATATGAAGCCCCGAAATCGCCAGCAGATGCGCGAGGTTGGAATCGCGCAACTCTTGCAGTGTTCCGCGGGAAATCCCCGAGCGGTCCCCGGTCAGGATGGCCGCCGCAAAGGCCCCCTCGTCACCGGGCAGACGCGCACGCAGCGCCGCCGACAAACGCATCCTGACCCGGTTCACGATCAGCGCCGCGCCTTCCTCGGGCAGAGCGAGCATCACGGGCGGACTGCGGGCATATCCGACACCGCCCAGCCGCTGAAACCAGGCGTGACGCCGGAAATCGAACCCGCCCGGCTCGGACGGGGCGGCCGGGGGCGAAAGATGGGCGGTGATCCCGATGCGGGTACCCGGCATCGGCGCGGTCAGACCACCATCGCCATGCAAGGCAATGCGCAGGCGAGTGGGTGTTTTGCCGGGGGCCAGCCCCGCGATCCAGACCTGGTCCAGCGTCAAGCGCGGCACATCCGAAAACGACCGGTCAAGCGCGACCACCCGTCCCTCCACCGCAGCATGAACACGATAAGGCAGCACGGGCGCGGTGACGACGTGGCTGCGCAACGCCGAGAGGACCAGCCCCGCCGCGATCAGCCCAGGAATCAGCGCGAGCGGCGCCAAACCCGGCCGCCACAATGCAAGTCCCCCGAGCCCCGCGGCGCCCAGCCCTGCCAGACCCAGCACCCAGCCCGGCGGTTCGACCCGCAGCGCGAAGTAAAGCCCGATGCCGAGACCCAGCATCACCGGGGCCCAGGCAAACAGGTGCCCCCGCTGGGCCTCGAATGCCGCTCGCAGCGCCACGGCTTGTCCTCTGTGCAGCGATCTCCTAGACAGAGGGCAACACTATCCCCAACATGGTTTCCAAAAGGTTAAGGTGCATGTCCGAGGCTCCTGTCGTCACCCGCTTTGCCCCCTCGCCCACCGGCTTTCTGCATATCGGAGGCGCGCGCACAGCCCTTTTCAATTGGCTTTACGCACGCGGGCGCAGTGGAAAGTTCCTGCTGCGGATCGAGGATACCGACCGCGCCCGCTCGACCCCCGAGGCGACGCAAGCGATCCTGGACGGGCTGACATGGCTGGGGCTGGACTGGGACGGCGAACCGGTCAGCCAGTTCGCCCGTGCGGACCGGCACCGCGAGGTGGCCGAGGCGATGTTGGCCAGCGGCACCGCCTACAAGTGCTTTGCCACGCAGGACGACATTGCCGCATTTCGCGAAGAGGCCCGCACCGAAGGTCGATCCACCCTCTATCAAAGCCCCTGGCGCGACGTTGATCCGGCCACGCATCCCGATGCGCCCCATGTCATCCGGCTGAAGGCTCCGCGCGAGGGCGCAACGGTCATAAATGACGAAGTCCAGGGCAAGGTAACCATCGGCAATGACCAGCTTGACGACATGGTCCTGCTGCGCTCGGACGGCACACCGACCTATATGCTGGCCGTGGTAGTCGACGACCACGACATGGGCGTGACCCATGTGATACGGGGCGATGACCACCTCAACAACGCCGCGCGCCAGATGCAGATCTATGCCGCGATGGGCTGGCAGGTCCCGGTCTGGGCGCACATCCCGCTGATCCACGGCCCCGACGGCAAGAAACTGTCGAAACGCCACGGCGCGTTGGGGGTCGAGGAATACCGCGACATGGGCTATCCAGCGGTGGGGATGCGCAACTACCTCACCCGGTTGGGGTGGTCGCACGGCGATGATGAGTTCTTTACCGACGCTCAGGCGCAGGGCTGGTTCGGCCTTGAGGGGATCGGCAAATCACCCGCCCGCCTCGATTTCAAGAAACTGGAAAATCTTTGCGGCCAGCATTTCGCGGTCATGCAGGATGCTGCGCTGCTGCGTGAGTACGAGGCATTCCTCGCCGCAACCGGGCAGTCGCCGCTTGAGATCACGCAGAAAGAGGGGCTTGCAAAGGCGCTGCCCCTGCTGAAAACTGGCATAAAAACATTCCCGCAACTCTCTGAAAAAGCACATTTCGTTCTGGCGACTCGCCCCATCGAGCCGGACGAGAAGGCCATGAAGGCCCTAGATGGTGTATCCCGTAGTATACTGTCGGAATTGACGCCGCATCTGCAAAATGCTAGCTGGTCGCGAGAGGCGCTTGAGGCGACAGTTGGCGCAGTGGCAGAGGCCCATGGGCTGACGCTGGGCAAGCTGGCAGGGCCCTTGCGCGCGGCGCTGGCGGGGCGCACGGTTTCCCCCAGCGTCTTTGATATGATGCTTGTCATCGGCCGGGAGGAAACAATTGCCCGGCTGGCTGACGCAAGGGGTTGAGGACGGGCATCCGGCCACGCACGCGCCCCGCACGCCAATGACCGGTGCCGCGAAAGGGAGCGCGGCCCCGGTTTCCCGTGAAATGAAAGGGACCTTAATGGCCGACAGCACGAAAACCGCGACTCTGACGCTTGGGGAAAAAACGGTCGAACTTCCGGTGCTCAGCCCCAGCGCGGGCCCCGACGTGATCGATATCCGCAAGCTTTACGGCAAAATGGGCGTATTCACCCACGATCCGGGTTTTACCTCTACGTCGTCGTGTGAATCGTCCATTACCTTCATCGACGGAGATCAGGGCGAGTTGCTGCATCGCGGCTACCCGATCGACCAGCTTGCCGAGAAGTCGCACTTCCTGGAGGTCTGTTTTCTGCTGCTTTACGGTGAATTGCCGACCGCCGCGCAGCTTGAGGATTTCGAAAGCCGGGTGACGCGCCACACCATGGTGCATGAACAGATGCACCGTTTCTTTACCGGGTTCCGGCGCGACGCACACCCGATGGCCGTCATGGTGGGCGTGGTGGGCGCGATGTCGGCCTTTTACCACGACTCGACCGATGTAAACGATCCATGGCAGCGCGAGGTCGCCTCGATCCGACTGATCGCCAAGGTGCCGACCATCGCGGCAATGGCCTACAAATATTCGGTCGGCCAGCCCTTCGTCTATCCGCGCAACGATCTCGATTACGCCTCGAACTTTCTGCGCATGTGTTTCGCGGTTCCGACCGAGGAATACGAGGTCGACCCGATCCTGACCCGCGCGATGGATCGCATCTTTACCCTGCATGCCGATCACGAACAGAACGCCTCGACATCGACGGTGCGGTTGGCATCTTCCTCGGGCGCCAACCCGTTTGCCTGTATCGCGGCCGGTATCGCCTGTCTCTGGGGGCCGGCGCATGGCGGTGCGAACCAGGCTTGCCTTGAAATGCTCCAGGAAATCGGGACGGTGGATCGCATTCCAGAATTCATCGCCCGCGCCAAGGACAAGAACGATCCGTTCCGCCTGATGGGCTTTGGCCACCGCGTCTACAAGAATTTCGATCCGCGCGCGAAAGTGATGAAACAATCCGCGCATGAGGTTCTGGACCTGCTGGGCGTCGAAGATAACGAGACCCTGAAGGTCGCGATGGAGTTGGAAAAGATCGCGCTGGAGGATGAGTATTTCGTCGAGAAAAAGCTTTACCCGAACGTGGATTTCTATTCGGGTATCATCCTTGACGCGATGGGCTTTCCGACCTCGATGTTCACACCGATCTTTGCGGTATCGCGCACAGTGGGCTGGATTTCCCAGTGGAAAGAGATGATCGCCGACCCGGCAATGAAAATCGGCCGCCCACGCCAGCTTTATACTGGAGAGACGCGGCGCGACTATGTCGATGTGGAAGACCGCTGAGGCGCGTGATCGTCATCCTGCAATAGCGCCGGGATATTGGAAGACACCGGGCCAGAAAATTGAAAACGGCCGCCCTATGGGCGGCCGTTTCGCATATCAGATGCGCCCGATCAGGCGTTGGCCAGCCGTTCGGCCACATTTTCCCAGTTCACCAGGTTGTCGAGAAAGTTGGTCAGATAGGCTGGGCGCTTGTTACGGAAATCGATGTAGTAGGAATGTTCCCACACGTCACAGCCCAACAGCGCGGTCTGGTCAAAGCAGAGCGGGTTCACCCCGTTCTCTGTCTTGGTCACCTTCAGCGTGCCGTCGGTATCGACCACCAGCCAGCACCAGCCAGAACCAAACTGCCCTGCCCCCGCGGCGGAAAACTGTTCCTTGAACCCATCGACCGACCCGAACGCATCCTTTAGACGCGCTTCCAGCTCAGAGGGCATGGCCGACTTGCCCGGCCCCATCATTTCCCAGAACTGGCAGTGGTTCCAATGCTGCGAAGCGTTGTTGAAGATGCCGTTCTGCGCGACCGCGCCGGCCTCGTAGGTGCCCTTGATGATGTCTTCCAGGCTCTTGCCGGCCCAGTCGGTGCCGTCGATCAGCTTGTTGCCGTTGTCGACATAGGCCTTGTGGTGCAGGTCGTGGTGATACTCCAGCGTTTCCTTCGACATGCCCAGATCGGCAAGCGCGTCGTGGGCATAGGGAAGATCGGGAAGTTCGAAAGCCATGAATGGGCCCCTCTTTGTTGACTGCGTCACTTTGCCGTAGATGGAGGCCAAGCCGGGGGAAGGTCAACCCCCGGCAGTAAAATAGCCGACCTCCGCGCCGGGTGCGGCGGCGTTGGCCAAGAGCCCGGCGACGTAGCCGCCGACCGACCGGAAACAGACCAGCCCGAAGCGGTCTGCGTCCTTTTGCCAGACGGCCACCGGCACCTGTGCCAGCCGCGTCCGCCGGAATGTGCCCGGGACGAAGCGGGCGGGCGCGAAATCGACGGGCGAGAGCTTGGCCAGAACCTCGCGCGCGCCGGGGCCAGTCAGGCGGAACTGCGCGCGCGCATCCGACACGTCGACGGCGGTGATATGATCATCGCCGATCTTGTCCCGCAGGGCCGCCAGCGCCTCGGGCACCTCGGCCCCGGGGACGAAGATCAACACCTCGTCGGGGGCCATCCAGCCGATACCGCGCGCGCCCTCGAAGGCGCAGCGCAACGGGTCGGGCAGTGGCAGATCCAGCGCCTTTGCCAGCACGTTCTTGAACCGGCGGCTGTCCATGTCGCCTTTCAGCGTGATCATGCCACGGCCGGCCACGGCCTCGATCCGGGCAAGCCCTTGGCTGCGGGCAGTCTCAGACATTCTGCTTCTCCCCCTCGGGGTCGTAGAAGACCGGGCTGACAATGCGTGCACGCACCGTGCGCCCATCGGTGCGCATGAACTCCAGCACCTCGCCCATCCGGTCGGGGCCGCGCCGCACCAGACCCATCGCGATCCCGCGCCCCAGGGTGGGCGAGTGGTAGGTCGAGGTCACCCGGCCCTGGGTGTTGCGCTGGCGGTTGCCATTCAACCCGGCATCCACCGCATAGGCCCCGTCCGGCAGAACCGAGCCGTCCAGCGTTTCCAGCCCGACCAGTTTCCAGCGCTCAGGATCGGTCATGTGCACCCGCTCCTGCGCGCGCTTGCCGATGAAATCGGCTTTCTTCCTGGACACCGCCCAGTCGAGCCCGAGGTCCTGCGGGATAACCGTGCCGTCGGTTTCATCCCCGATCATGATGAAGCCCTTCTCGGCGCGCATGACATGCAGTGCCTCGGTGCCGTAGGGCGCGACACCCAGATCGGCCCCGGCCTCCAGGCACTTGTCCCAGAACGCCTGCCCCTGCCCCGCCGGCACGGCCACCTCGAAGCTGAGTTCGCCCGAGAAGGAGATACGGTAGACCCGGGCCGGGATCCCGGCCAGTTGCCCTTCGGCCCAGCCCATGAAGGACAGCGCCTCTTTCGACAGGTCCATGCCCCCCAGGCGGTCCAGCAGCTGGCGCGCCTTGGGGCCGACCACGGCCACCTGTGCATGTTGCTCGGTCAGGTTGACGACGTGGACCTTGAGATCCCACCATTCGGTCTGCAGCCATTCCTCAAGGTGCTGATGCACATGTTCGGCCCCGCCCGAGGTGGTGTGGCACAGGAAACTGTCCTCGGACAGCCGCGCCACGACACCGTCATCCATCAGGAACCCGTTCTCGCTGCACATCAGCCCATAGCGGCAGCGCCCCGGCTTCAGCGTGGACATCATGTTGGTATAGACGCGGTCGAGGAACGCGGCCGCATCGGGCCCTTTGACCAGCAGCTTGCCCAGGGTCGAGGCATCCAGCAGGCCGACATTTTCGCGCGTGTTCGTCACCTCGCGCTGGACGGCCTGCGCGCGGCTTTCCCCCTTGCGCGGATAGCAGTAGGGCCGGCGCCATTGCCCGACCGGTTCGAACACCGCGCCCTGCCCCGCGTGCCAGGCATGCATCGGGGTCTGGCGCACCGGCTGGAACAGATCGCCACGCGCCTCGCCCGCGATGGCGCCGAAGGTCAGCGGCGTGTAGGGCGGGCGGAAGGTGGTGGTGCCGACCTGCGGGATCTCTGCCCCCAGGCTGTCGGCCAGGATCGCCAGGCCGTTGATGTTGGACAGTTTCCCCTGATCCGTGGCCATGCCAAGCGTGGTGTAGCGCTTGGTATGTTCGACGCTTTCATAGCCCTCGCGCGCCGCCAGCTGGACATCCGACACCTTCACGTCGTTCTGGTAGTCGAGGAACATCTTCATCCGCAAATCAGGCCCGGCCCGGCCGGGCATCACCCAGAACGGTTGCATCGGTGCCTCATCGGCGGCCTCGGCCCGGGCCGGGTTCGCCTCTGCGGCATGTCCAAGGGCGGTGGTCGCAGCGACGCCGGCGCGCGCGGCATCGGCCAGGCAATCCCCGGCGAAAAGCGCACCGCTGGCGCTGCCCGCGGTGTGGACGAAAGGCGCGCCATCCGCCCCCGTGGGCGCGCGGCCCGGATCGGGGCGGAACATCGCGTTGGCCGCGTCCCAGATCAGCTTGCCGCCGCAATGGGACCACAGATGGACCACCGGCGACCAGCCGCCCGACATCGCCACCGCATCGCAGGCGATGCTGTCGATGGGCAGGCCGATGCCGCCGGCATTGCCGACCCCCACGCCCTTGACCCGCGTGGTGCCCTTGACCTTGACCACCGCCATGCCCGTGCGCACCGGAATGCCACGCGCGCGCGCTGCCTGCGGCAGCGGGCCGTCGGCCACATCGCGCGCATCCAGGATCGCAGGCACCTCAAGCCCCGCATCGAGCAGGGCCAAAGCGGTGCGGTAGGCATCATCATTATTCGTGACCACCACGGTGCGCCGCCCCGGCGCCACCGCCCAGTTGACCACATAGTCGCGCAAGGCCGAGGCCAGCATCACCCCCGGCACGTCATTGCCCGGAAAGGCCAGCGGCCGCTCGATCGCGCCGGTCGCCGCAATGATTTGTTTCGCCCGGATCTTCCACAACCGGTGGCGCGGGCCGGGACGGTCGGGCGCGTGATCGGTCAGCCGTTCATCGGCCAGCACATAGCCATGATCGTAAACACCCGTCCCTTGCATCCGCAGGCGCAGGCGGACATTGTCCATCGCCGACAGCGCCGCGACCGTCTGCGCAACCCACTCGGCGGCGGGCTTGCCGTCGATGGTCACGTCGTCCACCGGCGCGCGGCCGCCCCAATGGGCCGTCTGCTCGATCAGCAGCACCTCGGCGCCCGCCTTCGCCGCGGCCAGCGCCGCCTGCAGCCCGGCAATGCCGCCGCCGACCACCAGCAGGTCCACATGGGCGTAGAAATGTTCGTAGCTTTCGGGATCGCCCTCGGTCGGAGCCTGGCCCAGACCCGCGGACTGACGGATCACCGGTTCATAGACATGTTTCCAGAAGGCGCGCGGCCACAGGAACGTCTTGTAGTA
The DNA here is from genome assembly GCF_004343505.1 of Rhodovulum bhavnagarense. Lineage (GTDB taxonomy): Bacteria > Pseudomonadota > Alphaproteobacteria > Rhodobacterales > Rhodobacteraceae > Rhodovulum > Rhodovulum bhavnagarense. The sequence continues at coordinate 175,915 of NZ_SLXU01000003.1, read as the reverse complement.
AAAGCCCGCGGGCAGGAACCGGGCCAGCCGGGCGTTGAGCGCACCCACATCGAAGGCGAGCGAGGGGAAGCGGTTCTGGCTTTCGGCCACGAGCCCGTCGAACAGCTCGGTCATCGTGGCGCGCTGGTTCGGCTCGAACCGGCCGCCAGTGCCCAGGCCGACCAGCGCGTTGGGCTCCTCGACACCCGAGGCCACCAGCCCGCGCGGACGGTGATACTTGAAGGACCGGCCAACCATCACCCGGTCATTGGCCAGCAGGGCTGCGGCCAGCGTGTCGCCGGCAAACCCCTCGCACGCCGCCCCGTCGAAGGTGAAGCGCTGCGGCGTGCTGCGGTCGATCAGCCGCCCGCCGGTTTCCAGACGCAAGCTCATTGCCCACCCTCCGAGCTGAACCCGGGATGTTTTTCGGCGATCCGGTCAAGGATGTCCTGCGGCGGAGCGCTGACCTGGGCGGAATAGGTACCAAAGACCTCCAGCGTGCGGGTATCGCGCGCCGCATGGAACCATTTGCCGCAGCCATGGGCATGGCGCCAGCGCTCGAAATGAACGCCGTAAGGGTTCTTTCGCTGGAAGAGATACGCCTCGAAAGCGTCATCGGAGGAGCCGGGGCCTTGACGCAACAGGTGCGCTTCGCCGCCCGGGGCCAGTTCGGTTTCGTCTGCGGCCGCGCCGCAACAGGGACAGGTCAAGCGAAGCATCGCGCCCCCTCGGTCTGGAATTGCAACAGACGGGGGGCGCGGATGCGGCCCCCCTTATTCGTCGGGAAGCGGGAAGACCTGCACGCTTGTTTCACCACGCGGCATGTAGATCTGGCTGGCCACCACCGCGAGAAAAAGCGGGACAAGCAATCCGCCGACCAGGCCGATCCACTTTGCCGCGGCCGGTGACACGAGAACGACATCTTGTTCGTCAGACATGGGCGCCTCTCAATGTTTCGCTTGCCGCAACTTATTGAAACCGCGCGGACGGTCAAGGCGACCATTCGCCCGCCGGCGCCATCTGCGACAGTGCGGCCCAAGCCACCCCCCCGCAGAAATGCCCTGCCCCCTGTCAATGCGCCACCCCAGCGGCCACGCTTTCATCGATGAATCGTCCCTCGCGGAACCGATTCAGCCCGAACTCGACGGCCAGCGGCCCCGGCTCGCCCTTGGCCACCAGCTGCGCCATCGCCCAGCCCGAGCCGGGGATCGCCTTGAAGCCCCCGGTGCCCCAGCCGCAATTGATGAAACAGCCCCCCAAAGGCGTTTTCGAGATGATCGGCGAGCGATCCCCGGTCATGTCCACGATCCCGCCCCATTGCCGCAGCATTTTGAGCCGCGTGATGATGGGGAAGGTTTCGCACAGCGCGCGCACGGTTTCCTCGATATGGTGGAAACTGCCGCGCTGGGTGAAATTGTTGAACCCGTCGGCGCCGCCGCCGATCACCATCTCGCCCTTGTCGGACTGGCTCATGTAACCGTGAACGGTGTTGGCCATCACCACTACGTCCATGCAGGGCTTGATCGGCTCGCTGACCAGCGCCTGCAACGCCACCGATTCCACCGGCAGGCGGAAGCCGGCCATGTCGGCCAGCCGCCCCGAATGGCCCGCCACCACGATGGCAAGCTTGCCGCAGCCGATGGCACCTTTCGTGGTCTCTATGCCGGTAACCTCGCCATCCGACTGCCTGATCGCCGTCACCTCGCAATTCTGGATGATGTCCATCCCCATGGCAGAACAGGCCCGCGCATAACCCCAGGCCACCGCATCATGGCGCGCCGTGCCGCCACGCGCCTGCCAAAGCGCCCCCAGCACCGGATAACGCGGCCCGTAGATATTGATGATCGGCACGATCTCCTTGACGCGTTGGGGGCCCACGAACTCGGTCGGTATGCCCTGCAGCACGTTGGCATGCGCGGTGCGTTTCCAACCGCGGACCTCGTGCTCGGTCTGGGCCAGCATCAGCACGCCGCGCGGGCTGAACATCACGTTCATGTTCAGGTCCTGGCTCAGCGTTTCATAAAGGCTGCGGGCCTTTTCGTAGATCGCAGCCGATGCGTCCTGCAGGTAATTCGATCGGATGATCGTGGTATTGCGCCCGGTATTGCCGCCCCCCAGCCAGCCCTTTTCAACCACCGCCACGTTGCGGATACCGTGGTTACGACCCAGGTAATAGGCCGTGGCCAATCCGTGGCCACCCGCCCCCACGACGATGACATCGTAATGTTTCTTCGGCTCGGGCGCGCGCCAGGCCCGGTCCCAGCCTGCGTGATATCGCGCAGCCTCGCGCGCGATGGCAAAGGCAGAATAACGTCTCGTGGCCAACGGGCGACTCCCCTTGTTCGATGCGGGCCTGGCAGGCCCGTTCTAGCAACCTGCCGCCCGAAGCCCCCTGCCCACCAGCGGCATGGCATCACAAGAACGCGACATCGGGCAAGGTGCAAGCCCTTGACGCCCTTTCTCCCTTTCGGGCCGGGCGCCGTCGGTCTAGACCGGGTCAAGCCAAGCAAAGCAAGAGGCCCTCATGCAATTCACGGCGCTCGCCATAGCCCTGGCCGCAATCGTCGCGGCGGTCCTGCTGATTACCCTGCTGCGCGGACGGCGCGGCGATGCACCGGCGGCGGCCTATGACCTGAGGGTCTACCGCGAACAGCTTGCCGAGGTCGACCGCGACCTCGCGCGCGACATCATCACGGGGGACGACGCCGCGCGCATCCGCACCGAGGTCTCACGCCGCGTCCTTGATGCCGACCGCAAGCTGGCCGCCTCGACCGGCGCGGCAACTGCACCGCCGGGGCTCAGCGCCGCAGCGGGCGGTATCGTTCTGGCCGTTCTGCTGGCCGGCACCTGGTTCACCTATTCCCGGATCGGCGCGCCTGGCTATCCCGACCTGCCCTTGCAAGCCCGCATCGAAATGGCGAAAGAGGCGCGCGAACAGCGCCCCCGCCAGGCCGTCGCCGAGGCCGAGGCGGGACCGATTCCCGGCATCGAGGCGCCCGACCCTGCACATCTCGACCTTGTTCGCCAATTGCGCGAGGTCGTGGCCGAAAGACAAGAGGATCTGCGCGGCTTCCTGCTGCTGGCCCGCAACGAGGCCGCGCTGGGCAATTTCGACGCCGCCCACAAGGCACAGGCCCGCGCGATCGACCTGAAAAAGGGTCGCGCCACGGCCGAGGATTACGCCACGCTGGCCGACATGATGGTGATCGCGGCGGGCGGCTATGTCTCGCCCGAGGCCGAAGCCGCCCTCGAAAACGCCCTTAACCGTGACCCCGAAAACGGGATCGCGCTCTATTACTGGGGCCTGATGCATATCCAGACCGGCCGGCCCGACACCGCCTTTCGTGTCTGGCGTCACCTGCTTGGCCTCACCGGGCCGGACGATCCCTGGCTGAGACCGGTTCGCGCCCAGATCGAGGAACTGGCCTGGCAGGCCGGGGTGGACGACTACCAGCTCCCCCCCCTGCCCCAGGCCAACGCCCCCCTGCGCGGCCCCAGTGCCGAGGACATGCAGGCCGCCGAAGACATGACCCCGCAACAGCGCCAGGAGATGATCAAGGGCATGGTGGCGAACCTGTCCGAACGGCTCGCGACCCGCGGCGGCACACCACAGGAATGGGCCCAGCTCATCCGCGCCCTCGGCATCCTCGGCGACACCGCGCAGGCCGGCGCCATCTGGACAGAGGCACAGCAGGTCTTCGCGCTTCATCCCGAGGCCCTGCAAGAGGTCCGCCAGGCCGCGACGTCCGCAGGTGTGGCCGAGTGAGCGTGCATGACACCCCCGAGGCGCTGGCCGCCGCGCTGCCGCGCGGCCGCGCCCTCGTGGGGCTGGACCTCGGCGACAAGACCATAGGCGTGGCGGTCTCTGACGGGCTATGGTCGATCGCGAGCCCGCTGGAAACCATCCGGCGGCGCAAGTTCGGCCTCGATGCCGCCCGACTTCTCGACATCGCCGCGGGACGCGATGCCGGGGGATTTCTTTTGGGGCTGCCGCGCAACATGGACGGGACAGAGGGACCGCGCTGCCAATCGACCCGCGCCTTTGCCCGCAATCTATCCCGAATGACCGACCTGCCGATCGGGTTCTGGGACGAACGCCTCTCGACCGTCGCCGCCGAACGCGCACTCCTTGAGGCCGATACCTCCCGCCGCCGCCGTGCCGAGGTCATCGACCACGTCGCCGCCAGCTATATCCTTCAAGGCTTTCTTGACCGGCTCTCCCACATGGAACTCCACAGATGACCTCGTCGATACCGCCCCGGACCCCCTGCATCGATATCTGCCGGATCGATCCCGAAACCCGGCTCTGCGCCGGTTGCGCGCGTTCCATGGATGAAATCGCGGCCTGGTCGCGGCTGTCCGACACCGAACGCTCGCGGATCATGGCCGAATTGCCCAACCGCAAGGTCTGATCAGCCGCGCATCGCCGGGCGCGCATGATGCGCCCCTTGCCAGACCGCGGGCCTCCAGCTTCTTCTTGGCCGAAATACCCCGGGGGTCCGGGGGCAGCGCCCCCGGCCGATTCCCGCCTCGCGCCAGTCAGCTCCGCCTAGCCCGCTGCCGCGCGCAACAGGCGCTTGCGCGCGGGCGGGATCGCCCGGATTTCCAGGCCGGTAAACACGTGCAGCGTGTTGAGGTCGCGATCCACCACCGCATGATCGGACACCCACCCCCCCATCACCAGGTAGCTGCGCAAAAGCGGCGGCATCCCGAGCATGGCCCGTTTCGCATCCGGCTTTCGCAACCGAAGCAACTGGGCAAAACGGAACACGTTGGGCGCCTTGACCCGCGGCAGCCACCGCTTCGGGCCGAGATGGCGTTCGGTCAACAGCGCAAAGGCATCCATGTAGGCCTCGGCCTCGGTACCCTTGAACGAGGAACAGCCGAACAGCATCTCGACGCCTTCCTCGTCCACGAACCGCGTCATCGCGCCCCATGCCACGCGCAGGATATCTGGGTCGCGCCAGTCGGGATGGATGCAGAACCGCCCCATCTCGACCATCGGTCCATCGAATTCGGCCAGCGCCGACAATTCGTAATACTGCGCCGAATAGCTCTGGCCTATCTCTGCCCCGCAATGCAGAGGCAGAAGGCGAAAACAGCAAACCAGCGCGCCACTACGAGCATCCTCGACCAGCACGTGACGGCAGGCGGCGTCAAAGGCGTCGGCGTCGCGCCCTTCGGGCGCATCCACGCTGGCACGGAAGGTCAGATAGCGCAACCGCTGGGCAGCGTCGACATCGGCGGGGGTTTCGGCCAGGCGCGCGGTATAGCGGCCCTTGCGAAGTGACAGCATCGTGACTGCTCCAAGGGACTGGCGGGCGGTGTCCGCGCGCCTAGTTAAGGTTGCGTGCCGATAGCACGCAAGATGTGACATCAATTTGACAGGCAGAAGGTGACCGAATGCCTCAGAAAACCACCAGGACCGATGCCGAATGGCGCGAACGTCTGTCCGAACTGGCCTATCGCGTGACCCGCAAGCACGCCACCGAGCCGCCCTTCAGCCATGACGATTTCCCGAAAGAAGCAGGCACTTTCCGCTGCGTGTGCTGCGGCGCGCCCCTGTTTGAACAGGCCGACAAGTTCGACAGCGGCACGGGTTGGCCCAGCTTCACGCGCCCCTTCAACCCCGAAGCCGTGGGCGAGCGGACAGATCGCAGCCTGTTCATGACCCGGACCGAGGTGCATTGCGCGGCCTGCGCGGCGCATCTGGGCCACGTCTTTCCCGACGGACCAGCCCCCACGGGGCTGCGCTATTGCATTAACGGGGTGGCGCTGGACTTCGTCCCCGCCTCTCGCGGGGAAGATGCCTAGTCGATCAGGTCTTCGGCGCGCAACTGGCCGACAGAGCCCAGCAATTGGCGAATGAAGGACACGCCCTTGATATTGTCGTCGGTTACGCGCCGGTTCAATGCAATCACGCGCCCATCCTCGAGGCCGAAGCGCTCGATATTGCTGACCGTGCCCCCTTCGTCGAAAGAGATCGCCACGACCTCGCGACCGATCTCCTCGGGGGCACGATAGGCGACGGTCCGGGTCCGGCTGGCGACGTAATACCACGCATCGTCACGCATCACCCCGGCCACCTGCGGAGACCCGACCAGTTCGGCCACGGAGGCCCGGCTGTCCACGCCGACCAGGATCTGCTCCAGATCACTGTCGCTGGGGGCATAGCCATGATTTCGATAGATCGGGCTGCAACTGGCCATGGCGCCCGCCAGCAGGCCGACAGCGATCCACCTTGCCCATCTTGCGTCCCGCTTTGCCATGCCACCCCCTTGTCACGGCGCCCCTTGGCTCCTATCGACGCTTACAGAAGGAACTCCGCCGGTTCAAGAATGGAACGAGCCATGCCAGCGCGCCAGAAGACAGACACCCCGATCCATCCCCGCCGACTGCCCGCGCGCGCCGCGGTCGAGATCGTGGTCGAACCCGATGCGCCCGCGCGCGCCGCGCTGGCCGAGCGTTTGGGGCTGATTGCGCTGCGCAAGCTGCGCCTTGCCGGGCGGCTTGTCCCCGAGGGCCGACGCGACTGGCGGCTGGAGGCAAGCCTGGGCGCGACGGTGGTCCAGCCCTGCGTTGTAACGCTTGCCCCGGTGACGACGCGCATCGACGCACCCGTGATCCGCACCTATCGCGCCGAGATGCCGCCCCTGCCCGAGGGCGACGAGATCGAGATGCCCGACGACGAGACCGAGGAACCGCTGCCCGAGACAATCGATCCGACCCAGGTAATGGAAGAGGCTCTGGCGCTTGCTCTGCCGCTTTATCCTCGTACCGAGGGGGCCGAGTTGGCCGAGACGGTGATCGGCCCGCCCGGCGTCGCACCGCTGACCGACGAGACGGCAAAGCCGTTTGCCGGGCTGGCCGCGCTGAAGAAGAAACTCGACGATTAACGGCGACAGAAAACACTTGCGCGCAGCCAGAATCGCAGTATGGTCCCGGCCTCGCTTGCACGATGGGTAGGACGCCGCGCCGAGGGCGCCAAGAGGCGCGTTTCCCCAAGAGAAATACCACCGGGCAGATTGCCCCGAAGGATCGAGGTTGAGACATGGCTGTCCCTCAGAATAAAGTCACGCGGTCCCGCCGCAACATGCGCCGCTCGCACGATGCGTTGGTGCCCGGCAACCCGGCCGAATGCTCCAATTGCGGCGAGTTGAAGCGCCCGCACCACGTCTGCCCGTCCTGTGGCCATTATGACGACCGCGAAGTTGTCGCCTTGGCCGACGAGATCGACCTGGATGAAGAAGACGCCGCCTGAGCCGGCTGGCAGGGCTGAGCGTCACCCATGACCGAACAACAGCGTCAGCATTTGCGCGCCGCCCCGCGGACCGTGATCTCGGTTGACGCGATGGGGGGCGACCGCGGGCCATCCGCGGTGGTGGCGGGTCTTGCCCGATCGGCGGGCAAGAACCCCGATATCCGTTTTATCCTGCACGGCAACAGGCCCGAGCTTGAACGGCTCGTGGCGCGTCGCAAGGTGCTGGAAGGGCGTGTGGATATCCGGCATGCCGAGGATGTCGTAACGATGGATGCCAAGCCCAGCCACGTGATGCGGCATGGGCAGAAAACCTCGATGTGGTCCGCGATCGACTGCGTGCGCCAGGGAGAGGCGCCGGTTTGCGTGTCATGCGGCAATACCGGCGCGCTGATGCTGCTGTCCATCGTCCGGCTGCGCAAGTTGCCGGGCGTAAACCGTCCTGCCATCGCCTGTCTCTGGCCTTCGCGCAATCCGCACGGGTTCAACGTGATGCTGGATGTGGGTGCGGACGTGCGCGCAGACGAGCATGATCTGCTGCAATATGCGCTGATGGGCACTTCCTATGCCCGAAACGGTCTTGGACTGGACCGCCCGCGCGTGGGCTTGCTGAATGTCGGCACCGAGGAAAACAAGGGCCGGGCCGAGTTAAAGGCCGCCCATGACCTCATCCAGAACTGTGCGGATCGCGCCAATTTCGACTTCGTTGGTTTCGTCGAGGGGGGCGATATTCCCTCGGACAAGATCGACGTGATCGTGACCGACGGCTTTACCGGGAATGTCGCGCTGAAGGCCGGCGAGGGCACGGCCCGGCTGATCGGCGATTTCATGCGCGAGGCGTTCAATGCAACCCCGCTGTCGCGCATCGCGGCACTGTTGGCCTATACCTCGCTGCGCCGCCTCAAAAAGCGGATCGATCCGCGCCGTGTCAATGGCGGGGTATTCCTGGGTCTGAACGGTACGGTTGTCAAATCGCATGGGTCTTCCGATGCAACGGGCGTATCAGCAGCGGTCAAACTGGCCTTCGAACTGGCCCAGTCCGGGTTTACCGAGCGGCTGGCGATGCGGGTTGCAACAGCAGCCTGCGGCGAGCAGGAGGCCACGCAGGCCGCGGCGGGGAGCACACGATAACCATGGCAAATAGATCCATCGTCAGGGGCGTGGGGCATTACCTGCCCGAGCGCGTCGTCGAGAACGCCGAATTCGAAACGACCCTCGACACCTCTGATGAATGGATTCGGTCGCGTTCGGGGATCGAGCGGCGCCATTTCGCGGCCACGGGCGAAAAGACCTCTGATCTCGCGCTGGCGGCTGCGCGAGCAGCCCTGGAGGATGCGGGCCTCGATGCCAGCGGGATAGATGCGATCGTCCTGGCCACGACCACCCCGGACCAGACTTTTCCCTCGACCGCAACCGCGGTCCAGGCCGGGCTTGGCATGACGCATGGTTTCGCTTTCGACGTGCAGGCGGTCTGCGCCGGGTTCGTCTATGCGCTGTCAACCGCCAACGCGATGATCTTGTCGGGCCAGGCGCATCGGGTTCTGGTCATCGGGGCCGAAACCTTCAGTCGCATTCTGGATTGGACCGACAGGGGAACCTGCGTGTTGTTCGGTGACGGGGCCGGTGCCCTGGTGCTTGAGGCCGGCAGCGGCGCCGGCACGGCCGACGATCAGGGCATTCTGTCGGTCGATCTGCATTCGGACGGTCGGCACCGGGACATCCTCTATGTCGATGGAGGCGTATCCAATGGCACGACCGGCCATGTGCGCATGCAGGGGCGCGAAGTGTTCCGCCACGCGGTCGAGAAACTGTCGGCCACGGCCCATGCCGCCCTGGACAAGTTGGGGCTGACGGGCGCCGATGTGGATTGGCTTGTGCCCCACCAGGCCAACCTGCGCATCATCAAGGCCACCGCGCAAAAACTCGATCTGCCGATGGAACGCGTCGTGGTCACCGTTCAAGATCACGGCAACACCTCGGCCGCCTCGATCCCGCTGGCGTTGTCAGTGGGCAAGGCGCGGGGCCAGATCAAGCCGGGCGACCTGTTGGTGACAGAGGCGATTGGCGGTGGCCTGGCCTGGGGGTCGGTGGTTTTACGCTGGTAGAATGGCGCTGAAACTGGGCGCTGCAAGGCGTTGATATTGACTTTTAAAGCCTTTTCTCCCACGCTCAGTCTTGGCAATGGCATCGGGAGAACATGGCAATGGCGGGCAATACCCTCACCCGGATGGACCTGACCGAGGCGGTGTTCCGCGAGGTTGGGCTGTCGCGTAACGATTCCGCGGACCTGGTCGAAAGCGTGCTTAAGCACATGTCTGATGCGCTGGTGCGTGGCGAGACAGTCAAGATTTCGTCGTTCGGCACCTTTTCCGTTCGCGACAAGGCCGCACGCGTGGGCCGCAATCCCAAAACCGGCCAAGAGGTTCCGATCCTGCCGCGCAGGGTTCTGACCTTTCGCCCCTCTCACCTGATGAAAGAGCGGGTCGCCGCCGGCAACAAGGGCTAGCGGCCCGGATGCAGAAGTCCCCCGATGCGTTTCGCACCATTTCCGAGGTATCCGAGTGGCTGGATACCCCGGCGCATGTCCTGCGATTCTGGGAAAGCCGCTTTAGCCAGGTCAAACCGGTAAAACGCGCTGGCGGGCGGCGTTATTATCGCCCCGCCGACATGCAGCTACTGGGCGGGATCAAACGGCTTTTGCATGACGAGGGTCTCACGATCCGCGGCGTTCAGAAGATATTGCGCGAGGAAGGGGTACGCGCGGTGGCGAATCTCTCGCCACAGCTCCCGGGCGACGCGGCAATAAAAGACAGCGTCGAGGCGGGATTGCCGCCCCTGCCCGCAGTCCGGCGCAGCAGGGCCAAGCAACCGGACGAGGACGCGCCCGAAGCCCCGATGATCGAAGATGTTCCACAGGACGACGAGGACGACCAAGAGGACGACAACAATGTCGTGCCCTTCGGTCAGCCCCGGACCGAAACCGACGATGCCGATCCCGGTTTGCCGCTATTTGCGCGTGATCATCCCCGCAACGACATCACCCCGCCCGACGCCGAGATCGAGACGACGCCACTCAACGATGCCCCCCGCGTGCAGCACCCGGCGCAGAACGACGCGCCGCCCCGGTCTGAGACATCGCGCAAAGGGGGCAACGAGGATAGCGACGACATGCATAGCGGCGCCGGGCCGATCGTAGAGACCGGTGAAGAAGACGCTCACGGCAGTCGGCTCGCTGGCGGCCACCCGATCACGGCAAGGCCCACGCAATCCTCGCCCGCCTCACCTGATCGTGCGCCGCCCGGCGATCCCCCGACCGTGCCCTCCCCTGCCGCGCTCCGGCCGGGGGCTGATCTGGCCGCAGACGATCCCGCCGATGACGATCCAGCCTTTGCACCCCGTAGCGCCCCGCTGCGCACGTTGGCGCGCAGCCCCGAGTTTCACCGCGCGTTGCGGCAGGATTCGGCGCGCACCATTGACCTTGTCGGACGGCTGCGGGGCCTTGCCCTGCGCATGGATGAAACCCATCCGAGGTAAGGCGCGGAATATGGGTTTTGCGTCTTGCCCCCGCCGCCAGACATGGTATGACACGCCCCACGTCGGGCTATGGCGCAGTCTGGTAGCGCGTCCGTCTGGGGGACGGAAGGTCGCAGGTTCAAGTCCTGCTAGCCCGACCAACATCAAAACCGCCCGTGCCGCACCTCTCGCGTCGCGGGCGGTTCTGGTTTCGGGGCCATCCCCTGACGAAGGAGAGCGCATGACCGGCGTCGGTGTTTTGCCCGCACAGGAAATCGAGACCCTCGTGACCGGGGGGGCGATCCTTAGCGATACGCCGCTGGCCGAGGGACAGGTTCAACCCGCCTCTCTGGACCTGCGCCTTGGGCATGTGGCCTATCGCGTGCGCGCCTCGTTCCTGCCCGGTACGGGGCATAGCGTGGCCGAGCGTCTTGCCGATTTCGAAATGCATCGCATCGATCTTTCGGGGGGCGCGGTGCTGGAAAAGGGTTGCGTCTATGTCGTGCCCCTGTTGGAAAGCCTCGATCTGCCCTCTGATATCCAGGCGGTTGCCAACGCCAAGAGCTCGACCGGACGGCTGGACCTGTTGACGCGCGCCATTACCGATGGCGGGGTTGAATTCGACCGCGTTCCCAACGGCTATCGTGGCCCGCTATATGCCGAAATCTGCCCCCGCTCGTTTTCGGTTCTCGTGCGTCCCGGACAGCGATTGAACCAGGTCCGCTTTCGCCGTGGACAGTCCGTTCTGGAGGATGACGAACTCGCCGCGCTGCATGACACGGTCGGCCTGGTCAAAGGCGGGCCTGCCGTGATCTCGCAGGGATTGGGTTTTTCGGTGGACCTGCGCCCGACCGCCGACAGCCTCGTGGGATTTCGTGCAAAGCCCCATACGGGCGTGATCGACCTCGATCGGATCGGCGCCTACGATCCAGCCGAGTTCTGGGAAGAGCTTCGCACCGACCGGGGACGGATCATCCTCGATCCCGGCGCATTCTACATCCTCGTCAGCCGGGAATCGGTACATATCCCGCCCGACTTTGCCGCCGAAATGGCGCCTTACCTTGCCATGGTGGGCGAATTCCGGGTGCATTATGCGGGCTTTTTCGATCCCGGTTTCGGCCATGACGCGGCCGGTGGCGCGGGCTCGAAAGGGGTGCTTGAGGTTCGCTGCCACGAGGCACCCTTTGCCCTTGAGCATGGACAGGTCGTAGGCCGGCTGGTTTATGAACGCATGGCCGAACGCCCACGCACGCTCTACGGGGCGGGTATCGCCTCGAATTACCAGGGCCAGGGGCTGAAATTGTCCAAGCATTTCCGCGCGGACCAAGCTGCCACCGCTTAGCTCGCAAAGGCGTGCGCTCCCGGAACGCCGGCACGCAGAACGGCCTGCCCGATCAGAACCGGCCGATGCGCCGGGCGATGCGCATGGATTGCTTCACGCGTTTCTTCGTATCCTGCGCCTGGGCATGGGCATCGCGCCTGTCCGCCGGGTCGGTATCCTGCCGGCGCCGCGTGGCCATGTCGATGCCAGCATCGATTCCCTTGTTCAGAAACTTGCGCATCACGATGCGCACAGCCATGTTGATCAACTGGGTCGCGTTCACTTCTCGCTCTCCTCTTACCCCCGTTCAGCTCTCGTCCTCGAACATGTCGCCCTGCGCGCCTTCGGCAAGGTCGTCTTCCTCGGTGCCGGGCATCGGGCGGCTGTCCAGCAGGCCCGAGGCACGCAACTCCTTGAGTCCCGGCAAATCGCGCGCGCTTTCCAGCCCGAAATGATCAAGAAAGCCCTCTGTCACAACATAGGTCACCGGGCGCCCCGGTGTCATCCTTCGACGGCCAAAGCGAATCCATTCCAGTTCCAACAACTGATCGATGGTGCCCCGGCTGAGCGACACGCCGCGAATTTCCTCGATCTCGGCGCGGGTGACGGGTTGATGATAGGCGATGATGGCCAGTGTCTCGATCGCGGCGCGACTGAGCTTGCGGACCTCAACGGTCTCTTTCTGCATGAGAAAGCCAAGATCGGGCGCAGTTCGGAACGCCCATGCCTCGCCCACCCGAACGAGGCGCACGCCGCGCCCCTCGTAACGGCGGGCAAGATGGGCAAGCGCCTCGGCCGCGTCACAACCATGGGGCATGCGTGCATTCAACTCGGCCACGCGTACCGGCTCCGCGCTGGCGAAGAGGATAGCCTCGACCATGCGTTCCTGTTCGCCGATCGGCGGCGCCTCGAAAAGGCTGTCCTCTTGCGGCGGCGGATCGGCCGGCATCACCGTGTCCTCTTGCGAATGTGGATGGGGGCAAACATATCGCCCTGGCGAATATCCAGTACCCCCTGCTTGACCAGTTCCAGCGAAGCCGCGAAATGCGCGGCAGTCGCGGCGCGGCGGCGTACCGGGTCAAGTTGCCAGCCCTCGGGCAGCCACCCCGACAGCTCCACCCAGTCGCCCGCATAGCCGATCATGGCGCGCATCCGCTCAAGCGCATCCTCCATGGTGTAGACGCTTTCGCGGTCCATGATGTAAGGGCGGAAATCATCGCGCGTGCGGATGCGCGCATAGGCCTGCATCAGATCCAGCAGGGTCGCGGTATAGCTGACCTTGCGGATACGGGTCACATCCTCGGTCAGGCCACGGACAAAGAAATCGCGCCCACGCTGATCGCGGGCCATCAGCCTGGCCGAGGCCGCGCGCATGGCTTCGAGTCGTTCAAGCTGAAACGCGAGGTGCGCAGCGAGTTCCTCGCCCGATGGGCCATCCTGGGCCGGGTCGGGCGGCAGCAAAAGGCGTGATTTCAGAAAGGCAAGCCAGGCCGCCATCACCAGGTAATCGGCGGCCAGTTCGATCCGAAGCGCCTTGGCCTGCTCGATAAAGGCGAGATACTGCTCGGCCATTTGCAACACCGATATCCGGCGCAGATCGACCTTTTGGCCGCGGGCCAGCGTCAAGAGCATGTCAAGCGGCCCCTCGTAGCCGTCGACATCGACGATCAGCGCCTCCGCGGCACGACGGGCGGAAACGGGATCATGGGCGGCAACCTCGTCGAACGCGTCCTCATCCATGCACTGTCCCTTGCAGCAGCGCCTCAAGCTCTGCCTCGAACCCCCTGATATCAAAAGGCTCCGGCGGGTGGCGGCGTACAAGCGCCCGCGCCGCGCGCACGGCACTTTCCCGGCTCAATACACCGCTTTCCTCGGCGACCACCTCCATCTCTGCCAGATCGCCATTGCAATGCAAGATCGCGTCGCACCCTGCCCGAAGGCTGGCCACGCAACGCGCCGCGATCGGGCCGGTAAGCGCCTGCATCGAGATATCGTCGGACATCAGGAACCCATCGAAACCGATACCGTCTCGGATCAACGCGATCCCCTCGGGCGAGGTGGTGATCGGGCGCATTTCGTCGACGGCATCGAACACGATATGCGCGGTCATCGCAAAAGGCAGGTCGGCCAGCGCACGGAAGGGGACGAAATCCTCGGCCTCCAGCGTGGCGCGCGGGGCCGACACCCGCGGCAAGTCAACGTGGCTGTCGACGCTTGCCCGCCCATGGCCCGGAATATGCTTGAGAACGGGCAGAACGCCACCGGCCAAAAGCCCCTCGGCGGTCGCCCGCGCCGCACCGATGACACTGACCGGTTCGCTTCCATAACAGCGGTTCTTGAGGATTGGATGGGTTTCGGGCCGGGCCAGATCGGCCAGCGGCGCGCAATTGGTATCGATGCCAACTTCCGCAAGTTCCGCCGCGATCAGCCGCGCGCGCAGGTACATCGAGCGTGCCGCCTGCCCCGGCCCCACTTGGGCGATCTGGTCAAGCGCCGGGCCCCACTCCCGCCAAAAGGGTGGCCCCATGCGTTGCACGCGCCCGCCCTCCTGGTCGATCAGGATCGGCGCATCGCGCCCGACGGCGTCGCGCAAGGCACAGGTAAGGCCGCGCAATTGCTCGGGGTCTTCGATATTGCGTGCAAAGAGAATAAAGCCGAAAGGATCGGCTGCGGCGAAAAAGGCGCGCTCATCCGCGCCAAGCACAGGCCCGGCGCAGCCCGCGATGAACGCGCCCGCGCTCACCGCGCGACCACCGGGATGCAGTCCGCCCCCTCGGCCATCAACGCCGCGCAAAAGCGTCGTGCATCCGCCATGTCGGCAAAACCCGTCGCACGCAGGCGGTAGAACTGGCGCCCGCCGCTTTCGGATTGCTGCACCACGCGCATCTTCTGATCAAAGAAGTCGGCAAAACTGTCGGTCAATCCGCCCCAGGTGCTGCGGGCATCCTCGGGGCTGTCAAAGGCGCCAAGTTGTACCAGAACGGTGCCCGCGATGATTTCTTGCGGGCTCAGTTCCACCGCAGGCGCGGGCGCGATCGCGGCCGTCGCCGCGGCAACCGCCGCACGGGCGACCAGGTCTCCCTCGGGGCGGGGCGCGGGACGTGGTGAACGCGCAAGCGCCCCGGCAGGCAAGCGCGGCAAAGCATCCGCCCGAGGCGCCATATCGTCGATTTCTTCCAGAGGCGCATCAACGGCCCGGATGTCTGCACCGCCCCCCGGCGCGGGCTGCACCGTCTGCCCGGATGCAACGGCCGCGAACTGCGGCGCGGGAAGCAGATCGCCGCGCGCCATGTCCTCCTCAGCAAGGGCCACGGCCATCGGCGCGAGGCGCAACTCGTCGGCTGGCGGCGCGGCCTCGCCAACGGCGGCAATACGATTCACCGCAAGCCCCTGGTGAACCGCCAGTTGCCCGCCGGGTTCATCCGGGGCAACGCGGATCGGCCCTTCCAGCGCCTGAACCACCGGCACACCGGTCATGTCGCGCACCGTGATCCGGTACCCCCAGGTCGCCAACCCGGCCACCAGCGCCAGCGACACGACGCCGCCCGCCCACATCGTCAGGGTCGCAATAAGTGGAGGGCCACCGCCCGCATCGTCATAATCGACTGCGTCGAACTCGATATCTGCCATGTCTGCCTCGCATCCCGGCCACGTATACGCGCGCCAGTCGCTTCTTGCCTGCCTCTTTCCGGGCGGGATGCGACTTGTTCGTCAGCGCATTTCCTCGACCGGATCGACGCCGAGAATACCAAGACCGGCGGAAATAACAACGGCAACGGCACGGGCAAGGGCGATTTTGGCCTGGCTTGTGGCCTGATCGTCCTCTTGCAGGAAACGCAGACCGGGCGTGTCATTGCCCCGGTTCCATAGCGTGTGGAATTCGGATGCCAATTCGTAGAGGTAAAACGCCACGCGATGCGGTTCATGGGTGCGTGCCGCAATCTCGACGAGACGCGGCCATTCGGCCAGCTTTCTGGCCACCGCCCATTCGGCCTCGTGATCGATGCGCCCCAGATCCGCGCCGGCAAGGGAGGCATCATCCACCACGATTTCCGCCTCGGCCGCCTTGCGCAAAACCGAACAAATGCGGGCATGTGCGTATTGCACGTAAAAGACGGGATTATCCTTGGACTGTTCCAAGACCTTGGCAAAATCGAAATCCAGCGGCGCGTCGTTCTTGCGTGTAAGCATGTGGAACCGGGTCACGTCCGGCCCGACCTGGTCAACCACATCGCGCAGCGTCACGAAGGTGCCCGCGCGTTTGGACATCTTGAACGGTTCACCGTTCTGGTAAAGCTTGACCAGCTGAGTCAGCTTGACGTCCAGCGGCACGCGCCCATCGGACAAGGCAGACACCGCGGCCTTCATGCGCTTGACATAGCCGCCGTGATCGGCGCCAAACACGTCGATCAACTGATCATAGCCGCGTTCTATCTTGTCAAAGTGATAGGCGATGTCAGGAGCAAAATAGGTCCATGATCCGTCCGATTTCATGATCGGACGATCCACGTCATCGCCATGCTCGGTGGATTTGAACAGGGTCTGTTCGCGCGGCTCCCAATCCTCGGGGGTCTTGCCCTTGGGCGGCTCCAGCGTACCCTTGTAGATCAGCCCCTTGCCGCGCAGCGTCTCGATCGCGGCCTCGATCCGGCCAGTGCCATAAAGCGATTTCTCGGAAAAGAACCGATCCATGGTCACGCCCAACGCGGCCAGATCGTCGCGGATCAGACCCATCATCCGGTCGGTGGCAAAGTCGCGCACCTCGCCAAGCCAGACCGCCTCGGGCTGGCCGAGATAGGCATCGCCCACCTTTTCCTTGAGCGCCTGTCCGACCTCGATCAGGTAGTCGCCGGGATAGGTTCCGTCTTCGAACGCCACCTCGCGCCCATGCGCCTCCAGGTAACGCAGGTAGACCGACCGGGCCAGGACATCGACCTGGGCGCCGCCATCGTTGATGTAGTATTCGCGTGTCACCTCATAGCCCGCAAAGTCCAGCAGGCTGGCCAACGCATCGCCGAACACCGCGCCGCGGGTATGACCGACATGCAAAGGACCGGTCGGGTTGGCCGAGACGTATTCGACGTTGATCTTCTCGCCCTGCCCCATCGTCGAGCGGCCAAAACCGGCTCCCTCGGACAGCACGCAGGTGACAACACCCTGCCATACGGCGGGGGCAAGGCGCAGGTTGATGAAGCCGGGGCCCGCCACCTCGGCCAGGGCAACGCGCGGGTCCGCACCCAGGCGACGGGCCAGATCATCGGCGATATCGCGGGGTTTCATCCCAGCGAGTTTCGCCAGCACCATCGCGGCATTGGTCGCCATATCGCCATGGGCGGGATCGCGGGGCGGTTCCATCGCGACATTGCCGGTGTCCAGCCCGTCGGGCAATACGCCCTCGGCGGCCATCGCCTCAAGCGTTGCGATCACGAGCTTGCGCAGGTCGGTAAACAGGTTCATCAGCGTCCCTTTCGGCTTGCGGCGGGGTTTATCACGGGGGCGGGCGAGGTCAACGGGAGCCTAGCTCACCAGCCGGGCATGTTCCTGCATCGCAAAGCGGTCGGTCATGCCTGCGATGTAGTCGGCGACAATACGCGCCAACGCGGCTTTATCGGGTGCGGCGGCCACGTCCGCGCGCCATTTCTCGGGCAACAGCGCAGGCATGCCCAGGTAGAGCGGGAACAGCGCCTCAACAACCTTGGTCACCTCGGCCCGCACCGACATGACCGAGGGCGCACGGTACATTCGGGCAAACAAGAAGGCGCGAATTTCTTTCAGATCGGACCAGAGCGCATCTGAAAACCGGATGACCGGGCGGCCCAGCGCGCGCACCGCGGCCGCGCTGTCCGGGGCAGTCTCGTCAAGCGTGGTGCGGGATTGGTCGATCACGTCCGACACCATCACCCCGAAGACCCGCCGCAGCGCCTCGTGACGACGCCGCTTGGGATCGAGCCCCGGCCAGGCGCGATCGACCTCGGCAAAGCAGTCGCCGATGATTGGCAAGATCGCGATCTCGTCTTCGGTGAACAACCCCGCCCGCAACCCGTCATGCAAGTCGTGATTGTTATAGGCGATGTCGTCGGCCAATGCCGCCACCTGCGCCTCGGCGCTGGCATGGGTGGAGAGTTCAAGATTGTGACGATCGTCATATTCGGCCAGCGCATGGGGCAACGGGCCGGACACGGGACCGTTATGCTTGGCGATGCCTTCCAGCGCCTCCCAGGTCAGGTTCAGCCCGTCGAATTCAGCGTAGTGCCGCTCCAGCCGGGTGACGATGCGGATGGCCTGTGCGTTGTGATCGAATCCGCCAAAGGGCGCCATCAGCGCGGCCAGCGCATCCTCGCCAGTATGCCCAAAGGGCGTGTGGCCCAGGTCATGGGCCAGCGCGACCGCCTCTGTCAGTTCGGGGTTCAGCCCAAGCGCCCCGGCAATGGTGCGCGCCACTTGCGCCACCTCGATCGAATGGGTCAGCCGCGTGCGGAAGCTGTCGCCCTCGTGGACGACGAAAACCTGCGTCTTGTGCATCAAGCGGCGAAAGGCCGAGGAATGGATGATCCGATCCCGATCGCGCTGGAAGCACGAGCGAAAGGCGCTTTCCTCTTCGAGGAAAAGCCGCCCGCGGCTTTGATCGGGTTTACAGGCATAGGGGGCAAGCATGGGCCGTCTCGTTGCTTGTTCCGACGTTATTTCGGCCCATATATTCAGGAAATGAACGTTTTGACACAGGGAAACGCCACGCGATGCACCTGAACCTTCCCCCCAAAGTGACCGACCGCGCCTTTGAACGGCTCAAGGAAATCGGGGCCGCCAGCCAGGGCAAGGCGCTTCGTATCGCCGTCGAGGGCGGTGGATGCTCGGGGTTTCAATACGATATCCGGCTCGATGAGGTGGCCGAGGACGACCTGGTACTGCAAGGCGCGGGCGAAACCGTGGTGGTCGACCCCGTTTCCCTGCCCTTCCTGCAATCGGCGGTGATCGACTTTTCCGAGGAGCTGATCGGCGCGCGATTCACCATCGACAACCCCAACGCGTCAAGTTCCTGCGGCTGCGGAACCTCGTTCGCAATGTGAATCCGCCCATGGATGGCATAACCGCCCTTGTCCCGCGCGACCGGTTCCTGCCCCTGTCACCGCGTATGACCGCAAAAGGCTTTCCACGCCGCGTCGGCGTCGAGATCGAGTTCGGAGGGCTGACCGAGACAGAGGCAGCCCAACAGGTCGTCGCGGCACTGGGCGGGCGGATCGGCCAGATAGATGCCCATGAACTGAGCGTGCAGGACACGACGCTGGGCGATATCGGGATATGCCTGGACACCGCCTGGCGCGACAAGGCGGGCAACGCGCTTGCCGATCTGGGGCTTGACCTGTCACGGGCCGTGGTGCCCGTGGAAATCGTCACGCCCCCTCTTGCACCCGACGACATGCCCGAGCTGGAAAACCTGCGCGGCCATCTGTGCAAAGCCGGCGCCACAGGCAGCCGTAAAGGGATGTTTCTTGGCTACGGGCTGCACCTCAATCCCGAGATCGCGGATGAAACGGCAGGGGCGATCCTGCCGGTATTGCGCGCCTTTGCCCTTCTTGAAGACTGGTTGCGAAATGCCGATCCGATCGACCCGTCGCGCCGCGTCATGCCTTTCATCGAGCCCTATCCCCGCCGCTTTGTCGACCGGCTGGCGGGTGAGGCGCGGACCTGGTCGCTGGACGCGCTCGTAGAGGCCTACCTGGCCGATACGCCTACCCGAAACAGGGGGCTGGACCTTTTGCCCTGCCTGCGCCACCTCGACGAGGATCGCCTGTGCGCCGCGCTGGGCGACGAGGCGCGATCGGTATCGGCCCGCCCTGCCTTTCACTATCGCCTGCCCGATTGCCGCATCGACGAGATCGGCTGGCGCATCGCGTATGAGTGGAATCGCTGGGCGATGGTCGAGGCGCTGGCAGCCAGACCCATGGATCTGGACCGGCTGGCCGATGATTGGCTGGACTATCGCGGCCAATTCATCAGCACCCGTCCCGACTGGCTGGCCCATGTCGAGACACGGCTTGACGAACTGGCGCTATGGGCCGGCCCATGACCCCCAGACCCCGGATCGCCGTGACCACCTCGAAACGGTCGGGCTGGCGCATTTTTCCCTTGGTCGCACTCAACCTGTGGCTGGCTGGCGGGCGGGCGGTGCGCTGGGGAACGGGGCGCAACGCGGATCTTGACTGCGTGGACGGCCTTGTAATCGGCGGCGGCGACGATATCTCGCCCCATCTCTACGGGATGATGCAGATGGTCGCCGCCGCCCGCCTGGACCCGGCCCGCGACGCGCTGGAACGTGATCTGATAAAGGCCGCAATCGCCCGCGACATGCCCGTGCTGGGCATCTGTCGCGGCGCCCAGATGATCAACGTTGCGCTGGGCGGCACGCTCCACCAGAACGCTTACGAGGTTCACGCAGGCTCTGACCGGCACTGGACGATCCTGCCGCGCAAACAGGTGAATGTCTGCCCGCGGACCCGACTGGCGGCGATCGCGGGGACCGACAAGATGAGGGTCAATGCCCTGCACTCCCAGGCAATCGACCGGCTGGGCCGCGACCTGTGCATTGCCGCCCATGACCGTGGCGGCATGATCCAGGCGGTGGAACGAACCCGCGACCCCTTTGCCCTGGGTGTCCAGTGGCACCCCGAGCATCTCGTCTATGCGCGCCGACAGCGCGCGATCTTTGCTGCACTGGTCGCTGCGGCCCGCGCCGGACGCACCCAGTCTGTGCAACTGCGCGCGGTAGATGCGCTTGCGCAGGACCCCACATCATGAGAGACCCACGCCAGCGAAAACCGCCGAAAATCGGCAAGATGCCGCCGGTGCGTCGCTGGACCCCATGGCACGAAATCGTGATATGGGCGACGGAAATCCGTAACGTGACCGTGTAACTGTCGCGTGCTATCGCAACCTCGAATTGACACCGCACTGAAGGAGCATTTCATGCGCAAGGTTCTTCTGACTGCCCTCATCGCCGCCGCCCCGGCCGGTGCCTTTGCCGCCGGCCTTGAAGATCTCGTCGAGGCCCGCCGCGGCTACTACAAGATGCTGGGCGCCAACATGGCCGGCCTGAGCGCAATGGCCAAGGGCGACGTCGAGTATGACGGTGCCCGCGCAGAGACCCTGGCCGGCAACCTCAAGATCATGACCCAGTACAACATCGGCCACCTTTATGCGCCCGGCACCTCGAATGCCGACATGCCCGGCAAGACCCGCGCCCTGCCCGCCATCTGGGAAGACCAGGCCGGTGTCGGTGAAAAGGGCATGGCCTATGTCCAGGCGGTCAACGAACTGAACGAGGTGGCCGGTCTCGACAAGGCAGAGATGGGCAAGGCCCTGCAAAAGGTCGGCGGCACCTGCAAGGGTTGCCATGACGACTACCGCGCCAAGGATTTCTGATCCATGACCAAGAGCCCGAGCACCGATAGATCCGATCTGGAAACCGTCCGCGTCTGGGATCCGCTGTTGCGGATCTTTCACTGGTCGCTCACGCTCTGCGTGGTCGCGGCCTGGGGTCTGGGCCAGTTCGGCCCGGACGTCATGACGCTGCATTTCTATTTCGGCTACGCGGTGCTCGGGCTGCTTGCCTTTCGCGTGATCTGGGGCTTTGTCGGCCCCGAACACGCCCGGTTCGCGAATTTTGCCTACGGGCCGTTCTCGATCCTGAAATATGTTTTCGGCATGTTTCGCCGCAAGCCGTCTTACTGGCGCGGGCACAACCCGCTGGGCGGGTTTTTCGTCTTCGTTCTGCTGGCGGTGCTGGCCGTGCAGGCTGGGTCGGGCCTGTTCGTCGACCCCGAGGATTACATCAATGTCGGCCCGCTTGCCAAATACGTGGGCTCCGACAGCCGGCTGGCGGCGCTGTCGCTGCATGACGTGATGGGCTGGGTTGTCCTCGGCCTTGTCGCGCTGCACGTCGCCGCCATCGGTTTCTACAACAAGTGGAAGGGTGAAAACCTCGTGACCCCGATGGTCACCGGGCGCAAGACCGTCCGCAAGGACGGCTGAGCGCACAGGCGGCAGGCGCAGCCCACGCGCAATACCCCTCCATGACAGATCTCGATTGCCTGATCATCGGCGCGGGCGCCGCGGGAATGATGTGCGCGACCCATGCCGCCGGGCGCGGTGCACGGGTCATGGTGATCGACCACGCGCGCGCACCGGGGGAAAAGATCCGTATTTCGGGCGGCGGGCGATGCAATTTCACGAACCTGCATGCGGGAGCGGCCAACTACCTGTCCGAAAACCCGCATTTCGTCAAATCCGCCCTGGCCCGCTATACCCAGTGGGATTTCCTCGACATGGTCGGGCGGCACCGCATCGCCTGGCATGAAAAGTCCCGGGGCCAGCTCTTTTGCGACGGGAAAGCCACTCAGATCGTCGACATGCTGCTGGCGGAGATGAACCGGTCCGGCGCGCGACTTCAGTTGGGTGTCGGCGCGGCCGGGATCGCCCATGACGACGCGGGCTTTCACGTCCAACTCGATAACGGAAAACGCCTGCGCGCCGCCACGCTGGTGCTGGCCACCGGCGGCAAGTCGATCCCGGGAATGGGTGCAACCGATTTTTCCCTTCGTATCGCTCGCCAGTTCGGCCACCGGATCGCCGATACCCGTCCCGCGCTGGTCCCCTTCACCCTCTCAGGCCCTGCGCTGGACTCGCTCAAACCGCTTGCAGGCCTCGCCGCGCCGGTCCGTACAAGCCTGGGCAAAATCAGCTTCTCAGAGGCGATGCTGATCACTCACCGGGGGCTCTCGGGGCCCGCCATGCTGCAAATCTCGTCCTACTGGCGCGAAGGCGAGGAAATCGTGATCGACCTCTTGCCCGGACAGAACGCCGGGCAGGCACTGGAAGAGATCAGGGCCAGCGCGGGCCGCAAGAACGTGGCCAACGCGCTGGCCACGCGCCTGCCCGCGCGCCTGGCCGCGCATGTGGCCGCGCGCGCCGGGCTGACCGGGCAGTTGGCCGCGCTCGACGCCTGCGATCTTGCGCTGCTGGCCGCGGCACTGTCCGACTGGCGGTTGACCCCGACGGGCACAGAGGGCTATCGCACCGCCGAGGTGATGCTGGGCGGTATCGCGACCGAAGGGCTGGACGCCCGAACCATGGAAAGCCGCCTCGTCCCCGGCCTTTACGCCATCGGCGAGGCGGTGGACGTGACCGGCTGGCTGGGCGGTTACAATTTCCAGTGGGCCTGGTCCTCGGGCTGGGCCGCGGGGACGGCGATCGCCGAGCGCGCCAGGCTCTGAACTGCTTTGGTGAAAATATCCTCGCCGAAGGCGGTCCTGCCATGGACTTCCTCGCCTCCGGCGGGGATATTTCGCCCAAAGCAGGAACCTCGGGGGTGCACGGATGCAGATCGCCACGTTCAACATAAACGGCGTGAAGGCGCGGATCGAGACCGTGTTGAAATGGCTGGATGAGGCCGGCCCCGATGTCGCGCTGTTGCAGGAGATCAAGTCCGAGGACGCCGCGTTTCCACGAGAACCGTTCGAGGAGCGCGGCTATAACCTGGAAACCCACGGGCAAAAGGGATTCAACGGGGTCGCAATCCTTTCGAAACTACCGCTGGAGGATGTCACCCGTGGGCTGCCGGGCGATGACGACGACGACCAGGCGCGCTGGATCGAGGCCACGGTCATGGGCGCGCGCGCGGTGCGCCTGT
Organism: Rhodovulum bhavnagarense; assembly: GCF_004343505.1. GTDB lineage: Bacteria > Pseudomonadota > Alphaproteobacteria > Rhodobacterales > Rhodobacteraceae > Rhodovulum > Rhodovulum bhavnagarense. The sequence goes on along the minus strand of NZ_SLXU01000003.1, from coordinate 152,158 downwards.
GTTGTCTGTACCTGCCCAATGGCAATCCCGCGCCGGGGCCGAAATACGACTACAAACTGGCCTGGATGCAACGGCTGGAGCAACGTGCCCGTGACCTGCTGGAAGCCGAGGAACCCGCCATCATGGCTGGCGATTACAACGTCATTCCCCAGGACGAAGATGCCGCCCGCCCCGCGGCCTGGGCAGAGGATGCGTTGGCCCTGCCCCGGACCCGCGCGGCATTCCGACGGATCGTCAACCTTGGCTTTACCGAGGCTTTCCGGGCCCGCATCCAAGGGCCCGGCCATTACAGTTTCTGGGATTACCAGCGCGGCGCCTGGGACCGAAATGACGGAATCCGCATCGACCACATGCTGCTGACGCCGCAGGCCGCCGACCTGATGACCGACTGCCGGATAGAGGCAGCGCTGCGCGGCGGCAACAAACCCTCTGACCACGTTCCGGTCTGGCTGACGCTGGACGCCTGAGCCTCAGCCCATCGGTGCGGCCACCAGCGGGTGGCGCGCAGCGGCGTCGTAGGCGTAAAGCCAGTCGAACCGCCTGAGCGGCGCGCCCGGCACCAATGCGCCACCAACACGCAAGGCGGCATGGGCGGCCATGCGTAACGGGCCGGAAAGGTGGTAATTGCGGGCATTGCGGCTTGCCGCATCGACGATGCGCATCGTGCGCGGACGGCGCTCTGCCTGGTACGCGGCAAAGGCGGCTTCGTGATCGTCATGGGCGGCAAGAGCCGCAGCCAGCACCCAGGCATCTTCCAGCGCCATGTTGGCACCCTGCGCGAGGAAGGGAAGAGTGGGATGTGCCGCATCGCCCAGGATCGCGGCACGGCCCTTGTGCCAGTTGGTTGCGACCGGGTGACGGAAAAGGCCCCATAGATTGACCTTTTCGACCCGCTCCAGCAACGCGGGCACCGCGCCGCCGAACCCTGCAAAGGCGCTGCGCAGGTTGTTGGGCTGATCATCGTGGTTCCAGCCCTCGGCGACCCAGTCGCGACGTTCTTCGACAGCGACGATATTGACCAGCTTGCCGCCCCTCAGCGGATAATGCACAAGGTGCCGCCCCGGCCCCATGTGGACGGTGGCGATCGGTGCCACCCGTCCATCGGCGGGCACGGTGGCCCGCCAGGCAACCTGGCCGGTAAAGTCGGGCGAGGCCTGCCCATTCAAAAGCCCGCGCACCACCGAGTGCAGCCCATCCGCCCCGATCACCAAATCGGCCCCCAGATGCGCGCCCTGCGCCGTACTCAGGTGCACGCGGTCGTCATCCAGCGCAAGGCCGGTTATCTCGTGCAAAAGCCTGATATGGACGCCCGCGGCCCGCGCGGCATCCGCCAACATGTCGATCAGGTCGGCCCGGTGAATGAAATAATACCCGCCCTCCGAACGCGACAGGTCAAGACGCAGCACCTCGCGCCCTTGGCGAAAGTCGCGCAGCACCACCTCGCGCCCGCGCATGCCGATCCGGGCCAGCGTCTCGCCGAGCCCAAGCGCATCAAGCACGCTGACACCGTTGGGACTGATCTGTAGCCCCGCCCCTACCTCGCGAATGGCATCTGCGCGCTCGAGTACGACGACCTCTGCACCATGACGGGCGAGCACTGTGGCAACAGCGAGACCGGCGATACCGGCACCCAGAACAGTGATTTTTCGTCCTTGCAAGGCCATGATGCCCTCTCTTTGACGGGCTTTTCGTTCCGCCTCAGTCGTCGCGATGGACACGCTCTCGGCGCTCGTGGCGCTCTTGTGCCTCAAGGCTCAGGGTTGTGGTGGGACGCGCATCGAGCCGCTTGAGCGAGATCGGTTCCCCGGTTTCCTGGCAATATCCGTAATCACCATTCTCGATCCGGCGCAGGGCGGCATCGATCTTGGCGACCAGCTTGCGCTGGCGGTCACGGATACGCAGTTCCAGGGCGCGATCCGTTTCCTCGCTGGCGCGATCAGCGATATCGGGGATGTTGCGCGTTCCGTCCTGCAACCCTTCAAGCGTGCTCCGGCTTTCGTCGAGAACCTCGTTCTTGAGACCGATCAGCTTGCGCCGGAAATATTCGAGCTGGCGCTCGTTCATGAAAGGTTCGTCTTCGGCAGGCCGGTAATCGTCGGGCAGGAAAACTTCGGCTTTCATCTCTGCTCCCTCGGTTTTGCCGGACGATCCATCATCCATCTGCGACTCTCCCCCGGCGCATCTGGGGCAGCGTGTAGCCCAATCGCACCCATCTGTCACTATGCTATGGCCTGTTACATGCCGCTTGAAGCTTTGGAAAGGCGCGCTATGGTCGCCCCGGATTTTCAATTGGATAGGGGACGAGACCCATGCAGTTCGGCTCCACTGACAGTTACGTCGCCGCCGACGACCTGGCGGTTGCGGTGAACGCGGCCGTCGCGCTGGAACGTCCGCTCCTGGTCAAGGGCGAACCGGGCACCGGCAAGACCGAACTGGCCCGCCAGGTCGCGCAGAGCCTGGGACTGCCCCTGATCGAATGGCATATCAAGTCGACCACCCGCGCCCAGCAGGGGCTTTATGAATACGATGCCGTCAGCCGCCTTCGCGACAGCCAACTGGGCGATGCGCGGGTGCATGACATTGCCAACTATATCAGGCGTGGCAAGCTGTGGGAGGCGTTCACCGCACCGCACAAGGTGGTGTTGCTAATCGATGAGATCGACAAGGCCGATATCGAGTTTCCGAACGACCTGCTGCAGGAACTCGACCGGATGGAATTTCATGTCTATGAAACCGGCGAAACGGTGCGCGCGACGCAGCGCCCCGTTGTCATCATCACCTCGAACAACGAAAAGGAATTGCCCGACGCATTCCTGCGGCGCTGTTTCTTCCACTACATCCGCTTTCCCGACATCGAGACGATGAAACGGATCGTCGGGGTTCATCACCCCGGCATCAAGCGCGATCTTCTGCATGCGGCGCTGACCCGGTTCTACGAGATCCGTGAGACGGACGGGTTAAAGAAAAGGCCCTCGACATCGGAGGTGCTGGACTGGCTGAAACTGCTTCTGGCCGAGGATCTGAGCCCCGAGGACCTGCGTCGCGAGGGCAAGACCGCCCTGCCCCGGCTGCATGGCGCGCTGTTGAAAAACGAACAGGACGTTCAATTGTTCGAGCGGCTGGCCTTTATGGCACGGCGCGGTATCTGAGCAAGACCCAGACCGGTGCAATCGCTCTTGTGAAGGGGTCGGCGCTCTCGCAAGATGGGCAAAGGCAAGATATCCGGCAGACGCCGCTGCAAGAGGCCCGTGCCCGTGAGCGATCCCATCATCCGCCCCCTGACGGCCGCAGACAGACCAGATTGGCATCGTCTGTGGACGGAGTACCTGAGCTTTTACGAGGCCTCGGTTCCACAATCGGTCTTTGAGACCACCTTTTCGCGGCTGTTGCCCGGCGGCGATCCCGAGATGGGATGCAGGCTGGCGGTCATGGGAGGGCGGCCTGTGGGGCTGGTGCATTTCATCTTTCACCGCCACTGCTGGAAACCAGAGGGTGTTTGCTATCTGCAAGACCTGTATGTCGATCCCACGCTGCGCGGCACGGGGATCGGGCGGGCCCTGGTCGAGGCGGTCTATGCCACCGCCGACGCGCGCGGTGTTGCCGGCGTCTACTGGATGACGCAATCGTTCAACGCGACCGCGCGCCAGCTTTATGATCGGATCGGACAGGTCACGCCGTTCATCAAATACGTGCGGAACTAGGCCATGCTGCGCGCAGCACTGATGTCCGTCCTATTGCTCGGGGCCTGCGGCGCGCAGATGTCCACCCCCCCGTCTCGCCTGCCGCAAGGGCCGGTCACCTTGCCGCCGATCATGACCTTTCCGCCAACGAGGGCCGATGCGCCGGAAAGGCCGAATACCCAGATCGCGCAGGATTTCCTGGATCTTGCCTTTCGCATGGAAAGCGGGCGCAGCTTGCCCGCGATGACCCGGTTCGACGAACCTGTATCGGTGCGCGTCACAGGGCAGGCCCCGCCCAGCCTTGGCCCCGATCTGTCCGTCCTGCTTGAGCGGCTGCGACGCGAGGCCGGCATCGACATCCGCCGCGTCGCCACGAACCAGGCCGCGCAGATCACCATCGAGGTTCTGCCACGGGACAGGTTGCAACGACTGGTCCCGCAAGCGGCCTGTTTCGTCGCGCCCCGCGTCACGAGTTGGGACGAGTACCGTCGCGCCCGCCGGTCCGATCGTGTGGAATGGGCAACACTGACCCAGCGGGATCAAGTGGCGATCTTTGTGCCGGGCGATGTAAGCCCGCAAGAATTGCGCGACTGCCTGCACGAGGAACTGGCGCAGGCGCTTGGTCCACTCAACGATCTTTACCGGCTGCCGGATTCGGTGTTCAACGATGATAATTTCCACACCGTCCTGACCGGTTTCGATATGCTCGTCCTGCGCGCCTATTACGCGCCCGAGCTGGAAAACGGGATGACCCGGGACGAGGTCGCCCAGCGCTTGCCCGCGCTTTTGGCCCGCCTCAACCCGGCGGGCGAAAGGATATCGCAACGCCCGCCCGTCGCACCCACCTCGCGCGACTGGATCGACGCGATCGAGACCGCGCTTGGCCCGCGCACCGCAGCCAGCCAGCGACGCCAGGCCGCCGACCGCGCGGTCGAGATCGCGCGCGCGAATGGCTGGTTGGATTCGCGCCTGGCCTTCAGCCTATTTGCAAAAGGACGCCTCACGCTTGCCAGCGAGGGCGACGCGGCGCTGCGCGCCTTCCTTGAGGCGGGCCAGATTTATGCCGCGCGGCCAGAAACGCGTGTACAACGTGCCCATGTCGCCATGCATCTGGCGGCTTTCGCGCTATCCTCGGGACAGCCCGATATCGTGCTTGAGTTCATCAATCGCAATCTTGCACCTACGGTCAACTCGCAGAACGCCGCGCTTTTATCCTCGATGTTGATGATCAAGGCCGAGGCGCTAGAGGCGCAGGGCCGCGCCAGCGAGGCGCGCGCGGTGCGCCGCGACGCGCTGGGATGGGCGCGCTACGGTTTCGGCTCTGAAACCGAAGTGCGCGCCCGGCTCTCAGAGATCGCCGCCCTGAATCCCGCCGCGCCCCCCCGGCTAGGCCCCTCATTCTGACCCTGCCCGATCGGACCCCATGTTCCTGCCTTTTTTCCAGACCCTGCGCGATGCCGGCATCCCCGTCTCCCTGCGCGAATACCTGAGTTTTCTCGATGGCGTGAAAGCCGGTCTCGTGACCTATGACGCGGAGGCATTCTATTTCCTCGCCCGGACTGTCCTGGTAAAGGACGAACGGCTTCTTGACCGTTTCGACCAAGCCTTCGCGCAAGCTTTTGGCGGATTGGAACAGATCGCACCGGGCGACGTGCTGGAAGCGCTGGATCTTCCCGAGGACTGGCTGCGCAAACTGGCCGAACGGCACTTGTCCGAGGAAGAGCGCGCGCAGATCGAATCCCTCGGCGGATTTGACAAGTTGATGGAGGCCCTCAAGGAGCGCCTGCGCGAACAGAAGGACCGCCACCAGGGCGGCAACAAGTGGATCGGCACCGCCGGCACCTCGCCCTTCGGCGCCTATGGCTACAACCCCGAGGGTGTGCGCATCGGGCAAACCGAAAGCCGCCATCGCCGCGCGGTCAAGGTCTGGGACCGGCGCGAGTTTCGCAATCTGGACGACACGGTGGAACTGGGCACGCGCAACATCAAGGTCGCGCTGAAACGGCTGCGCCGCTGGGCGCGGGAGGGCGTGCATCACGAGCTGGATCTCGACGGCACGATCCGCGCGACCGCGGATCACGGCTATCTTGACGTCAAGACCCGACCAGAGCGGCGCAACGCCGTCAAGATCCTGCTATTTCTGGATGTGGGCGGGTCGATGGACGACCACATCGCGGTGGTCGAGGAATTGTTCTCTGCCGCGCGGGCAGAGTTCAAGCACCTGCAATATTACTACTTCCACAATTGTCTTTACGAAGGCGTTTGGCGCGACAACAGCCGCCGCTGGAGCGAGGTCATACCGACCTGGGACGTGCTGCATACCTATGGCCCGGATTACAAGTGTATCTTCGTGGGCGATGCCAGCATGTCGCCCTACGAGATCGCCTTTGCCGGCGGCGCGAACGAACACTGGAATCCCGAGCCTGGACGCATCTGGCTGGAACGTGCCCGCGCGGCCTGGCCCGATAGCCTTTGGATCAACCCCGTTCCAGAAAAGTTCTGGGACTATACCCAGTCGATCGGCATGATCCGCGAGATTTTCGGGAACAGCATGGTGCCCATGACGCTGGAAGGGATCGAGCGCGGCATGAGAACGCTGAGCCGATAAGCGCGCCCCATGTGCCCCTCAGCCGGGAAAGATCCTGCCCATCTGCGTCTCGAATTGCGCCCAGGACATCGTTGCGCGGTTGCCTGCGAAGCCATGATAATGGGATTTTCCACCCGAATTCGGCAGCCCCGCCCAAACCCGTGCGAGGTTGTTCATGAATGCCCGGCGGGCCAACCGCCCGGCCAGAAGATCGCTCAGCCCCGCCTCGTCCAGCAGACGATCAGCCAAAGCGTCCTGAAGCGCGGGCGAAAACACCGCGCTTTGCGCGACGCCCAACTCGGCCACGAGGCGGCGCAGCGTCGAGGGAATGAACTGGTAACGGCCGATGGCATGGGGCTGGCCGGGGGTGGCACGAATCCAGGCATCGATCTCGGCAAGGGTCATGCGGGTGGGCGCACGCGGCGGACGCAGCCTTGCGCCATGCTGTACGGCGTCATAGCCTTTCGTCCCCGCCTCGGCTCGGGCGACCAGGTCGCGGATGCCGGCGGCGACCGCGTCGCGCGTTCCCGCCGCCCCCAGCCATGGCATTCCATCCGGCGGTGCGGTCGCCGCGCCGCGCCGCGCCATCGGCGCCAAGATCCCCGTCCCACCGATCCCTGCAAACAGGCTGGGGCCTGTGATCGAGGAGGATTCCGGACGCGCGGCGATCAGGGCCCCGCCCGCGCCCGAACCCAAGAAACCGCCGTCACCCAGCAACGACATCGCCCCCGCCGTCGCATCACGGGGCGGCACGGCAAGAACCACGACCAGCACCAGCGAGCGCAAACCGATCGACATCCCGAATTCCTTTCGTGTCCAGACTACCACCGGAGCCTGACAATCAAGGGTTCAGATTCGGTTTCACCCGCCGTTGCCTGGCGGTGTGGCTTGCCGTGGCCACCAACGCGCCCCATATGCGATCCATGCTCAAGCTGACCCCGATTCTGCTGGCCGTCCTTTACGCCCTTGCCATGTATCATTTCTCTGCATGGCGAACACGGCGCGAACTGGACGCGAGATCGACCGAGCTGGCAGATGCGCGGATCAAGGCGCTGACCGATCGCATGGCGCAGGCTCTGGACCTGCCTCGCATCCGCGTCGACATTTACGAGATCGCTCCGGTCAACGGACTGGCCGCGCCTGACGGGCGCATTTTCCTTACCCGCGGATTCTATGATCGCTATCGCGCGGGTGAGGTCACGGCCGAGGAACTGGCCAGCGTCATCGCGCATGAATTGGGGCATGTCGCACTGGGGCATACACGACGGCGGATGATCGACTTTTCCGGCCAGAACGCGCTGCGCACGGCGCTGGCGATGGTGCTGGCGCGGTTTCTGCCCGGTATCGGGGTATTCGTCGCGAATGCGCTCAGTCGTGTGCTGAGCGCGCGCCTGTCGCGGCAGGACGAATACGAGGCTGATGCCTATGCCGCCGCATTGCTGACCAAGGCCGGGATCGGCACGGGGCCGCAAAAGAAGCTTTTTGCCAAGCTCGAACGCCTGGCCGGCGCGCGCGGCGGCGTGGTTCCTGCCTGGTTGATGAGCCATCCCAGGACCGAGGACCGTGTCAGGGCGATAGAAATGCTCGAGGCACGTTGGCAGACCGTTTCCACGGACTGAGCCGCGCGCGCCCAAACAAGGTCGGTTTCCCCGCCTGCGGTGTCGCCTGTGGATTGATCGGCAGGGCGCTTGGTTGGCATACTGGCGTATGCATCTACCGGAGCCTCCCATGACCGACCCCGTCCCACGCGCCCGCCAGATTGCCGAGGCCCATCGCCATCTCGACGGCCCGGTTCTGCCGGTGCTGCACGCGGTTCAGGCGGAATTCGGCCATATCCCAGCCGAGACCTTGCCGGAAATCGCGCATGTGCTGGATCTGTCCCGCGCCGAATTGCATGGCGTCGTCACTTTCTATCCCGATTTCCGCACTGCTCCCGCCGGTCGATACCTCCTGCGGGTTTGCCGGGGCGAGGCATGCCAGGCGATGGGCGGCGCGGAACTTGGCGAGGCCCTGCGCCGCGCACTGTCGGTTGACTGGCACGAGACCACCGCCGATGGCGTGGTGACGCTGGAACCGGTCTATTGTCTTGGCCTTTGTTCCTGTGCGCCTGCGGCGACGATCAACGGCGTACCGCGCGGTCGGGCCGGGGCAGAGGCGCTTTTGGCGGAGCTGGAGAAATGACACTCACGCTATACCTTCCGCGCGACACGGCGGCGCTGGCCCTGGGGGCCGAGGCCGTTGCACTGCGTATTGAGCAAGAGGCAAGCCGCCGCGGGATCGGACTGAACCTGGTGCGGACCGGATCGCGCGGGATGGTCTGGCTCGAACCCTTGCTGGAAGTCTCGCGCGAAGGTGTTCGAACGGGCTTTGGGCCACTTGAAGAAGACGATGTAGGATTATTATTTGAAAACGATTTTACCGATCACCCCAAGGCCCTTGGAGCAATCGGGGACATTCCTTTTTTCGCCCGTCAGACACGCCTGACCTTTGCCCGATGCGGTGTGATCGACCCGCTGGACCTCGACGCCTATCGCGCCCATGGAGGCCTTTCAGGCCTGGCACGGGCACAAGCCATGACCCCAATGGAAATCGTCGAGGAAATCATCCAAAGCGGTTTGCGCGGACGCGGCGGTGCGGGATTTCCCGCCGGGATCAAGTGGCGCACCACGCTGGAAACCAACGCGCCGTCCAAGGTGATCGTGGCCAATGCAGACGAGGGTGACAGCGGCACCTTTGCCGATCGGATGCTGATGGAAGGCGATCCCTTTGCCCTTTTGGAGGGCATGACGATTGCGGGCCGCGCGGTCGGGGCCGATCGGGGCTTCATCTATCTCAGATCCGAATATACTAATGCAAACAGAATACTAAAAGATGCCATTAATGTATTTTCCGATCATGTGCTGACCGATATCGGCTTTTCGATAGAGCTGCGACTGGGCGCGGGGGCCTATGTCTGCGGCGAGGAAACCGCGTTGTTGAACTCGTTGGAGGGCAAGCGCGGCACGGTACGCCCCAAACCGCCCTTGCCCGCGATCGCCGGGTTCCTGGGGCGACCAACGGTGGTCAATAACGTGCTGACGCTTGCAGCCGTGCCACATATCCTTGCCGATGGCGCCCCTGGCTATGCCGCGCATGGCACGGTGCGCTCACGCGGGACAGTTGCGGTACAAATCGGCGGCAACGTGCGATATGGCGGGCTGTTCGAAACAGGATTTGGCATTTCGCTGGGTGAACTCGTCACCGATATCGGCGGCGGCACGGCCACTGGCCGCCCGATCAAGGCGGTTCAACTGGGCGGCCCGTTGGGGGCCTATTTTCCACCCGCGCTGTTTGACACGCGGCTCGACTACGAAGAATGCACGGCGGCGGGGGGACTGTTGGGGCATGCGGGCATCGTTGTCCATGACGATAGCGCCGACATGGCCCGGCTTGCCCGATTTGCGATGGAATTCTGCGCGGTCGAGAGCTGCGGCACATGCACACCCTGCCGCATCGGGGCGGTGCGCGGGATCGAAACAATTGACCGGATGATCGCGGGCGATCCGCAGGCCGCACCCCTGCTGGCCGATCTGTGCGAGGTGATGCGCGAGGGTTCACTTTGTGCGCTGGGGGGCTTTGCCCCCTACCCCGTCGAAAGCGCGTTGAAACATTTTCCCGCGGATTTCAACGGCCACAGGACAGCAGCAGAATGAGCGGGTCGCGCACAAGGATGGTCGAGCGACATACCAGAAAGGGCCGAAGATGAGAGATTTCATCCTTCCCGATCCTGATTTCGGCACCCCGGCCCGAGAAGCGGCGCACAGCGTGACGCTGACCATCGACGGCCATTCCGTAACGGTGCCCGAAGGCACCAGCGTAATGCGCGCCGCGGCCGAACTCGGGATCGACATTCCGAAACTCTGCGCCACTGACAACCTGGAGCCCATCGGGTCATGCCGGTTGTGCATGGTCGAAATCGAGGGGCGGCGCGGCATGCCGGCCTCTTGCACTACGCCGGCCATCCAAGGCATGCAGGTGCATACCCAGTCCGATACCCTGGCACGGCTGCGCCGTGGCGTGATGGAACTCTATATTTCTGACCACCCGCTGGATTGCCTGACCTGCGCGGCCAATGGCGACTGCCGCTTGCAGGACATGGCCGGCGCGGTGGGGTTGCGCGACATGCGCTATGACCCCGGCGCGAACCACTTCACCCCGCGCCAGAACGGCGAGGCCAACCCGCGCTACCGGTCGAGGGACGAAACCACACCTTATTTCACCTACGACCCGTCCAAATGTATCGCCTGCTATCGCTGCGTGCGCGCCTGCGACGAGGTACAGGGCACATTCGCGCTGACCGTCGAGGGGCGGGGGTTCGAAGCACGGATTTCAACCGGTGCGGCCGATTTCATGTCTTCGGACTGCGTGAGTTGCGGCGCCTGCATACAGGCTTGCCCGACGGAGGCCTTGCAGGAAAACACGGTCATCGCGCAGGGCACGCCCGATCGCGCGGTGGTGACGACCTGCGCCTATTGCGGGGTCGGCTGTTCCTTCAGGGCCGAGATGAAAGGCGATCGGCTGGTCCGCATGGTACCTTGGAAGGAAGGCAAGGCAAACCGCGGCCATTCCTGTGTCAAGGGACGGTTTGCCTGGGGATATGTTCATCATCCCGATCGCATCCTGACACCGATGATCCGCGAGCGGATCGATCAGCCCTGGCGAGAGGTCAATTGGGACGAGGCCCTCGGCTTTGCCGCTGCGCGCCTGAATGCGATCAAGGACACGCATGGCGTGGACGCCATTGGCGGAATTACCTCGTCGCGCTGCACGAACGAGGAAACATTCCTCGTGCAAAAGATGATCCGCACCGTGTTCGGAAACAATAACGTGGATACCTGCGCACGCGTTTGCCACGCGCCAACGGGCTATGGGCTAAAGACCACCTTGGGAACCTCGGCCGGGACGCAGGATTTCGACAGCGTGGAGCAGGCCGACGTGATCCTGGTGATCGGGGCCAACCCCACCGACGGACATCCGGTCTTTGCCTCACGCCTCAAGAAGCGGCTGCGGGCTGGGGCACGCCTGATCGTGGCCGATCCGCGCCGGATCGACCTGGTTCGCGGCCCGCATCTGCGCGCCACGCACCACTTGCCCCTGCGCCCCGGCACGAACGTGGCGCTTTTGACGGCGATGGCGCATGTGATCGTCACCGAGGGGCTGACTGACACGACTTTTATCGCCGAGCGCTGCGAGGCTGACGCCTATGCCGAGTGGGCCGCTTTCGTGGCACTGGACCACCTCGGGCCCGAGGCCACCGAGGGCGTGACCGGTGTACCGGCACAGCAGGTCCGCGCGGCCGCGCGCCTTTACGCAACCGGCGGGAACGCGGCGATCTATTACGGCCTCGGCGTGACCGAGCATTCGCAGGGCTCTACCACCGTGATGGCCATCGCCAACCTGGCGATGGCGACGGGCAATATCGGGCGTCCAGGCGTCGGCGTGAACCCGCTGCGTGGTCAAAACAACGTGCAGGGGGCTTGTGACATGGGATCTTTCCCGCACGAATTCCCCGGCTATCGCCATGTCGGGGACACCTCTACCCGAACGATGCTGGAATCCGCGTGGGGCGTGCCGTTATCGGCAGAGCCTGGGCTGCGCCTGCCGAACATGCTGGACGCGGCCTGCGATGGCAGTTTCCGAGGGATCTACATCCAGGGCGAGGACATCGCGCAATCGGACCCGAACACGGCCCATGTCACCGCGGCCTTGAAAGCGATGGACCTGGTCGTGGTCCACGATCTGTTCCTGAACGAAACCGCCAGCTATGCCCATGTATTCCTGCCCGGATCGAGCTTTCTCGAAAAGGACGGGACGTTCACCAATGCCGAACGCCGGATCAACCGCGTGCGCCGGGCGATGGCCCCCAGGGCCGGGCTGGCGGACTGGCAGGTGACGCAAGGGCTTGCCAACGCCATGGGGGCGGGCTGGACCTATGGCCATCCCGAAGAGATCATGGCCGAGATCGCCGCGGTCACGCCGGCCTTTGCAGGGGTCAGCTATGACCTGCTCGACCGTCAAGGCTCGGTCCAATGGCCCTGCAACGCAGCAGCCCCCGAGGGCACTCCCGTAATGCATGCGGATGGTTTCGTGCGTGGAAAGGGGCTGTTCGTGATCACCGATTACGTCGCGACCGAGGAACGAACGGGTCCACGCTTTCCGCTATTGCTGACGACAGGTCGTATCCTCAGCCAGTACAACGTGGGCGCCCAGACCCGGCGCACAGCCAACTGCGCATGGCACGGCGAGGACCGGCTGGAAATACACCCCCACGACGCCGAACAGCGCGGAATAGATGAGGCTGATCTGGTAAAACTGACCTCGCGCACGGGCGAAACGACGCTGCGGGCCACGCTCAGCGAAAGGGTGGCGCCGGGAGTTGTCTACACCACCTTTCATCATCCCGACACGCAGGCCAACGTGGTCACCACCGACAATGCCGACTGGGCGACAAGTTGCCCCGAATACAAGGTGACCGCGGTTCAGGTCGGCCTGGCCAATGGCCCCTCGGACTGGCAACGGCGGGCGGCACGCCAAGCCAAATGCGCCCGACGGATAGAAACGTCCCCAGATAGACCTATCCAATGACCCGGCCTGTTTTTCCTGCCCGCGCGCTTGTTCTTGCGGAGGATAACATGCGGCCGGCAGACAGGGTGCTGGCGCGCGAATGCGCCGTGGCCCTCAGTTTCGACGGCGCCACCCAGGCGGTAATGATGGCAAGCCCCGTCGCATTGGAGGATTTCGCACTTGGATTTGCGCTGAGCGAGGAAATCGTAGCGTCCCCCGACCAGATCACGGCGATCGAGCGCGTCGAGCACAATACCGGGATAGAGATGCGGATGTGGCTTGCCGCGCCCGTCGGTGCCCGGCTGGCCGCACGGCGCCGCGCGATGGTCGGGCCGGTGGGCTGCGGTCTGTGCGGGCTTGACAGCCTCGCGGCGGCAGAACGCCCCCTGCCCCCCCTGCCAGCCTGTGGCCTACGCGTGACACGGGCAGAGATCGTCCGCGCGATGTCCGATATGCGGGCGGTTCAAACCCTGCATTCGCAGACCGGAGGAACACATGCAGCCGGTTTCTGGACCCCGGGCAAAGGGCTTGGCACGCTGCGCGAGGATATCGGCCGGCACATCGCGCTGGACAAGTTGATCGGGGCGCGCGCGCGGGCGGGTGCGGACCTGTCGGGCGGGATCGTTGTGATGTCGAGCCGGCTGTCAATCGAATTGGTCCAAAAGGCGGTGCTGGCCCGCGCGCCCATTCTGGCGGCGGTTTCTGCCCCAACCGCGCGCGCGGTCGCGACGGCAGACGCGGCCGGTTTGACGCTGGTCGCCTGGGCGCGCGGAGAAAGGTGCGAGGTCTATACCCATCCTCACCGGATTGCCGGGACCACGGGGGGACGGGATGCAGTCTGAAATGCCGCCACGTCCCCGGCCCGGCCCCTAGCGGCGTTCATAGCGCAACGGCACCGCGAAGCTGTCGCGGGCACGGTCCAAGCCATCGGGGGCCTTTGGAAAAGGTGACGCGCGATGCACCGTGGCCAGCGCCGCACGATCCAGGGTCGCATCGCCCGCGCTGCGCAATAGGCGGGCCGACACGAGGTTGCCCTCGCGATCCACCACCAGTTCCACCAGTGCCACGCCTTGGGCCGTGGCGCCACGCGGATAGCGGTGATGACGGGTTACACGCCCCAGGATTTGCCCCCCCCATTCGGCGCGCAGCTGACCGCGCATGGCTGACGAAAGCGACGGCGCGGCAGCGGCGCGCGCGGCCTGGCCCGCCTGCGGGACGGCTTCTGTTCCCTTGGCCCGACGGGCCTGTTGCGGCTCGGAAGCAGGGGCGTTGCGCGTGACCGGCGGCGGGCTGGACCGAGATGCGATATCGGGCGCGTGATCGGGCCGGGACGGGCCATCAGCGTGCGGCGCCTCGCGGGGTCCGGGCAAAGACGCGTTACGCCGCGACACGGACGGTCGGGGCGGCATTTCAGCGACCGGGGGTACCTCGCCGAGTTCGGGGCGGGCGGGCCGTGCAGGTTCCCGTACCGGGGCGGCCATGCGTTCGGCATCGGGCAGGCGGGGCGCCTGTGCGGCCTGAGGACGATCCGGCACGGCGAGATCAGTCTGCGCAGCGGGCTGTCTTGCCCAGTCCCGCGCGAGCTCTGCCATCGAGTGAGGCGCGGCAGCCAGTGTGACCAGGTCCTCTCCCCCTGCGCCCCCGGCCCCCGGCGCACCGCCCATGGGACCGCTGGCAATCCCGAAGGCCGCGACGTGAATCCCGGCGGCCAGCGGGACGAACAGCGCGATATCCAGAAGACGCCTCACCGCGGCACCGTCACAAGTCGCACCGGGCCATGCCCCTGTGCCGTCAGCCGCGCCACGACCTTGGCCAGATGCGCGGCGGACGCACCGGCATCTGCACGCAGCAGAACCGCGCCCGTCCCGTTTGCCGACAACGCGGCATGAACTGCTTCGCCACGTTCCGCGCCATAGGCCAACACGCCCTCGGCCGAAAGGTAGAGCGTCGCACCCGCAACCGAAGTTCCCCCGCCCGCGCGCGGCGGGGTGGTAAGGAAAGGCTCGGGCGGGGTCAGGCGCGCTGTCATCAGGAAAAAGATCAGCAACAGGAAAACGACATTGATCATAGGCACGATCGCCTCGCCCCGCCTTGCCGATGTCTCGGTGCCAAAGTTCAGCATCGCCCTACTCCACCAGCATCACGCCGGAAAATCCTGCACGCCCCAAAGCCTCCAGCGCATCGACCAGGTCCTGGGTATCAGCCGGGGCTGCGGGACGCAGCAGGATCGGGTCGCCTGGCCTCTGGGTCAAGACGCGCAAGCGCTCTATCGCCTCGGCCATATCCATCTCTACCCCGTTCAGACGCACACCCGCCGCATCGATTTCGACAAGTCTCGGCGGGCCTGTCCATGCCTCGTCACCAGCGCTCGCGGCGACCAGTTCCAGCCCTGCCTGCGGGCCGAAACGCGCAGCCAGCATGAAAAAGACCAAAAGCAGGAATACCACGTCCACCATCGGCGTCAGGCTGGGACGGCGTGGGCGGCGTGACACGTCGAAGGCGAACATCGTTCATGCCTCCGTTGCGCGTGCAAGGAAAAGGCGGGTCGCAAGGTCCTCCATATCGGCGCGGGCACTATCGACGACTGCTTCCAGCCAGCTATGGGCGATGGCGGCAGGGATGGCGACGGCCATGCCCGCCGCGGTGGTCAAAAGCGCCTCCCAGATCCCGCCGGCCAGGTCGGACGGATCGGCCGCGGCCCCGGTCGACTCAAGCGCCTGGAACGCCTCGATCATACCCGTCACCGTGCCCAGAAGCCCAAGCAGCGGCGCGATTACCGTAATCAGTTCCAGCGCGCGCAGCCCGGTTCGGGCCTCGGCCAGCAGGCGGCGGGCGATGCGAGTGGTTTCCTCGCGCGCGGCCTGCTCGGACAAGCCCGACGCCAGCGCCGCGATCGCCGCACGCACCAACCGCGCACGCAGGCCGACGCGGCCGGATACCGTTTCGGCCGCGCGATCGCGTGCGCCTTCCTGCCAGAGTTGCACCGCGCGTTCGGCCCGCGCGCCCGCGAAGGCCCCCATGAGGATCAGCCGCCAGAGTTTCCACAGGATCAGCGCCAGCGTCAGCACCGACAGCGCCGCGATCACCCAGATCGCCGGTCCACCCTTGATCAGCATATCGCTCAAGGCCTGCATGACATGTCCTTCACTGGATTGGCGGTGCGATTCATACGACCTCCAGGGGCTGAAAAACCGGGCCATCCTCGGTTTCGGCCATGAAGGCCCGCAGGCCAAAGACCCGCGCGAGGTTATCCGAGTTCAGCACGTCGGCCGGTTCGCCATCGGCCACCAGTCGCCCGCGATGCATCAGGACCAGCCGGGTACAGAACCGCGCCGCGAGACCAAGATCGTGCAACGCCACCAGGACCAGTCGCCCCTCGGCGGCAAGATCGGAAAAGATGCGCATTGTCGTGATCTGGTGTGCCGGATCGAGCCCGGCAATGGGTTCGTCCGCGATCAGCACCGGCGCCTCTTGCGCCAGCGCCCGCGCAATGAGGACGCGGGCCTGTTCGCCGCCGGACAGCGCGGTTGCACGGCGCCCGGCAAACTGTGCCAACTCCATCCGCGCGAGTGCTGCATCGATCGCAGCACGATCCAGGGGACCCGGGCGTTGGGCAGGGCCCATATGCGGCGTGCGGCCAAGCCCTACGAGCGTTTCCACGCTGACAGGCCAGGCAATCTCGCGCATCTGCGGCAGCCACGCGGCGGCGCGGGCACGCTCGGCCGAGGAAAGCCGCGCAATCGAAGAATCTCCCTTATGCGCGATCAGGCCAAGCGCCGCGCGCATCAGCGTCGTTTTTCCCGCCCCGTTGGGGCCGATCAGGCCAACGCATTCGCCGGGCTTTACCTCCAGGGTGACATCGTCCACCACCGGGCAGGGTCCGCGATGGACGCTCAGATGCGACAGCGACAGCCCGGTCATGCGCCCTGCTCCGCGCGGGTCTTGTAGATCAGGTGCAGGAAAAGCGGCGCCCCCAGAAGCGCCGTCAGAACGCCCAGTTTCAGATCGCGTTCCGGCAAGATCATACGGACGGCGATATCAGAGGCCAGCAGCAGCGCCGCCCCCCCAAGCGCCGACGCCAACAAAAGCCGCCCCGGCCGCGCACCGACCAGCGGGCGCAAGAGGTGCGGGACGATCAGCCCGACAAAACCGATAGCTCCGGCCACCGCCACGCCCGCGCCAACGCAGGCCGACACGCCCAACACCAACCCCAGTCGAAGCCGGTTCAGACGAATGCCAAGCGCCTCGGCCGCGTCCTCGCCCAGCGTCAGCGCATCCAGCCCCCGTCCCAGCCCGGCCAGCAGCAGCCATCCGATCAAGGTAAATGGCAGCGCCAGCCAGACATGCATGAAGGACCGGTCGGCAAGCGAACCCATCATCCAGAACACGATATCGGCCGCCGCGTAAGGGTTCGGCGAAAGGTTCAGAACCAGCGTTGTCAGGGCCCCCGCCAGCGCTGACAGCGCAATCCCCGCCAGGATCAGCGTAAAGGCACCTCCGCGCGGCCCGGCCAGCAGCAGAAGAAGCATAACCGCCAGTAATGCACCTGCCAATGCCATTGCCGGCAGTGCCAGCACATGTGCCGCGGCCAGCCCTGTCTGAAGCGCGATCACCGCACCCAGTGCGGCACTGCCCGATACGCCGATCAAACCGGGCTCGGCCAGCGGGTTGCGCAGATATCCTTGCAACGCCGCCCCCGACAGACCCAGGCTTGCCCCGACCAGGGCGGCAAGGACCGCTCGCGGCAGGCGAATTTCACGCATCACCAGAACGGCCGCCTCTCCTTGTCCCGTGACCAGCGCCGACAGGCTTTCCAGTGGCGAGAGCCCAGCAGGACCGATCAGCAGCGCGGCCGCGAAGAGCAGCGCGGTCAACAGGGAAAGACCAGATAAAAGCATGGAATAGCTCATCTCGCCTCCAGCGCCCGTGCAGCCGCCGCCAATTCGGCCACCGCCGACAGAACCAGCGGCGTGCCGCAGATATAGCGCCCTCCTGAACGCGGACGAACCGGCTGATCGGCCATCGCCTTGGCCAGCGCGGGATGGTCCAGCATTTCCTCGGCGCGTGATGCGCCACCAAATCGCGCAGCCCGGATTACCAGGTCGGGCTCCAGCGTCACGAGCCGTTCCAGCGGAAGCCGCCCGCCCCCGCTATGCCCACCCTCGGTCGCGGCGTTGCGCAACCCTGCCGCGGCAAGCATATCGTTGACCAGCGTGCCCTGGCCCGAAGTGAAACCGTTGGGCGCGTAGACGACCGCGCGCGCCCCAGCTTCGCCCTCGCGGGCCAGCGCGGCAAGATCGGCATCGAAGCGGGCAATCAAGACCTCGGCCACATCCTCGCGCCCCAGCGCCGCGCCCACGCTACGCAGGTTGGCCCGGATATCGTCAAAGGACCGGGCGGGCGCGATCTGAACCACCTCGATCCCGAGCCGGCGCAGCATGTTCACGCTGGCCTGTGCCCCGTAGCGCCCAGCCAGAACCAGGCCGGGGCGCATCAGAAACAGCTCTTCTGCCTGGCCGTGGTTTGCCGGAAAGGCGCGCGCGCGATCGGCCATCGGCGACAGCCGCGCGTCGCGTGCCAGCATCGAAACGGAAATCAGCTGTCCCTCGTCGGCCAGCATCATCGCAAGCTGGTCGGTACACAGATTGATCGAAACCACCCGCTCCGGCACGGGGGCAGGAGTGGCCTGGGATACCGCCCCAGTCAACGTCAAGACCAGGGCGGCAACCGCGGATATGTGCCTAGAACGTCGCACGGATACCCGCAAAGATCGAACGGTCGGGGCTGTTATAGCCGCGCACGGTCTCGTATTGCTCGTCGAACAGGTTCTCTATGCGGAAATATGCCTCTGCCCCGTTTTGCAACGCATAGCTCAGGCTGGCATCGACCACGGTGAAATCGTCCAGGGGCCCGGTCGCGGGATAGACCGTGTAATCTGTCAGATCCGCCGCGAAGCGCGCCGAGAGAACACCGGTCAGCCGATCGGACAGCCCGGCCTCTACCCCGATGTTCAGATCGTGGCGCGGCACGCGGATCAGCGTGCCGTTCGGCCCTTCGGCATCTGTATATGTGTAGTTGCCGAGCAGGGAGAGACGGTCGTTCACTTCCCAAAGGCCAGATATCTCGACACCCTGGCTGCGCGTCGTGCCGGGCACCTGGTTATAGGTAAAGGTGGTGAAATCGTAATCGATCAGGTCATCGATCTCGGTATGGAACAGCGTCACCTTGGCATGACTGTCCCCGCCATAGCGCTTTTCGATGCCGAGCTCGGCGCTGCGACTTTTCTCGGGCGACAGCGCGGGATTGCCAAAGCTGGGGTTGAACCGTTCATAGAGAGACGGCGCGCGGTAGCCGGTACCGATCACCGCCCGCAGGATCAGGTCGTCCTGGAGACGCCAGGCCATCGCACCACGCCCCGAAAGCTGATCGTCGAAATCCGAATGGTCATCATAGCGCAGCGAAACCGACAGATCGAGCGCATCGCTTGCCGCATATTGCAGTTCGCCAAATGCCGCGCTGCTCTCGGCAGAAAAGTTGAGCGCGTCGAGCCGGGCCTTTTCCTCGGTCCAGTCGGCGCCGAAGGCCAACGTCAGACCAGGACGCAATTCGGCATTGCCAAGATATTCCGCCGACCGCCGCTCGCCCAGGAAATTCCGGGTGTAAAAAGCTGGCGCGGTAGCGTCCACGCGGTCGATTTCATAGCTGGACAGCGCGAATTCATGCTCGACCGCGCCGGTGGCGAACTGGGCAAAGAGGCGTGCGCCGGTCTGCTCGGTATCGTAATCGCCGGAGGGATCGATGGTCGAGCGGTCGAAATTGCTGACGCCTTCGGCATAAAGGGCAGAAAAACCAAGCCGAAGATTCTCGGTCACATCATAGGCGGCAAACAACGACAGCGATGTCTGCTCGAACCCGTCGGCCTCGGTATCGCTGCTGCGTGCGGAAAAACCGTCGGTCGCGACATGGGACAGCGTCAGCGCGATCTCGCCTCGCTCGCCAAGCTGGCCTAGGTTCAGCGTGCCCGAGTAGGTCGCATCGCTGCCGCCTTCGACCTGGAGCCCGCCCGAAAAGCCCAGTTTTTCAGGGCGCCACGTGGTGATGTCCACCACCCCGGCAATCGACTCCGAGCCGTAAAGCGCCGATTGCGATCCCTTCAGCACCTCGACACGGCCAGGCAGGCCGCGGGCGAAGGGTCCGAAATCGAACGCGGTCTGGGTAGAAGACGGGTCGGTCACGTCAATCCCGTCTATCCGAACGCCGATATAGCTGCCTCCCAACCCGCGCAGCCGCAGCGACGAGGTGGTGCCAAGCCCCCCATTCGAGGTCAGCGACACACCGGGAAGCCTGTCCAACGTGTCGGCCACGCCCTGTCCACCGGAATTGAGTTCGTCGCCATTCAGCGTCTCGACGGTGGCCCCGGTACGGCTGATCTCTACGGGGACGAGTCCGGCGGTAGCCGTGATCTCCTCCAGAAGAAGGCTGTCCTGCGCAAGCCCCGGCAAGGGCGAAAGCCCGGCCAGAAGTGCAATCGTGGCGGTTCGGTTCGCGGTCATTTATACCCTCCGTTCCCGGCGCGGATGCGCCGATGATTCGACAATATGTCCGGGAAGGGCAAAAACCCCGCCGCAGACGGTGCTTTTCAGGTCACCACTGCGGTCAGGCCGCCTCCAGAACGCGCCCCGCGTCTGGAAAGGGTGATCTTGCCTTGGCAGGTCTCCTGGCTTGCGGGTCATCGCTTGGCTGGCCTTCCCGGGTTTCCCCAGTGGCGTGTATCAGCCGCGCTCTCCGCCTACAGTTGCGGGGGCAGCCGCGGAGTTACCCAAGAGGGCGCACCGCGTTCCCTTTTCATCCATCCCCGAAGGGACAGAACCAAAGCCCCGCCTGCCTACCGCATCGGCGCGAGATGTCAAACGGGAATCGCGAAACCGACCACCGGATCGCCGCGCAAACGCGACGCGTCCCCGAAAGACAGGTCGACGGAACGCGGGCAAGCCGTGCTCAGTCGGGGGTGCCGGCAAGATCTCTCAGGATCGGACAGTCGGGCCGGTCATCCCCTGCGCAGGCGGCGACGAGATCGGACAGCGTCTCGCGCATCGATTGCAACTCGGCGATCTTGCCGTCGATCAGCTCAAGGTGGTCGCGCGCGATACGCCTTACATCGGCGCTCGCACGGTCACGGTCGGTGTAAAGGGCCAAAAGCGCGCGACAATCCTCGATGGTAAAACCCAGTGCGCGGGCACGACCCAGAAAAGCCAGGCGATGCAGGTCGGCCTCGGAAAAGCTGCGATAGCCATTCGCAGCGCGGGCCGGGGCGATCAGGCCGATTTCCTCGTAATAGCGGATCGTTTTTGGGGGCAAACCGCTTTGGATGGAAATTTCACCGATATTCATGGCTTCTTCCTTTCGCGCAGTGGGGTAAAACCGCGCAGCCGCAGCGCATTTGACAGGACGAACAGGCTGGAGGCCGCCATCGCCCCCGCCGCCAACATCGGGGAAAGCAACGGGCCCTCGAACGGGTAAAGAATGCCCGCGGCAACCGGGATCAGCGCAACGTTGTAGGCAAAAGCCCAGAACAGGTTCTGCCGGATGTTGCCCATTGTCTTGCGCCCCAGGGCGATGGCATCTGCCACCCCCATGGGATCGCCGGACATCAGCACCACGTCGGCGGCCTCGATCGCGATATCGGTGCCTGTGCCTATGGCGATCCCGGTATCAGCCTCGGCAAGGGCGGGCGCATCGTTCAGACCGTCCCCGACAAAGGCAACGGGACCGTTTTCGCGCAGAGCGGCCAGCGCATCGCGCTTGCCCCCCGGCAGCACCCCCGCCGTGACATGGGCTATGCCAAGGGCGCGGGCAACACCCCGTGCCGTGATTTCAGTGTCGCCGGTAATCAGCGCGGTGGACAGCCCCATATCATGCAGTGCGGCAATGGCCCCGGCTGCCGAGGGCTTTAGAGGATCGGAAAGGCCGAGAACGGCAAGCATCCGGCCATCCGCCGCCACATGAACCGGTGTCACGCCACGCGCGGCAATCTGTTGGCTGGCAGCCTCAAGCGGGCCGGGCGGGATATGCTCGCGCAGCATCAGCCGGGCCGTTCCAACCCGTACCTCTTGCCCTTCGACACGACCGCGCATGCCAAGCCCCGGCAACGTCTCAACCGCCTCTGCCTGGGGAAGATCGGCGGGCGCGGCGGCCAGGATCGCCTGCGCGACGGGATGCTCCGAACGGGCCTCCAGCGCGCCGGCCAACCGCAGCGCAAGCGCGCGATCTACCCCGTCGGCAAGAATGACCTCGGTCAGAACGGGACGTCCCTCGGTCAGCGTCCCGGTTTTGTCGAAGGCAACAGTGCGCACACCGGCAAGACTTTGAAGCGCGGCACCGTTACGAAACAGAACCCCGAGTTCCGCCGCCCGCCCTGACCCGACCATGACCGAGGTCGGCGTCGCCAGCCCCATCGCACAGGGGCAGGCCACGATCAGAACCGACACCCCCGCCACCAGCGCCAGGCCCATCGCCGGGTCGGGCCCGAGGATCAGCCAGAGTGCCACGCTGAGCAAGGCCACTGACAGCACCACCGGCACGAACACCCCGGTCACACGGTCGACAAGCGCCTGCACCGGCAGTTTGGCACCCTGCGCCGCCTCGACCATCGCCACGATCTGGGCCAGCGCGGTCTCGCGCCCTACCCTTGTCGCCCGAAACCGCAGAGGCGCGGTGCCATTGACCGTGCCGCCGGTCACCGGATCGCCGGGGACCTTGTCCACGGGCATCGGTTCGCCGGTCAACATCGATTCATCGACGTTGCCCCGCCCCTCGATCACCTCGCCATCGGTCGCGACCCTTTCGCCGGGACGCAGGTCGATCACGTCGCCGGGAACGAGGCTGTCGATCGGACGCTCTTGTACGCCGTTCCCCGTAACGACGCGCGCGGTGGCGGGTTGCAGCGCAAGAAGGTGACGGATCGCGGCACCGGTGCGGGTCTTGGCCCGCGTCTCCAGCATCCGGCCAGTCAGGACAAGCGCGACAATAACGGCGGCCGCCTCGAAATACACATGCGCGGTGCCTGGCGGCAGCAGACCGGGCGCAAAAGTCGCCAGCGTTGAAAACCCCCAGGCCGCCCCGGTGCCCAGCGCCACCAGCGCGTTCATGTCGGGCACCCCTTTCCACAAAAGCGGCAAGCCCCGAGAAAAGAACATCCTTCCCGGCACGGCAAGGATCGCGGTCGTCAGCAGGAAAGACACCACGCGCAGTCCCTGTTCGCCAAACGGCAGGGCCAGCCATTCACGAAAGCCCGGTACGAGATGGCCACCCATTTCCATCACCACCACCGGCAGGGCAAGCGCAGCGGCCAGGCCGGCCTTGCGACGCAGCATGCGTACCTCGGCGGTCCGGGCGATGCCGGGATCGGGGGCGGTAGCGGTGTCACGTGGTCGAGCCGGATAGCCCGCGCGGACAAGAGCGCGAGCAAGCTCTGCCGCGTTCGCCCCGCCTGGCGTGACGATGACGCGCGCCTCGCCGGTTGTCAGCGACATGGATGCCTCGATCACGCCGGGCTGAGCGATGAGCGCCCTCTCGATCCGGTTAACACAGGAGGCACAGCTTGCCCCCTCGACCGATAGCACATACGTATCCCGCAACACCCCGAAGCCAGCCCCCTCGACCGCCTTAACCAAGGGCGCGGCCGGGCCGACGTGATCGACCTCGGCCATCCCGGTGGCAAGGTTGACACGCGCGCCGACAACATCCGCAACCTCGGCGAGCGCACGCTCT
Source organism: Rhodovulum bhavnagarense (assembly GCF_004343505.1). GTDB lineage: Bacteria > Pseudomonadota > Alphaproteobacteria > Rhodobacterales > Rhodobacteraceae > Rhodovulum > Rhodovulum bhavnagarense. Next base: position 128,518 of record NZ_SLXU01000003.1, on the reverse strand, counting down.
ACCCGCCGCACGCAGCCGGCGCAGTGCAGCCCTTGCAAGGTCAACCTAGTGATCTGAACAGCCATCTTGACCGCCTCCGTGTCTGGAACCGGCCTCACAGATAGGGTTTCCAGTTGCTGGAAGGTCAAGCCCCCCGCGACCGATCCGACCCCATTCGGGTCAGAACATGCGAACAGAAACGGGCGGTCTTGTCGGCCTGTCGCCCGGCCTCTTGCGCGGTGGCGGCAACAGTTGCATCAAGGTAGGCCTGAGAGAGCCCGGCCAATAGGGCCGGATCACGGCAGGTCATTGTGCTGCGCACCATGTCGGCATCGCGCAAGACCTTGTCACGGGCAAAACAGGCCATGTCGGCACTCGCCCGGCGCAGGTAATCGGCCACCGCGCAGCCAAGCCAGGCCGACAAGGCCAGCCCCTCGCCCTGCGCGTGGGCCAGGGTCTGGAACGGGGTGTTCATCGGGGGCCGATCAGGCATGGTTTTCATCTTACCCTTTCCACTGCGGTCTAGTGTGAAACTAGGCAATCCGCGTGCGACCGTCAAAGACCACGATGCGGGAAAGGGGCGCACAGACCATAAATGACGGCGCGGCGCCATCCGAACAACCAGGATCACCACCGCAGTCAGCAAAAGGGCGGCCCCCGCAGGACCGCCCGGTCGCAACGCGGCGCCCCCGTCAGAGATAGTAGCGATCGCGAAAGATATGGCGGATCACCTCTTCGCGGGTGACGCCGCGCCTGGCTAGTTCCGCATCGCTTGTTGCGTTCAGTTTCTCGACCTGGCGGCTGCGTGCCTGCCCCTCCACGACGCGCTCGAAAAGAGCCGCCACCGTGCCGAGCAGGGACAGGTGCCCGCCGGTGATGTTTGTATGTGCGATTGCCATTTCTGGAAACTCCTGTTCGCTTACAGATGTTTCCTCCCCTGCCGACCAAGATAGGGCAGTGTCGTTGACATGGCCAATGCCAAGGCGGAAGTCCCGCCTTGCGCCCGGCGCGTATCTCTGCGGCGCAGAAACGGGTTATTTCCGCGTGCGGGAAAGAACCCTGCAAACCCAAGGCCGAGCATGTTCTTTTGTTTCACGCAGGGCGATGCACCCGCCTCGCCTCGCGGCGCGCGCGGTCAATCCGCAAATGGCTGACTGGGCGCCGCGGGTTTGCGGCGGGCGCGACGACGGGGTGCCGGAGCGCCCCCAGACGGGTCGGTCGGGCTTGGGGTGCTCGCGGCCACGGGCGCCACATCAGATGCCCGTTCGGCCACCAGGGCCACGTCGGGTCCGGGCACGGCTGGCCGAGCTTGGTCCGGGGCGGCGGGCGCTACCTTCCGCGGCACCGCTTCGATCACAGGTTCAGGCACGCCATCATTGACGGAATGCAATCCGGTCGCCGGCAAGAGCGGGTTCATCTGCCGGGCAAGCGTCATCCACTGTTCAGCGATCTGCACCTGCATCCGCGCCGCCATTCCCCAGAACCGACAATATCCCGTAGTCAACGCGAGCGGAACGGCAAATACGGACATCTCAGTTTCCTTTCATAGCAGACAGAGCCGGGCGGGCGCAGGCTAACACGCGCGCATGATCGACATGTGACATGGCACGCCTGGATGTCGTTTCATGCCCAAGGATAAACAGCTTTTCGCTGCATTGCGGCATTATGGTGCAGCGCGGCCACCAAGGCGCCCGTTTTCAACAAACCCCACCCGCGAATTGGGCGACTTGCCCAAGACAAGGGCAGTCAAGCGCGCCCAACCGCCCGCTCAGTTCGCCATTCGGTAAACGCTGCGGGTGGTTTCCTGAGTATAAAGCGCCTCTATCAGCGCGCGGCCATCGGCGGTCGGGCGACCGTGCGCATCCAACCAGCCAAGGCCGAGGGCGGCATGTTCAACCCGTTCGGCGGCATGGGCGAGAAACCCGGTAAAGCCCAGAATCCGGGATGCGATATCATCGTTGCTCATCGGGGCTGGTCCTTTCGGTTTCCGGGTGTTCGCGCAGAAGATCCGCACACCGACAAATCGTGTCGGCGGGAACTCTACGACCCGGATACCAGAAATGCTGCGGCGCAGCAACGGAAGCCGCCATGTTTTTTCTGCAATGCAGCAATTCTTTTGCCGCATTGCAGAAACCGTTAATCCACCAGCCGAACCAAAGCGTGACGTTTCTTCCCCGCGCTCAGCTTGATCGGTTCGGCAAGCATGGCGGCCTGGACCAGCAGCCCGGCATCAGTCATCGGTTCGTCGTTCAGTCGCGCGCCGCCCTCGGCGATCAGACGCTTGGCATCCTTGCCGGACTTGGCCAGCCCCGCGCGGGTGATGAGTTGAGCCACCGAAACCCCCTCGCCCAGTTCAGTCCGGCTTAGTGACAGGGTCGGCAGGTCATCGCCCGCGCCGCCCCGCTCGAACACCTCGCGGGCAGTGGCCTCGGCCGCGGCCGCCGCATCGGCCCCGTGGCACAGCGTCGTCACCGCGTTGGCCAGCACGATCTTGGCCTCGTTGATCTCGGCCCCCACGAGCGCCCCCAGCCGGTCGCATTCCTCGATCGGCAGTTCGGTATATAGCTTGAGGAACCGGCCCACATCGGCATCGGTGGTGTTGCGCCAGAACTGCCAGAACTCGTAAGGGCTGCGCATTTCAGCATTCAACCAGATCGCACCGTCGGCAGTCTTGCCCATCTTCTTGCCATCAGAAGTGGTCAAGAGAGGTGAGGTCAGGCCGAACACTTCGACATCGATAACCCGACGCGTAAGGTCGATGCCGTTAACGATATTTCCCCATTGATCCGATCCGCCCATCTGCAACCGACAGCCATAGCGACGGTTCAGTTCCATGAAGTCATAGGCCTGAAGGATCATGTAGTTGAATTCGAGGAAACTAAGCGACTGTTCACGGTCCAGCCGCGATTTCACCGATTCAAAAGACAGCATCCGGTTGACGCTGAAATGCCGACCGATATCGCGCAGGAAATCGAGATAGTTCAGCCCATCAAGCCATTCGGCATTGTTCAGCATCAACGCGTCGGTCGGCTTTTCACCGAACGTGACATAGCGGGCAAAGACCTGTTTGATCCCGGCGATATTCGCCTCGATCTGCTCGGGTGTGAGCAGCGGGCGTTCGTCCGCACGAAAGCTGGGATCGCCCACCTTGGTCGTACCGCCGCCCATCAACACCAGCGGCTTGTGCCCGGTTTTTTGCAACCAGCGCAGCATCATGATCTGGATCAGGCTGCCCACATGCAGGGATTTCGCGGTCGCATCGAAACCGATATAGGCGGGCACAACCCCGTTGCTCAGCGCCTCGTCAAGGCCCTGGTAATCCGTGCAATCGGCCAGAAAGCCGCGCTCGATCATCACGCGCAGGAAGTCTGATCGGGGGTGGTAGGTCATTGCCTCTTGTCCCTTGGGCCTGAATTGGGCGTGATATACCGGTGCGGGGCGGCAAGGGGAAGGCCATGTTGAAAGATCGACCGGTCAGGGCGCTGGGAACCATGTCGGGCACGTCGTTGGACGGGGTGGATGCGGCGGTCGTGGTCACGGATGGCGAACGGATCGTGGCGTTCGGCGACACCGCCTACCGCCCCTATTCCGAGGACGAGCGCGCGGCGATCACGGAGGCCCTGGGCTGCTGGCCGGGTGATCGGGGGGTCGATGCGGCCGCCGAGGTGGTCGAGACCGCCCATGCCGAGTTGATGGCACGCTTTGACGGCATCGATATCGCGGGTTTTCATGGCCAGACGCTCGCGCATGAGCCGCGCGGGCGCGGCACCCATCAAGCGGGCGACGGGGACGTTCTGGCCAAGGCGCTGGGGCTGCCGGTGGTCTGGGATTTTCGCAGCACCGATATCCGCCTGGGCGGACAGGGCGCACCGCTGGCGCCGTTTTTTCATTTCGCCTGCGCCCGCTGGATCGGGGCAAAAGCGCCCGTGGCCTTTGTCAATCTCGGCGGAGTGGGCAACCTGACCTGGGTCGATCCATCCCGCGACCGACCCGAGGACACGGGCGCGTTATTAGCCTTTGACACGGGACCGGCCAACGCGCCGCTGAATGACCTGATGCGGGCGCGGCGCGGGGTGGAATGCGACCGCGACGGTGCATTGGGGTCACAGGGTGTCGTGGATGAGGCGATCATCGCGGCGTTTCTGGAACACCCGCATTTCCATCGTATGCCGCCGAAATCGTTGGATCGCAACGCCTTTTCAGACCTTATGGCGCAGGTGGCGCAGCTGTCGGATGCCGATGCCGCCGCCACGCTGACCGCCGCCGCGGCCAGCGCCGTGGCCGCAGGTCTGGAACACTGCCCTGTACCGCCAGAACGTCTGTTGATAACCGGTGGCGGGCGGCTGAACCCGCTGATGATGGCCATGCTTGTCGAACGCACGGGCGTTGCGGCCGTGCAGGTCGAGGATGTGGGGCTTGACGGCGACATGCTGGAGGCACAGGCGTTTGCCTTTCTCGCGGTACGGGTGGCGCGGGGGCTGGCAACATCGTGCCCGGGAACGACGGGCGTTGCGGCCGCGGTCGGCGGGGGCAAGATCAGTCACCCCGCCTGAACCGACAGCGCGTCAGGCCGCTGCGCTGATAGGCCCACTTGGCAGGGCCGCGGAGCCGCACCAGAGTGTTTGGCATCGGGGTTCAGGATCGAAAGGAGCGCCCATGACCGGAATTGCCGATGACAGGTTTCCCAGACGCCTGCTGCGGTCCGACCGCATCGTTACCGATAACCGTTGGGATCTCGCCGAATATGGCTGCACGCCGTTTTCCGATTTCTTCGGCCTTGCCATTCTCAGCGGCACCGGTCCGCGGGCCGGCCTGGCACGCCGGCAGACGCCGTTATCCTCGGCGGTCCGTCTTCCTATGCTGTGGCGGCGACGGCTGAGGATGCGGTTGAAAACGGGGATGCGGGTGTTGCCGATCAAGGCCGTGTCGCACCGGCGATCCAAGACAAGGTTGAGAACGGGGCGGGTCATCCCCTGGGCGTGACGATCTGACCGGCCCGACGCGCCGCAGCGCATGCCGGGCCGGTCAGCCCGTCACTCGAGCACGCGAACGGCCGACATCCGGTCGGGCTGACCAGTCACGGCGCCGTTACGCCCGGTGCCGCGCTTGATCGCGTCGACCACATCCATACCCTCACTGACCTGCCCCACCACCGTATATTGTCCGTTCAGGTGCGGCGCAGGCGCGAACATGATGAAGAACTGGGAATTGGCCGAATCCGGGTCTGCCGAGCGCGCCATGCCGATCACGCCGCGATCGAAGGGGCGATCCGAGAATTCGGCCGCCAGGTCAGGCATGTCCGACCCGCCACGCCCGGCAAGGCGCATGTCACCGCCCAACTTGCCAAAGGCGACATCGCCGGTCTGGGCCATGAACCCGTCGATCACCCGATGAAAGACAACGTCGTCATAGGCCCCGCTTTCGGCCAATTGGGTGATGCGCGTGACGTGGCCGGGGGCCAGATCCTCGAACAGATCCACGGTGATCGTGCCATTCGCGCCCTCGCCCGCGATGTCGATCTCAAGCCCCGTGGCCAATGCCGGAGACGCGGCCAGAAGGCTCAGCACAGCCGCGACCCTACGCATCGGCCGCTACCTTGACGCTGAGCATGCGGTCGGGGTTTGCCGGCGGTTCACCGCGAGTGATGGCATCGACATGGCCCATCCCCTCTATAACCCGGCCATAGACGGTGTATTGGCCGTTCAGAAAATGGTTGTCGGTAAAATTGATGAAGAACTGCGAATTTGCCGAATTGGGATTTTGCGAACGCGCCGCCCCAAGCGTGCCCCGATCATGCGGGATACGCGAGAATTCCGCCGGCAGGTCGGGCAGGTCCGACCCCCCCGTGCCCGCCCGGCGCAGGTCGAAAGCCTTTTCGGCATTGCCATGGGCCACATCACCCGTCTGGGCCATGAACCCGTCGATCACCCGGTGAAAGACAACGTTGTCATAGGCGCCCGCGCGGGCCAGTTCCTTCATCCGCGCGCAATGGGCGGGCGCGATATCCGTCAAAAGCTCGATCACGACGCGGCCGTCCTTCAACTCCATGATGATCGTGTTCTCGGGATCCTTGATCTCGGCCATGTCGGGCCTCCTGCTGCGTGTCATTTGCCGGCGGAGCCTAGTGCGACCAATCGCCGAAGGAAAGAGGCCCCGCGCCGCAATGGCATTGACCTTTGACCCAGCTTTGGGCGATCTAGCCCAAAGCCTATAACCCTCGGGAGGATTACGTATGGCCTGGAAGACCCTCGACGACATGGATCTCGCCGGCAAGGTGGCGCTGGTGCGGGTGGATATCAACGTGCCGGTCGAAGATGGCCGCGTCACCGATGGCACCCGGATCGACCGCATCGTACCCACGGTAAAGGATATCCTTGCCAAGGGCGGCAAGCCGGTTCTGCTGGCCCATTTCGGCCGCCCCAAGGGAGAAGTTGTCCCCGAGATGAGCCTCAAGATCACCCTGCCCGCACTTGAGGCGGCCTTCGGCCAGGGCGTGATCTTTGCCGATGACTGCATCGGCCTGCCCGCAAAACAGGCTGTCGCCGCGATGAGCGAGGGTGACATCCTGTTGCTGGAAAACACGCGTTTTCATGCGGGCGAGGAAAAGAACGACCCCGAACTGGCCGCTGCGATGGCCGCGCTTGGCGATGTCTACGTAAACGATGCCTTTTCCGCGGCACACCGCGCGCATGCCTCGACCGAAGGCCTGGCGCGGCTGCTTCCGTCCTGCGCAGGCCGCAACATGGAGGCCGAGTTGAAGGCGCTGGAAGGCGCGCTGTCCAATCCCCAGCGCCCCGTGGCGGCGGTCGTGGGTGGCGCCAAGGTGTCGACCAAGCTCGACCTGCTGGGCAACCTTGTCGGCAAGGTCGATTACCTGGTGATCGGCGGCGGCATGGCCAACACGTTCCTCGCCGCGCAGGGCATCAATGTCGGAAAATCGCTTTGCGAACATGACATGACCGGCACCGCGCGCGACATCATGGACAAGGCGAAAACCGCCGGCTGCGAAATCGTGCTGCCCGTAGACGTGGTCGTGGCGCGTGAATTCAAGGCCGGTGCCGCGAACGAAACAGTCTCCGCCGATGCCTGCCCCGCCGATGCGATGATCCTGGATGCCGGCCCCCGGACCGTGGTGGCGGTCGAGGAGGTCTTTGGCAAGTGCAAGACCCTGATCTGGAACGGCCCGCTGGGTGCCTTCGAGATCGAGCCGTTCAACACCGCCACCAACGCGGCCGCGCAAAAGGCCGCCGAAATGACCCGGGCGGGCGGTCTGATCTCGGTCGCGGGCGGAGGCGACACGGTCGCCGCGCTGAACGGCGCGGGCGTGGCCGGGGACTTTACCTATATCTCGACCGCGGGCGGTGCATTCCTGGAGTGGATGGAAGGCAAGACACTGCCCGGCGTCGCCGCCCTCGGCGCCTGATCGACGCGGCCCGGCGCCCTCGGGTGCCGGGCCTCTCCTTTCGCGCCTGCCCCCGGACATTCGGGGGATTCACAACGCCGTGCGACTATGACAAACTGTTTCAACAACGCCTCGGCCAAGGGGCGGTAACAGAGGCAGTTTTCATGAGCGGTTCGCGCAAGCGTCCGGGCCTTGGGGCCGCGGTTTTCCTGGGCGTGAGTTTTTCCCTGGCAATGTATTTCACCTTTGCCGCCGTGCAGGGCGATTACGGTCTTTTCCGCCGGATACAGATCGAGGCCGATGCGGAGCGGCTGACGGCCGAACGAGACGCCCTGTCAGCCCATATCGCGACCTTGGAAAACAAGACCCGCCGCCTGTCGGACGGATATCTCGACCTGGACCTGCTGGACGAACGCGCGCGTGCCGTCTTGGGGGTGATGCGCAGCGACGAGATCGTCATTCGCTAACGCGTGCGACTTTGCCGGACATCCCCCGTGGAAACCTCTCGCCATGCCGGAAACCATCTGTTATTATTTTGTTTAACGTTAAACCATACGCCGCGCGGAGGAGGCGCTGCCCGATGGCCACGCGAAAAACACCCCCCAAGTCCAATACGCAAAAGCAAGAGCTTCTCGAATTTTACCGAGAGATGCTGTTGATCCGTCGATTCGAGGAAAAGGCCGGCCAGCTCTACGGGATGGGGCTGATTGGCGGCTTTTGCCACCTCTACATCGGGCAAGAGGCCGTGGTCGTCGGCCTGGAAGCGGCCACCAGGGAGGGTGACAAGCGCATCACCTCTTACCGCGACCATGGTCATATGCTGGCCTGCGGCATGGACCCCAAAGGCGTCATGGCCGAACTGACCGGGCGCGAGGGCGGATATTCCAAGGGCAAGGGCGGCTCGATGCACATGTTTTCGAAAGCCAAGCATTTTTACGGAGGCCACGGAATCGTCGGCGCGCAAGTTCCGATCGGCGCGGGCCTGGCATTTGCCGACAAGTATCTGGGCAATGACAGTGTGACCTTTGTCTATTTCGGTGACGGTGCAGCCAACCAGGGCCAGGTCTACGAGACCTACAACATGGCCGAGCTTTGGGAATTGCCGGTAGTCTTCGTGATCGAGAACAACCAGTACGCGATGGGCACGGCTGTCAAGCGCTCGACGAAGTCGCCCAATCTCTGGGAACGCGGCGCGGCCTATGGCATCGCGGGCGAAGAAGTGGACGGCATGGACGTGCTGGCGGTCAAGGCCGCGGGCGAAAAGGCCGTCGCCCATGCGCGGGCTGGCAAGGGACCCTATATCCTTGAGGTGATGACATACCGTTACCGCGGCCACTCGATGTCGGACCCGGCGAAATACCGCTCGCGCGAGGAGGTGCAGAAAATCCGCGAGGAACGCGATGCGATCGAGCACGTTCGCGACCTGTTGCTGACCGGTAAGCACGCGACCGAGGATGAACTCAAGTCGATAGACAAGGACATCAAGGACATCGTCAACGAAGCGGCAGAATTCGCCAAGCAAAGCCCCGAGCCCGCGCTCGAAGAACTTTGGACCGACATCTACGCCAACGCGGCGCCGCAGAACGCCTGAGGGAGGGAAACACGATGGCAGTTGAAATCCTGATGCCCGCCCTGTCGCCGACCATGGAGGAGGGCACACTGGCCAAATGGCTTGTCAAGGAGGGCGATACCGTGTCCGCGGGGGACATCCTCGCCGAGATCGAAACCGACAAGGCCACCATGGAATTCGAAGCAGTGGATGAGGGCATCCTCGGCAAGATCCTGGTCGCGGCCGGCACCGACGGGGTCAAGGTCAACACCCCCATCGCCGTCCTTGTAGAGGAGGGCGAGGATGCAGAGGCCGCCGCAGGCGCCGGCACGGCCAAGGCCCCTGCCCCGGCGGCCGCCGGCAACAGCGCCCCCGCCCCCAAACCGGCCGAACCCAAGACCGCCGCCCCTGTGCCCGAACCGGACATCCCCGAGGGTACAACGATGAAGTCGACCACCGTGCGCGAGGCCCTGCGCGATGCCATGGCCGAGGAGATGCGCCGCGACGATACCGTGTTCCTGATGGGCGAAGAGGTCGCCGAATACCAGGGCGCCTACAAGATCAGCCAGGGCCTGCTGGACGAGTTCGGCGCCAGACGCGTCATCGACACGCCGATCACCGAGCACGGCTTCGCGGGCCTCGGCGTCGGTGCGGCCTTCGGCGGCCTGCGCCCCATCGTCGAGTTCATGACCTTCAACTTCGCCATGCAGGCGATGGACCAGATCGTCAACTCGGCAGCCAAGACCCTGTACATGTCCGGCGGCCAGATGGGCTGTCCGATGGTGTTCCGCGGCCCCAACGGCGCGGCCGCCCGCGTCGCCGCCCAGCACAGCCAGGACTATGCCGCCTGGTATGCCCATATCCCCGGCCTCAAGGTGGTACAGCCCTACTCGGCCGCCGATGCCAAGGGCCTGCTGAAAACCGCGATCCGCGACCCTAACCCGGTGATCTTCCTCGAAAACGAGATCCTCTACGGCAAGAGCTTCGAGGTCCCCGTGCTCGACGATTTCACCATCCCCTTCGGCAAGGCGCGGATCTGGCGCGAAGGCGCGGACGTGACCATCGTCAGCTTCGGCATCGGCATGACCTACGCGCTGGAGGCCGCCGAAGAACTGGCGAAGGACGGGATCGAGGCCGAGGTGATCGACCTGCGCACCCTGCGCCCCATCGACACCGCGACCGTCATCGCAAGCGTGAAAAAGACCAATCGCTGCGTGACCGTCGAAGAGGGCTTCCCGGTCTGCTCCATCGGCAACCACATCTCGGCGGTGCTGATGCGCGAGGCGTTCGACTGGCTGGACGCGCCGGTGATCAACTGTACCGGTAAGGACGTCCCCATGCCCTATGCCGCCAACCTCGAAAAGCTGGCGCTGGTGACCACGAAAGAGGTCATCGAAGCGGTCAAGCAGGTCACCTATCGCTGAGGAGGCACGGCCCATGCCAACCGAAATCCTGATGCCAGCGCTGTCGCCTACGATGGAGGACGGAACACTTGCCAAGTGGCTGGTGAACGAAGGCGACAGCGTCGCCGCCGGCGACCTGATCGCCGAGATCGAAACCGACAAGGCCACGATGGAATTCGAGGCCTCAGATGACGGCGTGATCGGCAAGCTACTGGTGGATGCGGGAACCGAAGGGATAAAGGTCAACACCCCCATCGCCCTGTTGCTGGGCGAGAGCGAAAAGGCCGAGGTAATCAAGGCCGATGCTCCGATGCCCTCCCCCGCCGCAAGGACCGCAACGGCCACGACAGAGGACAAGACACCCCTCGCGCGCGACGCCGCCACCACGGCACCCCGCGCACCGACAGATGACGGGGGCGCACGCATCCTTGCCTCGCCGCTTGCACGCCGCATCGCTGCGGAAAAGGGACTGGACCTTGGGCGCATCAACGGCTCGGGGCCGCGCGGACGAATCGTCAGGGCCGATCTGGAGGGCGCCACCGCCAGGCCCGCGCCGCAACCGAGATCCGCGGCCGTGGAACGTCCTGCCCCCGCGTCGATGCCAGCCGGGCCCGACGCCGAGTCCATCATGGCCATTTATGCCGAGCGTGCCTATTCTGAGTTGCCGCTTGACGGAATGCGCAAGACCATCGCCGCGCGCCTGACCGAAGCCAAGCAGACGATCCCGCATTTCTATCTGCGCCGGGATATCCGACTTGATGCGTTGCTTGCGTTCCGCGCCCAGTTCAACCGACAACTGGAAAAACGCGGGGTCAAGCTTTCGGTCAACGATTTCATCATCAAGGCCTGCGCTCTCGCCCTGCAACAAGTGCCCGCTGCCAATGCCGTATGGGCGGGGGACCGCATCCTGCGTCTCGTTGCATCCGACGTGGCGGTTGCGGTGGCCATCGAGGGCGGCCTGTTTACCCCAGTTCTAAGGGATGCAGAGACAAAAACGCTCGGCCAGCTTTCTGCGGAGATGAAGGATTTGGCCGCACGTGCCCGCGACAAGAAACTCGCGCCGAATGAATACCAGGGGGGCAGCTTTGCGATCTCGAATCTCGGCATGTTCGGCATCGACAGTTTCGATGCGGTGATCAATCCGCCCCACGGCGCGATCCTCGCGGTAGGCGCGGGCGTGAAAAAAGCGGTCGTGACCGACGACGGGCAGATAGAACCCGCGACCGTGATGTCGGCCACGCTCAGCGTCGACCACCGGGTGATCGACGGTGCAGTTGGTGCCGAGCTTCTTGCCGCGATCAAGGAAAATCTCGAGAACCCGATGGCCATGCTTGCGTGACGCGGGCCAAGCTGCAAAGGGAAAAAACCAAGGGAGAAGGACATGGACTGGAAAGCAGTTCTCGAAACCGGGCAAGCGCATATGGAGGATTTCAGCGGCATGCAGCCCGCGGCATCGCAAGGCTTTTTCGGCCTGCACCATGCAACTCTCGCGGATGGTGCGCTCAGCACGAAACAGAAGGAGTTGATGGCGCTGGCCATCGGCATCTCGAAGCAGTGCCTCGATTGCATCGCCTTTCACACCAAGGCCGCAATAGAAGCTGGCGCGACCCGCGCCGAAATCGCCGAAACGGTCTCGGTCTGCGTCATGATGGGAGGCGGCCCGGCCTTGATGTATGGCACCAAGGCGCTTGAGGCATTCGATCAGTTCAAGACATAAAACGCGGCATGGCGGGGACGGTCACTCCCCGCCGCCGTCTCGCAATCGGTGATCCATCATCATCGAGGGCTGGGCGCAACCTGCCTCTCCGACGATCCGGGCCGGTACGCCGGCGACTGTCGAGTTCGGTGGCACATCGGAAAGCACAACCGAGCCGGCGGCGATACGCGAACAGCATCCGACACGGATGTTGCCCAACACCTTCGCCCCCGCGCCGATCAGCACGCCATCGCCGATCTTGGGGTGGCGGTCCTCTTCCTCCTTGCCGGTACCGCCAAGCGTAACCGAATGCAGCATGGACACGTTGTCGCCCACCACGGCTGTCTCGCCGATCACGATGGAATGGGCATGATCGATCATGATCCCCTGGCCCAGCCGAGCGGCAGGATGGATGTCGACCCCGAACATCTCGGACACTCGCATCTGGACCAGATAGGCCATGTCCCGACGCCCCGCCCCCCACAGGTGATGGGCGACACGATAGGCTTGCAGCGCCTGGAACCCCTTGAAGAAGAGAATCGGCTGAATAAATCGATGACAAGCTGGATCACGCTCGTAGACGGCCATCAGGTCGGCCCGCGCTGCCTTGCCTAGCGCCCGATCGGCCCCGTAGGCGGCATCGGCAATTTCACGCAACAACTGCGCAGACATCTCGCCAGATGACAATTTCAGCGCAAAACGATAGGCCAGCGCGTCCTCGAGCCCCTCATGGTGCAGCAGCCCCCCATGGATCAGTGCACCCAACAAGGGCTCTGCCCTAACGGCTGCCTCCGCCTCATCGCAGATGCGTTTCCATACCGGGTCAAGTTCGGTCACGCGCGGCTGGGTCCTGGCCATTATTGGTCCTCTCGTTTCTGCCCGATGTTACAACAGATAATCACCCAAGGCCAAATTCAACGCCCTTAGCCCAAGGAAAACCCATGACGAGCGACCAGATCGCCGCCTTTCGTGCCAGTCTCTTGAAGATGTTGACAGATCTCGATGCTGAAAGCGCGCGTGGCTCCGAGGATCGCCGGACGGTAGAGCTTGACCAGCAATCGGTGGGTCGCCTGAGCCGGATGGACGCCTCGCAGCGCCAGGCCATGGCCAAGGCGACACAGGCCCGTCGCGCCGCGACCAAGGCCAGAATTCGTGCCGCCATGGCCCGGACAGATAATGGTGAATTCGGCTATTGTACCGATTGCGGCGAACCGATCACGCAAAAGCGGCTGGAACTCGATCCCACCGCACCCACCTGCATCGGCTGCGCCCGCTGAACCATGCCTGCTCACCGCTCAGGCCGAACGGCAAAAAGGGCGGGACCGTTCGACCGTAGCGCTGTCGCGACGCCGAACCCGCTCCGATTGTCGACTCAGACCGCAGCCGGAAGGGCAAGTTCGGCGTAATGCACCGCCAGCCGTACCACACCACCGGCGAATGCACCGCTCTCGGGGGTCAGATCCAGGGGCATCGGCGCATAGCCGGTCAGCGGCGCCCCTAGCACACCGTGCACGTAAGAGTTCTTCCCCAAGCCCAGCCCGCTGCCAAACCGGTTATCCGATCCGTCCGCGCCCAGCCGCCAATTGGACAGAGAGCCGGTAATCGCCTCGATGACCCGCCCGGTAACACCGAAAACCATGACATGTGAAGGAATATACAAAGCACTGGACTGCGTTCCGCCTGCCACGATCTCATGGTCGAACTCCAGCACCCGGAATCGCAGCCCCGCCCCCGACGCTGCCCGCGCGGCAAAGGCAGGCCGCCAGCCACTGCCGTCATGCTGGACCTCGTGCCCTTGGTCCATGACCCAGGCCCGCCAGCCCGCGGCAGGGGCGCCAAAAGCCCAGCCGCCATTATCGGCCATCGCGATCAGTCCGTCCCGTCCAGACCATGCATCCACGGCCCCCGCGGGCACGCCCCAGGCCAGACCATCCGTCGCACTCGCAGGCGGCGAGGTAACGCTGACGCTTTGAAGGGTCAAATTCACCAGAACATCAAGCCGCGTCAAAGCCTCGTTCATTGTTACGTGCTTTTGAGCCTGAGCCGCCTGCAACAACGGCAGGGAAAGATTAGCGGTCTCATCCATGGATATCGATCCTCCGATAGGGTCCGGGCCCGAAACGCTCGGACAATTGCGCAACCTCGATTGCAAACGGGCTTTCGTCGGCGGCCCGCATCGCCGCCGAATACACCCAGCCCGGACTTTGCAGGGTCGTCTCGCGCAGTATCTTGCCCTGCGCGTCCAGCACCCTGAGGTGATAGCGTTCATTCGCTTCGCCCAGCGGGACATCGGCCAACGCCCAGCTATCGCCACCGATCCGGGTGCGCCGTACCCAACTCACGGTCAGTTCACCGTCCTCCGCCTGATCGACCCGCAAGTGGCAGGGCGCGTAGGGCCGCAGACCGATGCCTTCAAAGGCCTCGACCACGTGAACATAGCTTGGGTCGTCCAACGGCCGCCCCCCCGGACCGATCCGGTAATGCCGCGCCAATCCCAGCGCATCGGGGGTCAGTTCGATCTGTACAGGCGTACCGTCCAGCAGAACGAAATAGCTGCCCGCCGGATGATCCGACCCTATCTCACCCTCGCTGCCCACCTGCCCTCTTAACCTGCCTCTCAGTTCGTAGGTCCGCGGTGCGACCAGTTCCGCCTCGGCGAACTGGAACACTTCCCACCGCCCCGATGCGCCATTGCCTATCGCCGCCGCATTAGCCCCGGCAAACAGGCTTGCCCGGCTGACAGAGGACAACGTTCCGCTCGACAGGCGAACTCTCAGCGCAGGCCCCCGGTCCCAGCGCGAAGGTGCGGCGGCAAATAATGGTGTCTCGGTCACTCCGGCCACGGTCGGCCGCCCGACAAGCGTGTTCAGCTTGTAACCCGCGTCCTCAACCGCACTATAGACAGCGGCCGTCCCAGGCCAGGGATGGGCAATGATCGCGATATGCGGCGCATGGGGCACCTCCTGCCCGCTCAACAATGGCAGGTCCAGGAAAACCGGGGCGACCGGCATCGGCGCCACGAAAGCGGGCTGCGCCACGCCTTCTTCCTCGTCGGTCATCGCAGCGCCGCCATAGACACCGCGTTCCACCCGGACCGCCTCGATCTGGCGCGCCACGCACTGATCTACTCGATCGATACGGAAATCACCCTCCTCCAATCGGATCACGTCGCCCGCCCCGATCCTCTGGGACGAGGGCGGCAACGCCAGCCGAACCCGGTCGCGGGCAATACGCGCCTCGGCCAGCCACCGCGCAACGATGCTTTGCGCCTCACCCCGCGTCAGCACCAGCGTCATCTCGGTCGATGCTACTGCGCCCCCCGCCTCATCGGGCAGGATGGCTTCGACCGCACGGGCCTCGTAAGCTCCCTCGGACTCCACGAAAGTCAGCCTCACCCGTCCCGCGGTTTCGGCCTCGGGGCCACGACAGTGTTCGATCGCGGCCGTTTCTCGATCTGTAATGGCAAGAGCTGCGGGCGAGACACGGCAGCTTGCTCGGCCGTCACGGTTGAAAAAGACGATCTTGCCATCCCGTTCGGCCGCCTCCAGACCATGCGCAAGCATCAATGATTGCAACGCCGACCGGGCCGAGGTGATCTGCGACAGGGTATAGCCGCGCACCAGCCCATGCACACCGTCAAGGTCCAGATCGATCACCCCGGCCGCATGGCAGATCTCGGCGATCACCGCTTCCAGCGGCTGCGCGGTCGCCCGCCCGTTCAGCCAATGCCCGCGTCCATAGTTCGCCCCATCCGACCAGAGCGCGTCATTGGACGGAAATTGCGGAAAAGGCCGCGCGTCCCAGGTCCAGACATGGGCACGAGAGAGATCCAGCATCGGGCCTCCATAGACCTTCGATACCGGGTTGGTGTCAGAACTTTTCCAGTATTCCAGAACCGCGCGCAGATATTGTTGCTGGATCAGGTCATCGCGCGCCCCGCTCGAAAAAGGCGGGAACGCGCTTTCCGAGGATTTGGGATCAAAAAACAGGTTCGGCGCATTTGTGCCCTTGTCGATGGCCGGACAGCCCAGCTCGGTAAACCATATCGGTTTGCTCTGCGGTTGCCATGCCGTCTGTTGCGCGTCGAGATCCAGGATTTCAGAGGCGATGACGTAGAGTGATTCGCCATCAAGCCCCGGCCCCACGGCCACCCGAGCGGTCCCGACTTCCGTGAAAACAACCTCGTATGACAGTTTGTGGAAAGATCCGCCAAGCCGGGTATTTTCAACCTCAGAGACCCTGTGCCCTCCATCCTCCTGCACCCCGACCGCACCAGCACTCCCGAGGAAACACAGCGATCCGGCCGGATGAAGCAACCAGTGCGCGACCTGGTCCGAACGGCCAGGGGCATACCATATCGTCACCCGATAGCGGCGTTCTTGTGCAACCGGGGCCGCCTCGTGGCTTTCGATACGCGCAATCGCACCCCCTTCCGCATCACGCCTGACCTCGCATGTATCGTCGAAGGCACCGAACGCGATATGGGGTGCGGGCGTGACGGTGGTCGCGGCGCCGACTGTATAGAGACTCGTGCGATGTCCCTGCGGTGTCAGCGAGTCGACAATCGCGGCCGGCCGGTTGACATGCCGGTTTTCCCACCAGGAACGGATGTCCTTGTATCGGAAAACCCAAGGTTCACCCTGCGCGCCGTCCGAGATCGGTACGCGGCGCTGTGCAAGACGAGCCTCATCGCCGGGATAATACCAATCATATCCCTCTCCACCTTCGATATTCGAACGAAGATAGCCCAGATCATAGATCGTGCCCCATTCGGCATCGAGATGATCGTCGCCATCGCGCCAATCCGACAACGGCATGTAATTGTCGATACCGACGAAGTCGATGTTCGGATCGGACCAGAGCGGATCTAGGTGGAAATAGACCGCACCCGAACCATCGTCTGGATGATAACCGAAATACTCGCTCCAATCCGCAGCATAGCCTATCTTGCATTCCGGCCCCAGGATCGCGCGGACATCGGCGGCCAGCGCACGCAACTGCTCCACGAAAGGAAACCGGCCCTGCGGTCCCCGGATCGTTGTCAGCCCCCTCAATTCCGAACCGATGCAAAACCCCGCCACGCCCCCCGCCGCCTTGCAAAGACAGGCATAGTGCAGGATGAAACGGCGATAACTCCAACCGTCTACCCCGGAATAGACGACGCTGAAGCCCGCGGGATCACCCGGAACGCCCTCAAGCGTGAAATCCCCTGGGGTGGCCGTCCCGAAAAACTCTGCAATCTCTTCAACGGCGGCGGAAGTTCCATCGCTGGACAAAGGATGGGCGGGCGCATGGGACAGCGTGATCCGCCCCCGCCAAGGCAGGTGCGGCTGTCCACTTTCACCGCTGTAAGGATCGGCAAGCGTGTTGCCCTCCATCTGGTCCATCAAGATGAAGGGATAGAAAACAGTATCTTGACCACCCTCGCGCAGCGCCGCGATGGTTTCGGCAACGCTTGCATCGGCCGGGGTGCCTCCATAGACCGCGCGCCCTTCATGAAAGGGCACCGTCTTGGCTTCCGCACGCGTTAACCCGGCCACGCGCCATGGCATCGGGGCGCCCTCGGCATTCTCCTCATCCACCTTCGGCTCCAATTCGAGGAAAGGCGCGCGCAGGTCCGATCCGAACCAACTGACCACCAAGGTGACCGATCTCACCTCCGGCAACTCCCCCCGAAGCGCGTCGAGCGAGGTCGCCAGATCGGTCTTGCCACTCGGCGCGTTGACATTGGCGCTTTTCGATTGGCCGAACCCGAGCTGGTAGTGAACAGGTGTCGTTGCCAGTGCGTATTCGCCAGTTCCGGGGATCAGCGCAACCCCACGGATCAGATCGGAAAGCGTGTTTACCGGACTATCGGCAGGGCGCATGACCTCAAAGGAAAGCTGCGGCACCCGGTTTCCATAGGGCGCCAGCGGCAGATCCTCGATCACGACATAGGCGATCCCGCGATAGGCCGGCGCCTGTCCCGCCCCCTCAGTTGCCTCGATCAGAGGGTCAGGCAACTGGTCTTCGGTGCCCTTATATACCCGTAACGTCACATCACCTGGCGCAATCTCGCAGCCATCGGCCCAGATACGCGCGACCCGAGCGATTTCACCCTCGCACAAGGCAATCGCCAAGCTGACCGAATAGCTGTACTCGGTCACCTCGGGTGTCGCGGGCGTTCCCTTTCCTCCATCATGCGTGGCGGTGCTTTCCTTGAAGCGCGAGGCCCAAATAACTTGGCCCGCCACGCGCGACCGTCCCCACAAACGGGCAACCGCAGCACCCTCACTCGCCCCGGTCAGACGAAAACGTTCCACCTTGCCCGTCTCGACCGGCTCCGAGCCGCTCCCCAGCAACTGCTGGTCAAGGGCCTGCCCAATCGTGGCCCCCACCGCACGCCCGATCACGACCGATGACAGGCCCATGACCGCCCCGCCAAACGCGGCACCTGCCGCCGCGCCAACCGCCGAAAACAGGATTGTCGCCATGGTTCACGTCCTTTCGGGAAATTCAAAGCGCGCCACGATGCGCCGGACCCACGGATCGGAAAGCGGGCTTTCAACCACGCCGCGGCCCGAATAGGCATGGATGAAACTCGCCCGCGCCCCGATGCGCCCCTGTACCCCCAGATGTTTGGCCACCGCCCCTATGCGCATCCGAAACAGCACCACATCGCCGGGCGCAGCCGCAAAAACCGGTTTCGGGCTCAGAACCCGCTCCGCTGCACGCCACAAGGCTTCATCGCCCTGCGGCTCGGACCAGTCTGGCGTATAGGGAGGGATATCTTCAGGCTCGTTCCCGAATACCGTCCGCCACACGCCACGCAGCAACCCAAGGCAATCCGCCCCTGCCCCAAGGGCCGAGGCCTGGTGCACGTAGGGCGTGCCGATCCAGCGTCGCGCTTCTGCAACGACCGTATCGCCAAGGGTGCTCATTCGAAAAGGCTCCCGCCGTCGTTCAGCGATCCTTGCGTTGGATAGCTTATCAACCAGTCTTCTCCGGGGATGTGGGGAAACCCCCTGAAATTCATGAAATTATTGAATTTCAACCGACAACTCTCTGCGGATCTGTCACAGCCCGCGGTTAGCCGAACCTCGTCGCCTGGCCCGACCGGCGCACGCAATTCCGCCCACAGCTCGATCACCCGCTCATCTCTCTCAATCCGATCGGCCCGGATCATCCCCGTCTGTCCTGTCGCAGGTCCCGACAGCACCTCAAGCCGTCCATGTTCGAACCATCGCGGCGCGAAACCTGGCAGATCGACAAAGCGAAAACGCCGCCGATCTTCGACTTTGACGGGCATGGCGAGGGCACGGTAGCCAGGTTGGCCAAGATCCATGGCGCAGGATCCATCCCCCAACCGTGCAGAACAGCGCATGTGATATACCCGCCCAACGGGCCGGTTGAGCACCTCGGACAATCCGCGCAGTTCCGCCTCAAAGACACCACCACGCCGTGTCAATTCGCCCAGCGATCCTGAAAACAGGCGCACCCGCTGGGCGACATCGGCCCAGTTGACCAGCCATATCCGCAGCCGTGCTCCATCGTAACGTCCCGCCGCGATGTCCTCCTCCGTAATCGCGGACGAAGAAACCGCTCCCACGGCCGCCGAATTGTCAACCGACAGACCCGTTGTCTGGCTCAAACTCTGCGCGCTCATGCCGGTTTCCGCCTCGAAGGTAATACCGTCAAAATCCAGTGACCGGTCGTGATCGGTGAAACCCAGAACCACGCCATCATGCCTCTCGATCGCCCATGCTCGCGCCAGCGTGGTTACGCCACCATCCAGATGCGCCTGCAACGCCTCGCCAAGCGCGCTCACAGTCTCAACTCCACCACAGGTACCGAGGGCACGTCGCCCGCCCGGAAAGAGGCAACCGAGGTCAGGATTCGGTCGGTATCGAACCGCACCGGAACATCGAATTCGAACCCTGCTGTAACCTCGGCCCCGATATCGGGCGCATCCTTTAGCGTCACCTGTCCGGTTGCGGGTTCGGTCGAGAAATGCACCCGATCTGTCAGTTGGACCCCATCCAAACCCACTCGCACGGTGCCCGCCACGGGCTTTGCGATGGGGCGCACATAGCCTTGAGCGCCAGACGAATATGTCTTGGACAACTGGAAAACTCGCGTTGAGCCATCCCCCAGCGCGATCACCTGGTCGTCAAAGGCAACCTGACGCGAAGGCGGACAGGACTTGTAGTCGGACCAGTCTTTCCAACGAAACCCGTAAAGCTGACCACGCCGTGCCTCGAAGAACGCGATCAACGCTTCGATATCATCAAGCGATCGCATCGACACGCCAGCGTCATAGCGCCGACGTGCATGTTCCCACGGCGTATTTCGTTCCTCGAAACCGTTGGCAAGCGCCACGATCTCGGTGCGCCGCTCCGGCCCGCCGATAGAGCCAAAGCTCAGGCTTGCGGGAAAGCGAACCTCGTGAAACCCCATGATCGTCCCTTTCGTTATCGGTTGCGCTGTCCGCGGGCCAGCGCCCGCCCCATCTCGGCCGCGATCTGGCTGCGGCTTCGGGAAAAGCTCTCTGCATCAGGGGTAGAGATGTTCATGGTCACCTGGATCGGACGTCCTCCGCCCCCGGAACTGACCCCAAGCCGCCCGTCAGCGCCACGCGCCAGCGGCAGGATGGCCTCTGGCCCGGCCTCGCCCATCAGCCCGCTACCGCCGCGCATCGGGAAATAGGTCGCCCGACGGACCACGCCGCCATCGGCAAAGGGCATCACCCGACCTTGGGTAAAGGCGCTCCCCTTCTCAAAAGGAATTGCCGCCCCGATCAGACCCTCGATACCACCCGCAACCAGCCCGCCCAGCCTGTCCTGAACCGGCTTGACGGCCACAGAATAGGTCGCATCGAGTATCGAACTGGCAAGGTCACGCAACGTATCCGACAGCTTCACACCGTCAAAAACCAGCCCGTCGAAGGCGCTGCGCAAATCCCGCCCGATGGACCGCGACAACGATCCCACCTCTGCATTGGTCAAGGTCAGGCTCTTGCGCATCTGCAAAAGCTCAAGGTCAAAGGCCGTAGTGGTGCCCCGCGCAACCTCCAAGGTGCTTTCAAGCGCCTCGACCTGCGCTGCGAACCCGTCGATATCTTCATCCACCGCCATGGCCTATCCTTTATGCATGTGGTCGGGAAAGGCGCGGGCCAGTTCCTCCAGCCGCGCGCGGGTCATCGGCGTGGAGCCACCGCCAGCCCCCAGCATCAGCATCAACTCGGCCGGGGTCAGCGCCCAGAATTCGGCGGGCTTGAGTCCCAGTCCCCGGATACCCGCCCGCATGAGCGCACCCCAGTCAAAGCCCGTCATGCGTCTTTGCCTCCGGCACTGTGAATGACCGCGCCAAGAGCTGCGCCGCCGCCTGCGCGGCTGCCACCGGCCCGCCGCCAATCTCGGCACGGGCCAGATCGGCCGTGCTACCCTGCCAACCGCCGCCGCGCAGCCCCGCCAGAACCAGTGCCAGCATATCGCGCGTGGCAAATTGGCCCTCCTCGAACCGCGCGATCAATTCGACGAGCGTCTCTGCGCCCAATGCCGCCTCAAGCTCGGCAAGGGCCCCCAGCGTCAACTTGAGAACGTGCCGTTCGCCATTCAGCAACAGCGCCACCTCTCCGGCATGAGGGTTGGCCATCACAGCGCCCTGAAACTGATCGCACCAGCCGAGGCCAACGACAGTTCGTAAGTCGCCTCACCATCATGGCTGCCTGAATATTCAAGACTGCTGACCTGGAACGCTCCTTCAACGACGCCGAAATCAGGGATGATGACCTGAAAATCCGGCGTTTCACCGTCAAAGAAAACCTGCCGCGCGCGTTCATCCGTTCCCGCATCGCGAAACACGCCCGACCCCGAGATCGCAGCCGTTTTCACACCGGCGCCAGCCAGAAGTTCGCGCCAGCCGCCCTGGCTTTCCAGGCTTGTCACGTCCACCGTCTCGGCATTGAAGCTGATCCTGGTGGCCCTCAACCCTGCGATGGTCTCGAACTGGCCATCACCAGTCAGGTCAAGCTTTATCAGTAGATCCTTGCCGCTCTGCACGCTCATGAGTTTTCCTCCAGATGGAAATCAGTCCTCGGCAACCCGCGCAACAAAGCGCAGGTCGATGCGGCGGCGGTCCTTGGCGCCCACGCGCCGGGCCCGCGCCCTATCGAAACTCAGCCGCACCAGGTAACCGCGGCTCAGTTCCAACCCCTGACCGGTCAGCGCATCGGACACCGCGCCAGCCGCGGCCTTCGCGGTTTCAAACCCACCCACATCGCTGATCACCGAGACGGTGAAGCGATGCAGGGCACCCGCCCCCGTCGCATCCGAGGCATCGCGCACGTCCTCGGGACCAAGGCTCACATAGGTGCGCGGCAGGCTTCCCCGGGGTAGCGCATCATAGATCGCCTCCCCGATCAGCGCGCCCAGCCCCGGATCGCCGGCCAACCGCTCGTAGATGGCCGCCTGCAACGCGGCCCCTGTGCGATAGCTCATGCCGCGCACTCCTCTTCGGCAAAACAGGTTAGGTACATCCCCATCGGGTCGGCCTCGGTCACCGCCTGGATGAGGAAGACGCGCGCGCCTTCACGAAACCGATGCCCCGGAGCCGGGCGCGAGGCCGCCCCGACCGGTGCCCCCCGCACCACGATCCGGTAAGCCACCCGCGCAAGCGTTACTTCCTGACCGGCACGCTCGCCCCCGGAACCCGGCGTCACCTCGGCCCACAGCGTGCCGCATTTGATCCAGATCTGCCGATAACCACCTGCCCCGTCGGCGACACTTTCAGGCATTTCCAGAATCAATCGTCGGCTCAGGCTGCGCGGGGGACTCATGTCGCGCCCCCGCCCAGAACGCGCACCGTGCGCCAGCGCTCCAGCAGCGCCATGACCCCGAAAGGCATTGCGCCATCGCCAAGCGCGGCCTCGTGGCGGTGCTCGTGGTAGTGTGCCGCCAGCAGAAAAACCGCTTGGGCGAGATCCGCGGGTACCGCTGCCCAATCCACTCCGAACCCGGCCTCGAAATCGACTTCTGCCCGGCCCCCAAGCGGTATCTGTGGCAAGAGCATACCGCTTGCAGCCAGCCGCGGGCGGTGTGTGTCCCGCACCATCAGATAGGCCTCCGGGTCAATCACCTGCGCAGCCCCAAGGCGGTCAAGAACTCGCAACTCGGTAATCGCGCTCACCGGGGCAACCGGCAGCGATTGGCGTCCAGCCTCGCGCCAGGCCATCACCGTCCAGGTGAAACTCCGGACCAGCAGCACCTTGCCCGTGCGCCCCTCTATCGCCCCGATCGCGGCACGCAATAACGCCTCGAGCAAGAGATCCTGCGCATCGTCATCGGCAAACCCGGTGCCCAATCGCAAATGGTCCTTGAAACGCTTCAGCGGCAGTGCCTCCATGGGCACAGTGGTCTGCTCGATCAGCATCATGTTGCACATTCTCCGCTCCCCCTTTGGCGATTTGGAAACACGCGCCGGTCCGGCCGCCCCGAAAAGGGGAAAAACGCAACGGACCGGTTTACCGGCGCGTGGCAGCACCACGTCCTGACGGAGCGGCGCGAGCCTTGCGGCCTAGCTCGCCGAGAATTTCAGCAGCTTGATCGCGGCGAAATCGCTGACATCGCCGCCAACCCGCCGGGTGGCATAGAACAAAACGTGCGGCTTGGCCGAGAACGGATCGCGCAGCACCCGCAGATCGGGGCGCTCGGCCACGGTATAGCCCGCACGAAAATCGCCAAAGGCAATCGCAACCGAGCCCGCAGCGATATCGGGCATGTCCTCGGCAACCAGAACCGGATAGCCCAGAAGCCGCGCGGGTTCCCCCGCAGCCAGACCGTCCGACCACAAGAAGCGGCCATCGGCATCCTTCATCTTGCGCACCGTGCCCGCGGTCTTGGAATTCATCACGAAGCTTGCATTCGCCCGGTATTCGGCTCCCAGCGCATAAACCAGGTCAAGGACCGCATCGGCGGGGTTGACCGCATCGAAATCGCCTACCGTGCCGGTCGCGATATAGCCCAGCGCCCCCCAATCCCAGGCGCTGTCTTCCACCTGAGGATGGGCCAGTATGCCGGTGGGCTTGTCCACACCGTCGCCCAGGATAAAGGCAGCCGCCTCAGCCCGTGCGAAACGATCAGCGATCCGGCCCGCAAGCCAGCCCTCGATATCGAAGGCGCTGTCATCCAGCAGCCGCTGGCTGGCCTTTGGCATCGCCGATAGCTCGTGGAGCGGGATCGTGACACGTTCGATCTGCGGGGTGTCGGTCTCGATCTGGGCCGCAGTCTCGCTGGCCCAGCCCGAGCCAATGTCGCTATGATCGACCAGCACGTCATAAGAGGTCGCCTCGACCGTCACAACTTGCGCCACCGCGCGCAGAGAGGCGGTCGATGTCAAAACCGAGCGGATCGTCTCTGCCGTCTGCGGATCGACCAGATAGCCGCCATCGGCTGCCACCGCAGAAGACAGCGCCTTGCCCTCGAATTCGAGGCTGCGCAACCCATCGTCGTCACCGGTGCGCAGGTATGCGCCAAAAGCTTTGAGATGCGGCACATCATGGGCAACCGCCGCCGACAGCGCAGGACGCCCCGCGGTGGCCTTGAGGTGGGTTTTACGGTCCAGCATGGTCAATCGCTCTTCCTGTTGTTGAATCCTGGATTTCATATCGGCCTGGAACTTTCTGAAATCATTCAGAAACCCGTTTAAAGCCTGTTTCATTTCCATCGTGGGCTCATCTCCTGCGATGGCCCTCGTCTGATGTTGCGTCATGTCCTTCTCCCCTGGGATCGATCCGGTTCGGCCGGCGCTCATGCGCCCGCCAGCACGCGGCGGGCGCCGTCCAACGCCTGCGCCATCTCGCGCCACAGCGCCTCGGCCCCGTCTTCGGCCTTGGCCCCGACGCGCGCCTCTGCAAGCATCGGAAAGGTCACCACGGACACCTCCCAAAGCTCCAGTTCCGACAAGAGCCTGCGCCCGCTTGCATCCTTGCCCGCGCGCCGGGTCCGATAGCCGATCGACAACCCGTCAATCGCACCAGCCGATATCAGCGCGGCCGCCTCTCGGCCCCGTTCGACCTCGATCAAAAGGCGGCCCTTTACGAACAGCCCGCGATCGTCTTCGCGCACCTCGTCCCAGACGCCGATCGGCTGGGCCGGATCGTGCTGCCATAACAGCTTGACCTGGCGCCCATCGGCAGCCAGCCGTTTGAGGCTGGCGCCATAGGCCCCCCGCTCCACGATATCGCCGCCCTGGTCCGGCGTGCCGAACAGCGAGGCATAACCTGCGATCACCGCGCCATCGCTCAGGCGCAAGGGCGCACCAGGCGTACAGAACTTGCGTTCCAGCCCGGCGCCCAAATCGTTTTGGATCATCGCATCTCCCCTTGTCATGGCGTCAGCGCCAGCACCGATGCCGCGCCCTCTGCCAGGATGACCGCCACCACGCCGTAGACGGTCAGCCACATCCGTTTTTCCAGTCGCTCCAGCGTCTCCTCGATCCGCGCTAGCCGGAATTCCAGCGCCGCCCAGCGCGCCTCCATCACCCGCTGGTTGGCGTCGATCCGTTCGTTCGCCACCTCGAAAGGCGCATAGAGAAAGCGCGAACCGGTCCGCTCTGCCGCGGCGCTCATGCGCCCTCCGGCCGGGGTGGCAGCCCCAGCAGCGCGCGCTTTTCATCCTCGGTCAGGAAAGCCGCCGCCGCGACACGCCGCCATTGCGCCTCGCGCTCGATGGCCAGCGCCGGCACATGGTCCAGATCCGGGGCAAGAGCCACGTCCCGCCCTGCAAAGCGGCCGAGGAAACCGGCCAAAGCCGCCGTAACCTTCGACACCAGCGGCAGCACCGTCAGCCGATAAAAGGCGCGGTTAGCCTCCTGATAATTTGCATAGGTCGCATCGCCCGGAATGCCCAACAGCATCGGCGGCACCCCGAAGGCCACCGCGATTTCGCGCGCGGCCGCCTCCTTGGTCTTCTGAAACTCCATGTCCGAGGGCGAAAAGCCCATCGGCTTCCAGTCCAGCCCGCCCTCCAGCAGCATCGGCCGCCCGGCATTGGCCGCCCCCTGGTGATAGGCGATCATCTCGTCCTGTAACCGGGAATATTGTTCCTCGGACAGCGCACCTTGCCCGTCACTGCCGCGATAGACGATCGCACCAGAGGGTCGGGCCGCGTTGTCCAACAACGCCTTTGACCATCGCGCCGCAGCGTTATGCACATCCACCGCCACCGCCGCCGCCTGCATCGGCGACAGCCCGTAATGATCGTCTTGCGGATGAAAGCTCTTGATATGACAGATCGGCGGCGCCTCGCCTGTCATCGCGAACCGGTGTTTGCGCCCGCCAACCGCGTAATCATAGGCCACCGGCCAGCCATCAGGCCCGGGCACCAGTTGCACCCGGTCCGAGCGGAGGACATGCAACTCAAACGGCAGTCCACCCTCTCCTCCGACCGCCTCAAGATAGGCATTCCCGGTCAACAAAAGCTGACCATAAAGGGCCTCGAACAGCTCAGCACGGCCCTGCGCGGTGTTGGGCCGCGCGATCAGGTCCAGCACCGGATGGGTATCGTAACGCCGCTCGGCATCCTGGCAGACCAGCGGCAGCGCGGCCGCTGCTTCGGCGATCAGCTTGACGACGCGAAACCCGATCGGGTTCCCACTAAAGCCGCTTTTCGTCAACGAGACCGCATCGCGTGGCGTCCAGGCCACCCGCACGCCCCCCGCCCAGGCGATCACCGGTCCCGTAGCCGAGGCCTTGACCTCGGGCACATCTTGGTCTGCACGACGAAAGATATTGAGATTCATGCAGCAACTCCCTCGGTTGTCTTGGCCCGCGCGCCCCGGCGGGAGGCCAGAAAAAACCCGCCGCCGGGATGCCCCGGGGCGGGTTTCGCTCTTTTTTCATGTCAGCCGGGCGCAAAGGCCCGGTGCCGCGACCTACAGCCCGCGCACGCGGGGACGCCGCCACTGCGCCGCCGGCGCGATCATCAGGTCATGGATGGCCCATACCAGCGCATCCACGCGATCAGGACTCCCCCGCCCCTCGTAACCACGCGCGG
Source organism: Rhodovulum bhavnagarense (assembly GCF_004343505.1). Lineage (GTDB taxonomy): Bacteria > Pseudomonadota > Alphaproteobacteria > Rhodobacterales > Rhodobacteraceae > Rhodovulum > Rhodovulum bhavnagarense. The sequence goes on along the minus strand of NZ_SLXU01000003.1, from coordinate 101,457 downwards.
TCATCCGGCACATCTGTTCCTCCAAAGTCTCCAGCCCGCGAAGATGCCCAACACGACCCTGTTCGTAAAGCGCGGCCACCGGTTCGGCGCGCGCGACCTTACCTCGCGACGCGCGAACAGCGCGAAACGGCACCAAGGGGTCGATCTGCCGGATCACACTTTCCACCAGGTCGCCCCCCTGGTTGACTTCGGCGACCAACCGTTCCGCTCCGTGCCTCTCCATCGCGGCAATCGCCGCCTCTGCCCATACGGCAGGGGCAGCCCCCGTCACGCTTGCATCTTCGATAACCACTGCCCGCCACTGCGACGCCGCGCCCCTCGTGATTGCCCCGGCCACCACGATGCCGCATTCATCCGATCCGCGATGGCCGGTCACCGGCGGATCGACCGCGACCACGATACGGTCAAAACCGGGTGGCGCCTCCATCCGGATACGATCCAGTCCCTTCGGCGTCCACAACGCTCCTTCCGCTTCGTCCAGCAGCACACCGTCCAGTTCCTGCCGCCCCAGGCGCGATCCGGCATAGCGGGCACGCACCTCCTCCAGGAAGCTCTCGGCCAAGTTTGCCCGGTTGGCCTCGGTAGGGGCATGGGTCACCACCGTTGATGGACTGGCAAGGATGGTTCGTAAAATGCCCACATTGCGCGGGGTCGTCGTGATGCACTGCCGGGGATTGGCCCCGAGCCGGAGCCCAAATTGAAGCATATCCCATGTCTCCTCGGCCTTTTTCCACTTGGCCAGTTCGTCCGACCAGGCCGCATCGAATTGTGGGCCACGCAGGCTTTCGGGGTCGTGGGCGGAAAACACCTGCGCCACTGCCCCGTTCGGCCAGACCAGGCGTCTTCGCGTGGCCTCCCATTTGGGGCGCCTGTCAGGGGGCGAACAGGCCAATAGCCCGCTATCGCCCAAAACCATGACCTCGCGGACCTGGTCCACCGTCTCACCAACCAGTGCGACACGACGGGCAGACCCGACATCCATAGGCCGCGCGCCCTCGACCTGCGCACGGACCCATTCAGCCCCTGCACGCGTCTTGCCCGCACCGCGCCCGCCCATGATCACCCAAGACCGCCATTCACCCTCGGGCGGAAGCTGATGCGGCAACGCCCAGAACTCGAAAAGATAGGGCAGCGCCAGCAACGCACCTTCACTCAGCCCTTCCAGGAACTTCTCCTGATCCGCGCGCGGTGCGCAGGCGATCCAGTCGGCGCCCGATTTCAGCACGGGCCCCGTCAAGGTCGATCGCATAGTCGTTGACGATACCGGATTCGCTTCTGAGACGCTTTTCAACTCGTACCCTTTCATCGAACGCTGTCTGAGCCGCCTTGCCAAGATCGCCCAGCGCACCGCGAAGCTCGCGCGCCCGGCCACTTTGACCGGCCTGGATTTCTGCCATGAGATCGTGCAGCGCACGGATCGTACGCCGGTAATGCTCTTCCGCCTCTTCAAGCACCGCCTGCGCCGCCGAGTGCCCCCCTGTGGAGGTCGTTATCAATGCCATGTCGTTATTTGCCTGCCTCGCCTGACCGCCGCGGCGGAAGACATGAAAAAGCGGCCTCGGGGACACCCCCGGGCCGCTTACCCACGTCTTCCAGCTTGCCTGAAGGGATACTCCAGACCGTGCGCAGAGTCAAGAAGTTTATTCTTAACAAGAGGTTAACAAACCCCTTGCCCTATTGCGCGCCTCGCTCCGCCTCGATCTGACGCCACCGCGCGACGTTGCGGTTATGCTCGGCCAGGGTTTCGGCAAAGGCATGCCCGCCGGTACCATCGGCAACGAAGAACAGGTACTCGCTTCGTGCGGGATCAAGAACCGCCGCGATCGAGGCCGAGCCCGGATTCGCGATAGGGGTCGGCGGCAACCCATCGATGACATAAGTATTATATGGCGTTTGGCGGCGCAGCTCGCTTTGCCGGATGCCCCGGCCCAGTGGCGCCTTACCCTGGGTCAGGCCATAGATCACCGTAGGATCGGTCTGAAGCCTAATACCTTGCCGCAAGCGGTTTATGAAAACGCTTGCCACCAGGGGCCGCTCTTCGGCGATACCGGTTTCCTTCTCGACGATCGAGGCCAACGTCAGTGCCTCTTGCTTGCTGGCAAGCGGAAGGCCCTCCCGCCGCGTCGCCCAAAGCCGGTCAAGGGTATCGGCCTGTCGCGCCTGCATCTCGGCAATAAGTTCAGCCCGATCATCGCCCTCGGCCACCTCGTAGCTATCGGGGGCCAAGCTGCCCTCGGCGGGCAATAAGGACACCTCACCGGAAAGGAAATCGGCCGATTTCAGTTCTTCGATCACCTGCCAACTGGTCACGCCCTCGGCCAGGGTTATCCGGTAGCGCAGATCGTCAAGGCCGCGATAGCGCTGGTATTCGTCCGGGGCTTTCTCATCCGCCGGATCGAATGCCAGGACCTCGACATAGCGCGATGTCTCGGGGTCAAGTTCGCGTATCATCACCTCGGCGCGCGTCACACCGATGCGAAAGTTCAACTCGGTCCCGCAGGTCGAACGCCCGCCGCGGGTGACGATATCGACGATCTCTTCCATCGATGCGCCGGGCTGAACCAGGAAACTGCCCGCTTTCAACAGATGGGCCTTGTCAGTGTAATCAGCACCCAGCCGAAATAGCGTCGGGTTGGAAATCGCCCCCGACGCGGCCAGTTCACCGGACAGTCGTGTCATGTTGGAGCCCGGCTCGACGCGCAGGCATATCGCGGATTCAAGCGGGCCGGACGTGGTATACTGGCGCTTGCCCCACATCACCACACCGCCTGCCAGTACCAAGAGCACCACAAACAGCGTCAGCGCATTAGAGGCAAGCGAACGCCACATCAGACTTCACCGCGCCCCAACACGAGAGAGGCATTGGTGCCCCCGAAACCGAACGAATTCGACAAGGCCACATCGATCTTGCGCTTGACCGCCTTGTGCGGGGCAAGGTCGATGCGCGTGCCCTCGGGGGGCGTGTCCAGGTTCAGTGTCGGCGGCGCGATCTGGTCACGCAGGGCGAGCACACAGAAGATCGCCTCGACTGCGCCCGCAGCCCCCAGCAAATGCCCGACCGAGGATTTGGTCGACGACATCGTGGTCGCTTCCGCCGCGTCGCCCAACAGCCGCTCCACCGCGCCCAACTCGATCGTGTCGGCCATGGTCGAGGTGCCATGCGCGTTGATGTAGTCAACATCCGCCGGGGTCAGCCCCGCGTCGCGCAGCGCCGCCCGCATCGAGCGATAGCCACCGTCGCCATTCTCGGCCGGCGCCGTGATGTGATAGGCATCTCCCGACATGCCGTAGCCCAGAACCTCGGCATAGATCTTGGCGCCGCGGGCCTTGGCATGCTCGTATTCCTCCAGCACGACCACACCCGCGCCCTCGCCCATCACGAAGCCGTCGCGATCCGCATCCCAGGGGCGCGAGGCCGATTGCGGATCGTCGCCCCGCTTGGTCGACAGCGCCCGCGCCGCGTTGAAACCGGCCACGCCGATTTCCGACAGTGGGCTTTCGGCGCCGCCCGCGACCATCACGTCCGCATCGCCATACTTGATCAGCCGCGAGGCATCGCCGATAGCGTGCGCCCCCGTCGAACAGGCCGTCACCACGGCGTGGTTCGGCCCCTTGAACCCAAACCGGATCGACACCTGCCCGGAGGCCAGGTTGATCAGCGCCGAGGGGATGAAAAAGGGTGACACCCGCCGCGGTCCCTTTTCCTTGATCAGCAGCGCCGTGTCGGCAATCGCGGACAGCCCGCCGATGCCCGAACCGATCATCACGCCGGTGCGCTCTTTCTGCTCGTCGGTCTCGGCGACCCATCCAGAATCCTCCACCGCCTGCATGGCCGCGGCCATCGCGTAGAGGATGAAATCGTCAACCTTGCGCCGCTCCTTGGGCTCCATCCAGTCGTCGGGGTTGAAGGTCGCATCGCCGCCATCGCCAAGGGGCAACTCCGCGGCGTAGGTCGTCGCCACGCGCGAGGCGTCAAACCGCGTGATCGGACCGATCCCCGATTGCCCGTCGAGCAGCCTCTTCCAGGTTTGCTCTACCCCGCAGGCCAGCGGGGAAACCATCCCCATGCCCGTGATCACCACTCGACGCATCTGATGCTCCTCGCTGGATAACTCGCCCGTTCCGGCGCTCCTGATACAGTGGTTTGACGGGCGGGGGCAATAGAGCCCCGCCCCTGTGGGATGCATTCAGCCGTATCCGGCCCTCAAACGAAAAACGGCGCCCGATGGGGGCGCCGTCCTGTCCGGTCGGGAACTGCTCGCCTCAGGCGGCGTCTTGGATGAACTTCACCGCGTCGCCAAAGGTCTGGATCGTCTCGGCCGCGTCGTCAGGGATCTCGATGCCGAACTCCTCCTCGAAAGCCATGACCAGTTCGACCGTGTCCAGGCTATCGGCGCCGAGGTCATCGATGAACGACGCGTTCTCGTTCACCTTGTCCTCTTCGACGCCCAGATGCTCGACCACGATCTTCTTAACGCGATCAGAGATGTCGCTCATGTCCGTTCCTCACATATTGCTCAGGCAGCGTGCCCGTCTTTTGCTATTGGCCCGCAGGGCCGCTCTGTCTCCCGCGGGCGCGGGGAAATTCCAAGCGCGGGATGCCCCCGGCAGAAACTGCGCCGCCTATAGCACATCGTCCCCGCTTGGCAAACGCTTTCCGGTCGCAGGCCAGCCCCCCCTCAGACCATTGCCATCCCGCCATTCACATGCAGCGTGGCGCCTGTCACATAGCCGGCCTCGGCGCTGGCCAGGTAAACCACCGCGGCGGCGATATCGCTGGGCGTTCCCATCTTGCCCATCGGCACCGCGCCCAGGATCCCGGTCTTTTGTTCATCGGTCAGCTTGTCGGTCATCGCGGTTTCGATGAAACCAGGCGCGACACAGTTCACGGTGATGCCGCGTGCCGCGACCTCCTGGGCCAGCGACTTTGACATGCCCACCAGCCCGGCCTTGGCCGCGCAATAGTTCGCCTGCCCAGGATTGCCGGTCGTGCCGACCACCGAGGTGATATTGACGATCCGGCCCCAGCGTGCCTTCATCATGGGCCGCATTGCGCCCCGGCACAGCCGCATCGCCGCGGTCAGGTTCACGTCAAGAACTGCCTGCCAATCCTCGTCTTTCAGACGCATGAACAGCGTATCGCGCGTGATGCCCGCATTGTTCACGAGGATATCCAGGCTTCCCATCGCATCGGCTGCCACCTTGGGCAACGCGTCCACCGCAGCGGGGTCGGACAAGTCGCAAGACAGCACATGGGTCCGTTCCCCCAATTCCCCGGCCAGCGCAGAGAGCGGCGCCTCGCGCGTCCCCGACAGGCCCACCGTCGCCCCCCGCGCATGCAGCGCCCGCGCGATCTCGCCTCCGATGCCGCCCGATGCGCCGGTCACCAGCGCACATTTTCCAGTCAGATCGAACATCGTTCCCTCCTCAGTTCATGCTGTCCACGGCGGCTGTCACCTCTTCGGGGGTGCCTACCTGGCGCGTGGCCAGCGACCTCTCGATCCGACGCACCATGCCTGACAGGGCCTTGCCCGCGCCGATTTCCCAGGTCTCGGCCACGCCCTGCCCCGCCATCCACGTCACAGAGCCGCGCCAGCGGACCGATCCGGTGACCTGCTCGACCAGCAAGGCGCGGATCGCATCGGGATCGCTGATCGCCTCGGCGCGCACATTGGCCACCACCGGAACCTGCGGTGCCTCGATGACCACACCGTCCAGCGCCTCAGCCATCGCTACAGCGGCCGGGGCCATCAATGCGCAGTGGAACGGCGCGGAAACCGGCAGCATCACCGCCCGCTTGGCGCCCTGCGCCTTGGCCAGTTCGACCGCGCGCTCCACCGCCGCGACATGCCCAGAGATTACCACCTGACCAGGATCGTTGTCATTGGCGGCTTGCACCACCTCATCGCCGGCCGCCTGCTGCGCAATGGCATCCACCGCGGCGTAATCCAGCCCCAGGATCGCCGCCATGGCGCCAACACCCACGGGCACCGCCGCCTGCATTGCCTCGCCACGGATACGCAACAGCCGCGCCGTATCTGCCAGGCTGATCGCACCGGCGGCGCACAAGGCCGAATACTCACCCAGCGAATGCCCCGCGACGAAAGAGGCCGCATGCACCGTCACCCCCTCGGCCCCCAGCGCGGCCATCGCCGCGATCGAGGTCGCCATCAGCGCGGGTTGGGCGTTACGGGTCAACGTCAGCGTATCCTGATCGCCCTCCCAGATCAGCGCCGACAGCTTCTCGCCCAGCGCCTCGTCCACCTCTTCGAAGACCTCGCGGGCCTGCGGATAGACCTCGGCAAGCGCACGGCCCATGCCGATGGTCTGCGCCCCCTGCCCCGGAAACACGAATGCAAGCATATTGTCCCTCTCGTCGCGACCGTTCCGGGTGGTCTAGCCGCTCCAACCACGCTCTACAAGCGGGCAGAATCGGTAGTTTCCAAGCGGGCAAGAAAGTCGATCGCCGCACGATCCTCGATCTCGGCCGCCTCGATATTGGCCACGTTGCGCCGAACCCGTGCGGCATGGCGCTCGGCCGCGACGCGTTGATTGGACCCCCGCGCGATCTTTGCGGCCAGCTCGGCCTCCGAACGCGTGTAGTAATGGTTCAATTGCAGATGTTCGGCGGAATAAAATCGGCGCGCGCTCCGGCCCTTGAGATCCGACCTCTCTCCCCGGTCGTTCCAGGTCACGGCCTTGCCGTCGATATCGACGCTGTGCACCCTCACTGCGCTAACGCGGGTCGCATCGACCACTGTCTTGAAATTGGTCACCCCTCTGGCCCCGCTCATCGGGTCGGCGGCGCGGCGGGTGTAATTGGCGATCACACCTCCCTCGGGCGGCACCCGGTGCGCGTTGCGGCCGAAATTGTGCCAAGGCAGCGTCACGCTCGGTATATCGCCCAGGTGCGAAAGCGCAGCGCCAATACTTTCGGTCCGCTTTGGCACCAGGAACTCATCGGCGTCGATACAGGCCATCCAGCGGAACGCCCCGCCGAAATTGCGCATTGCGTGGGCATAGGCCAGCACCTGGTTGTGAATCTCGCGCCCCGTGCTGGCATCGGCGAGTCTCTGGTTCCATGGCAACACCGTCAGGCAATCGCCCAGCACCTCACGCAGGCAAGGCAAGGTCGTATCGGTGCAGCCATTATCGTAGACAAAGACATGCGTCGCACCGGCCGCCCGGTGAAAAGACGCCCATTCTGCGATATGGCGTTCCTCGTTGCGCACGATCAGCACAAGCGCCACACCATCCCGTCCCGGCTCGGGGGCGGGCGGACGAAAGGCCAGCTTGGTTATGGGTTTACGCGAAAAAAGGCTTGGCATCCTGGGGCCTGGGCAGTTGGTCACGCCACCCTAGCCCGCTGCCCCCGCCGAGGCCAGCGCCTAAGAGACCCACCCCGATCTGGTCAAATGCCGCCCCCCGCGGCGCGGGCTTGCATTTGCTTGCGCGCACTGTATAAGGCGCCGATCTTCCGCCGTGCAACGACCCGGTGCAGCCTCTCGTGGACGGGATGCGGAAGTCATGTAAAGACCCCGCCCTATGAAATGCACCCGCAAACAGAACTGGAGTTCACATGCCGCTTTACGAGCATGTCTTCATCGCGCGCCAGGACCTTTCCAACGCGCAGGCCGAGGGCCTTGTCGAACATTTCTCCACGGTACTGGCTGACAACGGCGGCAAGGTCGTCGACAGCGAATACTGGGGCGTCAAGACGATGGCCTACAAGATCAACAAGAACCGCAAGGGCCATTACGCCTACCTGCGCACCGACGCTCCCGCGCCGGCCGTCCAGGAAATGGAACGCCTGATGCGGTTGCACGAGGACGTGATGCGCGTTCTGACCATCAAGGTCGACGCCCACGAGGAAGGTCCCTCCGTCCAGATGCAAAAGCGTGACGAGCGTGACCGCGGCGACCGCCGCGAACGTCGCTGATCCCCTGAGTAAAGGAGTCCAACCCATGGCCGCAAAACCGTTTTTCCGCCGCCGCAAGGTCTGCCCCTTCTCGGGTGAGAACGCGCCCAAGATCGATTACAAGGACACTCGGCTTCTTCAGCGCTATATTTCCGAGCGCGGCAAGATCGTGCCCTCGCGCATCACTGCCGTATCCGCCAAGAAGCAGCGTGAGCTGGCCCGCGCAATCAAGCGCGCCCGCTTCCTCGCCCTGCTGCCCTACGCCGTGAAATAAGGGGTCGATTCAATGCAAGTGATCCTTCTGGAACGCGTGGCCAAGCTGGGCCAGATGGGCGAAGTGGTTTCCGTCAAGGACGGCTACGCCCGCAACTTCCTGCTGCCGCAGGGCAAGGCGCTGCGCGCCAATGAGGCTAATATCGCCCGTTTCGAGGCCGAGAAGGCGCAGCTCGAGGCGCGCAACCTCGAGACGAAGAAAGAGGCCGAGGCGCTGGCCGAAAAGCTCGACGGTCAGCAGTTTATCGTGATTCGTTCGGCTTCGGACAGTGGCGCGCTCTATGGCTCGGTCACACCGCGCGACATCGCAGACGCGGCAACTGCCGACGGGTTCTCGGTTGATCGCAAGCAGGTGGTGCTGAACGGCCCGATCAAGGAGCTGGGCCTGCATGACGTGAGCGTCCACCTGCATCCCGAGGTCGCCGCGACCGTGCAGATCAACGTCGCCCGCTCTGCCGAAGAGGCCCAGTTGCAAGCCTCGGGCAAGTCGATCCAGGAACTGGCAGCCGAGGAAGAGGCCGCCGCTGAGTTCGAAATCTCGGAACTGTTCGACGATATCGGCTCTGCTGCCTCAGACGACGACGACAACCTGGTCGAAGTCGCAGAGGACAGGGCCCGGCGCGACGCCTGACGACAATCGGCCCCGGCGGGCCGTACAAAAACAACGACACCGCGCGGGGTAGAACATCCCCCGCGCGATTTTCATTTCAAAATCGGAACCTGCGGCGCGGCGGCCGGATCGATCACACCGCTTAGACGTGGGTCCTGTGCGATCTGCACCTCCCTACGGACCGGCACAAAGCCGCTGCGCAGGTAGAACGGTAGGGCTCGCGGGCTATCCATCGTGCAAGTATGCACATGCAACAGAGTGATCGGCGCCTCCCAGGCCCGCCGAAGAGCGGCATTCATAAGGTAACGGCCCGCGCCGGTGCCGACCGCCGAGCCGACCAGCCCGAAAAATGCCAGCTCACAAGCCCCAGAGGTTCGAAAATCCAATTCGAGCAACCCGATATCCAGCCCGTCGCGCCGCAGGACATAAATCTCGACATCCGGGTTTTCCAGAATATCGGCCAGCGCGTCGTCTTCCAGCAACAGACGAGAAAACCACAGCCATTCGCCGGCTCCGACACGGGCGAACAATGCTCGGTACCAATCAGGGTCCGGCTCTTCGATCCGAACAAGGCTCAGCCCCTCGGAGACGGGCGCGGGCTGTTCTGGAACGGGCGCGTGCATCTCCAGATAGGTGACGACCGCGGCCACATGGCCTGCGGGAACCTCGTAAAATCCTTCTTCCAACATCATTGCCGTTCTCCTTTTGCCGCCGCGGCGCGATAGCCGAAACGCAAAACGGCAGCCCCAAGGCTGCCGTCCGCATCACGTGAACCCGCGCAGCGATTATGCGTCGTCTTCGAGTTCATCGACGGCCTTTTGCAGGTCGTCCTTGGTGACTTCCTTGTCGGTGAGTTCGGCAAGATCAAAGATATGATCGACCACCTTGTCCTCGAAAATCGGTGCTCGCAATTGCTGAAGCATCGCCTGGTTCTGACGGATGAAATCGAGGAATTGCTGCTCTTGGCCGGGATATTGACGTGCCTGCGCCATTACCGCCCGAGTCATCTCGGCATCCGTGATCTCGATCTCGGCCTTGCGCCCGATCTCGGCAAGCAACAGGCCTAGCCGAACCCGGCGTTCGGCCAGCGTGTTGTGCTCTTCGGTCGGCTCGATCGCGCCGTGATCATGGCCATGCACCTCGGGGTGCTCTTCGTGCCAAAGCTGATGCGCGATCTGCTTTGCCTCGGCCTCGACAAGGCTCGGCGGCAGGTCGAACTTGACCGCTTCATCCAGCGCGTCCAGCAATGCGCGCTTCATCACCGCGCGCGCTGCACCGCCGAACTCGGCCTCCAGCCGCTCGGCCACCTGCGCCTTCAGCGCGGCCAGGTCCTCTGCGCCGAACTGCTTGGCCAGCTCGTCATCGATTTCGGCCGGTTTCGGTTCCTTGATGTCCTTTACCGTCACATCGAAGGTCGCGGCCTTGCCCTTGAGGTTTTCGGCGCCGTATTCCTCGGGGAAGGTAACCTCGACGGTCTTTTCCTCGCCGGCCTTCACACCGACCAGTTGGTCCTCGAAACCGGGGATAAAGCTTTCCGAGCCCAGCACCAGCGGGTAATCCTCGGCCGCGCCGCCTTCGAAGGGCTCGCCGTCAAGCTTGCCGACGAAGTCGATGACGACCTGGTCGCCTTCCTTGGCCTTGGACCCCTTGCGGCGGCTTTCGAAATTCTGCACGCTTTCGGCCAACTTGCCCAGCGCCTCGTCGATATCAGCGTCTGCCGCCTTGACGATCAGCTTTTCAAGTTTGATCGCCTTGAGGTCGGGCTCGGGGATCTCGGGCAGCGCCTCGTAGGTCATCTCGACCACGACATCGTCACCCTCTTTCCAGTCTTCCCCCACCATGCGGACATCGGGCTGCATCGCGGGCCGGTCGCCGGTCTTTTCGAAATGCTCGCCCATCGCGCCATCGATGGCTTCTTGCATGGCCTCACCCATAAGGCGCTGGCCAAACTGCTTTTTCAGAAGGGCCATCGGCACTTTGCCCTTGCGGAAGCCCTTGAGTTCAACCTGAGGCTGGGCCTCGGCAAGCTTTTCGTTGACCTTCTCATCCAGCTCGCCCGCGGTCACGGTGATGGTATAGCCGCGCTTCAGGCCGTCATTCAGGGTCTCGGTGACCTGCATCTTATCTTGTCCTTTTCATCCATCGCTATTGCGGGTAGAGCCGGGGCAACCGTTTGATTTATTGAAAAGAAATCGTCGCGCTTCGGCGCCCGCATCCCCAGTTTTCTCTGCAAACCGTCTCAGCCCCCGCCTATACCCGTCGAATCCGCTTGAATGCAAGCGAATGCGTCCGTCGAATGACAGAAGCAGCCACAGAAAACGGAGCGGCACCCAGCCCGGCCGGACCCGACCGACACCGGCAGGGACGTGCGACCGTCCCGGCAATAACCACCGCCCCCATCTCAGTTCTGCGGCAACAGCCCCGTGCGAAACAGGCGCACCTTGATCCCGCCATGGTCAATGGGCGGCCCGATCTCGGCAAAGGTCAGGCCCGTCGCCCGCGCAAGACCGGCCTCGCTGGTCACGATTCCGACGCGCCAGCCCACAAAGCGGCTGCGCAGAACCGCGCCCAATGTGCCGTAAAGCGCGTAAAGAAGTTTCTTGTTGCCAATCCGCCCCCCATAGGGCGGGTTGACGATCACAAGGCCTGGCGGCCCCACTGGCGGGACAAGCGCGCTCACGGGTTGTTCTGCAAACGCGGTCAGATCGTCGATGCCCGCCCTCTCGGCATTGGCCCGACTTGCGGCAATGGCGGTGCGGTCCCGATCAAAGCCGTAGAAACGCGCGTCGGGCGTGCGTTGGCGGTCGCGCCGGGCAGCACGCAGCATTTCCCACGCGACAGCATCGAAACTGGCCAGACGTTCGAACGCGAAACCGCGTGCACGGCCCGGCGCGAGACCGGCGGCGATTTCGGCGGCCTCCAGAACGAAAGTACCCGATCCGCACATCGGGTCGACAACCGGTTCATCCCCGCGATACCCGCATTGCCGCAGAAACAGCGCGGCCAGCGTCTCGCGCATCGGCGCCTTTACGACCGCTTCCTTGAACCCGCGCTTGTGCAGCAGATCGCCGGAAGTATCGACGCTGAGGGTGCAAAGATCATCCTCGATGCGCGCCATGACACGGATCGCATCCTGTGCCGTATCCCCCGCCGGGGGCGCGCCCAGTTCCTCGGAAATGGCCCGCGCGATACGCTGCGCGGCCGCGCCTGCGTGATAGATCCTTGACCCACTACAGCTTGCCTCGACCCTGACAGGCTGATCCGTTCGCAGAGCCTCGGCCCAGGGAAAACGTCGCGCGCGCTTGTCGAGCTGGGCCAGGTGAAACGCCCGGAAGGCCCCGATCCGGGCCAACACCCGGCCGGCGCCGCGCAATTCGAGATTTGCGCGCCAGACATCTGGCCAATCGCCCCGGACAGCGACCCCACCCGGCGCGATCACCGGCGAGGCAAAGCCCAGGACCTGTGCCTCGTCCGCCAATACTTGCTCCATCCCGGGCGGAACGGTGAGGAATATCTCGAAGGGGTGTTCCATTCCATCTACCTAACGACCAATCGAACGGGCCGCGACGGGAAAATGCGTTCTCGCGCACCGTGTCCGCCCCGCCAAGAGGCCCAGACACCAAGCGTTTGGAACGGGTCCAACCGGCGACATCGTAATGGCAACGGGTCTAGGTCATGACACGAGATCTGAACTCGAATAATGGTGCGGGTGAAGGGACTCGAACCCCCACGCCTTACGGCGCCAGAACCTAAATCTGGTGCGTCTACCAGTTCCGCCACACCCGCAAGGCCACGCCGCCCTTCCCGTTCTAGCGACCAGTCGGCGATAGCCGCATCCTCTTAGCAAAGGGTCAAGAACGATGCGAGGAAAAAACACACTACAGAAATCGCTCGTCGTTAACGCAATTTTGCCATATTGTTCGCGATAAAAAACAAGTGCAGGCAAAAAACGAGCAAGATCATGCTGGACCTCTCTATTGCGCCGACCGGGGCGCGTTTACGTCGTGGTGCCGTCCGGCCACCGGACCAAGCGCTTTGCGAGGGCACTATCGTCCTGACCCTCGATGGCGCGCTGCCCGTCGAATTCCTTTCGGTTGGCGATCGGATCATTACCCGTGCCGGCGCCCGCATTCTGCGCGACATCCGGCGCGACGACGCGCAGGGCACCGCTGGCTACCACCTCGGCTTTGACAGGTCCGAGGTGATCTATGCCGACGGCAAACAGATCACCATCGCCCCCTTGCCCTGATCGCGTGACACGGACACGGGTCCGGGAACCCGTGTGATCCCATCGGGTCGCACGCCCTCCCGACGCGTGCCAGCAACATACAGTTCACAGCCCAAGCGCGCGGAACACCGCCGGCAGGGCCTCTGGCAGGTCTTCGGCGATCAACCCCGGCCCGACATGGCGCGCGGCCTCAACGTGAAGCCAGACGGCGTCAGCCGATGCGTCTATCGGATCGAACCCACGCGCCATCAGCCCCGCGATCATTCCGGCCAGCACGTCGCCTGCCCCGGCGGTCGCCAGCCACGGCGCGCGGCGGGCAAGCGCCGCATCGTGCACCATGCATCGACCGTCAGGCGCGGCGATGAACGTCTCTGGCCCCTTCAAAGCCACCACCGCCCCCGCCCTCCTGGCCGCCGCGCGCACCAGCCCGACACGCAGGGCAAGCGGCAGGTCCGGTGCTGTCGCGCCATCGGCGACGAGGTCAGGGAAAAGGCGTGCGAACTCCCCGCCATGGGGCGTCAAGACCACGCGCGGGTGCAACCTTGAAAACAAACCCTCAACGTCCTCTTCGAAGGCGCCCAACGCATCGGCATCCAGAACCGCGGCTCGCCCCGTCGCCAGCGCCCGTGCGGCCAGGTCGCGCGTCGTGGCATCGCAACCCAGCCCCGGCCCGAGGCAAAGCGCCGTCACCCGCCGATCTTTCAACACGTCGACAAGCCCCTCGCCGCCCTCGACCTGGCGCAGCATGACGGAGGTTAATTGCGCAGCACATTCCGCCATTGCCTCGGGCGGCGCAGCCACCGTCACCAGCCCCGCGCCGACCCGCAACGCGCCACGCGCCGCCAGCCGTGCCGCCCCCGTCCGCCCCAGGCCCCCGGCCAAGACAAGGGCATGCCCATGGGCGTATTTATGGGCGTCTACCCGCTTGGCCAGCCGCTCGCGCAGCGCAGGCCCACCCGAGATCCGCCGCGGCTCACCCCACATCGCGGCGGCCCTCGCGCCTCGTCCCGGCGGCACGAAGGACGCACCGAACCGACAGCGCCACACTGCGCCAGATGCACTGGTGCACCGCACCCCCGGTGGCGCGGATTTGTGCAGAAACAAAAGCCCGGATCATGTACCGCCCCTCCAGAGTTCACAAAGCGCCGCTCTCACGGGCGTAACGATTAAATTTTAGGCATTAGACGCGGATTCACGAGGGCACCCCCCGCCCTCTCATCCTAGCCAATTGTCTGCGCGCAGGGAAAGTGATCTGTCGGGCATCGAACCGCACGAAGAAGGAGTCGCGTGCCGTGAAAAAGATCGAGGCGATCATCAAGCCCTTCAAGCTCGACGAGGTGAAGGAAGCTTTGCAGGACGCCGGGGTTCAAGGCCTCAGCGTGATAGAGGTCAAGGGCTTCGGGCGCCAGAAAGGCCATACCGAGCTTTACCGCGGCGCCGAGTACGTTGTGGATTTCCTGCCCAAGGTAAAGATCGAGGTCGTCCTGCCCGAAGACCAGGTCGAGGCCGCGATCGAGGCCATCGTCAACGCCGCCAAGACCGACAAGATCGGCGACGGCAAGATTTTCGTCTCGCCCGTCGAACAGGCGATCCGCATCCGCACCGGCGAGACCGGCGAGGACGCACTCTAGGATTTCACGAAATTCCGGCCGCAGCGCGGCCGGCAAGCGACCATACCTAAAAAGAGGGATCAAGGTCAGATGAGCAAGGACAAGTTTCTCAAGACCATCAAGGACGAAGATGTCGAATATGTCGACATCCGCTTCACCGACCCGCGCGGCAAGCTTCAGCACGTGACCATCATGGCCCATCTCGTCGACGAGGATTTCCTCGACGAGGGTTTCATGTTCGATGGCTCGTCAATCGCCGGCTGGAAGTCGATCGAAGCCTCGGACATGAAACTCATGCCCGACACCGAAAGCGCCTATATCGATCCGTTCTACGCGGAAAAGACGATGTGCGTGCACTGCTCGATCGTCGAACCGGACACCGGCGAACCCTATGATCGCGACCCGCGCGGTACAGCCGAAAAGGCCGAGGCCTACCTGAAATCATCGGGCATCGGCGACGTTGCCTATTTCGGCCCCGAGGCCGAATTCTTCCTGTTCGATGATGTGCGTTACGCGGTCACCCCCAACAAGGTCTCCTTCGAGGTCGACGCCGACGGCGCAGCCTGGAACACCGATGCCGAGTTCGAGATGGGCAACCTGGGTCACCGTCCCGATTTCAAGGGGGGCTATTTCCCGGTGAACCCCTCCGATGACGGCCAGGACATCCGGTCCGAAATGCTCTCGACGATGAAGCGTATCGGCATGAATGTCGACAAGCATCATCACGAGGTGGCCACCAGCCAGCACGAACTGGGCATGATCTTCGACAGCCTGACCAAGCAGGGCGACAACCTGCAAAAGTACAAATACGTCATCCACAACGTGGCGCTTGCCTATGGCCGCTCAGCCACCTTCATGCCGAAACCGATGCAGGGCGACAACGGCTCGGGCATGCATGTCAACATGTCGATCTGGAAGGACGGCAAGCCGCTCTTCGCCGGCGACAAGTATGCCGACCTCAGCCAGGAGGCTCTCTATTTCATCGGTGGCCTGCTCAAGCATGCCAAAACGCTGAACGCCTTCACCAACCCCTCCACAAACTCCTACAAACGCCTGATCCCCGGCTTCGAGGCCCCGGTCCTGCGCGCCTACTCGGCCCGCAACCGCTCGGGCTGCGTGCGGATCCCGTGGACCGAAAGCCCGAAGGCCAAGCGCGTCGAGGCTCGCTTCCCCGACCCCTCGGCAAACCCCTACCTGTGCTTCGCCGCGCTTCTGATGGCCGGTCTCGACGGGATCAGGAACAAGATCGATCCGGGCGAGGCGATGGACAAGAACCTCTACGACCTTCCCCCCGAGGAACTGGAAGGCATCCCGACCGTCTGCGGCTCGCTTCGCGAGGCCCTTCAGGCACTGGAGGCCGATCACGACTTCCTGCTGGCCGGCGACGTGTTCACCAAGAGCCAGATCGAGGGCTACCTCGCGCTGAAATGGGAAGAGGTCTATGCCTTCGAACATTGCCCGCACCCGGTGGAATACAAGATGTATTACAGCTGCTGACGCAGCGGCTGGAACGCCAGAAACAAAACAGGAAGGCGCCCCTAGGGGCGCCTCTTTTCATTTCCTGCGGCAAAGGTTGCGTTCCTTGTCCCTTTCGAGACCGACAACAATCATGCCGGCTCGTGCGTACGAGCAAATCAAAGCCCGCCGGAAAGCAGGGATCAGACAGTGCGCCCAATTGAAACGGCACTACGCCGGAGAGCACCCGGAAATCCGCCCATACGCCGCGCCCGGATGCGAGCCGACGCCTCCGGCGGGGGGTATTTTGACCACGAAGAAGGCCGAGGGTACGCCTTGCTTCTTCTTGGTCAAAATACCCGTTCAGACTCTTTCCAAAGTGAAGAAACGAGAAAGGAGCGCGCCCCGGCAGGCCACGCCCCTGTGCTGTTGCTACGGATTGCCCGTGAAAAAATCAGCCGCGGGCGCGCCCTACGAGCTTCCAGGCCGCGGGGATCAGAAGGGCTGCAAGTCCCAGCTTAACCAAGTCGCCAACAAGGTAGGGGATCAGACCCCAATCCAGTGTTTGTGTCCAGCCCGCAGTGAACTGGTTCAACCAGAGCAGACCCGGCACGTAGATCAGCGCGTTGCCAAGCAGCAGCGCCGCGCCCATACCCAGAACCGAACGGTCCAGACCACGCCGCGCGGCGATACCAAGCACAAGCGCCGCCAGAACGTAACCCAGCAAATACCCACCCGTACCGCCAAGCATGTAGTTCATGCCGTTCAGTTCGGCCGAGGAGGAAGCGAACACATCGAAGCCCAGCGCACCGATCGTCATGTAGCCCAGGATCGTCGCAAGCCCCAATCGCGGGCCATAGGCTGCGCCGATCGTCAGCACCGCGAAGGTGGTCATGGTCACCGGGACCGGCGAGGGCCACATCGGCACCCGTATCTTGGCGGCCACCGCAAGCGCGGCAATGCCGAGGATCACAAGCAATACCTGTTTCACACGCAGCGCCGCGCCGTTGCCAGCCAGCAGGTTTTCGGCAAGAACCTTGTCGGTCAGGGCCTGGGCCATTGTCCATCACTCCTGTTGCATTCGTCCCGCATCTTCTGCCCCACCCTCGCGCCCCGTGCAAGCCCCGAGCGGGGTGAAGGCCGATCTCAGGCGATAGTCCTTGCGCGGTCCCTTGACCTGCCAGACCACGCACCAGGCCGGCCAGGACGTAAAGTCATACCCAACCTCATAGGTATCGGGAGGACAAACGTGGCGCGCCCTGGGCCTTGGTCCCGGATTGATGCTGTGGAAGAACCTGCCATCGTCAAAGAAGATTTCCACGGCCTCACGCGCCTGTCGCCACAGGTAACGGCGCCTGGCCGTGATTGGCCTCTGCCCTGGCATGGCAAGCACGCCGCTTTCCACGTAGTCCAGCCCGCCCATCGCGGCGGGTCGCAGTACCGCCTGCCCGGTAAAACGCACAATCTGTGCCGCACGGGCATCCTCGATCCGTCGCTCGATGGCCCAGCGTCCTGCGAAGTCCTCAAGTCCCGGCACATTGCCCCCATCGCTTGCCGCGCCCTGCCCCAAGCGTTATCAGACGCGGCAACAACAGTCCAAGCGAAGGCGAACGCCCATGATCCCCCGCTATGCCCGCCCCGAGATGACCGCCATCTGGGAGCCTGCCACCAAGTTCCGCATCTGGTACGAGATCGAGGCCCATGCCTGCGACGCGATGGCAGAGTTGGGGGTGATCCCGAAAGAAAACGCAGCAGCGGTTTGGAAAGCCCGCAACGTGCAGTTCGACGTCGCCCGCATCGATGAGATCGAAGCGGTCACCAAGCATGACGTGATCGCCTTCCTCACTCACCTGGCCGAACATGTCGGCAGCGACGAGGCCCGTTTCGTACACCAGGGCATGACCTCTTCCGACGTGCTGGACACCTGTCTGAATATCCAACTGACGCGCGCTGCCGATATCTTGCTTGAAGATATGGACAAGGTTCTGGCGGCCCTCAAACGTCGCGCCTATGAGCACAAGGAAACCGTGAGGATCGGGCGCAGCCACGGTATCCATGCCGAACCCACCACGATGGGCCTGACTTTCGCTCGATTTTATGCCGAGATGGCGCGCGGCAAGGCCCGCCTTCTGGCCGCGCGGGCGGAAATCGCTACCGGCGCGATTTCCGGGGCCGTCGGCACCTTTGCCAATATCGATCCGGGCGTCGAGGAACATGTCTGCAAGATGATGGGCCTCACGCCCGAACCCATTTCCACCCAGGTCATCCCGCGCGACCGCCACGCGATGTTCTTTGCCACGCTCGGCGTGATCGCCAGCAGCATGGAAAATATCGCGATCGAGATTCGGCACATGCAGCGCACCGAGGTCCTGGAGGCCGAAGAGTTCTTTTCAGCCGGCCAGAAGGGATCGAGCGCGATGCCGCACAAGCGCAACCCAGTGCTGACCGAGAACCTGACCGGGCTGGCGCGGCTGGTGCGTATGACGGTGATCCCGGCGATGGAAAATGTCGCCCTCTGGCACGAACGCGACATCTCGCACAGTTCGGTCGAACGCGGAATCGCGCCCGATGCGA
The DNA here is from genome assembly GCF_004343505.1 of Rhodovulum bhavnagarense. Taxonomy (GTDB): domain Bacteria; phylum Pseudomonadota; class Alphaproteobacteria; order Rhodobacterales; family Rhodobacteraceae; genus Rhodovulum; species Rhodovulum bhavnagarense. Next base: position 82,789 of record NZ_SLXU01000003.1, on the reverse strand, counting down.
CCGTAACACTGGATTTTGCGCTGAACCGTTTGGCCGGCGTGATCGACAAGCTGGTGATCTACCCAGAGAACATGTTGAACAACATGAACAAGTTCAAAGGCTTGGTTATGTCGCAGAGGGTTCTTCTGGCCCTGACCCAGGCTGGCATATCACGCGAAGATGCCTATCGCCTGGTACAGCGCAACGCCATGAAAGTCTGGGAAGAAGGGCGCGATTTCAAACAGGAACTTCTGGCAGATGCCGAAGTCGTCGCCGCGCTCAGCCCGGCCGAGATCGAAGAGAAATTCGACCTTGGCTATCACACGAAGCATGTCGATACGATTTTTGCTCGGGTTTTCGGCGAACCGGCCTGATCCAGCGCCGCCGCTGCGGCAGGGATTTGGAAATCGTCCGGCCTGTGCTACCTTGTGTCACACGTCACAAGGGAGAAGCAGCATGACCATCAAGACCATCATGGCCGCGTCGGTGCTGGCGCTCGCGCCGACTTTCGCACTGGCCGAATGCGGCTGGGAAAAGAAGATGAACGCCAGTCAATGCCCCGAAGGCCAGGTTCTGGACGCGGCATCGGGCGCTTGCGTGAATCAGGCCACCAGCTAGGGTGCCTTTTCGGACTGCACCCTTCGACGGCGCGGAGGTGTTCCGCGCCGTTTTTTTGTCGAATGCACCGTGCTAACCGCCTGTTTACCGAAGGGCCGCAAATTGTCCCCGTCAGACCGGAGGCCCGCGTGACCCTGCCCTGTTCTCCAGATATGCCCGGTGGCGGGCTCGTCCCTGCCTACAGGCTGACCCGGCGGCGCAAGGCCGCGATTATCGTGCGCCTTCTTCTGGGCGATGGCATCGCCCTGCCGATCGACAGGCTGCCTCCCGCGTTGCAGGCGGCGCTGACCGACGACATCGCCACGATGCATCACGTAGACGGTGCAACGCTGCGCGAGGTGGTGCAGGAGTTTCTGGCCGAACTAGACCAGGTCGGCCTGACCTTTCCGGGTGGGCTGGATGGCGCGATGGATCTGATCGGCAAGCATCTCAGCCCGGAGGCCGCCGCGCGCATCGACGCACGCCGCAAGACGGGGGCCCACCCGGATCCCTGGTCAGACCTCGCGCGGGCGGAGGCCCCCGAACTTGCCGGCCTGTTATCCGGCGAAAGCCCCGAAATCGCTGCGGTGGCCCTGTCCAGACTCCCGCGCGAACGGGCGGCGGCGGTGCTCGGCGCGATGCCCGCCCGGCAAGCCCGCCAGATCGCACTGGCCGTATCGCGCACTGGCAATGTCGCGCCTGCGGCAGTTGACAGGATCGGCGCGGCGCTGTTGGCCCGGCAGGCAGCCGCACCTTTGCGCGCCTTTGACACCCCGGCCGAAACACGGATGGGGTCGATCCTGGACATCGCCCCGGCAAGCACGCGCGATTCGGTCCTTGAGAGCTTGGCCGAAACCGATGCAGAGCTTGCCCGAAAAGTCCGGCGCGCGGTCTTTACTTTTTCCGATATTCCCATGCGTCTGTCGCCGCGCGACGTTGCCGCCCTGATCCGCAGCGTGGACCAGGACGCACTGGTTGCCGCCATCGCGGGGGCCGGGGAAACCGACGCTCAAACGGTCGAGTTCATCCTTGCCAACATGTCCCAAAGGCTTGCCGACCAGTTGCGCGACGCAGTCTGCGAACGCGTTTCGTCCCCCCCCGCCGAAGAGGTAGAGGCCGCACAGGCCCGGATCACCGCCGCCCTGCGCCAACTCGAGGCCGATGGCGAGATAACGCTGATCGCCCCGCCCACCGGGGACCGGGCGCGCGACCCGCGCTTGTGATCGGAAAAGACGGGGCTTATGTCTGCCGGCTATGGCCACGGTGCGGGCGGGCAGCCAGCGACCATAGCGGGACAGGTGGAATGGGCAAGACGGCAGACAAGCGCGGGCGCGGACCGGCCGCATGGCTGGGCGACCGTGCCGTTCGTGGCCTGATCGCCCTTGCGCTGGCCCTGCCCTACGCGACGCGGATTCGGTTCGCAGGCTGGGCCACGCGCAGGATCGTGGCGCCGCTGGCCGGCTACATGCGCCGCGCCCGATCAAATCTCGAACTGATCTATCCCGACATGCCCGCACGCGAACGCCGCCGTATCGCGGCAGCCGTCTGCGACAATGCCGGACGCACCCTGATAGAGAACTATTCTACCCGCGACTTTCTCGCCCGCATGGCAAAGGTCGCCCCCCATGGCCCCGGTCTTGCCACGCTGGAACAAGCCCGCGCCAAGGGTCGCCCGGTGATCCTGGTGACTGGGCATTTCGGCAATTACGAGGCTGCGCGCGCCGCGCTGGTGGCGCGCGGCTATGCCATTGGTGGGCTTTATCGTCCCATGCGAAACGCCTATTTCAACACCCATTACGAACGGACCATGCAGGCCTTTGGCGGCCCGGTATTTCCCCAGGGACGGCGCGGAACGGCCGGTTTCGTTCGACATCTGAAACAGGGCGGGATGCTGGTGATCCTGACCGATCAGCATCATGCCGCGGGCAGCTACCTGACCTTCATGGGGCATCCTGCGCGCACAGCCCCCTCGGCTGCGGAACTCGCGCTGCGCTATGACGCGGCACTGATCCCGTTCTACGCCACGCGCCTGCCCGACGGTCTGAACTTTGATATCGCCATCGAGGCGCCGATCCCCCACACCACCCCCGACGAGATGATGCAGGCGCTGAACGACAGCCTTGAGGCCCGAGTTCGGGCCCGACCCGAACAATGGTTCTGGGTGCATCGACGCTGGAAACCGGGACTCGACACCGCGTCCCGCCAGGGCGCGAAACACGTCAGCGGAGCTGCGCCGCGGCAATGATCGCGCCGGGGCCGGGACGCTGGACGATCACGGCGATCGGCTTGCCCTCGGTATCGTCTACCGTCACCGATAACGGCTCTGCCCCGTTCCAGCGCGCGACAGCCTTCCACGCCTCGACCACATTCGCATAGCTCAGCGTGCGGCCGGCATTCTCGCCGCGCTTGATCTCGACCACCTCTTCGGGCCGGAAACGCACCACCTGCAAGACGACATCCTCGTCAAAGGTCCGTTCCGAGCGCGCGGTTATGATCACATCCGCACCCTCGCGCACCATGCTCAGATGTACCGGGCGTTCGGTGTCACGATGTGTCTCGATCAATTGCGCCAACACCATGGGACGATAACCGACAACGTGATCGACCCCCCCGACCACAAGCTGCGGCGTATAGATCGACCGCGCGCCAGCGGCACGCGCATAGGCTTTCTGGCGGCGGGTAAAGGAAGGATCGGCGAAAACGTCTTTCCAGCCGATATAATCCCAGTAATCGACATGCAGCGCCAGCGGGATCACGTCGTCACGCTTGGCCAGTTCCGCGATCAGCGCGTCAACCGGCGGGCAGGACGAACAGCCCTGCGAGGTGAACAACTCCACCACTACCGGGGCCTCATCCGCCAGAGCCGGGGAGTTGAAGCCCAAGCTCGCCGCCAGAAGCCCCGCGATGATGCGATTCATGCTGCCTGCCCTTGATCCGTTCCCACCCCGGTCTTAACCAACCCTCGAAGGCCTCGCCAATCAAGGTTTCGGGAGCCTGCCGTGCGCATGTGCCGCTATTGGGCACACCATTCAGTGCACCGTGGTATACGAAAATATACCACGCCCCCTTGATCGCCCCCGACCAATCGGGCAAGAGCGTGGCAAGAGACGCGTTTAAACCTTGATGGAGACCGACCTTCATGCCGATCACCGTTGGACAGGACACCGCCCAGACCCGAAAAATACTCTCCGCCGGGGGCGCCAGCGTCGCCTATTACTCGATCCCGGCGGCCCAGGCCGCGGGGCTTGGCGATTTCAGCCGCCTGCCCGCCGCGCTTAAGGTTGTGCTGGAAAACCTCTTGCGGTTCGAAGACGGCAAGACGGTCACGATCGATGACATCAAGGCGTTTTCCGACTGGGCCGCGAATGGCGGCAAGACATTGCGCGAGATCGCCTACCGCCCCGCACGTGTCCTGATGCAGGATTTCACCGGCGTCCCCGCCGTGGTCGACCTGGCCGCAATGCGCGACGGGATCAAGGCGCTTGGCGGCGACCCGCAAAAAATCAATCCGCTGAACCCCGTCGACCTCGTGATCGACCACTCGGTCATGATCGACGAGTTCGGCAATCCCCGCGCCTTCCAGATGAATGTCGACCGGGAATACGAGCGCAACATCGAACGCTACACTTTCCTCAAATGGGGTCAGAAGGCGTTCAACAATTTTCGCGTCGTGCCACCGGGTACCGGCATCTGCCACCAGGTAAACCTGGAATACCTTGCCCAGACGGTCTGGACCGACACCGACCAGAACGGCGAAACCGTGGCCTACCCCGACACCCTGGTGGGCACCGACAGCCACACCACCATGGTCAACGGCCTCGGCGTGCTGGGCTGGGGCGTGGGCGGCATCGAGGCCGAGGCCGCGATGCTGGGCCAGCCCGTGTCGATGCTGATCCCCGAGGTCGTCGGCTTCAAGCTGACCGGCGCAATGGTCGAGGGCACCACCGCCACCGACCTGGTGCTGAAGGTCGTGAAAATGCTGCGCGACAAGGGCGTGGTCGGCAAGTTCGTGGAATTCTACGGGCCGGGGCTGGATCACCTGCCCCTGGCCGACCGCGCGACCATCGCCAACATGGCGCCCGAATACGGCGCGACCTGCGGCTTCTTCCCGGTGGACGACGAAACCATCCGATATCTGCGCCAGACTGGTCGCGACGAGGACCGCGTCGCCCTTGTCGAGGCCTATGCCCGCGAAAACGGCATGTGGCGTGGACCCGATTACGATCCTGTCTATACCGACCGGCTGGACCTGGACATGAGCGAGGTGGTGCCGGCAATTTCAGGTCCCAAGCGTCCGCAAGATCACGTCGAGCTTGGGAAGGCGGCCGAGAGCTTTTTCAACGTCGTGGCCGAATATCGCGGCGAGGATGAAAGCCATGCCGCAACCGAAATGGCCTCCGAAGGCCCGGCACCCGATGCGCTGGTCGATCCGCGCAGGACGGCCGAGGTCGCGGGACAGGACTATACCTTGCGCGACGGCGCGGTGGTGATCGCCTCGATCACCTCCTGCACCAACACATCGAACCCCTACGTGATGATCGGGGCGGGGCTCGTGGCGCGCAAGGCGCGTACGCTGGGCCTGACCGCCAAGCCTTGGGTCAAGACCTCGCTCGCACCCGGTAGCCAAGTCGTCAGCGCCTACCTGGAGGCCGCCAACCTGCAAGAAGATCTTGATGCGCTCGGGTTCAACCTGGTCGGCTATGGCTGCACCACCTGCATCGGCAACTCGGGGCCCTTGGCGCCCGAAATTTCCAGCGCGATCCACGACAACGACCTGATCGCGACCAGCGTGCTGTCGGGCAACCGCAACTTCGAGGGCCGGATTTCCCCGGACGTGCGCGCGAACTACCTGGCCAGCCCGCCGCTGGTGGTGGTCTATGCCATCGCGGGTGACATGAACATCGACCTGACCTGCGAACCGATCGGCACCGACCGTGACGGACACGATGTCTACCTGAAGGACATCTGGCCAACCCAGAAGGAAATAGCCGAATTGGTGGAACAGACCGTAACCCGCGAGGCATTCCAATCGAAATATGCCGACGTGTTCAAGGGCGACGAGAAATGGCAGACCGTCGAGACCACCGATTCCGAAACCTATGACTGGCCCGAGGCATCAACCTATGTGCGCAATCCCCCCTATTTCCAAGGCATGGGAATGGAACCGGGGACGATCACCAATATCCTCGACGCCCGGCCGCTGGCCGTTCTCGGCGACATGGTGACCACCGACCACATCAGCCCGGCCGGATCTTTCAAGGACACCACCCCGGCAGGGCGCTACCTGACCGAGCGGCAGGTGCCACAGCGCGAGTTCAATTCCTATGGTTCGCGGCGCGGCAATCACGAGGTGATGATGCGCGGTACCTTTGCCAATATCCGTATCCGCAACGAGATGCTATCCGGCGTAGAGGGCGGTTACACGGTGGGGCCAGATGGCACGCAAACCTCGATCTTCGATGCGGCAATGGCCTGGCAAGAGGCGGGCGTGCCGCTTGTGGTGATCGGGGGCGAACAGTATGGCGCGGGAAGTTCGCGCGACTGGGCGGCCAAGGGTACGGCGCTGTTGGGCGTCAAGGCGGTGATCGCCGAGAGCTATGAGCGTATCCACCGCTCCAACCTTGTCGGTATGGGCGTAATCCCGTTCGAGTTCACCGGTGGCACCAACCGCAAGACACTTGGGCTGAGCGGAACAGAGACCTTCTCGATCACGGAACTGTCGGCAGACCTCAAACCGCTTGCCGAAGTGCCTTGCGTAATTCGCTATGCCGATGGGCACGAGAAAACGATCACGCTGAAATGCCGGATCGATACCGCGATCGAAAAGGAATACGTCGAACATGGCGGCGTGCTGCACTACGTACTACGCAACCTCGCCCGCCTGAATTGACACCCAGGCAGATCGTAAATGACGGTGCCCCGATCCATTCGGATCGGGGCACCCTTGTTATGGAAACAGTCCTTTTCCGAACGGATGTGCCGCCGGCCTCGGCACAGTCCTGAAAAACGTGTATCGTCCAGCCATGCGGGATCGAGTTTCCATATGCGCAGTCCTGTCGATGCCCCTGTTCGAGGCAGCGGCCTTCTGCACATTCATCTACGTTATGGAGCGGATGTCCTGATCGCCATACCATGGTACGATCAGAAACGCCGGTATCGGGGTTGGTCGCGACCTAGCGCGATGCCGCCTGAATAGCAGGCAGAATAACATCGTTCAGGACCTTGTCGGTGATCGGGCCCGCATAGCGCAGATGGATCACACCCTTCCCATCCACGACAAAGGTTTCGGGCGCGCCGTAAACGCCCCAGTCGATCTTGGTGCGACCGCTAATATCCTCACCCAAGGTTGAAAACGGGTTACCCTCCCGCTCCAGGTAGGCTAGCGCACGCGCCTGGGTGTCGTCATAGTTGACGCCATGGATATCAAGGCCCAGTTCATTGGCCATGTGCAGCAGCTGCGGATGCTCTTGGCGGCAGGCCACACACCATGTCCCCCAGAAATTCACCAGCTTGACGCCCGGTTCGCGCAGCACCGCATCTTTCAGCAGTGTCATCTCACCAATCGGCTCAAGCTGCATCGCGGGGGCTTCGCGCCCGATCAATGTCGAGGGCAACGCGTTGGGATCGTCACGCGTCACCCCGATATAAAACAGAACGGCAAGCCCAGCGAAAATCAGTGGCGGCAAGAACATCAGGGGGGAAATCTTCTTCTTGTCAGTCATGCTTCTTTCCCCGCGCCTCGATTTCGGCAAGTTGACGGCGCACCCTTGCACCGCGCCAAAGCGACAGGATTACAAGCCCCGCCATCAGCGCAAGCGACAACCCGTAAGAGGACAGCACCGCACCGGCATACTTTCCAAGTTCAGGAATCATACCATCCGCTCCCGTGCGATAAGCGCCTTGATGCGGCGCGCCCGGATCTCTGTACGGGTCCGCACCAGGACCAGCGTCACGAACAGCAAGCCGAACCCAACCATGGTGATCACCAACGGCAGCCAGTACACGTTGGCGATGTTCTCTTCCTTATCGAGCGACATCGTCGCGCCCTGGTGCAGGCCCTGGTTCCAGAAATTAACGGCATAGCGCGACAACAGCGCAAAGACAGATCCCACCATGCAAAGCACGCTGGTCAGGTCAGCCGCGGCATCCGGGTTTTCGATCGCCTCCCACAGCGCCATGTAACCGAGATAAAACAGGAACAGGATCAGGAAAGAGGTCAGCCGAGGGTCCCACGCCCAGTAGGTGCCCCACATCGGCTCGCCCCAGATCGCGCCGGTAACCAGCGCAATCAGGGTCATGGTCAGCCCGATAGGCGCGGCTGCGCGCGCGGCCAGGGCACTGACATGGTGGCGGCGCACAAGCCAGATCAGGCTGGCCACCAGCATCATCAACCAAGCATTGATCGCCATCAGCGCCGAAGGCACGTGAACATAGATGATCTTGACGGTAGAGCCGAAATTTTCCGCCTCTGGCGTCAGAAAAAATCCCCAGACCAGCCCGACGACAAGCGACAGCCCCGTCAGCCCCCAAAGCCAGGGCAAAAGCACCCCGCTGGTGCGCATGAATCTGGTAGGGTTGGCGTATTCCCAAAGCGACATGAGCGTTTCCTAGTTGGCTTTCACGAGTGTCTCAAGGCACGAGCGCGTGAACCTCTAGCGCAGGTTGATGCGGATTGCCGCAGCCGCGGCAAAGGGCAACAGCGCCACGGCGGCCAGCGTGATCGCGGCCAGCATCATCAGCGGCGTGGCGGTGGCCATCCCATCGGCCCCGCGCGCCACCGTCTCGGCTCCGAAAATCAGCGTTGGCACATAAAGCGGCAGAACCAACAACGACAGCAACAGCCCACCCCGTTTCAGCCCCACCGTCAGAGCCGCCCCGAACGCACCGATCATGCTCAGCGCGGGGGTTCCCAGCGCGAGACTGAGAACCAGCCAGCGAAAGGCGGCAGGTTCAAGGCTGAGAAGCATTCCCAGGCCGGGTGCCGCCAGCGTCAGCGGCAGACCCGTAGTCACCCAATGCGCCGCCGCCTTCATGGCCACGACCCCCTCGAGGGGAATCGGCGCGGTGGCCAACAGGTCAAGCGATCCATCCTCGTGATCCAGCGCAAAGATACGATCAAGCGACAGCAGGCAGGCTAACAGCGCCCCAACCCAAAGGATACCCGGTGCGATGGCCGACAGAATCGTGCTGTCCGGGCCGACACCGAACGGGACCAGGACAACGACGATCAGGAAAAACGTAAGTGCCAGGCCGAACCCGCCCCCGGCCCGGATCGCCAGCGTCAGGTCGCGCAGCAGCAGAGCGATCATGCAAATGCCTCGTCGAAACTGTCGATCTCGCGGGGAACCGCCCTGAACGGGGTAACATCCAACTCATCGGCCTCGAACCCGAGATCGATATGGGTTGCGATCAACGCCGCACCGCCACCCTCGAGGTGGCGTTGGACCGCCTGGCCAAAGAGCGCAACCGAGGCCACGTCAAGCGATACGGTCGGTTCATCAAGTACCCAGATCGGCCGCCCGGTCACCAGTAACCGCGCCAGACCCAGCCGCCGCTTCTGCCCCGCCGACAGGTTCTGGGCCTGCCGCTGTGCCAGATCGCCAAGGTTGAAATCCGTCAGCGCCGTGTCCACGTCCCTCTGCCCAAAGATCCGCGCCCAGAAGGCGAGGTTTTCCGCAACACTCAGCGTCGCCTTGAGCCCATCGGCATGGGCGGCATAAGCCATCGCCTCGGGCGGGACCGAAATCCGCCCCTCCAGCGCGGGTTGCAGCCCCGCAAGCGTGCGCAACAGCGTGGTCTTGCCGATCCCGTTGGGCCCACGCAGCATCAGCGCCTGCCCCCCGCGCAGGCCGAAGCTGACCCCTTCTAGAACCGGCACGCCGCCACGCGCGCAGGCCAGATTTTCAACCACCATTTCCATGACGCGACGCATAGCCGATCGCCGCCGCGCGGCAAACCGAATTCTCGCATCGGCATCGCGCGCGATCCGAACCGCGAGGCACGCACAGAAACGCGCTCAGCTCACGGGCATCAGGGCAACAGCCACCCGCCGCCCCTCGGCAAGCAAAACGTTATAACTGCGCGCGGCAGAAGGACTTGCCATAATCTCAACGCCCAGGCCCCTGGCCTCCAGCCGCTCCTGCAAGCCCCCGGCCAGGGGCGCCAGGCTGTCGCCCGTACCCACCAGCAACACGTCGACCCGGCCGATCAGCGCCAGCAATGGCGCCTCGTCTGGCGCACCGCCCCAATGATGCACAGCGCCCTCGGCCACCAGCACCCCCCCATCGTGGATCTTGCCGCCCACGCGAAAGAAACCGGGGCCGTAGCCATCCACTGGCAGACCCTCTGGGAAATGCATCTCGGTAACTTTCAAGGGCGCGCCTTCCTACCGGTTCAGCTATCGACTTTGGCGAATTGCGTTCCCGCGCCACCATCGCCATCGGCTGACCAGTCGCGCTTTACCCCGAGTATCAAGAGGATGTTCGAGGCGACGAAGACAGAAGAATAGGTGCCCACGACCACGCCCCAGATCATCGCGAAGACGAAACCGCGGATGACATCCCCGCCCAGAACGAACAGCGCGATCAACGCCAACAGCGTGGTCATCGAGGTCATCATCGTGCGCGACAGCGTCTCGTTGATCGACAGGTTCAGTACCTCTTTCATGTCCATCTTCTTGTAGCGGCGCAGGTTCTCGCGAACCCGGTCGAACACCACGACCGTATCGTTGAGGGAATAGCCGACAATCGTCAGAAGCGCCGCGATGATGGCCAGGTCGAACTTGATCTGGAACAACGCAAAGACGCCGACGGTCAACGTCACGTCATGGATCAGGGCGGCTACGGCGCCTACTGAGAACTGCCATTCGAAACGAAGCCAGATATAGACGAGAACCGCGAAGATCGCGAGCGCGACCGCGAGGACCGCAGTACGGATCAACTCGCCCGACACCTTGGGCCCGACGCTTTCCACCGAGGGAAAGGTGATGTCGGGCGCGACCTGTTGCAAGGCCGACTCGACCGCGGCAATTGTTTCTGGCGTCACGCTTTCCTGCCCGTCCTGGGCCTGGATGCGGACTTGGGCGACGTTCTTTTCGGGCCCGAATCCCGGATCGAACACCTCGGTGATCGTCACATCGCCCAGTTCCAGTGCCACCAGCGCGTCACGGTAGGCACCCACATCGACTGCCTGGGTACTTTCGGTGCGGATCGTCGTTCCGCCGCGAAAGTCGATACCGAAATTCAGGCCGAGCACCGCAAAGGCCAGCAGAGATGCCACCATGGCCACCAGCGAGGCGCCAAAGGTCAGGCGCGCGGCGCGAAAGAAATCCCAGTTCGTTTCCTGCGGGACGAGTTTCAGGCGCATCGGTCAGAGCCTCACAACGAAATGGTTTTCGGACGGCGGCGGTCGAGCCAGGTCACGATCATCAGCCGCGTCACGAAGATCGCGGTAAAGACAGAGGTGATGATCCCTAGCCCAAGCGTGACCGCAAACCCGCGCACCGGGCCAGACCCGAGCATGAACAGGATGGCCGCCGTGATGAATGTGGTTATGTTGGCATCCAGAATCGCCGATAGCGCCTTTTGATAGCCCAGTTCGATCGCGCGCGCCGGACCACGCGCCGATTTCAGCTCTTCGCGGATACGCTCGAATACCAGGACATTGGCATCCACTGCCATGCCGATGGTCAGCACGATCCCCGCGATACCCGGCAGCGTCAGCGTGGCACCGATCGCCGAGAGCAGGCCAAAGATCATCCCCACGTTGATCAGAAGGGCGATGTTGGCAAACAGCCCGAACAGACCATAGCTCGCCCACATGAAGACCAGCACGCCAACGAAGGCCACTATACTGGCGACCTGCCCGGCCGCGATACTGTCGGCGCCCAGTTCAGGCCCAATGGTGCGTTCTTCGAGGAAAATCATCTCGGCCGGCAACGCCCCCGCACGCAGCAAAACGGCAAGTTGCGTGGAATCCTCGACCGTGAAATTCCCCGTGATCTGGCCCGATCCCCCCAGGATCGGCTCGCGGATCACGGGGGCCGATATCACCTCGTCATCCAGAACGATCGCAAAGGGTTGCCCCACGTTTTCGACCGTGTATTGCCCGAACTTGCGCGCCCCGGCAGGGTCGAACCGGAACGTGACCGATGGTTGCCCGTTCTGGTCAAAGGCCGGTTGGGCATCGGTCAGATCCTCGCCCGATACCACGGCCGCCTTTTCGAGGATGTAATAGGTTCCATCCGCTTCGATATCTGGCAGCAGCACGTTGCCTGCCCCCGGCGCCTCGTCGGGATTGGTGGTGCGGGAAACCACCGGGTTGAAGGTCAGCCGCGCCGTCGTGCCGATCAGCGCCTTCAGTTCCTCGGCCGATCCGATACCCGGCACCTGGATCAGGATGCGGTCCGCGCCCTGGCGCTGGATCGTGGGTTCGCGCGTGCCGACCTCGTCGACCCGGCGGCGCACGATTTCCAGCGATTGCTGAATGGTGCGATCATCGGTGGCCAACTTCTCGGCCTCGGACAATTGCACGATCAGCGTGTCGCCCAAGCTACGCACCTCGATGTCGCTGCCCCCCACCCCGGTCAATGTCACCGAGGGACGCGCCAGCGCGCGCGCCGCCTCGACCGCGGTGGTCATTGCCTCGGGGCGCGAGATCCGCACGCGCAACTCGCCGGGCGGTGCATCCTGCCGGCGGATCGTGCCCACCTGGGCGCGTTTGTCGCGCAAGGCGTCGCGCAGTTCGGGCCACATGCCATCCATGCGGTTGGCATAGACGTCCTCGACCCGCACCTCGGCCAACAGATGCGCGCCGCCCCGCAGGTCCAGCCCGAGATTGACCAGCCCCGAGGGCAGCCAGCCGGGCCATGCATCGCGCTGTGCGACAAGTTCGGGCGTGACACCACCCGTCTCGATCGCCCGGACGGCATCGTTATGCCCCTCTACCCGGCTGTAGAAGGCATTGGGCAACGCCAGCGCCAGCCCCGACAGGACCAGCGCGACGATCGCCATCCGTTTCCATAACGCGATTTGCAGCATGGGCAATCAGGCCTTTTCAGCCGGCTCGGTCTTGTTGAGAACCTGCGTGATGGTGTGGCGGACGACACGCACCTTGACGTTCTCGGCGATCTCGACCTCGACCTCTTCCTCGTCCTTGACCTTGGTCACCTTCCCGATCAGGCCGCCTTGGGTCACCACCTGGTCACCACGGCGCAGCGCATCGACCATGGCCTTGTGTTGTTTCATCTTTTTCTGCTGCGGCCGGATCAGCAGGAAATACATGATGAAAAAGATCAGGATCAGCGGAACAAACGACCCGAAGGCGCCGGCAGCGCCGCCCCCGGCCGCTTGCGCAAAGGCAGGCGTGGCAAACATGTGGACTTCCCCGTTCTTGCACAGGCGGCGCATCCGCCCGGTTCTTGGTCGCGGCGCACCCTATTGCCTGGCCCCCGGCTTGGCAAGGCACGCCGCAGCCCTGACATGCCCCCGCATGGCGGGCAAAACAAGAGCACTACGCCAACGCCCGCCCCGGCTGGCTGCCGCCCAGGTCGTCGCACCGCCGCCTGGCAACGGCCTCCCGGTCGATCCGTCTACCCGGCGTTTTGCAGGTTCAAAACCCCTGTCAGGTGGGGCATACGGTCGGCAACGCACTGTCCCTGGGAGGCCATCATGCACGACATCCGCGCCATCCGTGAAAATCCCGACGCCTTCGACGCCGCGCTCGCCCGCAGGGGGCTGGCACCGGTCGCCGCCCAGATCCTCGCCATCGACGCCGCCCGGCGGGAAAAGATCCTCGCCGCCGAAACCGCCCAGGCCGAGCAGAACAAGGCGTCGAAAGAGATAGGCAAGGCCAAGGCATCGGGCGACGAAGCCGAGTTTCAGCGCCTGCGCGCCCTTGTCGCCGACAAGAAGGCCGAGATCGCCGCGCTGAACGAGGCCGCAAAGGCCGAGGATGCCCGCCTGCAAGACATGCTGATGGGCCTGCCCAACCTGCCGCTGGATGACATCCCCGACGGCGAAGACGAGGCCGACAATGTCGAGCTGCACCGCCGGGGCACCCCGCGCGCCTTTGCCTTCGACCCGAAAGAACATTACGACCTGCCCGCCGTACAGGCCGGAATGGATTTTCAGACGGCGGCGAAACTGGCCGGCTCCCGCTTCGTGGTATTGAAGGGTGCCGTCGCCCGTATCCACCGGGCGCTGGCCCAGTTCATGCTGGACACCCACACAACCGATAACGGCCTGACCGAGGTCAACGCCCCCGTTCTGGTGCGCGAAGAGGCGATGTACGGCACCGGGCAGTTGCCGAAATTCGGGCAAGACAGCTATCAGACGCGCGAAGGCTGGTGGCTGATCCCCACCTCCGAGGTGACACTGACCAATACAGTATCCGAAACCATCCTGGACGCCGCCGAGCTGCCCCGCCGGATGACCGCCCATTCGCTGTGCTTTCGCTCCGAGGCCGGCAGCGCGGGGCGCGACACGGCGGGCATGCTGCGCCAGCACCAGTTCGAAAAGGTGGAAATGGTCTCGATCACCACGCCCGACCAGGGCCGGGACGAACTGGAACGCATGACGAAATGCGCCGAAGGCATTCTCGAACGGCTCGGCCTGCCCTACCGCACCGTGGTGCTGTGCACCGGCGACATGGGCTTCGGCGCGCGGCGCACCCATGACATCGAGGTCTGGCTGCCAGGCCAGAACACCTATCGCGAAATCTCCTCGGTCTCGCTCTGCGGCGATTTCCAGGCCCGGCGGATGAACGCCCGCTACCGTCCGGCGGATGGCGGCAAGCCCGAATACGTGCACACGCTGAACGGCTCGGGCCTGGCGGTGGGCCGCTGCCTGATCGCGGTACTGGAAAACGGCCAGGAAGAGGATGGATCGGTCAACCTGCCGCCGGCACTGGCGCCGTGGCTGGGCGGCAAGACCCGCCTGGGTGCAGACGGCGTGCTGGTCTGATGGACCCGATCAAGGCCGTCCTCACCTTCGTGGCAACGCTGTTCTTCGTGCTGTCGCCACTGCTGTCAGGGGGGTTTGGCGGGTTCGAGCCCGCGCAATTCCCGGTACCCCAGGACAACCCGCCGGTCCAGCCCGCGGGCTACGCCTTCGCGATCTGGGGGCTGATCTACGGCTGGCTGCTGGTCTCGGCGGGCTACGGGCTGTTCAAACGGGCCCAGGACGCAGGCTGGGAACGCGCCCGCTTGCCCCTGATCCTGTCCCTCGCCCCCGGGGCGGTCTGGATCGGCGTGGCGCTGAATACGCCGCTCTGGGCCTCTGTGCTGCTTTGGTGGATGCTGGCCATGGCGATCTGGGCGCTGTTCCGCACCCCCCGCGCCGACCGCTGGCTCTGCCAGGCCCCGTTGGCGATCTATGCGGGCTGGCTGACAGCGGCGGGCTGGGTATCGGTGGGCCTGCTGGGCGCGGGCTATGGCATCGGCCCGGGACAGACCGCCTGGGCGCTGATCGCGCTGGCCGGGGCGCTGGCCACGGGCGCGCTGGTCCAGACCCGCCTGGGCCGCGCCCCCGAATACGGCGCGACGCTGGTCTGGGCACTGATCGGCGTTCTGGTGGCCAATGCCACCTCCAACCCGCTGGTCGCCTTTGCCGCGATCACGGGCATCGTCCTGATCGGCATGCTGACGCTCAAGGCGGCACGCTGAGCCTTCTTCTTGGCCGAAATACCCCTGCCGGAGGCATGCGCCCGCAAGGGCGCATCCCC
This sequence comes from Rhodovulum bhavnagarense, assembly GCF_004343505.1. Classification (GTDB taxonomy): domain Bacteria; phylum Pseudomonadota; class Alphaproteobacteria; order Rhodobacterales; family Rhodobacteraceae; genus Rhodovulum; species Rhodovulum bhavnagarense. The sequence goes on along the minus strand of NZ_SLXU01000003.1, from coordinate 67,492 downwards.
TACGCTCCCGGCGGCGGCTTGCCGAGATGCTTGCGCAACCGCGAAGGCGTCGACTTCTTTCGTCCTTTGTAGGGATTCTTGTCGGCCTGCGAGCGGAACGTAAGCCGGATCGGCGTGCCCGGCATGTCGAATGACTCGCGCAGCCCGTTGACCAGGTAGCGCCGGTAGCTTTCCGGCAGCTTCTCGGGCGCCGAGCACATCACCACGAAACCCGGCGGCCGCGTCTTGACCTGGGTGGCATAGCGCAGCCGGATGCGTCTTCCGCCCGGCGCCGGGGGCGGGTGCATTTCCAGCATCGCGGCCAGCCAACGGTTAAGCCGCGCGGTCGATATCCGCCGGTTCCAGACGTCGTGCGCCCCGAGAACAGCCTCGCGCAGACGGTCCAGCCCGCGCCCGGTCTTGGCGGACACGGTCACCAGCGGGGCCCCCTTCAACTGCGGCAACAGCCGCGCGAATTCCTCTTTCAGCTCGCGCAGCTTGCCCTGCCGGTCGGTTTCGAGATCCCACTTGTTGACCGCGATCACCACCGCGCGCCCCTCGCGCTCGGCCAGGTCGGCGATGCGCAGATCCTGTTGCTCGAACGGGATCTGCGCATCCAGCAAGACAACGACAACCTCGGCAAATTTCACCGCGCGCAGACCGTCTGCGACCGAAAGTTTCTCGACCTTGTCCTGAACCTTGGCCTTCTTGCGCATGCCCGCGGTGTCGAATATGCGCACCGGCGTTCCGTTCCAGTCAAGCCGCAACGAGATTGCATCGCGGGTGATCCCGGCCTCGGGGCCGGTCAAAAGGCGATCCTCGCCCAGGATTGCATTGACCAGCGTCGACTTGCCCGCGTTCGGCCGCCCAACGACCGCGATCTGGAGCGGACGCTGGGGTGTGGGAGTATGCGCGGCGGCGGTCTGCCCATCCTCGTCAACGTCAACATCGACTTCGGGCGCGGCCTCTGCATCCTCGGCCGCCTCGCTGGCCTCGATCAGCGGGGCAAGGACGGCATACAGCTCGGCCATCCCCTCGCCATGTTCCGCCGACAGTCGCAACGGCTCGCCCAGGCCAAGCGAATAGGCCTCCATGACCCCCGCATCGGCGGCCTGCCCCTCGGCCTTGTTGGCGGCAAGAATCACGCGGGCCGACTTGCGGCGCAAGATATCGGCAAAGATCTCGTCGGCCGACAGCACCCCCGCCCGCGCATCGATGACGAACAGGCAGGCATCGGCCATGCCGACCGCACGTTCCGTCAATTGGCGCATTCGACCCTGTAGGCTGTCATCGGTGGCCTCTTCCAGACCTGCAGTATCGATCACGGTGAAGCGCAGATCTCCGAGCCGGGCCTCGCCCTCGCGCAGATCGCGCGTGACGCCCGGCTGGTCGTCGACCAGCGCAAGCCGCTTTCCGACAAGCCGGTTGAACAACGTGGATTTTCCCACGTTCGGCCGGCCCACGATGGCCAGTTTAAAGCTCATGTCGGAGTCTCCCCGCGAAACCAGAGCGCCCCGCCTACACCAATCCGCCCTCAGCGGAAAGCATGGAGTTTGCCGCCTTCGCTGACGACATACAGGGTCTCGCCCGCCACCACCGGCCGCGATGCCGCTCCGCCGGGCAGCGGGATTTCCGCCAGCGACGCGCCGCTTTCCGGGCTGAAGGCGCGCAACAGGCCGTCGTCAGAGGCCACCCACAACCGCCCACCGGCCAGCACCGGGCCGAAATGGGCATGGATCGCCTTGAGCTTTCGCGCCCGTTCCTTGGTATAATAAGGCAGCGTGGCGGCCCAGATCGTTTCACCCGTGGCTGCATCCAGCCGCACAAGCTGTGCCTGGTCCGAGACCAGGAATAACGAACCTCCCACCGGCAAGAGCGCGCCATAGGCGCCCTCCTCGGCGGTCCATTCACGCTCGCCCGTGGCCAGAGAAATCATTGCAACCCGCCCGGCCTGGTTGCCGACATAGACCGTGTCGGCAACGATCACGGGATCGCTGGCGATATCGTCGATCTGGGCATAGACCCGCCCGCGCCGCTGACCCGCGATCGAGGCTGCCCATTGCCGCACCCCGGTCTCGCGCTGCACGGCCACCACCTCTGCGGTGCCAAGGGGAAAAACCACGAGATCATCCGCGACGGCAGGGGCCGCGCCTCCCACCAGGCCCGCACGCATCGGCGTACCCGGCAACTGCCATTGAACCCGCCCATCCTCGGCCCGCACCGCCCAGACACGGTTGTCGCGGCTGACAATATAGACTGTCCCGTCGAGATAGGCGGGCGCGCCTGTTACCGGCGCCTCGGTCCGCTGGGTCCAGAGCACAGCCCCCGTCGCCGGGTCCAACGCGGCAAGCGTGCCGAATCCCGTCGTCACGAACAGCCGCCCATCACCATGGGCAAGCCCGCCGCCACTGGCATCCTGGCTACGCTCGCCCGGCAGGGTCAGGTCGGCGCTCCATAAGGTCTGTCCCGAGGTCGAGACCGCCGAGACCTTGCTGAGGGCATCCATCGCGTAGATCACGCCGCCTGCCACGACCGGGGTTGCGGTAATCCGGTGTCGACGCTTGTCACCCGTGCCGATCGAGACGCTCCAGAGCAATCGTGGCACGGGGGCAAGCGCGACATGCTCGGGCATGTGGGCGGCATTGCCGCCGATCTGGGGCATGTCTGCCCGCGCGACCGGCGCGGGCAGCGTGATCGCAGTATCGAAAGACGTTTCCGGCGCGTCTTCTGCAAGCCCCAGCGCGTCGCGCACGCCCAGCCTTTCGCCGGCGAGGATATTCTCTTTCTGGCCACAGGCGGCCAATGTCCCGGCCACCGCGAGGATTGCAATTGCTCTGCCCAGTTTCACTGCGCTGCCCCCCTGCTGCGACCCAGTGCCATGGCGCCGTCCGCTCCGGTCAAATTACCCCGATGGCTCAACCCGCCTCCGGATCGCCACCCAGCGCTACAATCAACTGACTGACGCGCTGACGCAAGCCCGCGGTGGCGGCCGCGTCCTCTATCGCGGTGCGCAAATGCGCCAATGCCGCATCGGTATTGCCCGCATCGATCTCTGCCAGCGCCATCTGCTCCAGCGCCAGCGGCCTATAGGGGCGGCCCGGCTCTGCCAACGGGGCAAGTCGCGCCAGGCGCTGCTCCGGCGGGGTATCACGACCGCCCAGCATCACCAGCTTGAGCGCGGCAAGCTGGGTGTAATGTACAGGCAGAGTGGCATCATCGGCCATCGCCTCAAGGGCCGCGACCGCATCGGCCCGCCCCATGTCGGGGCCACTCTCGCCCCCGCGCAGCAGTCCCAGAAGGGCACGCACCTCACCACCGGGCGCAAGGGCGTCCAGCCCAGAGACGCGCTCGGCCGGCTCGGGGGCCTCCAGCGCGGCAAGTATCGTGTCACCCAGCACCTCTGCAGCCGCCCGGTCGCGCGCCTGTGACCATTCCCGCCAACTGGCGCCACCCACCAGCAAAACAACCGCCAGAACCGCGATCCAGCCATACCGCCTGATCATCGCGAACAACTTTTCGCGGCGAACCTCTTCGGTCACTTCCTCGATGAAACTGTCGGACTGGCTCATGGGGTCTCTCGTGGTCGGGGCACCGGCATGTCTTAGCGCAGCGCCCGGGCGGTTGCCACCCCCGGCGGCACGCTTGCGCGAAGCCTCCGACAACCTATAGTTTGAACCAAGTCGTTCACCGGATCGCAACAGATCCGCGCCAAGGTCCGCACGGGCACGATGCCGCCCGGTGAGTCCATGGTCACGGAATACGAAGGATGGGACCGCCCCGATGCGATGGATTTCAATGCTCACCGCGGTTCTGGTGACCCTCTCTCTTTACCTTCTGTTGATGGAACGCGACAGGGTTATGGTCTTTGCCGGGGCAGAGCCTGCCCCACCTCCGGCCCCCGCGCTGCACGACAAGGCGCCCAGCCACCGTGTTCCTGTCATGGTCCTCGACAGCGCCGCGCGCGAGGTGCAGGGCCACGTCCTGATCCGCGGCGAAACCGCGGCCGCCCGCGAGGTCGAGATACGCGCCGAAACCAGCGGCCGCGTGATTTCCGAACCACTGCGCCGGGGCGCCATGGTCGGCACGGGCGACACGCTATGTCAGCTTGATCCGGGCACGCGCGCCGCCGCGCTGGCCCAGGCAGAGGCCGGATTGGCAGAGGCTCGGCTTCGCCTGCCCGAGGCCGAAGCGAGGGTCAACCAGGCGACCGCCACGCTGGAAGAGGCACGGTTGAACGACCGCGCCGCCCGAAGCCTTGCCGAGAGCGGCTTTGCCTCGGAAACCCGCGTCGCGGCAACAACCGCCGCAGTGTCCAGCGCCGAGGCCGCACTGGCCTCTGCGCGCGCGGGGCTTGAGGCGGCTCAGACCGGCATAAGGACCGCCGAGGCGCAACTGGCCGTGGCCCGCACCGAGATCGCGCGCCTGACGATTGCCGCGCCCTTTGACGGGGTTCTCGAAACCGACGCGGCCGAACTGGGGGCGCTGTTGCAGCCCGGCGCGCTTTGCGCGCGTGTGATTCAACTGGATCCGATTCGGCTGGTGGGCCACGTTCCCGAAACCGACCTGGCCCGCATCCGGCCCGGCGCGATGGCCTCGGGCCGGTTGAGTTCGGGGCAAGAAGTGTCAGGCCGCGTCCGATTTGTCGGGCGCACGGCCGACGAAACGACGCGCACCTTCCGCGTCGAGGCCGAGATCGCGAATGCCGACGGCACGATCCGCGCCGGTCAGACCGTCGAGATCAGGATCCAGACCCCGACAGAACAAGCGCACCTGTTGCCACAATCGGCTCTGACACTGGACAATGACGGTCGCCTCGGCGTGCGGCTGGCCGCCCCGGATGGCACCGCCCGCTTTGCCCCGGTCAAGGTGTTGCGCGACACGGTGGCGGGCGTCTGGGTGTCGGGTCTGCCGGAAAGGGCCGACGTGATCGTCACCGGGCAGGAATTTGTCACTGATGGCGTGCCGCTGGACATCACCTATCGCGAGCGCGGGCAATGACCAGGATCGTCGATTGGGCCGCCGCCCGCGCAAGAATGGTTATCGCCTTCGTCGTGCTGTCGGTCGCGGCGGGCGTGATGGCCTATACCGGCCTGCCAAAGGAAGGCGAACCCGATATCGAGGTGCCTGCGCTTTTCATCTCGGTCCCCTTCCCCGGGATTTCCGCCGAGGATGCGGAAAGGTTGTTGATCAAACCTATGGAAACCGAGCTTGCCGATCTGGACGGGCTCGATTCCATGACAGCCACCGCGCGCGAGAATTACGCCGGAATGGCGCTTGAATTCGAGTTCGGGTGGGACAAGACCAAGATCATCGCGGATGTCCGCGACCGGATGAACACGGCCGAGGCCAGCTTTCCCGACGGCTATGAGAAATACTCGATCAGCGAGATCAACTTCTCGGAATTCCCGATCATCATCGTCTCTCTGTCAGGCCCGCTTCCCGAACGTACGCTGCTCCATCTCGCCAAGGAGTTGCAGGACCGTCTTGAGGGGCTCGATTCTGTCCTTGAGGTCGCCCTTGCCGGTCACCGCGACGAGATGGTCGAGGTGATCATCGACCCGCTAAAGCTTGAATCCTACAACATCACGGCGACTGAACTGATCAACGTGGTAACCGCAAACAACCTGTTGATCGCGGCTGGCGAGGTCGACGCGCCCGGCGGCACGTTCTCGGTCAAGATCCCGTCCTCTTTCGACGAGCCGCGCGATGTCTACGACCTGGCCGTCAAGACCAACGGAAACCGCGTGGTTACACTCGGCGACCTGGCCGAAATCCGGCTGACCTTCGAGGATCGCACCTCGACCGCGCGTTTCAACGGCGAGCCCACGGTTGCCTTGCAGGTTGTCAAGCGCAAGGGCTTCAACATCATTCAGACCGCTGCCACCGTGCGCGAGGTGGTCGCCCTGACACAGGCCGCCTGGCCCGAGGATCTGCGCCAGGCAATAAGCGTGGAAACCTCGCTGGACCAGTCCGACACCGTGGCCTCGATGGTACGTCAGCTCGAGGGGTCGGTGCTGACCGCGATCGCGCTGGTGATGATCGTGGTGCTGGCCTTTCTCGGTACCCGGTCGGCGTTGTTGGTCGGCTTTGCGATCCCGACCTCGTTCCTGTTGTGCTTCGTGTTACTCGGCGTCATGAACGTCACGGTGTCCAACATCGTGATGTTCGGCCTGATCCTGGCCGTGGGCATGCTGGTCGACGGCGCCATCGTGGTGGTCGAATATGCCGACCGCCGCATTTCCGAGGGTGTAGGCCCGATGCACGCTTTTGCCGAGGCCGCAAAGCGGATGTTCTGGCCCATTGTCAGTTCCACCGCGACCACTCTTTGCGCGTTCCTGCCGATGCTGTTCTGGCCCGGCGTCGCGGGCGAATTCATGGGGATGCTTCCCGTGACGCTGATCTTCGTGCTGACGGCCAGCCTGATGGTGGCACTTGTCTATCTGCCGGTGGTAGGAGGCGTCGCCGGGCGGTTTTCGCGTATCTTGTGGCGGATCACGGCGCACATGCGGCCCTGGCCGGTCCTGGCGCGCCTTGCATTGGCGGTGCTGGCACTGTCCACCGTCTATGTCGGCACGATGCAGATGTTGAACCCCAACTACCTGGTCCGAGCCGCCAAGCTGGACGGCACGCTGGCGATCCTGCCCGGCGTGCTGTTGTTCCTGGGCGGGCTGGTGCTGTGCTCGATCGCGGTCAACGCGCTATACATCCCGCGCAAGCAGGCAGTCAGCGCAGGCTATCGCCGGCGCCCCGTCGGCCACCTGATCAAGCTGATCGCCGGCAATCCCGTGATGCCGGTGGTAACCGTGGCGGCGGTGCTGATGCTCGTGCTCGCGGTGTTCACCTATTACGGCAAGCATAACAACGGAACCGAGTTCTTTGTCGCCACCGAACCGGAACAGGCTATCATCTATGTCCGCGCCCGCGGCAACCTCTCGCTCGACGAAAAAGACGCGCTGGTACGTCAGGCCGAGGCCATAGCGCTCGCACATCCGGCGGTCGACAGCGTCTTTGCCTTTGCCGGCGAGGGTGGGCTGGACCAGAATACTGGTGGGGCAAGCCCGCCGCTTGATACCGTGGGCCAAGTCCAGATCGAGCTGATAGCCTGGGAAGCGCGCAAGGACAATCCAGCCTTTGACGGTGATGCCGTGATGGCAGAAATCGAGGCTGGCCTGGCCAAGATCCCCGGCGTGCGTTCTGAAATCCTGGAACAAAGCCGCGGGCCGGCCTCGGCAAAGCCGGTGCATCTGCGTCTCAAGGGCGAGGATTGGGGCGCGCTTACAGAGGCCGCGAAAATGGCCGTCGCCCGGTTCGAGGCCACCCCTGGCCTGACCGACATCGAGGATACGCTACCACTACCTGGAATAGACTGGCAGATCGACGTCGATGTCGAGACTGCCGGACGTTTTGGCGCCAATGCCGCAAGCGTCGGCGCGATGGTGCAGCTTGTCACGCGCGGCATCCTGCTGGACACCATGCGCGTGCCCTCATCGGATGAGGAAATCGAGATCCGCGTGCGCCTGCCCGAGGACGACCGGGTTCTGACGACGCTGGACACGCTCAAGGTGCGCACGCCCGAGGGATTGGTACCCTTGGGCAATTTCATCACCCGCACGCCGGTCGAAAAGCTAGGTCGCATAAACCGTGTCGACGGCAAGCGCTATTTCGATATCAAGGCAGCGGTTGCAGAGGGGCTGACCAATGAGGATGGCATGCCGATCAACGCCAATGAGCGGATCGCCACCCTGACAGAGTGGCTGTCAACCGGCCCGCTTCCAGAGGGTGTAGAGTGGGAATGGACGGGCGACCAGCAAGAACAGGCAGAATCCGGGGCCTTCCTGATGAGTGCCTTTGCCGCCGCGCTGGCCTTGATGTTCATTATCTTGCTGGCGCAATTCAACAGCTTTTACAACGCCGCCCTGGTACTTCTGGCGGTGGTGCTGTCGACCACGGGCGTACTGATCGGTATGCTGGTGATGGATCAGTCGTTCTCGATCATTATGACGGGCGTGGGCATTGTTTCGCTGGCCGGGATCGTGGTGAACAACAACATCGTCCTGATCGACACCTACCAGGAATTCGCCCGCTACATGCCGCGGATAGAGGCGATCATTCGCACCGTGGAAACCCGCCTTCGCCCGGTTCTGCTGACAACGGTTACCACGATGGCAGGCCTCAGTTCGATGATGCTCGGGCTTAGCTTTGATTTCGTGAATGGCGGATACACCATCGACAGCCCAACCGCGCTTTGGTGGAAACAGCTCGCGACGGCGGTGGTCTTCGGGTTGGGGATCGCGACGGTTCTGACCCTGGTCTTCACGCCATCGCTTCTGGCGATCCGGGTGTGGTTCTGGACCGGCGCCTATGGTTCATTCAGGCGGTTCAAGGCGCTGACGGGCGGACCCGACAGCGCCGCGGCACGCGATCTTGCAATCAACCGCGCCGCACGCAACCTCGGCACAACCGAAATCATCTGGAGCGACCTGCCCCCCGACGGGCCAGAACCTCACGGTGCTAACGCCGAAGACCAAGGCCGCAAGGCCCCGCCCGGCCCCGGCGGAACGCGTGGACACGCGCCTTTGAAAGCCGCGGAATAATCGGCACTTACGCCGCCGCGTCGTCCTCTTCGCCGGCCTGCTGTCGCGCCCACATCGTCGCGTAGCGCTCGCCGCGAGCGACCAGTGCCTCGTGGGTGCCGCGTTCGGCAACGCGGCCGGCTTCCAGCACCACGATCTCGTCGGCATCCACAATGGTCGACAGCCGGTGCGCAATGGCGATGACCGTGCGTCCCTCGCCCATCGCCTTGAGTTGCGCCTGAATGCCCGCCTCGGTCTCTGAATCGAGCGCAGAGGTCGCCTCGTCCAACAGCAGGATGGGCGGATTCTTTAGCAATGTGCGCGCTATCCCGACCCTTTGCTTTTCGCCGCCGGACAGCTTCAGCCCCCGTTCGCCCACCTGGGTCTCGTAACCCTGTGGCAGCGACGCAATGAAATCGTGTATCCTTGCAGCCTTTGCCGCCGCCTCGATCTCGGTCAGGCTTGCCTCTGGGCGACCATAGGCGATGTTGTAGCGGATCGTATCGTTGAACAATACCGTGTCCTGCGGCACCACCCCGATACGGGCGTGCAGGCTGTCCTGGGACACGTCGCGCACATCCTGATCGTCGATTGCCACCGCGCCCGCCGTGACGTCGTAGAACCGGAACAAAAGACGCCCGATCGTCGACTTGCCGGCCCCCGAAGGACCAACAATGGCCACCTTTCGGCCCGCTGGAACCATGAGCGTAACGCCGCGCAGAATTGGCCGGGCAGCGTCATAACCGAAATGAACATCGCGAAACTCGACCGTGCCGCCGCTGACGCGCAGGGCCGGCGCACCGGGCTTGTCTGTCACTTCTGCGGGCTGTTCCAGCAGGTCGAACATCTCTCCCATGTCCACCAAGCTTTGGCGAATTTCGCGGTAGACCGTGCCAAGAAAATTCAGCGGCATGGTGATCTGCACCATATAGGCGTTGACCATGACGAAATCGCCCACGGTCAGCTCGCCGGCCTGAACGCCCAGCGCCGCCATCACCATCACCGCGATCAACCCGCCGGTGATCAGCAGGGATTGCCCGAAATTCAGAAAAGCCAGCGACAGCGAGGTCTTGACCGCGGCCTCTTCATAGCCCTCCATCGCACGGTCGTATCGCTCGGCCTCGCGCGTCTCGGCTCCGAAATACTTGACCGTCTCGAAATTCAGCAGGCTGTCTATGGCCTTCTGGTTGGCGTCGGTATCCTGAGCGTTCATGCGGCGGCGGATCTGCACCCGCCACTCGGTCACCTTGAAGGTAAACTGAACGTATAGTGCAATGGTGACCACGACCACGGCCAGGTACCAAACATCGAAGACAAAAAAGAAAATAAGCGCGACCAGCGTCAGCTCGATCACCAGCGGGCCGACACTGAACAGCATGAAGCGCAAGAGGAACTCTACCCCCTTCACGCCACGCTCGATGATACGCGACAGGCCGCCGGTCTTGCGCGCGATGTGGTAGCGCAGGCTCAGGCGATGGATGTGGGTAAAGGTTTCCAGCGCCAGGCGGCGCAACGCCCGCTGTGCCACACGAGCAAAGAGCGCATCGCGCAATTGCTGGAAACCCACGTTCATCAGCCGCGCCATGCCATAGGCCACGGTCAGGCCAACCGCCCCCACGGCCATCATCATCGCGTCCGGCGCACCCTCGCCCGTCAGGCTGTCCACCGCCGCCTTGTAGAGAAAGGGGGTCAGAACCGAAACGATCTTGGCCAGGATCAACGCAGCCATCGCCAGCACCACGCGGCGCTTTACCCAGCCCTGCCCATCGGGCCAGAGATAGGGCAACACCTTGCGGATCGTTCGCATCCCCTGTGCGCGATCGAATTTCGACAAGTCGGCGGTGGTCGGTCTGGGAGGCATGGTATCACGTCGCTGCATGGGTGATGAACCACCCTAAAGCGCCACCGCGCAGAAGGCCAGCGGCCCTAATCGGGTAAGCTATCCTGCCCCTGCCGCGGCAGATCGAGAACCTGGCCGGGATAGATCAGGTCGGGGTCCTGAATCTGGTCGCGATTGGCGTTGAAGATCGCGATGTAATCGAAACCACGCCCATAGGCCCGGTCGGCAATTCCCCAAAGCGTATAGCCGGGCTGAACCGTGACCAGGCGCATCTCAGGGGTATGCGGCGCAGCCCGCGCCCCGGCCGCGCCCGAGCCTGCCGCCTCGCCGCCCGTTTCCGTGCTGCCCGCCATCTCGGCGCTCATGTCGGCCAACCGTTCCGCCCGTTCACGCAGAAAAGGCGTTTCGAACCGCGCGCCCACATGCCCGGCCTCGGCGATCTGGTCCACCCTGAGGGTATAAAGGCCCGGCGATATGCCGTTTAGCGAAAGACGCCAATGGCCCTGCGCATCGGCCTGCGCCCGCCCGATCGCGGTATTATCGAGATAAAGCCGAAAGCTCGCCCCAGCGTCCCCCCGCCCCGAGACATGCACCCTGCCCCCGGCGTCATAGGATATCGCGTCGATCATCACCACCTCGGACCCAGGAAGCAGCTCGCCCGCGGGGGGTTGTAACACCCGCACCCCCTCTGCCCCGGCCATGAGAACCGCCGGCGCAGCGGCAGGCGCGACGGGTGCGATCCCGGCCGTCGGCACGACCGGGGGCCGCGGAGCAAGATCGCCGGAAACCGGCGGCGCAGTCGTCGCAGTCGGCGCGGGATCCGCCTCGGTATCCTCGCTTGCCCTTGCCGGGGCGGGCGCAACCGGGGCGACAAGAACAGTCCCCTCCGAGACCACACGCACCCCGGCACCCGTTTCCATGATCAGCCGCAGCGGCAGGGGGGTATCGGCGGGCGCCAAGGTAAAGAACGCGGCGAAACGGCCATCCTGACCGGTCCGGGTTTGCGCGACCCGCTCGCCCGCCACCTCTATCCCGACAAGGCTGCCGGCAAGCGCCCGCCCGGCAACCAGCGCATCGCCCCCGGCCTCGACACGTACCACGTCGAACCTGGGCGGCACGGGACCCGGCGCTGTCTGCGGGGCTGGCTCTGATTCCGCGATTTCGGCAGCCGCGTCAGGCAAATGGTCATCTGTGCCGACGTCTTGGGACATACCAGGGGCCATGCCTTTGGGGTCGGGCACCCCAAGCCAGAGCGTGAACGCCACCAAACTCGTCCCCGCCAGCACCAGCGCCGCCAGCGCGCCGGTGCGCCACCCAACCGAATTCCGCCTCCCCGTCATGCCCTTGGCCCCCGGCATCCGCGCGATCCCGCGCGCTTGCGGGACCATAGCAACCTCGCTATCACGGGTCCAGATCGCCGCAACCCCAGAGGCCCCCATGACCGCGCGCATTCCTTCCGTCTGTGTATTTTGCGGGTCGCGTGACGGTCATCGCCCAGCCTATGGCACCGAGGCCGAGGCCCTGGGATACGCCATTGCTGGGGCAGGATGGCGGCTGGTCTATGGCGCGGGCGATGTCGGGCTGATGGGACGCGTGGCGCGCGCAGCCCAGACGGCAGGGGGGCAGACTTTCGGGGTTATCCCGATCCACCTGTTCGACCGCGAAGTGGGCAAGCGCGACCTGTCCACCTTTATCGTGACCGAGAACATGCACGAGCGCAAAAAGGTCATGTTCATGAATTCTGACGCGATCGTGGTCTTGCCGGGGGGCGCGGGGTCGCTGGACGAGTTTTTCGAGGTCTTGACCTGGCGGCAACTGGGGCTGCACGAAAAACCGATCCTGTTACTGAATACCGAAGGTTTCTGGGACCCGCTGACCGCCCTTATCGACCATTTCATCGCGGAAGGCTTTGCCGAGCCATCGCTGCGCGATTTCGTTCAGCGCGTTCCCGACGTACCCACGTTGATTACAGACCTGCGCGCGGCCCTGTCCTGCCGTAACGATTCCGCCGAGTAGAGCGCCAGCGCAGTCCAGATCAAGGCAAAGGCCAGCGCATGCCAGCCGGTAAAAGACTCGCGAAAAACCAACGTTGCAACAATGAATTGCAGGGTAGGATTAATGTATTGCACCAATCCGACCGTGGCATAGCTGACCCGTTTAGATGCGTAAGAGAACAAGATCAGGGGCGTTGCCGTAAGTGGCCCTGAAAACGCCAGCAGCAGGCTGTCGCCAAGATCTTGACCGAACGCCCCAAGGTTGCGGCCGGTCAGACCCTGCCATCCCAGACCATGCACCCCCCAGAGCCAGACCAGTGCGAGCGGCGCCAACAGCAGAACCTCGGCAGTCACGGACACGACCGGACCGGCGGGCACTCCGCGCTTGACCAGCCCGTAAAGCCCGAAGGTAAACGCCAGAACCAAAGAGACCCAGGGCGCAACTCCAAGCCCCCAGGTCAGCCCGGTTACCGCGGCAAAGGCCAGGCCGACAGCCAGCCATTTCGGCGCCGAATGCCGCTCTCCAAGAAATACAAACCCCAAAGCCACCGCCACCAGCGGAAAGATGTAATAGCCCAGGCTGGCCTGAACCGCCTGTCCCACCTGAACCGAGTAGATGAAGAAGAACCAGTTGGTCGAGATGGCCAGCGCCGCGACGAAAACCACCGCCAGCGCGCGTGGGCGAACCAGCAACCGGCCCAACTCGATCAGCCGCCCCTGCGCGGCCAGCACGAGCCCGAAAAAAACCAGCGACCAAAGCGTGCGATGGCTCAGCACCTCAAGCGGCGGCACATGCGCAACCAGCTTGTAATACATCGCCGACAGGCCCCAGATGACACAGGCCGCGGCCATGGCCAGGATGCCCTTCTGCGGCTCGCCCACGGTTTTAACGCGCTGCCATGAAACGGGCGAGCCGGTCCAGGCCCTCCTCGATATCCGATGTTGCCCGCGCATAGGAAAAGCGCAGCGTGCCATGCCCGCGCGCCGGATCGAAATCCAGCCCGGGCGTCACCGCGACCCCCGCCTTGTCAAGGATTTCGGCGGCGAATGCGCGGCTGTCATCGGTCAGGTCGGACACATCCGCGTAGACGTAGAACGCCCCATCGGGCGGCGCGATCTTTGTAAATCCCGCCTTGGGCAACCCCTCCATCATCAGGGCGCGGTTGCGGCGATAGATGACCATGTTTGCCTCCAACTCATCGGTAGCATCCATCGCGGCAAGCGCCACAACCTGGCTGGCATGAGGCGCACAGATGAACAGGTTCTGCACAAGCCGTTCGACCCGGCGGATATGATTCTCGGGCACCACCATCCAGCCCACGCGCCAGCCAGTCATCGAGAAATACTTGGAAAACGAGTTGATCACATAGGCCTCGTCGGTAATCTCGACCGCGCTGACCGCCTTTTTCTCGTATTCGACGCCGTGGTAAATCTCGTCAGAGATAAAGGCTGCGCCCTGCCCCCGCGCGGCCTCGATCAGGTCGACCAGCGCTGCACGATCCAGCATCGTGCCAGACGGGTTGGCCGGCGAGGCCACCAGCAAACCGTCCAGATCGGGGGGCAGATCAGAGGGCACGGGTTGCAGCCGGTTTTCAAGCGCGGTTTCGATCCTGACCGGCACAAGATCCAGCGCGGTGAGGATGGCCTTGTAAGAGGGATAACCGGGCATCCCGATCCCGACCCTCGCGCCCGTATCGAACAGCGAGGTAAAGGCCAGCGTGAAACCGCCCGAAGATCCCGGTGTGATCACCACCCGCTCGGGGTTCAGATCGACATCATACCACTCTCCGTATAGCCGCGCGATGCGCGCGCGCAACTCAGGCAGGCCAAGGCCCACAGTATAGCCCAGCGGCCCTTCCTCCATCGCGCGGGCCAGTGCTGCGCGCGCGGCGGCGGGTGCAGGCGTTCCGGGCTGACCGATCTCCATATGGATGATGCGCCGGCCCTCGGCCTCTGCCCGTGACGCGGCGGCCATGACGTCCATCACGATAAAGGGATCGACCTCTCCGCGGCTTGAAACCTTCATGCCCGCCTCCTTAGGGTATTTATCATGGAGGCTTTGTTCCAGCGCCGCGTGCCAAGGTCAATGGTCCCCGCTTCGCGCGCGGGGGCTTGGTTATTGCGTCTTGGACTGGGGGCCCTGCTGCTCGCGCTTGCGCTGGGTCCCGCCCGATCGCAAAGCCTGATCCGCGATGCCGAGATCGAACATGCGCTGCGTGAATTGACCCGCCCCATCGCAAACGCCGCCGGGATCAACACCGATACACTGGACATCCTGGTGATCAATGACAGCTCCATGAATGCCTTTGTCGTGGACGCCCAGACGGTGATGATCCATTCCGGCCTGATCCTGCGGCTCGACCGGGCCGAGGAATTGCAGGGCGTAATCGCGCATGAATTGGCCCATATCACCGGTGGCCACCTCACCCGCCGCATGGCCAACCTGCGGGGCGCACGCGGCGCCGCGGCAATGGGCCTGCTGATGTCCATGGCGATGGTTGCCGGCGGCAATGCCGAGGCAGGCGCGGGTCTAGCGATGGGGACCGCATCATCGGCGCAGCGAGTATTCTTTGGCCATACCCGCGCCGAGGAGTCATCGGCCGACCAGGCCGGCGTGCGGTTCATGGCGCATGCCGACGTGGACCCGCAGGGCATGGTCGATGTTCTGGACCGCTTTCGCGGGCAAGAGGCGCTTAATGTCGCACGCCAGGACCCCTATTTGCGCACCCACCCGCTGAGCGCCGAACGGATGCGAGCACTCAAGGGCTATGCCGCCGCCTATGGCGGGCGCGCCGCGCAGGATCCTCATGCGGCAGAGTGGTTTGCCCGCGCCAAGGGCAAGCTGGGCGCCTTCCTGCAAAACCCGCGCCACACCCTGCGCCAGGTGGATAAGGGGGATGGCTCGGACATCGCGCTGATGCGGCGGGCGGTGGCCTATCACAGGATGCCAGACACAGGCCGAGCGCTTGCCGAGATGAACAGACTTGAGACCAGACGCCCCAACGATCCCTATGTTCAGGAACTCAAGGGCCAGATCCTTTTGGAATCGCGCCAGTTCGCACCCGCCGCACAGGCGTATGGCCGCGCCGTGGGGCTGGCCCCGAAAGAACCGCTGATCCTGGCCGGACAGGGCCGTGCGCTTCTGGCGCTGGACACGCCCGCGGCCAACCGGCAAGCCCTCGACGTTCTCAAGCGGGCACGGGTCCGCGATCCTTATGACCCGCGAATGCTGCGCGACCTGGCACTGGCCTATGCACGGGCGGGCGATAACGGGATGGCCTCGGTCGCCACGGCAGAGCGTTACGCGCTCATGGGCCGGCTGGATACAGCCTCGGTTCACGCGAACCGCGCGTTGGGGCTTGTACCGCGCGGCGCACCGGGCTGGCTGCGGGCGCAAGACATCCTGGCCGCGGCCGAGCAGGCAAGGAAACGATGAGATACGTGCCCCTGTTGACAATCCTCGCGCTGGCCGCATCGCCCGTCCCCGCGCTTGAGCTGACACAGGCCGAACGCACCGCCTTTGGCGAGGCGGTGCGCACCTACCTGCTGACCCATCCCGAGGTGATCGGCGAGGCGATGCAAAGGGCCGAGGCCAGGCGGCAGGCCAACCATGCGGCCGGGGATATCGCCCTGCTGCAGGCCAATGCGCGGGCCTTGTTTCACGCCCCCGGCGACTGGAGCGGCGGCGCGGCAAAGGGCGATTTGACCCTTGTCAGTTTCATTGACTACCGCGACGCGGCCAGCGCACGCGCGCTTGAGGCCGCTCAGGCGCTGATCGCGAAGGACGGGGCCTTGCGCTGGGTGATCAAGCAGGCCCCCGCCCCCGGCAACACCGAGGCAGAGCGCGCCGCCCGCTTTGCCCTTGCGGTGCTGTGGGTGGCGGGCGGCGAGGTCTATCGGCAGGCACAGGCCGCCCTTTTCGCCGCGCCCGACGCAAGCCCGGCAACCCTGTCCGCAATCGCCCTGGATCTGGGCCTCTCACCCGAGCGGATTGCCGCACAAATGGCCGACCCACGAATCGACGCGCATATCGACGCCACCCGCGCCCTAGCCGATAGGCTCGAACTCGGACCCGCCCCGGCGCAGGTGCTGGACCGCGCCATGGTGCGCGGCGACGTGCCCGCGGTGGCGCTGGCCCGTATCGTTGACGCCCTACGCCGCCAGAATTGACCGACCCTGTTCCATTTCGTCATTGGCCCGACGCGCGCGATGTGGTGGAAAGTGACACAAGCGATCCCGCCCAAAGACGGAGAGATACGATGTTTCGCCCCCTTGCTGCCACGCTGAGCGCAATTGCCCTTGCCGTCCCGGCCCACGCCGTTGACCTGACCGACATGAACAGCGCAGAACGCGAAGCCTTCGGCGCCGAGGTGCGGGCATACCTGCTGGAAAATCCCGAAGTCCTGATGGAGGCCATCGGCGTTCTGGAACAACGCCAGGCCGAGGCACAGGCGGCCAATGACGGCACGCTGATCGCGGCGAACGCGAACGATTTGTTCAACGACACCATGTCCTGGGTGGGCGGCAATTCCGAGGGCGACGTGACGCTGGTCGAATTCGTCGACTACCGCTGCACCTATTGCCGCAAGGCGCATGAGGATGTTGCCGCGCTGATCGAGACGGACAGGAACATCAGGTTCATTGTAAAGGAATTCCCGATCCTGGGTGATCAATCGGTGATCTCGTCACGCTTCGCCATCGCGACGTTGCAGGTGGCCGGAGACGCGGCCTACAAACAGGTGAGCGATGCGCTGATCGCTTTTCGCGGGGCCGTGACGTCTGAAAGCCTGAAACGGCTGGCCGAGGACCTGGATCTCGACGCCGCCGCGATCATGGCGCGGATGGATGCGCCCGAAGTAAACAACGTGATCGCCGCGAACCGGGCCCTGGCCCAACGCTTGCAGATCACGGGAACGCCGACCTTCGTTCTGGAGGACGAGATGCTGCGTGGCTATGTGCCGCTTGAGGCGATGCGCCAACTCGTCGCCGAACTCCGCGCAGACTGATCGACGCGTCACCCGCATATTCCCGAACTCTTCGCGCCCCGCCCGCCTTGGCCGGGGCGCGTTTTCATTCGGCGGCCTGGGCCTCGGCTGCGGCCTCGATCTCGGCGGCCTTGCGTTCAACCTGCTCGACGATATGGTCGATCATTTTCTCGTTCGAGATGCGATGGTCCTGCTTGCCGGCCAGATAGACCATTCCGTTGCCATTGCCGCCGCCGGTGAACCCGACATCGGTCATCAGCGCCTCACCGGGGCCGTTGACCACGCAACCGATGATCGAAAGGCTCATCGGGGTTTTTATGTGTTCCAGCCGTTTTTCAAGCGCCTCGACCGTCTTGATCACGTCAAATCCCTGCCGCGCACAGGAGGGGCAGGAAATGATGTTGACGCCGCGATGGCGCAAGCCAAGCGATTTCAGGATCTCGTAACCGACCTTGACCTCCTCGACCGGATCGGCCGAAAGTGACACGCGGATCGTGTCGCCGATCCCCGCCCAAAGCAGGTTCCCCAGGCCGACGGCGGATTTGATCGTCCCGGCAACGAACCCACCCGCCTCGGTGATACCCAGGTGCAGCGGCGCATCGGTGGCCTCGGCGATGCCCTGGTAGGCGGCAGCGGCGAGGAAGACGTCGGATGCCTTGACGCTGATCTTGAACTCGAAGAAATCGTTGTCCTCGAGAATGCGGATATGTTCCAGCGCGCTTTCGACCATCGCCTCGGGGCACGGCTCGCCGTATTTGTCCAGCAGGTGCTTTTCCAACGAGCCCGCATTAACCCCGATACGCATCGAACAGCCGTGGTCGCGCGCGGCCTTGATGACCTCGCGCACGCGCTTTTCATCACCAATATTGCCTGGATTGATCCGCAGGCAGGCGGCGCCTGCCTCGGCGGCCTCGATCCCGCGGCGATAGTGGAAATGGATGTCGGCAATGATCGGCACCGGGCTTTCGGCGACGATTTCCTTGAGCGCACGCGACGAATCCTCGTCGGGCACCGATACGCGCACGATGTCCGCGCCCGCCTCGGCCGCTCGCAGGATTTGTTCGATCGTGCCCTTGATATCGGTGGTGACCGTATTGGTCATGGTCTGCACCGAGATCGGCGCATCACCGCCGACGGCCACCGGGCCGACATGGATCTGACGGGATTTGCGACGTTCGATATTGCGCCACGGGCGCACGTGGTTCAGCGACATGGGGGCCACCTGTTCGGCGTGAGAATGCGTGCCCCATGGATAGAGGATTACCGTTCCTTCTGCAATGTGCGGCCTGTCGCGCCCGCGCTATCTCGCGGGGGACTCTCCTGCCTGGGCCAGCGCCACGGCCAGGTCGGGATCGGCGGTGATATCGGCGACCTGATAGCCGCCGGTCACCGCCTCGGGAGAGAGCGCGATATTCTTGGCCACGCGTCCCTTGGGGTCGACCGGCCCATAAGTCTGTCCGGCGATTGCAAAATAGACAGAGGCCGAGTTGCCCGCCCGCAGGCGCGGCGGTTCTTCCGTGTCGGGAAGGACATAGCGTTCGCCTGCGTCCAGGATCTTTTCGAAGATGACCGAACCATCCGCCCCGGTTATCCGCACCCAGGCCGGGCGCACCGCGAGGATCGCCAGTTCGGGCGTTTCATTCGCGGCCACGACCTGAACCATCTGGGTCGACGCCACCGCCATGGCTGGCATATCCACGCCAGTCTCTGCGGCGGCAATCTCAACCGGGGGCTGGGCCGGGGTTGCGCGGGCGATGCCTCGCTCGGGGGCCAGCACGCCGATTTCCCCCGGATCCAGCGTAGCGATCGGCGCATCGCGCGCCACCAGAACGGGACGATCCAGGACCTGCGGCCGGTACAGACGATCCAGCGCCTCGGTCGTAGGCGGCATGCCGGGGCCAGAGGCGGACGCATCGTCCCTCGCCGCACCCGGAAGTGGCCCCACGTCAGCCAACAGACCGGGCTGTTGGTCCAGAGGCGCAACCTTTACCTTCTGGATCTGCTGTAGCACCGACCAGCCGCCGAACCCGAGCACCGCCATCAGCGCGACCAGCACAAGGCTGGACCCGATCGCCCCCGGTTCGATGCGCGACAGGAAAGCCTCGCCGCGGGGCACGAAGATCGCATTCGGATCGGCCAGCGGATCGCGTTTTTCCGTGACCTTGTTGCGCACGGGCGCCCTGACCGCGGAAGCGGCCTCCATGCCATGCACGGTCTCGAACCGGGCCTCTTCGCGAAAGCGGCGATAGGCCCATTCGGGATCAAGCGCGAGGTAGCGTGCGTAAGAGCGGACATAGCCAGCGATGAAACCGGGCGTCTCGAACGCGGTGGGATCGGAATTCTCGATTGCGGCAATATAGGTTGCGCGGATTTTCAACTCGCGCTGCACGTCCAACAAGGACTTGCCCAGCGTGGCACGCTCTCCGCGCATGATATCGCCGAGCTTGAGTTCGAACGCATCGAACCCCTTGGGAGTGTCTTGGATGCCCTCAGCCGCATGTCGCGGCTGCCTGCGCCTGATCATCAAAACCGCCCCGTGCCTGTTATCCTGCCCCCAGATCGGGTGGCGACCCGACAGAATCGCCACCCTACTGGCTAGACGCTAGCACAAGCACCGCCGGGCATGCACCCGGAACGCGCGGTCAGGCGGTCAGTTCGGCACGATTCAGCGCACAATGCGACCAGAGCTCGTCCATCGCGCGGATTAGGTGATCCATCTGCTCGGGCGTATGCACCGGCGACGGCGTAAAGCGCAAACGCTCGGTACCGCGCGGCACGGTCGGGAAGTTGATCGGCTGCACGTAGATGCCATATCCTTCCAGCAGCATGTCCGAGATACGCTTGGTATGGACCGGGTCGCCGACAATCAGCGGCACGATATGGCTGCCGTGATCGATGCAGGGCATGCCCAGCCCCTTGAACCGCGCCTTCATGACACGGGCACGGTCCTGATGTTTCTCGCGCAGCGCATTGTCGGTCTTGAGGTGGCGGACCGAGGCCGCCGCACCCGCCGCAACCGCCGGCGGCAGCGAGGTCGAAAAGATAAAGCCCGGCGCATAAGACCGCACGGCGTCGCACATTTTTGCCGACGACGCGATATAGCCGCCGAATACGCCATAGGCCTTGGCCAGCGTGCCGTTGATGATGTCGATGCGGTGCATCAGGTTGTCGCGCTCACAGACACCGGCGCCGCGGGGGCCGTACATGCCAACGGCGTGTACCTCGTCGATATAGGTCAGCGCGCCGAACTCGTCGGCCAGGTCGCAGATTTCCTCGATCGGGCCGAAATCGCCGTCCATCGAGTAGACGGATTCGAAAGCGATCACGATCGGACGGCCCTTTTCGATCTTCTCAAGGATCTCGCGCAGATGGGCGACGTCGTTGTGACGGAAGATGTGCTTTTCACAGCGGCCGCGGCGGATGCCCTGGATCATCGAGGCGTGGTTCAGTTCATCCGACACGATGACCAGGTTGGGGAACAGAACAGGCAGCGTCGACAGGGTCGCGTCATTGGCGTTGTAGGCCGAGGTAAAAATCAGGCCGGCCTCTTTCTGGTGCAGATCCGCGATCTCGGCTTCCAGCGCCTTGTGATAGACCGTGGTGCCCGAGATGTTGCGCGTGCCGCCCGACCCGGCACCCGTTGCCAACATCGCATCCTGCATCGCCTCCAGCACAACGGGGTGCTGGCCCATGCCGAGGTAGTCGTTCCCGCACCAGACGGTGATATCCTGCTTTTCCCCATCCGGGCGGCTCCAGACAGCCTCGGGGAACTGTCCCTTGCGCCGTTCGATATCGATGAAAGTGCGGTAACGGCCTTCCTCGTGAAGCTTGCCGATGGCGGTGTCCAGTGCAGCGGTATAGTCCACCAGGTCTCTCCTTAGTTCCGGGCCTTTCGGCCGATACCTCCCCGACCTACCCCGTTTTTTCGAGCAGGCCGGCCGGGGTTTTCCCCATTTATCCCGGCAATCCGGCGCCGGTCTTGCACCCTGGCACTGCGCCCCTTTTTTCGAGCCGCTGGCCATTGAATGCTCTTCGTTCCCGCCCCATTTGATATTTCAAAAAAGCGGCCCGTCGAAGCGTCTTGTCGCGGCAATTGCCCATTTTATGTGCTCTTTCCCGGTCTCCGGCGGCGACTGCGTTCCTATAGGAAACATCTGTTTCCATCGTGGTCCTGCGCCGCTGAAGACTCGAAAAGACAGCCGTAAACCGACCGGGTCGCGCGTCTCGACATCGACAGATAAGCACCCGGCGCAACGTCATCGCCTTGATTTCGGTCAAGTTCCGTTCTCCCGCACCTCTGGACAGGGCCTGCATGGCTGTTAGGCTCCGCTCACACCCCGACCGGAGAATACCCAATGCCCCTCGATGCCGTGCTGTCCCGAATCGATGCCGATCTGCCGCAGGCGACCGAACGCCTGATGGCGCTGCTGCGAATCGCCTCGATTTCCACTGATCCCGCCCATGCCGACGACTGCGCCCGTGCCGCCGATTGGCTTGCGCGGGATCTGCGCAGCATGGGCCTTGATGCCGCAACCCGTGCAACGGCCGGGCATCCGATGGTCGTGGGCAAGGGGGGCGATGCGGGGCCCAACCTGCTGTTTTACGGGCATTACGACGTGCAGCCGGTGGACCCGCTGGATTTGTGGGCACGCGATCCCTTTGATCCGGCAATCGAGGATACGTCCAAGGGGCGCGTGATCCGCGCTCGTGGGGCCAGCGACGACAAGGGGCAGTTGATGACCTTTGTCGAGGCTTGCCGCGCATGGCTGGCGGTCCACGGCACCCTGCCCGCCCGGATCACGATGTTTTTCGAGGGCGAAGAGGAATCGGGCTCGCCCTCGCTGGTGCCTTTCCTCGAACAGAATCGGGCCGAGCTGCGCGCCGATATCGCGCTGATCTGCGACACCGGCCTTTTCGGCGAGGACCGCCCCGCCATCGTGACGATGCTGCGCGGACTTCTGGGCGAAGAGGTCACGATCACGGGCCCATCAAAGGATTTGCACTCGGGCATGTATGGCGGCCCTGCGATGAACCCGATCCGGGTTCTGACGAATGTGATCGCGGCACTGCATGACGAGACCGGCCGAGTGACGGTTCCCGGCTTTTACGACGGTGTGCCCGAGTTGCCCGAAACCGTGGCGCAGCAGTGGCACGACCTGAACTTCGATGCGGGGCAATTCCTGGGCGAGGTCGGGCTGTCCACCCCGGCCGGGGAGACCGACCGCACGGCGCTGGAAATGATCTGGTCGCGCCCCACCTGCGAAGTCAACGGCATCCAGGGTGGATATACGGGGGCTGGGTTCAAGACGGTGCTGCCCTCGAAGGCGTCAGCCAAGATCAGTTTCCGCCTTGTCGGCGACCAGGACCCGCTGGAGATCCGACGCTCGTTCCGAAAGATGGTGCGCGATATGCTGCCGCCCGATTGCACGGCGGACTTTGCCGAGCATGGCGCGTCCCGCGCGGCACGGATGTCGATCGACGATCCCGCCTTCGAAAAGGCGCGCGCCGCGCTCTCCGCCGAATGGCCGAAACCCGCGGCTTTCGTGGGCTGCGGCGGCTCGATCCCCGTGGCAGGCCATTTCAAGCAGATCCTCGGGATGGAATCGATGTTGATCGGATTCGGCAAGGATGACGACGCGATCCATTCGCCGAACGAAAAATACGATCTCTCCAGCTTTCACCGCGGAATTCGCAGTTGGGCCCGAATCCTTGCTGCGCTGTCGGCCTGAACGCCAGCCCGCGCCGCGCTCAGCGGCGCGACGCAAGGAAGGCCAAGCGCCCCAGCTTGGCCAGCAATACCAGCCACGGAGTACCGTGCAGGCACAGGTCAAGGATGTCTATTCCCCGGCGCAGATCGCCCGATGCCAACATCCGGAGTTTTTGCCATACATGTGGTTCGGGTGCGAACGGGGCCAGCCCGACACTCAGCACCGCCAAGAGGACCAGCCAAAGCGGCATCTCGTCAACGATGCGCAACATTCCACACCCTGACTTTGGAAAAGGAGTGGCGCGGTTGACGGGGCTCGAACCCGCGACCCCCGGCGTGACAGGCCGGTACTCTAACCAACTGAGCTACAACCGCGCATGACGCAGGACGAAACAGGCAGGCGATGGCGCGGTTGACGGGGCTCGAACCCGCGACCCCCGGCGTGACAGGCCGGTACTCTAACCAACTGAGCTACAACCGCAGCGCCTGCCGGGTCTGCCCGGCGTGAGGTGCCTTTTAGGCCCCGGTTCCGACGGCGTCAAGCGCCCTCTCACACGAATTTTCAAGTGTTTTCCCACCCGCCGACCATCGTACGGCGCGCCACGCCCACGCGGCCACCATCGGCGCCCTCGCGCGCAGAATTGGCAGGCTGTCGCGCGCAGGTCAGTGGCGCGCCCCCCCACGGAACACACCGTTGACGCAAAGCTGGAGCGCACATGCAAGGCGGACCACAGGGATCGCAGGGCAGAACAGACAGGCGATGCACGTGCCTCGGTTCACCCGAACGCGGCGCGATCACGCGGTACGATCCGCAGATGGCCGCCGGTCACACCGCCGGGCAGATTCGCGATACGGTCAGCAACCGCCAGCAGCGCGCGCAGGTCGATACCTGTGTCATGCCCCCCCTCGTTGAAGGCAAAGACCAGATCTTCGGTCGCGGTGTTCCCGGTTGCGCCAGGCGCAAACGGACAGCCGCCCAGCCCCGCCGCCGCGGTATCGAACACACACACACCCGCGCCCCAGGCCGCAAGTGCATTTGCCACGCCCTGTCCATAGGTATCATGGCCATGAAAGGCCCATCCATTCGCCGCGGTCTCAGGCAGGGCCATGGCGGCGCGGAACCGTTCACCCACGACAAACGGATTGGCCCGGCCGGTCGTGTCGCACAGCGCTATCTCTGCCCCGGGCACCAGGACGGCCACGCGGCGTACCGCCTCGATCACCGCCGCCTGGGGAACCGTGCCTTCGAACGGGCAGTCAAACGCGGTCGCGACGGCAACCCTCAGCCGCGCCTCACCCGGCAGCGCGGCCGCAACCTGCGCCAGCCCCTCCAGCGATTGGTCCACGCCTTGGCGCACGTTGTTGCGGTTATGTGCCTCTGACACGGAAAAGACGTAGACAAGTTCATCGATACCGGCGGCCAGCGCATTCTCGGCGCCGCGCACATTGGGCACCAGCGCCGACAGTCGCGCGGGCGTCCCCCGGACCGCAGCCGCGATCTCGGCCATGTCGGCCATCTGCGGCACGGCCCTGGGGCTGACGAAACTGCCGATCTCGACCCGCGGACAGCCCGCCGCGATCAGATCGAGGATGATGGCGATCTTTTCATCGGTCGCGATCGGGGCAGCAATCGACTGAAAGCCGTCCCGCGGCGCCACTTCGCAGATGATGGGGCGCATGTCTTTCATGGGATATCCCTCGTGTCAGATGTTCTGAATTTCGTCCCGCTCGCCACGCCGGTCAGGCCAGAACGCCGCATCGAGCGCATCAAGCAGGAATTGAACCGCCAGCATCCCGAAACCGACCGGCAACAATCCGTAGGGCAGAACCATGGGCGTGCCGAAACCTGACGAGACCCTCTCGCCATACTCCCACGCCTGCCAGGCCAACAGAAAGCCGCGCCATGCCATGATGGCGCAGAACAGCGCGCCGATCAGACCGATCAGCGCGCGTATGACCCGCCGCCCCCCCGCCCCGGCCATGTCCGAGAAAAAGGTGATGCGGATATGACTATCGCTACGCTGGGCATCCGCTGCCGTGAGAAGGGCAACGAAAATGATCAGGAAGGTATTGATTTCGAGCGACCACGAGGTGGGTGCCGTGAAGACGTAACGCATGATCGCGTCATAGCAGATGGTCACCACCATGAAGGCCAGCACAAGCTGCCCCAGGACCCGAAGGCCCCGCCCCACGCCTTGGAAAACCTGTCTCACGGCACCCCTCCGATCTTACGACGCGTCGCCCAGCGCCAGCGCGATCGCGCGTTCGCCGATCTCGGTGCCGACCTCGTTGATCCATGCCGTGCGCACCTCGGACGCGGCGGCATCCAGCGCAGCCAAGTCATCTGCGGACGGCTCGATCACCTCGATCCCCTCGGCCGCGATCATCGGCCAGAATTCGTCGGGGTAAATCGTGTTGTTGGAATAGGCCGCGCCGTTTTCGTCGAACCAGGCCGCCGCCTCGTCAAAGGCCGCCTTTTCATCAGTGCCAAGGCCGTCCCACCGCTTGGTGGTCAGGAAGAGGCCGATGCCGAACCCGGTCATCGGCAACTTGTAGACAAAGTCGATCTGTTCTTGCAACGAACGGCCGATGATGGTCGAGATGTTGGCCACTGCCGCGTCCACCGTGTTGCGCTGCAACGCAAGATACAGTTCCGAGGAAGGCACGCGCACCGAGGCACCGCCAAAGTCCTCGATCACCTTGGTCGCCTCGAAGCTGACCACGCGCACCTTCTTGCCCGAGATTTCCGCAATCGAGTGGATCGGGGCCGCCTGGGTCGACCAGATATATTCCGGCTCAAGGATGTTGCCCATCATCGAGGCCATGTAGAGACCTTCCTTCGCCAGTTCCGCGTTGATCAGGTCAAACAGCGGGCTGCCCTTGGCGATCCGCCCAGGATTCTCGTAGAGCGCCTCGACGATGCCGGGCAGGCCGGTGATGCCAAGGATCGGCACCGAGCGGGTGATGTAGCTGGAGGTGTGGAACATGAAGTCGATGGTGCCCGCGCGCAGGGCGGGCAACTGCTCGTCGGCCTTCAACAGCTTGCCGCTGTCGTAATAGTCGACTGCCACCGCATCGCTGGCATTCAGCCGCTCGACGAACCCGGCCGAACCGTAGGACAGCGCCTTGTAGCTCGGCGGCAGGTAGCTGACGCCGGTCAGCGTGGTCTCGGCACGGGCGGGACCGGCGCCAAGGCCAAGCAGGGCGGTGCCGCCGGCCATGGCCGCGCCGGTTTGCAGAAAGTGTCTGCGGGTCTGTGTCATGTGTTTGTCCTCCAAGGATATGACGGTTGTCTTTCTTGTTATTGGGGGCAAGTCACAACAGGCCAGGCAGCCACAAGCTTAGCCCCGGGAACAGCACGAAGATCATCAGAACGAAGAACTGCACGAAGATGAACGGCACCACCGAGCGGATGATCTCTTCGACGCTCAGCATCGGGCAGACGCCGCGCAGGGCATACAGGTTCAACCCGACCGGCGGTGTCACGACCGCGATTTCTAGGTTCATAACCAGGATGATGCCGAACCACAGCGGATCGTAGCCCATCGTCGTGATCAGCGGCAACAGGATCGGCGTGGTCACCACGATCAGCGACACCGCATCCACCAGCATACCCAGAAGCACAAGCGCCAGCATCAGGATCAGCAGTATCGCCCAGTCCGGCAGGGCCGTCTGGGTCAGCGTCTCGGTGACGATTTCGGGCACGCGGACAAGATTCAGATAGTCGCCGAAGATCTTGGCACAGCCGATGATCAGCAGGATCGCGCCGGAAATCTTAACCGAACTGGCCAGCACCTCCATCGTCTTGCGCCAGGTCAGCACACGAAAAACGGCCGCGGCCAGAACAAAGGCCCCCGCCGCCCCGAACGCCGCGGCCTCGGATGGTGTAGCGACGCCGCTATAGATCGCACCCAGCACGATGAAAACCAGCAGCAGCGCATGCCAGATGCCGCCCAGCGCCCGCATCCGTTCGCCCAAGGGCGGCATGGGGCCTGTTTCGCGCGGCGCCTCGGCCGGATTAAGCGACACGCGGATATATATGTAGACGGCCAGCGCCAGCGCCAGCAACAGGCCAGGCAGAATGCCCCCGATGAATAACGCGCCGACGCTGACGCCCGAGACCGCGCCATAGATGATGAATGGCACCGAGGGCGGGATCAGCATGGCCAGCGCCCCGGACGATGCCACCGACCCCGCCGCAAGCCCGCGTGAATAGCCACGCTCCAGCATCTGGGGCACCGCGATCGAGCCAACGGCCGCCACACCTGCCACCGACACGCCAGAAACCGCGCCAAAGACGGCCGAGGCCCCGACGGTGGAAATCGCCAGCCCGCCGCGCAGCCATTGCAGCCACAGCGCGGCGGCACGGAACAGGTTCTGCCCCACCGGCGTGGCCCCCAGCAGGTTGCCCATCAGGATGAACAGCGGCAGGGCAATCAATTCGAACGAGTTGAGTTGTCCGAAGAAAGATGTCGGCGCAAAGAAAAAGGCCAGCGGCCCCCGCGCCATCCACAGCCCCAGCAGACCGCTGGCCCCCAGCGCCAGAAAGATCGGTGCACCGATGCCGATAAGGCCGACCAGGACGATGACAACAATGACAGGCTCGATCATCTGCGCCCGCGCCACTCGTTGGGGATGTGCATGTCTGTCCTCCCTTTGGTTGGCCGCGGCGGGTCTTGTCGCCCGCGCTGTGCCCTGTCAGATGATGCCGGCGTCCCTCAGCATCGCGATCCTGTCATCGGTATAGCCCAGCAGGTCGCGCAGGATCGTTTCAGTCGCCTCGCCCAGTTCCGGGCCCAGCGCCCGGACGGCACCCGGACTTTCGGACAGGCGCGGAAAGACGTTCTGCATCGCCAGTGTCTTGCCGCTTTTCGGGTCTTCCACCCGCACGATGCTCTCGCGCGCGGCGAAATGGGGATCTGCCATCATTTCGCGCGCGGTATAAGCCAACCCGACCGGCACGCCGGCCGCGGCCAGCGCAGAGATCATCTCGTCGGCCGGATGCTGGCTGGTCCAGTCGGCGATGCGTGCATCCAGTTCCTCGGCATGTTCGCCGCGGGCGCGATGGGTGGCATAACGTGGGTCGTCAGCCATTTCGGGGGTGCCCATCACCTCGCACAGGCGACGGAACACGTTGTCTTGGTTGGCGCCGATGATCATCTCGCGCCCGTCACCGGTGGGATAGGCATTCGAGGGGGCGATACCGGGCAGCGTTGATCCGTGCCGTTCGCGGATATGGCCGCCTGCGTCGTATTCGGCGATCAGCGCCTCGGTCAGGCCCAGAACACTTTCGTAGATCGAGCTGTCTACAACCTGGCCGCGCCCCGTGGTGTGCCGCCGCTGAAGTGCCAGCAAAACGCCCATCGCGGCATTCATCCCTGCCATGGTGTCGCCCAGCGACAGGCCAACCCGCACCGGCGGGCGGTCAGGATAGCCGCTGAGATAGCGCAATCCCCCCATCGCCTCGCAGACCGAGGCAAAGCCCGCCCGATCCGCATAGGGCCCGTCCTGCCCGAACCCAGAGACCCGCGCCATGACCAGCCGCGGGTTGATCTCGGACAGAACGTCATAGCCCAGACCCCAGCGTTCCATCGTGCCGGGCCGGAAATTCTCGATCAGCACATCGGCCGTGGCAACAAGGTCGCGCAGCACCTGCTGGCCTTCGGGGGTGCGCAGATCCAGCGTGAGTGACCGCTTGCCGCGCGCGATCACCGACCACCAGACCGGCGCGCCATCCTCGCCGGAGCGGCCCCATTGCCGCATCGGATCGCCCCCCTTTGGCGGCTCTACCTTGATCACCTCGGCGCCGAAATCGGCCAGCACCTGGCCGCAGAACGGACCAGCGATCAACTGTCCAAGCTCTATGATGCGAAGAGAATTCAGCGGACCCATGATATCATACCTTTCAAACTTTCTCTTGCCTCGTGCAGGCAGGTTCGGCTCCGATCCCTGCCGGCACTCCCCGCGCGATCCGCGGCTCGCAGGCCGAAGGGCGCCCTGTCAGGAGGCTGTGATCGGAACCGGACCGAGGGAGATGGAATGCGTGATGCGCCATGACCGAACCGGATCTAAAGGCGGTAGGGGATGTAGGTCACGATCCCCGGCAGCAGCCAAAGCAGGACAAGCGCAAGGAACATCAACCCGATAAACGGCAGCACACCACGTGCGACGGCCCCAAGCGAAGATCGCGCGACAGCCTGTATCACGAAGAGGTTCAGCCCGACGGGCGGAGTGATCAGCGCGATCTCGATCAGGATCACGAAATACATCGCGAACCAGATCGGGTCGATCCCGAGAGATAGCACCGTGGGAAACAGGACCGGCACCATGATCAAAAGCATGGACAGGCTTTCAAGAAACAGCCCGATGAACAGAAGGATCAGGCCCACGATCAGAAGAAAGCCGAGGTCGGACTGAACCTGGGTGTCGAACAACTGCGAGATCTGGGCGGGCACCTGGTAGATGGTCACCGCTTTGCCAAAGATCTTGGCCCCGATCACGATCAGGAACAGCACGATGGTCGTCGTGACTGTCTCGCGCAGCGCCTGCACGAAGCCCGCCCAACTGAGCGAGCGCAGCACCAGCGCGGTGATGACCAATGCAAAGACCGCGCCGACGGCCGATGCCTCGGTCGGGGTGAATACACCCGAATAGATGCCGCCGATCATCAGAAGGGCCAGCCCCCCGGTGGGCAGCGCCCGCATTGTCGCGTGCCAGCGCTGCGCGCGTCCGACTTTTGCAGAGGGCTTGTACTCCTTTGAAAAGAAAGAATAACCAACGCAATAGATGGCAAAGAGCGCGATCAGCACGAGCCCCGGGCCGATGCCCGCCAGGAACAGCTTTCCGATGCTTTCCTCGGTGATGACACCGTAGACGATCAGAGGGATCGAGGGTGGGATCAGAATCCCCAGAGTGCCCCCCGCCGCAAGAAGCCCCAGCGTGAAGGACTTGCCATATCCGCGGCTGGTCATTTCGGGCACCGCAACGGTTGCCACCGTCGCCGCCGTTGCAACCGAGCTGCCCGATATGGCCGAGAATATGCCGCAAGACGCAAGCGCCGCGATCCCAAGCCCGCCGGGCCAATGTCCGACCCAGCTTTGCAGCGCGTCGAACAGGTCACGCCCGACCCCCCCCTTCAGCAGGATGTTCGACATCAACAGGAAAAGGGGCACCGACAGGAGAACGAAATTGTCGATCGCCCCGTGCAGGTTCTGCGCGACCATCACAAGGGGCAACCCCTTGAGCGCGAGCATGACCGTTCCCAATCCCGCCAGCGCGAAGGCGACCGGAATACCGATAAACAAAAGCACAAGAAGTGCGAGGATGACCAGGACGAGCGTCATTCGATCGGGGGTCCGGCATGTGTTGGCGCATGTTCACCCGAGGGCGAGAAATCGGGCGCGGGCGCGAATGGCAGGCGGATCAGTTCGGCCAGCGCCTGAAGCGCGAGCAAGGCGAAACCGACCACGACGGGAAGTTCGGCGATCCAGTTCGGCAATTCCAGCATGGTCGGCTGACGCCGGCCCAGGCGGATCGAGTCTGCGACGATGTCCCACCCATAGATCACGGCCACGAGGCTGAAGGCGAGAATGATGAGCAGCGCCAGGCCATCCGCGATGCGCCGCAGCGCCGGGCCAGCCAGCGCCAGAAGTGCGGTAATGCGGATGAGGCTGCGCTGGCGCAGCACGTAGGCCATCCCCAGATAGGTGAACCAGACCTGGCAGACGACCGCGATATCCTGCGCCCAGATTGTCGGAGAGTTAAAAAGGTAACGAGCTGCGACCTCGAAACACAGCATCGCGGCGATCGCGGCCACCATGACCTCGCCAAGCCTCGCGCAGGCATAGGAAACGCCATCCACCCCCCGAAGGATGGGATTACCGGACCCCGCGGGGTCCGGCCTGTCATGGTGTCTAGAGTTCACGGCAGGATCGCAATCATTTGAGGGCGCGAACCGCCTCGACGAGTTTGCGCCCCTCCTCGCCGGCCGCCGCGATATAGGCATCGACCGCGGGAGCGGCTGCCGCCTGCCATGCGGCAATCTGCTCAGCCGTCAGGTTCTGCACCTGCATGTCGGTATTTTCGGCGATGAAAGCCTCGGAGGCCAGGTTCTTGTCCTTGGTCTCGGCGCGCATCTTTTCTTCGGCGGCCAGTGCGGCCTGGCGCATCCAGCCCTGCTCTTCCTCGCTCATCTTGTCCCAGGTGGCGTCGTTCATCACGACCAGGAATTCGGTCTGGGCGTGGTTGGTGATCGTCACCCAGTCCATGACTTCGTAAAGCTTGCGCGATTCGATGGCGGTCGTGCCGGTCATGCCGATATCGACGGTGCCGCGCTGATAGGCCAGGAACTGTTCAGAACCACCGATCTTGACCGGCACGCCGCCAACGGCCTGGATGAAATCCCCCGACGGCT
Organism: Rhodovulum bhavnagarense; assembly: GCF_004343505.1. GTDB lineage: Bacteria > Pseudomonadota > Alphaproteobacteria > Rhodobacterales > Rhodobacteraceae > Rhodovulum > Rhodovulum bhavnagarense. The sequence continues at coordinate 36,001 of NZ_SLXU01000003.1, read as the reverse complement.
TGCCCAGCACGCGCACCTTCTTGCCCTTCATGTCTTCGGGGCTGAGCAGGGGTGCGTCCTTGGACAGAAGTTGCACCGGCCCGTAATCCTGCCACCACATCACCCGCGTACCGGTCTGGCGGATCAACTCGTCGATCTGCTGGCGCACGGCGCTATCGGCATTGGCCGCGCGTGCAAGGGCGTCGTAATCGGGGAACATGAAGGCCACGCTGAACAGGCCGGTCGCGGGAATAGTGCCTGCATATTCGTCGATCAGGACCAACCCCATGTCGATGGCGCCCGATGCAACCGCTTGGGGCACTTCGCTACCCTTATAGAGTTGGGCAGAGTCATAGACCTCGATCTTTATCTCGCCGCCAGAGGCCTCTTCGACCTGGTCCTTGAAAAACACGATATTCTGGCCGACCGGGTGGTTCACCGGAACTTGCAGGGTCAGCCGGAGGGTGCGTTCCGCATGTGCCGTACCAGTGGTCGCGGCGAAAAATGCAAGGGCGGCCAAGGCGCCCCGTCCCACGTTATTCATTGTGCTTACCTCCCGGGTCTAAGTCCGCCACGATCCGCCCGACCGTTTGCCGGCCTGTCAGGTGGCGCGTTGCATCAGAACGCTAGTATACAATCTTTGATGCGTCAATTGCCGCGAACCCCGAGATAGCCCCACCCTTGTCACCGGCCGCTCGACATCGGACCGACCTTGCCTTCCCCTCCCCGGCGCATGGCCGTATATCCGGCATGGAGATGCGCCCGCATCACCGCCGCCGCCCATTCCCCGCGCCCCGCGTCAAGCGCGGCGACGATTTCGCGATGATGGTTCATGCTGCGTGCAACCTCGTCCGCGTCATAACGACGATAAGTGCGCAGCACGATTGGCGCGGCAGTGACGCTTTTGATCAGCGATGCAAGCCTGGGATTGGCCGCCGCATCAATGATCCGCATGTGAAAGACATCGTTCAGCGGAGTGAGGTCATCACGTAGCGCCGGAACATCTAACACTTTGAAAGCAATACTTTCCATTTGATCGCACAGCGCGTTCAGCTCTTGTATGCCGACGTCGTCCATCCGCTGTGCCGCCCGTCGCGCGGCATAGGATTCAAGCTCCAGTCGCAAATCGAAAAGTGATTCGATCTCGTCCTCGCTCCAGCCGCGGACGCGGCATCCGACATTTGCCGAATATTCCAGGAACCCCTCGTTGACGAGCATGCGCAACGCATCCCGCACTGGCGTCCGGCTGACGCCGATACGCCGCGCAAGTTCGGCCTCGGGCAGATGCGTGCCGCTGGGCCACGCATCGCGCAGCAGGTCATCGCGGATGATCGTGTAAGCGCGCCGCGCCGCATGGCCATGTTTCAATTTTCGGCCGCGCTCTTCCGCGGCTCTGCCGGCCCTGTCCGATTTCATGGTTCCTCCCTCTACCCTGCCAGGATTGTATGCAATATGGACGCATGCTATCCCCCGACAAGAAATTTCAGTTCGTCCAAGTTACGGAGGGCATCCATGGCCGAGGAAAGTAACACCCCGAGCGTTCAAGAAAAGCGGCGCGGTCTGCGCGCCCGCCTCTCACAGAATAGCCTGATACCTGCCCCCGGCGTTTTCGAGATGATTTCCGCCAAAATCGCCGACCGTATGGGATTCGATGTCCTTTACATGACCGGTTATGGCACCGTGGGGTCATATCTGGGCCTGCCCGATGCAGGGCTGGCAACCTATAGCGACATGCTGAACCGGGCATCGGCCATGGCCAATGGCACGCGTACCGCGCTGATTGCCGATGGCGATACCGGCTATGGTGGCCTGTTGAACGTCGCGCATACCGTGCGCGGCTACGAAGCCGCCGGGGTCGCGGGCATTCAACTGGAAGATCAGGAATTTCCCAAGAAATGTGGACATACCCCGAACCGCCCCGTCATCCCGGGCGCAGAGATGGTGCGCAAGATCAAGGTCGCGGTCGACACCCGGTCCGACCCTGACTTTCTGATCGTGGCGCGCACCGACGCGCTTTCGTCTATGGGTATCGACGAGGCGCTGCGTCGCGCCGAAGCCTATGCCGAGGCAGGGGCCGACCTCATCTTTGTCGAGGCGCCGGAAACTGTCGAACAGATGGAACGTATCGGCCGGGTCGTCGACAAGCCCCTGGTCGCCAACATGGTCGAGGGCGGCAAGACACCGATCCTGCCGCGCGAAGATCTCGAAAGGATCGGCTACCGCCTGGCGATCTATCCCGCGACAGGGTTCCTTGCCATGGCAAAGACCCTGGAGACGGTCTACGACGCGATCCGCACGGAGGGGTCATCGGTCGGTGTCCAGGACCGGCTGGCAGATTTCAACGCCTTCAGCGCGCTGATGGGCTTTGACGATGTGTGGGAGTTCGAAAGGCGCTATCGCGACATTTAGGCCAATACTGCCCGGCGGCTGCAAGCGCGGCCAAGATATCCCTGGTTCCAACCTAAGCATCGATGCCACGCGGCGGTTGCAGGGGACGCAACCAAACCGCGCAGGGTTCAGAGAACCGTAAAGTCCCCAGCAAGAGCGGGACAAGACATTGAAGGTCTGGTGGGCGATGAGAGACTCGAACTCCCGACATCCTCGGTGTAAACGAGGCGCTCTACCAACTGAGCTAATCGCCCTGACAGGCGGGGTTTAGACCGGCCCGCACCCAAAGCGCAAGCCCCGATCGTCTTTCTGCGCAGATGCAGGGCACCGACGGTTCGGGGGGCCGGGTATGATCCAAACGGCCAGTTCATGCACCACGCGTCGCAACCGACTTTGCCATCGGCCAAGACAAACGTAACAACCACGTGTTTCTAGGAAAAATGGTGGGTGATGAGAGATTCGAACTCCCGACATCTTCGATGTGAACGAAGCGCTCTACCACTGAGCTAATCACCCGTGGCGCGCTTCTTAGCCGTCCTCGCAAGGCTCTGCAAGGGGGGTTTTGACCTCATCGGCAGCCTGCTCGGCGGACTGGCGCGAACGTCGCAGACGAAGGGTCAGGACCTCGCCGTTATCCTTGTCTTTCTTGTTGGTGACCATCACCTTGCCCAGCGGCTGAAGGCTCAGCGTCCGCCCATCCGACAGCACCTGACCCAGCACGGCAAGCATCGCCTCGACAGCGGGCTTGACGTCCTTCTTTTTCATGCCCGAGGTCTCGACCACCATGTCTACGAGGTCGTTCTTGCGCAACTCGTTGCCATCAATCTGCGGTGCCGGAATGGGTGCATCGATGATCGCGGTCTCGGTCGGGTTGGGGTCGGGCCTTGACGTGGCGGCCGCCGAACTCCGCGCCGCGGCCGGAGCTTTGCGAACCGTGGTCGTGCTGCGCTTGCGCGTGGTGGTGGGGGCTTTGGTCATGCCTGCCTCTGGATGTGCCGTTTCGAAACTCGCTCACAGTAACACTAGCGAAGCTGGCGCTGCTTTGCCACGATCAAATCCGTTCGCCAAACGACAAGCGGCGCGCCCTGAAAGGCGCGCCGTCAGGTCATCGGGCCTTGCAGGCAGAACCTAGTGGGCGATTTGCCCGACCCCGTCCCCGGTGGCATTCTGCGCGGCATTGGCGGCGGCTTCCTCGGCCTCTTCGTCCCATTCGATGGGGTCGGGGGCTGATACGAGGGCATGCTTGAGAACGTCGCGCACATCCGAAACCGGGATGATTGTCAGCCCCTGTTTCACATTGTCGGGGATCTCGCGCAGATCCTTCTCATTTTCCTCGGGGATCAGCACCGTCTTGATGCCCCCCCTGAGCGCGGCCAGCAACTTTTCCTTGAGCCCGCCGATGGCCAGCACATTGCCGCGCAGGGTGACCTCGCCGGTCATGGCGATATCCTTGCGCACGGGAATCCCTGTCAAGACTGACACGATAGAGGTCACCATCGCGATACCGGCCGATGGGCCATCCTTGGGCGTCGCCCCCTCAGGCACGTGAACGTGGATGTCCCATTTCTCGAACTTGGGCGGTTTTACTCCGATTTCAGGCGCGATTGACCGCACATAGCTTGAGGCTGCGTCGATCGACTCCTTCATCACGTCGCCCAGCTTGCCCGTGGTCTTCATCCGGCCCTTGCCCGGCAGTTTCAGCGCCTCGATGGACAGAAGGTCACCACCGACAGATGTCCAGGCCAGCCCGGTGACGACACCGACCTGGTCTTCCTTCTCGGCCAGCCCATAACGGAACTTCTTGACGCCCAGGTATTCCTCAAGGACATCTGGTGTCACCGTGACCTTGTCGGTCTCTTTCTTGATCAGCCTGGTCACCGCCTTGCGCGCGAGCTTGGCAATCTCGCGTTCGAGATTCCGAACCCCTGCCTCACGGGTGTAATAGCGGATGATCGCGGTCAAGGCGTCCTGCGTCAGCACGAATTCCTTTTCACGCAGGCCGTGGTTCTTCATCTGCTTGGGCAGCAGGTGACGCAACGCGATCTCACGTTTCTCGTCCTCGGTATAACCCGCGACGCTGATGATCTCCATCCGGTCCAACAGCGGGCCGGGCATGTTATAGCTGTTGGCCGTGGTCAGGAACATCACGTTCGACAGGTCGTATTCGACCTCGAGATAGTGGTCGACAAAGGTCGCGTTCTGTTCAGGGTCCAGAACCTCAAGCATGGCAGAGGCCGGGTCGCCCCGGAAATCCTGTCCCATCTTGTCGATTTCATCCAGCAGGATCAGAGGGTTCGTCGTCTTGGCCTTTTTCAGCGCCTGAATGATCTTGCCGGGCATGGACCCGATATAGGTCCGGCGGTGGCCGCGGATCTCGGACTCATCGCGCACACCGCCCAGCGAGATGCGTATGAACTCGCGCCCGGTGGCCCGTGCCACGGATTTCCCAAGACTGGTCTTGCCCACGCCCGGCGGGCCGACAAGGCACAGGATCGGGCCTTTCAACTTGCGCGAGCGCTGTTGCACCGCAAGATATTCGACGATCCGTTCCTTGACCTTTTCCAGCCCGAAATGGTCGGCATCCAGAACCGCCTCGGCCCGGCCAAGATCCTTTTTCACGCGCGATTTCACATCCCACGGGATCGACAGCATCCAGTCGAGGTAATTGCGCACCACCGTCGCCTCTGCCGACATGGGCGACATCGATTTCAGTTTCTTGATCTCTGCCTCGGCCTTGTCGCGGGCCTCCTTCGACAGCTTGGTTGCAGCCACCCTCTCTTCGAGTTCGGCAATCTCGTTCTGGCCATCCTCGTCACCCAGCTCACGCTGGATCGCCTTCATCTGTTCGTTGAGATAATATTCGCGCTGGGTGCGCTCCATCTGGCTCTTGACGCGGGTCTTGATCTTTTTCTCGACTTGGAGAACCGACATCTCGCCCTGCATCAGGCCATAGACCTTTTCCAGACGTTCCGCGACCGAAAGCGTCTCCAGAAGATCCTGCTTCTGTTCGACCGCAACGCCCAGATGGCCCGCCACCAGGTCGGCCAGCTTGGCCGGTTCATGGGTTTCGGCCACCGCCGAAAGCGCCTCTTCGGGGATGTTCTTCTTGATCTTGGCGTAGCGCTCGAATTCCCCCCCGACCGAACGCAACAGCGCCTCGACCGCCGCCGGGTCGCCCGGCTCTTCGTCCAGAACCTCGGCATGGGCCTCGAAGAAGGCCTCGTTCTCGAGATAGTCGGTGATGCGTACCCGCGTCCGCCCCTCGACCAGCACCTTGACCGTGCCGTCGGGCAATTTCAGCAATTGCAGCACATTGGCCAGGACACCGCCACTATAGATGCCAGAACTGTCAGGATCGTCCACCGCCGGATCGATCTGCGCCGACAGCAGGATCTGCTTGTCGTCCTGCATCACCTCTTCCAGCGCGCGCACAGATTTCTCACGCCCGACGAAAAGCGGCACGATCATGTGAGGAAAGACTACGATATCACGCAGCGGCAGGACAGGGAAGGATTGGCTCAGTTGCTCGGTCATGTGTTTTCCTTGGTCTGGCAGGAGGACACCGGCCCCGTTTCGGCGACCACGGCCCTCTCCTCTCTGGCCGCAATATCTGGGGGCGCCCTGCCCCGCATTCAACCAGGCTAGTTGCAACTCGGTTGTTACAATGCCCGCCGCACCTGCCGGGTGCAAGCATGCTTTGGGGCGGCGCAGACCTAGAGCGGCGCGATATCGCCCTCGGCGCGCGCGGCGTGAAATGTGGCCTGCCAGTCGGCAAACCGACCCTCGGCAATAGCCGCGCGCATACCCGCCATCAAGTCCTGATAATAATGCAGGTTGTGCCAGGTCAACAACATGGACGAGATGATTTCCTGCGCGCGAAAGACATGGTGCAAATAGGCGCGGGAATAATGCCGGCAGGCCGGGCAGGCGCACTCCTCGTCCAGCGGGCGGGGATCATCGGCGTGGCGCGCGTTCTTGATGTTGACCACGCCCCGGCGGGTAAAGACCTGGCCGGTGCGCCCCGACCGCGTGGGAAGGACACAATCCATCATGTCTATGCCGCGCGCCACCGCGCCCACGATATCGTCGGGCTTGCCCACCCCCATCAGATAGCGCGGCTTGTCGGCTGGCAGGCAATCGGGGGCATAGTCCAGAACCCCGAACATGGCCTCCTGCCCTTCGCCCACAGCCAGGCCGCCCACCGCGTAGCCGTCAAACCCGATGGATTTCAGCGCCTCGGCGCTTTCCTCGCGCAACTCGCGCGTTACACCGCCCTGCATGATCCCGAACAGTGCGTGGCCGGGTCGATCCCCGAACGCCGCCCTGGACCGTTCCGCCCAGCGCATCGACAAGCGCATGGCGCGAGCCACCTCGTCGTCCGTCGCCGGCAGCGCGGGACACTCGTCGAAACACATCACGATGTCGGACCCCAACAGGCGCTGTATCTCCATGCTGCGTTCGGGGGTCAACGTGTGGCGCGAACCGTCGACATGGCTTTTGAATGTAACGCCGTCCTCGGTCAACTTGCGCAGTTCCGCAAGGCTCATCACCTGGAAGCCCCCCGAATCCGTCAGGATCGGCCCTCGCCAGTTCATGAAACGATGCAGACCTCCCAGGCGGTCGATCCGTTCCGCCGTAGGCCGCAGCATCAGGTGATAGGTATTGCCCAGAATGATGTCGGCCCCGGTGGCCGCCACGCTATCGGGCAACATTGCCTTGACGGTACCCGCGGTGCCCACCGGCATGAAGGCGGGCGTGCGAATCTGTCCGCGCGGCGTCGTGATGACCCCGCCACGCGCCTTGCCGTCGGTGGCCTTAACTTCGAAGTTGAACGCAGCCGTCATATCTGTTCTCGCGATAGGCACCCAGGGTCGCGTTCATATGCGATTCTGCCCGGAATCCAAGGAGCCAGACCCATGCTCGATAGCGACGTGCCCGAAACGCCCCTTTTCCGCCTAGGGTGGGAGGAATGGGTCGCCCTGCCCGGCCTGGGCCTGCCCGCGCTCAAGGCCAAGGTGGATACCGGCGCAAAGACCTCGGCGCTGCATGCCTTCGATATCGAACCTTTCGGCCCGGCCACTCGTCCCAGGGTACGGTTTGCCGTTCATCCGATCCCGGGTCGCGAGGATCTGTCGATCCCCTGCTCGGCCGAGGTGATCGACCGGCGCGAAGTCATCTCGTCGAACGGGGAATCCGAATGGCGTTACGTCATCGGCTCCGAGATCGAGGTCGGCAACCGGCGCTGGCCGATCGAACTGACGCTGACCCATCGGGGCGGCATGGCTTACCGGATGCTCCTGGGGCGCCAGGCGCTAGGCGAGGACGTGGTGGTCAGCCCCGGCGAAAGCTTTTGCCAGCCGCGCCTGTCCTACGATGTCTACCATTCGGCCGAGGTACGCCAGGTCGCCCCCGCGCGCGTTCTGCGCATCGCCGTCCTCAGCCGCGAGGCGCATAGCTACTCCACCGCCCGCCTGGTGGACGAGGGCGAAAAACGCGGCCACGTCGTCGAGGTGATCGACACCACGCGCTGTTACATGGCGCTCAGCGCGCTGTCGCCCGAGGTTTATTACGATGGCAAGCGCCTGCCCCGCTATGACGCGATCATCCCTCGGGTCGGTGCCTCGGTCACCTCTTACGGCACTGCCGTGATCCGCCAGTTCGAAACCATCGGCACCTATTGCGTGAACGGCTCCGAGGGCATCACCGCCAGCCGTGACAAGTTGCACGCCCACCAGATCCTCGCGCGCCACAAGATCGGGATGCCGATGACGGCCTTTGCCGCCTCGCCCAAGGATACCGACAACCTGATCTCGCTCGTGGGTGGCGCCCCGTTGATCGTGAAACTTCTGGAATCGACCCAAGGCAAGGGCGTGGTACTTGCCGAAACCAAGAAGGCGGCCGAATCCGTGATCTCGGCCTTTCGCGGCCTCAAGGCCTCCTTCCTTGTTCAGCATTTCGTGAAGGAGGCCGCGGGCGAAGATATCCGTTGCCTCGTCGTCGGCTCAAAGGTGGTGGCCGCGATGAAACGCACCGGCGCCGAAGGCGATTTCCGCTCCAACCTGCACCAGGGCGGCCACGCCGTGGCGGTGCGCATCACCAAGGAGGAACGCGAGGCGGCGGTGCGCGCCGCGCGCGCCTTCCGGCTGAACCTCGCGGGCGTGGACCTGCTGCGCTCGGATAACGGCCCCAAGGTGCTGGAGGTCAATTCCTCGCCCGGCCTCGAAGGCATCGAAAGGGCCTCGGGCAAGAACATCGCCGCGCTGCTTTACGACGAGATCGAGAAACGCGCCCGCCCCCTGCCCGTACCCAAGGGCCGCAAGCGCAGTTGACCGCGCTCAGACCGGGTTCTGCGCCCCCGCGAAATAGACCAGTCGACCCGCCTCGTCGAAAATCGGCCGGATGCGCAGCCGGTTCATGAATGGCGTGCCATCCCTGCGATAGTTCAGGAGATCGATCGTAAAGGTCGTCTGCGCAGCCAACGCGTGGCGGATCGCCTCTATCGCATGGGGATCGGTGCCCTCCCCCTGAAGGAAGCGGCAATTGCGTCCCAATGCCTCGTCCGAGCTATAACCGGTCTGCCTCTCGAATTCTTCGCTGACATAGATCATCGGATTGTCAGGCAGGTTGGGATCGGAAATGACCACGCTCATCTCTTGCTCTTCGGCCTGCAACAGGCCGCGCGCCTCATCCATGGACAACTGCATCGGTTCTCTCCGTTCCACCTGTGACCATGGCTAGCCCGCCCGCGATCGCCAGACAAGGCAAACACGCACTGGACGCCGTTTGCTCCATTCCTTATATGTTTTGTAAGCTTTACAGGAGCCCCCATGTCCCAGCCGCAGGAAAAGCTCGAAGGCACCCCCCTGATCAAGCCGTCCTCAACCGACCACCCGCTCTACGAGCAAGTCGTCGAGGCATGCCGCAGCGTCTACGACCCAGAAATCCCGGTGAATATCTACGACCTGGGGCTGGTCTACACGATCGAGATCGATGACGAGAATGCCGTCTTCATCACGATGACGCTCACAGCCCCCGGCTGTCCGGTGGCTGGCGACATGCCCGGCTGGCTGCAAGAGGCCGTGGCCCCGGTCCCGGGCGTCCGCCAGGTCGATGTGGACATCACCTGGGACCCGCCTTGGGGCATGGACATGATGTCGGACGAGGCGCGGCTCGAACTCGGCTTCATGTAGGCGTCACGCAGGCTTCGCGCCCCTGTCACGGAGCGCGGTCATTGGATTTCCGTTGCCTCATCCCTGCGAACGGAGATCCAGATGACGATCACCCGCCTGACCGCCGCGGCCGCGCTGCTGGCCGCAACCGCCCTGCCCGCGCTGGCCGAAACCGGCCTGGAATACGGCCCGCGCCCCTATTACCTGATCGACAAGATGGACGACGGCCCGCTCAAGGAAAAGCTGGCCGCCTGCATCGGCCAGACGCCGACGCGTACCGATTTCTCGATCGGCCATCGCGGCGCGCCGCTGATGTTTCCCGAACACACGGTCGAATCGAACATGGCCGCGGCGCGGATGGGCGCGGGCGTCCTGGAATGCGACGTGACCTTCACCAAGGACAAGGAACTGGTCTGCCGTCACGCCCAGAACGACCTGCACACCACCACGAACATCCTGACCACCGAGCTGGCCGGGAAATGCGTCACCCCCTTCACCCCGGCCAATGGCGATGCCCCGGCCCGCGCCGAGTGCCGCACCGCCGAACTGACGCTGGCCGAGTTCAAGACGCTGAAGCCCAAGATGGACGCCGCCGACAAGTCGGCCACCACGCCCGAGGCCTACCAGGGCGGCATCGCCGGGTTCCGCACCGATCTCTACACGAACGGCGCGCAGCTGATGACCCATGCCGAGTCGATCCGCCTGTTCAAGGCGCTTGGCGCCAGGTTCACCCCCGAACTGAAAAGCCCTGCGGTGGACATGCCCTTTGACGGCTTCACCCAAGCCGATTACGCACAGAAGATGATCGACGAGTACAAGGCCGCCGGCATCCCCGCCAAGGACGTCTTCGCCCAGTCCTTCGACCTCTCCGACATTCTCTACTGGATCGAGAACGAGCCTGACTTCGGCGCCCAAGCGGTCTATCTCGACGACCGCTACGAGGCCTCGGACGAGGATGAGGGCCTGATCGACCCCATGGACCCGGCGACCTTCAAGCCGACCATGCAGGAGCTCGCCGACATGGGCGTCAACTACATCGCGCCGCCGATGTGGATGCTGGTCACCGTCGAAAACGGCCAGATCGTCCCGTCGGTCTATGCCGAGAAGGCCCAAGAGGCCGGGCTGAACATCATCACCTGGACGCTGGAACGTTCGGGCCCGCTGGCAACGGGGGGCGGCTGGTACTTCCAGTCGATCGCGGATGTCACCGACAATGACGGTGTCTATTTCGAGTTGCTGGATGTCTTGGCACAAGATGTCGGGGTAAAGGGCGTGTTCTCGGACTGGCCCGCGACGGTGACTTTCTACGCGAACTGCATGGGCATCTGAGCCCCGCTGCACGTGCCGGCAGGGGCGGCCAGCCTATCGCCCTTGCCTGTCCTGGTCCCCGGCGGCGGCGTCTGGCCATGGGTATTTTTACCAAGAAGAAGTCGCCTCGGTCTTCTTCTTGGTAAAAATACCCAAAAAATCTGCCCCTTTCAGCCTGAGCAGGCCCCCACCCCCTTGAGCGCCCCCCGCCGACCACCTACCCTTTAAAGTGGGAAAGGGAGAGGTGCAAAATGTTCGGAAATCCCGGGAAAGCACCGGTCACACTCACGCCGGCCGCCGCCGCGCAAGTGGCGCGGCTTGTTGCGCGCGAGGATGCGGCGGGCCTGCGCATCGGCGTCAAGAAGGGCGGTTGTGCAGGAATGGAATACACGATGGAGGTGGTCGCAAAGGCCGATCCCCTGGACGAAGTGGTCGAACTGGGCGGCGCGCGGGTAATGATCGCGCCAATGGCGCAAATGTTCCTGTTAGGAACCGAGATCGATTACGAGGTCTCGCTGTTGGAATCGGGGTTCAGGTTTCGCAATCCCAACGTGGTGGATGCTTGCGGCTGCGGCGAATCCGTAAAGTTCCGCGACCCCGACCAGGCCACGAACGGCTAATTGCCGCCTGCGCCAATTGGGCCGTTCCGCCGCGCGCCGAAATGCCCTAGGAAGACGGGAAACGTCAATTCCAGCGAGGGTGAACATGCGCAGAAGACTGGCCGCGGGCAATTGGAAAATGAACGGAACCGGCGCAGCCTTGGCCGAGGTCACGGCATTGTCCGGCGGCCATCCCAACCCGCAGGTCGATATCCTGATCTGTCCGCCTGCCACGCTGATCCAGCGCATGGCGGAGGTGGCACGCGGAACGGCGATCGCCGTGGGCGGGCAGGATTGCCATAAAGCGCGGACCGGTGCCCATACCGGCGATGTGTCGGCCCATATGCTTCACGAGGCGGGTGCCAGCCATGTCATCCTCGGCCACTCGGAGCGCCGCACGGACCATGGCGAAACCGACGCGACCGTGCGCGCCAAGACCGAGGCAGCCCTGGACGAGAAACTGGTCGCCATCGTTTGCGTGGGGGAAACCGAGACGCAGCGGGATGCCGGCGAGACGCTGTCGGTGATCGGCACCCAGTTGCAGGGATCGTTGCCCGACCACGGCGTAAACGGCGCCACCATCGTCATCGCCTACGAACCGGTCTGGGCCATCGGCACCGGTCGCGTGCCGACACTGGACCAGATCGCTGAGGTTCATGATTTCATCCGCGCGGGGCTCGTCGATCGCTTTGGCGAGGATGCCCAGGGCATCCGCCTTCTTTACGGCGGCTCGGTGAAACCGGCGAACGCGGCGGACATCTTTGCCATCTCTAATGTCGATGGGGCTCTGGTTGGCGGCGCTTCGCTCAAGGCGGTTGATTTCTCGGCGATCATCTCTGCACTAGAAGCGGCCTGAGCCACCGGAAAGAGCCAAAGGTCGCCACGGGCCGCGCGGATCGCGCGGCCCTTTTCCTTTGCCTGCGCCGCGGGCCTATTTGACGATGATCTCGGGCCCCATCAACGCGGTCGGCAGCGCGGTAGACAACCACGGAACGTAGGTCACGATGATCAGGAACACGAAGAGAACAGCGAGAAACGGCAGCGCCGCCCGAACCACCCGCATCATCGGCATCCCCGCGACACCCGAGGTCACGAACAGGTTCAGGCCGACCGGAGGCGTGATCATCCCGATTTCCATGTTCACGACCATGATGATCCCCAAATGGATCGGGTCGATCCCCAGTTCGATCGCGATGGGAAAGACCAGGGGCGCCACGATCACGATCAGGCCAGAGGGTTCCATGAACTGGCCGCCGATCAGAAGGATCACGTTGACCATCACAAGGAACATGATCGGGCCAAAGCCCGCCTCCAGCATGGCGCCGGCGATCTTCTGCGGGATCTGTTCATCGGTGAGGACGTGTTTCAGGATCAGCGCGTTGGCGATGATGAACATCAGCATGATGGTCAGCTTGCCCGCGTCCAGCAGCGTGCGCCGCGTATCGGCGTGGAAGAACCCCGTCACCAGCGCCTGGGGCCGCCGCGCCAGGCTGAATGGCGCGCCCCCTTCCTGTGCCGGTTTCAACGGCCCCATGTCGCGATAGACGAAGACGGCAATAACGAATGCGTAGACAGAGGCCACCGCAGCCGCCTCGGTCGGCGTGAAGATGGCGCCGGTCACGCCCGGGATCCCGTAGATGCCGCCCATGATGATGATGATCAGCATCAGGCCCCAGAACGCATCGCGGAAACTGGCAAGGATCTCGCCCCAGCCCTGCCATTGCCCCTTGGGCATGTCGCGGATCAAGGCGATCACGTAGATCGATACCATCAGCATCAGGCCCGCCAGAAGACCCGGAATGACCCCGGCCAGGAACATCCTTCCCACCGAGACGTCAGTGGCCGACGCATAGACCACCATCACGATAGAGGGCGGGATCAGGATGCCCAGCGTGCCCGCGTTGCAGATCACGCCGGCGGCAAAATCATTGGTATAGCCAACCTTGCGCATCGCCGCGATCACGATCGAGCCGATGGCAACCACGGTCGCAGGCGACGACCCAGACAGCGCCGCGAACATCATGCAGGCAAACACACCCGCAATCGCCAAGCCGCCGCGCAAGTGCCCCACGCAGGCGATGGCAAAGCGGATGATCCGCAGCGCAACGCCGCCCGTAGACATGAAACTGGATGCAAGGATGAAGAACGGGATCGCCAAAAGCGTGTAATGCCCGGCCATCGCCTGGTAGAGCGACTGCGCCACCGAGGCCAACGAGGTGTCCGACAGGGCAAGCAGGAAGATGATCGAGGCCATGCCGAGCGACACCGCGATCGGCACCCCGATCAGCAGGAAACCGATCACCATTGCAAAAAGAAGAATGACATCCATGGATCAGGCGCCTTTCTTTGCGGCGACTTCCTCGACCGCATCTTCGGCCTCGTGGCTGACGATCAGGCTTTCCTGCGTGCCACGCAGGATACGCAGGCCCGCCTCGACAAGCCGGACGAGCATCAATGCCACCGCGAGGGGGATCATCAGGTAAGGCAATGCAACGGGAAGTTTATCGTAAGGATCCTCGCCCTCGGGCAGGAACAGGAATTCAAGGGGTGCGCGCAGGATCTCGGGCATCGGAATCCGCTCGGTCGGGACATAGCCCCGGTAGTCCCAGGGTTTCATTTCCTTGAAACCGGTCGGGAACCAATGCCCGGTCGTCGGAGGCAGGTTGGCGAACGGCGCCCAGTAATCATAGGCCCCCTTCATCAGCAAAACCGCGTAGACGAGGCAGATCGCCAGCGCGATGATGGCCATCACCCGCCTCGTTCCTCGCGACACCATGTTGAGCACGGCATCAACGCCCAGATGCATGGTGATCTTGAAACCGTAGGCGATCCCGAACAGAATCAGCCAGGCAAACAGTATCAGGGTCAGTTCCAGCCCCCAGATCAGCCCGCTGTTGAACACATAGCGCAGCACCACATTCACGAAGGTAACAAGCACCATCAGCCCCAGAAGCGCGGCGATCACTGTTTCCTCGAAAACATGGATGGCACGCCCCAGCGCGGTTTTCGGGCGATACGTTGCGCTCATACCGCTATTCCCTGACTGTTTCGGAATCCTGAAATGACGGGTGGCGGCCCCAAGGGGCCGCCTCCTCTAACCACCTTCAAGTGGCTCAGTTCATAGCGTTGATCTGTTGCGCGGCCTCGATATTCTCGGCCCCGACATCGGCCTCGAACTTGGCCCAGACAGGTTTCATGGCATCGACCCAGGCCTGGCGCTGCTCGGGTGTCAGCTCACGGATCTCGCCACCGGCGTCCAGGATCGCCTGGCGTGCCTCGGCATCGACCTCGCCAACCGCGGCGTTACGCTCGGCACTCACCTCGGCGAGAATGGTGAGCAGTTGATCACGGACATCCGCATCAAGCCCCTCCAACCACTCGACCGACGTCACGACGAGGTAATCCAGGACGCCGTGATTGGTTTCGGTGGTTCCGTCCTGCACCTCGAAAAACTTCTGGCCATAGATGTTCGACCAGGTATTTTCCTGTCCGTCGACGACGCCGGTCTGCAACGCGCCGTAGACCTCGGAAAATGCCATCGGCTGCGGGCTGGCATCCAGCGCCTCCATCTGGGCAACCAGCACGTCAGAGGTCTGAACCCGGAATTTCAGGCCCTTGGCATCCTCGGGGCTCAGCAGCGGCTTGTTGGCCGAAAACTGTTTCATCCCGTTATGCCAGAATTCCAGGCCCAGAAGGCCGCGGCGGGCCATCGATTCCTTCATGGCCTGACCTGCATCAGAGGCCTGGAAGGCATCGACCGCTTCGATGTTCTTGAACATGAAGGGCAGGTCGAAAATGCGGAACTGCTTGGTATATTTTTCGAATTTCGACAACGAGGGCGCCGCGAACTGAACGTCACCGTTCAGCATGGCCTCAAGCACCTGGTCGTCGTTGTAAAGCGTGGTGTTGGGATACACCTCCATGCAGGCCACGCCGTTCATTTCCGTGTTAACACGCTCGGCAAACAGCGAGGCGGCGATGCCCTTGGGATGCTTGTCGGAATTGGTCACATGGCTGAACTTGATGACCATTTCGCCATCGTCGCACTGCGCGAGCGCGGTGCCGGCGGAAACGGAAAGCGCTACGGCCGCGGCGGCGGCAGTCACGAATTTCATAGTGTACCCTCCCAGGTAGCTGCTTCGTTGATATCCGCCGTTAGTGTCCGGCGGCGCCCGACTATCACCGATGATCGCGCAGGTCTCAAGGGAAACCGCCACATCGGGGGATGTCTTTTTCGGCTGGTGCCTCCGCCCCTGCGACATTCATGCTTGATCTGAGTCATGGTGGTCCGCGCCCCTGTGCGGGAATACGCGGGCAGACGGGACATACCGGGCTCGCGGCCCGGGCCGTGCGAAGGGGGGTTCCCCTGCCTGCAAGGACACCTATAGGAAAGGAGCGGGACCATCGGCCCCGTTGCGTGAAGCCACATGAACCAACAGACTGCCGCGCCCCAGACCGCCACCAAGAAAACCCTGCCAGACGCGCAGACCGTAACCGAGGTGCGCCATTACACCGACCGGCTGTTCTATTTCCGAACGACGCGCCCCCAATCCTTGCGCTTTCGCTCGGGCGAGTTCGTGATGATCGGCCTGCCCGGCGAGGACGGCAAGCCGATCATGCGCGCCTATTCCATCGCCTCGCCCGCCTGGGACGAGGGCTTGGATTTCTACTCGATCAAGGTGCAGGATGGCCCGCTGACCTCGCGGCTGCAACATATACAGCCCGGCGACGAGATCATCCTGCGCCCCAAGCCCGTGGGCACCCTGGTGCTCGATGCGCTGCTGCCCGGCAAGCGGCTGTGGTTCCTGGCCACCGGCACCGGCATCGCCCCCTTCGCCAGCCTCATGCGCGACCCCGATACCTACGAGCGGTATGACGAGGTCATCATGATGCACACCTGCCGTGAGGTGGCAGAGTTGGAATTTGGTCGGCAACTGGTCGAAAGCCTGCCCGAAGACCCGCTGATCGGCGAATTCGTCGGCGACAAGCTGAAATACTACCCCACCACCACGCGCGAAGACAGCAAGTGGATGGGCCGCGTCACCGACAACCTGGCCTCGGGCAAGGTGTTCGCCGATCTCGGCCTGGAGGGCACCCAGATGGACCCTGTCACCGACCGCGCGATGGTTTGCGGCTCGCTCGACTTCAACAAGGACGTGATGGCGATCATGGAAGGCTGGGGCCTGAACGAGGGCGCCAATTCGGAACCCGCGCAATATGTAGTCGAGAAAGCCTTCGTAGGTTAAGAACGCCGAGCGATACGAAACGCCCCGCAAGCCACTGGCCCGCGGGGCGTTTTTTTACATGTTGCAGATGGCGCGCATACAGGCAGCGGCCGGCGCGCGTTCATTCCGCCGGGGTCACGCTCTGCTGAACGCCTTCCATGGCGTCATCCGCTGCCCCTTCGACGGCCTCGACGGCGCCGGTCGCCATGTCTTGCGTCGCCTCTGTGGCTGCTTCGACGGCACCGGTCGCGGCCTCGACCGCATCGCTGGCGGCTTCTTCGGCGGCTTCGACTGCCGCGCTGGCGGCGTTCTCAATGGCTGCGGCTGCCTCGCTTGCGGCATCCTGGGCCGCTTGCGCGGCCTGCTCTGCGGCCTCCTGTGCAGCCTCGGCCTGGTCAGTGGCCTCTTGCGCGGCCTCTTGGATGGCGGCCGCGGGCGCCGCCTCCCCGGCTTCGGGGGTTGTGACCGCATCCGGTGCTTCCTCCGGTGCGGCCGGCTGCGTCATGTACCAATAATAGCCGCCCCCCGCCAGGGCAGCTAGTATGATGATCACGGCAAGAATGCGTCCCATCGCGGTCTTCCTCCGACTCTGCGAATTTTCACCAGTCAACGGTGCGCAGACTAAGACCGCCCGACAAGGCCACCCCTTGCCGCACCCCCTGGGAACAGCGGAATACCGCCTTGAAACGGATCATGGCGGGCGGTAGTTTGTCAGCCATCTGAACGCAACGGCACGAGGAGCATTCCCATAGCCCGAAGACCCCATAACGCGCCCCCCACGCGCGAAACAGGCCCCCGCGTCAACCAGCGCATCCGGGCCCCCGAAATCCGTCTGATTGGCGCCGAAGGCGAAAACATCGGGGTCGTCCCCCCCGCCAAGGCACTGGCGCTTGCAGAAGAGGCTGGCCTTGACCTGGTCGAGATCTCGCCGAACGCGACGCCGCCGGTCTGCAAGATCATGGATTTCGGCAAGTTCAAGTACGAGACACAAAAGCGCGAGGCCGAGGCGCGCAAGAAACAGAAGATCATCGAGGTCAAGGAAGTCAAGTTTCGCCCAAACACCGACACGCATGATTACGATGTCAAAATGCGTAACGTGATGCGGTTCCTTGAAAACGGCGACAAGGTCAAGGTGACCTTGCGCTTCCGCGGGCGCGAGATGGCGCACCAGAATCTCGGACGGGAACTTCTCGAACGGGTGGCCGAGGACGTCAAGGACATCGGCAAGGTCGAGAACATGCCCAAGATGGAAGGCCGCCAGATGATCATGATGATCGGCCCGGTCAGCAAATAGGCTCGATCATCGCCGCGCAGGAACGCCCCGCCAGGATTGCCGGCGGGGCGTTTTTTTGGTCCAGCGCACTATTGTGCGGCGCTTACGGCACGGCCGGTCATCACCTTGACCAGATGCGCGCGATAGTCGGGCGTGCCGTGCAGATCGTCGATCATGTCGTCAGCGGGCAGGCTGAGCCCCGCAATGGCCCCGGCGCTGAAATCCGCCGACAGCGCCTCTTCGGCCGCGCCCCAGCGGAACACGCCCTCTTCGGAGGCGCCGGTTACTGCCACGCGGACCCCGCCGGCGGTCTTCGCCACGAAGACCCCCACCAGTGCAAAGCGTGAGGCGGGTTGCGCGAATTTCATGTAAGCGGCCGCCTCGGGGATCGGGAAGCGGATCTCGGTGATAATCTCGCCCTCTTGCAAGGCGGTGGCGAACATGCCCTCGAAATAGTCATCGGCCGCGATGTCACGCGCGTTGGTCCTGATCAACGCCCCAGAGGCCAGCACCGCCGCCGGATAACAGGCCGACGGGTCGTTATTGGCAAGACTGCCCCCGATGGTCCCGCGGTTACGCACCGCCGGGTCGCCGATCTGCGCTGCAAGGCGGGCCAGCGCGGGGTAATGCGCCCCCGCCTCGGCTGCAACCGTGGCATGCGTCGTCGTCGCCCCGATGCAAAGCATCCCGTCATCGGCCACGCATATCCCCTGCAAGGACGGAATGGCGGTCAGGCTGACCAGTTTCGAAGGCTGCGCGAGACGCTGTTTCAGTGTCGGGATCAGCGTCTGCCCCCCCGAGAGTGCCTGCGCGTCCTCTGCCTTGAGCCCGGCAAGCGCGGCCTCCAGCGTCGCGGGACGGTCGAATTCGACTGAATACATGATGTCCTCCTCAGCCCTGCATGGCCGCCCAGACGCGCGCGGGCGTCAGCGGCATGTCGATATGGGTGACGCTGGCATGGCCAGCCCGTTGCAAGGCATCCACCACGGCATTGGCCACGGCCGGCGGGCTACCTATGGCGCCGGCCTCGCCGCACCCCTTCACCCCGAGAGGATTATGGGTGCAGGGGGTCTGACAGGAATGATCGACGGTGAAAAACGGCATGTCATCGGCTCGCGGCATGGCGTAATCCATGTACGACCCCGACAGCAATTGCCCGTACTCGTCATAGACGGCCCGCTCAAGAAGCGCCTGGCCGATACCTTGCGCGATGCCGCCATGCACCTGGCCGTCGACGATCATCGGATTGACGATATTGCCGAAATCGTCAGCGGCGGCAAAACGCTCGACCGTGACCTTGCCGGTCTCGGGGTCCACCTCGACCTCACAGGCATAGGCCCCGGCCGGATAGGTAAAGTTGTTGGGATCGTAAAACGCGGTTTCCTCCAGCCCCGGCTCCAGTTCCTCCAGCGGGTAGTTGTGGGGCACGTAGGCCGCGAGCGTCACGTCACCCCAGGCCACCGACCTATCGGTGCCCGCCACGGTAAACGCGCCGTCCTTGAGTTCGATATCCTCCGGGCTGGCCTCCATCAGGTGAGCGGCGATCTTCTTCGCCTTGGCGATGATCTTTTCGGTGGCGCGCACCATGGCGCTGCCACCCACGGCCAGCGAGCGGGACCCATAGGTCCCCATGCCCATCGGCGTGTTGGCGGTGTCGCCATGGACAATCTCGACCATGTTCTCGTCGATGCCGATCATGTCGGCCACCACCTGCGCGAAGGAGGTCTCGTGCCCCTGCCCATGCGAGTGGCTGCCGGTCATCACCACCAGCCCGCCGGTCGCGTTCACACGCACCGTGGCGGATTCGTAAAGCCCCGCACGCGCACCCAGTTGCCCCACCAGATGGCTGGGCGCGATCCCACAAGCCTCGATATAGCAATTGATCCCCAGGCCTCGCAGCCTGCCCCGTGCCTTGCTCTCGGCCAGTCGCGCATCGAACCCGGCGAGGTCGGCAATCTCGATAAGCTTGTCCAGCGTGGCGTTGTAATCGCCGGTGTCATATTCGACGGCCACGGGCGTGGCGTAGGGAAACTCGGTAATGAAATTCCTGCGCCGGATCTCGATCGGGTCCATGCCCAGCTCGCGCGCGGCCTTGTCGATAAGCCGTTCCAGTTGATAGGTCGCCTCCGGCCGCCCGGCCCCGCGATAAGCATCGACCGGCACGGTATTGGTAAACACCGCCTTGACGTTCACGTAGATCAGCGGCGTCTTGTAATTGCCAGCCATCAGCGTGCCATGCAGCCACGTTGGCACAGACGGCGCAAAGGTCGACAGGTAGGCCCCCATATTCGCGTGGGTTTCGGTGCGGATCGCCTGAAAATTCCCCTCTGCATCCAGCGCCAGCTCGATCCTGGTAACGTGGTCGCGCCCATGGGCATCGGTGATGAAACTCTCCGACCGGGTGCAGGTCCATTTCACCGGCCGCCGCAGGGCCTTGGCCGCGAAGGTACAGAATGCCTCTTCGGCATAGTGGAAGATCTTGGAGCCAAAACCCCCACCCACATCCGGGGCCACGACGCGCAGCTTGTGTTCCGGGATACCCAGCACGAAAGCGCCCATCAGCAGGCGGATAACATGCGGGTTCTGGCTGGTTGTATAAAGCGTGGAGTCGCCGGTGCCCGTGTTATAGTCGCCCACGGCGACCCGCGGCTCCATCGCGTTGGGCACAAGGCGCTGGTTGACCAGTTCCAGTTTGGTGACGTGATGCGCCTTTTCAAAGGCCGCGTTCACCGCCTCGCGGTTCTCTTCGACAAAACCCCAGTCATAGCACAGGTTGCTGGTCAGATCGTCATGGACCAGCGGCGCGCCATCCGACAGCGCCGCCTTCATGTCCAGAACCGGCTCCAATTCCTCGACATCGACCTCGACCGCCTCGGCGGCGTCGCGCGCCTGCTCCAGCGTTTCGGCGACGACAACGGCGATGGGATCGCCGACATGGCGCACCTTTCCCTGGGCAAGCACCGGATGGGCGGGTTCCTGCATCGGTTGCCCATGCCGGTCGGTCACCTGCCAGCCGCAGGGCAGACCGCCCACCCCCGCGAAATCCGCGCCGGTAAAGACGCGGATCACACCGGGCATGGCCGCGGCGGCCGTAGTGTCAAGGCCGTTCAGGCGCCCATGGGCCACCTGGCTACGCACGAAAACCGCATGGGCCTGCCCGTGCAGATTTATATCGTCGGTATAGCGGCCCTGCCCCGTCAGGAACCGCACATCCTCGCGGCGCTTGGACGGCGCCCCGATGCCGTGATCTTTCGGCATGTCTTATCCTCCCTTTTGACGCGGACCTCCCCGCCCGCGCGGCCGCCTATTCGGCGGCGATGGCGCTCACGTCCTGGCCCGATGCCGCCATGATCGCCTTGACGATGTTGTGATAGCCCGTGCAGCGGCAGATATTACCCGACAGGTAACCACGGATCTCGGCCTCGCTGGGGCGAGGATTTTCCGCCAGCAGTGCTGCTGCCGACATCACCATTCCCGGTGTGCAGAACCCGCATTGCAAACCGTGATGATCCTGGAACGCCTGCTGGAGAGACGACAGCCCGCCATCGGCATCCGCCATACCCTCGATCGTCGTCACCTCGGCCCCCTCGGCCTCCAGCGCAAGCATGGTGCAGGATTTCACCGCCCTGCCATCCACATGCACCACGCAAGCCCCGCACTGGCTGGTATCACACCCCACATGGGTACCAGTCAGCCCTAGCCGTTCGCGCAGGAACTGCACAAGCAGCGTGCGCCCCTCAACCTCCCCGCAAACGGCCTTGCCGTTCACGGTCATCGTGACCTTGGTCATCGCTCTCCTCCCTGTCATGCAAAAGAGTAAAGCACGGGGGGTACGGTTTGAGAACCGCTCAATTTCGGCACCGGCCCTCCCGTTCTTCTTGGCCCAAATACCCATTGCCCGGTCGCGGCAGGGCCCGCCGGATCAGCCCTTGCGCTGCCGTTCGACGATTTCGGCCAGGATCGAAACCGCGATTTCGGCCGGCGTTCTTGCCCCGATATCCAGGCCCACGGGCGCGTGAATGCGCGCGATCCGTTCCGGCGCGACGCCCGCCTCGCGCAGTCTCGCCACCCGCCCGGCATGGGTGCGCCTCGATCCCAGGCAGCCCAGGTAAAAGACCTCGGACCCGAGCGCGGCCAGGATTGCCGGATCGTCGAGCTTGGGGTCATGGGTCAAGGTCACCACCGCGCTGCGCGCATCCAGTCCGTGGGCGGCCAGCGCCGCGTCGGGCCAGTCTTCGAGAATCGACTCGCCGGGAAACCGGACATCTGAGGCAAAGGCCGGGCGCGGGTCGATCAGCGTTGGCACGAGCCCGGCGAGACGCGCCATCGGCACCAGCGTCTGCGCGATATGGACCGCACCGACGACGGCAAGGCGCAGTGGCGGATTATGCACATGCACGAAACAGTCCCCCTCGAAACCCGATTGGTCCGCACGCATCCGCTGGGCGATTGCAGTACCCAGGGCTTCGTCCTCCGGCCCGGCCAGCCGCCGCGCCCCTCCCGCCGGATCGACAAGATAGGCGATGGCGCGGCGCGCGGCGCGGGCCTCGACCAGGGCGGCCAGTATCGGCTCGGGCAGAACCACGCCCACGGGTTCCACCAGCACGCGGATGCGCCCGCCGCAAGCCAGACCTACGGCAAAGGCATCCTGATCGCTGACACCGAACTCCAGTAGGCGCAAGCGACCATCGGCCAAAGCCTCGACCGCCTCGGCGACAACCGCACCCTCGACGCACCCCCCCGAGACCGATCCTGCCATGTCACCCGCCCCCGATACGGCCAACTGACTACCCACGCCGCGGGGGGCGCTGCCCCAGGTTTCCACTACCGTAGCCAGCACTGCACCCTGTCCGGCGCGGTGCCAGGCCAACGCGATCTCGGGGATCGCGTCATGATCGCTCTGCCTCATCCCTCATCCTCCCTTTCCCGATTGTGCCCTACCGCGCGGCACGGGGCCAGCACGCAAAAACGCCGCGGACCCGAGGCTCCGCGGCGTGCATGTCTTGAACCAGGTTGCGGATCTTACTCGATCGCCTCGCCCGCAGGGGCCCGCTTGCGCGAAAAACGGCGCGGAAGGATGAAGGCAATCACGATGAAGGCCGCACCGATCGCGATGCCCGCGAGATCGCCAGGCAGGGTCGGAAAAGCCGCCGGATAGTCGGCACCCGGCACCGTGCCCAATGTCCAGGCCTGCCCCTCAAGCAGGCCCAGTCCTTTCCAGACGGGATAGCTCAGCATGTAGGCCGCCGCCCCAAGCAGACCGCCCGCCACGAAGAACAGCGCGTCGATCCGGCCCACGGCCGCCGCGCAAAGACCGGTTCCGGGACAAAAGCCCGAAGCGGCCCAGCCCAGCCCCAGCATCAGACCACCGATGAACACCCCGACATAGGCTGTCTTGACCGACATGTGACCGACATCGACCAGGCCAAGCATCTGTCCGCCAAAGGTCAGGACAGAGGCAACCCCGATGGCCAGGAGGATGGTTTTCATCAGGTGCAGGTTGGTCAGGTTCAGCATCCGGCCGATCCAGTTGGGATTGGTCGCACCGATCCTGTCCAGGACGAAACCGAACGCCGCGCCGATCACGATGGCAAGAGTGATTGTCAGCATGGCTCAGCCCTCCTGCTTGAACATGATCAGGGCGGTGGTAAAGGCCGAGATGAACGCACCCAGCGCAAAAACATATCCAGAGACCGCGGTCTGTGACATGCCCGACATCATGTGCCCAGAGGTGCAGCCCCCCGCAAGGCGCGCGCCGTAAAGGACGATGAACCCACCCGCAAAGGCAACCAGCCAGCGTTTCAGCACGTTGCCGCCGTAATTTGCCCGCCAGATCGAGGGCACCATGCGCTCGCCTTTCGGGACGCTGTTCCGCAGGATCGTCGAAATCAACGCGCCCAGCATCATCGCGCCGACGAATACGAACGAATAGTTGATCGGGTTGGCCACAGATTTGGCGTACTTGCCGCCCGACTTGGCAAGATAGGCATTCGTCGATGTATAGCCCTCGTCGGTCTGGGTGACGATATCGGGGTTCTGCATGTCCCAAAGGATACCGTCGAGGATGACGAACTGCGTGGAAACCCCGATCGGTTTGACCAGCAGCACCGCCAGGAAAAACACAAGGCCGAGCGCGAGCCCGCCGTATTTCCAGTTCATGACCATAGGTTACCTCCCATTTACATTCTTGGTTTTGAATGTAACAGTGGCGCGCTTCAGCGTGGATGATCCAGATCAAAAACGCTGGAGGAGCGGCTGCGTCACGACGCGGCCCGCCTTTTTACCTGCCGCTTTCGGGCAAGGCGCGCGAGGTGGGAGCGCACGGGGTCGGTGCATACGGGGCGGCGGGCAAGGATGGATCGTCTTGCATTGTCGACGGCGACAGGCCCGATCCGGCCCGATCCGGCCTTTCAATCCGCACCGCCCGCTCTCCCGCGGACTGGCCAAGACGTCCCCGCGCGACCAGGTGGCCCGCCGGTGTTTCCAGTCGCAAGCGCGCGATGGCCGCGGCAGGTATCACCAGCCTATCGCCCGCCCCCAACCGCCCGACCGCCGCCGCAGGCATCCGCAACCGCCACAACACGGCGCGAAGCGACAGGCCAGCGGCCAGCACGCCCTCGTCCAGCGTCGCGGGCGCCCCGCAGATAGGCGCCCCCTGCGCCGGGCTGGCCCCATCGCCTGCGCGAAGTCCGGGCAATGCCAGCACAAGCGTCCCGCACCGCGCGCCCGCCACGGTCGACAAGGAAAGGCGCAGCGCGCGATAATCGCCCCGTGCCATCCGCAAGACGACATGCCGCGCATCCTCCAGAACGGCCCCCTGGACAAAGCCCCTTGCCCAATCGGCACCGGTTTCGGCCGCGAGAGCGGTAAGCAACGGGTCGGTGAAATCGGCCAGGATCGCCGCATCGGTGGGGGTCATCGGGCGCGGCGACGGTGCGACCTCTGCCAGCGCGCCGGTCAGGCGCCATTCCACAAGCATGAGCGCCAGGTCCGCCGAAAAAACAGCCAGCCCCCCGCCCCCGTTCTCAGCGTCCAGCAAAACGCCGAGGGAATTCTCCGTCATCTCGCCGGCCAGACCGGCAAGATCGGTTTCGTCTACCGTTGCGTCCTCTACCGACAGCATAAGCCCATAGCCACCCTGCCCCGCGCGCATCGCCGCCACGCGCAGGGCCTGCGCCAAGGCCGCGGCATCCCCCGCCGGGTCGGTATCGGCGGGGGGCGCGGTGATGCGTTTGAGAATGGCGCGATGCGTGTCGTCTATCATGGTCGGCCCATGGATGCGGGGTTCATCCCCGTCTATCCGCGGCAGGGTTGACAAAACGTTCCCGTCAGGCGGCTTCTGCCAAAGACAAGGGCAGCGTCAGCCGGAATGCCGCACCGCCCTGTGCCGAGAGGTAGACGATCGAACCACCCAGCCGCACCATGATCTCGCGGCAGATCGCAAGCCCCAGCCCCGCACCACCGGCCGAGCGCGGATCGGAAAGGCGCGCGAATTTCTCGAAGATGATCGCCTGGCTTTTCTGCGGGATACCGCTGCCATTGTCGATGAAATCGATCGCAACGGCACTGTCGGTCCGGCACACGCGGATCGTCAGTTCCGGTGCCCCGGCATCGCAATATTTCTGTGCATTCGAGATCAGGTTGATAAAGACCTGGCTCAGACGGTCGCCATCGGTCACCAGTTCCACCCGTTCAGCTTCCGGGTCGCGGTGGATCATCAGCCCCTGCCCTCCTTGCAGGCGCGCGGTCGCGACGACCGCCCGCTCGATCAGATCGTGCAACATTACGGGCTGGGCATTCAGCGTGACCTGCCCGTTTTCAAGCACCGAGAGATCCAGAAGGTCGTCCAGCAACCGGGTCAGGCGCAGGCTTTCCTCGTGAATAATACGGGAATAGTTCCGAAACTCGCCAGACGATAGGTCCGCGCCAGTCATGAGTATCTCGGAAAATGCGCGGATCGAGGTCATCGGCGTACGCAATTCATGACTGATCTGGCTAAGAAACGCATCCTTTTGCACCGAAAGTTCGGTCAATTTTTCATTGGCCTCTCGCAACTGTCGGGCGGTGCGGGCAAGTTCCTCGGACTTGGCCTCGAGCTGGCTGGAATATTCCATCATCTGCGCGGTCTCGTCGGCGACCCTCATCAGGTCTTCGACCGATACCGAAGAACGCCCCACGATCTGGCCCACCATGGCATGCGCAGTGGCTGCGCCGACCGATCCTGCAAGGATACGTTCCAGACTTTGAAGGAATTCAGGCGTGATCTCTGGCAAATAGCCCTGAAGCCCCTGCGCAACAGCAGCGCGCTGGAACAGGCTCTGCGCATCCTCAGCCCCCAGGATACGCTGGGCCATCAACAGCAGGTCTTCCGCCTCGGCGCGGCCCTGGCTCCAGCCCTGCGCGGCAGTCGAATGCTCGAACACGTTGACGAATTGCGCACCTTGGAGCCGCTCCATCGGCGATGGGAAATCGAACAGAGACACGAGCACGAAAACCAGGACATTGGCAGCCATGGAAAACACCACCGCGTGAACAAGCGGGTCCAATCCCGCCATGCCGAACAGGGCCTGCGGGCGCAGCCAGCCGATCCCCCACGGACCCTCGGCCAAAAGCCGCGCGCCCATCACCGCGCCTTCGCCGAAACTCGGCAGGAACAGGGTGTAGGCCCAGACGACAAAGCCCGCCACCAGCCCCGTGATCGCACCGGTTCGGGTTGCCCCCCGCCACAGGACCGCCCCCAGGAGCGCGGGCAGAACCTGCGCCACGCCGGCAAACGAGATCAAGCCGATGGCTGCCAGCGCCTCGGAACCGCCGGTCAGCCGGTAATAGAGATAGCCAAGGAACAGAACTGCCCCGATCGACACCCGACGCGCGCGTAGCACCAGCTTGCGCACATCGCCCGAGATCGTCGCGCCCGAGCGGGTCAGGTGCAGGAAAAGCGGCATCACGATATGGTTCGACACCATCGTCGACAACGCGATCGCCGCCACGATCACCATCGAGGTGGCCGAGGAAAACCCGCCCAGAAAGGCAAGCGTCGCCAGACCCTCGCGCCCATGGGCCATGGGCAACGTCAGCACGAAGAGGTCGGGATTTGACCCCGCGGGCATCTCTGCCAGGCCCACCACCGCGATGGGCACCACGAACAGGCTCATCAGGAACAGGTAGGCCGGGAATGCCCAGGATGCGGTGGCAAGATGGCGTTCATCCTCGTTTTCAACCACCAGCACCTGGAACATGCGCGGCAAGGTCAGGATCGCGGCAGCCGCCAGGAAAGTCAGAGCCATCCAGCGTCCAGGCAGGATCGGCATCTCTGACAGGCCAGAGGTGTCGATCCGTTCAAGCACCGCCGAGGCGCCCCCCGCGATCCCCCAAACCACGAAGATCCCCACCGCCAGAAGCGCCACCAGCTTGACAACCGCCTCGACGGCAATCGCCGTCACCACACCATGATGACGTTCGTTGGCATCCAGGTTGCGCGTGCCGAACAGAACCGTGAAAAGCGCAAGCCCCACCGCCACCGTCAACGCGGCCGAATCGAGATCCGTCGGGCGCCATGGTCCCACCCCGTCAGGCGCGAAGACCGCGAATGACAAGGTGACCGATTGCAGTTGCAACGCGATGTAAGGCGTCGTGCCAACCACCGCGATCAGTGTCACGATGACGCCCAGCATGTTGGACTTGCCATAGCGCGACGAGACCAGGTCCGCGATAGAGGTGATACGCTGTGTCTTGGCAATCCGCACCAGTTTGCGCAACGTCCACCACCAGCCGACAAGTATCAGCGTGGGCCCGAGATAGATCGTGACGAATTCGAGGCCGGATCGCGCCGCATAGCCGACGGCGCCGTAAAAAGTCCATGCCGTGCAATAGACGGATAACGACAGCGTGTAGATCGCAGGCGATCGCAGCCAGCCGCCCTGGCCACGCGCCGCCCGCCGCTCGGCCCAAAAGGCCACGCCGAACAGGAAGATCACGTAGACCAGGCAGATCGCCACCAGGAGATCGAAAGAGATCATCGCGACCGGGGTCCTTCCGCATCACCCGTTTGCGCGTCGGCACACAGGCGCCGCGCAAGCAGGGCCGAGGCCGCGATCAGAATGAACCAGGCCGAGAACAGGTAGATCAACAGCGCCGCGTCCAATCCGTCGTCGGCATCCAGAAGCGGCAGCAGAAACACCCACAGCCCGAATAGCGGCAGCAGCCGCGCCATGTCGGCCAGCCGCCGACGGCGATAGCCTTGCCGAGCCAGGAAAAGCGGCGCGCGCGCCATCGCCTAGCCACCCGTCAGTTCGCGCACCGAAGACAACACCTCGGTATTGGAGAACGGTTTTGCCATGAACCGACTGACACCCATCCGCTCGGCCATCTCGCGATCCTTGACCTGGCCCTTGGCCGTCAGCATCAGCACCGGGAGCGCGCATAGTTCCGGGTCGGCCCGGATGTCGCGCAGGATGTCGAACCCTGAGCGCCCCGGCAGCATCACGTCAAGGATCACGATATCTGGGCGCAGCGCGCCCACCCGGTCAAAGGCGGTCATGCCGTCGGAGTGGGTGTCCACCTGCCAGCCGTCGCGCGACAGGATGAACCGGATCGCCTCGATGATGTTCGGCTCGTCCTCTATCAGAAGGACATGTTTGCCCATTCCGTCTCCTCCCTCGACGCGGAGCTGCGCCCGCTTGGTTCAGAAATTATCCCCGCAAAGCGACCCGCTTGTCAAAACCCGTCCGCCAGGATCGATGGTTCGCGCCGAGCCACGCAGTCGCGCCGCGGACAGATCCGGCAGGATGTGCCAACCGGCTGGCCCGCGCCGCCAGGCAAGTCGGCCGTTTCCTCGGGCAGGATCAGCATCGCGGCCTCCATGACCTGCGGACCGTCAAAACCGGAACTCAACGTGGGCTGGCACAGCGCATAAGTCAGAAAACGGCCTTGGCGCCGCCCGCCATGTTCCACCACCGCGCGCAGGGGCGCCATCGGGCGCGAAAGCGCCTGGTAAAGCGGCCAGAGCGGACAGGCCGCCCCGAAGCGCGGCAGCGCGAACCCCGCCACCGGCTTGCGGAAGGTCAACGTGCCCGAGCCATCGCAGGTCACCAGCCCCACCGGCCCGCCCGCCATCTCTCGCGGCAATGTGGCCAGGCGGCGGAAAACGGCACCGGGATCTACGCCGAACCGATGCGCCAACCGCCCCGGATCCAGCCCCTCGGCGCGCGCGGCCTCGGCAAAGGCGGCCAAAGGCATGAGTTCGGCATCGCGGCGATAGCGGCGCAGATAGGCAAGTGCCAGTTCGCGCGCGGGGGCCGATGAAAGTTCGGGCGCGCCGGCAACCAGACGCTCGGGTGGGGGCGGCAGGGCGCGTTCCAATTCCGCCACGTGATAGGCGCGCCCCCGCAAGAAGGCCTCGACCTCTTCCTGGGGGGTGGACTGGATGCCCGTTTCTTCGGCGCCCTCGTCAAGATAGGCTACAAGCGCCTGCGCCCCGTCGGCAAGACGCCGGCTATCCTCGGACAGATTGCGATGAAAGCGGCGCTGCCAGTCGGCATCAATATCCTCTGTATCGACCAGGATCGCCGCGGTGGAACGGATCGCGGTCACGGCCGAGATCACCTCGTGCAAAGAGGCCGACAGGAACGGGTCATGCGTCATCCGATCAGTCAGCATCTCGACGGTGCGTTCCAGTTCGGACACCCGACGATGGCGGTCTGCCAGAAGCTGGGCCCAGCCGGGAAAACGGCCCGCGAATTCCTCGATCCGGGGCAGATCGGCCAACGCGCCCTCGTGCCCGGCCGCGGCCTCGCGCAGGGTTTCGACCAGTGCCGCACCTGCCCCCTCGGTCAGGGCCGTGGCCTCGACCTCGAGGGCGCGGGCAATCTCTACCAGCAGCTTGCCGCCGATTCTGCGCCTGTTGTGTTCGATCAGGTTGAGATAAGAGGCCGAGATTCCGACCGCCCGCGCAAGGTCTGCCTGGCGAATCCCCATTACCGCCCGCCGTTCACGGATACGGGTTCCGGTCAAAGTGCTGCGCGCCATGTTTGGAAACCTCGTTTCTTTCCAACGGCTTTCTGCGGGAGCGAGATAATTTTTTTACACATCTCCGCGCCAACCTGTGCAAACCTTTACAAAAAAATCGTTTATGTGAAAGCAGTTGTTGCTAAATTTTCGAATCCTCCGCGATACTTTCCGTGCTTTGTAAAGCATGACACCGGGCAGAGGAGGCTCGGGGTCACCCTGCATCACGGGAGGATGTTCATGACGAATTCGACTTTCACACGCCGCGGCGTGCTCAAGACCGGTGCGGTTACCGGCGCGGGCCTGGCCCTGCCGACGATTTTCACCTCGTCCGCATCGGCCTTTACCAACGAACCGACCGGCAACACGGTCACTTTCGGCTTCAACGTGCCCCAGACCGGCCCCTATGCCGAGGAAGGGCTCGACGAGCTGCGCGCCCAGGAACTGGCCGTCGAACATATCAACGGCATCGGTGACGGCGGCATGCTGAACACCTTCACCTCCAAGGCGCTGGACGGAACCGGCATCCTGGGCAAGAAGGTTCAGTTCGTGACCGGCGACACCCAGACCAAGTCCGACGCCGCCCGCGCCGCCGCCAAGTCGATGATCGAAAAGGACGGCGTGGTGATGATCAACGGCGGCTCGTCCTCGGGCGTGGCCGTGGCGGTACAGAGCCTTTGCCAGGAGGCCGGCATCATCTTCATGGCCGGTCTGACACACTCGAACGACACGACCGGCAAGGACCGCAAGGCCAATGGCTTCCGCCATTTCTTCAACGCCTACATGTCGGGCGCGGCCTTGGCCCCGGTGCTGGAAAAGGCTTATGGAACCGAGCGCCGCGCCTATCACCTGACCGCCGACTACACCTGGGGCTACACCCAGCAGGAATCGATCCAGTCCTTCACCGAGGCGCTGGGCTGGCAGACCGTCAACAACGTGCTCACGCCGGTCGGTGCGGGCGATTTCTCGTCCTATATCGCGCCGGTGCTGAACTCGGGCGCCGACGTTCTGATCTTGAACCACTACGGCGGCGACATGGTCAACTCGCTGACCCAGGCGGTCCAGTTCGGGCTGCGCGACAAGCAGGTGAACGGCAAGAATTTCGAGATCGTCGTGCCGCTTTATTCCGAATTGATGGCCGAGGGCGCCGGCGAGAATATCAAGGGCGTGTTCGGCTCGATGAACTGGAACTGGCAGTTGCAGGACGCGGGCACCAAGGCTTTCGTTCAGTCCTTCGGTCAGAAATACGGCCGCCCGCCCTCGAACTCGGCCCATACCTGCTATGTGCAGACGCTGCTTTATGCCGATGCGGTGGCGCGTGCGGGCTCTTTCAACCCCTGCGCCGTGGCCGAAGCCCTCGAAGGCTTCGAATTCGACGGTATGGGCAATGGTCCGACGCTGTACCGCGCCGAGGATCACCAGTGCTTCAAGGATGTGCTGGTCATGAAGGGCGCCGAGAATCCGACCACCCCCTTCGACACTCTCGAAGTGGTCGAGATCACGCCGCGCGCACAGGTCGAATACGCACCGAATCATCCGATGTTTGGTGGCGACGAAGCCTCTCTGGGCCAGTGCAACAGCGGCGCCTGAACCGTTGACGCACCTGCCGGCCGCGCGCTTTGCGTGGCCGGTTTTCCGTCGGGGCACGGTCCGTTGCCAAGCGGCCCCGACACCCCGGAACCAAACCGACATCACGGGTGGGGACGATGGACGCGATCCTTCTGCAAATCCTGAACGGGCTCGACAAGGGCTCTGCCTACGCGCTGATCGCGCTGGGCCTTACGCTGATCTTTGGCACGCTGGGTGTGGTAAATTTCGCCCATGGCGCGCTGTTCATGATCGGCGCTTTCTGCGCAGTAACCATGCAGCGCATCCTTGGCCTGTCCTTTTCGCAGGTCGACCCGACCAAGACCGACTTTCTCGGCAATCCACTCAAGGTGCAGGTGCCCTATGTGGAAAG
Source organism: Rhodovulum bhavnagarense (assembly GCF_004343505.1). Lineage (GTDB taxonomy): Bacteria > Pseudomonadota > Alphaproteobacteria > Rhodobacterales > Rhodobacteraceae > Rhodovulum > Rhodovulum bhavnagarense. The sequence continues at coordinate 4,094 of NZ_SLXU01000003.1, read as the reverse complement.
CTGGTTCGGGCCGGAAGTTGGCGGCGCCATAATCGACTGGTCCGTACCGATCGCAATCGTCATGGCAATCCCGGTGATGATCGCCCTTGGCTTTGCAATGGAACGCGGGTTGATCAAGCATTTCTACAAGCGCCCCCATGCCGACCAGATCCTCGTGACCTTTGGCCTGGCGATCGTCTTGCAAGAGATCGTGAAATACTTTTTCGGCGCAAACCCGATCCAGACAGGCGCGCCGGACATGTTCGCGGGGTCTTTCGATTTCGGCGTTCTCATGGGCTTTGATCCGAACGTGATCATCTACCCCTACTGGCGGATGGTGTATTTCTTGTTCGCACTCGTAATCATCGGGGGTGTCTTCGCCTTCCTGCAATTCACGACCTTCGGGATGGTGGTTCGCGCAGGCATGGCCGACCGGGAAACCGTGGGCCTGTTGGGCATCGACATCGACCGCCGCTTTACAATCATGTTCGGACTGGCCGCCGCGGTCGCGGGGCTGGCGGGTGTCATGTACACCCCGATCCTGTCCCCGAATTATCACATGGGCATGGATTTCCTCGTGCTGTCCTTCGTCGTGGTTGTGGTTGGCGGCATGGGCTCGTTGCCCGGCGCCGTCCTCGCGGGCTTTTTGCTGGGCATCCTGCAGAGCTTTGCCTCGATGAACGAGATCAAGAGCATCATCCCCGGCATCGACCAGGTCATCATCTACCTGATTGCAATCGTCATCCTGCTGACCCGGCCGCGCGGCCTGATGGGGCGCAAGGGTGTGATGGAGGACTGAGACAATGTTCGGACTGAGTTCAAAAGACACCCGTTTCCTATTGATCGTCGTCTTCCTGACGCTGGCGACGCCGATCTTGCTGCAACCCTTTCCCGAAGGCTCCAGCTTGGCGCAGTTCAACGCGGGCTACCCGGACCTGATGCAGAAATTCGCGATTTTCGGCATCTTCGCGATCGGGTTCAATATCCTGTTCGGGCTGACCGGTTACCTGTCCTTCGGACACGCGGCTTTCCTGGGCGTGGGCAGCTACACCGTCGTCTGGATGTATAAACTCCTGGGCTACAACGTCCTGCCGGGGCTGGTTCTGGCGGTCATCGTATCGGCCCTGTTCGCACTCTTGATCGGCTTTATCTCGCTCAGGCGGTCCGGGATCTATTTCTCGATCCTGACGCTGGCCTTTGCCCAGATGAGCTATAACCTCGCCTATTCGGTACTCACGCCGATCACCAATGGCGAGACTGGCCTGCAAGTCTATTCGAACGACCCGCAGATCCTGATGGGCGAAAATTCCCCGACCAGCCCGCATCTGTTCGGGATCGTGATGCGCGAATCGACCCAATTCGAAGTCGGCGGATGGCTCTTTACCCTCAATAACGGCTATTATTTCTGTGCCGTGATCGCGATCCTGGCATTCTATCTCAGCCTGCGGATCTTCCGCTCGCCCTTCGGCATGATGTTGCGCGCGATCAAGACCAACCAGACGCGCATGAACTACACGGGCCTGAACTCGCGGCCCTACACGCTGGCCGCCTTCGTGATCTCGGGGATGTATGCCGGTCTGGCCGGTGGTCTGCTGGCCGCGATGGACCCCTTGGCGGGCGCCGAACGGATGCAGTGGACGGCGTCGGGCGAGGTGGTGCTTATGACGATCCTGGGCGGTGCGGGCACGCTTATGGGCCCGGTGCTGGGTGCGGGTTTCATCAAGTATTTCGAAAACATCTTCTCGAAGATCAACGATGGCGTCCTGCATGCATGGTTCGCATTCCTGCCCGACGGGCTGGAGGATCTGGTGGTCGCACTGATCCACCCCTTCGTCGGCAAGGGCTGGCACCTGACGCTGGGCATCCTGTTCATGCTGGTGGTGATCTTCCTGCCCGGCGGGCTGGTAGAGGGCGGACAGCGCATCGCGCGGCTGTTCCGCAGCAAGAAAACAAAGACCGCCGGCCCCGGCGGCCGCAACCGCGACCATCAACCGAAACCCGCGCCACACGTGGCCGAGTGAGGAGAGTGACGAATGGGTATCCTTGAAGTCAAAGGCGTCAACAAGCGTTTCGGCGGGCTCCAGGCGCTTGGCGACGTCAACCTCTCGGTCGCGGAAAACACGGTTCACGCGATCATCGGGCCGAACGGGGCAGGTAAATCCACCCTTCTCAATTGCCTTGTCGGCAAGCTGATCCCCGACACCGGATCGGTTATGTTCGACGGGCAAAGCGTGCTGGGCCGCAAACCGCACGAGATCAACCAGATGGGCATTTCCCGCGTGTTCCAGACGCCCGAGATCTTCGGCGATCTCACGGTTCTGGAAAATGTGCTGATCCCCTGTTTCGCGAAACGCGACGGGGCGTTCCGTATGCACGCCTTTGAAACGGTCGCCCACGAAAGGGACATTGTCGCGAAGGCGACGCAGATGCTCGACGATGTCAACATGGCCGACAAGAAGGACATGCACGCCGCCAGCCTGTCGCGCGGGGACAAGCGGCGGCTGGAAATGGCCATGTGCCTGGTGCAGGAACCGAAGCTTTTGCTGCTGGACGAACCCACCGCCGGCATGGCGCGTGCCGACACCAACAACACCATCGATCTGCTGCGCGAGATCAAGGAAAAGCGCGACATTACCATGGCGATCATCGAACATGACATGCACGTCGTGTTCAGCCTCGCCGACCGGATCACGGTGTTGGCCCAGGGAACGCCACTGGTCGAGGATATCCCCGAAAAGATCAAGGGCCACCCAAAGGTGCAAGAGGCCTATCTCGGCCAGGCGCACGGCTAAGGAGGAGCCGCAGATGAACGTCAAACCCGACTTCAACAAGAATGCCAACCAGGCGGCCACCGCCCCGGCCTTCCTGTCGGTCTACGATCTGCATGCCTATTACGGTGAAAGCTACATCGTGCAGGGTGTGAATTTCAACGTCCACGAGGGCGAGATCCTCGCACTTTTGGGGCGCAACGGCGCGGGCAAGACCTCGACGCTGCGCGCGGTGGCACGACTGGCCGATCCCCAGGTTACCTATGGTGAAATCTGGCTGGATCACCAGCCGCTGCACACCATGTCCGCCCACCAGGCCAGCATGGCCGGCATCGGCCTGGTGCCAGAGGACCGGCGGATCATCTCGGGGCTGACCGTCGAGGAAAACCTGCAACTGGCCCAGATCGCGCCGCCCATCGGCTGGTCGCTGGATCGCCTCTACGATCTCTTCCCGCGCCTCGGCGAACGCCGCAAGCAGGAGGGCGTGACGCTCTCGGGCGGCGAACAGCAGATGCTGGCCATCGCCCGCGCATTGGCTCGCGACATCAAGGTTCTGCTGCTCGACGAACCCTATGAGGGGCTTGCCCCAGTCATCGTCGACGAGATCGAAAAGACGCTGATCCACATCAAGGAACAGGGCATCACCACGGTCATCGTCGAACAGAACGCGATCCGCGCGCTGGAACTGTCGGATCGGGCCGTTATCCTTGATACGGGGCAGATCGTGTTCGACGGCAGTGCCGCCGAGGTACTGAAAGACGAGGCGCTGCGCGCCGAATACCTGGCCATCTGAGCCGGGATGCGCCCCGCCCCACCCGGGCGGGGCAATCGCATGACAAACCGCCCAGCCAGGGGGATATCGAATATGACCGACCAGACCTACGCTCCGCGCGCTGATTTTTCGCGTTCTGCCCATGTCGACGCGGCCAAGTATGACGAGATGTACCGCGCCTCGATCACGGACCCCGAGGGGTTTTGGGGCGAGCATGGCAAGCGACTTGACTGGATCAGGCCCTATACCGAGGTCAAGAGCACCAATTTCAACTTTGGCGAGGTCGAGATCCACTGGTTCCGGGACGGCACGTTGAACGTTGCGGCGAACTGCATCGACCGTCACCTTGCGAAGCGGGGCGATCAGACGGCGATCATCTTCGTGCCCGACGACCCGGCGGACCCGGTGCAGCATATCAGCTATCGCGATCTGCATGAAAAGGTGAACCGCTTTGCCAACGTTCTGCTGAGCCAGGGGGTGATGCGGGGCGACCGGGTGGTGATCTACCTGCCGATGATCCCCGAGGCGGCCTATGCGATGCTGGCCTGTGCGCGGATCGGGGCGATCCATTCGGT